>NZ_JBANCI010000010.1:0-2304 GCF_037120595.1 Alcaligenes sp. CHO6
TGCCATTGACGGCCAGACGACCACCGCTGACGGTGGTGTCGCCGGTATAGCTGTTATTGCCCGTCAGCTCCAAAGAGCCGGCGCCGCGCTTGTGCAAGCCGCCTGTGCCCTTGATGTCATTGGCGAAGGTGGAGTGATAGCCCAGCGTATCGACGTCAAACAGGCGGGTAAATTGCGCGGGCCCTTGCACGGCCTTGCCTACATTCATCAGGCCCCAGCCGTACGTGCTGGGGTCGCCCATATCGGTGGCGGTAGTCAGCAGGGTTTGCTGCAGATGATAAGCGGTGAAATAGGGGAAGGCCTCCTTGACTAATGCTGCTGCTCCGGCCACATGTGGTGATGCCATGGAGGTGCCGCTTTTATAGGTATAGCCGCCGTCCGAGTTGACGGCGTTGATGCCAGGATCCCACTGCCCCCCTGGCGCGGTCAAACACCACTCGGCGGCAACCCCACATTTATTGGCGTAGACGGCCAATGAACCGTCCTCCCCTACTGCCGTCACGGCCAGCCAGTTGTCTTTCAGCTCGGGGAACCAATAGGGAGAACCGGCCAGAAAATCGGGGTGGTCTTGAGATTCATTGCCGGTAGCAAACACCATCAGGGAGCCGGCCTGCGCACTGTTCTTGAAGGACTCAATGATCAGAGGGTGGGCCTCTAGGGCGCTTTGCGCTGAGCCATAGTCCACAATATGGCAGGGCGGGTTATAGGACCTTGAGCAGTCATTGAGCCCTAGACTGCTATTGATAATGGGTAGCTTGAATTGGGCGAGATAGTTCCAGCCATTAGAGAGCATTCGATCTTGAAAGGCCCTTATATCGTCTGGAGTCGGTGCAGTGCCGTCATTGCCATTGTCAACGTCGTCATCATCATCATCATCATCGTCAGCAACCATGCCGTAAGCAGCGACAAAAAGCTGGCTATTGAAAGCGACCCCGTGCATGCCTGCTCCATCACGTCTCGCACCCATGATTCCGGCAACATGGCTCCCGTGCCCGGCAGGAGGCTGAGTATCGACTCCTTGGCCATTGGCGTAGAGGCTGTTGCTGGTAAAGTCAAAGCCTCCTGCAATAGCGCCGGCAAACTCCGGGTGATCTGCCTGAATGCCCGAGTCCAGATAACCGATCGTGACGCCCTGGCCCGTAAAGCCGAGCGAATAGGCTTTGGCGGCATTGATCATGTCCAGGCCGGGTTGACGCTTATATTCTTTGGTGCGCCATTGCTCCAGCGAGCTCTCAGAATCGGCGTGGACGATACCAGGTAAAGTCAGGCTTAACAAAGCCAACTGCACCAGCATAGAGGTGTTGCGTTTCTTGTTCGACATGTCTTATCTACTTGGATTTGCTAAGGAGGGTGGCCACTCGTTGTGAAAACCTGCCGTGGAGGTCCTCAAGGCATCTTTCATTTAACGGCATAGCCGTTTAATCCGGCTGTTAGGGACTGCAGTATTGTCGAGATCGTGTTCTTGTGGGGACCCATGCCATGCATGCGTATCGCAGGGATTTTTGTTGGTCGCCTGTAAGCTCGCAGCGGGTTTGGCTAAATGCCAAGCCCGCCTTGAGGGTTTCAATCAGAAGCGCAGTTTCATGAACAGTGAACCGGCATGATCCTGGTTGCGGCCAAACTGCCCCTGATAGTTCAAGCCAAAAGAGGTGTTTTTGCCGGCTTTCAGTTCGGCACCCAATTCGGCAACGGCGGCGTTCTTGGCGATAGGCGCACCGCTTACGCGAAAGTTGCTGCCGGGCAGGGCCGCAAAGGCCAGTTCACGTTCAGGGGTGGTATCACCCAGGGCGTGACGCCAGCCCAAACCGGCGCTCAGGGCCACCGTGGTTTTGGACAGGTCCAGCTCCGTGGTGCCCCGCAGCCCCAGCGTGACTGTGCTCAGGTTCTGACGTTGGGAGTCACCTCGCAATGCGGCCTGACCGCCTGATTCGCTAAAGGCGCCGTGACGCAGTTGGTGCCAATTGACGCTGGCATAAGGCTCCACGCTGGAGCGGGGGCTCACCGGCATGCGGTAAGCCAATTGGGCAAAGGCCTGGACGCTGTGGGCCTTGTAGTCGGCTTTCAGCGTCTCGTTCTGATGAACGAAGATCGAGCGTTCGCTGTCCAGACGGTGACGGGTGTAGGCAGCGCCGGCCAGCAGGTTCAAGCTGCCTGAGCCCATTTCCCACGCCTGCGTACCGTACAGGGCGGCGCTGTAGCTGTTGCTGCGCGAGCTCTGACGGCGATCATCCAGTTTGATGCGGTTTTCCAGATAGCCCAAAGACGCACCCATGCGCCAGCCTTGTTCGCCGATGGAGGTATCGC
>NZ_JBANCI010000011.1:0-1207 GCF_037120595.1 Alcaligenes sp. CHO6
TTCCAGACATGTCAAGGGTAGGTAAGGTTTTTCGCGTTGCATCGAATTAATCCACATCATCCACCGCTTGTGCGGGTCCCCGTCAATTCCTTTGAGTTTTAATCTTGCGACCGTACTCCCCAGGCGGTCAACTTCACGCGTTAGCTGCGCTACTAAGGCCTAACGGCCCCAACAGCTAGTTGACATCGTTTAGGGCGTGGACTACCAGGGTATCTAATCCTGTTTGCTCCCCACGCTTTCGTGTCTGAGCGTCAGTATTATCCCAGGGGGCTGCCTTCGCCATCGGTATTCCTCCACATATCTACGCATTTCACTGCTACACGTGGAATTCTACCCCCCTCTGACATACTCTAGCTCGGCAGTTAAAAATGCAGTTCCAAGGTTGAGCCCTGGGATTTCACATCTTTCTTTCCGAACCGCCTACACACGCTTTACGCCCAGTAATTCCGATTAACGCTTGCACCCTACGTATTACCGCGGCTGCTGGCACGTAGTTAGCCGGTGCTTATTCTGCAGATACCGTCAGCAGCATCCCGTATTAGGGGATGCCTTTTCTTCTCTGCCAAAAGTACTTTACAACCCGAAGGCCTTCATCATACACGCGGGATGGCTGGATCAGGGTTTCCCCCATTGTCCAAAATTCCCCACTGCTGCCTCCCGTAGGAGTCTGGGCCGTGTCTCAGTCCCAGTGTGGCTGGTCGTCCTCTCAAACCAGCTACGGATCGTTGCCTTGGTGAGCCTTTACCCCACCAACTAGCTAATCCGATATCGGCCGCTCCAATAGTGAGAGGTCTTGCGATCCCCCCCTTTCCCCCGTAGGGCGTATGCGGTATTAGCCACTCTTTCGAGTAGTTATCCCCCGCTACTGGGCACGTTCCGATATATTACTCACCCGTCCGCCACTCGCCACCAAGAGAGCAAGCTCTCTCGTGCTGCCGTTCGACTTGCATGTGTAAAGCATCCCGCTAGCGTTCAATCTGAGCCAGGATCAAACTCTTCAGTTTAATCTCTGTGGTTGTCCCGTCTTGCGACGAGACCGATTGTGTCTCAAAGAAAAATTCAGAGTTACACAAGGTAATTCTTCATCTTTCGTTTGTGAGCACTTGATACAAACTTGTGGCGATCCCCGAAGGGTTCGACTCGCTCATTCCAAGCGCCCACACTTATCGGCTGTTAATTGTTAAAGAGCAGTGACAGTTGCCTGTCG
>NZ_JBANCI010000012.1:0-836 GCF_037120595.1 Alcaligenes sp. CHO6
CGCTCATTGGGCCAGGTCAGCACAAAGCCGCTGGGCCAGTGATCCCACCGACCCGGCTCGTCCACAAAACCGTATTCACGAATCGCCGGGAACTCACCGAGCGGGCAGCGCAGATTGGTACCGGCAGGAGAGGTAATGCTCATCTCCTTGGCGGCCTTGATCAAGGCCGCTGCCGCGGTTACGCGTGCACGATCGGCTTCGGTGGGCACCGTGCGAACCAGAATTTCAGGTGGCTCCACGGCCAGCAAAATCTTGGTACCCGACTTCAGAATGTCGATCTGCTCGGGCGAGAACAACAGGGTCATCAGGTCCAGCACCAGATCACTGGCCTTCAAGGCGGCGATCGCCGCCTCATTACCCGTCAAGGGCGTGGTACCCAAGTACGCCAGCGAGTCACGGCTCAAGGCTTTTTCCGCGTTGACCGGCAACAAGTCCAGGCGATTGACAATCGCTCCCATGGACTGGGCGGCAATCTGCGCGCACTGCAGGGTCTGCGGGTGCGTGGTCGAGCTGGTCAGCAAAGTCACCGTTTGACCCGCCTCCAGCTTGGACAGGCGCAGCACTTCTTGCCAGGCCTCGATGAGTTGATAATCACTAACTGCCATCTTGTCTCTCCTTGTGAGAGGCTCCGGCACTGAGGCGGAACCTCTGCATCACAACGGGCCGCCCATGCGGCCCTTTCAACATCACACCAGGCGCTGGCCCAGGAAATCACCGAAGGCTTCGTAAAAGCCTGCTTCGTTATCCCAAGGGATCATGTGACCGGCATTGGGCACGCGTACGTGCTGAACGCCCGGGGCCAACTGCTCAATCTCGGCTACATCTTCATCACGCAC
>NZ_JBANCI010000013.1:0-703 GCF_037120595.1 Alcaligenes sp. CHO6
GTCTACACCCAGCGACTGAATCGCCCTATTCGGACTCGCTTTCGCTACGCCTCCCCTATTCGGTTAAGCTTGCCACTGAATGTAAGTCGCTGACCCATTATACAAAAGGTACGCAGTCACACCACGAGGGTGCTCCTACTGTTTGTATGCATACGATTTCAGGATCTATTTCACTCCCCTTCCGGGGTTCTTTTCGCCTTTCCCTCACGGTACTGGTTCACTATCGGTCGATCACGAGTATTTAGCCTTGGAGGATGGTCCCCCCATATTCAGACAGGATTTCACGTGTCCCGCCCTACTTGTTCGATGCTTAGTTCCACGTACTGAATTTCGCCTACAGGGCTATCACCTGCTACGGCTGGACTTTCCATTCCATTCGACTATTCAATACGCTAAAACATCCAGGCTGGTCCGGTTTCGCTCGCCACTACTTCCGGAATCTCGGTTGATTTCTTTTCCTCGAGTTACTGAGATGGTTCAGTTCACTCGGTTCGCCTCCACATGCCTATGTATTCAGCATGGGATACCGTATTGCTACGGTGGGTTTCCCCATTCGGACATCTACGGATCAAAGCTTGTTTGCCAGCTCCCCGTAGCTTTTCGCAGGCTACCGCGTCCTTCATCGCCTGTGATCGCCAAGGCATCCATCATATGCACTTATTCGCTTGATCCTATAACGCTTGGTGCTGTTATAGGAATATGA
>NZ_JBANCI010000014.1:0-701 GCF_037120595.1 Alcaligenes sp. CHO6
GATCGTCTGGTCGTCGGGGGGGCCGCCCATATCGACGGCACCCTGAAGCTGGCCGGCGGCCCTTTCCGTCAAAACGTCGCCTATTCCTTCGTGGACGCAGCACAGGGCGTGACCGGGAAATACAGCCACATTACGTACGACATGGCATTCCTGTCACCCACGCTGCTCTACGGCCCCGGCCTGTCCTTGATGATCCAGCGCAATGACACCCCCTTTGCAGCATTTGCCCATACCCGCAACCAGAAAGCCGTGGCCAACGCTCTGGATACCGGCTCGGACCAGCCACCAGCCGCGATGGCTGAACTGTATGACACGGTGCTTAATGCCCAGTCCAGCCAGGTCGCAGGCTATATGGAACAACTGCAAGGCCAGATCCATGCGGGCACCACCTCGGCACTGCTCAGCAATGGCGATCTATTGCCCCGTACCTTGGGCAAACAAGCCTCGGGCGCCCGTCATGCCACAGGACAAGACACCGTGCTGTGGGCGGACGTGATCCATCAACAACGCGATCTGGACGGCAACGAGGACAGCCAGGATGTACGCCACAAAGTCGGCGGCCTGTTCCTGGGTGGCGATACCTCCATCGGCGAACAAGGCTGGCGCATGGGTGCGTCTTTGGGCTATCTGGAAAACCGCATCAAACTGGATGATCGCCGTCAGAGCTCGCGCAGCAACAGCTACAGCGCCGCCCTGTACGG
>NZ_JBANCI010000015.1:0-700 GCF_037120595.1 Alcaligenes sp. CHO6
AACCAGCTAAAAACTTAACGTTGCGTTCTCTGGAGCAGAACCTAGAACTTTAACACAGAATTTTCTGATTTGTCAAGCTCCGGGTTTTACACCGTGTCAGTTACCTGACTCAGTCAGGCAAGTTTCGTTGCGGGCCTCTTGGCCAAGGCGGTGAATCTTGTCTAACTGCTCTCTGCGGCGCTTTGAGGGAAAACCCTGTGTGTGCTGCAGCGAGAAAAGAACTATAGCACGATGAAATTTGGCTTTGCAAGCTTTCTTTGGCATTTTTCTGGATACTTGATGAGAGCAAACCTTGCAAAACGAGGTAGCCAATTGATAACTATGAAGAATCACCCTAAAAATAATTTTTAGATTAACTTCTGGTTTTTGCCTGCTGGCAGGAGGACTCAGAGATCTATAGAGCAAAACACAAGCTAAGCACTTTTTTCTGCACACAAGAATCGCAAGAACCTCCCTCCGTCCTTTGCCTGTTCACCCCCCTATATAGATATGAGGGAAAAACACGCGCCAAAAAACAGTCACCAGTCGATGGGCTACCTACCTACCTACCTACCTACCTACCTACCTACCTACCTACCTACCTACCTACCTACCTACCTACCTACCTACCTACCTACCTACCTACCTACCTACCTACCTACCTACCTACCTACCTACCTACCTACCTACCTACCTACCTACCTACCTACCTACCTACCTA
>NZ_JBANCI010000016.1:0-677 GCF_037120595.1 Alcaligenes sp. CHO6
TGTTTGCCAGCTCCCCGTAGCTTTTCGCAGGCTACCGCGTCCTTCATCGCCTGTGATCGCCAAGGCATCCATCATATGCACTTATTCGCTTGATCCTATAACGCTTGGTGCTGTTATAGGAATATGAGTATACGTTGTTGCCGTTCATCAATCCTTAGCTGTTATCCAATCCGAAGATCAGACAACGTCTATATTTTTGAGAACTTTCGTTGAACATAATTTGTTCTGTTGCAATCACAACCCGTGTATTGTCATCACAAGTCGACTAATCGTCTTGCGTTTATTAGACAACACACCTTCGTTGTGCTTCTTCCTAATTGTTAAAGAGCAATTCGTGGGTTGCATAACCCAACGAGCAGTATTCTTTAAAAAGAACACTCTTCGTTGAATCTAGCGCCAGGCAAACCGTTGTTTGTCTGTGCCCTATACTCTGTCATGAACCTTGCTGTATCGACAACCACCTATAAAAGCGGTGGTGGAGGATGACGGGATCGAACCGACGACCCCCTGCTTGCAAAGCAGGTGCTCTCCCAGCTGAGCTAATCCCCCGAGGTAATCGTTGGTGGGTCAAGTTGGAATCGAACCAACGACCCCCGCCTTATCAAGACGGTGCTCTAACCGACTGAGCTACTGACCCATCTATCACCAGTGGGCGATACCTTCAATGGTCATGACAT
>NZ_JBANCI010000017.1:0-567 GCF_037120595.1 Alcaligenes sp. CHO6
GTGCTCGCAAGAGAACCGGAACACAGGTGCTGCATGGCTGTCGTCAGCTCGTGTCGTGAGATGTTGGGTTAAGTCCCGCAACGAGCGCAACCCTTGTCATTAGTTGCTACGCAAGAGCACTCTAATGAGACTGCCGGTGACAAACCGGAGGAAGGTGGGGATGACGTCAAGTCCTCATGGCCCTTATGGGTAGGGCTTCACACGTCATACAATGGTCGGGACAGAGGGTCGCCAACCCGCGAGGGGGAGCCAATCTCAGAAACCCGATCGTAGTCCGGATCGCAGTCTGCAACTCGACTGCGTGAAGTCGGAATCGCTAGTAATCGCGGATCAGAATGTCGCGGTGAATACGTTCCCGGGTCTTGTACACACCGCCCGTCACACCATGGGAGTGGGTTTCACCAGAAGTAGGTAGCCTAACCGCAAGGAGGGCGCTTACCACGGTGGGATTCATGACTGGGGTGAAGTCGTAACAAGGTAGCCGTATCGGAAGGTGCGGCTGGATCACCTCCTTTTAGAGCGAATGGCTCGCAAAGCGAAAGCGTCCACACTTATTGGCTGTTAGTT
>NZ_JBANCI010000018.1:0-539 GCF_037120595.1 Alcaligenes sp. CHO6
AAGTTTGAACGGACTAAACCGCACGTCAACGTCGGTACTATCGGTCACGTTGACCACGGTAAAACCACTCTGACCGCTGCAATCTGCACGGTTCTGTCCAAGGCATACGGCGGCGAAGCACGCGATTACTCGCAGATCGACAACGCCCCTGAAGAAAAAGCACGTGGTATCACCATCAGCACGTCGCACGTTGAGTACGAAACGCCTAACCGTCACTACGCTCACGTTGACTGCCCCGGCCACGCTGACTACGTCAAGAACATGATTACCGGTGCTGCCCAGATGGACGGCGCTATCTTGGTTTGCTCGGCCGCTGACGGCCCAATGCCCCAGACTCGCGAGCACATCCTGCTGAGCCGTCAGGTTGGCGTTCCTTACATCATCGTGTTCCTGAACAAGGCCGACATGGTTGATGACGAAGAGCTGATCGAACTGGTTGAAATGGAAGTTCGTGAGCTGTTGTCCAAGTACGACTTCCCTGGCGACGACACCCCGATCATCAAGGGTTCGGCCAAACTGGCTCTGGAAGGCGACGAAGG
>NZ_JBANCI010000019.1:0-465 GCF_037120595.1 Alcaligenes sp. CHO6
TCCCGAAGGTTACGCGATCTCCCACATTGGCTGGGGTCTGCAACCGCGTTGTCACTGGTCTACGCTGGGCCTGTACTCGCGTGAGAACACCATTGGTATGGATGCCCGCGCGTTTGAGGGCAACTTCCTGTTCTCTCTGGGCCCAAACAACGAGGCGGGCGGCAATCGCACGACGGCCTGCCACATTGATATTCCTTTGCGCCATTGCACGGTCAGCCTGGATGGCCGGGCGGTGGTGCGTGATGGCAACGTACTGGATGGAGGTGTTGGTGAGTACGAATGAAGGAGCGGTGTACGCTCAACAAGGGTTTGGATCGACGCTGGAGCCTCAAGCTCCCTACGGCTTGTTGATTATTGATCTGGTGAATGGTTTTGCTGACCCGGCGGTGTTTGGTGGCGGCAATATTCCTGAGGCGATCGCGAACACACAGAAGTTGCTGGCAACGGCGCGTGAGCAGGGCTGGC
>NZ_JBANCI010000001.1:0-328414 GCF_037120595.1 Alcaligenes sp. CHO6
AACGCCTTTGCGCCGATGATAGTGGACGGACGTCTGTGAAAGTAGGTCATCGTCAAGCTCTTATTGCTCAAAACCCCCGCAAGCATCCCTTGCGGGGGTTTTGTTTTATGGGTCGCCACCGCATCGGCGACGGACACACCTGAACGATGCTGATCGTCTGGCCCCTGGGTTACGACTTCAGACGTACCCCACCCCTTCCCAAGCCCGTTCTGGGCACCGCTTATCCCTTCTTGTTGCAGACTACGCCTTTTGGCCCAAGCCGATGGGGTCAGTTATTGCGTATGCTTCCTGGGTTTGAGGGTTGATGTTGAGTCCTCTGCGGGTGCTACCTGTACGATGGCAGCCCTACGAGGGGCGGGTTCAGCCTTAGCGGCTTGCTGAACCTCAGCCTCTCGCATCAAGCCGTTGTCTATCTGCCGGGTGATCGCGGCACTCCTCAGAGGCGACGGGTGCCCTTAAGCCTCAAGGGCGAAGGCGTCTCCCCTGGGTCTGCCTCTTGCTCGCGCTGACCGCCCCTAACTAGGCCCACCGCCCTGAGTACGCTCCTCCCTGCGCTCACCCCACCCACATCAACAATCGTACAAGTGACATCCTGATGCAGTTGGAAGTTAGAGCTTGGGGCATCAACAAGCTGATATGCACCGCTTGGGCATGCTGCTTGAGCATATAGGTACGGTCAGGTTTACTGCCGATTGTTTGCTTCTGCAAAGGTCATGGTGGTAGCTCAGCCACTGTCATACGGTTAATCGCCAAAGTATGGGTAAAATAGTTCGGTATAGTTATCGATAATGCTTGTTTCAGGAGAACCGAATGACTCAGCCCATTAGCCCCGAGCTCGAACCAGGCTTGTCGCTGCGCAAGATCACGCACATCTGCTATGGCTTGTTTTCTCTGGCTATGATTAGTGCAGGTATCTTCGGTGCAGCGGCTGTGGCAGCTGTAATTCTGGCCTACGTCAAGCGTGGTGACGCATCGGGCACGATCTATGCCAGTCATCTGGACTGGCTTATCAAGACGTTCTGGTGGGGCCTGTTGTGGATGGTTTTGAGCGCCTTGCTGACATCCATCTTTATCGGTTGGGTTACCGCCTTGGTGGCTCTGGTCTGGATTATTCACCGTCTGATCAAAGGCTGGTTAGCCTTGGCGGGTGGGCAGGCTTTAGGTCACGACTATTAAAGTGACACCACCCTTTCCAAGGATTTGCCCCTGATCGGGTGAAAAGTAAAAAAGGTGCTCTGATGAGCACCTTTTTTTGTACGTGTAGGCGGGTGTTGGTGCGTGCTTGACCCGTGTGGAGAGGCAGGTCCGACAGGCTTTTGTCTGCTGAGCCGGTATCAGGGTGCCAACAGGTGAACCTGCTCGATATGCATATGGTGCATGCACTCGCGCAGTAGCAGAAGATAGATTCCAAGATTCTGATTATTGATCAGCTCATGGATATTTTCCAAGGAGCCTGCATTCACCATCTTCAGGCTGATGGCTCCTTGGCTGGCGGCGGCATACAGCGTGAACAGATCATCAATCATGTCGCGACTCAAGATGTGCTGTTCGCTACCTTGAGCTTCATTAAGCCAGACGCCCAGATCTTCGGCGTACTCTCCCGTCGCAAACACCATGAATTGACGCAGGTCCAGACTGGCTGGCATGATCGCGTCTTCCACAAGCTCAATACCATGTTCCAACTGAGCCTCACGGGAGTGAGAGTTGGTAAAACAGTGGGATAGCAACTGGGTGCCACTCAGTTCTGGAAAATGCTCGGTGTGAACAGGCACGCCTTTATGAGCCAGGCTTATTTCCGCATGGTCGCTTGCGAAATCCAGGACGGCCACTTGGGCCTGAGGGTGGGCGGCTTGCAAATTTTGCAGCACTACAGCGGTGCTGGCTGGCGGTGATGGTCTGGAGCTGTTTGACATACTTATCCTTAAACGTATTTAATCCGCTGCTTCTTGCTCTCCTGCCTGCTTGAATAGCGCCAAAGCAAGATGCCGTTGGGTATCGT
Organism: Alcaligenes sp. CHO6; assembly: GCF_037120595.1. NCBI lineage: Bacteria > Pseudomonadati > Pseudomonadota > Betaproteobacteria > Burkholderiales > Alcaligenaceae > Alcaligenes > Alcaligenes sp. CHO6. Next base: position 2,000 of record NZ_JBANCI010000001.1, read on the forward strand.
GATCCACAATCGGGGCCGGGTAATGTTGGCCCAGGCGAAATGCCAAGGGAAGTTGTTTGGCTTGCCAAGGTGCGTGAATCGCCTGTTTATCCAAGGACGCCAATTCAGGAACATAGCGTCGTATGAACTGTCCCTCTGGGTCAAATTTACGCGATTGGGTGATGGGATTAAAGATGCGGAAGTACGGTTGGGCATCACAGCCGGTAGAAGCGGCCCATTGCCAGCCCCCCACGTTGGAAGCCATATCGTAATCAAGCAGTTTTTGGGCAAAATACTGTTCTCCCCAGCGCCAGTCTATCAACAGGTCTTTCACCAGAAAGGACGCACTGATCATGCGCAGGCGGTTATGCATATAGCCTGACTGATTCAATTGGCGCATGGCGGCATCAACAATCGGGTAGCCGGTTTGTCCGTCCTTCCAAGCCTGGAACCAGTCGTCGCGGTTAGGAAAAGGAAGGTTCTTATAAGCTGGCTTGAAACTTTCTTGTGCGGTTTCGGGGTGATGCCACAGGAATTGTTGGTAGAACTCGCGCCAGATCAACTCGCTCAGCCAGGTAGCTGCGCCTTCGGAGTCGCTGGGCCAAGCCAGTGCTACTGCCTGACGGATGGACAGTGTGCCGAAGCGCAGGTGCGGAGCCAGGTAAGAGACACCCCGTTTGGCTGGGAAGTCTCGGCGTTCGTGATAGGCGTGAATTCTTGGTTCGAACTGCTGCAGCAGGGTCTGTGCGCCTTGCCAGCCCGCAGGGCTGAGTAGTTTGGTGCGAGCTTCCTCGTGAAAACCCAGCTCCTTCAAGCACGGAAGTGCCTGAGCGGGAAGTGGTGCCCATTGCCCCTGTGAGCAGTCATACGCCTGTATATCGCTTGGCTGAATACGCGCCAGCCAGTTGCGCTTGTAGGGAGTGAATACGGTATAAGGCTGCTTTTGCTGTGTCAGAATCTCATCGCGTGCAAAGATTACCTGGTCTTTGAACAGCTTTAGCACTCGGCCTTGAGCGGCAAGGGACTGGCTGACTGCGTGATCCCGTGTCAAGGCGGCCGGCTCGTAGTCCTCATTGGCATAAACAGTCTGTGCATTCAGATGGTTTGCCAGCAAGGGAATTTGCTGTACCGGGTCGCCGTGAACGGTAATCAGCTCGCTGCCATGTTGGCGCAGTTGCTCCTGGAGGGATTGCAGACTGTCGAGAATGAACGCGACGCGCACGTCATCGGCCGGCAAGGAGTCCAGGATGGTGCTGTCAAAGACAAAGACACAGGCAACGGGCAGTCCGCTTTGTAAGGCGTGGTGCAAGGCAGCGTGATCCTGCAGGCGCAAATCACGACGCAGCCAGCACAGTACATGGGGCGTTTGGATGGTTGGGGTAGGCAGTGAAATCGACATGAAGACGGTAAAACAGAAGGCCGGATGCCGCAGGATGAAAAAGGGCCGCGGCTGAAAGCTCAGCGGCGCGGCCCGATAGTGCCAGAGGTGCCTGGGCACCCCTTGCTTATTTCAGGTGAGCGCTAACCAGCTTGGTCAGTTCAAACATGGAGACCTGATCCTTGCCGAACAAGGGACGCAGTTTGGCGTCGGCATTGATGTTGCGACGGTTCTTGGGGTCTTGGAGATCGTGCTTCTTGATGTATTCCCAGATTTTCTTCGTAACTTCAGTACGCGGCAGCGCGTCGGAGCCAATCACCGCAGCCAGTGTTGGGCTAGGAGTGAGTGGTTTCATGAAGGCTGCATTGGGTTTGCGGGTAGCAGGCTTTTTTTCAGTGCTGGCCATGAACGGAACTCCTGAGAAACGAGTTGAAGGGGCGGGTTATGCGCTAGGGCACGACTTGTCTGTCAGCATACCGTGATACTCCCTGTACGTCCAAGCCCTTTGTGAGCCTGCGCTTTGCAGGTCTGTAAGCAGATTTTCCCGTGTTTACGGGCAAGGGCAGGACAGGCTGCGGCCAGGCTCAGGATTGCCGTGTCTGTCATGCGCGGCACGGGTAGCTGTAGCATAATGATGGATTCGGCCTGCTGGAAGGCAATGGTGATGCCCGTCGCTTGCATAACGCGTCAAAGCGCGGGTTCTTTGTTTGAGATTGAGTAAAGATATGAGCCCTACTGTGGATACCCTGGTCATTCGTCGTCCTGATGATTGGCATTTGCACCTGCGTGATGGCGCTGTGCTGGAATCGGTCTTGGGCCATACGGCGGCACAATTTGACCGGGCCATCGTCATGCCCAACCTGACCCCGCCCGTTACAGCCACTGCACAGGCACTGGCCTATCGCGAGCGTATTCTGAGCGCATTGGCCAAAACCGAGTATGTCGGCAAGTTTGAACCTTTGATGACTTTGTACCTGACGGACAATACTCAGCCTGAGGAAATCGTTCGCGCCAAGGAAAGTGGGTTTGTGCATGGCGTGAAGCTGTATCCAGCCGGCGCCACCACAAACTCCGATGCAGGCGTGACAGATTTGCTGAAGAACTGTTCCAAGGTGCTGGCCCAGATGCAGGAATCGGGCATGCCGTTGCTGATGCACGGTGAGGTCACGGACCCCAGCATCGACTTGTTCGACCGCGAGGCCGTGTTCATCGAGCGTGTGATGATTCCCATGCGCAAGGCTTTCCCCGAGCTGAAAGTGGTGTTTGAGCACTTGACCACGGCAGAGGGCGCCGCTTACGTGAGCCAGGCCGAAGGCCCGGTTGCCGCAACCATCACCGCCCACCACTTGCTCTATAACCGTAATGCCCTGTTCCAGGGTGGCCTGCAGCCGCATTGGTATTGTCTGCCCGTCTTGAAGCGCGAGAAGCACCGTCAGGCTTTGGTAGATGCCGCCACCAGCGATAGCAATCGTTTCTTCCTGGGCACAGACAGTGCGCCGCATTCGCGTAGCCGCAAAGAACAAAGCTGTGGCTGTGCGGGCTGTTATACCGCTCTGCACGCTATGGAGCTGTACGCTTCGGCTTTTGATAAGGCCGGTCGTCTGGACCGCCTGGAAGCCTTTGCCAGCTTGAATGGCCCTGCTTTTTACGGTTTGCCGGTCAATGAAGGAACCATGACGTTGCAACGTAGCCAGTTCACCATTCCCGAGTCCGTGGAAATGGCGGGTGAGCCGTTGATTCCTCTGGCTGCCGGCCAGGCTCTGGACTGGAGTGTGGTGAGCTAAGGGTGAAAGAAGCCGTCCGATTTCAGTGTCTTTGATAGCGCTGAGTCGGGCAGCTCCTGATATCTGCTTTCACTGCAAGATAGCTCCGTGGAAACTGCTTTTCTTGATACAGCGTGGTCTGCCTTGGCTGTTCGCATGGCCGCCACTGCTTTGGTTGTTGTTCTGGTTTCGTGGTCAGTCGGGGTATTTGGGCCCTTGATTGGTGGTGCGCTGGCGGGCTTGCCTATGGTATTGGGCCCCGGCTTTTATTTTCTGTCCCAGCAGTTTCCTGCCGATTATGTGCAGCAGGCGGCAACCTATGCCGTGTATTCGCTAAGCGCGACTCAGCTGTTCTTGCTGCTCATCATTCTTTGTGCTCCCACCCTGTCGCCCTGGCGCACCTTATTGTGTGCAGTGGCAGGTTGGGCGGTGGCAGCCTTGCTCCTGTCCTTTATGCCTGTGCAGCCCTTGCTGGGCCTGGCTTTGTTTATTGCTGTGACTGCGTTCAGCTTGCGCGTTTCGCGCCGTCTGGCCGGCATGAAAGGAAGCAGCAAAGCGAAGGCGGGCTGGGGCTTGCTGATATTCAGAGGGGCTTTGGCTGGACTTTTGGTCGCTATCGTGACCACCAGCAGCTCCCTGCTGGGACCGAGCTTGTCAGGGCTGATTATGGCCTTCCCCATTGGCTACACCGTGGTGGCGGTGACCATTCATCAAACCTTGGGTGCGGCAAGCCTGGTAGCGACCTTGCGTTCAGCGTTGTGGGGGACAGGTAGCCTGGCGGGGTTTTGCACCACGCTGGCGCTGACTTTCACGCATCTGCACTGGCTGACAGCCTTGTTGCTGGCTGCCGCCGTGTCGATTGCGATTACCTTGCTATTGGTGTTTCGCCCCTGGGCTCGCCGGGATTAAGTACTTATTCTGCGTCGAACAGATCCTGACCCTGTGTGTTGCGTGGAGGCGTTAGCCCCAAGTGACGCCAGGTGTTCAGGGTAGCAATACGGCCCCTGGGGGTGCGTTGCAAAAAACCGTGCTGGATCAGATACGGTTCGATCACATCTTCGATGGTGTCGCGCTCTTCACCAATGGCAGCGGCCAGACTGTCTACGCCCACTGGGCCACCGTCGAATTTATGCACGATGGCTTCCAGCAGTTTTCTGTCCATCAAATCCAGACCTTGCGGGTCCACTTCCAGCATGGACAGGGCGGCTTGTGCACACTCGGTATGGATGATGCCGCCGGTTTTGACTTCGGCGTAGTCGCGCACCCGGCGCAAGAGCCGGTTGGCGATACGTGGTGTGCCGCGTGAACGGCGGGCAATTTCGTAAGTGCCTTCATCGGTTGTGCTGACATTAAGCAGCCCCGCACTGCGCGCCACGATATGCGTCAGGTCTTTGACGTCATAGAACTCCAGGCGAGACACAATGCCAAAGCGGTCGCGCAAGGGATTGGTCAACATGCCGGCGCGAGTGGTCGCGCCGACCAGGGTAAAGGGCTGCAAATCCAGTTTGACGCTGCGGGCGGCCGGGCCTTCGCCAATCAGGATATCAATTTGAAAGTCTTCCAGCGCTGGATACAGAATTTCCTCCACGACGGGGGACAAGCGATGGATCTCGTCAATAAAGAGAACGTCGTTGGGTTCCAGATTTGTCAGCAAGGCGGCCAGATCACCGGGACGCTCCAGCACGGGACCGGAAGTCTGGCGCAGGTTCACCCCCATTTCATGGGCAATGATGTGAGCCAGGGTGGTTTTACCTAAACCGGGAGGGCCAAACAGCAAGACGTGGTCTAGCGCTTCCTGGCGCTGGCGAGCAGCCGCGATAAAGATTTCCAGCTGTTCGCGGGCCCGGGCTTGCCCGACATAGTCCTCCAGCATCTTGGGTCGCAAGGCGCGTTCGATGGACTCTTCGTTGGGCGACAGGGGCTTGGGCGTGATGATGCGCTGTTCAGAAGGCAGGCTGGAGAGCGAATCGGAATGAATGGCCATGATGACTACGCTGATTGAATATACAGTATGGTACACCAAGCGCAAGCCGCTTGAGTACCGTCACCGGCGTGGGATGAGCGGCCGTAGACCTCTCATGCTTCACACCTTGTGCCGGAACCCGGTTTTAAGCACTCAGGGCTAGGCCACGTTGCGAGGCATCCTCCATAATGTGGACTGGAGTTTTCAAACGAGATTTTAGCCATGTCCCTGGAATTACCTGTTTTTGCTGATGTTGTAGCCGCCGCTGAACGCTTGGCGCCTGTGGCACACCGTACACCAGTCTTGACTTCTGCCACCTTGAACGAGCGCCTGAATGGCGAAGTCTACTTCAAGTGCGAGAACTTTCAGCGTATTGGTGCTTTCAAGTTTCGCGGTGGCTTCAATGCGCTGGCGCAGTTGAACGAGCAGCAGAAAAAAGCAGGTGTCGTGGCTTTTTCCTCTGGCAATCATGCGCAGGCGGTCGCCTTGTCGGCCAAGCTTTTGGGCATACCGGCCACCATCATCATGAATTCGGATGCTCCGGCTGCCAAACTGGCTGCGACGCGCGGCTATGGTGCCAAAGTGATCGAGTATGACCGCCTGACCCAGGATCGTGCCCAGATTGCACAAGAGTTGGTGGATCGTGAGGGGTTGACCCTGATTCCCCCCTTTGCACATCCCGATGTCATCGCGGGGCAGGGTACGGCCGCATTGGAGCTGTTGCAGGACGTGCCGGACTTGCAACAGTTCTACGCGCCCTTAGGAGGCGGCGGCTTGCTGTCGGGCTGCTTGCTGGCGGTCAAGGCCATGGCTCCGGCTTGTGAAGTCTTTGGGGTGGAGCCGCAGGCAGGAGATGATGCCCAGCAGTCCCTGCGCAGTGGGGAGATCGTCAAGATTGCGCCGCCTGCATCGATTGCGGATGGGGCACTGACCCAAGCGTTGGCACCGATGACATTTGAGTTGATTCGCAGCATGGTGACGGATATTTTGACGGTGCCTGATACCGAGCTGGTTCAGGCCATGCGTTTTTTTGCGGAACGCATGAAGATGGTGGTGGAGCCTACAGGCTGTTTGGGGGCCGCGGCGGTAATGCGGCAGGGAGATTTGCAAGGCCGCAAGGTGGGCGTACTGATCAGTGGCGGTAATGTGGATGTGTCCGCCCTGGGGCGTCTGCTTGCTTGATGCGTTAAATGGGTTGCAGACGCAGGCATTGATCTTGCCCATGTTTCAAAAAGCGGGTCAAACTGGAGTTGCAAACGAGCAAACGAGCAAACGAGCAAACGAGCAAACGAGCAAACGAGCAAACGAGCAAACGAGCAAACGAGCAAACGAGCAAACGAGCAGACCACAGTAAGCCAATAGGGCAGTTAGCCCGTACCTCATCTCATCAATAAGCGTCATGATGGATAAGTTGCCCCCTGTATAGACAAAGAAACCGGGCCGTTCCTATGAACAGCCCGGTTTTTTTATACATGGCAGTGTGGTATCAAGCGCGTGACAGCGACTTCAGTGCCTGCTTGATCCCTTCCGACACATCAATATCATCCGGCAAGGCTTTGACAGCAATACTGGCCTCCTTGCTGGAATAACCCAAAGCTTCCAGAGCATGCAATACGTCATCCCGGCTGTTGGGCACCGCGCTGACTGTACCGCTGGAACCCAGGTCCGCACCCAGCTTGCCGCGCAACTCCAGTAACAGACGCTCGGCAGTTTTTTTACCTATACCGGGGATCTTCACCAGACGGGAAGTCTCCTGGCGTGTAATAGCATCGGCCAGCTCTTCAGCACTCATGCCCGAGAGCAAGGACAGGGCCGTGCGGGCACCGATGCCGGTGACTTTGATCAGTGCCTTGAACGTGCTGCGCTCGTTCAGGCTGGAAAAGCCAAACAGCACGTGAGCATCTTCACGAATAGCCAGGTGGGTGTACAGATTGACCTGTGCGCCCAGTTCCGGCATTTGGTAGAGCGTACTCATGGGCACATCGATTTCATAACCAACCCCACCCACATCCACACAGATGGTAGGCGGTTGTTTCTCGATCAAGGTACCCCGGATGCGACCTATCATGACATTCCTTCTGGATAGTTAACCCAAGATCCGGCCAGCGCGAATGCGACGGCGCGGCCCGGTGGTGATGGCTCCGCTTTTTTGCAGGCCGCCCACCACACTGCTGTGATGAGCATGGCTGATGGCGCAGGCCAGGGCATCGGCCGAGTCCGGCGCAGGCAGGCCGTTCAGCTGCAGGAGCCGCTGTACCATCAGCTGGATTTGTTCTTTGGCAGCATGACCGCTGCCGGTGACGGTTTTCTTGATCTGCAAAGCGGTGTACTCATGCACATCCAGTCCACCTACAGCCAGCGCACACAAGGCGGCACCCCGAGCTTGCCCCAGCAAAAGGGTAGAGGCCGGGTTGCTGTTGACAAAGACTTTTTCGATCGCAGAGGTATCGGGCTTGCTGTGCTCAATCACTTCCGTGATGTGAGTCAGAATCAGCTTTAGCCGCTCTGCCAGAGGCAGATCAGGCGGGACCACAATGGTCCCGCTGGCCACATAGCGCAAGCTGGGCCCCTGGGCGTCGATCACTCCGAAACCAGTGCGACGCAAGCCAGGGTCTATGCCCAGGATTCGCATATTAGTGACGGAAGTGGCGTGTGCCGGTCAGGACCATGGCAATACCACGCTCGTTGGCGGCGGCGATGACTTCGTCATCACGCACGCTGCCGCCGGGTTGAATCACGCAGGTGGCGCCCGCTTCGGCAACCACATCCAGACCATCGCGGAAGGGGAAGAAGGCGTCGGATGCGACGGCTGAACCCTGCAGGGTCAAGCCAGCGTTTTCAGCCTTGATGGACGCGATGCGGGCGGAGTCCACACGGCTCATCTGGCCTGCGCCCACGCCCAGCGTCATGCCCTGACCGCAGAACACGATAGCGTTCGATTTCACGTACTTGGCCACGTTCCAGGCAAACAGCATGTCTTGCATTTGCTGAGCCGTAGGTTGAACTTGCGTCACAACCTTGAAGCCTTCGGTGTTGTCGCGGAACGTGTCAGGTGTTTGCACCAACCAGCCGCCGCCGACACGCTTCACGTCAAAGGCGTTGTGCGCCTGACCAGGCTGAATGCTGAGTACGCGTACGTTCTTTTTGGCAGCAAATACGTCCAAGGCGCCTTGTGTGTAGGAAGGTGCCAGCAGCACTTCTACAAACTGGCTGCTGATCGCTTGGGCAGCGGCTTCGTCCACTTCGCGGTTAAAGGCAATAATGCCGCCAAAGGCCGAAGTTGGGTCGGTTTGGAAGGCTTTGCGGTAAGACTCTTGGGCAGTTTCGCCCAGCGCCACGCCGCAAGGGTTGGCGTGCTTGACGATGACGCAAGCGCCGGCATCAAAGCTGCGCACACACTCCCAAGCTGCATCGGCGTCTGCAATATTGTTGTAAGACAGCTCTTTACCCTGCAATTGCTTGTAGCGGCCCAGCAGACCGTCGCCAATGGTGCCGTCTGTGTAAAAGGCAGCGCTTTGGTGCGGGTTTTCGCCGTAACGCAGGGTCTGTTCCTGTTTGAGCTGAATAGTCAGCACATTGGGCCATGTGTTCACTTCGGGGGCGCTGTCCTGGGCGGGCTCGGCTTGAGCCAGGCTGCTCAGGTAAGCGGCAATCGCGCCGTCGTAAGCGGCCGTGTGAGCATACACTTTGGCCGCCAGTTCCAGACGCAGGCCGTAAGAAGGGTGACCGGCAGGGCCGTCCATATCCGCCAGCACGCGTTCGTAATCAACAGGGTCAATCACGACACAGGCGCCGCCTTCGGGGGTGCCGTGATTTTTGGCTGCTGCACGCAGCATGGCAGGGCCGCCAATATCAATGTTTTCCACCGCATCGGCGAAGGTGCAGCCGGGCTTGGCGATGGTTTCACGGAACGGGTAAAGATTGACGACCAGCAGATCGATACGGTCAATGTCGTGTTCTTCCAGCGTCTTCAAGTGTTCGGCGCTGTCGCGACGAGCCAGCAGACCACCGTGAATTTTTGGATGCAGTGTTTTGACACGGCCATCCAGAATTTCTGGCGAACCAGTGTGCTGGGCCACTTCGGTGACGGTCAAGCCAGCCTGGGCCAGCAACTTGGCCGTGCCGCCTGTGGAAAGGAGACGCACGCCACGTTGGGCAAGTGCTTGGGCGAACTCGACAATACCGGTTTTGTCGGAGACAGAAAGAAGAGCTGTCTGGATTTTCATGGAAGGTGAGACGTGAGAGTTAGGAATCAGGGTTGCAGGTTGTGGGCACTGAGCTTCTTGCGCAAGGTACTGCGCGTGATGCCCAGCATTTCCGCGGCCTTGGACTGATTGCCTGCGGATTTTTCCAGGGCAACTTGCAGCACAGGCCGTTCCACGCACGAGATGACCATCGACAACAGATCGCGTGGCTCGGATTCGCCCAGATCGGCGAAATAGCGCTCGAGGCGTTCACGTACGGACTGTTCTAGTGGGTTGGTCGTTGACATTTTTTTCTGAAGGTATACGAAGTACTTAAATACAAAAGAGCCACATGGCTGACTTTTATTGCAGGTAGGGCTGGTCCAGGTCGCATTCTTGAAACCATTGAGTAATGGCTTCTAATTGATCTGCACAGTTTTCGATACGATTAATCTGATCCAGCCAGTGTCGGGCGTCAGGCATGTCCGACAGATACCAGCCTATGTGCTTGCGGGCAGTACGTACTCCAGTGTGCTGCCCGTAGAAAGCGTAATGGTCTTGCAGGTGTTCGATCATGCAATCGCGCAGCTCGCCAAAGGTGGGGGCAGCGCGATGTTCGCCATGCTCGAGATAATGCAGGATTTCCCGGAAAATCCAGGGGCGTCCTTGCGCGGCTCGGCCTATCATGACGGCATCCGCTCCGGTGTACTCTAGTACGAATTTTGCCTTTTCGGGACTATCGATATCCCCATTGGCGATGACCGGAATAGAGAGACTGTTTTTGACTTCGCGTATGGTGTCGTATTCGGCATGGCCCTGGTAGAAGTCGCAGCGGGTGCGGCCATGCAAGGTCAAAGCAGCGATGCCGATATCCTCGGCCAAGCGGGCAATACGAACAGCATTGCGCGATTGCGCATCCCAGCCGGTGCGGGTCTTGAGTGTAACCGGAACCTGGTAGGGAGTACATGCCTTGACAACATGCTCAAGGATCTGGATGATGCGCGGCTCATCGCGCAGCAGGGCGGAACCGGAGGCGACATTGCACACTTTTTTGGCCGGACACCCCATATTGATATCAATGATGCGGGCGCCTTTGCGGATATTGAACACCGCTGCCTCGGCCATCATCTCGGGGTCGGAACCGGCAATCTGTACTGCCACCGGATCGGCCTCGCCCTCGTGATTGAGGCGCCGTGATGTTTTCACGCTGTCCCACAAACGCTTGTTGCTGGCAGCCATTTCCGAGACGGCATAGCCTGCGCCCAAGGTCTTGCACAGACGACGATAAGGTCTATCTGTGACTCCCGCCATGGGTGCAATGAAAATAGGGTTGGGAAGGGTCCAGGGGCCGATACGCATGGGAAAGATTTTAACCCTGCGACACCGGTTCGTGCGCAAGGACTTGCAAGAAGAAAAAAGGGTTAGCCCCGATTCGGGGCCTTGGCAGCCAGTGTGCTTACGCGCGCATCCCTTGCAGAAGTTGCCGGGCAAATGGCTGACGGGCAAAAGGCAGGGTGTCCATGGCCAATAGCCCCAGACCACAGGCATGCTGGATCAATGGGTTTCTGGTCGCAAACAAGCGTGGCAGCGTGTCCGTGATGGCCGCCGTCAGCCAGCGATCAGGGCGACGCAGGCGCGCGTAACGAGCCAGAAATGGGTCTGGGTTTTGCCGACAATCTGCTTGCCAGGCCGCCAGGCACTGTGACAATTGCGCGACATCGCGCAAGCCCAGGTTCAGGCCTTGGCCGGCCACCGGATGAAGGGTCTGGGCCGCATTGCCTACGGCCAGCAGACGTTCGGACAGGCGGCTGGGGCCGGCATGAAAGGCGAGGGGGAAAATGTGGCGTTTCGATACCAGCTCCAGCTGTCCCAAACGCTCGCCAAAGGCGTGCAGCATGGCGGTCTGGAACTGCTCAACAGGTAGTTCGGCCAGGGACTGGCTGCGCTCAGGGCTGTTGCACCAGACGATTGCGTACAGATCCGGCGCATCAGGATGGGGCAGGGCTGCAAAGGGACCATTTTCCGTAAAGCGTTCATAAGCCCAGCCGCTTTGAGGCTGACTGGCGCGCACGGTGGTCAGCAAGGCGTGCTGACCATAGTCGCGGCGCACCCCTTTGGGGCGGACGCCATCGCATTGCACGGCCAGTAAGGCAGTGGCCTGCCCGCTATCGTGATCGACCAAAATCTGTCCGGGGGCGCTGTGGGTCTGCGCCTGCTGCGCGGGCAACAGGGTCACGCCGCTGTCTCGCAGTCGAGCGTGCAAGGCCCAGAGCAAATCGTCGTAATGGACGACGGCGCCCAGATCAGGCACCCCCAGCTCGTCAGCCTGAATCAGGCAGCGGCCCAGTCGTCCTTTCTGGGAAACATGCACGGTGCGCATCAGGGCCGCGCGCTCCGGCCAGGCCTGGAGCTGGTTCACAATCAGGCGGCGGCTGCCGTGATTGAGAGCCAGGGTGCGCGGGTCGCCCTGTGCATGTTCGGTGCTGGCCAGGTCGAAGTTTTTCCCCAGAACGGCGATACGTGACGGATTTGGGTGCTGGGCAGCCAGCATTAGCGCCAAAGCTGCGCCTACGGGACCGGCGCCACAAATGGCGATGTCGTAGTCAGTGGCATTCATGGGAACCTCATGACGGCAAGGAAGTAATTCGGGTATTGTACGGGAAGGTGGCTGTCAATTTGCCGTCAGGCCCGTGACAGCTGTGAGCAATGGCTGACAACACAAGCCCGGACTGGATGCTCCGCATGCCCCACCCGACTTTGTCATTGGAACAGACCAAACCATTTCGTCATCAGCTTACCGCCGCCTGCCTGTCCTTGCTGTTGGGGGCGATCGGCGCGCATGGCTGGTATCTGGGTCGTCGCTACTGGTATATCCCTTTGATGGTGACGGCATTGGCCATAGGGGGCACGGTGGCATGGAAGCAGGGGCTGGACGATGTGTTCCCGAACATGCTGATTTTGCCGGTCAGCGCCGGGATAATCGAAGCGGTGGTCTTGGCCCTGCGCAATCCGAAAAAATTTGATGCTCTCTACAACCCGCAAAGCGAGCGGCATAATCAACATGGCTGGCCTTCTGTCTTGACCGCCGTTATCGCAAGCGTCGCGTTTGTGAACATTAGCCTGTACTGGCTGGTACACATCATCATGGCGGTGTACCGCCACCTGGGCTGGCTGGATCTGTCTGTGTATTAAACACATCAAGTGCCTTGTAAAGTAAAGGTTTTTCACAGGTCTTCCCTTGTGAAGGAAGCAGGGGCACGTTACAATGCAAGTTCTTTCGTTTTATAGGAGCTGTGTGGTGAATCCCGACCCCGGCGACAGTGCTAGTCGATCTATGTTCGACCTAACCATGTCCAGGCGCGTTCAGGCCCGCTGATTCCTTCACAGCTTGCCGCGTCCTGGTAATCTCAGGGCGTGGTATCTCAGGCAGCTGTTCTGCTGCCCTCAATTCCCCGCCATTTCATTCTCTGGAAAGCCCTTGGCTTTTCCGAATCCTGATGTGTTGCAACGTTCATGTGCAATAGGGGGAATGTATGCGTATTTTTGATCTCTTTTTGCGCCGTGCCGGCATCCAGGCTTCTGCCCTGCGTGCCCGTGCTCCTTTGTCCGTCTCTCGCCTGACGGTTGTCTGCCCACGTGGCGATCTGGCTCAGATTCGGCGTCGTATCTATTCAGACCTGAATACGGCGGGTATCCGTGTGGCCAATGTGCAGGTTGACCATTCCGACACGCATGATACGGCCTGCGTGACGTTGACCTGTCCGCCCGAGTTGCGTGCCGAGCTGATGCAGCGCGCACGGCTGATTCGGGATTATCCCGGTGTGTTGAATGTGAAGTGGGCAGGGCGCGAGCGTATTGCTATAAACTAAACCGCAACTGGATTTGCGGATGGCGCTGCTATGTCCTTGCTCGACTGGCTGACACCCTGGGAGTTCTCTCCTGTTCTGCTATTGACCTTTCTGCTGGTCATTATTCTGTACGTCCGGGGGCGGCAAGTGCACCGCCCCAATCTTTTGCGCCAGTCCTTCTTTTGGATTGGCCTGATTCTTCTCTACCTTTCCTTGCACACGCGCCTGGATTATTACGCTGAGCGCATGTTCTTCATCCATCGGGCCCAACATTTGATTCTTCATCATCTGGGTCCCTTGTTCCTGATGGGGGCTTATCCCGGCCAAACCTTGCGTGCCGGTCTGCCCCTGAGCGGGCGTCGAGCCTTGGCGCAATGGCTGCGCCGTCCTGTTGGGCGAGGCGTTCAGGCTATCTTGACCAACCCGATTCTGGTTGCCTTCCTGTTCGTTTTTCTGGTTCTGATCTGGATGCTGCCCACGGTGCAGTTTTACTCCATGTTGGACTGGCGTCTGTACCGTCTGATGAACTGGTCTGTGGTTATCAGCGGGATCCTGTACTGGAACCTCATTCTGGATCGTCGCCCTTCGCCTCCAGCCCGCTTGTCGGTGGGCGGGCGTATACTTTCGCCGGTCATTACGATGGTGCCGCAAATGATCGTGGGCGCCGTCATCACGTTCACCGAATACGACCTTTATCCGATTTTTGATCTCTGTGGTCGTGCCATTCCAGGTATGGACGCCCTGGCGGATCAGGTTATGGGTGGCCTGATTATGTGGGTGCTGGCTGGTTTGGTGGAAGTATTTGGCCTGTTGTATGCCTTAGGCACGTTGATGCGTTTGTCGACGCGTCACCGTTTGCCAGAATCGCGCAAGCCGGGCAGCGCTATGATGGTCAGGGCCAATTGATTTTGTCGGGAGTATCCATGTCGTTTAGACCTGCTCGTTCCACCTTGTCTTTGTGTCTGACCCTGTCGCTGGCTTTCAGTCCGGCGCTGCCGGTACAGGCTCAGCCTGTGGGGATTCCCTCCATGGGAGCGGCTTCGGGGGCCGAGCTGTCGCCGGCTTTGGAGCGTACCTTGGGCAATGCCATCATGGAGCAGGGCAGGCGTTCGCCTGAATACGTGTCGGACCCGGACATCAACCAGTATCTGACTGACATGGGTCGCAAGCTGGCCCAGTATGGCCCCGCCATGGCACAACCCGTCACGGTGTTTGCCCTGCGCGATAGCAGTATTAATGCTTTCGCATTGCCGGGGGGATACATTGGCATTCATAGCGGGTTGTTTACGGCGTCGAAGTCCGAGTCCGAGCTGGCCTCGGTGCTGGCTCACGAAATCGCCCACGTAGCGCAGCGACACGTGGCGCGTGGCATTACGCAAAGCGCACAGAGCAACCATTTGCTGATTGCCGCTCTGGCCGGCGCCTTGCTGGGCGCCTTGGCCGGTAGTGGCGATCTGGCGATGGGGGCAGCCGCGTTTGGTCAGGCGGCGGCGGTGGATCGTCAGCTGGGTTTTTCGCGTCAGGCTGAGCAGGAGGCCGACCGGCTGGGTTTTGAAATGCTGCTCAAGGCCGGCTACGAGCCCCAAGGCATGGTGCAGATGTTTCAGCGCCTGGCTGCCGCCTCGCGCCTGAACGAGCGGGCCACTGCCAATGAATACGCCAGTACGCACCCCATGTCTCAGCAACGCGAGTCGGATATCAGCAACCGCGTGCGGGGCTTGCCGGCCAAACAGTATCAGGACACGCCCTCATTCTGGTATATCCGGGCCAAGCTGATGGTGCTGCAGGCTGGAGGAGGGCAGTCCCTGAGAGCATTGGAGCAGGCGCTGCAAAGTACGAATCAGTCACAAAGCGAGGTGGAGCGTTCGGCAGCCCAGTACGGTCTGGCCTATATTGCGCAAGGACGTCAGGATTATGAGCAGGCGCGTGCGCATTTGGCACAGGCCCGAGCGCAGGGCAAGTATCAGGCTCCCGAGTTGGATACCCTGGATATTCGCATTGCGATTGCCGATCGGGACATACAAGGCGCGCTGAATCTGGCCAAGCAGGCATGGCAGCGTTGGCCCAAGAGCCAAGGAGTGGCGTTGGCCTATGTACAGGTTCTGCAGCAGTTGGGTCAAAATGATCAGGCCCAGGCATTTTTGCTGGAGCGCATCAAGCAATGGCCCGATGAGCCGCAACTGCACCAGTTGCTGGCCCAGACTTACGATCGCCTCGGGGATGGCGTAAAAGCCCGGCGCGCCATGGCTGAGTATTATCAACTGGTCGGGGCCTTGCCTACCGCGGTGGAACAACTGCAGCAGGCGCGTAATTTGACGCAGGATTTTTATCAGCAGTCCGAGCTGGATACCCAGATTCGTCAATTACGCGAACGGGTGGAAAGCGAGCGCGTCTTGCTGGAGCGGTTCCGCTCTTGAGCAATGCGCCGCTTGCCGGTGAGCTCAGTCGGTATCAGCTATTGGTTTCAAAGAAGCGGGCCAGGCGTGCGGGCAACCACCCCATATTGCCGGGAATACTCCCTGTGATGAAACCCACATGCCCGCCTTGTGCGGGCTGGTGCAGCAAGATGGCGTCCGAGCAATCCTGAATGGTGGGCAGGCTGACTTGTGGCACGAATGGGTCGTTCAGGGCATTCAGGACCAGTGTGGGCACTTTGATGTGGCGCAGCAAGGGTTTGCTGGAGGCGCGTGTCCAATAATCCAGGGCGTGGCTGAAACCATGCATCGGCGCCGTATAAATATCGTCAAAGTCCCGCAAGGTACGCGCTTGATTCAGACGTGCGGTATCGACCATGCCGGGGAATCGATGGGCTTTGTCCTGCAGTTTGCTGCGCATGCTTTTGAGGAAATAGGGCGAGTAGAACCAGCGCCCCATGCGGGACTCGGACAGATAGCGACCGCAGGCGACCAGATCCAGCGGAACCGAAATGGACGCACAGGCCTGCAGCCAGGAAACCTCGTCGCCCGCTTCGCCCAGGTATTTGAGCATGGCATTGCCACCCAGTGAGGTGCCGGCCGCATGCCAGCGCACATGGGGTAGATGCGTGCGCACCGTATTCAGAATAAAGCTGACCTCTTCTGAGTCACCCGAATAGTAGGCGCGTGCCATGCGATTGGGAAAGCCGGAGCAACCCCGGAAATGGGCCACCACGACAATCCAGCCGCGAGCGCGGAAATATTGCGCAATCGCCTGAATGTAATGGCTGCGACTGCTGCCTTCCAGTCCGTGAAACAGGACCAGGGCATGCGTGTCGGCCGTCGCCGGCAAGCTGTTCCAGTCCTGGTCTTGCATCCAGCGTCGGGCGGCAGTGCGCGACAAGTGGGCGTCAGGTTGAGCTGTGGCGCCGCTAGCCAATTTGTCGGCAAACAGACCGGGCCCGGTCCAGTCCAGATCCAGGAAGTCACCATCCGGTGTGTCGATTCTTTGACGAACAAAGGCGATGTGGTGATGGCGGGCGAAAAAAGCCCCATGGATGGTTTGCAGGTGTCCGCCAGGCAGCCAGGCCGGCAGGGGACAGGCGCTGGAATCCAGGCGGGCGACCGGATCGGCGTGACGCCAGGGTTGCGCGTCTACTCCGGGCGCCAAGCCCGGTTCCATCGCATTGCCAGAGGGGGAAGCAGTAGGGTCCAACGAAGCCAGTTTCAGAAATTAATGACCGTGAACTTTCTCGCCTTCTTTCAGGCGGTAGCGGGCACCACAGTAAGGGCAGGCGGCCTCACCGGTTTTGCTGATATCGATATACACGCGAGGGTGCATGTTCCACAGTGGGCTGCCAGGACGGGGGCAGTGCACGGGCAGATCGTCGGCTCCGACCATAATCAGTTCGTGATCTGCTTTTTTAGGTTCGATAGCGGCGCTCATAGGGTTCCTGATAAACAATGACAAGGGTAAACATACCGTACACGTAGCGGCGGTGCCGAACATTACGTGCCTAGAGTTGCGATTGTAGCAAGACACGGCCTGTTTTTTCTTGACCTTATCGACTGCGCAAGATGTTCGTGCCCGAGTTTTGCTTCTAGAATAAGGCCAATCATAAGTAAAGCTGTCACCGCTGTTCAGCGCTTGCGGGCAGCACATCTCAGGAGACGGCGTGTCAGCCATCACAAGATTATCGGCCTTGTTGCCCCGTGCACAGGATCGTGTGCATATGCGCGCCGGTTTTATCGACTTTATTCCTGCCCTGATTGCCACGGTGGTGTGGGGGTTTGTAACGGGCGTGGCCATGGTCAAGTCGGGGTTAAGTGGTGTTGAAGCCACCTTGATGACGCTGTTTGTGTATGCCGGCTCGGCCCAGCTCACTGCCTTGCCCCTGATTGAGTCTCACGCGCCCTTGTGGCTGATTTTTACCGCCGGTTTCATCGTCAATATTCGCTTCATTATTTTTGGCGCGGCCCTGCAGCCCTTTTTTCGTCATCTGAGCTGGAAAAAACGCCTGGGCCTGGGCTATATCACCAGCGATATGGTGTTTGTGTTGTTCATGTCCAAGTATGGAGATGCCAAAGAGCGCGGCTCGCGTGAGCATCTCTGGTATTACCTGGGCATTATTTTGCCTGGCTGGCTAAGTTGGCAGATTGCCTCCTTGTCTGGCATTGTGCTCAGTGCCTATGTGCCGCCTTCCTGGTCGCTGGAGTTTGCGGCCATTCTGGCTTTGCTGGCGCTGTTGATTCCGCTGGTCAACAACCGCGCCATGTGGGCCTGTCTGATAACCGCCAGCGTGATTGCGTGGGTCGGACAGGTGCTGCCCTTGCGTTTAGGACTGGTCGCTGCGGTGCTGGGTGGCGTGCTGGCGGGCGTGGCGGCAGAACAACTGCAACGGCATAGGGATGCACGGTGATGAGCGATTGGCAGTATGATTGGTACGTTTTGGGTGCAATCGCCCTGTTGGTGTTGTGCAGCTTGCTCACCCGCTCAGGCTATTTTATGTTTGGTGATCTGCTGCCCCTGACCGAACGTATGCGGCGCGCCTTGCGCTTTGCTCCGGTGGCTGCTCTGGCAGCAATCATCATCCCGGAACTTTTGCCTTGGGCTTACGGCGACACCCCCCGATTGGATATTAAAGCTCTGGCCAGCCTGGTAGCTGTGCTGGTATTTATCCGTACCCGTAACGCTGTTTGGGTAATCGTGGCCGGGATGGTGGCGTTCTGGCTGATACGTGCCTTGATGCCCTAAAATCCTGACGCGAGTACTTACCTGTTCGTCACTGCTGTTGAGGCAGGCGGGCATAAGTTAAAATAGGATTGTTACAAATGCTTGCCACTCGTGGCAAGCCGACTTTTTGCGTACATGACAGATAAAACTCCTTCGACCTCCAATGACCTTACGTTTGCTGATTTCGGTCTGCACCCAGGAATATTAAGCGCCGTTACCGGAGCGGGGTATTCCAAGCCTACGCCTATTCAGGCTGAGGCCATTCCCGTGGTGCTGGCCGGCCGTGATGTCATGGGGGCAGCCCAGACGGGTACAGGTAAGACGGCCGCTTTTTCCTTGCCTATCCTGAATCGTCTGATGGCACATGCCACGACCAGCGCGTCGCCTGCCCGTCACCCGGTGCGGGCCTTGGTATTGACGCCCACTCGCGAGCTGGCCGATCAGGTGGCTGAGAGCATTGCGCTCTACAGCAAGTCGGTTCCGCTGCGCTCGACGGTGGTGTTTGGCGGCGTGGATATCGGACCGCAAAAAGAAGCGCTGCGGCGGGGTGTGGAAATTGTTATTGCCACCCCGGGCCGTTTACTCGATCACATTGATCAGCGCACCATCAATTTAAGCCAGGTCAGCATTCTGGTGCTGGACGAGGCAGACCGCATGCTGGATATGGGCTTTTTGCCTGATCTGGACCGTATTGTTTCCTTGCTGCCCAAAAATCGTCAGGGCCTGCTGTTTTCGGCCACTTTCAGCAAGGAAATCCGCAAGCTGGCACGCACTTTCCTGAACGATCCTGTCGAAATTGAAGTGGCCGCACGCAATGCAACCGCCTCTACGGTCACGCAGGTGGTGTACCCCATGTCGGCTGAGGACAAGCGTCGTGCCGTGGTGCATCTGGTCAAGACCAAGAAGCTGACTCAGACGATTGTTTTCTCCAATACCAAGATTGGCGCTGGGCAATTGGCCCGCTATCTGGAGCGTGAAGGTATCAAGGCCGAGTCCATTCACGGCAACAAGAGTCAGCTGGAACGCATGAAAGTACTCGATGCGTTCAAGAGCGGGACTGTGGACGTGCTGGTAGCCACCGATGTGGCGGCACGAGGTCTGGATGTGGCTGGCATGCCTTGCGTGATCAACGTGGATCTGCCATACAACGCCGAAGATTATGTGCACCGTATTGGCCGTACCGGTCGTGCGGGGGCGTCCGGGGAGGCCATTGCCTTGATGGCGCCGGACGAAGAGCATTTGCTGCAAGAAATTGAAAAACTCATCGGGAACCCGGTTCCCCGCCTGAAGCTGGATTTGCCCTCGGCGCCGTCCTCGTCTCGTTCGGGTTCCAGCCGTCACGAGCGTGGCGAACGTCGTTCGTACCAGTCGAACACGCCACCCATAGACGATTTTTTCCTGAAACCCTACGAGCCTTCCAGCGCGGCGGCCCCCAAGCCTGCGGTGACAACGCCCTCCAACACCACGCGCAAGCGTTCGGTGGGGGTTTTGCTAGGCGGCGGCCGCTACTAAGGCGCGCAAATCTCCAGGCCCGGCATTCAGGACCGGGCTGCGTTCTGAAATGCTTTGCACCAGACGCTCCAGATGCTCAACATGAGGCAACATGGGACCGTAAAAAACGGTCCCATTTTTATTTTGGATCTGTATGGTGGGGAAGTCCTCGATATCTTCATCGCCCAACAGATCGGGTTGCTCTTCGATATCGATCCAGACCAGACAGGCCTGGGGAAACTGCGCAGCCAAGGCTTCAAAGGCGGGCTGATACTGTTGACAGGTCTTACACCATTGGGCACAGAAACAGGCAATCAACAGGGCATCGGGTTGGGCGTGCAGGTGGGCCGCCAGGGCGGGCAGATCATGTTGGGCGTTGAACAAGGCCATAATTTCATACAGACAAAAAGAAGTGACTGTGTCTATGATACTCGGGTAATTGAATTTGCTTAGCAGGAGCCATATGTCCTTTTCATCGTCCGCCCCCTCGCGCTCGGGCCCTGCTGGCGGATGGGCCAGCATTTCCACCGCCTTCAAGCGATCGTTGGTGTCGCAATTTCAGCCACGCATGCTGATGGCCCTGCTTATGCCCTTTCTGATCATGTTCGTGGGGCTGATTTTACTGAGCTGGCTGTTATGGACTCCTATCCAGACCTGGTTGCTGGAGCTGCTCGGCGGCTGGAATGCCTTTGAGTCCGTCGATCAGTGGCTGGTGGGCCTCGGCTTGTTTTCACTGAAAGTGTATCTGGTACCGTTGCTGGCGATTGGGATTTTGCTGCCCCTGGCAGGGGTGCTGGGGCTGGTCCTTGCGGCAGTGCTGGTCATGCCCCTGGTTCTGGGGCATTTGCAGCAGAAAGATTATCCCGATGTCATCAAACAGGGACACAATGCCACGGTCTACAGTGTTTGGAACGCGGTGTGGGTGGGGACCCTGTTTGTAGTGGGGTGGCTCCTGACCTTGCCTTTATGGATTTTTCCTCCTTTTGCGCTGATTTTGCCGGTGTTGTGGTGGGTTTTTGCACTCACACGGATATTGCGGGTGGACGCGCTGGTGGAACATGCCAATGTGCAGGAACGCAAATATCTTTGGTCCCGTCTGAGCAGTCAATATTGGCTGATTGGTCTGATTTTTGCCTTGTTGAACCTGATTCCGCCGGCCTGGCTGGTTTTACCCGTGTTCTCGGCGCTGGTATTTGCGCATTTCTCTTTGGAAAACCTACGTCGCCTGCGTCAGCAAGAAGCAGTTGCGACCACTCATCCACTTATTGACCATGACAACTAACGATCAAGCCATTATTCGTTTGATTATCATCGGTGACGAAATCCTGTCGGGACGTCGCTACGATAAACATTTTTCAAAACTGATTGAACTGCTGGGAGCCAGAGGATTGCAACTGGGGGGCGCACAGATCATTCCCGATGATCTGGACACCATTGCCGCAACCTTGGAACGTAGTTTTGCAACACCGGATATCGTGTTTTGCTGTGGCGGGATTGGTGCCACGCCCGATGACCAGACTCGACAGGCTGCTGCCAAGGCGTTGGGCGTGGAGTTGACGCTGCACCCAGAGGCTGCGGCCCTGATTGCGGAGCGTTGTGCTGAAAATGAACGCAATGGCTTGGGCAGTGCTGATATGTCTTTGCCGGAAAACCAGCAGCGCCTGCAAATGGGGGTGTTTCCTGAAGGTGCTGAAATTGTTCCCAACACCTATAACAAGATCCCTGGATTTTTTATTCGCAATCACACGTTCATGCCCGGCTTTCCCGTGATGGCCTGGCCCATGATGGAGTGGACGCTGGATACCCGGTACCGCGACCTGCATCATCAAGCTCATCGGGTGGAGCATTCCTTCCTGGCATTCAATTTGCCAGAGTCGCGGATTACACCGGCTATGGAACATGTCGAGCTTCATTGGCCAGGAGTCAAAGCCTTCAGCCTGCCCAGTGTGGGGGAGGCAGGCGGACAGCCGCACATTGAGCTGGGCGTCAAGGGGGAGGCGGAACCATCCGCCGAGGCCCTGGCCTACCTGCGGCAACAGGTGCTTGACTTGGGTGGGAGCTTGAGCCCTGCGCTAAAATAGCGCTTGCCAAGCACGCGCGCATTTCATATTATGGAATTTGTTGCGTTGCATCATAATTCTGCCAATAATGACAACAAATTCCTTTACGCCTTCTAGCGCGTCGTCAAGTAACGGGGGTCAGATGTCGATCCAGGTTCTGGAACGCGCCATGATTCTCCTGGACGAACTGGCCAAGCAGTCCGAGCCAGTGGCCTTGAAGAATCTGGCGGCGGCAACTGGCCTGCATACCTCTACGACGCACCGCATTCTCAATGATCTGGTCGTCGGTCGTTATGTCGAGCGCGTGGACAGCGGTTTGTACCGTCTGGGCATGCGTCTGCTGGAATTGGGTTCTCTGGTCAAGGGGCGTCTGAACGTACGCGCCGCCTCTTTGGGACCGATGCGTGAACTGCACAAGTACACTGGGCAAACGGTGAATCTCTCCTTGCAGCAAGGGGATGAAATTGTGTATGTGGAGCGATCCTGGAGCGAGAGTTCGGGCATGCAGGTGGTGCGCGCCATTGGTGGGCACGCGCCTTTGCATTTGACCTCGACTGGCAAGCTCTTTTTGGCCTCCTGGGAGCCCCGACAGGTGCGGGCTTACGTGATGCGCACCGGGCTGGCTGGCGCGACTCGGAACAGCATTACCCAACTTGATCTGTTGGAACGTGAGCTGGCCCAGGTTCGTCGTCTGGGTTATGCCCGTGATAACGAGGAGCTGGAGATGGGTGTGCGCTGCATCGCGGCGGGGGTGTATGACGACACGGGCAAGCTGTTGGCGGGCCTTTCCTTGTCTGCTCCGGCTGAACGTCTGCATGACGACTGGATACCGGTTTTACTCAATACTGCTGCCAAAATCTCTGAAACCCTGGGTTACGACAAACAGCGCTAGACCCTTGTTTTCAGGCGGTTTTGCCTGCGTTGAGTACATAGTCAACGGCATTTGTTGCATTGCAGCAAATCCCGTTGACTTTGTTTTGGATAGCGCTTAAAGTGGAATTGTTGCGGTGCAACATAGAAGGTTTGCCTTGCGTAGTTGCGAGTGGGCCGGGCCTTCTTCAGACCCCTGTCTAGTAACACAGTCACTAATTTCACGCTGGCTTGACCCAGGCCACGTATCTCCAAGGAAAACATCATGAGTGCTATTCCCCAAAATGTACTGCAAGCTCAACAAGCGACGTTGAACAACCTGTTCGCCGCTCAAGGTCAGTTGTTGCAGGGCTTTGAGAAGCTGGTTGGTTTGAACCTGAATCTGCTGCGCAGCTCGCTGGAGCAAGCGGCTGGTCAATCCCAGCAGGCTATCAACGCTAAAGATGTGCAAGACGTGGTGGCTTTGTCGCAGAACGTGGCCAAACCCAGCGCGGCTCAGGCTCTGGAATACGGCAAAAGCGTTTACGACATCTTCTCCGACCTGCAATTGAATCTGTCGCGCATTGCGGAAGCCCAGTTGGCGCAAGGTCAACAGCACGCCGCTGATGCGATCGATCAACTGGCCAAGAATGCTCCTACTGGCACCGAAAGCGCTGTTGCGTTGTTGAAGTCTTCGTTTGCCACAGCGACCAATGCCGCTGAAACCGTGGTGAAAGCGGCCCGCCAGGCGGCTGATGCTGCTGAAAGCAACATTCAGGCAGCGACCAATGCCAGCCTGAAAGCGGCTGCTCAAGTGACGGAAGCTGGCAACAAAACGGTTGAGGCTGCTGCCGCTGCTGCTACCGCTGCTACCAGCAAGAAGTAAATCTTTGCTTGCCTGATTTGATCAGGTGCCAAAGAAAAAGCCAGCTCATTGAGCTGGCTTTTTTATTGCATGCTGGGCAATCTGTGCGCTTGTTGCTAAAGAGGATGCTACTGCCCGCGTCAAGCGGGCAACAGGTGTGTTACAGCGCGCGAATACACTCGGAAATCAGCGCAGGGCCTTTGTAAATCAAGCCGGTATAAAGCTGCACGGCTTGTGCACCCGCCTGAATTTTTTCCTGCGCCTGACGACCAGACTCAATCCCGCCCACACCAATAATCGGGAAGTCGGGGCCTAGCTGTTCGCGCAGACGACGAATGACGTTCAAGGATAATTCATGGACTGGAGGGCCGGACAAGCCACCTTGTTCCTGACTATGCTGCAAGCCTTTAACTGCATCGCGTGACAGGGTGGTATTGGTGGCGATGATGCCGTCCAGGCCTTGCGAAGGAACCGTCTCGGCAATAGCGTCGATTTGCGACTGATCCAGATCAGGAGCGATTTTCACCACAATTGGCACGTAGCGCTGGTACTGTTGGGCCAGTTCACCGCGCAAGGTTTGCAGGGCGCCCAAGAGGCGAGCCAATTCGTCCTGTGCCTGTAGCGCGCGCAGGTTCTGGGTGTTGGGCGAGGAAATATTGACAGTGACATAGTCTGCGTGCGGATAGACCGCGCGCAGGCAGGTCAGATAGTCCTGGTCAGCCTGCTCAATAGGGGTGGTGGCATTCTTGCCAATATTCAGTCCGAGAATGCCTCCTTGGGAGCGAAACTGACTTTTACGCACATTGTCGATAAACGTATCCAGCCCGTGGTTGTTAAAGCCGAACCGGTTGATGAGGCTATGGGCCTCAGGCAAGCGAAAAAGACGGGGTTTGGGATTGCCGGGCTGCGGCTTCGGGGTCACCGTACCCACTTCCACAAAACCGAAACCCAGTGCTCCCAAAGCATCGATAT
Source organism: Alcaligenes sp. CHO6 (assembly GCF_037120595.1). Taxonomy (NCBI): domain Bacteria; kingdom Pseudomonadati; phylum Pseudomonadota; class Betaproteobacteria; order Burkholderiales; family Alcaligenaceae; genus Alcaligenes; species Alcaligenes sp. CHO6. The sequence goes on from NZ_JBANCI010000001.1 coordinate 26,500, forward strand.
GGGCGCCGTTCTTATCCAGGCCAGCGGCCAGTCCCACGGGATTGCGCAACGTCAAACCCATTAACTCCAGGGGTTTGCTGGGCAGGTCTTTGAGCAAATTTCCCAAAAGCGGGGTTTGGTGGGCGCAATGCAGAGATTTCAGAGTCAGTTCGTGCGCGCGTTCAGCATCCAGACTGAACAGCACCCGACGAGCCAAGGGATAAAGGCTGAATAAGGCAGACATGGGGATCGATAAAAGAGGACATTAAGCCAGCCATTCCCAACGACCTTTCATCAGGAGCTGGTAGGGGCGAAAGCGGGTTTTATAAGCCATTTTACGGCTTTCTTCGATCCAGTAGCCTAAATAGAGCCAGGGCAGCGATTGCTGACGACAATAGTCCAGTTGCCACAGTACGGCATAGGTGCCCAGACTGCCGGTGTCATCGGGATCGAAAAAGGTGTAGACGGCAGATAGTCCGTCTTGCAGCACGTCAATCACTGCCACAATTTTCAAGGTGCCGTCAGGCTCGCGAAACTCCAGCAGGCGCGAAGTGACGTGGCTGGCCAGCAAAAACTGGGCATATTGTGACTGGTCATCGTCATCCATGCCCGCGCCGGGGTGACGACTGGCCTGGTAACGGCGGTACAGCGCGTAGTGTTCTGCGTTCCAATGCAAAGGCAGATCCTGCACGATCAGCGTACTGTGGCGTTTTTTAGCGCGGCGCTGGGTGCGGTCCGGTTTGAAGTTCTGGGTATCGCAGCGCAAGGGCAGACAGGCGCGGCATTGGTCGCAATAAGGACGGTAGGTAAAGGTGCCGCTGCGCCGAAACCCTTGCTGGACCAGCCTGGAGTACACCGCATCGTTGATCAGATGGGCGGGAGCGGCAACCAGAGAGCGTGCCTGTTGTTCAGGTAGGTAGCTGCAACGATAACTGGCCGTGGAATAGAATTGCAGCGTTTGGGGACTGGGTGCTTTGGGATAATTCATGCGACTCTGCCAAGCGTGATAGAGCCATTATGGGATGCTCGCGCCCACCTAGCAAGTTGGGGGCAGGCCTAGTGGCAGGGGCCCGCTTGGCCAGGCGGGGCCGGGTTGGCTTGTGGCCCAAGCCAGCTTTTGCAGGAAGGCCTTGCGGGGAATGGGGGCCGCGCCCAAACTGGCCAGGTGGGAGGTTTCCTGTTGGCAGTCTATGTACGGCACGCCGGCAAACCTCAGAAACTCCACCAGATGAGCCAGGGCGATCTTGCTGGCATCGGTTTGCAAGGCAAACATGGATTCGCCAAAAAAGAAGCGCCCCAGACTGACACCGTACAAACCGCCAGCGAGCTTGCCGTCCACCCAGGTTTCTATGCTGTGTGCATAGCCTTCGTGGTGCAGCTCGGTATAGACCTTTTGAATGTCCGGGCTGATCCAGGTTCCGGTGATGCTGCGCAGGGCTGCACATTGGCCAATTACTTGCTCAAAGGCCAAATCGCAGGTGACGCGGATGCGAGCTTGGGCCAGATCCTGCTGTCGATGAATCTGACGCAATTTCTTGCCCAGGGACCGGGAAACCTTGAACTTGTCGACCTCCAGCACCATGCGCGGGTCCGGAGACCACCACAGTACCGGGTCGCCCGGGCTGTACCAGGGGAACATGCCTTGACCATAGGCCTGCAGCAAACGCGGGACGCTCAAATCCAGGCCCGCAGCCACCAGCCCGTCAGGGCTGGCATGTTCCGGGTTAGGCAGGGCTTGTTCTGCAGTGACCCATGTCAGCGCCATGATTACTCGTGGTCGCGGGGGGCGATATCAAACTCGTGGATTTGGAAGCGGCCGGCTTTGTGGTCCTGAACGTAGCGTTCCAGCGTGGCGCTGACCGTACGGAAAGCCAGCTGGTCCCACGGAATTTCGTCCAGGTGAAAAAAGCGCGCTTCCAGGGATTCCGGGCCGGGGTCCAGCACATCGCTAGTGACTTTGGCCAGATAGTACACATGCACCTGTTCTGCATAGGGCACGCTGATGACGGTAAAAAGCGGGCCGGGTTCGACCTGTGCGCCCGCTTCTTCGCCCATTTCACGCAAGGCGCCCTGCACCAGGGTCTCGCCCAGCTCCATAAAGCCGGCCGGCAGCGTCCAGGTGTTGTAGCGTGGCTCGATGGCTCGACGGCACAGCAAGACCTGATCGTCTTTCCACATAGGAACGATACCGACCACATTGCGAGGGTTCTGATAGTGAACGGCCCCACAGTTTTCGCAGACGTCGCGCATGCGGTTATCGTCTGGCGGCACCATGCGTGTCAGCTTGCTGCCACATTGAGTGCAAAAGTTTTGTGTACGAGGGGCGGGAAAATAAAAAGAGGCGGATGGCTGGGTCATGCAGATTCTGTGAGGGCGGTTCAAGTTGGATCGGGCTCTGGCAAAACAATATACGCCAATTCCCGGGCCGGTGACACGCAGGAAGACCACACCGTCAACGGACAGGCATCGGGATAGGCGGGCAATGTCCAGCCTTCGTAGTGGCAGGGCTGCCCCAGATCCAGGCTGTCCAGTCCCTGATCGGCTGAGCGCAGTTGGTCCAGCAAGGCAGCAATATCACGGCCTGACAGCAAGGCGGGACCGGCAGGCGTGCGCAGATAGAGTGTGCCCTGGGCACTGAGATACCAGGCCTGGATGGTGTCGACTTGTCTGCCCGTATGGTCTTGTAAATGAAGCAGGTCCTGGGCCAGAGACACGATCAGGGGGGCAGCGTCCAGCCGAACGTAGACTCGTTGAGGGCCATTCTGAATAAACCAGCGGCCTTGCTCATCGCTCTGGTAGTTGCGATTGAAAAAAGCCAGCAGCCCTGGATGAGTGATGCGCTCACCGGGCTGCTCGGGATACCGGTTGGCATCACCGGCCCGATGATGACGCCAGTGGCCGGATTGATCCAGGGAAAGATAGCCGCTGACAGCGGGGACATTGGGCCATTTTTTCATGGCTTCAATAACGGCGGTATCCATAGAGTTAGCCTGGCAGGGGGGTAAACAAAGGGTGGCAGCCATACTGGCGCCACCCTTGATGGGAGAGGGGCGACAGCACAGTCGCCCCACGGGCAAGACGGTCTGGTGTCTTAAGCCATATAACTGCGTTGCAGGGTACCGGGCAGGGGGTGCGAGTGAGTCTTTTCAACTTTGACTTCCGGCGTTTCATTGCCTTGCAAGGCTTTGGATAACAAACTGGACAAGCGTTGGCGCATATCCTGTGGCACATGACTGAGGGCATCCGAGAGCCAGTCGATGTAATAGGGCAACAGGTGTTCGCACAATTCGTGTCCGGCTTCGGTGAGTTTAACAGTGAGCACACGGCGGTCTGAGGTATTGTTTTGTCGCACCAGCAACTGCTGCTGTTCCAGTCCGTCAAGCAGCCCGGTAATGGTGGCCCGGGTGACACCGGCCTGCTCTGCCAACAGAGCCGGGCTCAGCCCCGACGGCTGGCGGCTAAGCAAAAACAACAGGACCAGACGTCCTTCGGATAGGCCGAACTCGTTCAAAACAGTGCTGGAGGCGCGATTAATGCTGGAGGCCAGCGACAGAACGCGCAAACACAGTTCGATATCCTCGGTTTTAGGATGAGCCCGGCGCTGTGATTCGCTCAGGATGGTTTGATATTTCAGATCGAGTAATTTCATAGTGCTGTGCCGTTAAGGAGGGCGCGGCAAAGAGCAGTAGTTATTTAGAAAGAATCAACAAAACCCAATAAAAACGGGTTTGCTTTCTTTTATTACTGAGCCGCTGCTTTTAATGTGGAAATTGATCTTATTTTTTAATTCCATTTTGTCTGATTTAAACATCTTTTATTGATCAGGAATTTTCATTTAGTAAAATAAGACCAGTTTTTTTCAGTATAGGCAGCCATACTTTTATGGAATAGCGTTAAAGCCTGGGTATACTCTTTCGCCTTCCTTTTTTTCTCAAACTGCAAGGTGTGTGAACTTCCTATCGGTCTGTCACGACGATCTGATGCCTTCTGTGCCTGGGAGTCTTATGACATTTAGGCCCCAAAATGATGCAAGCGCGCAACGTTCATCACGTCGGAACCCTTAGCAGGTTGCAGGCAGGATGAGCGAGCTATGCCAGACATACACGGCTAAATTAAGCGTGTTTTCAACCGTAGGTTCGTCCGATAAGGCAGCTCAATCCAAGAAAAACCGTAAAACGGCGTACACGCGTGCGCTCGGCGTTTACAATGTTCCCAGCGCTTCCCGAGCTCGACGATGCCTTCAAAAAAGGCGGTTGGATCATTCACCCCGCGTGGCGGATTGCAATAGAGGCCCGTTTTTTACGGGCCTTTGCTTTCCAGATTTGGATGCAAGCATTATCCAAAGCTTATTGGCGGTATTTGCCAGCATGTCCCCGAGCCCCTGCCAAGTTCGCAAGAAATGGCAGGGCTTTGTTCCGTTTGTAGTCCGGGATCGAGTATGAGGCGTGTCAGAAAAGTCTTGCTATCGTTATTAAGGAAACGAAGGAATTATGAGTCAGTTCCGTATCGAACATGATTTGCTGGGAGACCGACAAGTCCCCGATGAAGTCTATTATGGTGTTCATACCTTGCGTGCCAAGGAGAATTTCCACATTACCGGTACGCCTATTTCAACTTACCCGGAACTGATTAATGCTCTGGCGCTGGTCAAGCAGGCCGCTGCGCAGGCCAATTTCAAACTGGGTTTGTTGGAGCAGGACAAGCACGATGCCATCGTGGCGGCATGTCAAGCCGTTCAAACGGGTAAATGTCACGAGCATTTCGTGGTAGATATGATTCAAGGTGGCGCCGGTACCTCGACCAATATGAATGCCAACGAGGTTATTTGTAATCTGGCCTTGGAGCATATGGGTCACAAGCGGGGCGAATACCAGTATCTTCACCCCAATGAAGATGTGAACATGGCCCAAAGCACCAACGACGTTTACCCGACGGCGCTGCATCTGGCGGCCTACCGTTCGCTGGACCCCTTGTTTGCCTCCATGGAGCGTTTGCGTGATGCGTTCCTGAAAAAGTCCGAGGAATTCTCCTCGTACATGAAGATTGGTCGCACCCAGCTGCAAGATGCAGTGCCCATGACCCTGGGTCAGGAGTTCAACGCGTTTGCCACCATGATTAACGAAGACATCGTGCGCCTGAAGGAATCGCGCAAACTGATGTGTGACGTGAATCTGGGCGGTACCGCCATTGGCACGGGCATTACGGCCCACCCTGATTACGCCGAGCTGGCGGTGGCTGCCTTGTCTGAGCTGTCCGGTGTGCCGTTGCGCGTATCGGCGGACCTGATCGAAGCAACGCAGGATTGCGGTGGTTTCCTGCACCTGTCGGGCGTGTTGAAGCGCGCTGCCGTCAAACTGTCCAAGCTGTCCAATGACTTGCGTCTGCTCTCGAGCGGTCCTCGTGCCGGTATGGGTGAAATTTGTCTGCCTGCCGTGCAAGCTGGCTCGTCCATCATGCCTGGCAAGGTCAATCCGGTGATTCCAGAAGTGGTCAACCAGGTTGCCTTTGAAGTGATCGGTGCTGACATGACCGTGACCATGGCCGCCGAAGCAGGTCAACTGCAGTTGAACGCGTTTGAGCCCGTGATTATTCATTCCCTGTTGCGTAGCATGGCTTTGTTGAGCAATGCATGCGACACGTTGACTCAGTTCTGCGTGGTGGGGATCACGGCCAACCGTGAATGCCTGGAGAGCAATATCGAGCGTTCCATTTCGCTGGTGACTGCCTTGAATCCGTTCATCGGTTACAAAGCGGCTACCTCGGTTGCCGCCGAAGCCTTCCAGACCGGTACCAACATTCGTGATGTGGTTCTCAAGCGTGGCCTGATGGACGCTGAAACCCTGAACGAGGTATTGCGTGCCGAATCGCTGATCCAACCCCGTGATCTGCGTGCTGCTGACCCAGCCTGAACCATTCTGAACCAGGCCTGATTTGGCCAGTCTTGGCCGACGCCGGTAACAGTTTGGGAAGCCTCCATTGTGGAGGCTTTTTTCTGCCCGCTTGTTTCGTGTCAGAGGCCGGGTGGTTTAGACCGCTAGGGTAATGCTCTATGGCGGTTGAGCGACGGCCCCCCTCATAATGGGAATCGGCATCGGGAGCGCATTTCGGGTTCCCGCCCACTGGAGCAGAGCCTGTGAGAGTTCTGGGATTTCAATTGTTGTTTGGTGATCACTTGGCACGCAGTGTGCGCGGGGTATCCTGCGCGCCCCCCTGCACGGTCTGAGTCCAAGTTGCAAGGCGTTTCACGCCATCTTTGATTACCTGATTACAACTGGAGTCTGCCATGACTGACTTGTTTGACAATCCTATGGGCCTGATGGGCTTTGAGTTCATCGAATTTGCCTCTCCCCAGCCTGGTCTGATGGAACCCGTCTTTGCGATGATGGGATTTACCAAAGTGGCCGTGCACCGTTCCAAGAAAGTCTCTCTGTATCGCCAGGGGGAAATCAATCTGATCCTGAACGAAGAACCCAAGAGTCAGGCGGCTTATTTTGCAGCCGAGCATGGCCCATCGGCTTGCGGCATGGCGTTTCGGGTGCGCGATGCGCAAAAAGCGTACGAGCGCGCACTGGAACTGGGCGCCCAGCCTGTGGACATTCCGACCGGCCCCATGGAGTTGCGTTTGCCCGCCATCAAGGGCATCGGCGGCGCTCCCCTGTACCTGATCGACCGCTTTGGCGAAGGTAACTCCATTTACGATATCGACTTTGTTTATCTGGAAGGGGTGGACCGTCATCCTGTGGGTGCAGGTCTTAAAGAGATCGATCACCTGACCCATAATGTCTACCGCGGTCGCATGGCCTACTGGGCCCAGTTCTACGAGCATCTGTTCAATTTCCGCGAGATTCGCTACTTCGATATCAAGGGGGAGTACACCGGTCTGACCTCCAAGGCGATGACGGCTCCCGATGGCAAAATTCGTATTCCTTTGAATGAGGAGTCCGCCAAGGGGTCGGGCCAGATCGAAGAGTTCCTGATGCAATTTAACGGGGAAGGGATTCAGCACGTTGCCTTTCTGACAGACGATCTGATTGCCACTTGGGACAAGCTCAAGGCGATGGGCATGCGTTTTATGACTGCGCCACCACAAACCTATTACGAGATGCTGGAGGGCCGCTTGCCCGGACATGGCGAGCCTACTGCCGAGTTGCAACGCCGCGGCATCTTGCTCGATGGCACATCGGAAGGGGGCAACCGCCGTCTCTTGCTGCAGATTTTTTCTGAAACCTTGATGGGCCCGGTGTTTTTCGAGTTCATCCAGCGCAAGGGTGATGACGGCTTTGGTGAAGGCAACTTCAAGGCCTTGTTTGAATCGATTGAGCGCGACCAGCTGCGTCGGGGTGTCTTGCAGGCACAGTAAAGCGGTTCCGTGCCAGTGCTCACACGACTGGCGCTGACCTGTCCCTCCTGTTTGGCGATGGCAAACAGGGGGATTTTTTTTGGGGTGTTCTAGCTATTGGCCCTGGATGTTGCGGGCTGGCTGCAGAATGCGAAAGAGCTCCAGCATCAGATCCGACTGAGTAATCATGCCCACCAGCTCTTGGTGATCGTTGACCACCGGCATGTGGCGATGCCGTCCCTGGCTGAACAGGGGGATCAGTTCGGCCACCGACCAGTTGGCATTGGCAGTGACGGCGGGACTGGTCATGATATCGGCCACGGTAGGTGCCGAACGCTGTCGGGGGCTCAGGAAGCGCCGGAGTCGCTGGCGCAGATTATCGGGCTGATCCAGCCCGGCACGCTGTAAAAAGTCAGACAGGGCCAGAATGCCGATCACCTGCTTGTTCTGGTCCAGCACCGGCAAGGCCTTGATCCTGCGCTCGCGCATCAGGTCCCAGGCCTGTTGCAAGGGCGTGTCGGCCTGGCAGGACAGCGGGGCATCGTTCATCAGGCTCGCGCAGCGACGGGTGCCCAGATTGCGCCGGAATGCCGACTGATGCACATAGCTGACCAGTTTTTCCAGATCATCGTGACTGATATTCAGCGTCTGCTTGTAATGGCTAAGCGCTGCATCATAATCCTGGTCGGTAAAGCGTGATGGTGTCGTGACCGCGCGCGTGGCGGGTTTATGGACTGGCGGGTAAGCCACGCCTGTCAGGCGGTTGTACAGCATGCCAAGCATAATCAGCAGGCTGGAGTCAAACATCACCGGAAACAGCACGAAGTCATAATTCTGAATGCCATTGAGGGCCGGAAAGACGGCCATCGCCAGGCTGGGCGGGTGGACGCAGCGCAAGGCCAGCATGACCGGCATGCTCAGGCACACGGCCATCGTAATAGCAGCAATCGGATGAGGAAGAAAAATCGCGCAGCTAATGCCCGTCAGCGCGCCCACCAGATTGCCCAGCAACACATTCCAGGGCTGAGCCAGGGGGCTGGTCGGAACCAGGAAAATCAGCAAGGCACTGGCTGCCAGAGAGGCCACCAGCCAATGATGTGTATGCGCAAAATCCGACAGGTACAGGCTCAGGGAGGAAACAATCAGCACGCTGAGCGTGGCACCAAAGGTGGCACGCAACATTTCCGGGCGTGCAATGGCCAGGGACTTGGGGCGCAGGCTGTCAAACCAGTGACGAAGTAAAGCGGGCATTAGCCACCAGGGCAAAGAAGGACGACAGCCTCAGATCATACTGCTAACTGTTTATGTCAGGGCTGAGCCCCTTGCCGGATACCGGGAATGGCAACAGGACCTTTGCGCTCGGTGGCGATGTGCTGAGGGACGGAATCGACTGTGATCACGATGTGCTCGCGCTGTATCGAGTCCAGCAACACGCCGGGAGCCAGCTCCTGACCAGGGCGATACGCCCGTACAGACTGCTGATTGATACTGAGCAGGGCGGCGCCGCCCGTGCCGCTCACAATCATGCCGTGCAAGCGCAACTCCGGCAGGGCCGTGCTGCCGCCAAACCATTGCGCGATTTGCCGGGTGCTGATCTGCTCACTGTGGTCTTCGTCCAGCACGGGAGCAATCGTGTCCTGCGAAGGTAGGAACAGGTTGATCAGCAGCGTGATCAAGGCCAGCACAACGCCGGCCTGACACAAACGCAGCCAAAGATGTGACGGAAATATGGCGGAAATAATACCCATTTAGACTGCATCGCATAGTGCTTTGGCAGACGGCCTGTTTGGCTGTCTTAAGAGCTCTTATTGTGCGTGTGCTGCATGAAGCCCGTATGACAGGAGCTTGTCTTTTTGGGTGACTTACTTCTTTCATGTCTCGTCCTATTTTATTTCGTACGCCGGCGCGTACCCTGGCCAGACCGGCCCGCTCGCGCGTTCAACAAGGTTTTTCTCTGATTGAGGTCATGGTGGTCGTGGTCATCATGGGCATTATGGCGGCCTTGGTAGTTCCCAGCCTCATGGATCGCCCCGATCAGGCGCGCGCAGTGGCGGCCCGTCAGGACATTGCCGCCCTGACCCAGGCGCTCAAGCTGTATCGCCTGGATAACGGTCGCTACCCCAGCACGGCCCAAGGTCTGGCTGCCTTGCATCAGCGGCCCTCGCAGCCGCCAGAGCCTCGTAACTGGCGCTCGTATATGGACCGTTTGCCTAATGACCCTTGGGGCAATCCCTATCAGTATCTGCAACCCGGCGTTAATGGCGAGATCGATGTGTTCTCCTTGGGGGCGGACGGGCAGGCCGGCGGGTCCGGCAGTGACGCGGACATAGGCAACTGGGACTGACGTGACACAACGGGGCTTTTCCTTGATCGAGACTTTGGTGGTCTTGCTGATCGTGGGCATCGTCAGCAGCGCCGGCTTGAGTGTGCTGGTACTGGATCGTGATCAGGAAATACAGCGGGAAGCCCGCCAGCTGGCTCTGCGCCTGGCCGATGTACAGCGCTATGTGCGTGAAAGCGGCCGAAGTGTGATCTGGAGTGCCGATCAGCAGGGTTATCGCTTCAGCCTGATTCCGGATGCCACCGATGGTTCCAGCCCAACGCCGGGCTGGTTGCGCGACCAGGCCCGCTTTGCACAATTGTTTCCTGCGCGCTCCTGGTCGCTGGAGGCGCTGCGTGTGCGCCTGGAACCGGCAGGACCGTGGGTTTTCGTCAATGAGTGGTTGTCTGCGCCGCGTCAGCTGGAGCTGGATGATGGTCATGAGGTCCTGCATTTGCGCAGCGATCCCACGGGCCTTTTTGATGTGCAGTCATGACTGAGCGCGGCATGAGTTTGATAGAAGTATTGATTGCGCTGGCCATTGTGTCGGTGGCGCTGACTGCCGGGCTGCGGGCGCTGGGATTGAGTGCCTCGGGCAGCCAGGCCATGCATGAGCGCAGCCTGGCCTTGCTGGCCGCCGACAGCGTGATGGCCGAGATGCGATTGCGTCGTCTGTTTCCCGAGCCCGGTGAAACGGTGGTGTCGTGTCGCCAAGGGGGCTTGGATCTGCAGTGCAGACAGACGGTGCAACCCACGGCCAATCGTTTCTTTCGTCAGGTGACGATTCAGACTTTCTTGCCCAATGGCCCCGTGCTGACTGAACTGCATGCGACCCTGGCGTCCTTGCCATGACAGAGCCGGCTCAGGAGGGATTTACGCTGGTGGAAATGTTGGTGGCCTTGACCATCATGGCCTTGATCAGCCTGATGTCCTGGCGTGGTCTGGACGCAGTCTTGCACGCCGATGAGCAACTCAGTCGTCAGGCGCGTCAGACCCAGGCCCTGTTCAATGTCCTGTCCCAAATGGGGCGCGATCTGGAACTGCATCTACCCCCCGTGCTGTCTGCCCAAGACCCGGGCGCAGCGACGGCGGTCCTGCCGGCCAGTATCCGCTGGCAGGCTCAGGGCGAGGGGCCGGCCATCCTGATGATTGAGCGTCGCGCCGACGCAGGGGCGGGCACCCAGCATATTCAATGGCGTTTGCAGCATGGGGTTTTGCAACGAGCGATGAGTCTGGCCGGAACGGCTTACCCCTTGCCCGAACTGGGACCTTTGCAAGATGTTCTGGAGCAGGTCAGCGCATGGAATTTACGTATCTGGATTCCGGCGCGCGGCTGGCAAAGTTGGCCCTGGCCCGAGCAGGCGGGAGCAGCGGCCACAGGAATCGAGCTGACCGTGCAGCTCGAAGGTCAGGAGCATCCCTATCGCAAGGTGGTGATGCTGCTATGACACGCGCCAGACAACAAGGCATGGCCGTGATCAATGCGTTGGTGCTGGTGATGGCGGTGTCCATTGCCACCATGGGCATTGTGCAGCGTCAAAGCGGGCTGGCAAGCCAGTTGGCCAGTGAGCGTGACTATCTTCAGGCCAACTGGTTGCTTCGTGGTGCGCTGGATTGGGCGGTGCTGGTACTGCGCCTGGATTCGCAGCGCACGGCGGTCACTCACAAGGGTGGTCTGTGGGCCCAGGCCCTCAGTGAGCTCAAGGTAGAGACGCCGGACAAGACCCGGGCTGCCTATTTCTCCGGTTACATCCAGGATGAGCAGGGCAAGTTCAATCTGGCCCTGTTATTGCGGGAGGGGCGTGTACAGGCCATGTATGTGCAGGCGCTGGAGCAGTTGCTGCGCAGTATTCAGCAAACGCCTTCTCTGGCGCTTGAGCTGGCTCAGCGCCTGGAGCGGGCACAGGCGGGGCAGGCACCCTGGCCCACTCATTTGCAGGATTTCTTCCCGGATGCACCCGTACTGGCCAAGCAGTTGGAGCCTTATCTGAGCTATTTGCCGCAGGCCAAGTCTCTGAATGTGAATACGGCCAGCGCTCAGGTGCTCGCCGCCGTGCAGCCCTCGGTCAGTCTGGTGGAGTGGCGAGGACTGCTGGAGCAGCGTGACCGGGGGCAATGGTTCCGGGATCAGGCAGATGTGCAGGCGCGCCTGCAGGCGCAAGAAGGGCTCAAGGGGCAAACACTGACAGTGCGCAGTGAATGGTTTTTATTAAGTGGTGAGTTGCGACTTGACCATAGCCGGGTGGCGACTCAGGCCCTGATCCACAGGGCCGCCGATCGCAGCCGGATTGTCTGGATTCGTTGAAGTGATGAGTAAAGTGCTGCGTATTTATCTGGACGTGCCACCCAGGCTGGGTCAGCCGGTGGACTTTGTGCTGCGGGACAAACGCGCCAAAGTCTTGCGCCGCGGGCGAGGAGAACTTGACGAGCTCAAGACCCAGGCCCGCTCCTTAGAGCTGGTTTTGCCGGCAGGGATGGCAACGGTGACCGAGCTGCGCCTTCCCGCGGTCAGTGCGTCGCGGCGGCAGGCTGTGGCCTGCAGCGCCGTGGAACCCCTGTGTCTGAGTCCGATTGAACAGGTGTGGGTGGCGTGTTCGGCCCCCGATTCTTCCGGGTTGAGTCAGTTGGCCTGGACAGAGCGGCAGCCTTTGCTGGCGTTGGGAGCGCAGGCCCGCCAGACAGGTCTGCCTTTGAGCGCGGTTTATCCCTGGTCCGAGGCTCACGCACAGGATCGACAGGGCAAGGGGCCGAGCGTGACGGTGCCAGCCTGTTCCTTGCTGATGCCCGAGATGGCCGCCAGCGGCACAAGTCGCCTCGTGCGCCACAGCCTTTGGTGGACGCTGGCCGCCGTGCTGAGCTGGACATTGGTTTTGCAGCAGCAGGCACAGGCCTTGCGGTCCCAGACGAAACAGCTGCAGACCCAGATGGAGCAGGCGGTTCGACAAGCCTTGCCGCATTTGCCTGTCATCGTCGCGCCCTTGACGCAGGCCAGCCAGCATCGTGATGCCTTGCTGGCGGAGAAAAGTCCTGCCTCCGCGCCGTTTGATCGCTTGTTGATGAGCAGTGCCATACAGTGGCCAGCCTTGCAGGGGCAGGTGCGCGCACTGCATTTCGACGATCAGCAGTTGCGTCTGACGCTGGCCAGTGACTTGCCGGCACAGCCCTTGCCTGCCGAGTCCGAACTGACCTGGAAGCAGGGGGATTCGGCCCGCCAGTGGGAAATAGGTTTGCGCAAAGAGGGGCAATCCAGCCAGCAGGAGGCACAGCAATGAGCAAATTCACTGCCCTCCAGCCTGTCCTGCTGACCGTGCAAGGCAAGCTCGCCATTGCCAGACAGTATTGGCAGGCCTTGAGCCGCCGGGATCAACTGGCCTTGTCTGTATTGGGCGCTTTGCTGGCCTTGATGTTCTTGTGGCTGCTGCTGGTGCGCCCCGCTGTTCGTGATCTGGCCCTGGCCAAACAGGAATTGCCGCGCCTGCAGTACGAGATGGCGCAGTTGCAAACAGTCTTGGCGCAGATTCATATTCTGGATAAAGCACTGGTGACGTCGGTCGATGCGCAGGGGCAGGACAAGGCCTTGCAGCGCAGTTTGCAAACGTTGGGCGCTCAGTGTCAGACAGAGGAGTCGCCGGTCGGGCAGCGTGTCTTGATCTGTCAGGCCGTAGCGGCTCCGGCCCTGATGGACTGGCTGCTGCAGACTCCCCGTGTTTTGGGTTTTGCTGTCCAGGAGCTCAGTCTCAGTCGCTCGGTGGTGGATAGCCGGGAGCGTGCAGGGCTGCTGGATGGGCGTATTGTGCTGCGCACCGGAGAGCCCTCATGAAAAAACTCACCAAGATTTTCGTGTTGGCCTTGCTGACGATGGGACTGTTGTTGGCCGCGGTGCCTTTTTTGCCAGCCCGTCTGATGCTGATCTGGCAGCCGGAGCGCTTGCCTTTGCGGCTTGAAACCGCGCATGGCAGCCTGGCTTCGGGACAAGGCTTGCTGGTCGTGGGCTCGGGACTGCTGGCCCGTACGGTTCCTGGGCCGGTGAGCTGGCGTTGGCGCTTGACCCCTTGGCCGCAAATGGAATTGAACCATGATTGGCTGGATCAGCCTGTGCGACTGCAAGCCAGCCTGCAGGGCTGGCGAATATCCGGCCAAAGCCTGACGGTGCCCGCAGCACTTTTGGGGCGTCTGCATCCCTTGTTGCAGACCGTGCAACCGCAAGGTCAGTTACAGCTGCGTTGGCCCAGTCAGGCGTTGGCAGCCACGACCGGTCCGCTGCTGGAACTGGACTGGCGCAATGCGCGCTCTGCCTTGGCAGCACAGGCTCAGTTAGGCGATTACCAGTTGCTGGTCAGCCGCAAGAGGCAGGGCGTTCAACTGGGTCTGCGCACACTTCAAGGAGACTTCACTTTGGCCGGGCAAGGTCAGTGGGGGCCGGAGGGCGGCCTGTTTGAAGGGCGCGCTCAACCCAGACAGGCCGACGATCAACGATTTAATGAGTTATTAGAGGCCTTGGGGCCTCAGCGTCAGGGCGTGACCCATTGGCGGATAGCCACAACGACTAGCAAGCAGGATTAACGATATTTTGACTATGAGTACCTTGACTAAACGACTTCCTGGGCTGCGGCCTCGCTTCCTCTTAAGCCTGGGTGCAGCCGTGCTGTTGAGCGCCTGTGCCAGCAATGGTCAGAAACCTGAGCCCGGTCCCGACCCTTCTTCTTTTTTTGCCTCAGTGGGCAAGGCGCCGGTACGCAGCGGGCAGGCTGATCCGCGCTTTGCCAATAGCAATGCGGCCTCTGCGGCCGTCACGCGGCGGGTACCGCAGCGGGTCGGGGGCAGTGCGGCGCCTATCGATTTGCCGGACCCGGCCGAGTTCCCGCAAGGCGACGACATTACGCTCAATTTTGTGGATGCGGAGCTGGATGGCGTGGTGGCGGCTCTGGCCCGTTTCACGGGTCAGAATTTTATTGTGGACCCGCGCGTGAAAGGGCAGTTGACGCTGGTGTCAGAGGTGCCGGTAGACGCCAGAACGGCCTACGAGATGCTGCTGTCGGCGCTGCGGATGCAAGGCTTTGCCGTCCTGCGTAATGGCAAGATCAGTCGGGTGGTCCCTGAAGCCGAAGCGCGCCAGCAGGGCGGTGCGGTGCGGGCGGCTGGTACCGGGGCCAGTGGCAGCGGCGAGCTGGAAACGCGGGTGTTTACCTTGCGTTATGAAAATGCGACCGCCTTGGTTCCGGTGCTGCGGCCGATGATTTCGCCCAATAATCCCATCAATGCCTACCCGTCCAACAATACGCTGGTGGTGACCGATTACGGTGACAATCTGGACCGTATCGCCCAGGTCATTGCGGGGATCGATACCCCCGCGGGCTTGAACACGGACATTATCCCGATTGACTACGGCGTGGCCCTGGATGTGGCAGCCCTGGCCTCGCAAATGCTCGATACGCCCGGCAACGATGTGGCGCAGCGCATTACGGTGGTGGCCGACCCGCGTAGCAACTCGGTCCTGGTGCGGGCAGGCAGTCCGGCCCGGCTGGATCTGGCCCGTGACCTGATCCGGCGTATTGACAGCCCGGAAAGCAATAAAGGCAATTTGCATGTGGTCTATCTGCGCAATGCTCAGGCGGTGCAGCTGGCTGAGGTGCTGCGCGGGGCCCTGACCGGTCAAGCGGCTTCGGGGAACGCGAGCACCGGGAATCAACAGTCAAATAGCAATAGCCTGGCACCCGCCGCCAATGCCGGTATCACCGGCGGTGCCAAGGCCATGGACACGTCGGCCACTGCCAAGCAGCAGCCTCAGGCCGAGATGGGTTTGAGCGCCGCAAACAATGCCAGCGGCACCGTGGCCTTTAGCGCTGGCGGTGCCACTGTGCAGGCTGATCCATCCACGAACACGCTGATCATTTCGGCCCCTGATCCTGTTTACCGCAGCTTGCGTGAAGTGATCGATCAACTGGATCAACGTCGCGCTCAAGTGCTGGTCGAGAGCTTGATTGTGGAGGTGAATGCGGAGAATGCGGCCGAGTTTGGCATCCAGTGGATGACAGGCGGTGGCAATATTGCCGATGGAGGTTCAGGTTTTGTCGGGGGCGCCAATCTGGGCGGCAGCGGGATTAACAAGGCCGGGGTGACCACCCTGGATTCGTTGGCGGCGGGTTTAAGTCTGGGCGTGGTCAAAGGTACGGTGAACGTGCTGGGCCAGCAGATTGTCAATCTGGGCGTCCTGGCCCGGGCGATGGAGCGCCAGGGCGGCATTAATATTCTGTCCACGCCCAACCTGATGACGCTCGATAACGAAGAAGCCAGCATCATGGTGGGCCGTACCGTGCCCTTTGTGACGGGGCAGTACACGACCACGGGTGATGGGGCCAGTAATCCCTTTCAGACCATTCAGCGCGAGGATGTGGGCCTGACCCTGAAAGTGCGTCCGCAGATCTCCGAAGGTGGGACCGTCAAGATGGCTCTGTACCAGGAGGTCAGCAGCCTGGACCCTACGACGTCGGTATCACCCAGCACGCCTGTCACGCGTAAACGTGCGCTTAGTACCAATGTGCTGGTCGATGATGGGCAGATTATTGTGCTGGGCGGCTTATTGGAAGACTCGATTGAGGATGGTCAGCAGTCGGTTCCCTTGCTGGGCGATATTCCGTTGGTGGGCAATCTTTTTAAATACGAGAAGCGCAAGCGCAGCAAGACTAATCTGATGGTGTTTTTGCGCCCCCATATCGTGCGCAATGCCCAGGATAGCCAGAGCTTGTCCCTGGACCGCTACAACTATATGCGTGCGCTGCAGACCACTTTGCCGGACCGCTCCACCTGGTTCCATCCGGATGCGGAGCATATGGTGCTGCCACAAGCTGCCGGCGCGCCAGGCGCCGTCGACTTGCGGGAGACACTATGAGTCGTTTGCCGTATTCCTGGGCACGTCAGCACCGGGCCGTGCTGACGCAGCAGCAAGGCGTGGGAACGCGGGTCATCAGCGAGCGCACGCCAGATTGGGCTTTGGTGGAGTTGCGTCGTCGTTACCCCGAGTTCGAGGAACGGCAAGTGCCCGATGCCCAGCTCGACACCCTGATTGATACCAGTTATGCGCAGGGAGACGATGCCGCCAGCGTGGTGGATGCGGCGGCCAATGAGGTGGACCTGGATCGCTTGATGCAGGAATTGCCCGCCGTGACCGATTTGCTGGAGAACCAGGACGATGCACCGGTTATCCGCATGATTAACGCCTTGTTCACCCAGGCAGTGCGGGACGGAGCGAGTGATATTCACCTGGAGCCCTATGAAACCCATTCGGTGGTGCGTTACCGGGTGGATGGCCGTTTGCGCGATATTGTCAGCCCACGGCGCGCCTTGCACGGTGCCCTGGTGTCGCGTATCAAGATCATGGCCAGCCTGGATATTGCTGAAAAGCGGCTCCCTCAGGATGGCCGCATCGCCCTGAAGGTGGGGGGGCGGGCCCTGGACCTGCGCGTATCGATTCTGCCTACCGGCCATGGCGAGCGTGCCGTCATGCGTTTGCTGGACAAGTCGGCCGGACAACTGGAGCTGGAGCGGCTGGGAATGGCCCCGGACATCCTGGCCCAGCTTGATGAGCTGATTCACCAGCCTCATGGCATTGTGCTGGTCACCGGGCCCACCGGCAGCGGGAAAACCACAACCTTGTATGCAGCCTTGGGTCGCGTCGACACAGCGCGCAGCAATGTGCTCACCGTCGAAGACCCGATTGAGTATGACTTGCCCGGCGTAGGCCAGACGCAGGTCAATCCGCGTATTGAACTGAGCTTTGCACGCGCCTTGCGTGCCATCTTGCGGCAGGACCCGGACATTATCATGATCGGAGAAATCCGCGACCTGGAAACGGCGCAGATTGCGGTGCAGGCATCCCTGACCGGCCATCTGGTCCTGGCCACCTTGCACACCAACGATGCCGTGTCTGCTGCTACCCGTCTGGTGGATATGGGGGTGGAGCCGTTTTTGCTGGCGTCCACGCTGCGCGGTGTGCTGGCCCAGCGGCTGATACGCAAGCTGTGCCTGCATTGTCGTCAGCCCGCGGACCAGGGGCAGTATCGAGCCAGCCCGGAAGGTTGTGAACAGTGCGGCCATACCGGTTACCAGGGGCGCACCGGTATTCACGAGCTGTATCGGATTGATGAGCGGGCCCAGCACCTGTTAAATGCCGCGGGTGCCGAAGCCGCCTTGCGACAGGCAGCCCGTGAATCGGGCATGCGCAGCTTGCGCGAGGATGCCCAGCGCTGGGTGGAGCAGGGCATCAGCACCCAGGAAGAAGTGTTGCGCGTCACGCGCGAGTTATAGGCGGGTCAAACAAGATGGGTACCTATCACTATGAGGCGGTGGATCAGACCGGGCGCAGCGAGCGGGGCGTCGTGGAAGCCGACAGTGAGCGTCTGGCACGCCAGCAGTTGTTGACCCGTGGTCTGTTGACTGTTTCCCTGAAAGCGGGACGAAGTCGTGCCGCCGCTCGCGCCCGTAGTGCAGGCTTGCGCCGTACCGAGCTGGCCTGGTTGACCCGTCAACTGGCCAGTCTGGTGGCGGCTGGGCTGTCTCTGGAAGCCAGTCTGGGCGTGGTGATCGAGCAGTCCACCCGACGTCCGATGGTCCAGCTGCTGGCAGCCCTGCGTGCGGATATCCGTGCCGGTCATAGCCTGAGTGATGCCTTGGCCAGTCACCCGCGCGACTTCCCGGAAATTTATCGGGCACTGGTGCGGGCGGGCGAGCAGTCCGGAGAGCTGGAGCAGGTGCTGGACCGCTTGGCCAGTTTTATCGAAGAGAGCGGTGCCCTGCGAGGCAAGGTCTTGACGGCCTTTATTTATCCCGCCATCGTCAGCCTGATCTCCGTGGCGATGGTGGTGTTCTTGCTCAGCTATGTGGTCCCGCAAGTGGTGGGCGCGTTTACTCAGGCCAAGCAGCAGTTGCCTTTGCTGACCCGTGTAATGATCAGCGCCAGCGATTTGCTGCGTGAATGGGGAGGGGTTCTGTTTCTTGTGTTGTTGCTAGGGGGCGCCCTGGTGGCGTTTCTATTGCGACAACCGGCCTTGAAGCAGGCCTTTCACCGACGCTTGTTAGGGGCGCCGATTCTGGGCAGCTATTTGCTGGGGGTGGACACTGCTCGTTTTGCTGCCACGCTGGCGATTTTGGCTGGCAGTAATGTGGCCTTGCTGACTGCTCTGGAAGCTGCCGGACGCACGGTGTCCAATCTGGCCTTGCGTGACGCCGTCAATCAGGCAGCGGTCCATGTGCGTGAGGGTCTGCCTTTGGCGAGCGCATTGCAACGCAGTGGCCTGTTTCCGCCCTTACTGGTGCAATTGATTGCCAGTGGAGAAAAAACCGGTGAACTGGCTCCCATGCTGGACCGGGCGGCAAGGACTTTGTCGACCGAGCTGGAGCGCAAGGCCCTGACCATGACTGCCTTGCTGGAGCCGTTGATGATCTTGCTGATGGGCGGCCTGGTACTGCTGATCGTGCTGGCCGTCATGTTGCCCATTATTGAGATGAATCAGTTGGTGCAGTAAGCGGGTGTGGCAATACACATGCAAGGCGAAAGGCGCAGAGCGGTTTATCCTGATGCAGCATGCCGTGCTGGGCCTGCCCCATCGCCTGGGGGCAGTCAGTAGGGCGCGGCGTGTTCAGCCCGTAGCCTGTGCTTGGCTTTTGCATTGCCCGCTTGTCTATGCGGGTCAGGTACAGAGACTTCACATTCCTTGAGGCGGTGTGCCCGTTTGCCAGGCATAGCTCACTGATGGCAGCCCCATGCGTGGGTACCTGTCGTTGCTACTACGGATGCGTAAAAAAAGACCCCGATGCCTGTATTTGGCATCGGGGTAAAAAGTGTGCGTGGTGCGCACACACACTTAGTCAGACAATAGAACGATAGATTCAGCGCCTTGAAGTCTTACAGGTAGGCGGGAATCCCCAGGGCTGGATCGCTGACGCCGTGCGCGCCAAACTCCACCCGGCCTGCGAAGCGGCGGTAGTAGCTGGGGTCGCTGTTGCTGCGAACCACGAAGTCGTACCAATGACCACTGGATTTCAAGGCCCAGGATTGTTTGGACTGCTGGCCGGGTTCCACCGTGACTTCCCATGGACCGTCTTCACGATAGGCCATGGACTGGATGGTGAAGGTGCAGGCGGACTGGCCACCGTTCATCATTTCCAGATAGATATCGCCTTTGGTGATTTCGTAGCAGACACGGATCTCGGGGCGGGCGGCCTCGGCCTGGCCCAGCACGCTGACATCACCACGGAAGTGGCGGTGAAAGCCGTTCGGACCCAGTACCCACAGATCGTAGTGTCCCAGGTTGTTTGCCTGCGCGTCCCAGACATCATCGAGCATCTGGCCGGGTTCGACCATGTAGCGGCGTGGGATGCGATCCAGGTTGAGCTTGTCATAAACGTGGAATACAGCGGCCGCTTTGCCGGTGTTGGAAAACAGCAGCTGAACGCCTTTCTCGCTATCGCAGCGGGCACTGACGTGCAGTTCATAAGGCAGGGCGCGGGATGGACGCACACCCGTTTGCTGGACGGGAATACGCTGGTTGTCCACGGGCTGGGGTACCTGAGCCAGACGCTCCTGGGCACTGCGAATGGCATCGGCATCCTGACGGCTGCGTCGGCCATTCAAGGTGGGCAGTGGCTCATCGTTCGGGCTGGCGAAGTTAAAGGCCGAGGTCAGATCGCCACACACCGCGCGGCGGTAGGGGCTGATGTTCGGTTCCATCACGCCAAAGCGCTCTTCCATGAAACGGATGACAGAGGTGTGGTCAAACACCTGCGAGTTCACCCAGCCGCCACGGCTCCAGGGGGAGATGACATACATGGGAACCCGTACACCGGGGCCAAAGACCTTGCCGTCTTGCGGGGGCTGGCCGGCCAGACCCTGAGGGCTGGGGTAGTTGTAGTACTCGAAAGCCAGCTCTTCCTTGCTCAGGGTCGTCTTGCCGGCCGGTTTGCCGGTGACCGGGTCAATCGAAGGGGCCGAGGGCGAGGGGACGTGGTCAAAGAAACCATCGTTTTCGTCGAAGTTGACGAACAGAACGGTCTTGCTCCAGACCTCGGGGTTGGCCGTCAGGGCATCGAGCAGCTCCTGGGTGTACCAGGCACCTTGTACCGGGCTTGATGGGCCGGGGTGCTCAGAGTAGTTGGCTGGGGCCACGACCCAGGAAATCTGCGGCAGCGTGCCAGCTTCGACATCCTTGCGGATTTGCTCCAGAAAGCCTCCGTCGGGCATGGTGTTGGCAATGCCCTTGTACAGCGGGTTGCCAATATCGTCCGAAGGTTCGTAAGGAGTGTTGGTGGGTTTGCCCGATTGCTCGTTGGCAATGCGGTATTGCAAAAAGCCCGCCAGCGAGTTGTCGGTGAAGTTGTCGGGCAGGTTCTGGTAGACCTTCCAACTGATTCCGGCTTCTTCCAGACGCTCAGGGTAGGTTTTCCAGGTGTAGCCGCCAACGCTTGAGGGCCGCAGGCTGTCCCAGGCGTTGTTGACGGTACATTCGCCCGAGCCGGTCGGACCGTTGGTACCCGTCCACAAGAACATGCGGTTGGAGTTCGTGCCGGTGTGCATGGAGCAATGATAGGCGTCACAGATGGTGAAGGCGTTGGCCATTGCGAACTGGAACGGCACCTCGGCTTCGCGGTAATAGCCCATGGAGTGACGGTTCTTGTGCTTGGGCCAGAAATCCATGCGACCGTGGTCCCAGGCGGCCTGACCGTCTGACCAGGAGTGGGGCGTACCGTTCACGCGCTGGGCATTGCCTTTGGTGGCATCCAGGTGATAGGGCAGGACGGTTTCGTTCGAGCTGACGTTTTGCTGCCAGACATTGCGGCCATTGGGCAGGGGAATGGTGAATCGGTCACCAAACCCGCGTACCCCTTTCAGGGTGCCAAAGTAGTGGTCAAAGGAGCGGTTCTCCTGCATCAGAACCACAATGTGTTCCACGTCCTTGATGGTGCCTGTCTTGTTGTTGGCAGGAATGGCCAAGGCCTTGCGAATGCTGGGGGGAAAGGCAGCCAGTGATCCGGCAGCCAGGCCGGCGCCAGTGACGTTACGTAGGAAGGTACGGCGTGAAGTCATTGTTCGTGATCTCGTCAACAATTAAGGGGCGCATTTGAGTTGTGCTGCGGGTTCGGGAGTGGGTTTGCCCGGCTCTGTCGGCTCTTCTGTCGAGCCGGAGCCACCCGAACTGTCCGTGTCGCTGCCGCCACCGCAAGCAGCCAGCAGGCCGCAGAGCATCAGCAGGACGGATGCGCGTTTAAGGCGCTCAACGGTGATGGAAGGGTGTGTTGGGGTCATGAAAAATCCTTGGTTGTGCAATCAGGGTTGGAGGCTGGACAGGGGCTTGCGCGATTCATAAATACTGGTCAGCTCGTCCGTGCTCAAATCGCGGTCCCAGATGGCCAGTTCGCCAAAGTCCATATTGATGTCGCTGCGGCCCCAGCGTTTGTAGTACTGGCCGGTGACGTCTTCGTTCAGCCCCAGCTCGCTGGTGCCGGTTCCGCCCAGCGCGGCGATGGTGCGGGCTTCCAGGGCGACCGATCCAAACTGCGCACCTTTTTTAGTGTCGAAGACATGTCCACGCATGATTCCCTTGGATTTGTCGATCACCACGGCCACATAGGCCCACTGGTCAGGGGTGATGTTGTAGCCCTGACTTTCATTGCGACCACCGCCATAACCGGTGTTAAAGCGGATGTCGCAACCGTTGGCGTTAAACAGGCCGAGCGCAAAGCCGGGGTTGTTGCCCGAGTCGTAGTTTTTGTTGGCCATGATGGAGGCGCCATAGCCGTGACAGTTGTCCGGGGTGCGGAACCAGAAGCCGATCGTCAGTTTTTGTGCACCACCGGTTCCCAACAGTTCGCGGCTCAAGGCCAGGCGATAGCCCCGGTTGCCATTGGCATCGGCCTTGCTGCCGAGCAGACGCAAGCCACCTTGGGGCTGGGTAGGGTCCAGGAAGTCGGCTGCCAGCAGTTCGCCGGCTGGAACGCCCGGGCTGGCTGGTTGCAGGCTGCTGCCGCCCTTGCTGTCGGTAAAAGGCTGAGCACTGAAGGTGTAATAGCTGCGCAGGCCGTCTCTCAGGGTATCGGCCAGTTTTGGAGGAGGCTGATAGCCTGCTTCAGCTTGCAAGGTGGAGGCAGCCTGACCCGTTTTGACCGAGTAGCTCAGCGAGTAGACTTGGGCGTTCTCCGAGACAGGTAGCGGGTCGGAGTACTGGGTCGAGCCTGCGGGCAGGGTGGCAATCAGTTTGCCATCACGCATGATCTGGATTTCCTGCGAGGCATCGCCGTCCAGAACCCAGTTGAGGTCCACCATGTTTTTATCGGCTGGCTTGTTGAAGCTCAGGTTGCGGATACGGGTCTGGGCTTGCAAAGGCGAACCGCGAAAGGCGTATTGCTCACCCTGTACGCCCAGATGGGACAGAACAGTGGGAGCGATATCGATCACGGCGGCCAGCGTGTTCATGTCGGTGCTGCTGGTGACCTGGCCATCGATGGCAGGCAAGGACGCCAGGGTCTTGTTGGTGGCGATAAAGCTGGTTTTGTTGCGGTTGAACTGCGAGCCGGTGGCGCTGCCGAACTCGTCCATGCCGTAGCTGCTCGTCAGGATCAGCAACCAGTCTTCGGACGCATCAGCCTGCTTGCGCTTCTCAATCAGGGCCAGCAGCTTGTCCAGGGAAGCCAGCGACTCTTGAACCGCTTCCTGATATTGGGGGCTGCCCAATCCGGTTTGTGAGGCCGCACGAGCCGGCGCCTGGATCTGGGCCAGAATCAGGGATTTGCCCTCTTGCAGGTATTTCTGGGTCTGCTCACTGACGCAACTGTCCGAGTCGGTACAGTTGGCGGCTTCAATAATCCGGCCTTCTTGCAGGTCCGGCCCCCACAGCGTGCGGTAGTCTGCTGTGCTTACGGCCAGGGCGGCCGGTGTTGGCTCGGAGGCCAGCGCAACCAGAGTGGGGCTCTTGAGTTGTACCGGTTCCTGGCCGACGCCACGCAGGCCGTGTTGATCGGCCCAGACGCCCGTGATCAGGGAGGCCCAGCCCGGCAGGGGCAGGGTACGTTGTTCGCTGGGGGTGCCGGTATAGCCGCCGGTTTGCGCCGGGGCAATAGTCAGGTTTTTCAGCGCAGGATGCTGACCCGCTTGGCGTGCTTGCTGCAGTGCGTCGTAGCTCAGACCGTCGATAGTGACAATCAGGGCTTTTTTACCACCCAATGCCTGGGGTTTATCGCCCGGCTCTACAGTGGGGGGCTCGGGATTGACATCGGGGTTTGCTGCACCATCATTGGTGCCGGAGCCGCTACCGCAAGCCGTCAGGAGCAGTGCCAGTGACAGGGAGAGCCCCGCCTGTTGCAGGCGTTGCACGGTAGGAGATTTTTGGGGACGTGAGGTGAAGGTCATACAGCCACTCAAGAAGAGGAGGTAAAAAGAGAGGCCGGACTGTGCGTGGGGGTGGGCTGCCCAGTCGGCATCGGATCAGGACTGCGGGCAGTGTAGGAAGGGCGTATGACTGCGCTGTGAACGGATCAGCAAATCCGCCGATGATTGGATTGTGTTTTATGCGGTGGGCTTGTTCAGGGCAGATAGGAAGGGCGGGGAGTGGTGACGGGCCGCGGCTCGGCGGGGATGTGGCGGTTTGATGGATGGTTTGTTACAGGGGAAGAAGGCGCGTGAGTTTTGAGCGAGTTTTTGTGCTTTAGGCTCAACGTTGTTGTTGGATGGCCGGATGGGGCGCAGCGGTCCCCTTGCCGACGCCGCGCGTCGGCACCCTTGGCAAAGTGACAATCGGGGCGCAGCCCGAACGTGCCTGTGCCTCCTGTGCATGCACCTGGAACAGTGCTCAAGGGCCTAAGGAATAATGTCTGGAATCTTTGCTTGGGCCGATGGCTGGTTTAAAGGCACGGCGGCGGTGTGGACGCGGAGTGGGGCGTAGACGATGAATGAGTGAAGCTGTAGTTGGGCGGCAGAAGGTGGTGCTCACTCGGGTCGAGCAGCCAATTCAGGCTGCTCTTGATTGGATGCATCGGGAGATGGAGTGCAGCCGGTTTTACAGCGCGTGTAGCGGTTGCGTCGGGAACGCCAGCATGGTGGGTTCGGCCAGCCCTGTCAGTGCTTGGATGACTTTTTGGGCTTGGTCCATGGGGGCGCTGCTGATGAAAGCGCTGGTGCCCGCCAGTGTTTGAGGGTTCAGGCAGTTGGCTTGTTGCAGGCGCCGATGGACTTGAGCGGCAACGGCGAAGGAAGGTTCCAGGATATGGAAGCGCGAACCACTGATGGCGTCGATAGTGGGGCGCAGGAAGGGGTAGTGGGTGCAACCCAGCACGAGTGTATCGGCCCGGCTTTGCAGGGCGGGGGCCAGGCGCTCGCGTAGTTCCGCCTCGATTTGCGGGCCGCTCAGTTGCAGGGCTTCAACGCGGTCAGCCAGTCCGGGGCAGGGAATGCGGATAATTTCAATGTCGCTGGCGTAGCGGTCGATCAGGCTTTGCAGGCCTTTGCTGTCCAGGGTGCGACTGGTAGCCATCAGGGCAACGCTACGGCTGCGGCTCAGTGCGGCAGCGGGTTTGATGGCCGGTTCGATGGCGATGATGGGAAGGTTCAGCGTGGCGCGCAGGGTCGGGGCGGCGACCAGGGTAGCCGTGTTGCAGGCGATGACCAGTGCTTTGCAGCCGTGGTCAACCAGCAGTTGTGCCATGCGCTGGGTGCGCTCAATGATCCATGCCGGGGAGCGGTCACCGTAAGGGGCGCATTGTGAGTCGGCCAGATACAGCAGATTTTCCTGGGGCAAGGATTGACGCAGGGCCCGCCAGATGGACAGGCCGCCCACGCCCGAGTCAAACAGGCCGATCGGGGCCTGAGCCAAGGGGGGCGGGATGGGTGAACTCATGGCACTGAACGTTTCTTGTGGAGCAAAGCTCGTATTATGGCGCGTTTGTGGGGTTTGGAGCAGGCTGTGGGGGCTGCTTGGGAAGAAAGTTAAGGTTTCCAGTTGCTACGACTGGGCGTGGTTTGGGGCGGCCCAGGGCAGGCCGCCCTTTTTGTGCTTAGGCCAGTTGCTTCAAGACGCCACCGACGGCATCAAAGAGTGAATCAAGCTGAGCAGGTGTACTGGTGAAGGTGGGACCAAACTGCAGTGTGTCGCCACCAAAGCGTACGTAAAAGCCCTGTTTCCACAGTTGCAGGCCCGCTTCAAAGGGGCGGATGGCTGGGTCGCCGTTACGGGGGGCCAGCTGGATGGCGCCTGCCAGGCCGCAGTTGCGAATGTCGATCACATTCGGGCTATCGCGCAGTTGATGCAGTGCCTGCTCAAAATGCGGTGCCAGTTCGGCGGAGCGTTGCAGCAGATTGTCTTGTTCCAGCAACTGCAGGGCAGCCAGTCCGGCGGCGCAGGCGACGGGGTGGGCAGAATAGGTGTGACCGTGGCTGAATTCCACGGCGTGCAGGGGCAAGTCCTGGCCCATGAAGGTTTGGTAGATTTCTTGGCTGGCAACGACTGCGCCCATGGGGATGGCGCCGTTGGTCAACTGCTTGGCCATGGTCATGATGTCGGGGGTGACACCAAAGTATTCGGCCCCGGTGTAGGTGCCCAGGCGGCCCAGGCCGGTGATGACTTCATCAAAGACGAGCAGGATGTTGTGTTGATCGCAAATCTGGCGCAGGCGCTGCAGGTAGCCGGCAGGTGGCACCAGCACGCCTGCCGAGCCCGAAACGGGTTCGACAAACACGGCAGCGATGGTGCTGGCGTCGTGCAGTTCGATCAGTTTCAACAGTTCGTCGGCCAGGGCAGGGCCCCCTGTTTCGGGCTGGCCGCGCGTGAAGGCGCAGTCTGCCTGCAGTACGTGGGGCAGGTGGTCGGCATCCATCAACTGGCCGAACATTTTGCGGTTACCGCCTATGCCGCCCAGGCTGGTGCCGGCCACGTTCACGCCGTGGTAGCCACGAGCACGGCCAATCAGACGGGTTTTGCTGGCCTGGCCTTTGATACGCCAGTAGGCCCGCACCATCTTGACGACGGTATCGGTACATTCCGAACCGGAGTTCGTGAAGAAAACATGATCCAGACCGTCGGGGGTGTGCTGGGTCAGCTTGTCGGCCAGTTGAAATGCGGCGGGGTGTCCAAACTGAAAGGCGGGAGAGTAGTCCAGTTGCCCGAGTTGACGATGTACGGCTGCCTGGATTTCATGGCGAGCGTGTCCGGCACCACAAGTCCAAAGCCCGGACAGACTGTCAAAAATCTGGCGGCCTTCCTGATCGTAGAGCCAGTTTCCTTCCGCCTTGACGACCAGGCGCGGGTCTTGCTGGAAGTGCCGGTTCGCCGTAAAGGGCATCCAGTGGGACTGGAGATTGAGTTCACTGGCAATCTGCTGTGGCGCAAAGTAGGGTGAGTTCATAGCGGTCTCCTCAAGGCGGTGAATACCCCCAGTGTAGGTGGCTAAGTTGTTGAGTAAAATACGTTTTTATTTAACTTCACTTATTGTTTTACTCACTTATATGCAACTGAAAGGACTCTTGCAGGTTTCCGATTTTGATTTGCGCCTGTTGCGTGTGTTCAGAACGGTGGCGCAGGTGGGCAGCTTTTCGGCGGCGGAGGGCGTGTTGGGGATTACACGCTCGGCCATCAGCTTGCATATGAGTGATCTGGAAAAACGTCTGGGTGGCATGCGGCTGTGCCAGCGTGGCAGGGCAGGTTTTGCCTTGACCGAAGAGGGACGACAGGTGTTGCAGGCCAGTGAAACGCTGATGGCGGCAGTAGAAAATTTCCGTAGCGAGGTCAATCAGCTGCATTCCAGCTTGCGGGGGGATTTGAACATAGGCTTGATGAACAGTCTGATTTCCCAGCCACATATGCACATCACTTCGGCCTTGCGCACCTTGCGTCAGAACAGTGAGGCGGTACGTGTACACATCAGCATGAGTACGCCGGGAGAGATCGAGCGCGGTTTGCTGGAAGGCCGTTTGCACATGGGGGTCCTGCCCGAAACCAATGCGCTCAGTGGGTTGGAATACCGCAGGCTTTATGATGAGCCCTATTTTCTGTACTGTTCCTGGGAGCACCCGCTGTTTGAGCAAGCACAACAGGGGGAGGTCTCTGCACAGTCCCTGTGTCGGGCGGCAGCGATTGCGCCTGCCTACCGGATGAGCCCGGAGGCGATTGGACAGCACCAGGATTTGAACTGTGTCGCCACGGCCAGTGATCGGGAAGGAATTGCTTTTTTGATTCTGACGGGGCAATACATTGGTTTCTTGCCTGAGCACGTCGCCGCGCGCTGGGTGGAAAAAGAGCAGATGATTGCCGTGGACCCGCAGCAACGCCGATTTACGATTCCCTTATCGCTAGCCATGCGCAAGGACAGGCGGGCCCATGCGATTGTGGATTATTTCCTTCGTGTGCTCGAGAGCGAGTCAAGGCTCTGAAACCTGCCCCATCGGCTGACAGTCCGTCATTTCTGAAATAGCCAGGGGCGGCATAAATCGCCCGGAATCGTCGGCACAGGGTCACGGTGTTCTGCTCAGGGATGAGCGCAAACAAATCGTTAAAAGGATTAAGCGCACTGACACAGCGTAGTGTTAGGCCACACATAATCAGCCGCTAGGGTAATCGCTAGTACAGACGATGGTGCAGGCTATGTAAGAATTGCTTCGATCGCGATTTCAGATCGCTGCTATATGTTCGAATAGAGACGACATCCGCTGCCAATGATGCCAGCGTGGGTGTTGGGCAAAAAGGCCCAGACTGGTTCAATGCTTGAATCCGTCTGGGCCTTTTCGTTTGCCTCAAATAGATCCGACTTTGTAGTTAGGTCGCAAACTAATTGAGGCCCTGCTTCGCGGCAGTATGTCATCGCGAGACACAGAGCTCACGCAGCGTCAGCACGGTCTGACGCCAGCCAGGCCGGAATCGTCACCTTGTTTTGGAGGCTTATGCCATGTTGGGTGTTGCGCTTTTCTTTATTGGGGCCGTGCTGATGGTGAATGGCGTGGGGTTGACCGGGCGTATTGAAAGTCGGGACCTGGCCCCCTTCAATTTGCTGGTGGGCTTGCTGGCGCTGTTCATCAATTTGCTGGGATTGCAGCGCGGCGAGCACATGGCAGATTATTTTGCCGTTGCCGGTGGACTGCTGTTTGCTTTCACTTATCTGTATCTGGCCGTCGTGCAGTGGTATGGCTTGAAGGGCGTGGGTTTTGGCTGGTATTGCCTGTTTGTGGCCATCAGCGCTCTGGCCTTTGCCTGGACTGCCAGTGATCCACGCCTGGTCACTTTGTGGCTTTTGTGGTCCAGCCTGTGGTTTTTGTTCTTTCTGTCCTTGGGGCTGGGCCGGTCCTTGCGCATCTTGCCCCTGTACACCGTCCTGATCGGGGTACTGACCTGCTGGTTGCCCGGTACCCTGATGTTGATGGATGCCTGGTAGTGCGGCTGGGCAGACCGGCCGGGAGGAGAGGCCGCAGGCATGCTGTTTTTTTGGAGTAACCTGATGCTCGCTCGTAGTGTTCACCGGCAGGTTTGTAGACCTGCTGCCCTACCATGCTAGACAGGAGATGGACTTTGGCTCACAACGACCCCGTACGCGTCGGCGTTCTTTATTCGGCAACCGGCATGACCTCGACAATTGGTCAGTCGCAATGGCAGGGGACCAAACTGGCGATAGAGGAGATCAACGAAGCTGGCGGCTTGCTGGGACGCGAACTGGTGGCCGTTTGCTACGATCCGGCCTCCCGGCCAGCGTGCTACGCACAGCAGGCCGAGCGGCTGATCGTGCAGGATCGTGTCAACGTGATTTTCGGTTGCTACATGTCCAGCAGCCGCAAAGCTGTCATCCCGATTGTGGAAAAGTGGAACAAGCTGCTGTTCTATCCCACCTTGTATGAGGGTTTTGAGTTTTCGGGCAATGTCATCTATACGGGGGCCGCACCCAATCAGAATAGTGTCCAGCTGGCGCATTTCATGACCAGCAATTTTGGCGCGCGGGTCTATATGATCGGCTCGGATTATATCTACCCTTACGAGTCCAATCGGATCATGCGCGAGCTGGTCATGCAGCATCCCGATAGCAAGGTGCTGGGCGAACACTATCTGCCCCTGGATGCTAGCGAGAGCGATTACAGCCTGATTATGGATGATATACGGCAGAAGCAGCCGGACTTTATTTTCTCCACCGTAGTGGGGGACTCCACGGCCAATCTGTACCGCGCCTATGCCCATGCCGGCTTTAACCCGCAGACCATGCCCATTGCCAGCCTGACGACCTCCGAGGCCGAAGTTGCCCAGATGGGGGCGCACATTGCCTGTGGACACTTCACGGCGGCGCCGTATTTCCAATCCATCGAGTCCGAGGTCAATGCACGCTGCCTGGCCAGTTTGCGCAAGCGTTTTGGGGCGGATTGTCACCCTAATCTGTGTTGGGAGGCCGCCTATTCACAGATGCATTTGTTCGCCAATGCCTATCGACAATCGGCCAGTGATGCCATTGGGGACTTGCTGCCCTATCTGCTGGGCAGTGAGCTGGATGCCCCGCAGGGGCGGATCAAAATCGATCCCTCCAATCATCACACCTGGCTCTATCCACGAATCGGGCGCATCAACGCCGAGGGCAATTTTACGATTGTGCGTCAGGCAACCCGTCCCGTCTCGCCCGACCCCTATCTGGTCACCCACTCCTTGGGTGACTGGACTGCCAAGCTGGATACTTTGGAGACATAAAGCGTGGCCAACTCCTCTTCCTACGGTGATGAGCCGGCAAACAAGCCCTTGCGAGCACGAAATCGTTTTCCGCATGCCACCTCGCCGCAGCTCAAGGAACTGCGGCAGCTGACAATGGTGGTCATGCATCCGGACGACAGTGACGGCCGATTGCTGACCCAACAACTGCAGCGCATGGGGTGTTCCGTCCAGACAATCTGGCCACCGACGCAAAATCTGCCCTGCGGAACGGATCTGGTCTTTCTGGCCGTGCAGCCCGATCTGCTGCATCTGCGTCTTGACTGGGTGTGCGAGCAGGATGCGCCCACCATTATCGCGGTGGTCAATTACGAAAACCCCACGATTGTCTCTGCCGTGCTGGATCTGAATATTCAGGCCATTCTGCCTTCGCCGATCCGGTCCTTCGGCTTACTCTCCACGGTGGTGCTGGCCCGAAAATACCACAAGGAACTGCGCCAGCAGCGTCGCCTGATCAGCAAACTGCAGACCAAGCTGATGGGGCAGCGGCATGTAGCGCAGGCCAAGACAATCCTGATGCGAACTCATCAGGTGTCCGAGGATCAGGCCTACGATTTGATCCGCGAGCAGGCGATGAACAAGCGCAGCACGATTGAAGATATTTCGATTGCCATTGTAAATGCCAGTGAAGTGCTTTCTCTGGGACAGCAGGGAGCGCCCTGGCGGGGGAGCTAGGCGGATGTTTTCCTTCTGCTTCTTCCTGTCCGGTGTCCTTGCCTAAGGTTGTTCAGGGGGGCGGGAAGCCTCAAGGAGTGGGACAAGCGCAGCCCTGTTTGCGGGTGTTGTTTTACCTGCCCTTGTGTGGTGTGTGAGCGGCAAGCGCCCGAATCGGCTGATGCAAAACAGCCGTGCGCAGCAGGACGAGTTTCCCCAGGCAGACGCACTGCACACAGACAAAGGGCGGTCTGTCCTTGAGACAGACCGCTCCTGGACCGATCCGGTCTGCCACTACTCCCTTATCGGTGAGGTCGCGACGCCCCAGCCTAGCGCCTGATACAAGGCAATCACGTTCAGATAAGACCCGGTTTCTGCCAGCGCCAGCTCCTGTCGGGTCTGGTTCAAGTCGCGCTGATTTTCCAGCACATCCTGATAGGCTCCCGCGCCGATCTCGTAGCGTGTTACGGCACGGGCGTGTGCTTGTTCCAGATGACGCGCGGCGCGGGTCAGACCAAGCAGGCTTTTCTGGTGTTGAGTCAGATGGTGCAAAGCCCCCTGAATTTCTTCCTGAGCCTGCAGCAGGACTTGTTGATAGTGCAGACGGGACTCGTCTGCAAGAGCGCGCATGCCGCGCAAACGAGCTTTGGCATGGCCCAGACGCAAGGCAGGCCATTGCAGGGCGGGCGAGACATCAAAGGCCCGGGCGGCATGACCCAGATCACTGCCCCGCAGAGCGAAAAACCCGATAAAGCCTGCCAGATCCAGACGTGGATACAGCTCTGCTGTTGCTGCGGCCACGTCGTGCGAGCTGGCCAGAATCTCCTGTCGGGCGGCCCGTACGTCAGGCCGGTTAAACAGCAGCGCATTCACATCCCCCAACGGCAGGGCGGCGGCCAACGGGGCTTGCGCACTGGGCAGCGGCGCATCAAGAGCCTGAGCTTTTCCACCGCTTAGCACCTGCATGCGCAAACGGGCTCGTTCGAGCTCGCTGCGCAGTTGGGGCACCACGGCGTTTGCACGCTCCAGACTGGCCTGGGCATTGTCCAGATTCTCGGGCAACTCCCGGCCCAGTGACACGCCAGCTTCTACCAGCCTGATGGTCTGTTCCCAGCTGCGTACATCGTCCTCGGCCAGCGCCAGCCGTCGTTGCAAACCTTGGGCCTGCACATACTGGCGGGCCAGCTCAGCCGCAATGGCCTGGCGCGTCAGGTCCAACTGCGCCGCGCTGGCTTGGCTGCGAGCCTGGGCAGAACGGGCCAATTGTTCCAGGCGGCCGAAAACGTCAATCTCCCAGGAGGTCTGCATGCCCAGTCGCCAATTTTCCTGAACGCCATGATCAATCGACCCGTCTGGTGCAGCAAACTGCGAACCGCTACGGTGATAGTTAGCGTGAGCCGTGACGGCCGGCAGACGGTCGTGCTGACGTTCATCGATCAGGGCGCGGGAGGCTCGCCAGCGAGCCTGCGCCTGGGCAATATCCAGATTGTGATCCAGGGCCTGGGCGATCAGGGCATCCAGTTGCGGGTCCTGCAACAGCGTCCACCAGTTCTTGTCCTGGCTGGCGGGATTGGCAAACTGGCCGCTCCAGGTGGGGGCGTCCAGCTGAGGGGTGGCGGGAATGGAGGAGTCCAGCCCCACGGCGCAAGCACTGAGCATCAGGCAGGGGATCATCCACTGTAGAGCACGCGTCAAAGGGGCAAGCGACTGGCGTAAAGTGAGGCGCGTCATGATGCCTGTTCTCCGGTGCAAGAGCGTAGCGCCTGGGCCAGCTCACGTGCCCGAGGAGTGTCGGCCTGATGAGCGTGATTGCGCGCCAGCAAGGTATATAAGGTAGGCAAAATAAACAGGGTAAATACGGTGCCGATCAACATGCCTGAGACCAGTACCACACCCAGACTAAAGCGGCTGTTCGCCCCCGCCCCGGAGGCAAAGAGCAGGGGTATCAAGCCAAAGACCATGGCTGCGGTCGTCATCAGCACAGGGCGCAAGCGAATGCGGGCCGCCTGCAAAATGGCATCGGGTTTGGTCAGCCCTTTTCGGGATTGCAGCTCATTGGCAAACTCCACCATCAGAATGCCGTGCTTGCTGATCAGCCCCACTAGTGTGAGCAGACCGATCTGCGTATAGATATTGAGCGTGCCCAATCCCAGGGCCAAAGGCAGCAGGGCCCCGCACAGGGACAAGGGCACTGTCACCAGAATGAGGATGGGGTCCAACAGGCTTTCGTACTGCGCGGCCAGCACCAGATAAATCACAAGTAGCGCGGCCAGAAAGGCCCAGGCCAACGATTGGCTTTCCTGGGTGAATTGGCGTGATTCCGATTGCCAGTCATGCGTAAAGCCGGCGGGTAGTTGGCGTGCAAGGTCGTCCAGGTACGCGACTGCCTGCCCCAGGGTGACGCCAGGGGCTGGAATGGCCTGCAGTGTGGCCGAGTTTTGCTGGTTGAACTGGCGCAGGCTGTTCGGTTCCACTTCGCTTTGGATTTGAACCATGGTCGACAAGGGCACCAGCTCGCCATTGGCACTGCGTACAAACTGGCGTGTCAGGGCTTGAGCCGTCAGGCGCAGTTCACGCTGGCTTTGCGGAATGACGTCGTACGAGCGGCCATCCAGCGAGAAGCGATTTAGGTAGTTTTCGCCGACCAGTACGGCCAGCGAGTCGGCAATGTCACGCAGGCTGATGCCCATGCTGGCCGCCTTGCTACGATCGATTTCGAGACGGGCAACCGGCTTGTTATAGTCCAGGTCGCTATCGACCACGACGAACAGGCCACTGTCACGGGCTTGCTGCTTCACCCATTCCATCGTGTCGTACACCGTGCGGTAGTCGCCGGGACTGCGCAATACCAGCTGCACCGGCAGACCGCCGCTGGAACCGGGCAGGGGGGCGAGCTGGAACGCGAAGATACTGCTGCCTGCAATCTGGCTGACGCGAGCTTGCAGTTCTTCCTGAACCTCGTTGGCATTGCGTTCGCGTGCGCCCCAGTCTTTCAGGTTGATTCCGCCAAAGCTGGCGGCTGGGCCGTCTGTTCCCATAATCAGCCACGTGCTCTCGGTTTCGGCGATGTCACGATAAATGTCATCCAGCTGTTTACCATCGCGCTGGGCATAAGCCAGGTTGGCGTTCTGGGGGGCTTTGACAGCGGTGAGCACGCTGGCCTGATCCTCAACCGGCGCCAGTTCGCTGTGCGTCATTTGATAGAGCACCGGCAGGCTGATGAAGATCACCAGGGCGACGGTCACGCTAAGCCAGCGGTGACGTAAGGAATACGCTAATAAACGGCCATACCGGACCGATAGGGCGTTGAAAAATCGTGCGGCCAGATGGGCCATGCGGCCTTCCTCTTGTTGCGCGGGTAGCAGTAAAGAGCTCATGACCGGGGACAGGGTCAAGGCCACTACCCCGGACACCAGCACTGCGCCCGCCAGGGTCAGGGCGAACTCTTTGAAAAGTGCGCCAGTCAATCCGCCCATCAGGCCAATCGGGGCATAGACGGCGGCCAGCGTCAGGGTCATGGCAATGACCGGGCCCGCAACTTCACGCGCGCCCAGTAGGGCGGCCACTACGGGCGAGCGTCCCGCCGCAATATGTCGGTGTACGTTTTCCACCACCACAATGGCATCGTCCACCACAAGGCCAATAGCCAGTACCATGGCCAGCAAGGTCAGCAGGTTGAGGCTAAAGCCAAACGCCAGCATCAGAGCAGCGGCCCCCAACATGGACAGAGGAATGGTGGCCAGCGGAATCAGCACGCTTCGCAAGGAGCCCAGGCACAGGTAAATCACCAACACCACGATCAGCATGGCTTCCGTCAGGGTTTTGAGTACCTCATCAATAGAGGCCTGAATAAAGCGTGCTGTTTCAAACGCCAGGGCCACTTCCACGCCCGGCGGCAAGGTGGCTTCAATGGCAGGCAGACGCTCTCGAATGCCGTCCACAATGCGCAGGGGGTTGCCGCCGGGCGTCGGGAACAAACCCAGGTGAACCGCCGGCAGGCCATCCATCAGGGCGCTGGTTTCGCTTGTCGCCGCGCCCAGCTCCACCGTGCCCACATCGCGCAGTCGCACCAAGGAGGTGCCGTCCTCACGCACGATCAGGTCCTGAAATTCGGCCACGCTGGTCAGGTCGGAGTTGAGCTGGATGGTGCTGAGCACATGTTGACCTTTGACCATGCCGGGGGCGGCCTGATAGTTGTTGGCACGCACGGCCTGGGCAATATCGGCCGCCGTCAGGCCATAGCCAGCCATGCGGTCCGAGTCCAGCCACAGGCGCATGGCCAGTTTCTGACCACCAAAGGTCTGAATTTTGGCCACCCCGTCAATGGTGGAGAACATGGGTTCCACCACGCGAGACAGATAATCGTTCAGTTCCGGGATGGAGAGTGAGGTTGTGGAAAAGCCCACATATGCGACGGCGGTGGAGTCGCCGGAGGAGCGCTCGATAACCGGGTCATACGCCCCTTCGGGCAAGCGATAACGTACCTGGCTGACTTTGCTCATGACCTCTGTGAGAGCTTGGGTGGAATCGCGATTCAGTGCCATGCGCAAGCTCACGACACTGCGGCTTTGCACGGAGCTGGAGGACAGATAATCGACCCCTTCGACCGAGGCCAGGGCCTGGGCAATTGGTTGCGTGATAAAGCCTTGCATCAGCTGCGCAGAGGCGCCAGGGTATTCGGTGGTAATCGTGATGGTGGAGTTCTCCAGCAGGGGATACTGCCGGATCGGCAGCTTGTTCAGGGAGAACAGACCCACCATCAACAGCAAAGCGCTGACCACCAGGGCCAGGACCGGGCGCCGCACGAACAAATCGGTAAAACCGGGACGGGAAGCGGTATTCATACAGGCTCCTTGCGCTGGGCAGTTTGTACCGTGGAGCCGTCCTGGATCTTGATCTGTCCGGCGCTCACCACCCGATCACCTTCTTTCAGACCATCCGTGATCTCGACGCGCTCATCCCATTGCTCGCCAGTTTGCACTGCCACACGTTTGACTTGCCACAAGCCTTGGCTGGCCGGGGAGGCGACAAAAACGGTCTGACCGTAGGCCGTATAGGTCAGCGCTGTTTCAGGCACGGTCAGCACGGAAGACGGCGCAGGGCGCTTCAGTTGTACTCGGGCATACATCCCTGCCTTGAGGCGCCGCTCTGGATTGGGCAGCAGTGCTTGCAAGCGCACCGTGCGCGAGTCGCCGATCAGCGGGTCGATGGCGCTGATTTGCGCCTGGAAGTGTTCGCCCGGCCAGGCATCAAGCTGCACCTGCAGTTGTTGGCCGACGCTCAAGTCAGGCAGGCTGTGTTCCGGAACCGTCAGGTTGATTCGCAAGTGGCTATCGTCGACCAGGCTGGCGATAGGCTGGCCAGGTTGCAGATAATGGCCCTGATGCAAGTGGGTAATGCCTATCTGGCCCGAAAACGGAGCATTGACCTGCTTCAAACCCAAAGCGGCTTGTTGGTACTGCAACTGTGCCTGTGCCATCGCATGATCTGCCTGCGCCTGGTCCAGTTGTTCCTGGGTGGCCGCCTGCTGCTCTTTCAGCTTGCGCACTCGCATGAGCTGGATCGCGGTCTGTTTGACCTTTGCCTGCTCACGATGCACACCGGCCTGTTCGAGCTCATCATCGAGCAGGAGCAAGGGCTGACCTGTCTGAACCGCTTGTCCTGAGGCGAATTCAATCTTGCGGATGCGCCCGCTGGTCTGTGCACTGAGCAACACTTGTTGCCAGGCTTCCAGCGTACCGACTGCATGTAAAAGACGAGGGGGGATCTGGGATTGCACGCTGGACAGTTCGACGACGGCAGGCGGGTAGCCCCCGGTAGACTGGGTTTGTTCCGTGGCTGGGAGCAGCCGCCAGCTCAATACCCCCAGGCTGGTTAGAACGACAATCATGATTCCGATGCGACGTGAACTCATGCGCTTTGCCCTCCTGCCTGGTGCTCCCGCCACAGCGGCTGTCTGGGTGGATGCGTCCGTCCGGATCGTTGGTCCCGTTGTGCCCAGTCCTCGGGTTTGAAAGAGGTGGCGCGCACAAGCGGTTTGCAGGGCGGGGAGAACACGATGGCAATGAGCGCGCTTAGCGTAGACATGCCGGGCCGCATGCAGACTAACGGTCTGGCAAACAGGGTCCAGAAAAGGGAAAGCATGGTAGGTTCCTGTGACGACAAAAAGGCAGCCGACATGGCTTGCCTTAACGAGGGACCTGGACTATAAAACCTCAAGTTAACTTGAGGTCAAGGGGCCGAAATGGAAAAAACAGTCGATCCCAGCCGTACCCTGACGGTGGGGGAAGTGGCCAGACGCAGCGGCGTGCCTGTCTCCACCGTGCATTTTTACGAGTCTAAAGGCTTGATTGCCAGCACGCGCAACAGTGGAAACCAGCGCCGCTTTGATTCAGTGGTGCTGCGCTATATTGCGATTATCAAAGTCGCCCAGCGCACCGGCATTCCGCTGGACGAAATCCGCGATGCCTTGCGTGGCTTGCCGGCGGGCAGCAAGCCCAACGCACAGCAATGGCAAGCCATGTCGCGCCGCTGGAAAGACAGTTTGAATGAGCGTATTGAACAGTTGAC
Organism: Alcaligenes sp. CHO6; assembly: GCF_037120595.1. NCBI lineage: Bacteria > Pseudomonadati > Pseudomonadota > Betaproteobacteria > Burkholderiales > Alcaligenaceae > Alcaligenes > Alcaligenes sp. CHO6. The sequence goes on from NZ_JBANCI010000001.1 coordinate 64,073, forward strand.
GCGTCTGCGAGATGAGCTGATGCATTGCATTGGCTGTGGGTGCCTGTCGATGAATGAATGCCCGTTGCGCAATCCGGCTGACATTTTGGGCCAGCAAGGGCCCGGTCCCCAGATTCTGGAAAGAAAGCTGGAGACCGGCGTAGCGTCTTAGCTCGGGTCGGGCGACTGCGCGTAAAGCGCCGTTGCCTCCGAGGTAACCAGGGCCTGGTAGCGCTCGAAGTGGTTCAGGATATCGTTGATGACCTGGCTGGAAGACAGCCCCATCAGGTCGTAACCCCGACTGCCATCGGCAAACACCGTGCGCACCTGCCATTCCTGAGGGCGGGTCTGCTCGTTACGGGCGGCCGCCGCGGTGAAACTGGCGACGCGGCGCGCACGCAGTTCCACCCCATAGACGAAGTTGCGCTGGTTATCGGCCTGAATCGTCAACTGGGCCGTGTCTGCTTCGCCGGTTTCCAGGTTGACATTCAGGTTTCGCTTGCCCAGTTCCTCTGCCACAGCCTGCAAGGCGGGAATGACAGTGTCAGCCAGAAAACGACGGGCGTCGCGCTGATTAGGCGTGTGCAGGATGGTGGAAAGGCGCCGTCGCCAGGACACCTCCGAGCCAGGCGCCGGGCCGGACAGTGGGCCTTGACGACGTAGCCGGGACATATCCGCCTTCATGCCTTTGAACAGCCCCAAAATCAACAGGAACATGATGATGGCAAAAGGCAGGGCACTGACCAGAGTCACGGTTTGCAAAGCGGTCAGACCACCAGCCAGCAAGAGCAGGGAAGCGGCGGTGCCTTCCAGGGCGCACCAGTAAATGCGTTGCCAGACGGGGGCATCTTCCACCCCACCGGCGGCCAGAGTGTCGATAACCAGGGAGCCCGAGTCGGCTGAGGTCACAAAGAAAATGGCTACCAGAATAATTGCCAAGGTCGAGGTGACATTGGACCAGGGTAGGTATTCCAGAAACTCGAACAGGGCCACTGAGGCATTTGCAGCAGCATCCTGGGCCAGCTGGCCAGCGGCCACACCCATGTCCAGAAAGATGGCGGTATTGCCAAAGACGGTCATCCAGAAGAAGGTAAACACCGTGGGCACCAGCAATACGCCCAGCACGAATTCGCGGACGGTACGACCACGGGAAATACGGGCGATAAACATGCCTACAAAGGGTGACCACGCAATCCACCAGGCCCAGTAAAACAGGGTCCAGGCCTTCATCCAGCTTTGCCCGCGGAATGCTTGTGTACTGAATGAGCGCGCAAAAAAGTTATCGAGATAACCGCCGATATTCTGTACAAAAGCATTCATCAAAAAGGCCGTCGGGCCCACAAAGAGCACAAACAGCATCAGGGCAACGGCAACCAGCAGATTCAATTCAGAGAGCCGGCGTATACCTACATCCAGTCCACTGACAACGGACAGGGTGGCCAAGGCGGTAACGACCACAATCAGAACAATTTGCAGCCAGGTTTCCTGCGGCCAGCCAAATAAATGTTCCAGGCCAGCATTGATTTGCAGCACCCCAAGGCCCATGGACGTTGCGATACCGAACAAGGTGCCGCAGACGGCAAAGATATCGACGCTGTCGCCAATCCAGCCCTCAATGCGTTTGCCAAACAAGGGATAGAGTCCCGAGCGAATGGTCAGGGGCAGGTTATAGCGAAAGCAGAAATAGGCCAGGGATAAACCCACGACCGCGTAAACGGCCCAGGCATGAACGCCCCAGTGAAAAAAGGTGATGATCTGTGCCTGATGTGCCGCCTCGACGGTGCTGGCCAGGCCCGAGGGTGGGGCCGAGAAGTGTTGCAGCGGCTCGGCCACGGCAAAGAACATCAGGCCAATGCCCATGCCTGCGGCAAACAGCATGGCCATCCAGGTCAGGTACGGGTAGTCGGGTTCCGAATCATCCGGCCCCAATTTCAGATTGCCATACCGGCTCAAGGCCAGGTAGACCACGGCAAAGAAAAACAGGGCCACAGCCAGGATATAAAACCAGCCGAAACTTTTAATGACCCAGTTTTGTAGCTGTTCAAAAATAAGTGCGGCGTCTTTAGGGAAAATAATTCCGATCAGCAAGAAGATCAGGACGATAAAGGTCGATCCCCAGAACACCCGTGGATGTAGCGTGCTTTTAAAAGGCAGCCCCATGTCATGCTCCGTTTGTAACTAAGAAGGCACAGCTTAACGAGAACGACTGCCGCTTGAAAGGTTTGTTAGATTAGGAAATATTTGCTCAGGGTCGGAAAGGATCTATTGGCAAAATGAGTTCCTGGTGTCCGGCCTGCCGGGTCAACTCCAGCTGATGCAGCACACTGGCGCTGGCTGTATGCACGGCCGAATGCAGGTCTGCGCCCAGGATCAGATGGGCGAGCAAGGTCGAGGCAAACAGATCGCCGGTGCCTTTGGCGGCGCAGTCGACGCGGGGGTGACCCAGCAAGGTGTCGGCGCGGGGCTCTTTGCGGGCCATTAACAGTTTGATCTGCCCATCCTGCCAGGATTGGGGAGCAGCACTGGTGGCAATGACCCACTCCGTGCGACCGTTAAGCAGTTTGTGCGCGGCGCTGGAGCTGGCCTGAACGGTATCGCAGGGCTGTTGGGCCAACAGGGACAGTTCGTAGTTATTCGGGGTCAGACCATTGGCCAGTGGCAGCAAGGTGTCGTGGTAGCTGTCGATTAGTGCCGGGTCCACATAGACGCCTACATCCAGGTCGCCCATGACAGGGTCGACGATGACGAGTACATCCGGGTGTTGGCGCAGCAAGGTTTGGAGCCAGTGCGCAATGATGACGGCCTGTTGGGCACTGCCCAGATAGCCGATCAGGACCGCGCGCACCTGGTCCAGAGCACCGCGTAACACCAGGTCGTTCAAGAATCCTTCCAGCCACTCGTCGGGCACGGCGCCGCCATGGACGGTTGGATACTGGGGATTATTGCTCAGGAGCACAGTCGGAACGGTCGCCACCTTAAAGCCGTATCGGCGCAAGGTCGGGCCGGCAACATTGTTGCCCACCCGACCGTAAACCACTTGGGACTGAATGGAAACGACATCCACATGGTAGGGATGTCGTTCCCGATCAACAAACGTTACCGCATTGTTCATGCAGCACAATCGGCTTTGTCGGCTTGCTTGAGTTGGCTGAGCCAGCTGTTGAGAACCGTAGCGGCAGCGGCATGCAGGCGTTTCTGTACTGCCATGGCCTCCAGGCGCAGCATTTGCGGATCGATGTCAGCGTGTCCTAGCTCATTGGCATGACCGACCAGCCAGCGCTCCAGCTTGCTGGTGTCGGCTTCCAGGTGAAATTGCAGGCCCAGGACTTGAGTGCCGAAGGAAAAGGCCTGGTTCTGGCCTACATCGGTACTGGCCAGATGAACGGCGCCATCCGGAATGTCGAACTGATCCCCATGCCAGTGCAAAACGGGAATGCCACTGATGGCGGCCAAAGGCGACTCCTTGCCTGCCTCGCTCAGTTTCAGAGGAGAGAAACCGATTTCCTTGACACCTAGCGGGTAGACATTGGCGCCCAGCGCGCGCGCAATCAATTGTGCGCCCAGGCAAATGCCCAGCAGGGGCTTGCCAGCCAGCAGGAACTTGTGGATCAGTTCCAGCTCATCGCTCAGGAAGGGGTAGATTTTTTCGTCGTAAGCGCCGATCGGCCCGCCCAATACCACCAGCAGGTCCGCATCCTGTGCTCCCAAGTGACGCACAGACTCGACGGAAGGGTCAATATAGTGAACTTGGTAGCCCTGCTCGATCAGAACAGGCTCCAGCGTGCCCAAGTCCTCAAAATGAATATGACGCAGTGCGATGACTTTCTTCATAAGGTTTTCTTTCAGTCCAGAGGGTAAGGATGTCAGCTCGTGGTGCCGATGTCTACATTCATGGCACCCGATAGCGGGAAGGTGCAACATGCCAGAGCATGGCCCTGCGCCTTGTCCTGATCGCTCAGGCAAAAGTCAGGTTCAGAGCGGTATTCGCCCTCCGAGATCTGTACCCGGCACGCGCCGCAAATGCCCGACCGACATTGGCTGCGAATGGGTACATCGGCTGCTTCCAGCATTTCCAGCAGGCTGCTGCCCGGTTCGGGCGAGAGTGTTTGTCCGGTACTGCGTACATTGATCTGCAAGGGGGCGCTGCCAGCTGCAGGCTGGATCTCTGCGGCCGAGCTGGCCGGCGGGGAGAACGCCTCGATCAACATATGCGAGATGGGGTGTGCCTGTTTGGTGTATTCGCGCAGGGCTTGAGCAAAGCCGTGGCTGCCGCAAATGACGACGGCCTGCGGATCTTTTAGTTGCTCCATATTTTCAAAGGAGGGGCGTCCCACCTTGAAATGAGCGCTTTCACGGATTTTTTCCTGCGTGACAAACACCGTCAGCGTGAACCAGCTGCTGGTCAGATCCAGTTGCAATAGTTCATGCAAAAAGGGAATGTCGGCAATACGGGCAATACTGAGCAGCAAATGTACTTGTGGTACTGGCAAGCCGTCCTGGGCTCGCGCCGCCAGTTCACGCAGCAAGGCAATGGGCAGGGTAATGCCAATGCCGCCAGCGATCATGGCGATACGCTCATAACCGACAATAGAATCTACCGAAATCTCGCCTGCCACATACTGCAGGGGCACGCTCATGCCCTCGCGCAACGTGGCGTGCAAATGATCGGAGACGCTATTGCGGCCCGAACCTTTGACAGCAATTTCAATCAGGTCTGGATCGGCCACGCGAGTGATCGAATACATACGCTGTTGAATCGTGCCACCGGTATCGGGGTAGCTCAGGGCGACATGCTTGCCGGCCCGCAAGGCGCTCAGAAAATCGAAATGCTTACTTTGCACGCGCAAGGTGAACACTTTGACGTTTCCGGCCTCGGGGCGAACGGTCTCGCAGCGCGCCTGAATCATGGCTGTCATTGCAGCGCCTCCTGTTGCTCGTCTTGGGCCTGTGCCTGCCCCGATTTGCTGTTCAAGCCAATGCGCTCGATCAGGCTTTCAACCGAACCGGTGTACACGCCAATTTCGTTGGAATCGCCGGTGTCGTGCAAAATGTCGCGTGCATTGGGGAAGTTCACCATGGAGAACACTTTTTCCCAGGCGCCCATTTCGTTGTTGGCGAACATTTCCACGGTGCGCAGGATAACGGCACGCATATGCTCACGCTCTTTCTGGCTCAGACCGTGAATGATGTCCGAGGCGACAAAGCTGAACACGCTGGAGTGGCTCCACTCGTCCATGGCGTGCGTGCGGGTCACTTCATGGCAGATAGTCTGGATGCTCTTGTCCTCAGCCATGGTCTTGAGGTAGTCGGTAATCAGGGTTTCGGACGCGCAGGCAATGGCAAAGCGGGTCAGGCGACGCTCGGATTCAGAACTGCACTGGCTCAGGATGTCGTTGCGCCATTGCACCAGGTTGAAGTTGGTGAAATCCAAAGGTTGCAGACCGCGCATGGAATAGATGTAGTTGCATGCCATGATGGACATGCGGGTGTGCAGGGCTTCATCCAGCAAGGCCTGGGACATCACATCCTGCAGCAGATTGCGGTTGGCGCTCGGTGGCGGCGTCTTGATGATGTCTTCGCAGGACGGAGTGACGACGTTGCACTCCACATAAATGGTCTTGAGGTTGTAGATCCCCCAAGCGTAAGACAGACACTGCGATTTCAATTCCTCAGGTGCTTCCAGCCAGGCCTGGTGCTCACGGAAAGGCAGCAGACATTCGCTGAAATCGGCCTTGTTCGGATCGAATGCCAAATTGTTGTAGTCCGGCAGCTCCTGATTGACCGCCGCCCGGTTTTTCCAAAGTACAGACAGCTTTTGCAGCATATTACGTACAGCATCATCGGTTTCGTAGCTTTTGATAGTCATTTCAAACTTCCTTGCTGTTGGTTGCGATCCGTTCGAAATGAACAGATCGTTTTGTTATTCCACCTGTCTCTATTTCCGAATGGAAATTCGCAGGCTTAAAAGGATTTGCTGCTCTTTCAGCCCGGTTTCAAAAAAAGCCCGTTACCGGGTCTTTAGGAACCTTGCAAGATCAGCGCGGTTGAACTGCCGTTAAAGCAATGGCGTTTCCTGTGGTTATGGGAAAACTGGGGATGGTTTTAATGCGCAGATTGAAAAGAGTGATAATCTGTTTGAGCGTTTAGAAGTATGGGCATTGAGTATTCGTTGGCTGCATTCTAATGATCCTATGACAATAAATGACAGACCATTTTCAGGCTATTTAACAGACCACTTAAGAATAAAAATTTGATTTCTGTTTTAATTCTTGACTGAAATAATCGGGATTGGCTTTCTTGCTGTGTTTCAAGGGATTTTTAATTCTTTATGCCTTGAATGTTTATCCGGACAATAATGATTAAAAGTGGTCTGGTGAATTAATTTTTAATGGACTGTTTGATTGGACGATAAACAGAATAGGATGTTTATCTTTCGCCCTGGAAAACGACATGCCCGGGCTTGCCCTTTTGTCTCGTGACTGAAAAACGGTCGCGACCGTCAAGGGGCTTATATCTAAACAGGAACTCCCATGAAGAGTCTTGCCGGTGGCGACACCTCCCACCTGCCTGTGGTGGGTTCGCAATTTCTACAGCAAAGCGATCGCAATCTTTGGGACATCATCGAGGCCGAGCGACGCCGACAGCAGCACACCATTGAGCTGATTGCTTCGGAGAATTACCTGAGCCGATCCGTTCTGGACGTACAGGGGTCCTTGCTGAGCAACAAGCAGGCGCAGGGATACCCAGGGCAACGGATTTATGGCGGGTGCGAACAGGCCGACCAAACCGAAGAGCTGGCTATCGAGCGGGCCAAGTCGGTGTTCGGGGCGGCGTTTGCCAATGTGCAGGCCCACTCGGGCAGCCAGGCCAATCTGGCGGTCTATCTGGCCCTGCTCTCGCCGGGTGATACTATTTTGGCGCTGGATCAAAGTGCCGGCGGCCATATCAGTCACGGCTCGCATGTGAATGTTTCGGGGCGCTGGTTTCAGACCTGTTCTTATGGTGTGGATCGCCAGACCCAGTGGGTGGACATGGACGAGGTGCGTGCTTTGGCTCACAAGGAGCGTCCTCGCCTGATCATCGCGGGTGGCTCCTCCTATTCACGGACGCCCGATTTTGCCGAGTTCAGAACGATTGCCAACGAGGTCAATGCATATCTGATGGTGGATCTGGCTCATAGCGCCGGACTGGTGGCGGCGGGCTTGATGGAGTCGCCCGTACCGCATGCCCATGTGACCACTTTTTCCACGCATGGCACTTTACGCGGTCCCCGAGGTGGCATCATTTTATGTAATGAGCCCAAGTTGGCGGAGCGTTTGAGTCAGGCTGTGTATCCGGGCCTGCAGGGTGGGCCTTTGCTGAACATTATGGCGGCCAAGGCAGTGGCACTGGGAGAGGCAATGAGCCCTGCCTATAAAGCCTATGCACAGGCGGTCATCATCAATGCGCGCAGTTTGTGCCGCCGATTGGCTGAAGGTGGCCTGACTGTGGTGTCGGGAGGCACGGACTGCCACTTTGGCGTGGTGGATCTGCGCCCCTGGGAGTTGTCCGGGCCCTTGGTAGAACGGGCCTTGGCGCAGTTGGGTATCAGCTTGAGCAAACATCGTGTGCCGTATGAGCAGGCTCATGCGGCCTATTCCGGCATACGGGTGGGGAGCGGCGCCTGTACGACCCGGGGGCTGGGGGAGGATGACTTCAAGGAAATTGGCGACATGATTCTGGCGTTGCTGGGCGGCGTGCGCAGCGGTGCTCGCAGCGCGCGCACCGAAAATGCCATTTTAGAAGGGGTAGCCGATCTGAACCGGCGATATCCCCTTGCATATTGACTGCAGCCTGGCTCAACCCTTGCCCTGACGCAAGGCGTTGGCCAGACGCAACATGGCGGATTCAATCTCGTAGGCCGTCAAGGATGCATAGCCCAGTAGCCACCCCTGTTGTTTTTCCTCACCAATATACAGCCGGCTCAAACCGGGTAGCTGTACGCCAGCGCTTAGGGCGCGGCGCAAGGTGTGTTCTTCCGACCAGCCGGGCTCAAGGAAACAGGGTATCTGCAAGCCGCCCTCAGGTCTGGCGGCGCGCACAATACCTTGAAGATGTTGTTCAATGGCCTCCAGCATGATCTCCCGACGCCCCGTGTACAGCTTGCGCATGGCCCGGATGTGCGAGTTGTAGTGGCCGTCTTCCATGAAACGCGCCAGGGTCAGCTGCAGTATCTGAGGAGTGTGCCCATCCATGATGCTGCGGGCTTGTGTAAAGGGTTTGACCAGCTCCGGCGGCAGAGCCATATACCCCATGCGCAGCCCCGGATAGAGCGTTTTGCTGAACGTGCCCAGGTAAATCGTACGCTGATACTTGTCCAGACCCTGCACGCAGGCGGTGGGCAGGCCGTCATAATGAAACTCGCTGTCGTAGTCGTCTTCCAGAATCCAGCGGCCATTTTCGGCCGCCCAGCGTATCAGTTCCAGGCGACGTTCCAGTGAAAGGGTCGCCCCTGTTGGGTACTGATGGGAGGGGGTGACATAAATGCAGTTTGCACCGCTGCGGTCTTCATGCAAAAGCTCGGTGCGCAGGCCCTGTTCGTTCACCCCAATAGGTACGACACGGGCTTCGGCCGCTTCAAAAGCCTTGCGCGCGCCGAAGTAACCTGGATTCTCAACCAGAATGGGCTTGCCCGCATCGACCAGTAGTTGCGCACACAGGAACAGAGCTTGGCGCGTACTGCTCAAAATCAGAATCTGATCCGCGGATACCTTGGCGCCTCGTTCCAGATTCAGGTATACGGCAATCGCTTTGCGCAAGGACTCGGTGCCCTGGGGATCACCATGTAGCAGGATGTTGGCGCGAAAGTCCTTCATGGCCTGACGCTGCAGGCGTTCCCAGACATCGGTCGGAAAGTTGCGGGTTTCAGGCAAGCCGGTGGCAAAGGCCTTGATGGTTTGCTGATCGGCAATACCGCCACTTTCAAATACGGCGCGGCCCCGGCGGCTCAAGCCGGTACCCGGTTCCATGACGCTGCGTTTCAGATCCTGGGCCTTGATGCGCCGGTAGGCGCTGCCTCGCAGCTCGGTTCCCACGGATTCAGAGACATAACTGCCCGAACCTTCACGTCGCACGATAAAGCCGTCGCGGTGGAGTTGGACATAGGCGTTCTCGACGGTATCGCGCGCCATGCTCAATGATTTGGCCAGTGAGCGCGTGGCAGGCAGCTTGACTCCGGGACCCAGAGCGCCATCCAGAATCAGCGCCCGTAGGGCACGTTGAATACGCTGGTGAAGATCCAGGGATTGAAGTTCATCATCGTTAAGACGCATTTTCAAGGTGTCCAGTTCAAACGAACGCGTCATGCGGTCTGCTCCAGAGAAGATTAATGGTCTGACTAGTCAGACCATTGTGCTCGTAGACTTGATTGTCGTTGCCGAAATAGGGGGGGCCTGTTCCGGCGTTCAGGTTTGTACAGGATCTCAGCAAGTATGTCCCGACCCTTTAATTTCAGCGCAGGGCCCAGCGCCTTGCCGATCGATGTTCTCTTGCAAGTGCGCGATGAACTGCTCGATTTTGCCGGCACGGGGGTATCCGTGATGGAAATCAGCCATCGCTCCCAGCCCTTTATGGATTTTGCCCACGCGACTGACGCCGCGGTGCGTCGCGTTCTGGCAGTTCCATCGGACTATCATGTGTTGCTCCTGCAAGGGGGGTCGTATCTGCAGTTTTCTCAAATTCCGATGAACCTGTTTCATAAAACAAACACAGCGGACTATATACACACGGGCTTGTGGTCGGAGCAAGCGGCTAATGCCGCCAGGCAATATGGGATTGTGCGAACCATTGCCAGTTCTCATGAAACTGGATTTGATCGTGTTCCTGAAATTAATGAATCTCATATTAATCTGGATGCGGCTTACTTGCATTACACGGAGAATGAAACTGCACAGGGCTTGCAATTTTCAAAACCACCCATTTCGTCTATTCCATTAGTGTGTGATGCCTGCTCCAGCCTGATGTCCAAGCCGATTGACATTGCCGCACATGATTTGGTTTATGCCTCAGCCCAGAAAAATATGGGTATTGCCGGTGTCACGCTCGTATTGCTCAATCCTGCTATTTTAGACAAGCCTTTGGCTGCAACGCCACAGGCGTTGGATTTTTCCATTCAGGCAAAAAAGCAGCCCCTGTTAAATACTCCTTCCACGTTTTCCTGGTATGTGATGGGCTTGATGATGGAGTGGATTGAACGTACGGGTGGAATAGAAGTGCTGCATGAAATCAATAAGAAAAAGTCACGCCATCTTTATAACGTGATTGATGGCAGTAATGGTTTCTATATCAATCATGTTTTGCCTGATTATCGATCTATCAATAATGTTCCTTTTCATATTTTCGAAAGAAATTTGGAGGATCTATTTGTTCGGGAAGCGCAGGAAAACGGATTTCATGGTTTGAAGGGCCATCAGTCGACTGGGGGCTTGCGCGCCAGCATTTACAACGCCGTCACCCTGGATGCGGTACAGGAGCTGGCGCTGTTCATGCGCGAATTCGTGCGCACGCACGGTTAAGGGCGATGCCCGCCTCTCAGAGCGGCCAGGCAGGTGGCTGCGATTTGACCTAAGATTTTTTAAGGAAAAGCGATGTACGACAACACACTCACTCTGGCTGAATTCGACAAGGAACTGGCTCAGGCCATGGCTGGTGAACAAAGCCGTCAGGAAGATCATGTAGAACTGATTGCCTCGGAGAACTATGCCAGCCCCTTGGTCATGCAGGTTCAGAACTCCGTTTTCACCAACAAGTACGCTGAGGGTTATCCGGACAAGCGCTATTACGCCGGTTGCGAGTTTGTGGACGTGGCCGAGCGTTTGGCCATCGAGCGCCTGAAGGCCCTATTCGATTGCGATTATGCCAACGTGCAGCCTCATGCCGGAGCACAAGCCAATACCGCCGTGTTTCTGGCCCTGCTCAAACCTGGCGATACGGTAATGGGGATGAATCTGGCGCAGGGCGGGCACCTGACGCACGGTAATCCCATCAATATTTCGGGGCGTCTTTACAACATTGTTCCTTACGGCGTCGATACCCAAACCGGGCTGATCGATTACGACGAAATGGAGCGGATTGCTATCGAGACCAAGCCCAAGATGTTGATCGGCGGTTTCTCTGCCTATTCACGCGTGAAGGATTGGGCGCGTATGCGCCAGATCGCTGACAAGGTGGGTGCCTGGTTCTGGGTCGATATGGCTCATGTGGCCGGCCTGGTGGCGGCGGGTGAGTACCCCAGCCCCTTGCCATACGCACATGTGGTTACCAGCACCACGCACAAAACCCTGCGCGGCCCACGTGGTGGCGTGATCATGGCTAAAGGGCAAAGCGACGATTTCTACAAACGTTTGAATTCAGCGGTGTTCCCCGGCGTGCAAGGGGGGCCCTTGATGCATCTTATTGCAGCCAAAGCCGTTGCCTTCAAGGAAGCCCTGCAACCCGAGTTCCGTACCTATCAGCAAAATGTGGTGCGTAATGCCCGAGCGATGGCAGCGATACTGATTCAGCGTGGCCATACCATCGTGTCTGGGGGTACGGATAACCACATGATGCTGATTAACCTGTCGACCAAGCCTTATACCGGGCAAGAAGCCAGTGATGCCCTGGCGGATGCTTACATCACCGTCAACAAAAACTCAGTGCCCAACGATCCGCGCTCGCCCATGGTGACCTCGGGTATCCGTATCGGAACGCCTGCCGTGACGACACGGGGCTTTACCGTGGCCGATTGCGAGCAACTGGCGCATTACTTGTGCGATGTGCTCGATGCTTATGAGGCGGGCACGCTGGAGGCCGTCAAGCACGATATTCGTGAGAAGATCGTCACCTTGTGTCGTACGTACCCGGTGTATCAGGTACAAACGGAACCAGCCCAGCTGTAATGTGTCATTCTGTTGATAAGGACCCAGCCACTTCGGTGGTTGGGTTTTTTTATGATGAATAATATCTCAAGTCTTTTTTCTTATTTTTCTGCCGCTTTTAGTTTATTTATCTTTCTGAGCGTGTTGGCGGGCTTGCTCTACCTGTTCTTAAGGGGGGCGTATTTCATATTTTTCAATAAGCTATGGTCTTTCTTTCATCGCGACAAATTTTATGATGCTTATTTGGATGCCGAGCGAGAAAAATCGCTGGATGTAGAGCGTTTCAAGATCATGTTCGGGCTCCACCGCGTTGATGATATTCAGACAGTGAAAGACACACATCGCGCGGTGAAATGGGCGCACTCCAGCGCCATTGCTCTGAGAACACTGGGCAAAGCAGGGGTCTGGGTCAACTGGAAAGAGCAAAGAGTAGAGAAACCCAAGGCTGTGCAACGGGCGGTGCTGCCGATTTTTTGGATTTTGATCACTTTTTTGATCGCGATTTTCGCGACTTTAGTCATCCGTCCCGATGCGATTATTAAATTTAAAGAAAGCGAGGTTTGGGCATGGCAGGGCGAGAAGGGCTTGCACTCTTTCCTGGCGTCAGGAGATAAAAAATGGGTTTATGATCTTTCCGATTGCTCACTACCGAAACAAGCCCAGACTGTTCCTTTTCTTGAGGATGAAAGGGAGTGGGTTTGTGCGGCGGTCAAGTCAGGAGATTATTTTTCCAGCTTACACTCAACGGTGAAATTCCAGCGTTATTTCAGTGCGCCCATCCTGATTTTTCTGATGTGGTGTTCTGTTCTGCTGCTATTGAAAAGCCACTCTTTGTCCACCGCATTGCGTTTGCATCGAATCCTGCATCCCTGCCGAAATGCTCAATGACCGGGATCGGCACGCCGCCTGCTCCAGTTTGCATATCCTTTGGCGCGCAGTTCGCAAGCGGGGCAGCGTCCGCAGCCATATCCCCAGTCATGCAGCGCTTCCCGCTCATTCTGGTAACAGGTATGGCTGTCTTGCTGGATCAGCCTGACCAGAGCATCTGAGCCCAGTTGGTCGGCCATCTCCCAAGTATCAGCCTTGTCCAGCCACATGAGGGGCGTCTCTATGGTTAGGGGACGCTCTATGCCCAGACTCAGGGCGACTTGCAAAGCTTTAAGGGTGTTGTCCCGGCAGTCCGGGTAGCCTGAGTAGTCAGTTTCAGACATGCCGCCTACCAGCGTATCCAGCCCGCGACGGTAGGCCAAGGCAGCGGCCAAAGTAAAGAACAGCAGGTTGCGACCGGGCACGAAGGTATTGGGCAGGCCATCGTCCTGCACCGCAATGCGCATAGGCTCAGTCATGGCGCTGCCGCCTATCTGTCCCAGAACACCGGCGTCAAGCACATGATCTTCGCCCAGGCGCTCTGCCCAATGTGGAAAGTGTCGGCACAGATTTTCTCGCAACGTCTGGCGACATTGCAGTTCCGCATGGTTTCGCTGGCCGTAGTCAAAGCCCACGGTCTCCACAAACGCAAAACGATCCAGAGCCCATGCCAGACAAGTGGCCGAATCCTGTCCCCCCGAAAATAGGACCAGGGCTCGACGACGGGCAAGCTGCGGCTTCATGCTTTGACCTGCGCAGGGCTCAGGGCGCGGCGTTTCATGGTGCTGATCAGCGAGTTGAGCAAGACACCGTACATAGGAACAAACAGCAACAGGCTCACCCCCAGCTTGATGACGTAATCGACGAGCGCGATTTCGCCCCAGTACTCCGCCATGAAAGGATTGCTGCTGCGCCAGAAGGCGATGCCGAAAAAGGCCAGAGTATCCAGTGCCTGCCCAAAAACTGAGGCGGCGGCCGGGGCGATCCACCACTGCGTGTAATCGCGGCGGATGCGGTCAAAGACCTGTACGTCCAGCAACTGTCCCAGCACATAGGCCGCGAAACTGGCCAGTGCAATACGAAAGACAAAGCTGTTGAACTCGCCCAGTGCCTGCAAGCCATTGAACTGGCCTTCATGGAACAGCACGGAGACGACATAGGAGGCGATCAGGGCCGGAAACATGGCGCGGGTGATGACGCGTCGTGCCTGCGATTTACCCATCAGGCGCACGGTCAGGTCGGTTGCCAGAAACACAAAAGGAAAGCTGAAAGCGCCCCAGGTGCTATGAAAGCCAAACAGCTCAATAGGAAGTTGAACCAGATAATTGCTGGCGATCACGATGAATACGTGAAAGGCAATGAGAAGTCGCACATACAGCGACAGCCGTGAAGACGGCATAGCGGGCAGAATCATGTCTGAACCTTTTTGGTGGATGGGGTGAGGGAACCCATTGAAAATGGACTGCAACCAACTATTGTACGGGCAGTTGCGGTTTGAGGGAATGTGTACCGGTCGCCAGTGTAGCGTGGGCGCCCGACCGCCTTATATGTCTGGCTTGATAAGGCTTATGGCTCAACGCAGGAGTGGGGCGATTGCACCCCCGCTTGCGGTTTGCAGCAGCCCGGCGCCTGGGGCTGGGCTGACCGATCCCATTTAAGCGGTGGGTTGCAGTTGTTCCATCAGCAGGCGCTTGTGCAACAGACGGACTTCTTCAAAGGCCACGGGCGAGTTTTCCGGTCCCAGGACCAGCAGGACCATCAGCCACATCAGGGAGGGCGAGGCAGCCAGCGTGTAGTCCGAGGCGCTGACATCGGGGCGGATGAGCCCACGCTGTATTCCCGCTTCAAAGAAAGCCTGGTTAGCCATGTAGTTCTGGCTCAGGAGCTGCTTGCCCCAGTAATGCGCCAGATCAGGCACTCGACCGCTTTCTGTCATCAATAGCCTGAACATGGCTTGCACATCCGGGCTGGACAGACGTTCATACAGTTGCTTGAGATACTCGTCCACGATACAGGACAAAGTATCGGCCTGGTAAGAATCCGATAGTTCGAAGGCATGGCCTTGAGCAGGCAGCAGAGTGTGGCGAAGCATGTCCTCGAATACCTCGTCTTTGCTGCTGTAGTGCGCGTAAATTCCGGACTTGGAAATGCCGGCGCGGGCCGCGATGCGTTCCAGCGAGGTACCCAGAAATCCCCGGTGAGAAAACTCTTCAAAGGCGGCGCTCAGAATTTCGCGTTTGCGCTCGGCCGAGGACAGGTAGCGTCGCTTGTTTGTGCTTTCGTTTTTTGTCGATTTATTGCTAGGTGAGTCTGTCATGTCATCCTGTAGGGATGGGCAAGAGATGGGGGCTTGCAGTATATCAGGCCGTCAGTTTCGGGCCCCGGTTTGCCAGAAGGTAAGCGTGTCCTGGGCACATGCTTGTTTTGTCATATGGCGGCAGAAATAATAGTTCTGTCCTGACTTTAAAACCGTATTTGTTTCAATAGATTTCATTGGTTTTTCTTTTAGGTTTCTTCCCTTTTTAGGGAAGGTTTATTTATTTTCATTTCCGTTTTATTTCCCTATTTCATTTCAGGCACGGTATAACAACAAGTGCAGCTTGGATGTTGTGTTTTTATGTGTCATGAGCTTGATCTAACGCAAAGGTTTTTTATAGGTTTTTGTTAAAAGGCCTGCATGCAAAAAGTTTAGATGTAAACTGGTGTATTATCAAAAAGACTAAGCGGTCGTATCTGCTTTTTCTTTGGATGTACTTTTTGCGGAGTGACAATGGTGAGTAGGCAGTCCCCTGATCAGACTGAGCATCTGGACGCATCCGCACGAGCCGCTTGGGCTCGTATCTGGAGCTCGCTCTCTCCTGAATCGCAGTTTCTAGCCTGGATGGACTGGATACGCCATCTGGGTTTGAGCCCAGGTAAACAGGAGCAGCTCAGACAACTGGCTCAACGCCAGTGGGAGCAGTTGTTTCGCGAATGGAGCCAAGAGCTGGCAGCGGCGGCTCAACTTCCTGCTCACGCCTCTGTTCAGACCCCGTCGTCTGCTGCTGTTGCCGACCGTCGGTTTTCTGATCCTGCATGGGACCGTTGGCCATTCAATTTATTGCGACAGACCTATCAGGCGCAGCAGCAATGGTGGCAAAGTGCCACTGAAGGAGTGGCTGGCGTTGAGCCGCATCATCAAAAGCTGGTCGCTTTTGGTGCCGAGCAATGGCTGAACATGCTGAGTCCCAGCAATTTTGCCTGGACCAACCCCCTGGTATGGGACAGAACCCTGGCCGAGCAGGGCGCGAATTTCAGTCGCGGTCTGGAGAACTGGCAGCAGGATATGCAGGCCCAACTAGCGGGTGAGCCGCCTGTCGGGACCGAGGATTTTCAGGTAGGAAAGGATGTGGCCGCTACACCCGGCAAGGTGGTGTTGCGCAACGAGCTGGCCGAGCTGATTCAGTATGCGCCCAGCAGCAAGCAGGTCCACCCGGAACCCGTTTTGATTGTTCCGGCCTGGATCATGAAGTACTACATTCTAGACCTGTCGGCCCATAACTCCCTGATTAAATACTTGGTAGATCAAGGCCATACCGTATTTTGCGTGTCCTGGAAGAACCCCCAGGCCCAGGATCATGCTTTTGGCATGGACGATTACATTCGTCTGGGCTGGAAAGCCAGCCTTGATGCGATCAACGCGATTGTCCCCGGCCAGAAAATTCATGCTACGGGCTATTGCCTGGGCGGCACCCTGCTGGCGATCGCGGCAGCCGCCATGGCACGGGATGGCGATGAGCGCCTCGCTTCCCTGACCTTCTTTGCTGCGCAGACGGACTTTTCAGAGCCGGGCGATTTGTCCTTGTTCATCGACGAAAGCCAGGTCAGTCTGCTGGAAGCCCAGATGGCCGATGAAGGGTATTTACGCGCCAATCAGATGGAAGTGGCCTTTCAGCTTCTACGTTCCGCGGATTTGGTATGGGCGCCTTTGGTCAATAAGTATTTATTGGGTGAACGCCGTCCGCTTAACGATCTGATGGCCTGGAATGCGGACGCTACCCGTATGCCTGCCACCATGCATTCGCAATATTTGCGGCGCATGTATTTGAATAATGATTTAAGTCAAAACCGTTATCCGGTGGAAGGTCGTATCGTTTCTCTTGCGCACATTAATTTGCCTATTTTTTGCGTCGGCACTGTTTCTGATCATGTTGCCCCCTGGCGCTCTGTTTATAAGCTGCATTATCTGGTGCCTGCCGAGATCACGTTTGTTTTGACCACAGGCGGTCATAACGCCGGAATCGTCAGCGAACCGGGCCATCCGCGCCGTCATTATCAGATTCATACCCGTGCAGCAGGCACAGCGCCTGTTTTGGTGGACGAGTGGCAGGCACAAGCCGCTTCGCATTCAGGTTCCTGGTGGCCCGCCTGGAGTGCATGGCTGAAAGCGCGCTCGGGCGCGCAAACAAAAAAGCCACCGCAGATGGGTGCCGCCAAGCAGGGTTATGCCCCTCTAGGCCCCGCGCCCGGTCAATACGTATTGATGAAGTAAGCAGTCTGGTCATACAAGCTTGCACAACAGTGAGCTTGCCGCTTTGTTCCAGGTCGGCAACCGGCGCAACGCCAGTTGCTGACATGCTGTATTGCCTTGACGGCAGTTTTCTTTTTTCTCATTAGGCATGTTTTCAAATGGCTCCACAGACCCACGATGTGAGTATCAAGCATCAAAGCGTTGCGCGTCGTCCTTATTTCGCGCTGGCTGCCTTGCTGGTCACGCTGGCAGGTTGTGCCTCGATGGCGCCCGATTATGTTCAGCCCGCATCCCCTGTTCCGCACGCCTATCCGGATCTGTCCGCAGGGCAGGCCGAGGCGGTGCGGGCGCGGGACCTGGGGTGGCGTCAGTACTTTAAAGATCCGGTTCTGAGCAAGCTGATTGAAACCGCATTGGCCAATAACCGCGATATGCGAGTGGCCGTGTTACGGGTTGAGGAAGCGCGCGCCGCGCTGAACTTGCAGCGTAGCGAGCGTTTTCCGGCGTTTACGGTGGGCGGTCAGACAGCCCGGTCGCGTGTGCCGGGCGATATGAATCCCTCCGGGCAGGCCGTTACAGGCGGGGATTACCGTGCGCAGATCGGTTTGACCACGTGGGAGCTGGACTTATGGGGACGGGTGCGCAGCCTGGAAGATGCAGCGTTGCAGGGCTGGCTGGCAAGTGAGGCGGGTCGTCAGGCGGTGCATGTGGCCTTGGTCTCGCAAGTAGCCAATAACTATCTGGTCGTGCGCGAACTGGATGAACGCGTACAGATTGCCCGCAAAAGTGTCGAGAGCCGTCAGGAGTCCTATCGTATCTTTTCCCGCCGCTACGAGGTGGGGGCCACCTCCAGGCTGGATGTCACCCAGGTGCAAACCTTGCTGACACAGGCTCAGTCGCTACTGGCTCAACTGGAGCAGCAGCGGGCGGTACAAGTGCATGCCCTGCAGCAACTTCTGGGCGCGGACCCGGGCGTCCCCCTGAGCGGCGCTCCGCTCAACGAGAACGTGATGTTGGCCGAGCTGGCCCCTGGTTTACCTTCGGACCTGATGCTGTGGCGGCCGGATATTATTGCCGCGGAGCATACATTGCGCGCCGCCAATGCCAACATTGGAGCGGCGCGTGCGGCCTTTTTCCCACGCATTGCCTTGACGGGCAGTTTCGGCACGGCCAGCGCTGAGTTGGACGGTTTGTTCGATTCCGGCAGCAAGGCCTGGACATTCGCTCCTACCATTTCCCTGCCTATTTTTGATGGCGGCCGCCGCAGTGCCAACCTGGATGCGGCTTATGTACGCCGTGACATACGAGTGGCGGAGTACGAGAAAGCCATTCAGAGTGCCTTTCGTGAAGTCTCGGACGCCTTGTCGGCGCGTCGCTGGTTAAGTCAGCAGCTGGAGGTCCAATTGGTCGCCCGTCAGGCCCAGACCGAGCGCGCCCGTTTAGCGCAGATGCGCTACGACAATGGGTCGGCTGCTTATCTGGAAGTGCTGGATGCGCAACGAGACTTGCTGGATGTGGAGCAGCAGGTGGTGCAAACGCGCCGCGCACTGCTAGCCAGTCAGATTGCGCTGTACAGCGCCCTGGGCGGTGGCTTGGACCCCGCCGACACCCTGACAAACATTTCTATCCCTTCTCAATCGGATTCATCTTCGAGCCAGTTATGAGCACACCCTCTACCTTGAAAAAAAACATTGTTCCTGTCCTGATTGTTGCCGGGGTTCTAGGCCTGGGTTGGTGGGCATGGCAGAAAATGTCCAATACCGGTCCGGGTGACGGCTTTGTCAGCGGTAATGGTCGTATCGAGGCGACCGAGATTGATATCTCCACCAAGTTTGCCGGCCGTATCCAGAGCATTGAGGCACGCGAAGGCGACTTTGTGAAGAAAGGCGAAGTGCTGGCTGTCATGCAGCAAGACAGTCTGGAGGCTGCCCGTGATGAGGCTGTTGCCGGTTTGCGGCAGGCTGAGAACAATGTGGCCGTTGCGCAGGCCCAGGTGGCACTGCGTGAAAGCGATGCGATTGCCGCCAAGGCGATGGTCGGGCAGCGTGAGTCCGAACTGGATGCTGCCCAGCGTCGTCTGGCTCGTTCCACCACCTTGTCCAAAGAAGGGGCCGCGTCGGTGCAGGAACTGGACGATGACCGCGCCCGCGTGCGGGGCGCTCAGGCAGCTGTTGCTGCCAGTCAAGCGCAAGCCAATGCGGCGGTTGCTGCCATCAATGCGGCCAAGGCCCAGTTGATCGGCGCCCAGTCTGCGGTTGAGGCCGCCCATGCCGCGGTTGCCCGCATCGAAGCGGACTTGCGCGACAGTGAGCTGGTCAGTCCGCGCGATGGACGGGTGCAGTTTCGGGTTGCCCAGCCTGGTGAGGTGCTGGGGGCCGGGGGACGGGTGCTCAATGTGCTGGACTTGTCCGATGTGTACATGACCTTCTTTCTGCCTAGTGAAGTGGCGGGCAAGGTGGCCCTGGGCTCCGAAGTGCGTCTGGTGCTCGATGCGATCCCCGATATGCCTGTTCCTGCCACCGTGTCGTTTGTTGCCAGCTCGGCCCAGTTCACGCCCAAGAGTGTCGAGACGGCGTCAGAACGTCAAAAACTGATGTTTCGTGTCAAGGCTCAGATTGCTCCAGAGCTGTTGAAAAAACACCTGGAGCAAGTCAAGACAGGCCTGCCTGGGGTGGCCTGGGTGAAGCTGGACCCCAATGCCAGCTGGCCTGAGTCGCTGACTTCCACCCTGACGGAGTAAACCATGCCCAAGCAGCAAGCGACGGCTGTTGCTCGTGTAACGGAGCTCAGTCAGCGTTATGGCGATACGCTCGCCCTGGACCGTTTAAGCCTGGATGTTCCTGCCGCTTGCATGGTCGGACTGATTGGTCCGGATGGTGTGGGCAAGTCCAGCTTGCTGTCCTTGCTGGCCGGTGCACGCGTGATTCAGGAAGGCCACATTGAGGTACTGGGCGGCGATATGGCAGATAAAAGCCATCGCGATAAGATTTGCCCGCGCATTGCCTACATGCCCCAGGGGCTGGGCAAAAATTTGTACCCCACCTTGTCGGTGGAAGAGAACCTGCAGTTTTTTGGCCGTTTATTTGGGCACAATGCCGCCGAGCGCCGCCGCCGGATTGACGATCTGACACGCAGCACGGGACTGTATCCTTTTTTGACGCGCCCGGCTGGCAAGCTCTCGGGTGGCATGAAGCAAAAGTTGGGGCTGTGTTGCGCGCTGATTCATGACCCGGATTTCTTGCTGCTGGACGAGCCCACCACCGGCGTGGACCCCCTGGCCCGCAAACAGTTCTGGGACCTGATCGAGCGCATACGACGTGAGCGCCCAGGCATGAGCGTGATTGTGGCCACCGCCTATATGGATGAGGCTCAGCGCTTTGACTGGCTGGTGGCCATGGATGATGGGCGGATTCTGGCAACGGGTTCACCCCGGGAATTGCTGGAACGCACACAGAGCAAAAATCTGGAGCAGGCTTTTATTCGCCTCTTGCCCGAGGACAAGCGTCAGGGCCACCAGGAGGTTGTGATACCACCACTGGATGTGGATGCGAACGATATCGCCATTGAGGCCGAAGGACTGACCATCCGTTTCGGCGACTTTACCGCCGTGGACCATGTATCGTTTCGCATCCGGCGTGGCGAGATTTTTGGTTTTCTGGGCTCGAATGGTTGCGGCAAGTCCACCACCATGAAGATGCTGACGGGCCTGCTGCCGGCTTCAGAGGGTCAGGCCTGGCTGTTTGGTCACGAAGTCAATCCCAAAGACATCGATACCCGCCGTCGTGTGGGTTACATGTCGCAGGCGTTCTCCCTGTACGGCGAGCTGACGGTTCGACAAAACCTGGTGCTGCATGCCCAGCTTTTCCACGTTCCTGATGACCAGGTGCAAGCGCGTGTCGCTGAAATGGTGGAGCGCTTTGAGCTGGGCCAGATTCTGGATCGCCTGCCCGATGCCATTCCGTTGGGCATGCGTCAGCGCCTGTCTCTGGCGGTGGCGATGGTCCACAAGCCCGAGCTACTGATTCTGGATGAGCCAACTTCGGGGGTGGACCCGGTGGCTCGCGACAATTTCTGGCGTTTGCTGATCGAGCTGTCCCGACGGGACAAGGTCACCATTTTTATTTCCACCCACTTCATGAACGAGGCCGAGCGTTGTGACCGCATGTCCATGATGCATGCCGGTAAAGTGCTCGATAGCGACACGCCCGCCAATCTGGTGAAAAAACGGGGAGCGGCCACGCTGGAGGAGGCTTTTATCGGCTACCTGCTCGAGGCCAGTGGCCCCGAGCCGCAGGCCGAGCCCGCGACCGAACAGACGACGCTTGTCGAAGCGCCCGAGCAGCAGGAGCATCAGGAGCGTTTCAGTCTGCAGCGTCTGTTGAGTTACACCTGGCGCGAAACGCTGGAGCTGCGCCGTGATCCGGTGCGGGCAACCCTGGCTCTGGCCGGTTCCCTGATTCTTCTGTTTGTGATGGGTTTTGGCATTACTCTGGACGTGGAGGATTTGCGCTATGCGGTACTGGACCGTGATCAGACCAGCATCAGTCAGAACTACGCCTTGAATCTGTCAGGGTCGCGCTATTTTCTGGAGCAGCCGCCGCTGACGGATTATCAGGATCTGGACGATAGAATGCGACGCGGCAAGATTGCCCTGGCCATTGAGATTCCGCCGGGCTTTGGTCGCGATGTGTTGCGTGGCAGCAATCCTGAAATTGCCGCCTGGGTGGATGGCTCCATGCCCACCCGTGCTGAGACCATCCAGGGCTATGTGAAAGCCATGCATCAGCAGTGGCTGATTACGCAGGCCAAAGAACGTTTGGGAGCAGGGGCGCTGGTGACGCCCGCCAGTATCCAGGACCGCTACCGTTACAACCCCGATGTCAAGAGCCTTCCTGCGATGGTTCCGGCCGTCATTCCTGTGCTCTTGTTGATGTTGCCGGCCATGCTGACCGCGCTGTCTGTGGTACGTGAAAAAGAGCTGGGCTCCATCATCAATCTCTACGTGACCCCGGTTACGCGCGTGGAATTCCTGCTGGGCAAGCAGATTCCCTATATTGGCCTGGCGATGGTCAACTTTTTGTGCATGTGCTTGCTGGCCATCACGATATTCGATGTACCCATCAAGGGCAGCTTTCTAACCCTGAGTCTGGCGACCTTGATGTTTTGCGTGATTTCGACCGGCATGGGGCTGCTGGCTTCTACCGTGACTCGCAGTCAGATTGCCGCCATGTTTTTTGCCATGATTGGCACCATGCTGCCCGCCACCCAACTGTCCGGCTTGCTGAATCCGGTGTCCTCTATGCAAGGTCTCAGTCGCTGGGCGGGCGAGCTTTACCCTGCCACGCATATGTTCAACATCAGTCGTGGGGTGTTTAACAAGGCCTTGACCTTCTCGGACCTGCATGGCGCCCTGTTTGCCTTGTTGCTGGCCATCCCGGTGGTGTTGGGCGCTGCGGTCATGCTGCTCAGAAAGCAGGAGAGCTGAGATGAGAAAACTCAAGAATGTACTGTTGCTGGGTCGCAAGGAGCTCTGGAGTCTATGGCGTGATCCCATGATGCTGCTGCTGATTGTGTACGTGTTCTCGGTCTCGATTTACACCTCGGCCACTGCCCAGCCGGAAACCTTGAACAATGCGCCTATCGCAATTGTGGATCAGGACCAGAGCCCCTTGTCGGCCCGTATTGCGTCGGCCTTTTATCCGCCGGAGTTCATTCGCCCGCACATGATCGAATACGGCGAAATGGATTCGGGTATGGACACTGGGCAGTTCACTTTTGTGTTGAACATTCCTCCCAATTTTCAGCGCGATGTCCTGGCGGGGCGTAGCCCCGAGGTGCAGCTCAATATTGATGCCACTCGCATGAGCCAGGCCTTTACCGGCAATAACTATATCCAGCAGGTGGTAATGGGTGAGGTCAACGAATTCGTGCGGCGCTACCGCAGCGTTGACACCTTGCCGGTGGACCTGGCCTTGCGTGTCCGCTTTAACCCCACGTTGGAAAAAGCCTGGTTTGGCAGTATTGCCGAAGTCATCAACTCGGTTGCCATGCTGTCCATTATTCTCACCGGGGCTGCCCTGATCAGAGAGCGCGAGCACGGCACCATTGAACACTTGCTGGTGATGCCCGTCACGCCGGGCGAGATTATGGCCTCCAAAGTGACGGCCATGGGGCTGGTGGTTCTGATCGCCACGGCTGCATCGCTCAAGTTTGTGGTGCAAGGTCTGCTGGGTGTGCCGATTGAAGGTTCCATTGCGCTGTTTCTGTGCGGCGCAGTGCTGTGTCTGTTTGCCATGACTTCCATGGGTATCTATCTGGCGACCTTGTCGCGCAGCATGCCCCAGTTTGGCCTGTTGCTGATGCTGACCCTGCTGCCCATGAACCTGCTCTCGGGCGGGCGCACGCCCCGTGAAAGCATGCCTGAAATTGTGCAGCATCTGATGCAGCTTGCCCCCACCACGCATTTTGTGTCGTTAGGGCAGGCCATTTTGTTCCGTGGTGCCGGTATTGAAACGGTGTGGCAACCCTTTTTGGCCCTGTTGGTGATCGGGACGGTTTTGTTCGTTCTGTCGCTACGGCGTTTTCGTAACACCATCTCTCAGATGGCTTGATGGACTGGGCCCCGTCAGGGGGCACTTTTTTCCTTTAAGGAGATTTCGATGAGCATGGAGACACTTCCCCTGGACCTGTACAAGGCCAATGTCGAGCTGCAATTGCGTATCACGCGCCTGTTGCAGGAGGGCGGTCACCGCTGGCTGGAGTCCGTACAGAAAAGCAGCCTGAGAAGCGTGGAGCAGACCACGGCTGAGATTGAGAACTTGCTGCAAACCGGCAACTGGCAGTCGTTGGCAACTCTGCCGGCCGACACGTTCTGGCGTCTGTTCCAGCACGGGGTCAATGACAGCCAGGCCATCAACCAGTTGGCTATTGAGAACCAGACCAAGTTCACCTCCGGTTTGCAAGAAGCGCTGGAAGCCTGGCAAAAGTCGGTGCTGGCCGTGGTCAGCGAGACCAGTGCTGCAGTACCGGTCATGGATATTTTCAAGCAGTGGGGCGCGCCTTGGGCAAATGCTGCCAGCGCCTCTGACACTCAAAAGGGAGCATAAGCGGTATGTCTACGGTTAAACGCACGGCGTTGGTGACGGGAGGGATGGGCGGTCTGGGTCAAGAGATCGCCCGTGCCCTGCATGATGCGGGTCATCGGGTACTGGTGACCCACTCGCGCAGCGAGGCCGATGCCCAGGTCTGGCTCAAGGAACAGGCCGAGGCCGGTTATGAGTTTCAGGGCTATCACGTTGATGTTGCCGATTTCGAGTCTTGCCAGCAGATGGCCCAGGCCATTGAAAAGGACGGCCAGCACGTTGACATCCTCATCAACAATGCCGGCATTACCCGTGACGGCACTTTTCGCAAGCTGAGCAAGGACAAGTGGGACGAGGTCTTGCGGGTCAATCTGGACTCGGTGTTTAACGTGACCAAGCCCTTTATCGATGGCATGCTCGAGCGCGGCTGGGGCCGGGTGATCAACATCTCCTCCATCAACGGCAGCAAGGGACAGTTTGGCCAGACCAATTATTCGGCTGCCAAGGCGGGCATGCATGGTTTTACCAAGGCGCTGGCACAGGAAGTGGCACGCAAGGGTGTGACCGTCAACACCGTCTCTCCCGGCTATCTGGCCACGAAGATGGTCATGGCGGTGCCCGAGGATGTGCGCAACAGCATTATCGCGGGCATTCCGGTGGGCCGTTTGGGACAGCCCGAGGAAATTGCCGCGTTGGTGACCTTTATTGCCAGCGAAGCGGCTGGTTTTATGACAGGCAGTAACGTCGCCATGAATGGCGGCCAGCATATGTACTGATCCTGACGCTGACCACTGGCTGCCTGTAGGGGGCCCGCTTGTCGGGCCTGTGACTTAGGAAAGGAATGGATATGCACAAAGATATCGCGATTCTTGCCGCGACCCGTACCCCCATCGGCCGTTTTCAGGGGGGGCTGTCCACGGTGCCCGCCCACGATTTGAGCGCCCAATTGATTCGTGCCGTGCTCCAGGCGACGGGCGTAGCCGCCGATCAGATTGACGAGGTCATTCTGGGCCAGGTCCTGACCGCCGGCGCAGGCCAGAATCCGGCCCGTCAGGCTGCCGTGAATGCGGGTCTGCCCTACGAGGTGCCCTCCATGTCGCTCAACAAGCTGTGTGGTTCGGGCTTGAAGGCGGTCCATCTGGCGGCGCAGGCCATTGCTGCAGGTGACGCCGATCTGGTTCTGGCCGGTGGACAGGAAAGCATGAGTCTGGCCCCGTTTGCCGTTCACAAGGCGCGTACAGGTTTGGGCCTGGGCCATGCCATGATGGATGACACCTTGCTGCGTGATGGTTTGACAGACGCGTTTCACAACTACCATATGGGCATTACGGCAGAAAATCTGGCCGAGCGTTACGGCATCAGCCGCGAGCAGCAAGATGCGTTTGCCCTTGAGTCCCAGCGCAGAGCCGTGGCTGCCCTGCAAGCGGGACGTTTCAAGGAAGAAATCACCCCGATTGAGGTGCCTCAGCGTAAGGGTGACCCGCTGCGTGTGGAGACCGATGAGCAACCTCGTGCGCAAACCACGCTGGAGTCGTTGGCCAAATTGCGCCCTGCCTTCAAGAAAGAGGGCACCGTCACGGCGGGCAACGCCTCAAGCATTAATGACGGTGCCGCCGTGCTTTTGCTGGCCAGCGCCGACAAGGCCAAGGCATTGGGCCTGCCCGTATTGGCATGGGTTCGGGGCTGGGCCAGCACCGGGGTAGATCCAGCCATCATGGGGATTGGCCCTGTGTCGGCCAGCCGCAAGGTCTTGAAGCAGGTAGGCTGGGACCTGAACGAGCTGGACCTGATCGAGGCCAATGAAGCCTTTGCCGCCCAATCGCTCGCCGTGGCCAAGGATTTGCAGTGGGACATGAACAAGGTCAATGTCAATGGTGGGGCCATCGCTTTAGGTCACCCCATTGGTGCATCGGGCGCCCGTGTGCTGGTCACCTTGGTTCATGAAATGCGTCGTCGCGGTGCGCGTAAGGGTCTTGCCACCTTGTGCATTGGCGGCGGTCAAGGTGTGGCTATCGCTATTGAGGCCGCATGAACCGGTAGCAGAATGAAGGGAGAAGATGATGACAGATAAGTCTCGTGACGACAGCACGGCGTGGTCCCCTTGGATGATGAATCCCTGGAACCTGGGTCAGACCGTCTCCTCGTACTGGGTGGATGCCTGGCAGCGCGCCATTTTGTATGCCGATATCGAACGTCAGGTCGGGGACCAGTACCAGGCCCAACGTAAGATGAACGTGCCCAATGTGCTGAATTTTCCGGCGGAACTGGTCATGTCGGGGCTGACGCTTCCCCGACCCGTCAACTATCTGATGGTACGGATTGTGCCGCCCGACGATCAGCCTACCGTCCCTGGCAAGCGCCCGTTTCTGGTGGTGGACCCCCGGGCCGGGCATGGGCCGGGTATCGGTGGATTCAAGTCCGACAGCGAAATTGGTGCTGCGCTTAAAGCGGGGCACCCTTGCTATTTTGTGGGCTTTTTACCTGACCCTGTCCCTGGCCAGACGGTCGAGGATGTGATGCGCGCACACGCCGCCTTCGTCAGCAAGGCAGCCGAGCTGCACCCCGACAGCCAGGGTAAGCCGGTGGTCATTGGCAATTGTCAGGCTGGCTGGCAGGTCATGATGGCCGCCGCGGTCTGGCCGGATCTGTTTGGACCGTTGATTCTGGCTGGCGCCCCGCTGTCTTATTGGGCGGGGCGCAATCCCATGCGCTATGCCGGCGGTTTGCTCGGGGGCAGTTGGCTGACCGCCCTGACCAGTGATGTGGGGCATGGCCGTTTTGATGGTGCGTGGCTGGTCAAGAATTTTGAGAATCTGGACCCTGCCAATACCTTGTGGACCAAGCAGTACCACGTTTACGCCAAGGCGGACACGGAGGCTGAGCGCTACATCGGCTTTGAGAAATACTGGGGCGGTTATGTGTTTCTGAATGATGTGGAAATGCAGTACATCGTGGACAACTTGTTTATCGGCAACAAACTGTCCACGGCTCAGCTTCTGACCTCGGACGGCATTCGCATCGATCTGCGCAATATCCGTTCGCCCATTGTGGTGTTCAGCTCCTTTGGCGACAACATCACGCCACCGGCCCAGGCACTGGGCTGGATCACGGACCTGTATCTGGACGATGACGATGTGCGCAGCCATGACCAGACCATCGTGTTCACCACGCATGATCGTATCGGCCACCTGGGCATTTTTGTATCGGGCAGTGTGGGCAGCAAAGAACACCGCAAGTTTGCCAGCACCATCGATCAGATTGATCTGTTGCCCGCTGGCATTTACCGGGCCACGGTAGAGGAAACTCCGGGCGACGACACCTTGCTGAATGATCCGTATCTGATGTCAGTGCGCCAGAGTAGTCTGGCTGAAATCGCGCAGATTGTGCAGCCGGACCCCGAGTCGGACCGTCGTTTTGCCGCTGCTGCGCGTCTGTCCGAGATTAATCTGGCTTTCTACAAGAGCACCTTGCAGCCTTGGGTCAAGGCTCTGTCCACGCCGTATAGCGCCGCCTTGCTGGAGGCCTTGCATCCTATGCGCCTGTCTTACGAGTCCTGGACCAGCGCTCACCCTTGGGCGGACACGATTCATAAATGGGCCGAGAATATTGCCCAGCAGCGTCAGGCGGTGGACCAGGACAACCCCCTGCTGCAAGCGCAAGAGAATTTCTCGCAGGCCATGGAACGGGCTCTGGATAACTACCGCGATCGTCGTGACAGCATCTATCAGATCTGGTTTGACACGGTGTATGGTTCGCCTTTGCTGCTGGCCCTGGCCGGTCACGCCCCCGGTGATTCGACGCCGGCGCGCCCGCATCCGGGTAGTTCACCCGAGCATCTGGCTTTTGTCCGTGAGCAAATGCACAGACTGGACGGTCTGCTCAATGAAGGCGGTTTGCTGGAAGCCGCGCTGCGCGGTTTGTTCCATATTGCCAAACAGCGCAATAGTGTGGACGAGCGTTATCACCATGCCGCCATGCGCTTGCGCGAGCAGTACGATGCCGGCAAGTTTGATATTGAAAAAATGCGTGCCGCGATTCGCGAGCAGGCCTTGGTGCTGGCCCATCATGGCCATAAGGCGGTGGAAGCGATTCCGCACTTGCTGAGCAGACATACGCCGGAGGAAATTCGTCTGGTGGCGTCCCTGATCAAGAAGCTGATCAGTGCGATTGATGAGCAGGATGCGGCACCTGCGGCGGTGGCCAAGGCCTCGCAAGAGGTGCTGGATTTGTTCGAGACGGCGGCCCGGCAGCGGGAGCAGGCAGAACAGTCCGTACCGCTTGAAAGCACACCGCTTGCAAGGACAGCAGCCACGCCGGTAGCGAAGGCGACGAGCGAGACAGTGCCCGGGTCCCCGCCCGGTGCTGTGTCGACACCACTGGCTCAAACTGGGGCAGGTATTCCGGTGAAAAAGACCGCAGCGGGCACCAAACTGGCGCCTGAAGTGGCTGCGCCCGCGGCTGCCCAGTCTGGTCCTGAAGTGGCTGCTGCAGTTGTCGCCAAACCCGCGCCTGAAGCGAGAGCTTCCGCAGCCCCCAGGAGCGCGACCAAAACGACGCCGCAAACTGCCAGCCGTGCTACCCGGACCGCAGCACCCGGAAAGGTGGCGGGCAAGTCCGCTGCCACGGGTCGCAGCACGGCCAAAGGACGGACGCGCAAATCCTGAAACCGGGTGCGCATGACATTGTGACGGAGTGCCGAGTATGAAACATTCATGCTCTGGCCGTGCTGTGTGGATGAGGGGTGCGGCGTTGCGTGTTATCGCTGCCACGGTGTGTTAGGTGGCGCAAAACAATGTTTGCTGATGAAAGAAAGACCGGCGCCCGTGACTGGGCGCCGGTCTTTCTTTTGGGCCTGCAGGCCGGCCGCTTAGGAGGGTCTTGCTGGTCAGGATGGCGACATCCAGATCTGCCGGAGTTGACCGGCGTCATTCAGCGGCTGGAGAGCACAGGGGGTCTGCTGATACCGGCGTGCTGGTGTGAAAACCCTGCCCCGTCTGACCAGGCGTACAGAGGGGGCAGGGGGCAGCTTAAGGCTTCAGAACGGGCTGGTGTCCGGCCATGGGTTTCATCGATTCCACGGCGTAGGCAACATTCAGGATGCGTGCTTCTTCAAAGGCGGGGCCGATGATTTGCAGTCCTACGGGCATACCGTTGGCGATACCGGCGGGCACCGTGACGGCCGGTAGACCAGTCAGGTTGCTGGGGCCGGTAAAGCGGATGCCTTCGTCGATGAAGTCCAGCGTTTTTCCATTAATGTTGACGGTATCGACGCCAATGTCGGGCACCTGGCAAGGCAGGGTGGGAGCGATGATGACGTCTACGTCGCTGAAGGTGCCGGTAAATTGCTGTTTAAGGGCGCGGCGTACTTGCTGGGCTTGCAAATAATCGATGCCGCTAAACAGCTCACCGAGTTCAAACAGGAAGCGAATGTCACCGCCGAAATCGTTGGGACGTTTGATCAGGTCCTGGTGGTGGATGGTCGCAGCCTCGGTCAGGCTGACGGCCAGCTCGGCCCATTCGGAATAACGCAGGGCAGGCACGGTCAGAGGGATGACTTTGGCGCCCTGTTTTTCCAGGTCGGCCAGGCGCTCGCGGATGACTTTTTCAATGCCCGAGTCGACGTTTTTGAAGAAGTAGTCCTCAATGATACCGATGCGCAGGCCTTTGACCTCACCGTTCAGGGCGCTCAGGTAGGAGCCGACCGGGACGTTGGCGCAGGTTGGGTCGCGCGGATCAAAGCCAGCAATCACTTCCAGCATGGCAGCGGCGTCGGCCACGGTTTTGGACATGGGGCCGACGTGGTCCAGGGTCCAGGCCAGCGGGTAGACGCCGAACTTGCTCACACGCCCGTGGGTGGGCTTCAGACCGACGATACCGCATGCGGCGGAGGGGATACGGATGGAGCCGGCCGTATCAGTGCCCAGGGTGTTGTAGGAACTGTGTGAGGCCACGGCAGCGCCCGAACCACCGCTGGAGCCACCGGGCACACGGTCTGGATTCCAGGGGTTATGCACGGGGCCAAAGTGAGGGTTGTTGTTGTCGATGCCCCAGGCGTACTCGTGCATGTTCAGCTTGCCGGTAAAAATTACGCCGGCATCGCGCAGCTTGGTGGCAACTGTTGCGTCGTCCTTGGAGACGAAATCCTTGTGGATTTTGGAGGCCATGGTGGTGACCTCGTTGGCAAAGTAGATATTGTCTTTCAGGGCCAGCGGCACGCCATGAAATACGCCCTTGTACTTGCCGGCCATGATGTCTTGCTCGGCTTGACGCGCGCTTTGGCGCGCCTGCTCGGCGGTGATGGAAATGTAGGCGTTGGTCTGCGGGTTCGACTGATCGATGTAGGCCAGCAGGTTGTCAGTGACTTCGACAGGGGAGACCGCCTTGGTGCGCAGTTTATCCGCCAGTTCAATCACGCTGAGTTCAAGCAGTTCCTTATTCATGGTGGTCCCCTCCGGCCAGATGCTTGATCGCGAGGTCGGCATCGTCGATGGCGATCCCTTCCAGATTGCCCTTCATGGCCTGAATTTCACGCCATTTGGTCTCCAGCTTGGCCAGATGCTCGGGGCTTGGGTGTATCCCTTTTGCAGCCAGGGTGTCTTTGACACTTACAGTCATTTGTCCTCTCCTTATCGTTGTCAAAACCGTGCATGCGCAAATGACGCGCACAAAAAAAGCCCCACCCCTTGTGCAAAGGGAGTGAGGCTTTATTGCCTGCATGTCGCTGGCAACTTTGGCAGCGCATGCATCTGTTTTGGCAGACTCAGGTGTCTGCTTATTTAATCTACAAAATCCCGGCCGTGAAAAACACTAGGGTTTTCCAGCGGACAGAAGAGGGTTTATGGCGTGCTCGTGTTTTGCTGCCAGCGCAGATACGCATTACGGGTCTGTGCACAGACGGACTCCAGAACCTTTTGATGCGTGACTTTATGGCGTGCCAGCAAACGCGCATCGGCCACTGTGCGAGATTTGCAGAACCAGTGGCAACTGTGTTGGAACAGGTACAGTTCTGCGGACAGATGAAATGCCCGGCTTTTGGGGTCCCACTGCTCCCCATTGTCTGCCACATGGCGCAGTCCGGCGGCATGAATCTGCAAAAGCTGACGAAAGTCCCGTGTCATGGAGGGGAGAAGGCGTTCGACATAAGGCACACAGAAAGGCAGCATGCCCATTCGGGTGCTTTCGGCCGGTTCCTTTTGCAGTAGATCTGCCAACGATTGAACCTGGCTTGCTACGGCATTTTCCGTCTGCGCAAACATTTCCAGAACCTGACGCTGGCGCGAGGGGTCCTGTTCACCGATGGCGCGGGCATAGCCTTCTGTCAGCGTTTCCATGTGACGCTCCAGCTGGAAACTGCTCAAGTGGCGGCCCAGCAAGATAATGCGCCCGCGTTGATAGCGTGCCCGCAGCAAGTGCAAAGCAATGGCGGCGGCCAGAAGAAGTAATACCGTGTCCATCTTTAGAGTGTCCGTTCAGAGCCAGGCGTCTTGTTGCGTTTCCTGGCGGTGGGAAAGCCTGGTCTATAGAAAACTTCTGCCAAGAAGAGTCGGCCATTGTATATCGTCATTCTTTATCCTTGTTTCCATTCTCTGAGGATTGACCAGAGTAAAGGCCAGGATAAGAGCTTGGTTCGTCCCGCTTGGCCTCATAAAAAAGCGCCCTCATTGATAGGGGGCGCTTTGTGGTATTGCTGTCAGAGATCTGTAGTCACGCAGGCCGGTAATGAGGCTGATGCTGCCTGCTGATTGCACTTCTGCCCTGAGGCCGTCCTGTTTGTGTTCAGGCCTTGCTGACGGCTGACAGGGCTGGGCGCTTGATTGACTGCGCCTGCTCCTGATTGATCTGACGCACCACCAGCAACATGCACAGCGCCGAGACGATAATGCAGGGAATGGCCGAGCTGATTACGCCCGCAGCACCATAGCCCTGGCTGAGCAGCATGCCTGCAATGGTCGGACCCAAGGTGGCACCGATGCGGCCTACTGCAGCGGCGGTGCCGACCCCTGTGGCACGCACGGCGGTGGGGTAGACAATGCCGCCAAAAGCATACAGGACGCCTTGGCAACCAATGACAAACGCACCCGTCAAGGCGGCGGCCCAATACATCTGTCCCAAGCCCGATGCTCCGTTCAGACTTAACAGGCCAGCCAGAATGCCACCGTACATCAGCGCAATGACCAGCGCCTTTTTCCAGCGGTCGGTCAGATAGCCCAGCAGGACCGTACCCAAGGTTGCGCTGACCATGAACCAGAATTGGGCGGTGCTGCCTTGTTTGCGGCTAAAGCCCAGCTCCTGAAACAGCGAAGGCAGCCAGCTCAGCATCAGATACACCACCATCAGCGTGAAAAAATAGCTGACCCACAAGAGCAGGGTGCGGGTGGCCAAACCATTGCTGAACAGATCTTGGAAGCGTCCCTGAACTGCGGTTCGGCTTTCTCGTGCCTGCAGAAACTCGCGTGATTCAGGCAACAGCCACACCATGACAGGGATGACCAGCAGGGGCAGCAGACCGCCCAGATAAAAGATGTTTTTCCAGTTTTCCCCGAAGTTGGAGGCAGCGACCAGCGACAAAATGGCTGCCCCCACCGGCATGCCCGCATACATCATGCCTACCGCACGGGCACGGTGTTCGGGCTTGACCGACTCGGCGGCCAGAGTGATCAGGTTGGGCATGGCTGCGCCCAGGCCAGCCCCGGCCAGGAAACGTACCATCAGGAGGATAGCCAGGCTGTTGACCCAGGCAGTGAACAGGGTAAACAGGGCAAATACGGCGACCGAGGCAATCAGCACGGCTTTGCGCCCGTATTTATCTGCCCAGCGCCCGCCCATCAGTGAACCGGGCAGCAGCCCCAGAATGCCTGCACTCAGAAAGTAGCCCTGATAGGTTTTATCCAGTCCGAACTCCGCTGCCACGCCTTTCACGGCGATGCCGGCGGCCTGAATGTCCATGCCTTCGATAACAGCGATCAGAAAGCAGATCGCTACGGTAAGGACCGCATGCTTGCGGCCATGGGTTTGTGTCATTGCAATGTCTCCTCGGTTGACCGGGACGTTTTTTTATTGCTTCTGCGACCTGCCCGCCCCGAATTCAGGGCGCAGAAATCCGCTCACCGCGCGCTAAAGCGGCGGTGAGTCGGGGTAGAGTTTTTTTTTCGATTTTTTGGAATCAGGCCGTCGCGGCTTGTCGTTGCAGCAAGTCCAGAGCCACGTCCACAATCATGTCTTCCTGGCCGCCAACCATGCGACGCTTGCCCAGCTCGACCAGAATGTCCACGGTTTTCAGACCGTATTTCTGGGCGGCTACTTCGCTGTGACGCAAGAAGCTGCTGTACACACCGGCATAGCCCAGGGCCAGGGTTTCGCGGTCTACGCGCACCGGGCGATCCTGCAAGGGGCGCACAATGTCGTCCGCTGCGTCCATCAGGGTGTACAGATCCGTGCCATGGTTCCAGCCCATGCGTGCGGCGGCAGCAATAAACACTTCCAGCGGCGCATTGCCGGCTCCGGCACCCATGCCCGCCAGGCTGGCATCAATGCGGTCGCAGCCTTCCTCCACGGCCACAATGCTGTTGGCCACACCCAGAGACAGATTGTGGTGGGCGTGAATGCCGGTTTCGGTTTCGGGCTTGAGCACATCCTTGAAAGCGCGGAAACGGTCGCGCACATCATTCATGTTCAAGGCCCCGCCCGAGTCGACCACGTAGCAGCAGGTGGCCCCGTAGCTTTCCATCAGCTTGGCTTGTTCGGCCAGATGTTGAGGCGTGGTCATGTGGCTCATCATCAGAAAGCCCACCGTATCCATCCCCAGATTGCGGGCATATTCGATGTACTGCTTGCTGACGTCAGCCTCGGTACAGTGTGTGGCCACCCGCACAATGCGGGCACCGGCGTCATAAGCGGCTTTCAGATCGTGGATGGTGCCAATGCCTGGCAGCAGCAAGGTGGCAATCCTGGCATGGGTGACAACCGAGGCCACCGCCTCAATCCATTCCAGATCGGTGTGTGCGCCAAAACCGTAGTTGAAGCTGGAGCCACACAGCCCATCGCCGTGGGCGACCTCGATGGAATCGACCTTGGCCTGATCCAGGGCACGGGCAATATCCATGGCGTTTTGCACGCTGTATTGGTGACGTACGGCGTGGCTGCCGTCGCGCAGCGTCACGTCGGAAATAAAAAGCTTTTTGTTGGGATCGTGTGCCATTGTGATGTCCTTGCGTGTCATGCGGTTTGCGTCAGCAGGCGGGTTTGAGCCAGACGCTCGGCGCAGGCCAGCGCGGCGCTGGTCATGATGTCCAGGTTGCCGGCATAGGCGGGCAGATAGTGGGCCGCGCCTTCTACCTCGATAAACACCGAGGTTTTCAGACCCGAACGCCATCCGAGGCCAGGCACATTGATGGGCTTGTCCTCGGGGATCACATCGAACTGCACTTTTTGCTTGAGGCGGTAGCCAGGCACATAGGCCTGAACCTTGGCGGCCATGCGCTCAATGGACTGTTCGATTTCCCCTTCTTTGCCCGGATCGCTGAGGGTGTAGACGGTATCGCGCATCAGCAAAGGTGGCTCGGCCGGGTTGAGCACAATGATGGCCTTGCCCACGGTGGCGCCGCCCACCACCTGCATGGCTTTGCTGGTGGTCTCGGTAAATTCGTCAATATTGGCACGGGTTCCGGGACCGGCTGATTTGGACGAGATCGAGGCAATGATCTCGGCATAGTGCACGGGGGTGACCTGCGAGACTGCCGCAATAATGGGCACGGTGGCTTGTCCGCCACAGGTGACCATATTGATGTTGGAGGCGTCCAGATTGTCGTCCAGGTTCACCACCGGGATGGTGTAGGGGCCGATAGCCGCCGGTGTCAGGTCAATGACCTGAATGCCGTGCGCCTGCAGGACGGCATTGTGACGGGCGTGTGCCCCCGCGCTGGTCGCATCAAATACGATGCGAATGTCCTTGAAGTTGGGCAGCTTCAACAGCCCATCCAGTCCTTCGTGGGTGGTGGGCACGCCCAGGCGGGCCGCACGGGCCAGACCATCGGAGGCGGGGTCGATTCCGACCATCGCGCCCATTTTCAGGTGTTTGCTTTGGCGCATCACCTTGATCATCAGGTCGGTGCCGATATTGCCCGAGCCAATGATGGCGACGGCAATGCCGTTGGGGTTTGTCATGTGTGTTACTCCGTACAAAGAGGACTTAGCCTGCGCTGAAGGTGACGGATACCGAGCCCAGGCCCTCGATCACGGCTTCAATGTGATCACCGGGGGCGACGGGGGCCATCGGGCCCAGGGCTCCGGTCAGAATCAGATCGCCGGCCCGTAGCGGTTCGCCCAGCTTGGCCATGGTGCGGGCCAGCCAGGCGGCGGCGTTGAAGGGATGCCCCAGGCACTCGGCGCCACTGCCGCTGGAGGCCAGCTCGCCATTGCGATGCAGGCTCATGCGCGCGGCGCGCAGGTCCAGACCGTCCAGGCGACGGGCAGGGCCGCCCAGCACGTACAGGCCGCTGGAGGCGTTGTCGGCCACAGTATCCACAAAGCGGATATCCCAGTTGGCAATGCGGCTGCCCACGATCTCCAGGGAGGGCATGACCCAGCCTACGGCCGCGGCGACATCGCCAAAGCCGGTGTCGGCGTGGGGCAGATCGCGCTCCAGCACCAGAGCAATTTCGGCTTCAATCTTGGGTTGCAGCACACGTTCAATGGGGACAGTCTCGCCATCGCCATAGGCCATGTCGGCAAACAGGGCGCCAAAGTCGGGTTGCGACACGCCTAGTTGCTGCTGGACCTTGGGGTTGGTCAGGCCGATCTTGCGGCCCGTCAGGCGACGACCTTGGGCTAGTCCACGGGCAATGTTGATGCGCTGTATGGTGTAGGCTGCCTCGGCATTATCTTCACCAATCAGGCTGCGAATCGGGTCTATGGACTGATTGCTGCTCTCGGCCTGGCGTAGACGGCTGGCCAGGGTATCGAGCAGATCGCTGGATGCCTTGTTCATCTCAACGCTCCAGGAAATCCAGAACCAGCTGGTTGAATTTCTCGGCATGCTCCCACTGCGCCCAGTGACCGCACTGGTTGTAGACGTGCAGCTCGGAGTTGGGAATGCCTGCCAGCAGACGCAGGCCGGTATCGAAAGGTACAACCCGGTCCTGACGGCCCCAGATGATCAGGGTAGGGGCGGTGATGCTGGGTAGACGAGGGCTGAAGTCGGGGAACTGGCGGGGATTGGCTTCCAGGGACTTCAGGAAGTTGTCCAGGTGGTCCTTGCGGCTGAGCATATTGTTCAGACGGGCCTGCAGCAGCTCGTCGGTCAGCACGCTGGCGTCGAATACGAACACATTGTTAAAGCGCTTCAGGTTCTCCAGCGTGGGTTCGCGGTACAGACCGTTCAGCAGCTTGATGCCCTCGCTGGGCATGGGGGTAAACAGGCTCATGCCACCTGTGCCGCCGCCCATCAGAACCAGCTTGGCCACGCGCTCGGGCCAGGTCAGGGCAAAGGCCACCGAGCTATGGCCGCCCATGGAATTGCCCAGCATGTGAATTTTGTCTATGCCCAGCTGGTCAATAATACTTTTCACCACACGGGCGTTCAGGTCGGAGCGCGAGCCGCTGTTGACGATGGAATCGCTCTTGCCCCAACCAGGACAGTCGATCAGCAAAACGCGGTAGCCAGCCTGGGTCAGCGGCTCAATATTGCGATTGAAGTTGGCCCAGCCGGTAGCACCGGGGCCCGAGCCGTGCAGCATGACAACCGTCTGTTCGCCCTGACCCAGATCGTTGTAATGGATGCGCAGTTCCTTGCCTTCCTCGACCACGGTCGCGAAACGGCTGTAATCAGATTCATTCAGACTCATGACAATCTCCTGGTATTTTTGGGTGGTGGATTTCAGTTCTTGCGCGGATGGGCGGACAAGCCGCCAAAGCCGGCAATCCACTCGGGAATTTCTCGGTAATAGCGGTGCGCCGCTTCATAGGGGCCATAGGCCGACAGACCCGCGAAAGCAGCCACCCAGGTCTTGACTTCGTGGGCGCTGCGGCCTGCCAGGGCGGACACGTCGTCGTTGGCGACCTCATCGAGCTGGGCATAGCTTTGCGTTTGCAGCAGATCCAGAAAGTTCTGGTCCCATTCGGGGTTGAGCGGATGCAGAACAGAAGGGTCCCGGGTGAAGGCTCTGCCAGCATCGATCGTGCGTTGTGTGCGGGCGGCACGGGCTTCGGGCGAGAGCGTGTAGCCTTCGCCATCCAGCGAGCGTCGCACGGCATCGGGGGCTTCGGCGTAGACGGGGACGGGAGGTTGATGCGACAAGCCGCCCGAACCGATCCACAGCACACGCTTGCCCGTGGAGCGGGCCCATTGGCCGATGGCCTCGCCCAGCAAACGGGCACGTTTGAAGGTGGGCAAGGGGGCTGCCACCGCGTTAATGAAAACGGGAATGACCGGGTAATGGTCCAGACTGCCCACCAGATGTTCCAGCGGGTAGGCGGCACCATGATCCAATTGCATATCGTGTGAAATGGCTACGTCCACGCCGCTATGGATGACATGGGTGGCACATTCCGTGGCCAGCTCGAAGGGCACGTCCAGGCGTCCGGCCAGGCTGTCAAAGTCGCCAATCGCATGCGCGCCGGTGCCGATGCAAAAGCTGGGCATGACGTTGTAGAAAAAGCCGTTGAAATGATCAGGGGTGAACAACACGATCAGATCAGGCTTGAAGGCAGCGACCCGTTCGCGGGCCGCTTTTTGTACCGCAAACACTTCGTCCAGGACGGCTTGGGCCGGATCGTGATGACCCAGCAAAGGCGTGTGTGAAAGACACTCCAAGTGTGCCAGCATGTCAGTCTCCTGATTCTGATTATGGGTGTGCAGGGGCAGCCGCCTCGTCCGTCAAGGCGGCATTGGTGGCTTGGCTGCGTGTGGTCTGCGTGATTTGTTTGGCCAGATGGCGCAGGTTCTGGGCAGTGTCGTTCCAGACCTCCAATGGGAGGACGGCGCGGTGTTCGATCAGCTCTTTGAGCGGGCGCATGTCGCGGCCTTGGTTGACGGTGATGGCGCCGCAGATGGCACCTTCCGGGTCCAGGCCAATCAGGACAAAGGGGGGCATGTCCAGTGTGCCGCGCAACACCCAGTGGGCAGCGGCCATGTCTCCGGCAAACTGAATGTTCAGGTCGCACTGATCGGTCCAGAACCAGGCAGGGCAGGGCTTGGCGTGTTCCTGGTTCAGCATGTGGCAAACGGCCATGCTGGCCTGCCGATTGGCGTTTTCCCAGGTCTCCTGTCTTTGCCAGCGGCCATCCAGACCGATTTGCACCGTAGTGTCGCCCGCCGCATAGATATTGGGCTGAGAGCTTCGACCATGCTCGTCAATCACGATTGCACCCTGCTCGGTGTGCAATCGCGCACTGTCGGCCAGACGGGTGTCAATGCTCACGCCCACGCCATAAATCAGCAGCTCACCTTGCAGTTGTTCGCCATTGTCCAGCGTCAGTACCACGCGCTGCTGATCGTTCAGTCGGGCGTTGTGGACGCGGGCACCGAGGTGAAAGCGCACGCCGCGAGCCTCATGCACGGACTGTAGATACTGACTGAGGACTTCGGGCGCGTTGCGCGACATGATGCGGCTGGCCGGATCGATCAGTTCCACCGTGGCACCCAAAGCGACCAGGCTGGATGCCAGTTCCAGGCCAATGACACCGGCACCGACCACCAGCACATGGCTGCCAGGTTTGAGCTGAGCGCGAATGCGGTGGGCATCGTCCAGGGTGCGCAGAACATGCGACACCGATCCCAACGCGTCCAGTTCGGGCAGGCGTCGGGCTTGTGCCCCAGTCGCCAGCAAGAGGCTGTCGTATCGCAGGGTTTCGCCGTTGGACAGGGTGATGCAGCCTTGCTGAGCGTCAATCGCTTCGGCACGGATACCCAATTTCAGGCTGATGTTCTGTTCGCTGTAAAAGCTGGCCGGATGCAGGTTCAGCTGCACATTGTCCGGGTCCAGCAAGGCGTCTTTTGACAGGGGTGGGCGCTCGTAAGGTAAGTGAGGTTCCTCACCGACCAGGGTGATCTGTCCGGCAAATTCTCGGCGGCGCAGTTCAGCAGCAGCCGTGGCACCGGCCTGTCCCCCGCCCACAATTACAATATGAGGTGTCTGCATCACAGCTCCAGTCCACCGGCCACATTGCGTATGCCGCGTACTCCCAGACCTGCGTCGGCATTGATCATGACGCCGGTCAGTGTCTGGTTGTTCTGGCGCGAGGCCAGTAGCACAAAGGGGCCGGTAAATTCTTCAGGTTCAGGAAAGAATTGCAGGGGCAGGATCGCTTTGATGGCCTCGGGCGAGCGCGAGTCCATGATGCGGGTATCTTGCTGGCCCAAGGCTTGGGGGCCACGCAGATCGGTTTTCATACCGCAAGGGCCTACGCCATTCACACGAACTTTAGGGGCCAGTTCAAAAGCCAGTTCGCGGATCAGACCGACCGCGGCATGTTTGCTGGCGGTATAAAGCGGGCCACCGCCTTCGGCGTAAAAGGCCGAATTGCTCAAGGTGAAAATCATGCTGCCGCAGGATTTGACCAGTTCGTCGGCAGCGGCCTTGGCACCGAGCAGATAGCCTTTGACGTTGATGGCAAAGAGCTCGTCAAAGCCTTTGTCCAGTTGCTCCATACTGGTGTTGATCAGCCGTGCGCCGTGGTCCCAGACCGCAGCATTGCCAATAAAGCAGTCCAGCTTGCCAAAGCGGGCCACCGTGGCCTTCACGGCGTTCTGGTTGTCGGCTGCGCTGCACACATCACCCTGGACGGCCAGCACCTTGCCGCCGAATTTCTGTTCCAGATCAGCGCATTTTTCTGCCGAGCGCTCCAGCACGGCCACGGATGCGCCTTCTTTCAGAAAGCGCTCTACCAATGCCAGACCCAGGCCGGAGCCGCCGCCGGTGATCAGGGCCACCTCGTTTTGCAGCCAGCCGTTCATGCCTGGGCCTCCAGATCGATATAAACCATGCCTTCGCTGATGATCACCGGATAAGTGCGTAATGCTTCGGTGGCCGGCTGGCACAGGGCAGCGCCCGTTTTCAGACAAAAACGGGCAGCGTGCAGCGGGCACTCCACGGTGCCGTCGTCCTCGATATAGCCTTCGGACATGGACGCGTTGCCGTGTGTGCAACGGTCATCCGTTGCATAGAAGGTGCCATTAATATTGAACAAGGCAATCTGGCGGTCGGGGGTGTCTATCTTCAGTGCCTCGCCATCGGCCAGGGCACCGGTTTCACATGCGGTAATGCGTGTCATATCAATCAACATCGGAAGGTGAGCGGGGTCAGAACAGCACGCTCAGGTTGTGGGATGTAATGACGACTTGATCCAGAACGATCTCGCGTTCATACAGTTCCCAGCCAAAGCGGTTGTCTGCGCGACGTACATAGTCCAGGCGCTTGCCGGCGTACCAGGTTTCGTCCTTTTCTTTCTGGGCGCGGTACAGGATGTAGTTGCTGCGGATCTGGTAACCCTGCCCGTCAGCGGTGGGCCGGATACGCAGATTGCTGACAAAGTGGCGGGTGCGCGAGGGCGGCTCCTCCGCCCAGGCCATCCCGGTTTCCAGACGAGCGACGCGGCGTTCCAGCTGGAATTTGTTGTCGTTGAAAATCCAGGTGGTGGGCGGCTGTACGCTGCGACGGCGGTCACGGGTTTGCGCATTGGTGGTGCTGCGCATGTGGTAATGCACGTCCTCGGACAGCAGATCCAGCCAGTCGCGAAATTGCCAGTCGTCCAGCAGTTCGGCTTCCATGTAAAGGAAGTCGGCAATTTCGTGATGCACGTGCATGTCGACGATGGCGGTTTGGGTCGGTTCTTCAATGACGGCGCTCATTTCACCAGCTCCTCTTCATAGACACGGCTGCGCTCCAGCACTTCATCCCAGGTCTCGGACACCATCAGGTCGGCCCAGTACTTGTACAGACCGCGAGCGGCTGTTTCAGAGAAGATGTAGTTGGTGACGCCCGGCACGCCATCGCTGCGCAGACCTTCGTTGCCCAGGCC
This sequence comes from Alcaligenes sp. CHO6, assembly GCF_037120595.1. Lineage (NCBI taxonomy): Bacteria > Pseudomonadati > Pseudomonadota > Betaproteobacteria > Burkholderiales > Alcaligenaceae > Alcaligenes > Alcaligenes sp. CHO6. The sequence goes on from NZ_JBANCI010000001.1 coordinate 105,421, forward strand.
CATTTCCATGCACAGCTGGGTGTTGCGTGCGCGCTTGCCGCGCAGGATTTTCTGAATTTCAGCCCAGTTCTCGGAGTCGTCCTGCTCCAGGAAACCGGCGGGGCCAAAGGCGCGGGTGGCGCTGCGCTCAAAGGCGGCCTTCACATCGTCGGGTGCAGCGGCATCGGCAATGCAAAATGCCCAGACTTCCACCTGGTTCGGGCCACGTGGATGCCAGACGCGCAGCGTCGCCGTGCCGTTCAGCCAGCTCAGGGTGGGGAACATATTGTTGTGACCGGCCAGACGCAGGGCACGCACCTCGCCCAGGCGCTCGTGGGCTTCGGCATAAGTGTCGCGAAAGTACTGCGACACTTCACCGTCCACCCATACGTTGGCATCGGGCTGCTCGGTAAAGAAAAAGCCACTGCCATGGCCGCGTTGGCCATATTGAACGGCGTCCTTGGCGGTTTCCCACACCGGGCGTGCGGTTTGGCCGGCACCCAGCGCTTTATCCTCGTCACCCGGTTTCTGGCCCAGCACTTGCACGGCAGAAGCGTGCGAGAACAAGGCGTGATACTGGTCGGATGCGAACTGTTCAGCGGGGAACTTCCAGTTGCACTCGATGGTCCATTTCTGAACACCACCGATGATTTCGGTACCGCCTTCGCGCCGGTCCAGCACTCCGTCCAGGTACCAGGCAATGTCGCCCATGTACTCTTCCAGATCGGGAGCGGTGGCGTCCCAATTGCCAAAGACCAGGCCTTTGTATACTTTGACGCGGGTCACTTCCTGCAGACCCCACTTTTCCTTGCACAAGCCTTGCGGATAGGCGCGCGGCTCCAGCGGTACATCCACCAGATCGCCGTTGGTGCCATAGCTCCAGCCGTGGTAGGGACAGGTAAAGGCTTTGGTATTGCCCGAGTCGGCATAGGACACGCGCATCGAGCGGTGTCGGCATTGGTTCAGGAAGGCCTTGATCGAGCCGTCTTTTTGACGGACCACGATAATCGGGTCTTCACCCATATAGGTATTGAAGAAATCTCCCGCTTTGGGAATCTGGCTGGTATGACACAAAAACAGCCAGGTACGGCCAAAGATGCGTTCCAGCTCCAGCTCATAAATATCCGGGTCGGTGTAAATGGAAGGGGTAACGCGTCCATTACGCGCATCGACCAAGGCTTCGATTTTTTCAGGGTTGATTCCCATCGCTTGCTCCTCGCTATTGCAATGCGTGCTTTTGCAAAACAGGTTTTTGTCGCCAAGGGCAAAATGTAGAAGCTTGAAATGAATCCGACCAATACTTGCTTTAGATCGGGTGATCGGCAAAGCCGATAAGTCCGGCTTAAGACCCTGGTTTGGGTAGGGTCTAAGGGCGAGGTCCAGTATTGATGCGGGTTTGAGAGGGGTTAGGGTTTACGATAGGCATGAATGCTGCGATGCAGCATTCAACCTGGGGGCTGATTTTGAAGGCCGTAGAGCAGCGACAATAGGGCTTGCAAGACGGGCTGGCCCGGTGGGAGAACTGCTGGCCGGACCAGACCCTGTTCGGGTTTGAGCCGGGCAGGCGTGATCAATTTGACAGGAGACAAACTTGGAATTGCGACACTTGCGTTATTTCGTTGCCGTCGCGGAAGAGTTGAATTTCACCCGTGCTGCGGAACGGCTCTACACTTCTCAGCCCTCTTTGAGTGAGCAGATCCGCAATCTGGAAGAGGAGATCGGTTACCCCTTGCTGAACCGTACGCGGCGCAAAGTTGAGTTGACGGAAGCCGGGGTGGTTTTCCTGGAGGATGCGCGCGAGATCTTGCATAAAGTGGAGCAGGCTCTGGTACGTGCGGGCAGGGTGGCTTCACAGGCTCGGGAAGTGCTGACGATAGGCTTTGTGCCTGCTGCAGAGGTGCGTATCTTCCCCTCTGTTCTCCCTGCCTTTCGTGCCGCCTTTCCACAAGTGGATGTGGTTTTGCGCAGCCTGACCTCCAATGAGCAGGAAGGAGCCCTGGCACGGGGAGAGCTGGATCTGGGTTTTATGCGCGGGCCGGTGCGCGCCACCAATGTCTGTAGCGAGGTCGTTCTGGATGAGCCCTTGCGGGTCTATTTGCCCAAAGGGCACCGTCTGGAAGCCTACAGCCTGATACCTCCCGCCCGCTTGAATCGTCTGCCCATGATCGCCGTTGACCGCTCTTACGGTCGGTCCATGCATGATGTGCTGGCCCGCTACCTGGCTCACCATAAAGTGGTGCCCGAGCATACCTACAACTCGGCCAACCCCTTGATGAGCATTAATCTGGTGGCGGCCGGGCTGGGTTATACCTTGTTGCCCACGTACGCGGAATACTTCATGCCCAAGAACGTGGTGTCACGCCCCTTGATTGGTGGCGGGCCGCGGTGTGAACTTTTTATGGCTTACCCTCGTGAGACAGGCTGCATGAGCGAGGCGGCTGTCAGCCTGATAGAACGCATACGGGAGTTGGCACGCTGGCATGGTTCGGGGCCGTCAGCAGCCAGTCATTTGAAACAGGCACCCAGCAAGATCGCCTGTCTGTGAAAGGCCTGGAGGGGCCGGGTTTCTGTCTGGCTGTGGCGGGGCGTCGCAGCCTTCCCAGCATGGCTTTGGGCATGAAAACAGCCCCCATTCGGGGGCTGCCTCAGTGTGGCGGGATCGCTGAGTAGGGACGACTTACTTATCTTCCACAAAGCGCATGCGGAAGCGGCGGCCCTTGATATTCGTTTCGGCGATCCGATCAAAGTATTGTCGGGCAATCCGGCGATCCAGCGCCACGTAGGAACGGGCATCGGTAATCGCAATCTTGCCGACTTGCTCACCTTTCAGCCCCACATCGCGGGTCAAGGCACCGAGCAGGTCGCCGGGGCGCAACTTGTCTTTTTTGCCGCCCTGAATTTCCAGCGTCATCATGGGCGCGCGTAACGGCTCTTTGGACTGAGGGCGCAAGCCTTTCAGGTTGCTCCATTTGACTTCGCTGCCCTGAAACTCCTCGATCAACTTCACCCAGCGCTGTTCGCTGCGCGAGACCAGATTCAGGGCCAGGCCTTTCTGATCACCACGACCCACACGGCCTACACGGTGGATATGCACTTCGCTGTCTTTGGTAACGTCCACGTTGATGACAGCGCCTAGATTCTGAATATCCAGACCGCGCGAGGCCACGTCGGTGGCTACCAGTACAGCGCAGCTCTGGTTGGAGAACTGCACCAGAATTTCGTCGCGGTCACGCTGCTCCAGATCGCCGGTCAGCGCCAGGGCCTGGATGTCTTCGGATTGCAGCTCTTCCACTACTTCCTGACACCGCACTTTGGTGTTGCAGAAAATCAGGGTAGAGGCGGGGCGGAAGTGCTCCAGCAAGGTCACCACGGCAGACAGGCGTTGCTCGGGGTGGACTTCATAAAAGATCTGCTCGATCTGACTGGCATCGTGCAGCGCCTCCACCTTGACTTCTGCAGGTTTATGCAAAAAGCGGGCGCTGAGCTTACGGATGTTCTCGGGGTAGGTGGCCGAAAACAGCAGTGTCTGACGGCGGGGAGGGCAGTGCGAAGCAATCGCCACAATATCATCATGAAAACCCATGTCCACCATGCGGTCGGCTTCGTCCAGAACCAGTGTTTTCAGGGCCGACAAGTCCAGATTGCCTCGCTCCAGATGATCCTGGATCCGGCCTGGTGTTCCCACTACCACGTGAGCGCCATTGCGCAAGGCTTCTGTCTGCGGGCGCGAGGGCACGCCCCCACACAAGGTCAGCATGCGCACGTTAGGAATCTGGCGAGCCAGACGGCGCAACTCGGTGGTGACCTGATCGGCCAGTTCGCGCGTGGGGCAGATCACCAAGGCTTGTGGTGTCAGTTTGCTGGGGTTGAGGGTTTGCAACAGACCCAGGCCAAAGGCGGCCGTTTTGCCGCTGCCGGTCTTGGCTTGGGCGATCAGGTCACGGCCTTGCAGAATCAGCGGCAGGCTTTGCTCCTGAATCGCCGTCATGTTTTCAAAACCCAGACTGTCGAGGGTTTCAAGCAAGGCGGGCAGAAGGGGAAGGGTACTGAAAGAGGTATGTGGCACGATGGGAGACATCAAAAAGAACTGCAAAATAAAGGATTTAGCGACAGTTTACCGTTTGCGGACCGATGGCTGGGAAATAATAGAAGGCAGTCCGAGCGGGGACAGTTGCCGATCATGATTCAAACAAAAAGGGGCGGCAGAAGCGGCCCCTTTTTGCAGCGCGTCGTACAGATCTGGATGCGCTTATGCTTTGCGCGATGCGCCCAGACGCTCCGAGAGGCGATTGGCCAGTTTACGCATGGCTTCCCCTGCACGGCGCTGGGCTGCCTCGTCCGCTTCCTGGGTGAGCAAACTGACCGCGACCCCGGCCACGGCAGCACGGTTATTGGAGTCGAACACCGCGGCTCCAAAACAGTGCATGCCATCCCGTACGCCACAGGCATCCACCGAATAGCCCAGGCGCTGCACGTCGCTGAGCTCCACCATCAATTCTTCCTTGTTGCGCGGGCCGTGCGCCGTCAAAGGGTCGGGCCAGGGATGATTCAGGGCCTGGTCCAGTTCCGGCGCTGGCAACGTGCTGAGCATGGCTTTACCGGTGGCGGTGTAGACCGCCGGCAGGCGCATGCCGGCGCGGAAGGTGAAACCCAGCGGCCGGGTCCCGTTTCGACAGGCAATGTAGACCACATCTTCACCATCCAGAATGGACAGGGTAATCGTCTCTTCCGGCAGGACGCGCATGTCGTCCCAGGCGGCAAAAAATTCCTGTGTCAGATCCAGCTGGGACAGGAACGCATTGGCCCAGCCCATGACGTGTGTGCCCAAGGTGAAACTGCCATTTTCCAGCTTACGGATCAGGTGCAGATCCAGTAGCGTGGTGCACAGACCATACAGGGAACTTTTGGGCATACCCAGACGTTTGACCAGGTCCGTAAATGACAGGGGCTCCGGTGAGGCCGCCAATTCGTCCAGTACGGTGACTGCGCGTACTACAGCCGGAACCAGTTTCTTCTCTTCCACTACGACTAACTCCATAACAACACACAGGAAGTCCAGTGAGCCCGGATGCACGGGTGCTGAACTCTGGAAACAGGGGTAAGGGACCGTCCGTACAAGGTGCAGCATCCCATAATCGAGCCGGCCGGACCAGACGTACAGGTCCTGCATTAGGCCAGATTTGCCGCTTTGATGCCAGCGCTCCATTGTGCCCTCAAACGCCCTAAAACAAAAAATACGGCGACTGATCTTATACGGGTAAACCCGTAAGCCGATTCGTTGACGACGCGTTTTTTCGGCTCCTATAATTCTACCAAGTTCACTATAAGAGAAACAGGTTCAGCATAATGAACAATATCGCGGCATCATTGATTAGCAAACTGAAGGACCCCAGCCTGGCCAAAGATCAGTCCTGGACCGCTCAGGGTTGGGTCAGCGCGGGGGATGGCAACACGTTTGCCGTTCTGAATCCGGCCACGGGTGAGTGCCTGGCCAATGTCGCCAGCCTGGCCACGAAAGAGATTGAAGCGGTCATCAGCGATGCTGAAGTGGCCCAGCGCGAGTGGAAGGCACGCAGCGGGCACGAGCGCGCCAAGCTGTTGCGCGCCTGGTTCGATGCGCTGGTGGCCAATGCGGATGACCTGGCCACCATCATGACCATGGAACAGGGCAAGCCCTGGGCCGAGGCTCGTGGCGAAGTGCTGTACGCGGCTTCCTTTGTGGAATGGTTCAGCGAAGAGGCCAAGCGCGTGTATGGCGACGTGGTCGGCCACCCCCAGGCGGACAAACGCATTGTGGTGGTCAAGCAGCCCGTGGGCGTATGCGCGGCCATCACCCCCTGGAACTTCCCGGCGGCCATGATTACCCGCAAGGTTGCACCCGCTTTAGCGGCTGGTTGCAGCATTATTGTTCGTCCTGCCGACCTGACTCCCCTGACCGCCCTGGCGCTGGCCGTCCTGGCCGAGCGCGTGGGTATTCCCGCGGGTGTGTTCCAACTGGTAACTGGCCAGTCCCGCGTGGTGGGTGCCGCCCTGACGGAAAGCCCTATCGTGCGCAAGCTGTCCTTTACCGGTTCCACCGAGGTGGGTCGTTTGCTGATGGCCCAGTGTGCTCCCACCATCAAGCGCTTGTCGCTGGAACTGGGTGGCAATGCGCCCTTCATCGTATTTGACGATGCGGATCTGGATGCGGCCGTTGAAGGCGCGATGGCGTCTAAGTACCGCAACAGCGGTCAGACATGTGTGTGTGCCAACCGCTTTTTAGTGCAGGACGGTATTTATGACCGCTTTGCCAAAGCCCTGGGCGAACGTGTGGCTGCCCTGAAAGTGGGTAACGGTATGGACGAAGGCGTAGAGCAAGGTCCGCTGATCGAGCAAAAGGCCGTCAATCGCCTGCGCGAACTGATTGATGATGCCGTTCAGAAGGGGGCCCGCGTTTTGCAAGGCGGCCAGCCCCATCCTTTGGGCGGTACCTACTTTGCACCCACCGTGCTGGGTGAGGCGACACCCGCCATGCGCGTGGCCCGTGAAGAATTGTTTGGCCCTGTGGCACCTTTGTTCCGCTTCAAAGATGAAGCCGAAGCCATCGCGATGGCCAATGACACCGAGTATGGTCTGGCTGCCTATTTGTTCACGCGTGACAACGCCCGTGCCTGGCGCATGGGCGAAGCGCTGGAATACGGCATGGTCGGCGTCAATACCGGTTTGATTTCCAACGAAGTCGCCCCGTTTGGCGGCGTCAAGCAATCCGGTCTGGGTCGTGAAGGCTCCCGTTATGGGATCGACGAGTACCTGGAAATCAAATACATGTGCCAGCAGCTGTAAGTTGATACATACCCGCGCCCCGCGCAGCGAAGGGGGCCGCTTTGCCGATAGCGCAGAGCGCCCCATCAGCAGAACCCCACAATAAGCTAAATAAGGAGACGTTATGTCTATCCTGTCTGCAACCCCACGCAAACTGACCCTGGCCCTGACGTTGGCCACGGCTGGCCTTTTGTCCGGCACGACTGCCCTGGCAGAAGAGGTCAAACCCATCAAGATTGGTGTGGTCACCTTCTTGTCCGGCGCGGCCTCCGGTCCTTTTGGCGTGCCTGCCAAGAATGCCGCTGAACTGACGGCTGCCCAGTTGAACGAAGGCAAGGTCCCCGCCCCTTACAACACCAAGGGTCTGGGCGGTGCACCGATTGAACTGGTTTTCATTGACGAGAACGGTGGTACTGCTAAGCAGGTCAGCGAATACCGCAACCTGGTTCAGCAACAAAACGTGGACATCGTGGTCGGCTACATCTCTTCGGGCGATTGTCTGGCCGTGGCCCCCGTTGCTGAAGAACTGAAAAAACTGACCCTGATTTTCGACTGCGGCACACCGCGTCTGTTTGAAGATGCCAGCTACAAATACGTGTTCCGTCCGGTGGCCCACGCCACGATGGACAACGTGGCCGCTGCCCGCTTTGTGCTGGAGCGCAACCCCGAACTCAAGAGTTACGCCGGTATCAACCAGAACTACGCCTGGGGTCAGGATGCCTGGCACGACTTTGAAGGCACATTGCAAGCGCTCAAGCCCGGCGTAGAAGCCAAGACCTCGCAAATGCCCAAACTGGGCGCGGGCCAGTACAATGCCGAGATCTCTTCCTTGATGGCGGCCCGTCCAGAAGTGATTCACTCCAGCTTCTGGGGTGGCGATCTGGAAGGCTTTGTGGTGCAGGCTCTGCCACGTGGTTTGTTCCGCAACACCCTGACCGTGCTGACTGCTGGCGAAACAGCAACGCACCGAGCCAACAACCAGATCCCCACAGGCACCATCATTGGCGCTCGCGGTCCACACGCTGCGTTTGCCCCTGACAATGAATTGAACCGGTGGTTGCGTGCCAGCTACCGCGAGCAGTTCAATGCGGACCCCAGCTACCCTTCCTACAAGATGACACAGACGTTGCTGGGTTTGAAAGCCGCTTATGAAAAAGCCCAGGCTGCCAACGACGGTAAAACACCGTCCACCGAACAAGTGATCAGTGCTTTCGAGCATCTGACCTTCGAGAGCCCATCGGGTGATGTCAGCATGTCCTTGGGCAAAGGCCACCAGGCTGTTCAAGGTACGACCTTGGGCGTGGTGAAAAACGACAAGGGCGTGATCAGCTACACCGATCTGCGTCACTTCAAACCTGAAGAAGTGACACCGCCCGAAGGCGTGAAATCCATCGACTGGATCAAGGGCGGCTTGAAGCACTGATACGGACAGGCGTCCTGACAAGGACGCTGCTCTGAACCTGAGGGCCTGCAAGACCTTGTTTTGTATGTCCGGTCTTTACCACGGGGACGCTCCCAGGGTAAAGGCCCCCTCGGGGGGAAGCAAGCCGAAGGCGTAGCCAGGGCGCATGTTTACCGCCGGGCTGTTCCCCAGGTAAAAGCTCCCCCGTTTGGGGGAGGCACACCCACGCTGCGGCGTGGTGGCATTTTTTATTCCATTTCCACAGAAACCGACTATGTCTCTTCTTTCTGCTGCCTTAATAGATGGCATCATGTACGCCGCCTGGCTGTTTCTGGTCGCGGTCGGACTCACGCTGATCTATGGTGTGATGAAGATCCTGAACATGGCCCACGGCAGCCTCTATACCATTGGCGCTTACACCGCTGTCACCATGGTGACGCAGTGGCTCTCTACCGATCACAGCCCGTACGGCAGCTATCTGATGCTGATCCTGGCCGCGGTCATTGCCGGTCTGGTGCTGGGTCTTGTCATTGAATACGGCCTGCTGCGCTTTTTCTACCAGGAAGAGCCGGTTGTCTCTTTGCTGATTACCTATGCGGTATTCCTGATCCTGGAAGATACCGTCAAACTGGTCTGGGGTGTCGATCCTTACGTGATCGCCGAGCCTTACGGTTTGCTGGGTAACGTCGAATTCGGTGATCTGTTCTACCCCACCTACAGCTTTGTGATTGTCGTGGCGGCCATTCTGGCTGGCTTGTGCCTGACCTTGTTCCTGAAGTATTCGCGTCAGGGCCGCATCTTGCTGGCCGTGATTCATGACCGTGAAGTCAGTCAGGCCATGGGCATCAATGTGCAACGCTACTTCCTGCTGACCTTTATTGCCGGTGCCACACTGGCTGCGCTGGGTGGCGCGCTGACGGCCCCCACAATTTCTGTGGCGCCCGGCATGGGGGTGGAGGTCATTGTGATGGCTTTCGCCGTGGTCGTGATTGGCGGTCTGGGCTCCTTGCCCGGCGCTGCGCTTGGCGCAGTGATTGTTGGCCTGGTGCGCTCTTTTGCTGTTCACTACTGGCCCGAAATCGAACTTTTCTCCATCTACGCGGTAATGGCCTTGGTGCTGGCCGTCCGTCCTAAAGGACTGTTTGCTGCTGCCGAGGCCCGAAAGATATGAACAAGACCAACATTACGCTTAAGCAGGGCATGATTGCCCTGACCATTACGGTGGCTGCCCTTATTGTGGGCTTTGGCCTGCCATCCTGGCAGTTTCTGATTACAGTGGCGCTGGCCAAGGGGTTGGTTGCCCTGGGCGTGGTGCTGTTGCTGCGCTCGGGCCTGGCCTCTTTCGGTCAGGGTCTGTACTACTGCATTGGCGCCTATGGCGTCGGCATGGCCATGAACTATCTGGACTGGCGCGAAACCGTCATCCTGCTGCCTTTTGCCGCCGCTTGTGCCGCGTTGCTTGCCTGGGTGCTGGGTTTTCTGCTGGCTCGCTACCGCGATATTTTCTTTGCCATGCTCAGTCTGGCGCTGTCCATGATTATGTACGGCCTGCTGGTGCGTAACCCCAGCCTGGGCGGCAGTGACGGTTTTAATGTTCATGCTCCCTCTTTTCTGTGGGGAACGTTCGCCGATACGTTGTCGCGTCCGGGTGTGTTTGTCCTGACCGTGGTGCTGGTCGGTGTGGTGCTGTGGGCCATGCAAGGCTTCTTGCGCAGCCGCGCCGGTCGTCTCGGCCCAGCGATCAAGGACAATGAAATCCGCGTTGAATACCTGGGGGCTTCGGCCTACCGCAATATTCACCTGAGCTACGTGCTGGCTGCCGCGCTGGCCGGTCTGGGCGGTGCCCTGTCCTCGCTGAGCATCGGTCACGTAGACCCTGAACTGGCGTTCTGGACCACCTCGGGCGAGTTCATCTTCATTGCTGTGCTGGGCGGTACTCGTAATGCTTACGCGCCTTTCCTGGGTGCCTTGAGCCTGGAACTGATCCGCACACTGGCCTACCAATATGCCCCTAACACCTGGCAGATTGTCATGGGTGTCAGCATGTTGGCCCTGATTGTGTTTTTGCCCGGTGGCCTGATCAGTATTTTGAACCGTCGCAATGCGGCTGCTACCTCCAACGATTCTTCTTCACCGACAGGGGCCCGCTCATGAGTCAGTCACCCTTGATTTCCGCTAAAGGTTTGTGCAAGCAGTTTGGCGCTGTCCACGCTGCACGCGATATGACCGTTGATATCCATGCGCAAACCATTACGGGCCTGATTGGCACCAATGGCGCAGGTAAAACCACCTTCGTGAACATGTTGACCGGCTACATGAAGCCGGACTCGGGCAATATCTTTTTTGCCGGTCGCGAGATTACGGGTTTGCTACCACGGGAAGTGACCCGCATGGGTATCGCCCGTTCTTTCCAGATTCCGCAGCTGTTTACCTCGCTGAACGCCCTGGAAAACGTGGAAATTGCCCTGGGCGTGGCCAAACAGTCCTTGTCCCAAGCCAGTGCAATTCTGGAGCGTTTCGGCCTGAGCGCTTTCGCCCAGTCCCAGGCAGGCACCTTGCCCGAAGGGATTCGCAAGTTGCTGGACATTGCGCTGGCCATGGTGGCCCAGCCTAAAGTGCTCTTGCTGGACGAGCCCACCAGTGGCGTTGCCAGTGACGAGAAATTTGAAGTGATGGACCGCGTCATGAAAGTGGTCCGTGATGCGGGCGTGACGGTTCTGTTTGTGGAGCACGATATGGAAATCGTGCGTCGCTACAGTGATCGCGTGCTGGCTTTCTACGACGGCACCATTTTGGCCAACGGCACTCCAGACGAAGTGCTGGCCCATGAGCAGGTTCGTGAATACATCATCGGCGAGCCGGTGGGACGCAATAAACAGGAGGCCGATCATGCTGCTTGATGTCAAAAATCTGGATGTACGTATTGGCCCGACCAGCATCTTGCGCCAGGTAAACCTGCAAGTGCGCCAAGGCCAGATCGTGGGTCTGGCCGGCCGTAATGGGGCAGGTAAAACCACGCTGATGCGTACGGTAATGGGCTTGCTGGCCGTGGAAAACGGCTCGATTCAGTTCGATGGGCAGGAGCTGGCCAAGATGCCCGCTTACCGTCGCACCAGCCTGGGCATGGGTTTTGCCCCGGAGGATCGCAAATTGATCCCTGAGCTGAGCGTGGAAGAGAACATCCGCCTGCCCGCCTGGGCACTGAAATCTCAGGATATCGAAGCGCGTCTGGACCGTGTCTGGCGCATCATCCCGGAATTGAAGGTATTTGGCCCGCGCCGTGCCTTGCAGTTGTCCGGAGGGCAACAAAAGCTGGTTGCCATTGGGCGCGCCTTGATGACTGCCGACAAGCTGCTGTTGCTGGACGAGCCTTTTGAAGGCGTCGCGCCTGCGCTGTCCAAGCGTATTGCGGAAGTGGTGGGCGAGCTGAGCAAAGAAGGCTTCAGTGCTTTGTTGTCGGGTGCCGACTTGCAGCACGCCGGCAATGTGATTGATTACACCTACCGGATGGACCGCGGCCGTATCGAAGTACCGCAGCCCGCCATACCATAAGGAGAAAGCCCATGTCGGCATTCGAGTTCAGAACCACCCCCGCTATTTACGTTGAAAGCGGAGCCGCTGCCCGGCTCGGCCAGATCCTGCGCAAGCGCTACTCGCAAGAGCGTGTTTGTCTGGTGACTGACCGATTCCTGCACGAAAGCGGTCTGCTGGACCCTGCACTGGCTGATCTGAAAGCCAACGGCTGGACCGTGCAAGTGATTGATGATGTGATTGCCGATCCGCCCGAGCATATTATCCTGCAGGCGACCGAGCGCGCCCGTCAGGCCAAGACGGAAATCGTGGTTGGTTTGGGGGGCGGCTCGTCGATGGACGTGGCCAAGCTGCTGGCTGTGTTGCTGGCGTCGGACCAGCCCCTGCAAGAGATGTATGGCATTGATAAGGTGCGCGGCTCACGCCTGCCCTTGGTGCAGATTCCGACCACAGCGGGAACAGGGTCGGAAGTGACGCCTATTTCCATCGTGACCACCGGCGAGACCACCAAATCCGGTGTGGTCGCTCCCGAGCTGTACGCCGACCTGGCCATTCTGGACTCGGAACTGACATTAGGTCTGCCTCCCCGTATTACGGCGGCGACCGGTATCGACGCCATGGTCCACGCCATCGAGGCCTACACCAGCCGTATCCTGAAAAACCCGCTCTCGGACAACCTGGCCAAACAAGCCCTGCGTCTGATTGGCGGCAAGCTGGTACACGTTTGTCGCAACGGCCAGGATGCCGCTGCACGTCAGGACATTCTGCTGGGCGCCACGCTGGCTGGTCAGGCTTTTGCGAACGCCCCCGTGGGTGCCGTACACGCATTGGCTTACCCGATCGGCGGTATTTTCCACGTGCCACATGGCTTGTCGAACTCGCTGGTTCTGCCGCACGTTCTGCGCTTTAACGCTCCGGCTGCAGCCCCGTTGTATGCCGAGCTGGCTGAAGTGCTGATTCCCGGCATCCAGGGTGATGAGGCCTCCAAGACCGAAGCCTTCATCAACTTCATGGAACAGATCGCCATTGATACCGGCATCGAGCGCCAACTGCGCGACGTGGGTATCAAGGAAAGCGACTTGCGTCGTATGGCCCAGGAAGCCATGAAACAAACCCGTCTGCTGGGCAACAACCCCCGCGACGTGACCGAAGACGACGCTTTCGCTATTTACAGCGCCGCGTTCTGATAGACCGCTTACAGCGGAAACCGTTTTGCCTGAGTCTGGTGCTGTGCCGGCTCAGGTTTTTTTTGTTCTAGGAAAAGCAAGCCTCAACGAGTAGGGCAGGAAGGGGTAGCCAAGCGGGTACTTGCTGTTCTTGCGAGTCTGCAGACTAAGGTAGGGTGTTGCTCACGTCGTCTGCTTTGCCTTTCTTTTTTTCTTTGGCCTCGGTGTCAGCCCGCTGTGCTGCTGCGTCAGCTGCGCGACGAGGACTAGGGCTGTTTTCTACTCAAGGCGGCGTCGTCCAGTGCCGTTGGGAATAGGGGCTGACCGGCTCAGGAGGAGGCTTTGGGTGGGCATTATTATTGTGCGGCCATTCTCAGCGCTGGTTTCAAGGAGGCGGCCAGCATTTGCCCATGATTCAGTTCGCTAAAGTTTTCGTAACTGACATTCAGCCCCGCATCCCGCAGATACGTGGCCAGATCCTGGGTAGACCAGTGTGCTGCGGCATTGCTCATGGAGGTATTTCTGCGCTGCCCGCCAACCAGGATGGCGATGTGCTTGTCCTTCGCCAGCGACGTATCAAAGGCCAGGGCAGTCTTGACCAGAATGCCATCGTGCCACCATAAGGAGGGATCCCCCGCGACGTAGCGATGGTATCGATCGGGACGGTTGAACAGGGTGTACAAGGTGAACAAGCCGCCGTACGAGTGGCCCCATAGCGTCTGGCGCGAGCGGTCAATCAGTTCGCGGTTTTCGACCATCGGCTTGATCTGCGTTTCGATATAGTCCAGAAAAACATCTGCGCCGCCACCCAAACGGCCCCGGACTTCCACCGTTTTGTTCGGGCCGTTGTCTGTGACGGGAGGCGTGTAGTCAAAAGAACGGGCAAGCACATCGTAGCGGGCATCGGTGTCATAGCCAATGGCAACCAGAACCGGGGCAGATAGGGCACTGATGGCTTTCAAGTCGTCCACCTCGATACTGGCCATGGCGGCATTGCCATCCAGCATGTAAATCACGGGATGACCGCGTGCAGGAGCAGGGCGGTTTGGCGTACCGATCTGGATTTTGTAGCGCCGCTGGCCGTCCTGCGAGTTCATGAACAGCGTCTCAAAGCGGTACAGGCTTTGTTGCTGGTCCACGATGGTAGGACCTACTGGCTCGTCCCAGGGGCGGGTGCTTTGCTGGGCGTGAGTATGAGCGGCAAGGGTGAGGGTCAAGCAGAGCGTGACGGCATTGAGCAGAAAGCGGGGCAGGAAAGTCATTATCAAGGTGTGAAACGGAAAAATTAATTGCTAATGATTATTATTACAACTCAGGAATTCAGAAAGAGTAAACCCATTTTGTTTTCCCGTCCCTTTTGATAAGCCCAACGCGGTTGACGGGCACGAGGGAGACATGAAGCCACTATATAATTGAGAATGTGTGTTATTCTCAATTATGCTGTTTCCCCTTGCCGTCGTGGCCTGCTCTGGTAAAGAGAAGGAGCTGCGGGTCTGGCTTGAGCATTTCCCCCTCTCGATTGCTATGATCAGATTTACGGTATCGGACTTTAACCGGCTCGGTAGTCCGATGGGTTTCCGCTATTGCTTGCCGGAGTACACCGGCCCGAAGCAGGACATGGAGCAGCTGTGCATTGCTCAGGGCAAGGTGCAGGACTATGAGCTTCGGCCAGGCATGAAGATGGTGCTGTCGGACATCATCACTCATCATCAATACGCAGCGACCTCACTGGCCGCCCCGCAGTTTTCAGCAATTGTCATTGTGCGGGGGCGGGCACACGCGCAGCTTGCCAAGCAGAGTTCGCTTAGCATGACGGCCCAACGGGGAGCCACAATTGCCCATGCTGATGCCTTGACCGTGACAGGAATTCACCCTGCCGGGCAGCGCCTGCGGGGCCTTAATATCACCATGAGCACCCCAGACAGTCTGGCTGATTCGCCGCTGGGCGAAGCCCTGGCTGGCGTCATGGCTTCAACGCAAATATGGTTGCAACCCTGGGCCGTACCCCCTCACTTGCTGACCGCTATCGATCAATTGATCGACAGCCCCTTGCAAGGAGCATTGCATCACCTGTTGCTGGAGGGGATCAGCCTGCAAGTGTTGGCCCACGCGCTGGATGGACTGGCTCGAAGCACAGAAAAAAATTCCCCTGTCTCGATCCGTGATCGGCAATTGCTCGAACGCGTTAAAGAATGTCTCTATCAGGCCCCCGGCGAGGATCACACTCTGGCTGAGCTGGCGCGGCTGGCCTGCATGAGCCCCAGCACCTTGCGCTTGAAGTTTCAGGCTGTCTATGGATGCTCGGTTTTTAGCTGGCTGCGTGAACGCAGGTTGGAACTGGCGCGTGAATATCTGATGCAAGGGGGGAGCGTGCAGCAGGCGGCGCACTCTGTCGGATACCGCCATGCCACCAACTTTGCGACGGCATTTCGCGAGCGCTACGGCATATCGCCTAGCGAGTTGAGCCAAGCTTGATAGATGTGCTGGCCGATGCGATCCGGCGGCGGTGGCGAGCTGGGCGCCAGTACAGCCAGGAAGGGTGTTTGGCATAGCGTTTTTGCGTTTATGAATACATCACTACCAAATATGTAGATGATAATTATTCGCATCTAAAACCTATGCCGAGATTGACCTTCATGTCTGCTGTTTTTTCCAGCTCTGCCTGCTTGCGTGTCCGTCTACTGACGTCCCTTTCCCGGTCAGCCCTGTGGTTGGCGACGGCCGCCAGCCCCGTCTGGGCGCAAGGCAGTGCGCCTGAACCCTCGCCGGTGGAGTTATCCGTAATTACCATTCAAGGCAGTCGGGACCCGGGTGTGACAGAAACCAGCGGGTCCTACACCGCCAAGGCCATGAGCACGGCCACTGGTTTGTCACTGTCCATTCGGGAAACGCCACAGTCGGTCAGCGTGGTCAGCCGTCAGATGATGGATGACAGGGGTATGCAAACGACGGCAGATGCGCTGCAAAGCGCGCCGGGTGCTTCGGTGACGCGCAGCGACACCAACCGCTATTCGTTCTCGTCCCGTGGCTTTGCCATAGATAACTACCAATTCGACGGCTGGACCCAGCCTGTTCTGTCTCCGTGGGCGTTCGGAGAGAGTAATCTGGATTTGGTGGTATTTGACCGGGTGGAGGTGGTGCGCGGTGCCACCGGTTTGATGACAGGCGCGGGTAACCCTTCTGCAGCGGTCAACTATGTGCGCAAACGGCCTTTACGGGACTTGGCGTTCTCGGCCGGGGTGCAGACCGGTAGTTGGGATTTCGCACGAGGCTACGCAGACGTTTCTGCACCGATTAGCCAGGATGGTCGTGTGCGCGGGCGTCTCGTGGGCGCTTATGGCAAGGGTAATAGCTACACGGATTGGCAGGATACGCAGACGCGTACGCTGTATGGCGTGATGACGGCTGATCTGATCCCGGGGATGGAGCTGAGCGGCGGGGTGGCCTATCAGTCCAGCGCCAATAATGGCTTTGGCAGCGGTTTCCCGCTGTTTTATAGCGACGGCTCGCGTACGGACTTCAAGCGCTCGGTTTCTAACAACAGTGATTGGTCACGTATCGAGAACGACACACTCACTGGCTTTGTGGATGTCAGCCACCAGTTTGCCAATCACTTGAAACTGCGCCTGAGCTATAACCAGTCGCATACGGATGCGTCCATGAAACAGATTTTCCGCGGGGGCTATCCGGACCGGGACACGGGTCTCGGGATGTCCAACTCCTATTCGTTTTATAAGGGGGAAGTGCGTCGCCAGGCTTTCAATGCTGCTTTGTCGGGGCCTGTGGAGCTGTTTGGCAAAGAGCACGAGTTTTCGGTGGGGTGGACGACATCTCGGGATCGAGTCTCCTTTCCCCAGTATCGTGCCATGGCGCCGTTGCCGGATGCGGGCAGCTTTTATCAGCCCGGGCTTGTGTCCGAGCCGGTCTGGTCCGCCAATCCTTCCCAGGCGGATGATACGGATAACCGACAATCGGGAGCTTATGCCGTGGCCCGTCTGAGCCTGCGGGATAGTCTGCGCTTGATGGTGGGCGGGCGGTTGAGCAATTGGGAAACGGACCAGACCTACTTTGGTGCTAAACGTCAGTATCGTCATCGGAATGAATTGATTCCTTATGCTGGCCTGACTTATGACTTTGATGACAGCTATACGGCCTACGCCAGCTATACAGCGATTTTCAAACCGCAAAATGCACGCGATGAGCAAGGTGAGATTCTTGCGCCGATCACGGGTACAAATTACGAACTCGGGCTGAAAGCGGCCTGGCTGGACGGACGGTTAAATGCTGCGGTGTCTGTCTTTCAGACGCGACAGGACAACCTGGCTCAGGCTACTGGCAAGCAGGTGATGGGCGCGCCGCCCAACACCCCTGCTTATCGCCCGGTCTCGGGTGCCAAGGTGGAGGGGATTGAACTGGAACTGGGCGGTGAAGTGATGCCCGGTTGGAACGTGGCCAGCAGCCTGACTACGTTTACCGCCAAGGATGCACAGGGCAAGCCTATTAACACAAACAAGCCGCGTACCTTGTTCAAGCTCTTTACCACGTACCGCATGCAGGGAGATTGGCAAGGACTGACAGTGGGCGGTGGCATCGATTGGCAAAACCGCATGTACCAGGATGCGACCGCGCCGGGGCGCAACGTGGTCAAGGTAGAGCAGGGCAGCTATGCCATCGTCAACGTGATGGCCCGCTATGACTTTAACAAGCGTATGTCTGCCACCTTGAACGTGAACAACCTGTTTGACAAGAAGTACTACTCGCAGATCGGTTTTTATAATCAGGGCTGGTATGGCGCGCCTCAGAACGTAATGCTGTCCCTGAAGGCGCAATATTGAGACTGGGCCAAGGGCGGGCTCGCCCTTCTGTGAAGCCCGCTTGTGCCGATGCTAGGGACCGATAATGGGTTTTCTATCGAGTGGGCAAGGTTTTAGTGGGCCTTTGTGCTGGATGAATTGTGTTGTGAATGTGTCGGCACAAACCGGCTTGCCATACAAATAACCTTGTACTTCGGGGCATTCATTACTTCTCAGGAACTGAAGTTGCTCCTCGGTTTCCACGCCTTCTGCAATGACATCCAGACCAAAGTTTTTAGCCAAGTAGATAATCGCCTTGACCAG
The DNA here is from genome assembly GCF_037120595.1 of Alcaligenes sp. CHO6. Taxonomy (NCBI): domain Bacteria; kingdom Pseudomonadati; phylum Pseudomonadota; class Betaproteobacteria; order Burkholderiales; family Alcaligenaceae; genus Alcaligenes; species Alcaligenes sp. CHO6. Next base: position 123,417 of record NZ_JBANCI010000001.1, read on the forward strand.
GGCGGCGTTTCCGGTATCTTCGTGGACATTGCGGATAAAAGAGCGGTCAATTTTCAGTCGGCTGACTGGGTAGGTTTTGAGCAGGCTCAATGATGCATAGCCCGTCCCGTAGTCGTCGAAGGCCAGGCCAATGCCGAGGTCACGTAAACTGTGGAGCAGGTTCTTGGTCACCATGTCGTTGCGGAACAAGGATGTTTCCACAATCTCCAGTTCCAGACAGTGCGCTGGCAGGCCTGTTTCAGCCAGGATGGTGCTGATCGTGGAGCGCAGACGATTGGTTCGTAGCTGTGCCTCGAACAGGTTCACGCCAATCCGAAAAGTGGGGATGGTCGCGTGCCAGTGCGCGGCCTGACGGCATGCCGTGCGTATTATCCACGCCCCTATGGCAGGGGCAGACTGCTTTTCGTTGAGCACATCAATAAAAGAGACCGGGGATAACGAGCCTCGTGTTGGATGATTCCATCGGAGCAGCGCCTCCGCGCCGGTCAGCAATCCGCTGCGGGTAGAGACCTGGGGTTGGTAGAAAAGCTCAAACTCCCCGTGTTCAAAAGCCAGGCGTAGCTCCCGCTCGAACGATCTGCGTGCGACCGCCACTTCACGCAAGAGTGAAGAGAACATCACGTAGTGTCGTTTCCCGGAGGATTTGGCTTTGTACAGCGCCAGATCGGCAGCGTTCAGAACCTCCTCGGCGCTGGTGCCGTGCATCAGCGTCAGCGCCACTCCCATGCTGGCACTGGTTTCAATAACCTGGCCAGCAAAGTTGCAGGGTGTCGCCAAGGTATTGAGCAGCGTTTGAGCCGCGATGCGGGCGGCCTGCTCCTGATTGCCGGGTAGCAAGGCCACAAACTCGTCGCCGCCCAGTCGAGCAAGCATGATCGCGTCAGGAAAGGCGGACTTCATTTGCTGTGCAATATGTTTGAGCACGGCATCGCCGGCGGAATGTCCGAAGGTGTCGTTAATCTCCTTGAAGTCATCCAGATCGATCAGCAAGATGGTGGCGGGCGCTTCTTCGGCAAGTGTCTGGGCAAGGCGTGCCTGCCACATTCCCCGGTTGGCAAGCCCTGTCAGGGCATCGAGCGAAGCCAGCTGGAACAGTCTTTCTTCATGGTGCCGCCGCGCCGTGGTGTCTCGAACAATGGCGCCGATATGGCGTGAGCCGGCCTCAGTCCAGGTCGATAGGGAGAACTCTGCCGGGAATTCGGTGCCATCCTTGCGCAAAGCGGACAGTTCGATCCTGCGGTCAGGCAGTTTCATCTGTTCGCCCTGCTGGAGTCGGACAAGTTCGTGCTCGTAAACCTTGCGCCAGTTGTCAGGCACAATGATCGAGCCGGGTTGCCCCAGAATTTCTTCCGCTACATAGCCAAAGATCTTTTCGGCAGAATGATTCCATAAGGTAATGCGGCCATGCTCATCCGAGCCGATGATGGCATCGGGAGAGGCGGTCGCGATATTTTCAAATCGGGCTTTGCTGACTGATGGAGTCTGTTCCAGACGACGGGCTTGCATACGTTCCATGATCAGGCTGGCCAGATCGGACAGATTGGCTCGCTCGTCATCGCTAAAGGCTTGTCGTGGCTTGGTATCAATCAGGCACACGGTGCCTAATCGTTCTCCTGTTGGGGCCAGCAGCGGCTTTCCGGCATAAAAGCGAACGAAGGGCGGGCCCGTAACTAAAGGGTTCGAAGCAAAGCGTGGATCTTGCAGGGCATCGGGGATCAGTAGAATGTCATTGGACAGGATGGCATGTGCGCACAAGGAATCAGCGCGACTGATCTCGTTCAGGTCCGTACCCACGCGCGCCTTGAAAAACTGTCGATCTTTATCGATCAGTGTGATCAGAACGATGGGAACCTTGAATAGCCTGGCCGCCAGGTTGGCGAGTCGGTCAAACTCCTCGGTGGGAGGGGCATCGAGTAGTTTGTACTCCGCCAGGGCGCGTAGGCGACGATCTTCTTCGACAGATACCGGGTAGGAGGGGGCGCTCATGGTTGTCCAGTGCTCCATAGGGTCGGCTGTAAAAACCATCAGTAATGGGGCCCATCTCGATAAAGTGACGCTGGCGGACGATGATGATTTCCGTTTGTTCCACGTCATGACAGCTTAGCGGTATTTATACCTCGGGGCGGGGCACGTTGCCTTATTGAGACGCTAGCGGTGATGCGCCTCAGACAGGGACGAGCCGGGTTTGGTACGGATGTTCTTGGGAGGAGAGGGAAATGGCAGGACGAAAAAAAGCCCAAACCGAAGTTTGGGCTTTTTGAATTTGGAGCGGGAGACGAGTCTCGAACTCGCGACCTCAACCTTGGCAAGGTTGCGCTCTACCAACTGAGCTACTCCCGCATTTTTACTGCATTACCGACTTGTGACCAGCATTACTGGAGGCGCAAGCCGGAATCGAACCGACCTAGACGGATTTGCAATCCGCTGCATAACCACTCTGCCATTGCGCCGTGGTCGATTAAAAAGGGAAGCCTAGGCTTCCCTTAGGAATCTGGAGCGGGAGACGAGTCTCGAACTCGCGACCTCAACCTTGGCAAGGTTGCGCTCTACCAACTGAGCTACTCCCGCATTTTGCTGTGCAGATTGAATCTGTTTTCAGCGTTTTACTTATTAGCTGGTGCTGATTAAGTAAAGAAAGCTAGTTTAAAGTGGCTGTTTTTGTTTGTCAAGTTTTTTTGATAATTTGCACACGCTTTCATCAAAACTGCTGAACAAACTTTACTGCCTGCAAACTGCTTTTTGCTGCCAAACGGACGCTGCGTCAAGCAAGAACGTAACTGTAGTCTGCAAGACGTATCCCTGTCAAGAGATTCTGTAATTTTTTCCGGAAAATTGTCTGTCCGAGCTATGCTTATTGCTTTCTTGGATCGTGGGACTGGGTCGTGGACAGGCAGCATAATGTTGATTTGAGCGCTTTTAACACCTTGGGTCTGGATAGCTGTGCACGTGATCTGGTGGTGTACGAACAGCTTGGCCAGCTACCGGGGTTGCAGGCTGCGGTGGAGCAGGGCGAACGTGTTTTCGTCCTCGGCGGGGGCAGCAATGTCGTGCTGGCCGAGCAACTCGATGCCTTGGTGATCAAAGTGCAAAGCAAAGGAATTCGCTTGCTGGCCCAGCATGACGATGGCTTTATAGTGGAAGCGCAGGCAGGCGAATGCTGGCATGACTTTGTGCAGTACTGTTTGCAACAGGGTTGGCCCGGTTTGGAAAATCTGGCGCTGATCCCCGGCACAGTGGGCGCCGCTCCGGTTCAGAATATCGGTGCTTATGGTCTGGAGTTGGAGCAACGAGTTCACAGTGTGCTGGCCTGGAGTTTTAAAGAGGGCCGATTGCTGGAACTGTCAGCACCAGAATGTGGTTTCGCTTATAGAGACAGCCGTTTCAAACGCGATCCTGCCGGTAGTTGGTTGATTGTGGCGGTACGTTTCATGCTGCCTCGTCCCTGGATGCCCGTGCTGGAGTATCCCGACCTGAACAAACAAGCCCACCTGGCAGGTAAGCCGGACCCGGAAACGATTTTTCAGGCCGTCTGCGATATTCGTCGTCAAAAGCTGCCAGACCCCAAGGTTCTGGCTAATGCAGGTAGCTTTTTCAAGAATCCGGTGGTGCAGACCGCGCAGCGCGATGCGCTAAAACAGCAATGGCCTGATCTGGTGTCTTACGACGTGGGACAGGGGCGGTGCAAGCTGGCAGCGGGCTGGTTGATTGAGCAGTGCGGCTGGAAAGGGCGGACGGATGGCGCTGTGGGGGTGCACGACAGGCAGGCTTTGGTGCTGGTCAATCATGGTGGTGGAACCGCTGCGGATATTGGGCGGCTGGCAACAGCGATCCGAGCCTCGGTGCGGGAGCGCTTCGGCGTCGAGCTGGAGCAAGAACCCGTTGTGGTGGCTTAGGCCTGGCGGCTCTCTAGGGTTTGGCGAATCGTGGCTCGTAGCTACGTTGCGTCGGGCAAGCCCGGTCAACTCAGGGATGAGGCAGACCGATAAAGGGAAACCCCGTGTCGGCGCGTTGCACTGACACGGGGTTTTTGCTGGTGACGTTGCTGCTTGTTCAAAAGGCCTGGCAGCCCGTCCGGCTCTTGTTCGTCAGGCTGATACTTCTTCCAGAGAACGACCTTTGGTTTCCACCCCGAGGGCGACGACCACTAAGGCGGCAATCGAAAAAGAGATGGCGCCCAGCGTAAATACGCCGGTATGCCCGGTCCACGGCAAGATAATGCCAACCAGCAGAGGGCCGAGCAGGGAACCGAGGCGACCAATAGACGATGCAAACCCGGCTCCGGTACTGCGTGTCCGCGTGGGATAGAGCTCAGGTGTATAGGCATACAAGACCGACCACATGCCAAACATGAAGAACTGCATGCATAGCCCGGCACCGATCAATTGTGCGACCGGCGCCTGACTGGTGGCGACGTGCCCATAAATAAAGGCGCAGCCTGCGCTACCGAATAACATGAGTACCATGGTGGCCTTGCGCCCCCATTTTTCGAGCAACCAGGCCGAGAAAATGAAGCCCGGAATGCCTGCCAGGGAAATATAGATGGTATAGGTCACGGACTTGGTGACCGCGTATCCTGCCTGTTGCAACAGCGCACCCAGCCAGGTGGTCAAGCCGTAGTAACCGAGCAGGGAGAAAAACCACAGCATCCACAGCATCAAGGTGCGGCGTGCATATTGGCCTTGCCAGAGTTGGGCAAACAAGGCGCCGCGCTTGAGTTTTTCACAAGGGCTGGGAGGCAGGGGCAAGGGCAGTGCCTGACCACCATTGGCCTGAATGACTTTATGCTCAAAAGCGCTGGTCACCTGCTCGGCGCGTTCGTTATGTCCTGCTTCTTCCAGCCAGCGGGGTGACTCCGGTACCCAGCGGCGAATTACGAATACAAACAGGGCAGGGATGGACAAGGCAATGAAGATTCCACGCCAGCCTATATAGTCCAGGCTGAGATAGGTCAGAATCCCGGCACTGATAAAGCCCAGCGGCCAGAAACCTTCCAGAATTGCAATATAGCGACCACGGCTTTTGGCGGGCACAATTTCCGAGACCATCGCCAGGCCGATAGGGAATTCCATCCCCATGCCAAACCCGAGCAGTACCCGAAAGGCCATCAGTTGCTCGACGTTTTGGGCCAGCCCACAGGCCAGACTCCCCACTCCCCAAAAAATCATGCTCCATTGAAAGACGGGCTTGCGGCCGTACTTGTCTGCCAGCATGCCTGCAATGGCCGCACCTAAAAACATGCCTAAAAAGCTGGAGCTGGCCAGCAGACCTGCCTGCGCCGTGCTCAGTCCCATTTCTGCCTTGATGGAACCCAATACAAAAGTCATGATGCCCAGGTCCATGGAGTCAAAGAACCAGGCGGTCGCAATAATACCGAACAGCATGCGTTGATAGCGAGTCATGGGCAATCGCTCCAGACGATTGGCCACATTGGGGGATACGGCTGTCATAGGTGTCTCCTGTAGGTCCGCTCTTGTGGCGGGTTTTATGACTAGGTGACCTGTCGTCAGGCCAGGACAGGTCTTTGTTCTTTTGCTGATATATTACATGGATACTAGTGGTATCTGGCCCAGGGTTAAATACTGGTATGTACTTAGCTGGCTAATTAATTAAGGATGAAATGAGTGGCCAATGAGCCCTCAAAAGCGTGTCGGATAATGCGCTGATAGGCGCTGGTACGATCAGCCACCGGGAAGGCTTTGGCAAGACGGGTGACTTGCAGCGCATCGTGCAGCAGGCCTTCCAGTTGGTGTTCCTGCACGCCGCATTGGCGTAGATCGGTGGGGATGCCCAATTGTTCGATTAATGAACGCACATAGGCGGGCAGCGCCAGCACGGCGTCTTCTGTCGGGTCGGTTGGCATGCCCAGAAGCTGGGCGACTTCCCGCAACTCTGGGGCACGGGTCTCACGCAGTTCGTCCAGAACATAGGGCAGCAAGACGGCATTGGTGGTGCCATGAGACTGATGCGTCAAGCCGGCCAGAGCGTAGGCGATGCCATGCACGGCATTTAAGCCCGCCGTGCCATAGGACAGGGCTGCATAGTAGCTGGCGCTGGCCATGCCGTCCCTGGCTTCGGTGTCGGTGCCGTCGCGATAGGCTCGCAGCATGTAGTGTCCGCACAGCCGTATCGCTTCGCGTGCAAACATCATCGTCAGGCCGGAGCGGCCGCTATAGCCCGGGTCAGGGCTGCCGCCGCGGTCAAACAGGCTGGCGTCTTGTGTGACAAATGATTCAATTGCATGGGTTAGGGCGTCAATACCGGCATCGGCGGTGACGCGGGGCGGGCAGCTATCGCTCAGTTCAGGGTCGATGACGGCAATGGCGGGGCGTAGGGCGTTGCCCATCACGGCGATCTTGGTGGCGTTGTCGGGATCGACCAGAATCGCCCCTGGTGTGGCTTCCGAGCCTGTGCCGGAGGTGGTGGGCAAGGCGATCAGAGGCAGGGGGCGGGTGTGGGCAGGCCAGGTACCGCTGTACGCTCGTATGGTTTGGCCAGTTGGCACGGTCAGGCACAGCGCTTTGGCCAGATCGATATTGCTGCCGCCTCCCATAGCCAATACATAGTCGATGGGCTGCTCGGCCAGATGAGCCCGCACGTGCTGCGTGGCCTGATCGCACAAAGTGGTGGAAGGATCGGGCTGGCCACCATCAAACACCACAATCTCAATGCCCTGTTCCTTACAGGCGTCAATATGGTCCTGAACCCAGCGGGTCTGGGTGGTGAAAAAACGGTCAGTAATCACTAAGCCGCGGCGCCAGCCCAAATGGGCGATCAAGGCAGGAAGCTCATGGCGGCAGCCGCGCCCCATCAAGGTACGGGGGGGCGGGCAAAAGAAAACGTGCGTGTTCATGTGGTAGTCCTTGCAGTGCAAAAAGAGTCGATCAAAGAAGCGATCCGGTCGGGATGCGAGCTTAAAAGGCTGTGGCCCGCACCAGGCAAACTGTGCAAGCTGGCTTGCGGCAGTGCCTGCGCTAACAGGCGGGCATGTTCAATGGGGCAGTCCTGGTCTTGATCGCCATGAATAATCAATGAGGGGATGGAAATGCGAGGCAACTGTGCGTACTGGTCGTGATGTCGGTTGGCCAGCCAGGTCCAGGCCACATCTTGATGGCCGGCCGCCTGGCTCAGGCCCAGGCGTTGCTCGCGTTCTGCAATTTCCTGCAGCAAGGCGGGGGTGTGCTCAGACTTGAACCAGCGGGTTTGATTCAGGCTGGGGGTACCCGATATCAGCACCAGGGCCTGAGGGAGCACAGCCTGTTCTTCCAGTAGCGTCAGGCAGGTTTGCAGCACAATCGATACGCCCAGGCTCCAGCCAGCCAGAACATAGGGTGTCGTGGCCGGCAAGGCGGCAATAGGGATGCGCAGATCGTGGACAAATTGGCTCAGCTCATAATCCTGCTGGCAGGTACCGTAGTGGGCGTCCCCCCGGCCTCGTAAATCCGGAGTCTGCCAATGCGGTGAAAGTGAACTGGCCTGGACGACTGGCAGCCAGCTGCGTTGAGTGCCTTGAATGCCATGAACAGCAAGGATGGCCGGGGCAGTTGAAGGGCAGGCAATGCTCATGTGGCTTCCTGGAGTAAAGAAATACAACTAAGATATGAGATTGTTGTCTGGCTCTGCTCAGTGCGTGCACCGGGGGGGCAGCAGACCTCAGGTATCAGGTTTCAGCAGCGAACGCTGCGTTTTTAAGGCAGGGTTAGCATGGTCACAAGCAAGCGGAAGGTAGCGGGAAAGGAGCGGTCTCAGGACGAGACGCGGGAAATCAAGGCCTTGACAGAACCCAAGCCCAAGCTCACGGACATTGCTTACGAGCGCTTGGAAGAAGCCATCATTACCTTGAAGTTGCCGCCGGGCAGCATTGTGTCGGAGCTGACCTTGAGCCAGATGTTCGAGATTGGCCGCACCCCCATTCGGGAAGCCATTCAGCGCCTGGCACGTGAACACTTGATGTTGGTGTTGCCGCAACGCGGCCTGTTGATTCCCGAGCTGGATATGCCCAAGCAGTTGCGTCTGATCGAGACACGGCGGGAAATCGAACGCTTGATCTGCCGCAGTGCGGCAAAGCGGGCGACACGGGACCAACGCGAGCAGTTCAAGGGCTTGCATGACGCTTTCCTGGAAGCGGCTGCCCAGAATGATGAAGTCAGTTTCATCCGGGCAGATCGACGGTTAAATGAGCTGGAAATCGAGGCCGCACGCAACGAGTTCGCGGAAGGGGCCATGCGCCTGACTCACGGCCTTTCCCGCCGATTCTGGTTTTGCCACTATCAGCAAAACCCGGACTTGACGGAAATGGGCAGACTGCATGCCGATCTGGCCATGACTATCGCGGGCGGTGATGTGGACCAGGCCGGAAAAAGCCTGGACCGGTTGATGGATTACATTGAAGAGCTCGCTCGCACGACGCTGATCTCCAGCTTGTAAACAAGGTCGGGGTCTTAGTTAGCCAGACCGCGCTCCAGCGCGTGTGCCTCTTCCTGTTTCAGGGCGGGGCCATCGGTGGTGTCACCCGTGTCTTCAAAGCGGAAGCGGCGAATAATGGGCTTGAGCTCTTCCTTGACGTGTTTTTCGCTGTAGCCATTGAACAGGTGGCCCAGCAGACCACGGCGCAGATCGGTGGTGCCCATGGCCCAGTCGGCGATGGGGAAGGTCAGGTTCATGTTGTACTTCATCATGATGCCCTGGTTGTGATGAGCGGTATGGTGGCGGCGAATTGTGTTGATAAAGGGCATGTTGCGCACAAAGCTGTTTTCATGGACGTGACAGCAATAGTGAAAAGCCTCGTACACCAGGTATTGCGCCACCATGGTCATGAACACAAAGTAGCCCGCATTGGGGTTGATAAGGGTAGCGGCCAGCCAGCCCAGGATGCCACCCCCGATACCCAGGGTGAGCAGGACTCGCCAAGGGAAAAAGACGATCCGGAACTCCTTGCTCGAATCAATGGTTGCTTCGTTATCGGTGAAGTATTGGTGGTGCTGGCGGGTGTGACGCTCATAAATTTCCCGTAAACCAATAATGTTGATGCGCCGATGCATGACATAGCGGTGCATGGCCCATTCCACAAAATTGCCCGCCAGAAAGACGGGGATGATGATCAGCCATTCCCAGCCTACCGACTGCAACTGACTGATGCTGTAGTAAATCGCTGCCAGCCCCACGACATACGTTACGAGGACATGAACAATACCGTTATAGGCGGGGCTGATATTGGATTTGTATTCCTCGCGGAACTTGCGTTGGCGTTCGCTCATCATCTTGTCTGTCTCCTGCAGAAAAGTTTATTCTTTGAATATCCAACTGACATATTAGTGATATTTTTCTTTACGTCAAGCAGGGAAAATAGGGGGGGTGCACCAGCGCAGTGCGTTTGAAACGCGCACGCCCTTGTGGGCGCCTGCCTGGAAACGTGTTTAGGGTGGGAGAAAGAGACCGTAAGGGGGCGCAGATCAGTGAGAAAAGAAGCGTCTTTCAATACACTGTTTGCCGGGCAGACGCCGCTTGAGGGAAAAAAAAGCCGGCTCGAAAGCCGGCTTGTTATGAGCGCGTTTGCAAGTGAGGCACTTACAGGCCCAGCACGTCCTGCATGTTGTACAGACCGGTGCTTTTATCACCCAGGAAACGGGCCGCACGCAGGCTGCCATTGGCGTATCCGGCACGGCTGCTGGAGCGATGCGAGATCTCGATGCGTTCGCCTTCACCGCAAAAAAATACGGTGTGGTCGCCCACAATATCGCCACCGCGCACCACGGAAAAACCAATGCGGCCGTCCTGACGCACGCCGGTGTGGCCGTGACGGGCCCAGTCAGCTACGTCATTCAGGGATTCTCCCCAAGTCTTGGCGATGGCCTCGCCCATTGCCAGTGCGGTCCCCGAAGGGGCATCGACCTTGTTGCGGTGGTGGGCTTCAAATACCTCGGCGTCGTAGCCCTGGCGGAGCAAAGCAGCGGCCATTTCGATCAATTTCAGGGTGGCATTGACACCAACGCTCATGTTGGGCGCAAAGACAATGGCAATTTCGCGGCCAGCCGCCTGAATCTGCTGTTTCTCGGTTTCGGAAAAACCGGTGGTGCCAATGACCAGACGGGTGCCGTGTTGCAGGCAGGCGTCCAGATGGGCCAGGGTGCCTTCGGGACGGGTGAAGTCGATCAGGCAGTCGGCCTGGGCCAGAACGTTCAGGTCGTCCGTGACCATGATGCCCGTTTCTTTGCCCAGAAAAGCGCCAGCGTCCTGACCGATTGCTTGGGAGCCGCGGTGGTCCAAGGCAGCGGCCAGGGTCAGGTCGGTGCTGTTCAAGACAGCTTCAATCAGCATACGGCCCATACGGCCGTCTGCGCCAGCAATGGCAATGCGCATGAATCCTGTGTCCTTAACGTAAAGCTTAAAGCGTGGGCTGGGAGCCGCTCACGCTGGGGGTGGGGGCGGCACTATCGCTGTCTGCGGGAGGCGGCGTCTGTTTTTTGCCGGTGTCGCTGCGCTCGAAAGGCTGGCGATCCGGCTGCTCATCGCCCTGCCAGCGAACCAGCGTATCGCCTTCAAACCAGACCGTGAACTTGCGTTGTTCGCTCTTGCCATAGCCGGGCTTGTTCAGGTAGGGGTAGTCCCAGCGGTCGGCGTTGAAAATGTCCTGCAAAGTGGGAGAGCCCAGCAGGTAGCGAACCTGTTCGCGCGTCATCCCGGGTTGCAGGCGCGCCACCTGCTCGGCAGTGATCCAGTTCCCCTGCTGAATGTCGGCGCGGTATGGGAAGCCCCATTTGGAAGATCCGCAAGCGCTCAGGGCGGCGGCAGCCAGACTGGCTGCGAGTATGGCGCGGATGACAGGAGTGAATGAATTGGCCTTCTTCTGCACGAAATGCCCCAGTAGGAATAAAATCGTTATCATATAAGGGTTTAGGAAAAAGCGCATGAATTGCGCATTGAACCGCCTCAAGACGAGCTGGTTTTTAACCAGGGCGGACTTGAGATCCATCCCCATCAAGATGCGATAATTTAGCCATGAACGATCAAAATGAACTGAAGAACATGGGGCTTAAGGCGACTTTTCCGCGCCTGAAGATTCTGGATATTTTTCGCCGCTCCGATCAGGACGGACAACGACACCTGAGCGCGGAAGACGTCTACCGCCTGCTCATCGCCGAAGAAGTCGATATTGGTCTTGCCACGGTGTATCGTGTGCTTACCCAGTTCGAGCAAGCAGGCATTTTGGTGCGCAGCCAGTTTGACGGTGGCAAAGCCGTCTTTGAACTCAATGACGGCGATCATCACGATCACCTGATCTGCACCAATTGTGGTGTGGTTGAAGAGTTTACCGACAGCAATATCGAGGCTCGCCAGCACCAGGTCGCCAAGGACCACGGTTTTGTGCTGGAAAGCCATACGATGCTGTTGTATGGCATTTGCCCTAAATGTTCGGAAGCGGGCAAACAGGCCAAGCCTATCTTGCGCGGTTAATCCGTTTTGATAGTGCCCGCAGGCGTGTAATCTGATGATTGGGGGCAGGATAGCCAGGCAGGCATCCTGAAAATTCAAAGAATAATCAGATCGGGGCTGCAGGGCTGATCAGGACGGCACAAAAAAAACCACCAGTGGCTTTTGGCGCTGGTGGTTCAAATTGTCATTGAACGACAAGACGAATTCAACGCTGGCGTGCCAGCATTTCTCGTGCGTGTTCACGCGTGGTCTGGGTAATTTCCAGTCCTCCGAGCATACGGGCAATTTCATCTACCCGCTCCTGTTCAGACAAGGGGCGGATGGAGGAAAAAGTCTGGCCTTGCTCGCTTGTTTTTTCGACCTTTAAATGATGATTGCCGCAAGCAGCGACCTGGGGCAGGTGGGTCACACACAAGACCTGATGGCGTGCCCCCAGTTCTTGCAGCAATCGTCCTACCACTTCGGCCACGGCGCCGCCCACACCGGTATCTACTTCGTCAAAAATCAAGGTGGGCACACGAGCCGCCTGGCTGGCGATGACGGACAGTGCCAGGGATATCCGGGCCAGCTCACCGCCGGAGGCTACTTTGGCCAGCGGTCGAGGGGTGACCCCTTCATGGCCAGCCACCAGAAACTCCACCTGTTCAAGACCGTGAACCTGCGGGGCGCAGGCGGTCAGGGCAACCTCAAAACGGCCGCCTTGCATGGCCATGGACTGCATCGCCTGGCTGACCTGCTTGCTCAGCTGCACACTGGTTTTGCGCCGTGCCGCGCTCAGTTTTCCGCCCAGCTCCTGATAGTGCTGTTCAGCCTGCCGAGCCCTGGCTTGCAAGGCGTGCAAATCAAAAGATTGCTGTAGCTGAGCGAGCTGTTCTTGCCAGGTTTCCAGCAGACTGGGCAGGTCTTGCGGCTCGACTTTCAGTTTGCGAGCGGCACTGAAAATGGCCGATACCCGTTCCTCCGCCTGAGCCAGGCGTTCCGGGTCCAGCTCCATATCGCTTAAATAACTGTTCAAGTCTGATGCCGCCTCGGTCACGGCAATTTGCGCCGACTCCAGGGCATCGACAATGGCCTGCAGACCAGGGTCGTGGCGCAGCAGAGCGCTCATTTCATGACTGGCTTTGCCCAGCAATTGTTGTACCGAGGTCTCTTCGCCGTCCAGCGCGTTCAAGGCCAGGGCACTGCCATCAATCAGGGCTTGGGCATGGGACAGGCGAGTGTGTTCCTGCTGCAGCTGATCCCATTCCCCGGGGCGCAGATTCAGGCTGGAGAGCTCATTGATCTGCCATTCCAGGCGTTCCTGTTCGCGTTTGCCCTGTTCTGCGCTCTGGCTGGCCTGTTCGACGGCCTTGCGGGCCTGGCTCAGTTGTTGCCAGGCCTGGGCGACTTGTCGTGCCAGTGGCAAATGGCCACCCTGGCTGTCGAGCAGGTCGTACTGGCTTTGGGGATTCATCAGGCTTTGGTGCGCGTGCTGGCCATGAATATCGACCAGTAGTTCGCCCAGTTCACGCAACTGGGTCAAGGTGGCTGCGCCACCATTGATGTAACTGCGGTTGCGACCCTGCTGGTCGATCAGGCGGCGCAGTATCAGCTCATCAGAGACATCGAAGTCGCGCTCGCTTAGCCAGCCTTGAATATCGGGCGGGCAATCGAAATGCGCGCTGACCTCGGTACGGGTGCAGCCCTCGCGTATGGCTTTGGCGTCACCGCGAGCTCCCAGTACCAGTGAGAGGGCGTCAATCAGGATGGATTTGCCAGCGCCGGTCTCCCCGGAAAAAACCGTGAAGCCGGAGTCGAAATCAATCGTGGCTTGATCCACGATTACAAAGTCTCGAACGTGCAAGGTACGGAGCATAGGGGTTCAGTCGTTTTCGTCGTTAGGCAAAGGGATGTGATTCCAGCCCAGCTTCTGGCGCAAGGTGGAAAAAAAGCTGTAGCCCTTGGGGTGGATAAAGCGGCTGGTGTCCTGGGAGCGGCGCACATCAATCCGGTCTCCCTGCTGGCAGTCCGACCAGGTTTGCATATCAAAGTGCACGCTGCCGCCGGTTTCCACCCGACCCAGGGCGGTAATGGTCAAATTCAGGGTGCCGGTATCGGGCAGTACAATGGGGCGGTTCGACAGGGTTTGGGGGGCGACCGGCACCAGCAGAAAGGCTTTCAGCGACGGGTGCAGCAAGGGGCCACTGGCCGCCAGGGCATAAGCGGTTGAGCCGGTGGGGGTGGAAATGATCAGGCCGTCCGATCGCTGTCGGTACATGAAAACGCCATCCAGCTCCACACGCAGCTCGATCATGCCGCCACGTCCGGCGCGGTTGATGACCACATCGTTCAGGGCCACGCCCGAGTACAGCACTTCTCCGTCACGCACCACGCGGCCTTCCAGCATGGAGCGTTCTTCAATGTCGTACTCGCCTTTCAGAACACTGAGCAAGGCCTCGTTGGCATCATTCAAGGGAATGTCGGTAATAAAGCCCAGGCGGCCATGGTTAATGCCGATCAGGGGGACCTTGCTGTGGGCTAATTCGCGTGCAGCGCCTATCATGGTGCCATCCCCGCCCATCACGATCGCCAGATCGGCGCGCTGGCCGATCTGGGCATAATCGCCGATGGGAAATTCGGTTATACCGGCATTTTGGGCGGTTGTAGCCTCAATTAGTACTGAGCAGCCCGTGTTGACCAGGGTGTTGGCCAGCGACCGGATGGGCGCATCCAAGCCACAGTCCTGGTATCTACCAACAATGGCAACCGTTTTGAAATGCATGGGGCGAAAACCTTATGATTAATGAAATAATGGCGATCAGTGGATTATAGAGTTGCCACTCTAGGCTTGGCTGTAAGATTCTCCCCTTTATCATGCAGAGCTGGTGTTTTTAAGTGACGTACGCGACATGGATGACAGAGCAAATGCCTTGTTGAAGGTGCTGATCGAGCGTTACATCGCCGATGGTCAGCCGGTGGGGTCTCGCACCTTATCGACCGTTTTTGATTTTTCTCCGGCCACGATTCGTAATGTGATGGCGGAACTGGAGGGTCTGGGCCTGATTCACAGTCCTCACACCTCGGCGGGGCGCATCCCCACGCCTAAAGGCTACCGCTTGTTTGTGGACCGTCTGCTGGCAGCCGAGCGTTTTGAGCGCCCCGATGCCCGCAATCTCAGCCAGTACCTGCCCTTTGATGAACCCAACCGTGCGGTCAGTTCCGCCGCGTCCCTGCTATCGAACCTGTCGCAATTCGCCGGCGTGGTTCTGGCACCCAAAAAAGCACAGACCTTTCGGCAAATTGAATTTATCCGTTTGTCCGACAAGCGGGTGTTGCTGATTATCGTCACCCCGGATGGGGATGTGCAAAACCGTATCCTGTTTGTGCCGCGCGACTATCTGGAACAGGAACTGATCGAGGCCAGCAATTTTTTCAACCAGCATTTTTCGGGCATGTCCTTTGAGGCCGTCAAGCTGGCTTTGTCAAAAGAGCTCAGCTCTTTGCAGCTGGATATCTCGCGCCTCATGCAACAAGCCGTGGATGTTGGCAGTCACCAACCCGACAGCGAGGAAGCGGTGGTGATTGCAGGCGAGAGCAAGTTGCTGAACGTCACTGAAATGGTGGCGGATATGGACAGGCTTCGCCGCCTGTTTTCCCTGTTCGAGAAAAAAACCGATCTGCTGCATCTGCTGGATGTGTCCAGCCAGGCTGAAGGGGTGCAGATTTATATTGGTGGCGACTCCCAGCTCCTGCCGCTGGACGATGTCTCCGTGATTACCGCACCGTATGGGGTGGACGGTAAAGTCGTGGGCACGCTGGGTGTGATCGGGCCGTCACGGATGGCGTATGATCGTGTGATTCCGATCGTAGACATTACAGCCCGGCTATTGTCCAATGCCCTGAGCCATCACTCGGCCAGTTAATGGATAGACCTTTAACCTGTTGGTAGGCGCAAGGTTCGCTGGCTGTCTAAGGTATTAATCAAATCATGCCCAAGTTGTTTGCCTCTCCTTATTTGCCCGAAGCAAAGGATGCCGATATGTTCAATGCCCAGGCTCCGGTCAGACCGGCCGGGCCTGTCGGTATTTTGCTGCTTAACCTGGGTACGCCCGATCAGCCTGATGCTGCGTCCATCCGCCGTTATCTGGGCGAGTTCCTGTCGGACCCCCGGGTGATCGAAATCCCTCAGCCTCTTTGGCAAATTATTCTGCGCCTGTTCATTTTGCCGCTGCGCCCGCGCAAGCTGGTCCCGCGTTATCAGGATATCTGGTTGCCGCAGGGCGCGCCGTTGCTGGTTTACAGCCAGGCGCAGGCCGATGGATTGCAGGCGCTGCTGCAGGCGCAAGGCCATGATGTCAAGGTGGAGCTGGGCATGCGTTATGGCAACCCGTCCATTGCCAGTGGGCTGGATAAGTTGAAAGCGGCCGGTTGCGAACGCATCTTGGGCCTGCCGCTGTATCCCCAATATGCCGCCAGCACCACCGCGACCGCCGTGGATTGCGTGGCCGGGCATCTGGCCAAACAGCGCAATCAGCCTGAATTGCGCTTTATCAAGCGCTACCACACCCATCCGGATTATATCGGCCCGCTGGCGGCCAAGATCCGTCGTTACTGGGATGAGCACGGCAAGCCCGAGCGCTTGTTGTTGAGCTTTCATGGCTTGCCGCGCCGTTGCGTGGAACTGGGTGACCCGTATTACCGGGATTGTCGTGAAACGACCAATGCCTTGCGTGCCGCGCTCGATGAGCCCGGCGTAGAGGTGCATATGGCGTTTCAAAGCCGCTTTGGTGCGGAGCGTTGGCTCGAGCCGTACACCGAGCCGACTTTGCGTGAATGGGGCAAGCAGGGTGTGGGGCGCGTGGATGCGGTTTGCCCCGGCTTTGTGGCCGACTGCCTGGAAACCCTGGAGGAGATCCAGGTGGAGTGTCGAGACGCCTTTCTGCAAGAAGGGGGCGGCCAGTTTCATTACATCCCTTGCCTGAATGACGATCCCCAGTGGATAGAGGGCTTGGGACGGCTGGCCGTACAGCACTTGGGCGGCTGGCTACCCAGTCGTCTGGTGCCCGCCCGGTAGGATGAGGCAGTGTTTCAGGCTCAGCTCAGCAAAATACGAACGCGGGTCTTGAACTGGGGGCAGATGCCCCCATTTTTATGCGATCAACGAATTCTGTAGTGGAGATACATCGAATGGCTACACATGCCGATCCCAATAAGCCTCTGGACGGGGAAGTGACGGAAAACACGCCTGAACAGGCACAACAGGGCGCTGTCGAGCAGGACCAGCCAGAGATTTTGGCCCAGCAGCCCGAGGAAAACCCAGCTGATCTGGCGACCGAGTTGGCCCAGGCTCAGGAAAAAGTGTCGCAGTACTACGACCAGTTGTTGCGTGCCAAGGCCGAAGTGGAAAACATCCGCCGCCGTGCGGACGACGATGTGGCCAAAGCCCGCAAGTTCGGTACCGAGTCTTTCGCTGAAAGCCTGATTCCGGTGCGCGACAGTCTGGAAGCCGCTCTGGCCCAGACCGAGCAAACCCCGGAGGCCTGGAAGGAAGGCGTGGAAACCACGTTGCGCCAGTTGAACAAGGCCTTCGAGCGCAATAGCTTGAAAGAAGTGGCACCGCAAGCCGGGGACAAGTTTGATCCACACCTGCATCAGGCCATTTCGGCTGTGCCCTCGGAGTTTGAAGAAGGCGCGGTGGCCCAGCTGCTGCAAAAAGGCTACACCATTTCGGACCGGGTTTTGCGTCCTGCCTTGGTGATGGTGTCGGCGCCCAAGTAATCGCGCCTGGCAAACTGGGCCGGCAGGCCGTCCAGAATATAGACGCATTTGCGTGCTTGCTTCGGACCTGCCGCTTGCCCAGTGAAAAAAATTAAGGCAGTGGCTCTTGAAATGCACGTACCTTTCCCCATATGCATTTCATCGAATAATTTGCTTTCGCAATCAATCTTTTAGTCAGGTAAAAAATCATGGGCAAAATCATTGGTATTGACCTTGGAACCACCAATAGCTGTGTATCGGTGTTGGATGGCGACCAGGTTCGTATTATCGAAAATGCCGAAGGCGGTCGCACAACGCCTTCCATCGTGGCTTACATGCAGGATGGCGAAATCCTGGTTGGCGCTCCAGCCAAACGCCAGGCGGTTACCAACCCTGCCAACACCATCTTCGCGGTCAAGCGTTTGATCGGTCGTAAGTTCACTGAAAAGGCAGTTCAAACAGATATTGAACACGTGCCTTACACCATTGTCGCTGCCGACAACGGTGACGCCTGGGTGGAAGCTCAAGGCAAGAAGATGGCTCCTCAGCAAGTGTCTGCCGACATCTTGCGCAAAATGAAGAAAACCGCCGAAGACTACCTGGGCGAAGAAGTAACCGAGGCCGTCATTACCGTGCCTGCTTACTTTAACGACAGCCAGCGTCAGGCAACCAAGGACGCCGGCCGTATTGCTGGCCTGGACGTCAAGCGCATCATCAACGAGCCTACTGCTGCTGCCTTGGCTTTCGGTCTGGACAAGGCTGACAAAGGTGACCGCAAGATCGCTGTTTACGACTTGGGTGGCGGCACGTTTGACGTGTCCATCATCGAAATCGCCGACATCGACGGTGAGAAGCAGTTTGAAGTGCTCTCGACCAACGGTGACACCTTCCTGGGTGGCGAGGACTTTGACAAGCGCATCATTGACTACATCATTGCCGAGTTCAAGAAGGAAAGCGGCGTTGATCTGTCCAAAGACGTGCTGGCCTTGCAGCGCCTGAAAGAGTCCGCTGAGAAAGCCAAGATCGAGCTGTCTTCGACGCAGCAGACCGAAATCAACCTGCCTTACATCACGGCTGATGCTTCCGGTCCTAAGCACTTGAACCTGAAGATCACCCGCGCCAAGCTGGAAGCGCTGGTTGAGGACCTGATTGAACGCACGATCGAGCCTTGCCGCGTAGCCATTAAGGATGCTGGTGTGAAGGTTTCGGAAATCGACGACGTGATCCTGGTCGGTGGCATGAGCCGCATGCCCAAGGTACAGGAACGTGTTAAAGAGTTCTTTGGCCGCGATCCTCGCAAAGACATCAACCCAGATGAGGCGGTTGCTGCCGGTGCCGCGATTCAAGGTTCTGTGCTGTCGGGCGACCGCACTGACGTTCTGCTGCTGGACGTGACTCCGCTGTCCCTGGGTATCGAAACCCTGGGTGGTGTCATGACCAAGATGATCCAGAAGAACACCACGATTCCTACGCGGCATTCGCAGGTGTTCTCCACGGCTGATGATAACCAGCCTGCCGTGACCATCAAGGTGTTCCAGGGTGAGCGTGAAATCGCTGCTGGTAACAAGGCATTGGGCGAGTTCAACCTGGAAGGCATTCCACCAGCAGCACGTGGCCTGCCACAGATTGAAGTGACCTTCGACATCGATGCCAACGGTATCTTGCATGTATCCGCCAAAGACAAGGGTACGGGCAAGGAAAACAAGATCACCATCAAGGCGAACTCCGGTTTGTCCGATGAGGAGATCGAGCGCATGGTGAAAGATGCCGAGATCAACGCGGCAGAAGACCACCGCATCGCGGAACTGGCAGTGGCGCGCAACCAGGCTGAAGCCCTGATCCACTCGACCCGCAAGTCCTTGACGGACTACGGCGACAAGTTGGAAGCTGCAGAGAAAGAAGCCATCGAAAAGGCGATCGCCGATCTGGAAGAAACGCTGAAAGACGGTGACAAGGAAGCGATCGACGCCAAGGTGGAAGCGCTGGGCGTGGCCTCGCAGAAACTGGGCGAGAAGATGTACGCCGACATGCAGGCCCAAGCCGCTGCACAACAAGGTGCGGAAGCGACGGCTCAGCAGCCCGCCGACGAGAACGTGGTCGACGCTGACTTTAAAGAAGTCAAACGCGATCAGTAATTGCGAGCCTGAGTAAGGTTCCCTGGCCCGATCTTTGGCGGCTTACGCTGGAGATCGGGCATTATTATTCAAACAGCGGCGTTTGGACGTCGTTAATCAATCATGGCAAAACGCGATTTATACGAAATTCTCGGTGTGGCCAAAAATGCGACGCAGGATGAAATCCGCAAGGCGTATCGCAAGCTGGCCATGAAGTTCCACCCTGACCGTAATCCGGATAGCAAGGACGCCGAGGAAAAGTTCAAGGAAGCCAAGGAAGCGTACGAAATCCTGTCCGATGAACAGAAGCGCGAAGCCTATGACCGCTATGGTCATGCCGGAGTCGATCCCAACGCTGGCATGGGCGGTATGGGTGGCGGCATGGGCGGGGCCGGATTTGCAGACGCCTTTGGTGATATTTTTGGCGAGATCTTCGGTGGTGGCGGTGGGCGCCGTGGCGGTGGCCCTCAGGTTTACCGCGGCGCGGATTTGCGCTATTCGCTCGATATCAGCCTGGAGCAGGCGGCTGCCGGTTTTGATACGGAAATTCGAGTACCAAGCTGGGAAAACTGCGATACCTGCTCGGGTACGGGTGCCAAGCCTGGGACGTCGGCACAGACGTGTCGCACCTGCCAGGGCAGTGGCGCGGTTCGTATGCAGCAGGGTATTTTCAGCATGCAGCAAACCTGCCCAACCTGTCACGGTAGCGGCAAGGAAATTCCTGATCCCTGCGTGGTGTGTCACGGCGAGGGCAAGGTCAAGAAGACCAAAACCTTGCAGGTCAAGATTCCTGCCGGTATTGATGACGGTATGCGCATCCGTTCCAGCGGCAATGGCGAACCGGGCGTGAACGGTGGGCCACCCGGTGACTTGTATGTGGAAATCCGCATCAAGCCGCACGGAATCTTCCAGCGTGACGGCGAGGATCTGCATTGCGAGCTGACCATCCCCTTTACGACCGCCGCCTTGGGCGGCACCGTTGAGGTGCCTACGCTGACTGGACGAGGTGAAATCACCATCCCTGAAGGTACTCAGGTGGGCAAGACCTTCCGCTTGCGTGGCAAGGGGATCAAGGGCCTGCGTTCCAGTTACCCCGGTGACTTGTATTGTCACATTCAGATCGAGACGCCTGTACGCCTGAACGAAGAGCAAAAGAAATTGCTGCGTCAGTTTGAACAGGCTCTCAATGATGGAGGTGTCAAGCACTCGCCCAAAAGTGAGTCCTGGACGGACAAGGTAAAAAGTTTCTTTTCCTGAGTCCTCCAAGGCATAGCGAAATAAAAAGCCCGGTACTGCTGTACCGGGCTTTTTTCTTTCTGTTCAGGACGGCTTCAGGACCCAACCTGCCTCTTAGGGATGGGCCTCCATCAGGGCCGGTTCAGCAGCGTTGTCCGGGACGTCTGTCGCCGTCTTTGTTGCAGGTGCAACATCGTCTTTCTGACGCTCATGGTCGGCGGCAATGGCAACCACCATGTCCTGAGGTTTCAGATATTTGCGCAAGGCTGCGTTGACCTGTTGAGCATCGAGTTTTTGCAGGTCCTGATCCATTTTCTCGGACCATTCAAAGCTGCGGCCCAGATCCAGGTAGTTCAACCAGGCACTGCTAACCACAGCATCCTGACTGCGCGAGAGGCGGCGATAGTTCAACAGGGCAGTGATGCCTTCCTTGACCTCTTGTTCGCTAAAACCGTCCTTCAGTGTCTGGTTCAGCACCTCATTAATGGTGTTGCCCAGTTTTTCGCTGTTGGTGGGAGCGTGGATGGCGTAGACCGTCCATGAGCCATGGGGCTCATAGCTGGACGCATCGAGCTGGCTGCGTACGTTGTAGGACAGGCCATCCTCCACCCGCACACGATTCCACAGACGCGAGGTTTCCGACAGGCCCAGCAAGTAATTCGCCAGATAGACGGCCGGGAAGTCAGCGTCGGTATCTTGCAGCTTCAGGCCCAGTTCAGCCAGATAAAAGGCGTTGGCTTTGTCCGGCGTATTGATATCGAATACCTTGGGCGGGACAGGGTGCAGCGGGTCGTCCGGCCGTTGATACGTCGGCGCTTTACGCCATCCTTTCAAACCGTCCGACAGAGCCTTGCGAACCTGCTCCTCGTCAAAGTCACCCACGGCGCTAAAGGCGACATCGCCTGTTCCATAAAATTTCTGATGGAAATCCCGTACCTGTTTGAGGGTGACGGCCTGCACCCGCTCTATCCCTTCTTCAAAAGTAGGGGTGTAGCGGATATCGTCTTTGGGCCAGGGGTTGGTGTAGCGTTCAATGGTTTGGCTTGCCAGGGCAGCCGGCTCGGTGCTGGCCGATTTCAGGTCCGTAACGACGGCCTGCTGGTATTTCTTCAGTTCGTCCTCCGGGAAGTTTGCCTCGCGCAGCACGTCCAGTGCCAGCGCAATGGCCTTGGGCAGATTTTCGCGGTTGGACGACAGGCTCAGATACAGACGGCCATTGGAGCCGCTAGTGCTGAACTGGGTTTGCATGGCCGTAAACTGGTCGGAAATCTGTTCCCGGTTGAGCTTTTTGGTGCCGGTGCTTAGCAGACTGGCCACTGCCGCGGCTGTGGCGCTCTGGTTTTTCAGTTGCTCAGGCGAGCCAAACTTGAAGGACATTCGGGCCTCGACACGCTCGGCGCGGGTCGCTTTGGGAAGCAGTGCCATTTTGACTTCGCCCAGATCCTTGCCTAAGGACAGGGGCTGCAAATCAGTGCGAGCCATGATGTTTGCTGGGCTGGGATCAAACGCTTCGACGGCTTTGCCGCTGTCCTTGCCGGTGTAATCCTGCACCAGCTTGGCGACATCCACTGGTGTGGCCTCAGGAGCACGTACCGGTTTGTCGGTGGGAATGTACAAGCCATTGCTGCGGTTGCTGGCCACCAGCCAGGTTTCCAAGGCCTTTTGCACTTGTGGTAGCTTGGCGTCTTCTACCCGATCACGCTGTAGAAAGAACAAACGCCAGTCGCCGCTGGCCGCTGCCTCGGACAAGGCGCTGGCCAGGCGTGAGGGATTGGCGTAGGTTTGCGTCCAGCCCGTCAGCCACTGGCTGCGCACGCGTTCCAGGTCCGCCTCTTTCAGTGGGGACTTGGCGACACCTTCCACCGTTTCATTCATGACCTTTAAGGCTTTTTGCGGGTCCATATCGGACTTGAGTTCCGCACCAAACAGGGCGTAGCCTGGATCGTGATTTTCGGAGTCAAAGCTAAATACGCTGGTAGCCAGATTGTTGTTGACCAGGTTCTTGTAAAGCTGGCCACTGGGTGTGTCACCCAAGGCACTGATGCCCAGGCTCAGGTTCATATAGTCCGGGCTGGCGGCGCTGGGCAGATGATAGAGCGACATGATCAGCGGCGTGCCGCCCTGGCGACGCAAGGTCACCGTACGCGTGCCATCTTGCACGGGTTCGACCGTGTATTCCGGGCGCAAGTGGCGGGTGGGTTTGGGGATGGAGCCAAAGGCCTTGGCAATGTTCTCCAGGGTCTGGTCCGTATCGAACTGCCCGGTTACAAAGAGTACGGCGTTATCAGGCTGATAGTAGTCGTGATAGAACTTGCGCAGTTGTTCTACGTCTACGTTCTCTACGTCCGATCGTGCGCCGATGGTGGTCTTGCCATAGCTATGCCATTGATAAGCGGCGGCAGTGAGCTTTTGCATCAGCACCCGGAAAGGACTGTTCTCGCCGCTTTCCATTTCATTGCGCACCACGGGCATTTCTGCTTCCAGATCCTGCTTGTCGATCAGGGCGTTGACCATGACATCGGCCTGCCAGTCCAGATACCATTTCAAGGTTTCAGGATCGGCAGCGAAACTGGCAAAGTAATTGGTACGGTCACTGGAGGTGGTGCCATTGGCCTCCAGACCACGCTTGGAGAACTCCCCTAACGCATTGCGCAAGGTGGGCGTGCCGCGAAACAGCATGTGCTCGAGCAAGTGCGCCATGCCGGTCTGCCCATAATTCTCGTGCCGTGAGCCGACCAGATAGGTCATGTTGACGGTGGTCGTAGGTTTGGAATCGTCAGGGGCCAGAACAAGGCGCAGACCATTGTCCAGCGTATATTGCGTAACGCCTTCGACAGAGGGGCCTTGGGCCAGGCCAGGGGGTAGCGCATAAGCGGCCAGTGAACTTGACAGCAGCGCAGCTCCTGCAAGATGGCGCAGGCGCAGGGCGGCAATCAGTACAGAGAGTTTCATGAACACATCCTTACGGTTTTAGCGAGAAATAAGCCAGCCAGGCCGACCAGTGTCTTTTGTAGCATGGGGCCGTTTAGCTGGGTAGGCGGCAATCCCTGCAAAAAGTTTGTTCTGTCAAAAAAAAAGCCCACCAGTGGTGGCTGGTGGGCAAAACAGCAAGAAAACGGCACCCCTAGGTGGTTTTGTGCTTGAGCCTGTCCAGGGCATCCTGACGCAGATGCTCAAGACTTTTAAGAAGAAATTCGTAAAGAGCGGTGATTTGTTTAGGGTTGTAGTGTGCCGCGGCCTGCATGACCTGCTGCGCGGGTAAATCCATGTCGCCCATCAAGCGCTTGCAGCGTTCCTGGTTGGGATACAGGCTGGTCATGCGTCCGTCGCGCGGATGGGGCTTGCGCAGCAAGTAACCTGCGTTTTCCAGTCGGGTAATCAAGGCTTGAGTGCCGCTGGGGCTCAGATCCAGTAATTGGGCCAGCCTCCCCGGAGACAGGGGTTTGAGTTCCAGCACAAACTCCAGGGCCTTGTACTCATTCAGACTCAAACCAGCGGCTCGTGCCAACTGGTGCTTGTTTGCTTCCAGGTAGACATCAAACTGGCGCAACATCATGCGCACGATATCGTTTTGCATATGCCCTGACAAAACTTCGTCCCTTGCTTCTGGCTCGGTCCACACGGTTGTCAGGGGCTGTTTATTGGGCATACGCATATATCCCTAGCGTGGGGGAGCACCCAGCAAACCGGTAAAGGGTGTCAGACGCTTGTGGTAAAGAGCAGGGTCGCCGTCAGGAGCGCCCGATACGCAGCGGACAGAGTGGGCAAGAGCAGCGGACTGCTGGGGACTGGATGCTGGGGCGACCATGAGCTGGCCCCTGATGGACCAGGTTTGTTTAGTGTGTGCGAAAGAGGGGGAAGCGGCCCCTGTACGGGGCGTTGTGACAGCCGTTGTCATGCTCACCGTGCCGGGTGTGAGTGATGACTTGGCAGCCTGTCTTGCCAAGCTGGCAAATGCTGTCAAGAAGGTAATCCTTGGGCTGAGTAAGCCAAGTCTGCCAGATTCATAATGCCTGTGTCTTCTGCGAGTCATGACTTACTCCATGAGAAATGGATGAGCTTTTGAAGGAAGGGGCGGGATGCGCCCCTTCCTCTGGTTTAGCGAGGCCCGCTACCGAGCAAGCCGCCCAGCAAACCGGTTACCGGTGCCAGCAGGCCGCCATTGTTGTTGCTTGCAGTAGCGGGACCGCCCGCGTCCACGCTGCCCGAAGCTCCCACGTCAACCGAGACGCTTGTCCCACCCAGCAGTCCTCCCGTCAAGCCACCGACCAAGCCTGTCACAGGAGCGAGCAAGCCATCATTGGCGGCATCGCCACCGGCCAAACCGCCGGTCAGCCCGCCGACCAGATTGGTGACAGGGGCGAGCAAGCCACCATTGGCGGCATCACCACCGGCCAAACCGCCGGTCAGGCCGCCGACCAGATTGGTGACAGGGGCGAGCAAGCCACCATTGGCGGCATCACCACCGGCCAAACCGCCCGTCAGGCCGCCGACCAGATTGGTGACAGGGGCGAGCAAGCCACCATTGGCGGCATCACCACCGGCCAAACCGCCCGTCAGGCCACCGACCAGATTGGTGACAGGGGCGAGCAAGCCACCATTGGCGGCATCACCGCCACCCAAACCGCCCGTCAGCCCGCCCAGCAAGCCGGTTACAGGCGAAAGCAAGCCGCCGTCACCATTGCCAGTCAGACCACCGGTTAAAGAGGCAACGGCTTGTGTCGCGTGGTTGAGGGTATTACCCAGGGGGTTCGTGTTGCTATCGGTTTGGTGAACCAGTCCGCCCACCGAGGCGACTGCCTGGCCCAGATGACCCACAACACCGCCCAGCCCCACAGGGGCAGCGCCATCTAGCTGCGTGCCCACATTAGCCAGGGCGCTGCCCACGCCGCCTAGCAGGGCGTTGATGGGTTGGCCCACGCCCAGGCCGTCACCGACTTGTTGCGTCACATGAGTGACCGTTGCGCCGACTGGAGCAACGACGGTATCCAGAGTCTGGCCGACATTGCCCAGAATGGGGTTCAGTCCAAGGGGCAGGATGTTGTCTACCGTCTGGCCTACATTCGCCAGTGATGGCTCAAGAATGGGAGCGGCGTCTGTGCCGTCCAGCAGGCCACCCAAACCCAACTGACCCGTCAATGGATAGAGCAGGCTGCCTTCACCCAACAAGGAGTCGGTCAAAGCGGCAACCCCTCCTGTCGCATGACCTAGCACGGCGGTCAATGGCTTCGGGTTGCTGGCGTCTGCATGCAGCAAACCACCCGCGCTGCCCACCGCATTGCCCAGCCCGGTCAACAGACCGCCCACACCTTGACCCAGGTTTAGTGGCAGGCCGGTATTACCCAGTTGCTCGCCTAGATTGACGACCACGCCGCCCGTCTGCCCCAGCAGATTATTGACGGGCTCGCCCAAACCTGTGGCACCTCCAACTTGTTGGGTCAGGCCTGTGGCAGTATCCACAACCGGGGCGACGACGGTATCCAGTGCTTGGCCCAAGCCTGCTCCTGTATCTTGCAAGCCTACCGGCAGCACGTTATCGACTGCTTCACCGACATTGTTGAGCGTGGTTTCCAGTGGTCCGGGAGTGCGAGGATTACCACCGCCGTTGTCACCGCCGCCGTTGTCACCACCGCCGTTGTCGCCACCGCCGTTGTCACCGCCGCCGTTATCACCACCGCCGTTGTCACCGCCGCCGTTGTCACCACCGCCGTTGTCGCCACCGCCGTTGTCACCGCCGCCGTTATCACCACCGCCGTTGTCACCACCGCCGTTGTCGCCACCGCCGTTGTCGCCACCGCCGTTGTCGCCACCGCCGTTGTCACCACCGCCGTTGTCGCCACCGCCGTTGTCACCACCGCCGTTGTCGCCACCGCCGTTGTCACCGCCGCCGTTGTCGCCACCGCCGTTGTCACCACCGCCGTTGTCACCACCGCCGTTGTCACCACCGCCGCCTGTACCACCTCCGTTGCCTGTGTCTGGATTGGTTGGGATGGAATTGTCAGAGCCTCCCGAAGAACCGCCGCCGCTTAGGCTGCCGCAGGCGGTTAAAGCCAGAGTACTGGCCATCAAGGTGGCTAGGATGGTCAGGCGAAGGCCTGGTTTCTTGCTGTCTGTATTGTTATGCATTGCTTGCTCCAATAAATGATCGGGGTACCTGCTTGCTTCTTGGTTGAGGTTCAAGCAATTCGCATGCCAATTTTCTTGGTTTTATGAAACCCGCATCGATGCTCGGTTTGGTGCAAAGTACGAGAAAAAAAGAGGGCTATTTGTTACGGGTTTCGGCGCTTGGGAGGAACGTGTTACGTAACAAAAAAAGAACCGCTGACAAGCAGCGGTTCTTAAAGGCGTGACAACAGGTTCAGGAGGACCGCGGTATCAGTGCCTTCGCATCCAGCCATGCTTTGGTGTTTTGTCGGAAGGTGCTCATGCTGTCGACCAAAAAGTCATACATGGCGATCAGTTGGGCGGGATTCTGGCTGGCCGCCGTGTTGATCGCTTGATTGATGGCACGCTCTTTCACGGCAAGGACTTCGCGACATTTGTCCATGACCGGGTGCAGGGCAATGACCCGCTTGTCCAAGGGGTGGCGACCGCGGGTGATGTATCCTTTGTGCTCCAGGCGATTAATCAGGGCGCTGACGCCACTGGCGCTTAAGTCCATCAGGTGTGCCAGTTGTCCTGTTGGCAGGGCATCGAACTCCATGATGTATTCCAAGGCCTTGAAATCATTCAGGGGCATATTGGCCTGTTCGGCCAGACTGGCTTTCAGGGCCTCTGCATAAATGGTGAACTGACGGCCCAGCATTTTGCCCAGATCCATCAACATCTTTTCTGACAGCATGTGTTGCTGTTCATCGTGGGAGGACCAGTTGGAACGGCTGCCTGCGCCTGATGTACCTGGGTGAAAGTTGACCGGCAAACTTACCGGATTCATGACTTTATTCATCATTTGCGGCCACCTCCGAGCAAGCCACCGACCAGGCCGGTGACGGGTGAGAGCAATCCTCCATTGGCTTGAGCGCCGCTCTCGCCAGTATTGGCCGGGGCACTGACCGAGCCTGTCAGGCCACCAACCAGCCCACCGACCAAACCGGTCACTGGCGCGAGCAAACCGCCGTTGGCTGCGTCACCGCCAGCCAGTCCGCCCGTCAGCCCGCCGACCAGGTTGGTCACGGGTGCGAGCAAACCGCCGTTGGCTGCGTCACCGCCGGCCAGTCCGCCCGTCAGCCCGCCGACCAGGTTGGTCACGGGTGCGAGCAAACCGCCATTAGCAGCTTCGCCGCCACCCAGCCCGCCCAGCAGGCCAGTTACAGGAGCTAGTAGGCCACCTCCCTCTCCACCCGTAATTCCGCCCAGCCCGCCTGTCAGGGAGGCAACCGCCTGGGTAGCGTGATTCAGGGTGTCACCCAAGGGATTGGTGTTGCTGTCTGTGTGGTGTAGCAAACCACCTGCTGAAGCCACGGCCTGGCCCAGATGACCTACCACACCACCCAGCCCCAACGGCGCAGCATGGTCCAATTGGCTGCCTACATTCCCCAAAGCACTACCCACGCCGCCAAGCAGGGCATTGATAGGCTGCCCGACGCCCAGACCGTCGCCGACTTGCTGAGTCACATTGGTGACGGTAGCGACCACCGGTGCAACGGTATTGTCCAGAGCGCCGCCCACGTCACCTAAAATGGGGTTCAGGCCCAGAGGCAAAATGTTATCTACGGTTTGTCCGACATTGCCCAAGGCCGGTTTGAGCACCGGTTCCCCTTCTTCTGCCAGCAAGAGACCACCCAGTCCCAGTTGAGCGGTCAGGGGATGCAGGAGACTGCCCTCACCCAGCAAAGAACCGGTCAGGGCTTCTACGCCCTTGGTGGCGTGGTGCAGTGTGTCGCCTAGCGGGTTGAGATTTTGCGGGTCATTTACCAGCAACCCGCCAACCGATCCGACGGCTTGACCCAGATGAGAGAGCAGGCCGCCTGCACCTTCACCCAGATTCAGCGGCAGGCCGGTCTTGCCCAATTGGTCGCCCAGATTGGTCACTACTCCGCCGACTTGTTGAGTCAGTCCATTAACAGGCTGACCCAGTCCGGTCACACTACCGACAGTACGGCTTGTGTCGGTCACGATATCCGTAACCGGTTTCAATGCGCCATCGAGTGTTTCGCCCAGTTGATTGCCAGTCTTGCTCAGATTCAGGGGAACCACGTTGTCGACTGCCTGGCCCAGATTACCCAACGCATTTTGGGTCAGGCTGTTGTCTTTGCCGCCGCCGTTGTCACCACCGCCGTTGTCCCCTCCGCCGTTGTTGCCACCACCACCATCGCCGCCGCCTCCTGTGCCCCCGTCGCCGGGTGTGGGCAGGTTGGGATCGATAGCCGGCGGGCGAGCCGACAGGTCCAGACCATCACGCACGCCGCCGCGTGAGGAGCATCCGGCCAGAACGGTAGCGCTGATGATCAATGTCGCGACAAGCGCACGTTGCAAGTTGCGTTGGCTTGAGGCGTTTCTTGCTGAATTCCTTGCTTTCATGACTGACTCCGGTTTGAAGTGTAAGCACGCCCTTCAAGGGCTGTTGTCAGTCTTTAAGCAAAAATAGTGCCAATTTATTGTGTATGGTTTTGTTTTTTGTTTTTTGGTTTTAAATCATTGGCTTGGGCTTGGTTTTTGTGTTTTCAGGCACGCTGGTGTGTGGTTTTTAAGCCTGGATAAGAGGGGGGTAGCCCGGTTTTAACGCTTTGTTCTGTTCCTGTTACGTAACGTTTTTCGTAACACCTGAGCCCAAAAAATGGCTCGATGGAATACAAAAAAAGGCCATCTTGCGATGGCCTGAGAAAAAAACATGTGTCCGGCCAACGGCTCGACTTTAAAAGCCGTCGTAGAAGAACAGGAAATTCGTGTTCAACCGTAGTTTTCGTTGGTCGGAATTGACCGGCAAATCTCCCAGCGGTTTTGCCACGTTGATATCAAACAAGTAATGCTTGTTATTGGACAGCCGTACCCCAATGGCTGCCGATCGCAATTCACGGTTGTTGTAGCTGTTCAGGCGATCCAGGTTATACCAAGCGCGTGCCCAGTCATAAGCGATATAGGGTTGGATGCTATTGAGCCAGCGCGAGGAGTTGGTAAAACGACGATTGATTTCCAAGGTCGCGCCCAGGCCTTTGTCACCGGCCAGTTCACCTTGGGGATACCCGTAGCCGTGTCGCCATGCGCCAAACGAGATCTGTTCGGAATTGGGCAGGACATTGGAGCTGTATTGGCCACTGGCAGAAAAGCTCATGCCAAATTGTCCCGGCAAGGCCAGATTCTGTCTGAAGGAAGCGGTCCAGCGGGTGAAATCCAGGTCCAGATCGGATTCGGCGTCACGCTGCAAGTACGTGTTCAAGGATTTACGAGCGCCCATGGCGTCCAAGCCCTTGTATACCCCCAGGTTCAGTTCCCGCGACTGTCGGGCCGAGGCATCGGTATAGCGCAGCTCGGCCTTCAATGCGCGTACATCGGTGGTGTTTTCGATCCAGACATTGTCCAGCGTTTTGTGGGTGTAATCGTCCAGAGACCGGCTGGCATAAAAGCCGGCCGTACCTTTGAGGCTGCGCTGATTGTTCAGAATGAAGGGGTAGCTGATGGCTGCGCCGATGCGCTCGTTGATAACCTTGCGATTCCAGCCCTGTCTTTCCAGGACTTCGTCGCGTGGCTCGGAGCGATAGTGGTAGCCGTCTATTTCCAGGTTCAGACCGTTGCCGTTAAGAGGGATGGTCAGATTGCCGCTGACGTATTTGACGTCTTCGGGGCCGGTGGGAATGGCGGCGGTTAGCTTGAGCTCTTCTCCCAAGGGGGTCAGGCTGTTGGCGCTCAGTTGCACCAGCGCCTGTTTGCTGGACCCCATCTCCGCGATACTGGCATTTGCGCTAAATGATTTGTGTTGAGCCTCTATCAGCAGCTCGGAGGCGCCATCCGTGCGCACAGGCATGTCCAGCTTGGGGTCGATCTTCAGGCCAGGCACGGTGCGCAGCAAGTTCATGGTGCGCTCCAGCGTGCGTTGGGTCAGCGGCTTTTCGTCCACCATCGCCTGGGCAATGCGTTCGATCCGCGCCCGGCTGCGGCCCGGATCGCCTTCAATGCGGACACTGCCAACATGGCCTTCCACGACCGTAACCTTGATGTGACCTTGCGCGAAGTCTTGTTGCTGCAAGACAGCAAAGGACAGCGGGTAGCCTTTTTGTTGATAAAGCGCAGTGATCTTGTTCACTTCGTTGATCAACTGGGCAATGGTCAGTGTTTTGCCCGCCAGCGGCTCCAGAATGGCCGTGATCTGTTCAAAGGGGATGCTGCGACTGCCACTGACGTCAAAGCTGCGAACGAGCACTTGCTGCTGGAGTTGTTGTTGAAGTTGGTTTTGTGCCGCGGCGGGGGGGATGCTTAAAGACGGCGTAGTCGTCCTGGGGGCTGGTGCGCTGATGGGCGGCAACGCGTCGACGGGGTTACCCCGCAGGGGCGCGTCTGCCCAGCTAGCCGGACTTGTCGCTGCCAGGCCCATCATGCATCCCACGCTCGCAATCAGGCTGGGATTTTTTTTTCTAAGGAAGGCCAGTGATACGGGGTGCTTGTCATTCATTTGCATTAATCATTATTCGCTGAAAATCGGGCGCTTTTTTCTACTGTGCCGTAGTTTAACTTCGCTGTCACTTTTTGCTGTTTGAAAACAATCTATTTCCACATAGTGATTTAAAAGACCGCAAATATTACATTTTGAAACGTAAAAAAAATAGGCCTGATTTAGGGTGTTGGCAAACAGTCCTTTATGGCTGTATTCACGTCTACTTGCGGCGCTGCAAAATGGCTCACTTCCGCCGCAAGCCCAAAAGAAAAAGTTACTTTCTTTCAAGTAATTAAAGTGTCATCAGCGTGTCCTGTCAGGGAACAGGAGCAGCATTTTTTGTTGCATTTTGAAATGATAAAAACGGTAACATTATCAAATTTAGACACATTTCAGGTAAGAAAAGGTTTCAAATTAGCGGTTTTTTAGCCTTTTTTCATGGGATTTTGGCTGTTGTAAATACGCAATCATGCGTTTTTCGTATCTTTAGGCTAGAATTCGTTTGTGTATTTGACGGCTGTTACACGTAAACCCTAGTAAAAACATAGACATACGAAGGTTTAAGATGATTTCAACGGAAAAATACAAAAATTGATAACAGTTCGCAGTGGTTGTTGCCGGATTTGGCAACGTTTTGTGCCTTCAGGGGTATCTGACCCTCGCGCTTGAGGGTGCTTTTTTCTTTTTACATGGGGACAGTCATGAAGACTCAACTTCAGCAATTCTGGAAAGACGAAGACGGTGCGACCGCTATCGAGTATGGCTTGATCGCTGGTCTGATCGCTGTGGCGATCATTGGTGTTTTGAGCACCCTAAGTGGAGATTTGAAGGGTTTGTTTACAAGGATATCTACTGAGCTGACTTCTGCTGCAGAAGCCGAGTAGGGCGATTGTTTGAGCATCAGCCAATTAAATAATGGCTGAGCCTTTAAGTTTGAATGGCTGATGCTTATGTTTGTTTTAATAAAACTTTCTTTTGTTTTTCTTCTGCTTTTCTTTTCCATTCAGATTATTTATTGCGATCTGAAATTCCGGAAAATCCCTAATACCGTACTAGTTTTCTATGGTTTGGCGCTTCTGCTACACAAGATCCTGGTCAGTGTGTTCTATGGCCTTCCCTGGGGATCGGTGGTGGGGTGGGGAGATTCGCTGATCGGTTTTGCCGCTGCCTTGCTCGTGTTTTATCCCATTTGGCTCGCACGCCTGATGGGGGCAGCCGATGTGAAACTGATGGCCGTGTTAGGGTTGGCGCTGGGGTGGAAAGAGGCAGGCATGGTGGTGTTGTTCGGCACAGTGCTGGCGGGTTTGCATGCCTTGGCGTTGGTGCTGATTCCATCATTGGAGCGCAAGTACGGATTCGCCTTGCCGGGTACCCGGGTCAAGGCGCGCAGTGTCCCCTTGGGGGCCTGGTTATCCCTTGCAACAATGGGGTGGGTATGGATGCAAAATCAATAATGCTCCCACGACAGGGTCAATTACCAAAGCGGCGAGGCGTCGATAAAAACTATCAATACGGAGCCTACGCGCTGGAATTTGCATTGGTTTTTCCATTGTTGTTTCTTTTTATGTACGGCTTGCTGACTTTCGGTTTGATTATGACCGCGCAGCAGTCTCTGAATTTTGCCGCCGAATCCGGTGCGCGGGCGGCGTTGATTGAGCCAGCGGCAGGAAACAGCGATCCGATGAGCAGCCCGGCTCGCTTGCAGGCACGGGCGGACCGGGCCCGGCAAGTAGCTGCCGATCACGTTCAATGGTTAAGCCATTGGGTGGGAAGTGAGCATGTGCGCGTCAGCGCCGATTTGTCACGCGAGGAAATCAGCGTCGGGATTGTTTACGACTACGTGCAGGCACCGCTGATTCCGCGTTTTGCACCCGATACCCTGTTTTCACTGGTCGTGCCCGAACAGCTAAAAGGGCATGCCCGCATCAATCTGCTGGTTGCGGGTGAGGTGGGCTCAGAGGGGGGCACGCCATGACTCATGCCCGCGCGTCCATTGCCGTTGCCCAGCGTCAGCATGGCGTGGCCGCCATCGAGTTTGCATTGATGGTGGGGCTGTTGCTGGTGATTTTCAGCGGCATCCTTACCTTCAGCTCATTCTTTCTGGCCCAGCAAAAGATGAACCATTTGCTGGGCGACCTTTCGCGCCAAGTAAGCATGCAGGTCAAGGCGGCTGACGGGATAGAGTCCTTTGTCAATGAGCAACTGGCCGAGAACTATGGCAAGGGCCAAGCAAAGAGCGACGCATTTTTGAACTGGTTCGGTGATCTCAGCGCCGAGGTCCAGTCCCAGGCCTGCACGTCCGAGCCCCTGTACGACTGCGCGCAACTTTCGTTGAAGCTGGATCTCGAGCCCGGCATTCTTTCTCAAACCCTGGACCTGCTCACCCCTGAAAAGGAAGGGGCGGATCCATTGCGCAGCTTAAGCGCCAAGACATTACTTGTACTCAGGAGACCACATTCATGAGCGGCATGATGAAGGGGGCAGCAGTCCTTTTATTGCTGGTCGCAGCCGTATTGGTTGCAGTTGCTTTGTACCTGGGCATGCAGCCCAAACCTGAAGTGGTCCAGCCTGTAGTGAGCACGCACAGCGCCGAGCCAGCGGCGACGCTTTACCCGGTCGTAGTCGCTAAACGGGATGTTAAAGCGGGAGAGGCCTTGCAGGCCGACGCGCTGGAGCTGGCCCAGTGGCCTGCCGCGCCGGCACAGTCTTTCGATACGCTGGAATCCTTGACGGGCAAGACGCTGCGTTTTGATCTGGGGCAGGGGCAGCCGGTATTGAGCAGCTTCATCGCCAAAAGTCTGGCCAGCTATCTGGACGCAGGCGAGCGCGCGGTCACGATTCCGGTTGATGTGATCTCGGGCGCCAGCAACCGGGTCGAACCCGGCGACCTGGTCGATATCTTCATGACCTTCAACAATGGCAACGAGGTCAAGGACACCCAGGCTCGCTTGCTGATGCCACGGGTACGGGTGCTGGCCTATGGTAGTGCCTCCCTGTCCGGGCCGGACCCCGCCGAAAACACCTCGGGCAATCGTGCTGACACGCAGGTTCGCCATGCCATGCTGGCAGTCCCTCTGGAGTCGGTAAACGAGCTTTTGCTGGCCAGTCGCAGTGGCAGTTTGCAAGTTGTCTTGCGTGCACCCAAGGACGAGAGCCTGCCTGATCCCTCCTTGTTTCCCGAGTTTGCGGGGCTGATCCCAGCGCGCACCGGGCTGGATGCGGAGCAGCGGGAGGCCTTGAAGCTACCCGATAACCGTGCCATGGCAGGTCTGGGCTTACGGGAGTTCACGATCAGCCAGAGCGAGAAAGAGCAGGTTCAGGCGC
Source organism: Alcaligenes sp. CHO6 (assembly GCF_037120595.1). Lineage (NCBI taxonomy): Bacteria > Pseudomonadati > Pseudomonadota > Betaproteobacteria > Burkholderiales > Alcaligenaceae > Alcaligenes > Alcaligenes sp. CHO6. Next base: position 157,845 of record NZ_JBANCI010000001.1, read on the forward strand.
GAGCTCAGGCCAGCGGGCAGCCGAATGCCGCGCCGCCACGGCGCACAGAGGTGATTCGCGGTGGGCGTTTAGAGCTTATTCAGCATTAAGCAGCAAGGAGCTTGTTGTGGGGACGGGTCAGCCTGCCAGAGGCGGTTGACGAGAAGCGACGCAAGGCAGCATGGATTAAACACATGAGACAGAAAATCAGAAAAGCAGGTCTGGGTTTGGGGTGCTGGTATGCGCTCTGCTTGTCGGTTTTGGCACCGGTGCCTGTCATGGCGCAAGCGGCTCAAACCAGCGCCAGCCAGAAGGTGATACGCCTGGTGGCCAACGATCAGGATATTTTACGTTTGTCGCAAGTCCCGCTGCGTGTGGCGATTAGCGATGAAAGCGTGGCGGATGTGCAAATTCTGTCCGCATCGGCCGGGCAACGCGGCGAGGTGCTGCTGATTGGTAAACGCGCGGGCACGGCGGATCTGCGTGTCTGGATGCCGGGCCGCACGAATCCGGATCGGTGGACGATTGAAGTGAGCAGTCAGGTGCAACAGCAACTGGCGCAGGCCGGTCGTCCCATGTCGGCGCAGGTCTCCAGCGCCGGACAACAGGCTTTGATTACCGGCAGCAGCCCCTCTTTGCTGGACCATCAGGATGCCATGGCGGCCGCGCGTTCCGGCGCAAGCCCGGATGCGCCCGTGCTGGACCTGTCCGAGGTCAGTACCAGCGGCATGGTCCAGGTGGAAGTCAAAGTGGTGGAAGTTTCCCGCGAAGTCATGAAAGACATTGGCCTCAGTGCCAATGCCATCGGTGGCAAGCCCTGGACAGGCGGGGTGAACTTGCTGCCCCAGGCGATTTCGGGCGGATTGAGTCTGGCGTATAACTCCCGCAACTTCAGTGCGGCGTTGAATCTGCTTGAGCAAAACGGACTGGCCCGGATTCTGGCCGAGCCAACCTTGGTCGCCATGTCCGGTCATAGCGCCAGCTTCCTGTCCGGTGGTGAGATTCCTATCCCCAGCTCAGGGGGCCTGGGAACCACCACGGTGGAGTACAAACCTTTTGGTATTGGGTTGACGGTCACGCCGACGGTGCTCTCAGCCGAACGTATTGCCTTGAAAGTCGCGCCAGAAGCCAGCGAGCTGGATTACTCGCGCGTTGTGGAAATGCCGGGCGGGGGCGTGATGCCGTCTTTGCGTACCCGACGAGCCGACACCACGATCGAGCTGGGTGATGGCCAGAGCTACATCATCAGTGGCCTGGTGTCCCGTCAGACTGCCGCAGCGGTCAAAAAGATTCCTTTCTTGGGTGACTTGCCGATTCTGGGCAGTTTTTTCCGCAATGTGCAGTACAGCCAGAGCGAGCTGGAGCTGGTCATTGTCGTCACCCCTCGTCTGATTAAACCGATCCAGAAGGGGGCAACGATAGCCCTGCCGGGAGGGCGTCAGGAAAAGCTGGATGACGCGCCGAATGCCTGGGGCTATTTCTTGCTGGGCCGACACGGCTATGAGCAGATGCCAGGGTTTTCGCGCTAAGCGCGTGGAGTGGTGACGTGCAACGATACCGGGAATATCTCTTGTGTACAGAGCACCCCGAGCTGGCCGTGATGATTAACGCGGCCGCCGCGGGGCTGCTGACGGTGCGGGCCATTGAACCCACGACCGAGAGTTTGCGCCGGGAGCTGGCCCAGCAGGCAGAGCCTTTGGTGTTTTTTGATTTCGTTCATGGGCAGCATGGGGACGAGAACGGGCAGGTGGTGGCGCTGGTGCGCAGCCTGGCCCGACTCGATGCCAGCGTGCAGCGTGTGGCAGTGGGCCGGGCGTCGGTTCCGCAAGGTCCGGTCAATGCCCTGCGAGCCGGAGCGAATGAATTTCTGGATCTGGATGCCAGGGAGGACCTGCATCATCAATTGCAGGTGTTGATAGAAAAGCTGGGCCAGACCCAGCATAGCCCTTTGTTGGACAAACCTTTTCGCAGCATTTTGCTGATGAGTGCCCGTATCGGCGTTGGCTGCAGTACGGCAGCCAGCAGTCTGGCCTGGTTGTTGCAGCAGGAAATGAACCGTTTGGGCAAAGAGAAGCGGGGAGTGTCATCGGCCAAGCCCTTGCCTGTCGAGCTGGTGCCCTTGAGTGAACGTGTGGGTCTGCTGGATCTGGGGGCTCCGACGGGAGACTGTGCGCTCTACATGGGCTTGCGGTCGGATTTTGACTTTATTCAGGCTGCCGCGCAGCGTCATCGCATGGACGACACCATGCTGCACTCGGCGCTGGCCCAGCACAGCAGCGGATTGAACCTGCTGTCCTTGCCGGCTGATGTCAATACGCTCAATCAGATCAGCCTGGAGGACTCCCTGAGTCTGTGCAGTTACCTGCGCGAACGCATGGGATGTCTGGTCATTGATGCCGGTGGCTTTCCCAACCCGCGTTTTCTGGTGGAGCTGGAGTCATTGGTCGATGAGGTGTTGATTGTCACGGATCAGAGCATGGGTGCGCTGGTCTCGCTGGCCGAGTTCCTGGCGCTAAGGACCCAGTTTGATGCGCTGGCCAATGTGCGCCTGGTGGTCAATCAGTTCGATCCCGCCTATGGCTTTTCCGGTCAGGCGATTGCCGAGCGTTTTGATCTGGAGCTGGCTGCCGTGCTGCCGGACCGGCGTCTGGGGCATATGCGCAGCGCGGGCCTGGGCAAGATTTTAGTGCAGGTCGATGAGAGGGACCCGTATACCCGCGCGTTGCAGAATCTGGCATCGGGGTTGACGGGACGCAGGCAGGGGCTGTCGCAAAACAAGGTCAGTACGGTTTTGGGACGGTTGAAATTCAGGTTCGGGGGCTGAACAGGCCCAAGCATGGAAAAGTAAGGCATGAACAATACTTCATTGCTCGGTGGGCGTCCCGACCTGATTCAGGTCCGGGAACAGGCCCATGAACATTTGCTGGCTCGTATCGAGGAGTTGGGAGCCGAGTTTGGTCGCTGGACACGGCAGGCCATTCAGGATTTTGTTGGCATTGAGCTGGCCAGCTTTGTTCGTTTGAAACGGGTGCCGGTCAACGAACAGGAGGTTCGGGAGATCGTCCAGGCCTTGACCCGCGAACTGGCAGGGCTGGGGCCGCTGGAGGACTTGCTGGAAGATCCTAGCGTTGAAGACATTCTGATCAACGGTCATGACAAGTTGTTCGTCTCGCGCGGTGGCGTTCTGCAGCGTGAACCCAGTGGCTTTACCGATGATCAGCATGTGCTGCGCATTGTGCGCCGTATTCTGGCCCCTTTGGGGCGCAGGCTGGATGAATCCGTGCCCATGGTCGATGCCCGTTTGCCCGATGGTGGTCGCCTTAATGTGGTGATTCATCCTTTGGCGGTCGATGGCCCCATGGTGTCTATCCGCAAGTTTCGCAAGGACCCGCTCAAACCAGAAGACTTGCTGCGACTGGGGGCGTTTGATGAGCCGGTGGACCGTCTGTTGCAGGCCGCCGTAGCCTCGCGCTGCAACATCCTGATTTCGGGTGGCACCAGCTCGGGCAAAACCTCCTTGTTAAATGCACTGGCGTTTTACATCCCCAAAACAGAACGGGTGGTGACGGTGGAAGATACCGCCGAGCTGGCTTTGAACCATCCCCATGTGGTGCGGCTGGAGGCGCGTCAGGCCGGGTATGACGGCAGTGGTGAAATCTCGATTCGTGAACTGTTGCGCAACAGCTTGCGTATGCGCCCGGATCGGGTCGTCGTGGGCGAGGTGCGAGGGGCCGAGGTAATCGATATGTTGCAGGCCATGAACACCGGCCACGAAGGCTCCATGGCAACAATCCATGCCAACTCGCCGCGCGAATGTGTCTACCGAGTCGAAATGCTGGCCGGTTTTGCCGGCTTTCAGGGCAGTGAGGACAGTTTGCGTCGGCAGATTGCCAGTGCGCTGGACTTCATCATTCAAATCGGTCGTTTGCCCAACGGTAAACGCCGGGTCTTGTCCATCACGGAAATCACCGGCATGGGCGATGGTGTCATCGCCATGCAAGAGCTGTATCGCCACGAGTCCTATGTGCTCGATGACGGCACCGAACAGGATCGCTGGGTCAGCCTGGGCATTCACCCACATACGCGCAAGCTGATGCAGTATCGCGATCAACTGGCCAATGAGCAGGTTCAGGCTCAGGAAAATGCGCCCAAGGAGGGTGGCGGATTCTGGGATTGGAGACGCTAAATGATGGCTTTGTATAGCGCCTTGGCGGCGGTCATCTTGATGCTGGTCGCTTTGTTGCTCTGGGCCAAAGGCGCTCAGCGCCAGCAGGCCCGGCGCTCGGCACAAGTGCTTGAACAGCAGTTGGCATTGCGTCCTGCCGTTCAAAGCAGCGTACGGGCCCAGCCTGCCGCTCAGGATGCCTGGCTGGCTGCGCCCAAAGGCTGGCGCGAGTTCATGTTGCGCACAGGGATTCAGCCGTCGCGTCGTTTCTATCTGATCCTTCTGCTCGGGACACTGGTCCCGCCCGCGCTTCTTTTGGCTCTGGTCGGCCCGGTGGCTGGCCTGGCCATGCTGATTGCGACCGTTTTGGGCGCCTACACCTACCTCTGGTTTCGAAGTGACAAGCGTCACCGCAAGATCGTCTCCCAGATCCCGGATTTTCTGGACTTGATGGTGCGCCTGATCACCATCGGTAATAGCATGGGAGCGGCATTTCTGAATGCAGCCGACAACACGCCACAGCCTTTGGGTCAGGTGCTGCAAGATGCCAACTCCTTACATCGCTCCGGTCAGGATCTGGATGTGGCCTTGCGTACGGTCTCGCGTCAGCACGGCTTGCATGAGCTTTTTCTGGTGGCTGCAGTCATTAGTGTGGCGATGCGTTTTGGGGGGCGCAGTGATCAGACCATGGAACGGATGGCCGGCTTCATGCGTGACCGGGAGAACGCCCGCAGCGAGCTGGTGGCCCTGTCGGCGGAAGTGCGGTTGTCGGCCTGGATACTGGCTTTATTGCCGATCCTGATCGGCGTCTACATCCTGATGTTCAATAACGAGCTTTTTCTGACCATGTGGAATGACCCGGTGGGGTTTCGCATGTTGTTGTTTGCAGCGGTCCTGCAGTGTGTGGGCTGTTATTGGCTGTATTGGATGGCGCGTAATGTCTAGGAGCAAGACATGATGGCCTTGGAAGCACAAACTGTTTTGGTCTGGGCCGCGGTGGCGTGTGCGTTGGCCGGCCTGATCCTGTTGGCTTTGTGGTTGCATCACTATTGGCAGCAGCGCCAGCAGGCTCTGCGCTTGAGCCAGGTGGTCGATGAGCGACTGAAAGGGGCACCACAGGGGGGGCATACGCCCAGTCAGTCTCGCCAGACGGTGGAACAAATCAAGATGCAGGCGGGCAGTCTGGGGGAGCGCTGGCTCAAAGGCCGCTTCGGCTCCAGTTTGCTGAGCGAGGAAGACCGCTTGTTGATCGCCAATGCGGGTTTCAGGCAGCTGGATGTGGCGCGTCAATATTTTGTCTTGAGTCGAGTGGGCTTGAGCGTCGTGTTGATCCTTGTATTCAGCTTGCTGCCGATGACCCGCCAACTCAATGACTTCGTGCCCTTTGTGTCGGTGTTCATCGGTTTTGCACTGGGTTGGATGCTGCCCAAATGGTGGTTGTTGCGCCGTGTGTCACAACGCCGCCAGCGTATCGCGACCGAGCTGCCCTTGTTTGTAGACCTGCTGCGTTTGCTGCAGGGAGTGGGCCTGTCGATGGACCAGACCTTGCATACTATTGAGCGCGAATTTCACGATGTGATCCCGGTTATGGGTTCAGAGCTGACCATCGCTGTCGAACAATATGCCCGCGGCCGTACCCGCGAGCAGTCATTGGAGCGGATTGCCAACGGCTTTACCAACGAGGATCTGGCCGTGATCTGCCGCTTGATTGTGCAGGTGGATCAGCATGGTGGCGCCATGCAGGAACCTTTGCACCGTTTTGGTGTGCGTTTGCGCGAGCAACGACGTCTGGAGCTGAAAGCCAAGGTAGGCAAATTAACCGTGAAGATGACAGGTGTCATGGTCCTGACCTTGCTGCCTGCTTTATTGATTATTACGGCAGGGTCAGGCTTTCTGGCTTTGTTCCGTGGCTTGAGCCAAGTGGCCGGAGGATGATTGTGATGAAGATATCGACTTGGATTCGTCCCGTGCTGCGCTGGGCTGCACTGGGCTTGAGCAGCACCTGGCTGGTGGCGTGCTCTACCACGGACTCTGCCTACGAACTGGTGCGTCAGCAACAGGAACAGGAGGCCTTTTTGCAGAGCAAGGAAATTGAGCACTGGGAAAAGCGCAAGCCTACCGACAGACAGATGGCCGTGCGCATGCTGCAAGAGACGCAGACGCAAGGGCGGTATTTTGCCTCGTTGGCTTATGCCGAGGCCATGGAAAAAGAGTATGGGGCCGACCCTGAGATCATGGTGTTGCGAGCGGAGGCCCAGCGTCAAACCGGCCAGCTTGAGCAAGCCGCGCACACCTTTAACGCGCTGCTCAACACACCGGTTGCCGCCAGGGCATATCAAGGTTTGGGGCTGATTGCCGGCTCACAACAGCACTTTGAACAGGCCGCCCATTTTCTCAAACAGGCTGCCGGGCGAGATCCGACCAATGCGATTTTGCAAAGTGACCTGGCTTACGCCTATCTGCGTTCCGGCCGACCTCAGGAAGCGCGCCTGGCCTTGGGCAAGGCGGCCGAGCTGGCTCCGGAGAACCCGAAGATTCTGAGCAATATGGCTTTGTATCTACTGGTCAGTCAGGAGACGCAACGCGCTGGTTTTGTCATGCAGCAAGCCGGTATGGATGCCGCGACCCAACAGGCGGTGGTTCAAATGGCCGAGCAAATCGGGCAGGAGCTCGAACAACTGCACGCGCGTCAGCAACAGCAAAAACAGCAGGAGCAGTATCTGGCCGAGGCGACCCGGGATGAACAGGCTCGTGTCCAGGCGGTGGCATTGCGTCCGTCCGCCTCGATCAGGCCGGTTCAGGGGGGTAATCGCGCTGTGCCGTCACCGCCGCAGGCGGCATCGCGTGTAGTCCCGGCCGTGGTTTCTTCGTCCCAAGCGGGCCTGAACCGGCCCTTGCTCGAGAGCCTGGGCTCTGTGCCTTCTTCAATGAATTGATTGCCGTTTTTTCAAGGATATCGCAATGAATCGATCCCGAATTTTGGCCTGCTGCACTTTGTTGATGGCCACGGGCGCGTGGGCGCAGACACAAGCGCCGCTCACCGGCACCATGGGCTCTGGCACAAGGACTTATCCGCTCAATGCCCCTGCGGTCGCCGCCGGCAATCAGGGCGTTCACACGCCGGCAGTGCCTGCCGATGAGCCGCCCGCGGCCACGTCAGCGCCACGACAGCCTTACGAAACGTACCGTTTGACTGACAAGGAGGTGCATCCTTGGCCAGAAGTAGAAGGGTTGCCCGTGCATGTACAGAACGAACGTCGTCATATTCCACCGCGTCTGGAAGTGGGGCCGGATACTCGCAGCCTGCTCAGTATGCAGGCGGACCCTGAGCGTGAAGGTCAGGTGCTGCCTGTGCATGGAGCCGCCGCCAATCTGGCCTGGGAGCGCTATTTGAACAGCTTTAAGCATCCCATCCCTGAGTACATGACAGAGCGCATCAAAACCAACAGTGGCGATTAAGGCCTGCGAGGCCAGGGCGGGTCAGGAGAGCGAGATGAAATGGGGAAGAACGCGAACCCAGGGTGAACCGGCGCACAAGCAGCAAGGCTCAATTATTGTGCCCGCGGCCGCTGCACTGCTGGTCGGGGTGGTGCTGCTGGGGGCGGCCCATGTGGGACACAGTTTCTACGTGAAGCGCAGTCTGCAAAATGCCGCGGATCTGGCAGCCCTCGCGGGAGCACAGGCCCTGGGCTCCGGGGATCAGGTTGGTTGCCAGCAGGGTGAGGGCATGGCCCGATTCAGCCTGCGTAGCCAGCCAGATTCACCGGCTGCCGCCTTGAAAGGGGACGGGGTCATCGTTCTGTGTGGGAAATGGAATAGCAGCTATAGCGAGCCGGCACAACGCTTTGTTCCCACCTTGCCGGCGGACGCGGTGCGAGTGAAGTTGAGCTATCAGCCGCCTTCCTTATTCCCTTTTTATACTTCTCCGGTGATTGAGGCTGTGGCCACGGCCAGGAACAGTGAGCCGGTGGCCACGTTTTCGGTGGGCAGTCGTCTGTTGTCCTTAAAACGCAACGGCTTGGTCTATAACCTGCTACGTGGCGTGGGCCTGCGTCCCGATCAGTTGACGGTGCTGGATTCGGCCGGACTGGTCAATGCCAAGATCACCCCGTCGGGACTGTTGAAGGCACTGGGCCTGCCGGCAACGGTGATTGCCGGTGTGGGTACGCCTGAGGAGCTGGCCCGTCTGGAGCGGCTGACTCTGGCTGATTTGCTCAGTGCCAGTCTGGATTTGCTGGATCAGCAAAAGACATTGGGCCTGGATGTGGGCGCTTTGCAGGATTACATCAGGCTGCTGCTTGGGGTGGGGCCGTTGGATTTGCCAGTCAAATTGCTGGGCGAGGGCGGCATCTTGGCCCTGATCAACGGGGTGGACCCCTTGTCAGCGTTGAATGTGAATCTGGATGTGCTGCAACTGGTCAATACCGGGCTGGTGGTGGCCAATGGACAGAATCTGATTGATTTGAACCTGACGGCCTTGCCCTCGAGCCTGACCAATATGTTCAATAACGCCCTGGACTTGCGGGTGCGGGTGGTGGAGCCGCCCAGCATTGCCATGGGTGGCGTAGGCACCAAGGCAAACTCGGCGGGAGTGCGGGTGTATGTGAATCTGGACAGCTCCAAGATTCCACTGGCGGGCCCGATCCTGAAAGTGCTGGGCACCGAAGTGAGTCTGCCTATTATTATCGAACTGTCCCAAGCAACCGGGGAACTGGTGAATGTCTGCCGCGCCCCGATTGCTGAAAATCAAGCCACGATCGCGGTCAGTTCCTCGCTGGTGAACGTGTGTCTGGGCAAGTTCCCGCATTCGGACTTTTTCTCTACCAGCAACAGTTGCAAGGATGACTCTTTCGGGCAGATTCAGCGTCATCGCGTCATTAATGTGCTCGGTATTTTGCCCTTGACCGCCAAAGTGACCCTGCCCTTGATTGATACCAAGAATCCCGTTCAGGTAACACTGACCGCGCCGCCGGGCGAACCCTCCGAAAAGACCGTGAACGCCACTCAACTGGATCTGTCCCGCAGCGTGCGTTTGCTCTCGGACGCGGTCTTGTCGGGCATTTTGGGCGATTTGCTCAACACGCCCTGGAGTGGCGCCTCTGGCAAGCGCCAGATGGCCGAGAGTCTGGTCGGGGATGGGGCGGGGCGCTCCGTGTCTGAGGTCGTCAACGAGATGAACTGGTCCAAGGAACGCATGGACCAACTGGCCCGGACCATGAGTCAGAACGGCTTGATTGGTGTACTGGGCGGGACCCTGGGTTTTGTCGATAATTTGCTCACCACGTTATTAGGGGCCCCCTTAAGTGATCTGGCCTGTGTGATTGGTGGAATCGGGGGCCAGACAGCCATGCGTGAGTGCCGTACCGGCGCCGTGGAACTGTTGGTTTTCAAGGATTCCAACTTGGTCGGCGCGGTATTGAGCCTGGTCGTTGCCTTGCTGGACCCAGTCTTGCAGGGCTTGAGCCTGTTGCTGGAGGAGTTGCTTAAACTGCTGGGCCTCAGTCTGGTCGAGGCCGATGTGAAACTTCATGATGTGCAGTGTGGTACTGCCTATCTGGTGCAATAAGGCGGGAGGCGAGCACGGCAATGAGTGTCAGCTTTATGGGTAATGAGCCTGTTTTGTATGTCTGGGAGGGGAGTTCTGACCTGGTGACCCGCGCTGAGCGCGCCATGGAGCCCAGCTCGGTCGCGGTCATGCGCGTGGAGCCGTCCCTGGTACTGGACGCCGAGCGCCATCCCACGCGCCATGCGGTCGCGCTGGTGTCGGTCAGTGTGATGGCGCAGGGCCGGTTCGAGCAGCATCAGTGGCTGGTGGAGCATGCGATTCCGGTTATCTGGGTGGCGTCGGAGGAGCGGGGCTACGACCCTCGCTTTTATCCCTCGGCGTATTCCTACACATTACCCTTGTCCTTCAGTCCAGCCGAGTTGCGTACGCTAGTGGCCAAACTGGCCGGACTGACTGCACAGCTCGAGCGGGAAGGGCGGGGTGGGCCACAGCCTTTGGTGGCCGTCTCGCCTGTGATGCGGGCCCTGATTGCCGAGGCGGATATGTATGCTGACAGCGGGGCCAGCGTGCTGATCCATGGGGAAACCGGGGTGGGAAAGGAGCGCATTGCCCAATTGCTGCATGAGCGCTCCTCGCGTGCCCAAGGCCCTTTTGTTCCCGTGAACTGCGGAGCGGTGCCAGAAGGCTTGTTCGAAGCGCATTTCTTCGGTCACGCAAAAGGGGCTTTCACCGGCGCAATCGGAGCTCACAAGGGCTATTTTGAACAAGCCGACCAGGGAACCTTGTTTCTGGATGAGATCGGAGATTTGCCCTTGCATCAGCAGGTCAAGCTGCTGCGTGTACTGGAGCAGCGTTCTGTGACGCGCCTCGGATCAACGCAAGTGATTCCGGTGGATTTCCGGATGGTGGCCGCCACTAACAAGAACCTGTTGGGACTGGTACAGCAGGGTCAGTTCCGTGCGGACCTGTATTACCGTCTGGCGGTGGTGGAACTATTGGTCCCGAACCTGGAGCAGCGGGGCCCGCAAGAAAAAATTGCTATTTTCTGTGCCCTGCTGGAGCAGGCTCTGGAGTGTGATGTCGAGGACATTCCCCAGTGGGTCCTGGATGCCGTAGGCAGCATGCGCTTTAACGGGAATGTGCGTGAGCTGGCCAATCTGGTGGAGCGCGTGGCGGTCATGAGCAAGCAGTTCGGAGCCTGGGAGTCCGTGCAGTTGCGGCAGGTGCTCGAACGCTTTAATGCGCCGGTCAGGACCCCGGCGACGGCCCTGCCCGAAGGCGCGACCATTCTGGAACGGCCCGAGCCGGCCATCAGCCTCAGTGCTCAGGAGCAGGAAGAACGCGCCCGCATTATCGCTGTGCTGGACACGCAGAACTGGCGGCGCCAGGACACGGCGGCTGTTTTAGGCATTTCCCGTAAAGTGTTGTGGGAAAAGATGCGCAAATTCAACATAAAGGCACAAGACGCGACATCGCGCGTTTAGAATACGGGGCTGATTCTGTGTATCAAGCTAAACACAAAAAATTGATTAACAAGGGATGGGTATGGTGAACCTTAGTCAGAAGACGGCTATGTTGCTGTCCGTGGGCGGACTTCTTTTATTGTCGGCGTGCAGCTCGGTGTCTTTGGTCCAGGAGCCGGAGCGTCCCGTGGTGGCGCAAACCCAAGAGCAGGAAGTCCAGGAAGTGGCCCCGGTCGCGGCAGCCGAGCCTGCCTCTGCGCCAGCAGCAGCACCAGCTTATCAGAACACCACCGTGGCCCAGTTGCAGCAGTTGATCCAGGCGCGTGGGGTACAGGAGCTGCGCACGGCCTACAACGGTCGCTTTGGAGCCAGTCTCTTGTTCTCGGCCGAAACCATGACCTACTACGTGGCTCTGTTCCAGCAGCGTGAGTTCTGGCGTGTCTTCAAGACCACGGACGAATCCCTGGCTGAACGCATGTACACCCAGTACCGTCAGGATACGGTTGATTTTGCTGCCGCCGATCTGGAACGCATCAAGCTGCAGGCAGAAGTGGCCAATGCAGAAAAGAAACTCAATGAAAGCGCAGACCAATTGACGGTTTTGCAAAACGATCTGGCTTTGCAGCGCCAGCAGGAAGCCTTGGCCATTGCCCAGCGTGAGGAGTCGCGCCGTGAGGCACAGGCCCTGGCCGAGCAGGAACGGGAGGCGCGTGAGCAGCTGCGTGAATTGCAGCGGCAGATCAAGGAACTGGAGCAGCAACGGGCAGGGATGTTGCAGCGGCAGAAAGGGCGCTGATGGCTCCATTTTAAAAATGTGAAGAAAAACCCGCATGGTTTCATGGCTCTGCGGGTTTTTTACAGCTGATTGAAAAGACCCGAAACCCGGGTCTTTTTGTTTCCTGCTTGATAGAAGGCTGACGCTAGCGTGACAAGTACCGCATCGCCTCTTCCAGCCCTGCGCTGGTAACGGGGTACATGTGATCGGACATCAGGTTCTGGATGATGGCGATGGACTGGCGGTAAGGCCAGTAAGCCTTCGGCTCGGGGTTGAGCCAGACGATGCGGGGCCAGTGGTCGTTGAGCCTTTGCAGCCAGGCCGCGCCGGTCTCCTTGTTGTAGTGCTCGACCGAGCCGCCAGGCGCCATGATTTCATACGGGCTCATGGTGGCATCGCCCACAATGATGATGCGCCAGTCCTCGTTGTACTTGCGCAGCAAATCCCAGGTATCCAGTCGTTCACTTTGCCGTCGTGAATTGTGTCGCCATACCGACTCATACACGCAGTTATGGAAGTAATACGCTTCCAGGTGCTTGAACTCCGAGCGGGCCGCCGAGAAGAGAGATTCCACCTGAGCGATGTGGTCATCCATGCTGCCGCCCACATCCAGCAACATCAGCACATTGACGCGGTTTTGCCGCTCCGCCTGCATGTGTAGATCCAGCATGCCCGCATTACGGGCGGTCTCGCGTATGGTGCTCTCCAGATCCAGTTCGGTGGCGGCACCTTGCCGTGCGAAGCGTCGCAGTCGACGCAAGGCCATCTTGAAGTTGCGAGTGCCCAGCTCCTGCTGGTCATCGTAATCCACGAATTCGCGTTTTTCCCAGACCTTGATGGCGGTGCGATTGCCGGCCGATGGGCCACCGATACGGATACCTTCGGGATGGTAGCCCCCGTGGCCAAAGGGCGAGGAGCCGCCGGTGCCAATCCACTTGCTGCCCCCCGCGTGACGTCCCTGCTGCTCTTTCAGACGTTCCTTGAACATCTCCAGCAGTTTGTCCAGGCCATGCTTTTCCAGAGCGGCTTTTTGCTCGGGGCTGAGATGACGCGTCAGCGTTTTGCGCAGCCAATCTTCCGGCAAGGTTTTGTCTTTGGCCAGCGCTTCCAGTTGTGGCTGGTAAAACTCGCCAAAGGCCAGATCAAAGCGATCGTACAGCGTTTCGTCTTTAATCAGCACCAACCTGGACAGATGATAGAAATCGTCCAGGGTGGGCGGCATGATGCCTTTGCACAGGGCGTCCAGCAGGGTCAGGTGCTCCTGGATCGAAACCGGTAGTCCGCGCTCGCGCAGGTGGTAGAAAAAATCAAGCAACATGGCTGTGCTGCCTTAGTTTGTCGAGCAAGTGGGCGCGTGTGTCGGGCCACTCGCCTGCCATCAGGCTGTAGAACATCGTGTCGCGGATGGTACCGTCGCGGCGGAGGGCATGGTGGCGAACCCGCCCATCAAAACGCGCTCCCAGGCGAGTGATGGCTTGTTGGGATTTGAGGTTCAGATGATCGGTACGCCAGCCCACGACGCCAGCCCCTAAGGTCTCGAAGGCGTGTTGCAGCAAAAGTAGCTTGGCCGCTGTATTGACATGGCTGCGCTGCGCGCTGCGTGCGTACCAGGTGTAGCCAATTTCCAGCCGGGCCACTGGCGCGACAATGTCATGGTAGCGAGTGGTGCCGACGGCGCGTGCCGTCGTCAGATCGCGTACCAGAAAGGGCAGCATATGGCCTTGCTCCAGACCGTCCAATGCCTTTTTGACATAGTCCTGGGCCTGGCCGGGGGCGGGCACGCTGGTTACCCGTACATTCCAGAGCTCGCCGTCGGCCGCGGCGGCTTCCAGCAGTTCCGCATGCGCCAGCTGCAAAGGCTCAAGTCGCACTCCCCATCCTTCCAGTGTCAGGGGGGCAAGCGGCTGGGAGAAAGCGCTCGCTTGCATATCAGCTCCTGCGCTGGCTGCGTTGGCTCATGGCGGCCAGGCGTTGCATCAAGGACAGATCCTGTTCGTTTTTCAACAGGGCTCCGGCCATCGGGGGCAGACCTTCGTCCAGTTCGTGCAGGGCCTCGGCAGGAATGTCGTTGGCCAGCAGCAGACGCAGCCAATCCAGAAACTCCGAGGTGGAGGGCTTTTTCTTCAGCCCCGGTACCTCGCGCAAGGCAAAAAAAGTATCCAAGGCGCTAGCCAGGATGTCGCTGCGCAGATTGGGGTAATGCACGGCCACAATCTGTTCCATGGTCTCGCGCTCGGGGAAACGGATGTAGTGAAAGAAACAGCGGCGCAGGAACGCGTCGGGCAGATCTTTTTCGTTATTGGACGTAATGATGATTAAAGGGCGATGGCGTGCCTTGACGGTCTGGCGAGTCTCGTAAACATGAAACTCCATGCGATCCAGCTCCTGCAGCAAATCGTTGGGGAACTCGATGTCGGCCTTGTCGATCTCGTCGATCAATACGACGGCCGGCTCTTCGGACTCAAAGGCTTGCCACAGTGTGCCCTGCACAATGTAGTTGCCAATATCGCGGACTTTTTCATCGCCCAGTTGCGAATCGCGCAGACGCGAGACCGCATCGTATTCATACAGGCCTTGATGTGCCTTGGTGGTGGACTTGATGTGCCACTGCAGTAGCGGGCGGCCCAAGGCGCGGGCCACTTCCAGGGCCAGCAGCGTCTTGCCGGTGCCAGGTTCACCTTTGATCAACAACGGACGCTGCAGTGTCAACGCGGCGTTGACGGCCAGCTTCAGATCATCGGTGGCAACGTATTGATCGGTGCCTTCAAAACGGGTCGTAGTAGTCATAAAGCGGCTCAAACTTGTACTTAAAATGTTGATCTGTCAAGAATAGAAACTCGGGTATAAATACTAGTATCAGTCATCCTTGGCAATTATCATACAATCGACTCAGTACTCGTCGGTCAGCATCACAGAGCCAGGTGTCGCGTTGTTTCACCTTTTGCTGCAATGGACGCAGAGCCTGACCCAGACCGTTTTCAACTCCACAACAAAGCGAATAGCGATGATGAAGTTGCAAATGAAGCGGTATGTCTCTTTCTTTCTTCTGGCCTCAAGCGCCTGCCTGCCCTGGGCAGCCAAGGCACAGGATTCCGCGCCGATCAAGGCCGATCCCGAGGCGGCGCGCGACAAGATTTCCATGTGTATAGGCTGTCATGGCTTGCCCGGTTACAAGGCCAGCTTTCCCGAGGTCTATCACGTCCCCATGATTGCCGGGCAAGGAGCCGCGTACATCGAAGCAGCGCTTAAAGAGTACGCCAGTGGTGCCCGAACCTTCCCCACCATGCAGGCCATTGCCCAGAGTTTGTCAGAGCAGGACATGGCCGATATTGCCGCGTACTACGCGGCCATCAAACCTTAAGGACGGGGAGGTGGATATGAAAAAAGCAGTCGTGCTGGTGCTGGTGGGATTGATGGCCGGTGCGGGCGCTCAAGCCATGGCGGCCGACGATCTGGTTACGGCAGGTGGGCAAGCCTGGAAGAGACTCAATTGCGCATCCTGTCACGGAGAGGACGCGAAAACCCCCTTGAACCCTGAATACCCTGTGTTGGCCGGTCAGCATGCAGATTACCTGCGTCAGGCCTTGATGGCTTATCAGCGTGGACAAAAGGGGGCGCCGGCCAGCTCTAACATTCGCAAAAATGCCGTCATGGGCGCCATGGCCAACACCATGAGTCAGGCCGACATTGACAGCGTGTCAGTCTGGCTCTCGCGCCAGCCTGGTCCCTTGAGCACCCGCAAGTAAGCATTACCCGGCGCAGAGGCGTGGCGCTGTTAATCGCGCGTGCTGTGGCGCAAGATGAGTTCGATGTAGCGTTCGTTGTTCAGCGGTGTGCCCAGCCGTTGTGCCTCCCAGATGACTTCGCCCAGCGCTTCCATGATGATATGGGCTGCGGCATGTGGGTCGTGCGTGGCCAATAGGCGCTGGTAGGCGTTTTTGATGCCGGGTGGCTGATCAATGGATAGCTGCTCATTAATGGCCAGATGCATGGACAGATGCAAGAAGGGGTTGCTGCGTCCTTGCTCGACCGAGTAGTCCTGGTTGAGGGCATCGGCGTTGCGCAAATCTTCGTGGTATTCGGGGTGCTGTTGCACCAGATCCACCGCCATGGTCTCCAGAGCCGTCAACAGATGACCGCTCTGGTGCTTATCCCAGGCTTCGATGAAAAATTGGCGAACCTGTTCGCGAGAGGGGTTGAACATGGTGGAATCAAGAAAAAAGGGTCAGGAAATCGGTACGGATGCTGCGTCAGTGGCGTCCAGTTGTGTAGGCGATAGGCCCATACAAGCGGCAAACGGGGCCGTGTAGAATAGATAAGTTGTCAAGAATGCAAGCATTTTTGGCAAGCTTTGAGTTTACAGGTGCCTGAATACGCGCGAATTAAGTTAAACTCTTATATAAGACTTCGGAAACGCGAAAGCGTTCCGTGTTTAGCTATCCCTAATATTGGAGCACAACTGGAGCATCCATGTCCTATCAGCATATCAAGATCCCCGCGTCGGGGCAGAAAATTACAGTTAACGCGGATTTTTCCCTGAATGTTCCCGATCAACCCATTATTCCTTACATCGAGGGTGATGGTACGGGTGTGGATATTTCGCCAGTCATGATCAAAGTGGTCGATGCTGCCGTTGCCAAAGCTTACGGTGGCAAGCGCAAGATCGAATGGATGGAAGTGTACGCCGGCGAGAAATCCACCAAGGTATACGGTTCCGACGTGTGGCTGCCAGAAGAAACCCTGGATGCCGTTAAAGACTACGTTGTTTCCATCAAAGGCCCTCTGACCACTCCCGTTGGCGGTGGCATCCGTTCCTTGAACGTGGCCCTGCGTCAACAACTGGACCTGTACGTCTGCCTGCGCCCTGTGCGCTACTTCAAGGGCGTTCCTTCGCCTGTGCGTGAGCCAGAAAAGACCGAAATGGTCATTTTCCGCGAAAACTCCGAAGACATTTACGCTGGTATCGAGTTTGCTGCCGAGTCCGAAAACGCCAAGAAGCTGATCGACTTCCTGCAAAACACCCTGGGCGTGAACAAGATTCGCTTCCCCAATACCTCCGGCATTGGTGTCAAGCCCGTGTCCCGCGAAGGTACCGAGCGCCTGGTGCGCAAGGCCATCCAGTACGCCATCGACAATGATCGCTCTTCCGTGACGATCGTTCACAAGGGCAACATCATGAAGTTCACCGAAGGTGGCTTCCGTGATTGGGCTTACGAACTGGCTCAAAAAGAATTCGGCGCCGAGCTGATCGACGGCGGCCCATGGTGCAAATTCAAGAATCCCAAGACCGGTCGTGAGATCATCGTCAAGGATTCGATTGCTGACGCCTTCTTGCAACAGATTCTGCTGCGCCCTGCCGAGTACGACGTTATCGCCACACTGAACCTGAACGGCGACTACATCTCCGACGCGTTGGCTGCACAAGTGGGTGGTATTGGTATCGCTCCTGGCGCCAACCTGTCCGACTCCGTAGCCATGTTCGAAGCTACCCACGGTACGGCTCCTAAGTACGCTGGCAAAGACTACGTGAACCCAGGTTCGCTGATCCTGTCTGCTGAAATGATGCTGCGTCACATGGGTTGGACAGAAGCTGCTGATCTGATCATCTCCAGCATGGAAAAATCCATCACCTCGCGCAAAGTTACGTATGACTTTGCCCGTCTGATGGAAGGTGCGACCCAAGTGTCCTGCTCCGGCTTCGGTGACGTGATGATCGAAAACATGTAATGAAAACAGGCTTTTAAGCCAGTTTTCTACATGACAAACCGCCGACCTTCGGGTCGGCGGTTTTTTTTCGTCCCATGCTTTGGCAGGCTGTTCTGCGCCTTTTTTATTTCTGCTTTTGTGCTCAAACTATTTTTGATCGTTAGTTTTATGCAATTGAAACGGCGGATGAATTGTAATTTTTACTAGGTAAATACCCCTATAAACCCAATAAAACAAGGTTTTTTGTATGTTTTTCTGGTTATTAATATTGCGATTATTTAACGATGGCTATAAATTTGAAATATCAAATAATTCTAAGGAGCGGTTATGGCTATCACAGGAGCACCATTGCTTGTCGAGCGTGAGCGGACGATCGTCACGCAGGCCCCGTCCCGTCAGGAGACAGAGGAGATTCTGGAACGTATCCACGACATCGGCCCGCTGCTACGCGAGTTGGCCCCTCAGGCTGACCGTAATCGCGTGTTGTCAGACGAGACGGTTCAAGCTTTGGAGTCCACCGGAGCCTGGCGTATTTCAGCCTTGAAGCGTTACGGTGGTTACGAGGGTGGGGCCGAGATGCTGTTACAGTGCGCCAGCGCGGTGGGCTATTACGATCCGGCGGCCGCCTGGTGTGTGGTGATTTCAAATGGTTCGGTGATGCTTGCCAATCGTTTCAGCGATGCCATGCTGGATGAAGTGTTTGCGGATGGCCCCATCCGCGCTGCGTCTATCTTTGCCCAGCCCCAAGGCACAGCAAGGCCCGACGGCGAAGGCTGGCGTATCACAGGCAAGTGGCCCTTCGCCTCGAACAGCAATCACTCGGACTGGGCGCTTGGGATTTTGTTCATTAAAGAAAGCGAGCAGGCCGAGCCCACCGTGGGCTTTGTGTTAATGCGTCGTGATGAGTTTGAAATTCAGGATACCTGGTACACCATCGGTATGCGCGGTTCGGGCTCCAACACGATGGTGGCTGAAAACCTGTGGGTGCCTAAAGAGCGACTGATTACCTTTCAGCAATTGATGGGGGATGTACAGGAGCAAGACCCTCTGGCCACATTTGGCCGTCGTTTGACCCCGCATTTGACCATGTCGACCTGCATTCAAGCGCCATCGTTAGGTGCGGCTCAGGCCGCGATGGATTTCACCAGCGGCGTCAGTGGCAAGCGTGGCATTACCTACACCCATTACACGAAACAGTCGGACTCAGGGGCGTTCGTTCAGAACCTGGGGGCAGCCAGTATTCAGATTGATAGCGCGCGTTTATTGTTGGAGCGCGCTGCAGCGCAGATTGATGCGGCTGCTTCTGGCATAGTGCCCATGCCCTTGGCGCTGCGTGCCCGCCACCGCGCCGGGATCGGTCATGCTGGGCATGAACTGGTGGATGCGGTGAATAATCTGTGCTGGTTGCATGGCACTGCCTCCTTTGCGGAAAACAGTCTGCTGGGCCGCATGTGGCGCGATATCAATACAGGCACTCGCCATGCTTCGATTACGGCACCGATGGGCTACGAGCTTCACGGCAACGGCATGACCGGTACGCCTTATATTTCCAACAAGCTTTAAGCCATGACGGCGACATTGCGGATCCATGCCCCCTCGCGTCGTTGTCGTGCCGATGGCGTGAAAGTGCAGGCCTGGTATGGCCTGCGTTACGCCCAAGGCACGCGCCGTTTTGAAGCGGCGCAGGCGGCGATCGGGCGGATGGCAGCGACATCGCTGGATCAGGTGCCTGTCTTTCCGCAGCGCCCTAGCCGTCTTGCTGCGGTCATGGGCGCAGGCAGTGCCAATCCGCAATCTGAAGACGCATATTTTCTGAATGTGTGGGCACCTGCCCAAGCGCAAGGTCTGCCCGTGCTGTTCTTTATCCACGGCGGTGCCTGGATGAGTGGCGGCGCTTCTTTGGACTGGTATGACGGCACCCGTCTGGCAGCGCAGGGCATGGTGGTGGTCAATGTGAATTATCGCCTCGGTGCCTTGGGGCACTTGGGTGATGCACAAGCGGACGACTTGCCCTTGCCGGCAGCCGATTTGCGCTTGGCGCTCCAATGGGTGAAGGATCGCATCCACGCCTTTGGTGGCGATCCGGACAGGATCACCTTGATGGGGCAGTCGGCGGGTGGCTGGTACGCGCATTTGCTTAGCGTGCTGGAGTCCACACGAGGCTGGATTGATCGTGTGGCCTTGCTCAGCATGGGAACGCGCACGCCATGGTCGCCCGAGCAGCAAAGAAAAACCACGGAACGCGTGCGACAAAGCCTGGGCGATCAGTGGCTGACCGCGGATGTGGATATCGTGATGCAGCACGGCATGATGGCTTTGGACAAAGAACCACCACGTTTGGCTCATGCTCCGTCAGCATTCTTGCCTGTGATCAGTGCCGGGATGCCACCGGATTTATGGAATCCTGACTGGGCGGCGCACGCCTGCCATGCACAGGCGGTGTATCTGCGCTGTACTGCCCAAGAGTCCTCGGTGTTCTTTTTTGACGTGCCTTTTCATCGGCAGGCGACGCAAGAGCAGGTTGATCAGGCGTTGGGTGAATGGCCTGTGGGGGATTTGCCCGCCATTCTGTTACGAAATGGAATGTATCAGGGAGCGGGGTCGGGCCTGACGCCGTATCGGCAAGTTGTTGCAGCCTCGTCATGGTTGCAATTTCAGCGTTTTCCCACGCACTATGCGGCCAGTTTGAAGGCAGCGGGGCATTCTGTGATTTGGAGTGACTTCACGGAACAAAGCCCGCTGGAGGCTGTGTTCAGCGGGCATTGTTTTGATTTGCCGTTCCAGTTTGGCAACTTCCAGGCCTGGCAGGATGCACCCATGATGCAGGGGGTGACGCTGGAGCGGTTTGAGCGTGTCGCCCAGGACTTGATGGGTGACATCGCTCGCTTTGCAGGGGCGTAACGAAAGGAGTGGACTTAGTCCGTCCCGCGGGCCTTCCAGTTTGGAATGGCCTGCTGCACGTGTTGCGAGCTCAAGGGGCTCAGCAGTCGATGCAAGTCACCAAACAGTTTGCGGGCCGAATTGCCTACCCAGTTGTCTGGCAACAGCTCGGGTGCCAGGCCGGGGTCCAGAAAGGGCAGTCGGCGCCAGCGGGTCACCATCGGCATATAGAGGCGGAAGGCTTCCAGAGGGTCGCCCGTGCCTTGGCGCAAAGCGGTTTGCCAGACTTCAACCTCGTCCTGATACGCGTTCAAAAAAGACTGGTACTCATTAGCCAGCTTGTCCCAATTCCACCAGCGGGAGATTTTTTCCTGAATATCGCTCAGGCCGCTAGGCTCACAGGTGAACAGCTCAATATAAGGCCACAGTTGGTGCTCGCGGATGTACTCCACGGCTTCGGCCTGCAAGCGAGCCGGGCCTATATACAAGCCAGCATTTACCGTGCCGAACCCCATCCGTGACAGGCCCGTTCGAATCTTGTGGCGATTCTGACGCTCACTTTCGGGAACGGAGAAAGAGACCAGGAGCCAAGGGTCGCGGATATTCATGGAGGGCGAGGAGAAAATCCGTTCGTCGCCCGCTTGCATGTGAGGCTCAAGCTCGGCGGCCAAGGCATAGCCTTTTCCTGAGGCGGCCGACTGGCTGATCAGCACGCCTTTTTTCTTGAGTCGTGAGATGGCAGAGCGCACGCTGGAGGGCTCTGCGCCCAGATCGGACAGCAACTGAACGACGCTGGCCACGGGGATGGTGATGCCGGCGGGGCGGGCGAACAAACCATAAAGCGTCAGAATGTAATGATGCGGGGCAAGTTGTTCGTGTTCGCCATGGTCGCGGCTGGCGATGAACTCATCAATCGCGATGCTTGCTTTCATTCTGTTTTCCGGTGGTGGGGCGGATGGCTACCCATTTTTGATAGTAGGTTTGCAGCGAGCCATTTTACCGTGCGTACCCCAGCGGCGCTAGCGTTGTCGGATTGGGACTTGCAGGGGGGGCTATGTACCTGAGCGGGCGCTCAGGCGTTTTAGGGCAAGCTTTCCTCCAGCACGCTATCGAGCACCACAATGTCCTGAATGTGCGGGGTGATGGCCTCCAGCATGGCCTGATGAGCGTCGCTTTCTCTATAAGCGTCCAGCGCTTCCTGGGAGCGGAATACCGATAGCAGAGCATGGCTGTAGCGTGCGGAGCTGCGTGACAGATTTGGCACCCACTCAAAGCGTTCTATCCCTGGGCACTCTTGCCGTATGCGGATAAAAGCGTGATCCAGTGTAGATGCCAGCTCGGGCTTAATGGGGGCGTGGGGCGCCATCAAAACGATATGCAGGTACATATTGTCCTTTGCAGAATAGCTTGTTTTGTTGCAAATAAATAATCGAGAAAGATAATACGCAATAAAATTTATATAAATTGTATAGGTCTATAGCTTTTAAAACGACGTTTTTTCATAGGGTTAATACCTAAAATCAATAAACAAACCCTAGTAAAAGCAAATTTGTTATTGCAAATAAATGACGATCGAAACAGAATTGAGTTCAGGTGAGTGAGCGCTAGGAACGCTCTTCACCTATTGGGTTCTGGTTCTTTAACGCCTGAGCAGGGTCATCGTCATGAAAGAAAGCATAAGTGGGTTGGGGGCCAGGGCGGTACGCGAAGCCTTCGGGCATTTTCCGTCGGGGGTTGCAGCCATTGCAGCCGTGCTCGATGGCAAGCCGCACGTCATTGTTGCGTCCAGTTTTTCCGTAGGGGTCTCGCTAGCCCCGCCTTTGGCTGCCTTTTTTGTGCAGAAAAGTTCCTCGACCTGGGCGCTGCTGTCTCGCGCCTCGCGTCTGGGGGTATCCATTTTGAGTGCTGAACATGCGGCTATTTGTCGTCAGCTGGCCGGGCCGGATAAGGACAGCCGCTTCAGCGATGTCGAGGTCGAGCTGACCGAGGAGGGGGCCGTCCATATAAAAGGGGCATCAGTCTGGTTTGACTGCAGTGTTTTTCAAGTGCATCCGGCTGGGGACCACGATGCCGTGCAATTGCTTATCCACGATGTGCAGATCGAGCGCGAAGTCTCGCCATTGATCTTCCATCGCTCTCGTTTCACGCAGTTGGTGGCCTAAGCCGCCGGATCAACAACAAAAAACAAGAAGCATAACTATCACAGTGAAGGGGACATCTCTTGGACGCACCTACATCATCTTTGCGCGAGCAGCCCATGACTGCCGCGCAGCGTCGACGCGTTATTTTGGGGGTTGGGGCGGGCAACGCCCTGGAGTGGTATGACTGGACGGCTTATTCGATTTTTGCCGCCTATTTTGCCAAGCAGTTTTTCCATAGCGAGGACCCGCTGGCCGCATTGCTGGGCACGCTGGCAGTATTTGCCGTTGGTTTTTTCATGCGTCCTCTGGGAGGCATCTTTTTTGGCTGGCTGGCCGACCGCAAGGGACGACGGTTCACCATGACCTTGTCCATGTTGATTACCGCGTTGGGCAGTCTGGTGATCGGCATTGCGCCCACGTATGACATGGTGGGGCCGATTGCCGCTTTGTTCTTGTTGATGGGGCGCTTGTTACAAGGGATTGGTCATGGTGGTGAGGTGGTTTCTTCCTTCACTTATGTCACGGAAATGGCGCCCGCTCATAAACGCGGGCTGTGGTCGTCCTCTGTTTTTGTGTTTGTCACAATTGGCGTGCTGGCCGCGGTCTTGCTCAGTGCCTGCCTGACCAGTCTGCTGGGGGAGGAGGTCGTTCGAGCCTGGGCATGGCGTGTTCCCTTTGTATTGGGGGGTGCCTTGGGAGTGTATGCGCTGTATCTGCGCAGAAAGCTCGATGAAACCCCCATGTTCAAAGCCCGTCAGGCTGCAGCACAAGCCTCGGGCAAAACGGCACGCCCTGGCGCGCGCGTGTTCTGGGCCGAGGTCTGGAAGTACCGCAGCGCCTGCTTGCGTGTATTCGCTTTGTCGGCAGGCGGCACCGTCTTGTATTACGTCTGGGCCATCATGGCGCCGACCTTTGCCATCACCTCCCTGGGCATGCCTGCTGCCAAGGTGATGTGGGTGGGCGTAGGAGCAAATATATTTTTGATCTTGTGCCTGATCTTCTGGGGGGCGTTCTCCGATCGTTTCGGTCGCAAGGTGAACTGGTATTTTTTTTCCATCGGTTCAATCATCAGCATCATTCCATTGACGATGGTGCTGACCGGCGGACAGGGCGAGATCTGGCGTCTGGTGGTATTCATGATGGGCGGCATGCTTCTGATCTCGGCCCCTACCGCCATCATGCCCGCTTTTTTTCCTGAGCAGTTCCCGACACGCATCCGTGCGGTCGCCATGGGGCTGCCGTATTCGGTTGCCGGTGCCTTGACGGGCGGGACTGCTCCCTATTTGCAAGCCTGGCTGCATTCGATCAATCAAAAGCAGGTTTTTGACTGGTATTTGATCGGCCTGTGTGTTCTGGCTTTGTGGGCCACGATTGCCTCGCCTGAAACCAAGGGCAAGGATTTGCACGACTGATGTGCAGAGGCGCCGCCCGGCTGAAAAAGCCGCGCAGCGCCTTTTTTGAATTTTCAAGGAGTAGTGAGATGTTGCGTGAGCATATTGAAGGCAAGTGGATTGCTGATTTTGTAGAAGTGTTTGGACTGTGCAAGGTGCAGCCCGGCGAAATGGCAGTCGTGCTGTCCGAGACGCAATCGCGCTCTGTGCTGGCCGAGCTGGCCGAGTTGGCCCTGACGCAAATGGGGGCACGGGTTTGTCATGTGAAACTGGTCTCGCCACGACTGAAAAGCAATATTGCCCTGCGCTCGACTGGGACTTCCTTGGCTCTGGAAGGCATGGACCCGATAGTCCAGGCTTTGGCAGGCAGCCAGTTCATCGTGGACTGCACCGTAGAAGGGCTGCTGCATTCGCCCGAGCGTGCCGCACTGCTGGCCAAAGGGGCCCGCATCATGATGATTAGCGACGAGCACCCCGAGATTCTGGAGCGGGTCAAACCCAGTCCTTACCTGCAAGGCAAGTGCGATCTTGGCGGCAAGCTGATTACCGATGCGAGTGTCATGCACATTAGCTCCGAGGCCGGCACGGATCTGACAGTCAGCCTGGAGGGGGTGATTGGACGCGGCAGCGCCGGGATTGCCGACAAACCGGGCAGCTTTGGATACTGGCCGGCAGGTCTGTGCATTTGCTACCCCAGCAATGGTAGTGTGAATGGGACGCTGGTGCTCGATAGCGGAGATGTGAACCTGACCTTCAAGCGCTATCTGGAGTCGTCCGTGACCCTGCGTATCGAAAATGATTATGTCGTGGCGATTGAGGGCAAGGGTGTAGACGCTGATTTGATCCGTTCTTATTACGCCAGCTGGAACGACAAGGATGCCTATGCCGTCAGTCACGTGGGCTGGGGCATGGCACCGGCGGCTCGCTGGGATTCGATGGCCATGTACGACAAGCGCGATACCAACGGAACCGAGTTGCGTGCCTTTGCCGGTAACTTCCTTTTCTCTACCGGAGCGAATCCCGCTGCAGGCCGTTTTTCTGATTGCCATTTTGACTACCCCATGCGCAATTGCACCGTGAGTCTGGATGGGCGTGAGGTCGTCAGCAAGGGGGTTTTGCAAGGCGATCTGGCCTAAAGGCGGCACTCGCCGGAGAATGGACCGACAGAGCCTGGCCTGCTGAGGCCGCCTTTTGATATTCCGTGGTACAAAACCAGGCTCAATGCTTGATGGCCGGACCGTTCAAGAGCTATCAAGCTATTTAGGCTTGTGCGAGTCGCTATTGTGTTTTGTACGAAGACAGCGCAACCACGACTTGCTTTGTTTTCAAGGGTACGGATTATGCGTGAAGGACTGGAAAAATTGCTGGTTGCTGGCAAGGATAACGCTTTACTGCGCTTTGGCCTGGGTAACGCATGTATGGGCGAGGGCGATCTGGAGGCGGCTCGCGAGCATTTTTCTAAAGCCGTAGAAATGAATCCGCGTTACACCGCAGCCTGGAAGTTGTTGGGGCGGGTACTGGTCAACCTGGGGCAATTTACGCAGGCGCAGCACGTTCTGGAGCAAGGTCTGGTGATTGCTCAGGAGCAGGGCGACAAGCAGGCAGAGAAAGAAATGCAGGTGTTTTTGAAACGGGCTGTGAAGGGGCAGGGCCCGGCAACCCAATAAGAAGCGCCGAAGGTAGTGGCTGATATTTTCTTACCATGCGGGTATCAGTGCATTCCCTAAGTGTGACACTTTTATAAATGGGGCACAATACGTTCCATGCAGGTGAGGAGACATAGCCCGCAAAGCTGGGCAATAAAGACCGAAGCAAAACGGTCACTACTATAAAAGCAATAGGCAGTACAACATAACAACAACAAAAAAAAGGCCAGCGAAAGCTGGCCTTTTTTACGTCTCTATCCCACGCAGGACAATCAAACGCCGGGCTCAGTCACAGCCTGCAGCAGGAGTTTGACAGCGCCCTGCCCCCCTTCATTGGGGGCACATTCAACATAAGCCAGAACGTCGGGCAATTGGGTCAGCCAGCGACGCACCGCATGGCGTAAAACGGGTTCCCCATTGCGCGAACCATAGCCCGTGCCATGGACAATGCGTACACAGCGCAGGCCATGTTCCAGACAGGAACGCAAGAAATTGTCCAGTCGTTCGCGGGCCTGCTCTACATCCGAGCCATGTAAATCCAGACTGGATTCGATGGGCCAACGATTGCGTTCCAGATCGCGCAAGACATCGGGGCCACAGCCCGCACGCAGGTGCCGGATATCATTGCTCTCAACCTGTGCGCTGACATACAGGTCAGAGGCCTGCGGCAGGGCAGGGGTAGAAGCGGGCGCGCCCACTGCGTGGCGGCGACGCTGCTCCAATTGCTCCGGGCTGGCTGCGGGGCGATTGGCGATCAGGCGTTGGCCGCGCTTTTTCAAGGGCGCCACATCACGCAGGGACTGGCGCAGCCAGGCTCTGTCGCTGGGGTCCAGTAAAGAAACCGGGTCTTGGACTCCCGTGCTGGCAAGGGCTGCTTGTCGGGCTGGCTTGCCACCCGGGTCGGGCGGGCGCGGGCGCTTGCGGGCTTGAGGACGGGCGGGGGCTGGAGGCGGATTGAGATCCTGGCGGACCTGACTTTGCAACTTCTTCAGGTCTGCCAGGCTACGGCCCACGGCTTTGGGTTTATTGGTTTTCATCCAACCAGCGCTGTGCGTCCAGGGCGGCCATGCAACCGCTGGCTGCACTGGTAATGGCCTGACGATAGATATTGTCTTGTACATCACCCGCTGCAAATACGCCCGGAACGGAGGTCATGGTTGCCATGCCTTGCAGACCACTGCGCGTAGTGATGTAGCCGTCGTGCATATCCAGCTTGCCTTCGAAGATACCGGTATTGGGCTTGTGGCCAATGGCGATGAATACGCCGGTCACTGCCAGGTCTTCCGTGGCTTGAGTCTGATTGTTGATGATGCGAGCACCTGTCACGCCGGATGCATCACCCAGTACTTCCTGCAGTTCGCTGTGCAATTTCAGACGGATGTTGCCGTTCTGGACGCGATCCATCAGCTTGTCGGTCAGGATGGGTTCGGAGCGGAAGGTATCGCGACGGTGAATCAGCGTCACGGTTTTGCAGATATTGGACAGGTACAGAGCCTCTTCAACGGCCGTGTTACCACCTCCGACCACAGCCACGTCCTGATTCTTGTAGAAGAAACCGTCACACGTTGCGCAACCGGACACACCACGGCCCATGAACTCCTGTTCTGTTGGCAAGCCCAGGTACTGAGCCGATGCGCCTGTCGCAATGATCAGCGCATCGCAGGTGTAGACTGTGCCACTATCGCCGTGCAGGGTCAGGGGGCGGGTGGAGAGATCGACCGAGGACACCATGTCAAAGATTAATTCTGTTTCGAATCGTTCTGCATGAGCCTGGAAACGTGCCATAAGATCAGGTCCCTGGACGCCCTGGGCATCGGCCGGCCAGTTGTCTACATCCGTGGTGGTCATCAGTTGGCCACCTTGCTCCATGCCAGTGACCAAGACAGGCTTGAGGTTGGCGCGGGCGGCGTAGATCGCTGCGGTATAGCCGGCCGGGCCTGAGCCCAGAATGAGTACTTTTGCGTGCTTAGTAGTCGACATCACAGAAAATCCGAAAAAGACGATCTCCAATTATAATGAGTCCATGGCAAGAATACCTGCAACATCCCCTCGTTCGTCCCGGTCATCCAAAAATGTGCGCAATGGGCCTTCTGCCTTGCAGCAGCGCCTGACAGGATTGCTGCGCGAAGCACGGTGGATCATCTTCGCTGCACTGGCAGCCTGGCTAGGTCTGGTACTGGCAACCTGGGACCCGGGTGATCCCGGCTGGTCGCACTCTGTGCATTCCGGCCTTACACAAAATGGCGGGGGCATCTTTGGTGCCCACATCGCCGATTTTCTATTGTTTCTTTTCGGGCTGACGTCCTGGCTTTGGGTTGTGCTGCTGGTGCAACGCGTTGCCGTGGGTTTTTACCGGCTGACTGCGTTACTTCTGCCCAGCACCAAGAACGAGGACGTGTTGCCCCGAGTGCGATGGGAAACGGGTATCGGGTTTTTCTTTCTGTTTCTGGGCAGCATGGGCCTGGAATCACTCTTTTTTAAAGAGCTAGGCCAGCAGTGGCAGCTTCCGGCTGGCGCTGGCGGGCAGTTGGGCCAATTATTATCGCAACTGTTGGTAACGTCGATAGGCTTTGGTGGTGCTACGTTGGTGCTGATGGGCCTGCTTGCCGGCGGGGCCAGTTTGTTCTTCGGTTTTTCCTGGTTGACGCTGGCGGAACGTCTGGGCGGCTTGATTGAAGGGGCGATTGCCCGGCTCATGACATTTTGGTCGGCCCGTCAGGATCGGCGTGTGGGCGAGGTCAAACGTGCCGAGCGTACGGAAAGCGTCGTGGCCAAGCAGGAACAACTGGTTCATGAGCAGCCTGTTCGGATCGAGCCCGCTTTTGTAGCCGTGCCCAAATCCGAACGTGTCGAGAAAGAAAAGCAGCAAACCTTGTTCAAGGCACCCCGTCAGGCGGGCGAGGTGAGTGATTTACCCCCACTGTCCTTATTGGACCCGGCCGCTGACAATGTGGAGACCGTATCGCCAGAGACCATTGAGTTCACTTCGCGGCTGATCGAAAAGAAGCTGTCGGATTTTGGCGTGGCAGTAACGGTGGTGGCTGCCCAGGCCGGTCCGGTTATTACACGCTACGAGATCGAGCCAGCCACGGGCGTGAAGGGCAGCCAGATCGTGAATCTGGCCAAAGACCTGGCCCGCGCCTTGAGTCTGGTCAGCATCCGGGTGGTGGAAACCATTCCCGGTAAGAACCTGATGGGGCTGGAGCTACCCAACCCTCGTCGTCAAATGGTGCGTCTGGAGGAAATCGTCGGATCGCAGACCTATCACAGCAGTGCATCCCTGCTGACCATGGCGTTGGGCAAGGATATTGCCGGCAAGCCTGTGGTGGCAGATTTGGCCAAAATGCCTCACCTGCTGGTGGCGGGTACGACGGGCTCCGGTAAGTCTGTCGGGATTAATGCCATGATTTTGTCGTTGCTGTACAAGGCAGACCCGGCCGATGTGCGCCTGATCCTGATCGATCCCAAGATGCTGGAAATGAGTGTCTATGAAGGGATTCCTCATTTGCTGGCGCCGGTGGTCACGGATATGCGTCTGGCGTCCAACGCCTTGAACTGGTGTGTGGCGGAGATGGAAAAACGCTACCGCTTGATGAGCAAGCTGGGCGTGCGCAATCTGGCCGGTTACAACGCCAAGATACGCGAAGCGCAAAAGCGTGAAGAGCCTATCCCCAATCCTTTCTCCTTGACGCCGGATGCTCCCGAGCCACTGTCCGTTCTGCCCATGATTGTCGTCATTATTGACGAGCTGGCTGACCTGATGATGGTGCAAGGCAAGAAGATCGAAGAGTTGATTGCCCGTTTGGCTCAGAAGGCCCGTGCGGCCGGTATTCACTTGATTCTGGCTACACAGCGTCCTAGTGTGGATGTGATTACGGGTCTGATTAAGGCGAACATTCCTACCCGTATCGCTTTTCAGGTGTCCTCCAAGATCGACTCGCGCACCATTTTGGATCAGATGGGTGCGGAAACCTTGCTTGGACAGGGCGATATGCTGTATCTGCCTCCTGGCACCGGTTTGCCCAAACGTGTACACGGTGCATTTGTCAGCGATGACGAGGTTCACCGGGTGGTCGAGCATCTGAAAGAACATGGTGAGCCCGATTACATTGAAGGTTTGCTGGAAGGCGCCATCGAAGGAGAGTCGGGCGAGGGCGTCAATCCCATAACGGGCATGGCGGATGCGGAAGCCGATCCCTTGTACGACCAGGCTGTTCAGGTCATTATCAA
Source organism: Alcaligenes sp. CHO6 (assembly GCF_037120595.1). Classification (NCBI taxonomy): domain Bacteria; kingdom Pseudomonadati; phylum Pseudomonadota; class Betaproteobacteria; order Burkholderiales; family Alcaligenaceae; genus Alcaligenes; species Alcaligenes sp. CHO6. The sequence goes on from NZ_JBANCI010000001.1 coordinate 187,727, forward strand.
AAATCGTCGCGCTTCGATTTCCTCGGTACAGCGTCATTTACGTATCGGTTATAACCGGGCAGCACGGCTGCTGGAACAAATGGAGCAGGCGGGGCTGGTATCGGCCATGCAGCCCAATGGTAACCGTGAAATTCTGGTCCCCGCAGGAGGTGCCAAAGATGAAGATTAAGACATTGTTGGCCAGCATGTTGCTGGCTGCCACACCTGCCTTGACCCTGGCCGCATCGGGCGGCGAGCAATTGCGCTCCTTTGTGCAGGATGTACGTGCCGCCAAGGGAGAGTTCTCTCAGCGCACCGTAGACAGCAACGGCCAATCCAAAGGTGCGCCGCAGTCAGGGCAGTTCGTGTTTCAGCGTCCGGGCCAGTTCAAGTGGCATGTGCAGCGCCCTTATGAGCAGTTGATCGTGTCGGACGGCAAGGTACTGTATCAATACGACCCGGATCTGGCACAGGTCACCGAGCGTGGAGTAGATCAGTCTATTGGCGCTTCGCCTGCCGCTATATTGTTTGGTACTGGCAATCTGGAAGATTCGTTCCGACTGGTCGAGCAGGCGTCGCGGGATGGGATGGAGTGGATACGAGCCACGCCTTTGCAAACTGATGCTGGCTTTTCCTATGTGGATATTGGCTTCAAGGGCAGTGAGCCTCGTCGTCTTGAGTTGCAGGACTCATTTGGGCAGACCACCTATATTGATTTCACCGCTCTGGAACCCAACCCCCGTATTAGCGCCAGCACGTTTACTTTCAAAGCTCCCGCCGGCGTGGATGTGGTGTCCATGCCCTAAGGCGTTGTGGCTCTGGTGCCAAGACAGTCAGAGCCAGCGTGCCGTTCGCTTTAGTACCACACGTTTTCAATATAGACCTGGTCTGCTTGGCCAGGTCTTGCCATTTTAGGAAGGGCGATCGCCATGCGTGATTTGTTCGCTCAGGAACCCGCCGCACCCTTGGCCGAAGCACTGCGCCCCAAAACACTGGATCAAGTAGTAGGGCAGTCCCATTTGCTGGGCGAGGGCAAGCCCTTGCGCTTGGCGTTTCAGTCTGGCAAACCCCACTCCATGATTTTCTGGGGGCCACCGGGTGTTGGTAAAACCACTTTGGCTCGTTTGACGGCCAGTGCGTTTGAGTGCGAGTTCATTGCCTTGTCGGCCGTTTTTTCGGGCGTGAAGGATATTCGTGCCGCCATGGAGCAAGCCCAGCACAACCTGACCATGGGCAAGCACACCATCCTGTTTGTGGACGAGATTCATCGCTTCAACAAGTCCCAGCAGGATGCACTGCTACCCTATGCCGAGAGCGGCTTGGTGACCTTTATTGGTGCCACGACGGAAAACCCCTCGTTTGAGGTCAATTCGGCCTTGCTGTCGCGGGCGCAAGTTTATGTACTTAAATCCCTGACGGATGATGAGCTTAAACGGCTGCTGCGCCGCGTACAGGAGCAAAACGCGCTGGAGGGTCTGGAGTTTGAGGATCAAGCTGTTGATACCTTGATCGGCTATGCCGACGGCGATGCGCGACGTTTTTTGAACCTGCTCGAGCAGACCAATACAGCTGCCAAGACCTCGGGCACCGAGCTGGTTACCACAGACTTTTTGCAAAACGCCTTGACCTTGAACTCCCGACGCTTTGACAAGGGGGGCGATAATTTCTATGACCAGATTTCTGCTTTGCATAAATCGGTGCGTGGTTCCAACCCGGATGCGGCTTTGTATTGGCTCACTCGGATGCTGGACGGCGGGGCGGATGCCCGTTATTTGTCGCGTCGTATCATTCGCATGGCTTGGGAGGATATCGGTCTGGCCGATCCGCGCGCCATGCAAATTGCTAACGATGCTGCCTTGACCTTCGAGCGGCTGGGCAGCCCCGAAGGCGAACTGGCCCTGGGACAGGCAGTCATCTATCTGGCCATCGCTCCCAAGAGCAATGCGGGGTATAAGGCCTACAACCAGGCTCGCGCCTTTGTAAAGCAGGATAAGAGCCGTGAAGTACCCGTGCATTTGCGCAACGCGCCGACCAAGCTGATGAAAGAGCTGGGCCACGGTCATGCGTATCGCTATGCTCACGACGAGCCCAATGCCTACGCGGCGGGCGAGACCTACCTGCCGGACGGCATTCCCGACCCCCATTGGTATCAGCCAGTACCTCGCGGTCTGGAAATCAAGATTGCTGAAAAAATGGAACGCCTGCGTCAACTGGACGAGCAGGCCGGTAAAAAAGACACTTAAGACAGGACGGGCGCTTGCTGGGCCTGTCACCCCCGTATTTCCCGATATCCCGCTACTGCGTGCGCTGTGCTGCGCTTGTGGTGGCTTGCGGTTAAAATCACCACATCAATCGGGATTGAACCATCACCTATATGGCTATTAAATGTTAGATCTGAACCAATTACGCAAAGACTTGGAGCCGCTGGTACAGGGCTTGGCGAAACGTGGCGTGCAATTTGACACCGAGCGTTTCCAGCAGCTGGAAGCCCGCCGCAAAGCGGTGCAGGTGGAAACAGAAACTCTGCAGGCCGAGCGCAATGCACTGGCCAAACGTATTGGCCAGCTCAAGTCCAAGGGCGAAGACGCTAGCGAGGCATTGGCTCAATCCCAGCAAATCCCGGTGCGTTTGAAGCAGCTGGAGCAGGATCTGTCCCAAGTACAGGCCGAGCTGTCCTCCTGGTTCGCCACAATTCCCAACCTGCCGCACGAAAGCGTGCCGGTGGGCGAGTCCGAAGAAGACAACGTCGAAGTGCGCCGTTGGATTCCCGGCCCTAAAGATGAACAGGGCAAGCCCGCGCACATCACCTTTGAGCCGCGCGATCACGTGGATCTGGGTGAAAAGCTGGGCCTGGATTTTGAGTCGGCTCGTAAGCTGGCGGGTGCCCGTTTCATGGTCTTGCGTGGCCCTCTGGCCCGTTTGCACCGTGCGCTGGCTCAGTTCATGCTGGACACGCAAGTGCAAGAGCATGGTTACACCGAATGCTATACCCCCTACATCGTGAACGCCTCCACCTTGTACGGTACTGGCCAGCTGCCCAAGTTCAAGGATGATATGTTCTGGGTCACCAAGGGTGGTCAGGACAATGAGCCAGCCGATCCGGCCGAATCCAAGCCCGAAGACCTGTACTTGATCTCCACCTCCGAGATCAGTTTGACGGGCATGGTGCGCGACGAGATTCTGGCTGGTGATGCGTTGCCCATGCGTCTGACTGCTCACTCGCCTTGCTTCCGTTCGGAGGCCGGTAGCGGTGGCCGGGACACCCGCGGTGTGATTCGTCAGCACCAGTTCGACAAAGTAGAAATGGTGCAGATTGTCCACCCTGAAAAATCTTACGAGGCGCTGGAGGCTATGGTCGGCCACGCTGAACACGTGCTGCAGGCTCTGGAGCTGCCTTACCGTGTGGTGCAGCTCTGTACGGGCGACATGGGCTTTTCGGCGGCCAAAACCTATGATCTGGAGGTGTGGTTGCCCGCACAGGATACGTTCCGCGAGATTTCTTCGGTCTCGAACTGCGAAGCTTTCCAGGCTCGTCGCTTGCAAGCGCGTTTTCGTGCTGACAGCAAGGCTCGCCCCGAGTTTGTGCACACATTGAACGGGTCGGGTCTGGCGGTGGGACGCGCCTTGGTGGCGGTGCTGGAAAATCACCAGCAAGAAGATGGCAGCGTGATTGTGCCCAAGGTTCTGCGCCCCTACATGGGTGGTCTGGAACGTCTGGTGCCTGCGCAGTAAAGCGGCTGTCTTAAAAGAGAAAGGGCTGATGACCGTTGTGGTCCTCAGCCCTTTTTTATGCTTGGCTCCGTTCAGATGGGTCAGTCATCATCCCAGTAGCGCTCCTGATGCTTGCGCCAGCGTTTGTGAGCCCGCCGTTGTTCTTTGCGCCACTCTTTGCTGCCGCGTCCATACTCCACGTAGCCGGGACGATAGACGTAACGGGGTGGATGGTAAACCACTGGCGGGGGCGCGACATAAACCGGGCGCTCCACAACACGTGCGGGTGGGTAGAAGATGGGCCCATAACCAATCCCGGGAATACCAACATTGATGTCCACATTCACACCGCCCGCAAAGGCGGTGCTGGTGCTCAAGGCCATCAAACTGGCGAACAGTAGTTTTTTCATATGCTGCACCTCACGTGACTCTAGCTGCAGCGATTGTTGCCCGGATTTGCAGGCTCAAACGTTAGGCAAACCTGCCAAAGCACTTCCAAAAGCAACATGACTCGTATGAGCTATGCTCAGGATTTACCTTTCTTAACAACTATTTCCCCTGTCCGGATGGACAGGGGAGCCATGCAGTCGGGTCAGAAGGTGTGCCGTTCAACCTGACGGTGACGGACCGGGCGGCGATTGTGGTTCGCGTGCAGTTGTTGAGCGTGCGCGGAATCACTCTGTTTATGCAGATGCGGGGTCAGGCGAGTTTTACGCTGTGGGGGTTCCGCACGGGGCTTGGAGTTGATCTCCAGAAACCAGAGGCACAGGCCGGCCCAGAAAAATAGCGATAGGATATTGACCAGCCCACCTCGCAAGGAGGCGTAGCCCGTCGCTTCCGAGGCCTGGATACGAAGTACGTCTGACAGATATGGAACAGAGCCCAATGTCTCCACTACTAGACTGCCTGGAATTCGGAAAGCCCAGCGCAAGGTCTGGAGGATTTCATTCAGGCTGTACAGGCCATCGCCGTTGGCATCAATAATCCATTGGAAGGTTTGCATGACAATTCCTTTTATCAAGTCCAGTGTTTTGCACTGGAATTACAAGGACTGCCGGAGAAAAGGCAGGGCTGCGATGCATCAATGTGTGATTCCAATATAGGCCCGCCTACCAGAGCAAACAAGCAAAACAGTCGAAAATAAAGGGTAAACCCTTGATCAAAAAGAATACTTTGGGTTCTGAGGCAGGTTCCGCCGACTGACCGTGCGCGTGGAACGAGGCACTCTACACGGTTAGTGCTTGTCAAAACGCATTCTTTCATCTATATTTATGGGCTTGCTTGTAACCATATAAGCAATCGCGGACAGGTGGCAGAGTGGTCGAATGTACCTGACTCGAAATCAGGCGTACGTGCAAGCGTACCGTGGGTTCGAATCCCACCCTGTCCGCCACTTAGAATTTTAAAAGCCCTTGATTATTCAAGGGCTTTTTTGTTTTCTATTTGCCTTGTCGGTTTTGTTGGCCAGTTGCCTGTCATGTTGCGGCGTTAAAGTGGGAAACGTATGGCTGTCTGACGGGCAATTGCCTGCCGAAACGCGGGTTCTCCGTTCCGATTGGGCAGACATGACCTGTGTCGATGCCCACGTGAGCACAGATTACTCCGGTGTTACGGGGCTATCTGTCGCCCCGCGGGGTGGGCGCTCAGCTCGGACAAAACTCTCCTGACGTCTTGTCCGGCCATGCAGAGCGGCGAGTACACTTGAGGTTTCAGTTCTCTGTTGTCCATACTCACGAGGTATCTATGCTGAAAGGTAAAAAAGCGATCGTAACGGGATCGACCAGTGGTATTGGTCTGGCCATGGCCACCGAATTGGCAAAAGCAGGTGCGGATGTGGTGATCAACGGTTTTGGTCAGCCTGAAGATATCGAGCGCGAGCGCAGTTCTCTGGAGTCCAGATTCGGCATCCACGCCTATTATCTGAATGCGGACCTGAGTGACGCCCAGGCGACACGTGACTTTGTTGCCAAGGCCGCGCAAGCCCTGGGTGGCCTGGATATTCTGGTCAATAACGCTGGCATCCAGTACACAGCAACCATTGAGGACTTTCCTGTCGACAAATGGAACGCCATTATTGCGCTGAACCTGTCTGCTGTCTTTCATGGTACGGCTGCTGCCTTGCCCATCATGCAAAAGCAGGGGTGGGGACGTATCATCAATATCGCTTCGGCCCATGGTTTGGTGGCCTCGGTGAATAAGTCGGCGTATGTGGCGGCCAAGCATGGCGTTGTTGGGCTGACCAAAGTGACGGCGCTGGAAAATGCCGGCAAGGGCATTACGTGCAATGCGATTTGTCCCGGGTGGGTCCGCACACCGCTGGTGGAAAAGCAGATTGAGGCCATCAGTCAGCAAAAAGGCATGGATATTGAAGCCGCTGCTCGCGAGTTGCTGGCAGAGAAACAGCCTTCCCTGCAGTTTGTGACGCCCGAGCAATTGGGTGGGGCGGCGGTGTTCCTGTGTTCGGCTGCTGCAGATCAGATGACGGGGACGACGCTCAGCCTGGATGGTGGCTGGACGGCGCGCTAATCGCGGTCAGCGCGTTTTTTGTTCATGGCAGATAAAGGGGGCTCCCTTTATCTGTTTGGTTAGAAAGGATATAGGCGCATGTTGTTATTGCTCTCGCCAGCCAAGAAGCTGGATTACGATTCTCCTGTACGTACACAGCTGGAAACCCAACCCTTGTTTGTGGAGCAGGCGCAAGGCTTGATTGATATTTTGCGCACTCAGTCCGAAGAGGATATAGCGGGCCTGATGAAGCTGAGTGACGATCTGGCACGGCTGAACGTTCAGCGCTATCAGGAGTGGGAGCCCAAGTTTGACCGCTCCAACGCACGACAGGCTATTTTGGCGTTTAACGGCGATGTGTATGAGGGCTTGGCTGCCACGGATTTGTCGGACAAGGAACTCAAGTGGGCTCAGGATCACATCGTGATCTTGAGTGGGCTTTATGGAGCCTTGCGTCCTTTGGACTTGATGCGGCCCTATCGTTTGGAAATGGGCACTCGTTTGAGGAATCCCGGTGGTGCGAATTTGTACGCTTATTGGGGAAGCCGTATTGCCAATTATCTGAACGAGCGTCAGGAAGGTGATGCTGATCCTGTTGTCTTGAACCTTGCGTCGGAAGAGTATTTCAAGGCGGTGGATCAAAAATCCCTGCGAGCTCGCGTGGTGCAGTGTGTTTTCCAGGACGAGAAGAATGGCGTCTGGAAGATCATCAGTTTTTATGCCAAGAAAGCGCGTGGTTTGATGGCCCGCTTTGTGATTGATAATCGTGTTCAAACGGTAGAGGCTTTGAAGGCCTTTGATCGTGAAGGCTATGTGTTCCAGCCTGAGCTCTCCAGCGAGGACAAGCTGGTGTTTCGTCGCTCCGAGCAGGACGCCAAGGCTTGATGCGCAGATAGATTTATGGCTTGCGCCGTAGGGGCAGCTCGTTAGCGGATCAGCGGTGTTGCAGAGATGAAAAGGAAAGGCAAGGCCATGTATATTGCGCCTTGCCTTTTTCTTTTTAGTGCTGCGACCAGATGAGGGCTTCGCGCCCTATGCTCTTGTGCTTTGTGCTTTGTGCTTTGTGCTTTGTGCTTTGTGCTTTGTGCTTTGTGCTTTTGTTTATTCGGCTCTGACAGTGAGTTCCTTAGGTAAGCGGGGCATGGTCATCAAGCCCCTTGCTGGTTCAGCTCCTGCTTGCGCTCGGGTGGCAGCTGTGGGCCAGCACTGTATTCCAGCCCTCTCATATCCTGGCGAATCAACTGGGCTGCCTTGCTCATTTGACGGATTGGGTAGGCCAGCATGGCCAGTTCGCCTTCCGTTTCGATGGAGGCGGGCGGGTCTGCATCCTGATCGTTGATGAGTGCACCAATCGCATCCAGAGCGTTTTGGATGCCTGGCGGAATCTGGCTCAAATTAGCCAGAAGCGGGGCTGCGGCACTGATCTGCGAGGCCAGCACATGGTTCTGAATCAGCAGATTGTTCAGCAGGGACACATTGGCTTGTCGGCTGACAGGTTCGTCCATCATGCGATAGAAGGCCGAGGCAAAGTTGCTAAAGGCAATGTGAACATTCTTGTTCGCCACCTGCCAGGCGGTGTCGGCTTCCATCAAATCCAGATCCACCTGAGCTTTCTGAGCCTCTGTCATCGTGGGTTCGCCCGCTTTATCATTTCTGAGGTTCTGGTTGTGCAGACGACTCAGACGAGCGAACTCCAGACCGGCCCGCCAGAACTCTTTATTGGCGGCCAAGGCTGCGCGTGCCAGGCCCGTCATAGCCGTGGATTCCCAGTTCGGGAGCAAATAACTGGCCGCCATGGCAATGCCGCAACCGATCAGCGTATCGACCAGGCGCTCTCCAATAATGAAAGAGCCGCCTGTAGACAGGAACTGGAAGGACAGAATGACAAAAATGGTATTGAACAGGGCGGATAACAAGAAGTTCAATTGAACCAGACTGTTGCCAAGCAGATAGGCCAGCAACATGGCAATCAGATACAGCTCACGGTTATCGGTGAGCTTGAGCAGCAGAAAGGCCGCCGCACAGCCCAGTATCGTGCCAAACAGCCGCCAGCCATTACGTTGACGGGTGATGGCAAAGCCCGGTTTCATGATCACCAGAATTGTCAGGATGATCCAGTAACTGTGAGCGGTCAGGGCACTGACCAGGCCCAGTTCGCTTTGGAAGTGAGCGCTAAGTGCACCAATTCCCAGGGCCACGATGGAGGCGATGCTGACGCGTGCTGCATAGCGGAAGTGCGAGGACTTCAGCTTGAGATTACTGGTCAGCATGCCCAGACGCAGTTCTTCGCGCGACAGCATGCGGCTGAGTGATTTGTTCAGGTACTGGTCGACCGGAAGATTCTGGCTGGCTCTGTGTGACAGGCTGGCCATGCTGTCGACGATCCGGTTCAGGTTGCGCATGCGGCGCAGCACCTGGACTAACAGGGCATACGTTTCGGGGTCGGATTGAGACATGCCCTGACGTTTGTATTTCTCCAGCTCGTATTCCATGGCGCGGATTTCCGCTTTGACGCTGGAGCGACGGGTTGTGCGAGCGCTGCGTGAAACATTCATGGCGATGCGGCCAATATCCAGCGACAGCTTGTGCAAGCCGTCACGCGCAAAAACCATAAAATCGCTGTCGGAAAGCTGGCGGCGCAGGACGGTGTAGTCGGTGTAAGTGGCAACCAGCGAGTCCAGAATGCTGACCATGTTCAGAAAGATGGTCAGCAGCGCCTTGCGGTGATGATCTCCCCGCCCATGACCGCGTGGCAGTTCGCGCAGTACCACATCGCGGGCCGCCTGATGCTTTTCGGTCATATTGGATTGAAGGTTGATCAGCCGCCGATAGCAAGCGTCCAGATCCGAGCTGGAGTCATAGAACTGTGATCGGGCTTCCATGTACTCAGCGGTGGCAAACAGTGCAACAGCCAGAGTCTGACGTTCTTCCCGATACCAGAACAAGCGTCGAAACAGCGTGCTGAACAGATAATAGGACAGGCCGCCGGCAAACGAGTAAAGGGTGTGCGCCAGCACTTCATGAGGCTGCATGGGAAAGCGCATCGTCAAGGTCATCAGCAGCAGGGCAGCAAAACCGATCAGCCCGCCGCGGCGACCAAAGACAGAAAACATGCTGTACAGAAAGCAGAGCAAGGGGACGCACAGCACCAGCAGCAAAGGGGAACTGGAGGCTAAGCCGGTCAGGCCCACGGTGACCGTGCCCAAGGCAATACCGCCGAGCATTTCATTGTTGCGGTAGCGGCGCGGGCCGCCGGGTTGGTCAATGATGGCAACGCAGGTCGCGCCCATGGACGCAATGACCCCGATGTCATAGTGACCAAAAAACCGGCCCAAAATAATGACCGGCAGCAGTACCCCGATGGACTGGCGCAGTCCACCGAAAAAGTAGTGGCTATACAGGAATTGTTTTAATTGTGGAATGGGCGATGCCATAAAATACCCGGACAGCTCGTCATAGGTAGACAGTATATCGTTTTACGTATGCCCGCTTTAAGCCTGTTTTTTTGCACTTTACCAACAATCACAGTTGCTCGCTTTGTGCAGGCAAGGTAAAGTAACCAGGTGTTTTTGCTCCGTATCCGAGCAAATTGTAGCGAGGCACTGTTAACCGGGCCATCCGCCCGGTTTTTTGCGCCTAAAAACTTTGTTGCTGGCCGCGTCACAAGCGTGGGATGCCAGGACTTCCGTTTCAAGCTAACGCATACGTTTTTGTGTGCACGCACTGGGTGTCGAAGAGTGCAGGCCGGACGGTAATGTGTCTGGGTGGTGTGGTCCTGTGGACCATGAAGCGCCAGATCATGTTGCTGACATCGGTTCAAGCTCGGACCGTCGTGGTCGATCGATATTGCAGAGCAAGACTGAAAGGAAAACTCATGTCTGAATTAAATGGCGCAGATATTGTTGTGCGCACGCTCGCGGACGAAGGCGTAGAACACGTTTTCGGATACCCGGGTGGTGCCGTTCTCTATATTTACGACGCAATCTTCAAGCAGGACCGCTTCCAGCACATTCTTGTGCGTCATGAACAGGCCGCTGTTCATGCTGCGGATGCCTATTCTCGTTCGTCCCAGAAAGTTGGCGTGGCACTGGTAACCAGTGGCCCGGGCGTCACCAATGCCGTGACCGGTATTGCGACCGCGTACCTGGATTCCATTCCGATGGTCATCATCAGTGGTCAGGTCAGCACGCAGGCCATTGGCGAAGATGCTTTCCAGGAATGTGATGCCATTGGCATTACCCGTCCCTGCGTCAAGCACAACTTTCTGGTGCGCGATGTCCGTGATCTGGCCGATACCATTCGCAAGGCATTCTTTATTGCCACTACCGGCCGTCCAGGCCCCGTGCTGATTGATATCCCCAAAGATATTACGACCGCAACGTGCAAATACACGCCTAAGCGTGGCGAAGTCAAGATGCGCTCCTATGCGCCGGTGACCAAGGGCCATCAGGGGCAAATCAAAAAGGCTGTCCAGATTCTCAACAGCGCCGAGCGCCCGCTGATCTACGTGGGTGGTGGCGTGGTGCTGGGTAATGCAGAAAGCGAACTCAATGACCTGGTCAAGCTCAGTGGCGCACCCTGCACCACGACCTTGATGGGTCTGGGTGCCTATCCCGGCACGGCCGACCAGTACATCGGCATGCCCGGCATGCACGGTACCTATGAAGCCAACATGACCATGCAGCATTGCGACGTGCTGGTCGCTGTCGGTGCGCGGTTTGATGACCGCGTGATCGGCAATACCCGTCATTTCGGTCAGAATCCGCGCAAGATCATTCATATCGATATTGATCCTTCCGTGATCTCCAAGCGCGTGAAAGTGGATGTGCCGATTGTGGGCTGTGTCAAAGACGTGCTGACCGAGTTCAATGAGCTGTATGCGCAAAGCCGTCAGGAATCGCAGCACCAGCCTTCCCTGAACGACTGGTGGAAGCAGATCAATGTCTGGCGGGGCAAGAACTCGCTGGCCTACGCCAAGTCGGACGAACTGATCAAGCCGCAATTTGTGGTGGAATCCCTGTGGGAAGTGACGGGCGGCAACGCATTCGTGACTTCCGATGTGGGTCAGCACCAGATGTGGGCGGCGCAGTACTACAAATTCAATAAGCCTCGTCGCTGGATCAATTCCGGTGGCCTGGGCACGATGGGCGTGGGCTTGCCTTACGCAATGGGTGTGCAGATGGCCAATCCAGGCCAGGATGTTGCCGTCATCACCGGTGAAGGCTCCATCCAGATGAATATCCAGGAACTGTCTACGTGTAAACAGTACCGCTTGAGTCCCAAGATTCTTTGTCTGAACAATCGTTATCTGGGCATGGTGCGCCAGTGGCAACAGATCGATTACGGCTCGCGCTATTCCGAGTCCTACGTGGATGCATTGCCTGACTTTGTCAAACTGGTGGAAAGCTACGGTCACGTGGGTCTGGAAATCGACAAGCCAGCCGATGTGGTCCCTGCTATTCGCGAAGCCTTCACCACGCACAAAGACCGCCTGGTATTTCTGAACTTCATCACGGACCAAACCGAAAACGTGTTCCCGATGGTGAAAGCAGGCCGTGGCCTGACAGAAATGCTCTTGGGCCCTGACGATCTGTAAGGAGAGAATCATGAAACACGTCATTTCTATCCTTCTGGAAAACGAGCCCGGCGCACTGTCCCGTGTGGTTGGCCTGTTTTCGGCTCGTGGCTATAACATCGAGACCTTGACGGTTGCTCCTACCGAGGACGACACCCTGTCTCGCATGACCATCGTGACGCGAGGGGCGGACGACGTCATCGAGCAGATCACCAAGCACTTGAACCGTCTGGTTGACGTGGTCAAGGTGGTGGATCTGTCCGAAGGCCCTCACATCGAGCGTGAACTGATGCTCATCAAGGTGCGGGCTGTCGGCAAGGAACGTGAAGAGATGAAGCGCATGGCGGATATTTTCCGTGGCCGCATCATCGATGTGACGGACAAGACATACACCATCGAACTGACCGGTGTTCAAGACAAAATTGCTGCTTTCATTAATGCGCTGGATCGCACGGCCATTCTTGAAACAGTGCGCACCGGAGTCTCTGGTGTCAGCCGTGGCGAGCGTGTCTTAAAGCTGTAAGCCAAGGCTCTTTCAGGACAGAATGACCGCTTTTATTCAAGGGGCTGCCGTTCACGGCAGCGCCTTATAAAGGGTATGCACAGTCTGGTGCTGTGTAGACGCCGGTGTCCCCGTCCTGGAAGTAATGAGTCAAGGTCCTTTTTGTGCCGCTGCTGCATGAGCGGCCATTCTCGAATTGCTGTTTAAGCGAAATTATTAAATTTGGAGCACCTGAAATGAAAGTTTTCTACGACAAGGATTGTGATCTTTCCCTGATCAAAGGCAAGACCGTTGCCATCATCGGCTACGGTTCGCAAGGCCACGCCCACGCCCTGAACCTGCACGAGTCCGGCGTGAATGTGGTTGTGGGTCTGCGCAAAGGCGGCGCTTCCTGGAGCAAAGCCGAGAACGCTGGCCTGAAAGTTCAGGAAGTGGCCGAAGCCGTCAAGAGCGCTGACGTCGTCATGATCTTGTTGCCCGACGAAAACATTGCTGAGGTTTACCGCAACCAGGTTGCCGAGAACATCAAGCCTGGCGCCGCTCTGGCATTTGCTCACGGCTTTAACGTTCACTACGGCCAGGTTGTGCCCCGTGACGATATCGACGTCATCATGATTGCTCCCAAGGCTCCTGGTCACACGGTTCGTGGCACCTACAGCCAAGGCGGCGGCGTTCCTCACCTGATCGCTGTTTACCAGGACAAGACCGGCGCTGCTCGCGACGTGGCTCTGTCCTACGCATCGGCTAACGGCGGTGGTCGTGCCGGTATCATCGAAACCAACTTCCGCGAAGAAACCGAAACCGACTTGTTCGGTGAACAGGCTGTTCTGTGCGGCGGTGCGGTTGAGCTGATCAAAGCAGGCTTCGATACGCTGGTAGAAGCGGGTTACGCGCCTGAAATGGCTTACTTCGAGTGCTTGCACGAGCTCAAGCTGATCGTGGACCTGATCTACGAAGGCGGTATCGCCAACATGAACTACTCGATCTCCAACAACGCTGAATACGGCGAGTACGAGACCGGTCCGAAGATTGTTACCGAAGAAACCCGCAAGGCTATGCGCAAGTGCCTGGAAGACATCCAGACCGGCGTTTATGCCAAGAACTTCATCCTGGAAAACGCCGCTGGCGCTCCTACCTTGATCTCGCGTCGTCGTATCAATGCCGAATCGCAGATTGAGCAAGTGGGTAGCAAGCTGCGCTCCATGATGCCTTGGATTGCGGCCAACAAATTGGTCGATAAGTCCAAGAACTAAGTTTGATATCGGGGTAGGCGCCTAGTCTGCTCTGGTCTTGAACCTGAACCGGCTGATGTCTCGCGGCGTCAGCCGGTTTTTTTATTGCAGGACGCGTTGGGCGCGCAGCGCGGCTGCCCAGGCCAAGGGAGGCATACCCGCGTTGTGTCCTTGTCTTGTGGCTGTATTGATGACTGCGCGATAAAATGCAGTGCTCTTGCTGTGAGCATCGCGTCCTTGTCAGCATGCTGCGCAAGCGAGTTCGATAAAATCTACTCGTTCTTCGCGAACGCCCTGGTCGCAGGCCTCTCGGTCTTTTTTGCTTGTCCTGGCTTATATTTGCTTGAACTATTTGCGCTCTGTAGCCTTGTGGACAATGCTACATTCGAGTGTTCAGTCTTTAGCAACAACTCTTAAAGCATAAATTATGCCCAATTTGCTCAATGATGAAACCCGTCGTCGGCGTAGCATCTATCTTTTGCCCAACGCCTTTACCACCGCCAATTTGTTTGCGGGCTTTTATGCCGTTGTGCAAGCGATGAACGGTCGCTTTGAAGCGGCGGCCATCGCCATTTTCCTGGCCTTGGTGTTCGATGGGATGGATGGGCGGGTTGCTCGGCTGACCAATACGCAGTCTGCTTTTGGCGAGCAGTATGACTCCATGGCAGACATGATCTCTTTTGGTGCGGCTCCTGCGCTGGTCATGTATGTTTGGGCCATGCAGGGCTTGGGACGCTGGGGATGGTTGGCCGCCTTTATCTATGTGGCGGGTGGCGCCTTGCGTCTGGCTCGTTTCAACACCAATATTGAAGTGGTCGACAAGCGTTTCTTTCAAGGTTTACCCAGTCCGGCCGCCGCCGCGCTGGTAGCCGGTTTTGTCTGGCTGGCCGTGGACAATAAATTGTCGCTGCAAGTCAATGTGATCCCCTGGGTAGCCTTTGGTCTGACTATTTACGCCGGCCTGGCCATGGTATCCAATGCGCCGTTTTATAGCGGCAAGTCCTTTGCCATCAGCCGCAGCGTTCCATTTTGGGGCATGTTGCTGTTTGTGCTGGTCTTTGTATTTGTGTCGACCGATCCGCCCGTCTTTCTGTTTGGTCTGTTCTGCCTGTATGGGCTGTCGGGATGGTTTGTGATGGCCTGGCGTTGGCGTCGTGCCCGTGCCTTGGCGCGACTACGGCGTGGAAACAACTAAAGTTGTCGGCTTCAGTGGAGGCGCAAGGCGAAATGCTTAACGCTGATCCTGGTTTTTCGTTATAATCGTTTGCTTGCACGGGCCCGTTGGGCCGGTGTACTCAATTTCATTTTCAACACGTTAGGGCACCTCGGTCCTAACGCAAGTCTTAGAGGCTATATAAAATGGCAGTTGCAGATATCAAAAAAGTCGATATCGTTTCCGAGTTTCAGCGTAAACAAGGCGATACAGGCTCCCCAGAAGTGCAAGTGGCTTTGCTGACCGCTCGCATCAACGAATTGACCGGCCACTTCAAGGCTCACAACAAAGATCACCACTCCCGTCGTGGTCTGTTGCGCATGGTTAGCCGTCGTCGCAAATTGCTGGATTACCTGAAAGGTCGTAATCCAGACGCTTACCGTGCTTTGATCGAAAAACTCGGTCTGCGTAAGTGATACCGGGGCTGGCTCCCCGCTAAACAACCGTGCATTCGGCGAACTGGTTTCGCTGTGTGCACGGTTTTTTTATTGTAAGGATTCTCCTAATGTTCAATAAAGTCACCAAGTCTTTCCAGTACGGTGAGCACACCGTTGTGCTGGAAACCGGAGAAATCGCACGTCAGGCGTCAGGTGCCGTGCTGGTTTCCATCGAAGATACTGTTGTGCTGGCCACCGTTGTGGGCGCCAGCAAAGCGAAAGCCGGTCAGGACTTTTTTCCTTTGACCGTGGATTACGTTGAAAAAACCTACTCTGCCGGCAAAATTCCCGGTGGTTTTTTCAAGCGTGAAGGTCGTCAGTCCGAGCGCGAGATCCTGATCTCCCGCCTGATCGATCGCCCCTTGCGTCCTCTTTTCCCCGAGGGCTTCTACAACGAAGTTCAGGTCATCATTCACACCGTATCGGTCAACCCTGAAATTGACCCAGACATCGCTGCCATGATTGGCGCGTCCGCTGCTCTGGCCATCTCGGGTATTCCTTTCAATGGTCCGGTGGGCGCGGCGCGCGTTGGTTACATCGATGGTCAGTATGTGCTGAATCCATCGGCCACTCAGCTGAAGTCTTCGGATCTGGATCTGGTGGTTGCCGGTACCGAACAAGCTGTCTTGATGGTTGAGTCCGAAGCCAAGCAATTGTCTGAGGAAGTCATGCTGGGCGGTGTGGTGTTTGCTCATGAGCAAATGCAAGCTGCCATCAACTGCATTCATGAGTTGGTTGAGGAAGCAGGTAAGCCCGAGTGGGATTGGCAGCCGGCTGCTGTCAACGAAAGCCTATTGGCTTCGGTTAGCGCCGCTGCCGAGGAAGGTTTGAAGCAAGCGTATCAAACGCGTGAAAAACAGGCTCGCACGGAGCAGCTTCGCGCGGTATACGCCCACGCCAAAGAAACCGTTCTGGCTCAAGCAGAGGCTAACGGTCAGGAACAGCCTGACATGGTGGCTGTTGAAAACATGCTGTTTGATCTGGAAAGCAAGATTGTGCGCTCGCGCATCTTGAGTGGCGAGTCCCGTATTGACGGTCGCGATACCCGCACTGTTCGTCCTATCAGCATCCGTTTGGGCGTATTGCCTCGTGCTCACGGTAGCGCCTTGTTTACGCGTGGCGAAACCCAGGCTTTGGTGGTGACGACGCTGGGCACCAAGCAAGATGAGCAAATTATTGACTCGATCATGGGTGAGTACCGCGATCGCTTCATGATGCACTACAACATGCCTCCTTTCGCTACCGGCGAAGCCGGCCGTTTCGGTGCCCCCAAGCGTCGTGAGATTGGTCACGGTCGTCTGGCCAAACGTGCTCTGACCCCTTTGCTGCCAGCAGCTGAGGATTTCCAGTACTCCATCCGCGTGGTGTCCGAGATCACCGAATCCAACGGTTCGTCTTCTATGGCGTCCGTGTGCGGTGGCTCTCTGTCCATGATGGATGCGGGTGTTCCGGTGCAAGATCACGTGGCGGGTGTGGCCATGGGTCTGATCAAGGAAGGCAACAAGTTTGCCGTACTGACCGACATTCTGGGCGACGAGGATCACCTGGGTGATATGGACTTCAAGGTAGCCGGTACCGAGAAAGGTATTACTGCTTTGCAGATGGACATCAAGATCCAGGGCATTACCAAGGAAATCATGCAGGTTGCATTGGCTCAGGCCCATGAAGGCCGTATGCACATCCTGGGCAAGATGAAAGAGTCCATCGACGGTTCCCGTACCGAGATGTCCGAATTTGCTCCTCGCATGTTGACCGTGAAGATCAACCCCGAGAAGATTCGTGACGTGATTGGTAAGGGTGGTGCCACCATCCGCGCTCTGACCGAAGAGACGGGCACGCAGATCGATATTTCGGACGACGGTACGATTACCATCGCCAGCGCTGATCTGGACAAGGCTCGCGAAGCGGAGCGTCGTATCAAAGAACTGACGGCTGAAGTTGAAGTGGGTCAGGAATACGAAGGCCCAGTGATGCGCTTGCTGGATTTTGGTGCGATCGTTCAGGTTCTGCCAGGTCGTGACGGTTTGCTGCATATCTCTGAGATTGCCAACTACCGTATTGCCAATATCAATGACGTACTGAAAGTCGGCCAGATTGTGAAGGTCAAGATCATTGAGGCTGATGAGAAAGGTCGTCTGCGTCTCTCGATCAAGGCTATTGGTGGCATTGAAGCTCAAGGCGGCCCGGCTGCTCCTGCTGCTTCTTGATAGCGTCTGCTGTTTGATGAAAGAAAAACCCGCTTAAAGGCGGGTTTTTTTGTGCCCGGCCATCTGTAAGACAGAACAAAGGCAGCACGTGCTGTGCAGTGCCGGAAGTCTGGGTGACTACACTATTTATGCAGTAGCAGTAGCAGTAGCAGTAGCAGTGGCAGTTAGTGGGAGGTTGCTGGTGGCATCCCTGCTTTTTGTTGTGCCTGTGTTGCATGGGGCTTAGCAGGGGCCAGCCTTGGTGTGTACGATGCGGGTAGGGGAGGACATTGGGGGTGAGCGGCTGCTGCTTGAAGTAGTGCCTGCTAAGTGCCTGCATCGCAGGCTTGGCTTTCGGCCGGGAGTCGACATAAAAAAACCCGCTTTAGGGCGGGTTTTTTATGACTGGACAGAGGCTATGAGCGAATAAAAACGGATGCTTTTATCGCGGGCGAAGATATCCGCCACTATCGAGAATATATGGTGCATCCAGCCGGAATCGAACCGGCACGATCAAGGATCGAGGGATTTTAAGTCCCTTGCGTCTACCAATTCCGCCATGGATGCAGCGGGAGTTGATGGCGGAAGCGGTGAGATTCGAACTCACGGATGGGTTACCCCATCGCCGGTTTTCAAGACCGGTCCATTCAACCGCTCTGGCACGCTTCCTATCAATCGCACTTTTACTGGACGCATACTAGTGCCTTTAAGCACCGCGGCCAGGAAAGCCTTAAAGTGTAACGTATAAATTCGCCAACGTCATGGAAATAATCGGTTTTCCTCTACGAAGCCGGGCACCTGTAGCGGCGCATATGATAGATTGCAGCAGGTATGGTGGCCGCATGGTGTTTTCTATCCGGGCCGCGATAAGCAAATAGTAGAGATATCACAGGGAGCAGGCATGCGAGCAGTGGAAATTACCGAGTTTGGAAAACCAGAAGTATTGCGAATTGGCGAGCGACCGATGCCGCAGGCGGGTGCCGGGGAGGTATTGGTCAAGGTGTTGGCGGCGGGTGTCAATCGGCCTGATGTGTTGCAACGTGCCGGCGCCTATCCGCCACCTGCTGGGGCTTCTGATATTCCAGGGCTTGAAGTAGCGGGTGAAATCGTGTCCGGCGATCTGCAGGGTAGTGAGTTCAAGATAGGTGATCGGGTGTGTGCGCTGGTAAGCGGTGGCGGCTATGCCGAGTACTGCGTGGTCCCGGTAGAGCAGTGTTTGCCGGTGCCCGCCGGCTTCAGTGTGCTGGAGGCGGCCGGTTTGCCCGAGACCTTTTTTACAGTCTGGAGCAATGTATTTGAGCGTGGGCAGTTAAGCGCAGGCGAAACCTTGCTGGTTCACGGTGGAGCAAGTGGTATTGGAACCACCGCCATTCAGCTTGCTGTGGCGCTAGGGCATAAGGTTTATGCCACGGCGGGCAGCGATGAGCGTGTGCAAGCCATCAATCGTCTCGGCGGAATTGGTATCAACTACAAAACACAGGTTTACGAAGAAGTCATTAAAGGCAAAACAGAAGGCCGTGGCGTAGATGTGATTTTGGATATGGTCGCCGGTGACTATATCAATCGCGATCTGGCTTGCTTGGCGGACGATGGCCGCATCGTCATTATTGCGATGTTGGGTGGCGTGAAGGCGACCATTAATTGTGGTGAGATTTTGCGCCGACGCCTGACGATTACCGGCTCTACCCTGCGTTCTCGGCCCGTTACGTTCAAGGCCCAGTTGGCGCGGGCCCTGAGGACGCATGTCTGGCCTTTGCTCGAGGCCGGGCGGGTACGACCGTTGATTCACGCTACTTTCCCCCTGGAGAAAGCCAGTGAGGCGCACGCCATGATGGAGGCGGGTGAGCAGGTTGGCAAGATCATTCTTGTTCCCTAAAAGCAGCAAAGGGTGGCACGGCCACCCGTTTTCTAGCGCTGAAGAAAGGAATTTTCAGCTAAAGATGCGCGTAAAGGATTGGCTCGCGCTACAATAGCCGGTTAGCTGCGCCTTGATTTGTAGGCGTTGGTGTAACTTTCTGACTGGCATCAAGGGAGCAATGAGCGTACATTCTTCGCGTAAACGACTGGTTGCGGGCAATTGGAAATTAAATGGCTCGCTTGATGGCAACAGCCGTCTGCTGCAAGAACTGCTTGTTCGGCCTGAGATGCAGGCAGAGTGTGATGTGCTTGTATGCGTTCCTTACGTGTATTTGCCTCAGGCGGTGAGTATCCTGAAAGGATCGGCTATTGCTGTCGGTGCTCAGGATGTGAGTGTTCATGCCAAGGGAGCTTACACCGGGGAAGTTTCGGCAGCGATGCTGGCCGATATCGGTTGCCGCTGGGTCATTGTCGGGCATTCTGAGCGTCGGCAGTATCATCAGGAAAGTAGCGCTCAGGTTGCGGCCAAGGTGTTGGCTGCCTTGGATGCGGGCGTGACGCCGATAGTCTGTGTTGGTGAGCAGTTAGCTGATCGCCAGGCAGGGCAGGAGGTCTGCGTGGTACAGGACCAGCTCGAACCGATTAAAGCGCTGGGCGCGCAGATCGTGTCTCGTCTGGTGTTGGCTTATGAGCCCGTGTGGGCTATTGGCACGGGTCTGACGGCTTCGCCGCAGCAAGCGCAGCAAATGCACCAACAGATTCGTGCCTATATGGAATCGGATCAGGTGCGCATTTTGTATGGTGGCAGTGTGAAGGCTGATAACGCCGCTGAGCTATTTGCCATGCCGGATATTGATGGTGCCTTGGTGGGTGGTGCATCTTTGGATGCGCAAGAATTTTTACGTATTGTGGCCGCTTAAAGGGTCTGGAGTCTTTAAATGCAAGATTGGATGTCTTCCGTTCTGATGGCGGTGCAGGTTATCTCCTCGCTGTTGATTATTGGTCTGGTTCTGTTGCAGCAGGGTAAGGGCGCAGATATGGGATCTGCTTTTGGTGGTGGTTCCGCAGGTAGCGTTTTTGGCGCTGCGGGTGCGGCCAACTTCCTGTCGCGTATGACCAAATGGGCGGCTATCGTCTTTTTTGCTTCTACTGGCGGTTTGGCATGGGTGGCTCACCATCCTGCGCAAAAGGCAGACGCAGGTGTGATGCAAGGTTACGAATCCTCTGTGCCGGGTGCGGCTCCAACGGGGGCAGCGTCAGTTCCAGCGCCCGCGCCTGCAGCGTCCGTACCGGCAGCTGTGCCTCCAGCAGCTTCGGAAAGTCAGGAAGTACCCGCGACTCCTGCGGCAAAGTAAATGCGACTGGCTTGTGAGCATTTGGTCTCTCTATATAAGAGGCTGGAAAGATCACAAGGCAGTTTGAAAAGTAAGCAGACAAAGCCCGCCCTCAAGGCGGGCTTTGTTGTTTATGGCTGATTGTGTGAAATATGCCCCAGTACCGGCTTTTTTAAGTGTTTTAGGCTGTTTTGTGCTGACAGTCTCACTTTTATCGTGCTAATATCGCTGTCTTGATTGCTTGCCGACGTGGTGGAATTGGTAGACACGCTATCTTGAGGGGGTAGTGGCGAAAGCTGTACGAGTTCGAGTCTCGTCGTCGGCACCAAACAAAAAGCTGTGCGCTTGTGCGGCTTTGAAATAAAACCTGATCCTGAAAAGGACAGGTTTTTTTTTGCTTTTTTTGACGCCAGGCTGTCGGTGCGGTGGGGGTGAGGGTGTGGAATGTGGAGCGATTTGGACTCGTCTCACCGCTTTCCTGGCTCATTTGATAGCGGTCAGGCTGGCCCTCGTAAAAATTCCCGCATTATGGAAAAGCTGAAAACCCGATGTCTTGGATGGAGGCTTTGCTGGAGAGGTGATGGGGGCGTGGGTGGGTGGTTGCGCTTTCTGGCGGGGTCGGCTCTATTTTGTCAGAATCCAGTATTGGCGATGCATTGCTGTAAGGACTTAAAGCAAGTTCTTAAGATGATTTCCGGCTTAGCCCGCTAATTGTCGCCTTCACTCAAAGCGGCCAGGAAAGCCTCTTTAAACAGGTTTTTGTTGTGTATAGCCAACAGCCTGTGCACAAAGATTCACGTTTCCGAAGGCTTTCGTAGTCAAGCGACGGGAATTTTGATGCAATAACGTTAACTTCCCATCGCGGAGTTAGAAAGAGCAGCAGCACTGTTGTAGTTGGGCTGCTCTGATTTACTCAAATCTACGGAGATTTCTTACATGAAAAAGACTCTGCTCGCTGCTGCTCTGATGGCCGGCTTCGCTGGCGTCGCACACGCAGAAACGTCTGTCACCCTGTACGGTATTCTGGACGGTGGTATCGGTTACCAGAAGTTCAAAGGTGTTGATTCTTATGCTTCTAACCGTGATGGTATGGAGTCTATCAGCCAGAAGAAAACCGGCATGATCAATGGCATCCAGTCCGGCAACCGTTGGGGCCTGAAGGGTTCTGAAGATCTGGGTGATGGCCTGCGTGCTGTGTTCGTTCTGGAAAGCGGTTTCGATCTGGGTACCGGTACCCACAAGCAAGGTGACCGTCTGTTCGGTCGTCAAGCCACTTTGGGTCTGGCTGGTGACAGCTGGGGTCAACTGGACTTCGGTCGTCAAACTAACATCGCCTCCAAGTACCTGCCAGGCGTAGCCGATCCATTCGGCGGTGGTTTCGACCAAGCTAACATCGGTGCTGCTTTCACAGCTGCTAACACCGTTCGTTACGACAACATGGTCATGTACCAAACCCCTAACTTCTCCGGCTTCCAGTTCGGCGTTGGTTACTCCTTCAACACCAATGGTCCTGAAGAGTACAAGATCACCAACAGCGTAAGCCCTGAAGATGGTCTGGAGCGCAACCAGCGCGGTATCACTACCGGTCTGCGTTACGCTAACGGCCCTATCGGTGTTGCTCTGACATACGATCAGTACAAGACTCGTGAAAACCGCGCTGCAGTTGGTGCTCCTGTGACTGGCGGCGACACTGTCAAGTCCTGGAACATCGGCGGTAGCTACGACTTTGAAGTTGTGAAAGCTCACTTGGCTTTCGGTCAAACTCGTGACGGTCTGTTCGAAGCTCAGTCCTTCAGCGGTGTTGGCATTGACACCAGCAACCTGAAAGGCCTGAAAGTTAACACCTACCTGGTCGGCTTGTCCGCTCCAGTTGGTGCCGGTACTGTGATGGGTTCCTGGACGATGGCTGATCCTCGTTCGGCTCCAGACGCATTGGCTAACACCGGTGCTTCGTGGGAAATGAAGAAACAGCACACTTTCAGCCTGGGTTACAGCCACCCACTGAGCAAGCGCACCAACGTGTACGCAATTGGTTCCTACGCCAAGAACGTTCACTTCTTGCCAGACGGCAAGTCGACTCTGGTCGGCGTTGGTCTGCGTCACCAGTTCTAATCGTTTCGCGTAGCATGTCTACGCGTTGCGAAGGGCAGGTCTTAGGACTTGCCTGAACTGCAGAAGTAAAAAAAGCCATCCTTCGGGATGGCTTTTTTATTGCTGGTTTGTAGGAGGGTGCGCGCATGGGAAGTCGGTTGCCGGCTGCGGTAGGTTTGAGCTGCGGCTGCGAGTTTGGATGTGTGGAAGGATATGCGTAGACGGCAGGTTTTGGGCTGGCCGAAAGCTTTAGGTGTGCATGCCGGGCTATATCGGGCTTGAGTGTATTTTGTGCTGGATGTTGGAGTGGAGCTTTTGGGGCCGACAGGCATCTGCTGTGTTTTTCTTGCTTACAAATTAATAAGGAAAATTTGTTTTCTAATGCCTAATTGCTGACATTTTCCTTACAAAACGGAGTAAGATGGGTAATCATGATCTTAAATCGCAACCCTTAATAGAATAAATAATCAATAGTTGAAGGGTTTTTGGTCAGGTAGCTGACAGTTTTTGCGGCGTGGGTGCAACACCCGCGCATAGATGTAATGCTTTGGGGTTATCCCCCAAAACTGTGCTCTCAAAATGCTACAATCCAAGAGTTTATTTACTGCGATTGGATGCTTTGCATGAACCTGCAAGAGTACTTTCCCGTTTTGCTATTTATCATCGTTGCCACTGGGATTGGCCTGGCGCTACTTTTGGTCGGTCGAGTGCTCGGTCCCAACCGGCCCGATGCTGAAAAGCTCTCTCCTTACGAATGCGGTTTTGAAGCATTCGGCGATTCGCGCATGAAGGTGGATATCCGTTACTACCTGATCGCGATTCTGTTCATCATGTTCGATCTGGAAATCGCTTTTCTGTTTCCCTGGGCCATGGCCAATGGAACAGTAGGCCTGGTTGGTTTCTGGACCGTTATGGCGTTTCTGGCCGTTTTGACGGTCGGTTTTATCTACGAATGGAAAAAAGGCGCTCTGGACTGGGAGTAACCCATCCACAGAGAACCCGCCTGAGGGTTTTCGCGTCTGCTGCTGGGCATAAGGGGCACGAGGATGCGTCTTGATGACAGCGGGTTTGGTCAGCAACAGGACAGGCCGGGTCTTCCCTGGCTCTGATCCGGCAAAAGGCAACTACTATGGCTATCGACGGCATTCTCAAAGAAGGTTTTGTGACGACCAGTGCAGACAAGTTTCTGAACTGGGCAAAAACAGGGTCTATGTGGCCCATGACATTTGGTCTGGCCTGTTGTGCAGTGGAAATGATGCACGCTGGTGCGGCTCGTTATGACCTGGACCAATTTGGCATTATTTTCCGTCCCAGCCCACGTCAGTCTGACTTGATGATTGTGGCGGGTACCCTGTGCAACAAGATGGCGCCTGCCTTGCGCAAGGTGTACGACCAGATGGCCGAGCCACGCTGGGTCGTATCCATGGGCTCCTGTGCCAATGGTGGCGGCTACTACCACTACTCCTATTCGGTTGTGCGCGGTTGTGATCGCATCGTTCCGGTGGACGTGTATGTGCCGGGCTGTCCTCCGACCGCTGAAGCCTTGGTTTACGGCTTGCTGCAAATGCAGAACAAGATCCGCTTGACCAATACCATCGCACGCTGAACGGTTAGAACAGGCTAAACAAGACTATGACACGGCTAGAAACTTTAAAAACCAACCTGCTCTCCATCCTGGGCGAGCAGGCTGCGTTGACGCAAGCGCGCAATGAGCTCACTTTGGAAGTGCCGGCTGATGCGTGGGTTGATACCTGCACCTTGCTGCGCGACCATGCTGATTTGCGCTTTGAAACCTGTATTGACCTGTGCGGGATTGATTACTCCGCCTGGAAAGCGCCTACCTATCAGGCGGCTGCGGGTCAGTTCCCTCATCGCTTTGCCGTTGTGCTGCACCTGATGTCCTTGAAGCACAATTGGCGCCTGCGTGTGCGCTGCTTTGTGCCCAACGATGATTTTCCAACATTGCCGACCCTGTTCGAGGTCTGGCCTTCGGTGAACTGGTTCGAGCGCGAGGCGTTCGACCTGTACGGCATTATTTTCGAGAACCACCCTGATCTGCGTCGCATTCTGACCGACTATGGTTTTATCGGTCACCCGTTCCGCAAAGACTTCCCCATCTCCGGTTACGTCGAAATGCGCTATGACACCGAGCAGAAGCGGGTCATTTACCAGCCCGTCACCATTGAGCCGCGTGAGATCACGCCGCGAGTGGTGCGCGAGGATGATTACGGAATTGGGCGATAAGCATCATGGCAGAAATTCAAAACTACACCCTGAACTTTGGTCCTCAGCACCCGGCTGCGCACGGCGTGTTGCGTTTGGTGCTCGAGTTGGACGGCGAAGTTATTCAGCGTGCCGACCCCCATATTGGTCTGTTGCACCGCGCCACCGAGAAGCTGGCCGAGCACCGCACTTTCCTGCAAACCCTGCCTTACATGGATCGTCTGGACTACGTGTCCATGATGGTTAACGAACACGCCTACTGCATGGCCGTGGAACGTCTGGTGGGCGTAGAGGTTCCTTTGCGCGCTCAGTACATCCGCGTCATGTTTGACGAAATCACCCGCATTCTGAACCACCTGATGTCGGTCGGTTCGCATGCGCTGGACGTGGGTGCGATGGCGGTGTTCCTGTACGCTTTCCGCGAACGCGAAGATCTGATGGACTGCTATGAAGCAGTCTCTGGCGCTCGGTTGCACGCCGCTTACTACCGTCCAGGTGGTGTGTACCGCGACTTGCCCGGCACGATGCCTCAGTACAAGGCCAATAAGTACCGTTCCGACAAAGAATTGAAGGCCATGAACGAAGCCCGTTCGGGTTCGCTGCTGGACTTCATTGAGGACTTCACCAATCGCTTCCCAGCCTGTGTGGACGAGTACGAGACCCTGCTGACGGATAACCGTATCTGGAAGCAGCGGCTGGTGGGTGTGGGCGTGGTCGATCCCGATCGTGCCAAGGCGCTGGGCTTTACCGGCCCCATGCTGCGTGGTTCGGGCGTGGAGTGGGATCTGCGCAAGATGCAGCCCTATGAAGTGTACGATCGCGTCGAATTTGATATTCCCGTGGGTCGCAACGGTGACTCTTACGACCGCTATCTGGTTCGTATCGCTGAAATGCGCGAGAGCAATCGCATCATCCGTCAGTGTGTCCAGTGGCTGCGCAACAATCCCGGCCCTGTCATCACGGATAACCACAAAGTGGCGCCACCCTCGCGCGAACGCATGAAAACCGGGATGGAGGATTTGATCCACCATTTCAAACTGTTCTCCGAAGGTATGCACGTGCCTACTGGCGAAGTGTATGCCGGTGTGGAGCATCCCAAGGGCGAGTTTGGCATTTATCTGGTATCTGACGGTGGTAACAAGCCTTACCGCATGAAGATCCGTGCTCCGGGCTTCGTCCACTTGCAGGCCCTCGATGAAATGAGCCGCGGTCACATGATTGCCGACGCGGTCACGATCATCGGCACGCAGGACATTGTGTTTGGCGAGATCGACCGTTAAGGTCGCGCCTGGAAAAACGGAACCGAATTATGTTGCTTTCCGAAAAAGCCTACCAACAGATAGATAAGGAACTGAGCAAGTTCCCGGCAGATCAACGTCGCTCTGCCATCATGGCCTCCCTGGCCATCGCCCAGCAGGAAAAAGGCTGGGTATCGCCAGAAATTATCGAGGATGTTGCCCAATACATTGGCGTGGAGCCTATTGCCGTGCAGGAGGTTGCGACCTTCTACAACATGTTCCACACCAAACCCGTTGGCCGCGTCACCATTTCCGTTTGCACCAACTTGCCCTGTGCGCTGCGTGATGGCGTCAAGGCCGGCGAGTACCTGAAAGAGAAGCTGGGTATCGATTACGGTGAAACCACGGCAGATGGCCAGTTCTCCCTGATCATGGGGGAGTGCATGGGTTCATGTGGTGATTCGCCCGTCATGTTGCTGAACAATCAGCACATGTGCGTGCGCATGGAAGCCGAGCGCATTGATGCCATGCTCGAAGAATTGAAGACATACGGAGAATCGGCATGATTGCACCGGACATTCTGCGCAAGTTCGCACAGGGACTGGAACCCAACCCTGGTGGCGACCTGTCGCGCAGCATGATTTTTCATGATCGTCACATCCAGCCGCAGATTCTGGCTGGCTTGAATGGCGATAACTGGGGCCTGGAAGATTACGTCAAGCGCGGTGGCTACGAAGCCTTGCGCAAGGTGCTGACCACCGGCATGAAGCCTGAAGACGTGATCGCAGAGGTCAAGACCTCGGCCTTGCGCGGTCGTGGTGGCGCAGGTTTCCCGTCGGGTCTGAAGTGGAGCTTCATGCCCCGCAGCCTGCCAGGCCAGAAGTACCTGGTCTGCAACTCGGACGAGGGCGAGCCAGGTACTTTCAAAGACCGCGACATTTTGCGTTTCAACCCGCATATCGTGATCGAAGGCATGGCTATTGCGGCTTATGCCATGGGCATTACCGTTGGCTATAACTACATCCACGGTGAGGTCTTCGAAATTTATCAGCGTTTTGAAGAAGCGCTGGAGCAGGCCCGTGCGGCCGGTTTCCTGGGTGACAAGATCCTGGGTTCGGACTTCAGCTTTCAGCTGCATGCGTTCCACGGTTATGGCGCCTACATTTGCGGTGAAGAAACCGCTTTGCTGGAGTCTCTGGAAGGCAAGAAGGGTCAGCCCCGTTTCAAACCTCCCTTTCCCGCCAGCTTTGGTCTGTATGGCAAGCCAACGACCATCAATAACACCGAAACCTTTGCGGCCGTTCCCTGGATTTTGCGCAACAGTGGTCAGGAATACCTGGAAGTAGGTATCCCCAACGCTGGCGGTACCAAGATCTTCTCCATTACCGGTGACGTAGAGCGTCCCGGTAACTACGAAGTGCCTCTGGGGACACCGTTTGCCACCTTGCTGGAATTGGCTGGCGGCATGCGTGATGGTCGCAAACTGAAGGCGGTGATCCCGGGTGGGTCCAGTTCGCCTGTTTTGCCGGCTGACATCATGATGGCCACCAATCTGGACTACGACTCGATTGCCAAGGCGGGTTCCATGTTGGGATCGGGTGCCGTCATTGTGATGGATGAGACACGTTGCATGGTCAAGTCCCTGCTGCGTCTGTCCTATTTTTACTATCACGAAAGTTGCGGCCAGTGTACGCCGTGCCGGGAAGGCACAGGCTGGTTGTGGCGTATGGTGCATCGTATCGAGAACGGTCAAGGTCGTCCGGAAGATCTGGACATGCTCGACGACATCGCACATAACATCATGGGTCGCACCATTTGCGCCCTGGGTGATGCTGCTGCCATGCCGGTGCGCAGTTTCGTTAAGCATTTCCGCGACGAGTTCGCACACCACATCGAGCATAAAGGCTGTGTGGTGCCTCAATATTTGTAGGCCAGGACAACGTAATGGTAGAACTCACCATCGATGGCATTAAAGTTGACGCCCCGGAAGGCAGCATGGTCATTCAGGCTGCCCATGACGCCGGGGTCTACGTGCCGCACTTCTGTTATCACAAAAAACTGAGTATTGCCGCCAACTGCCGCATGTGTTTGGTGGATGTGGAAAAAGCGCCCAAGCCTTTGCCTGCTTGTGCCACTCCCGTCACCAACGGCATGGTTGTGCGTACTCGTTCGGAAAAAGCCATTGCCGCTCAAAAGAGCGTCATGGAGTTTCTGTTGATCAATCACCCTCTGGATTGCCCTGTCTGCGACCAGGGGGGAGAGTGTCAACTGCAGGATCTGGCCGTGGGTTACGGTGGCTCCGAGTCGCGCTACAAGGAAGAGAAGCGCGTTGTGGCTGCCAAGTCCATGGGCCCGCTGATCTCCACGGATGCCATGCAGCGTTGCATTCATTGCACGCGTTGTGTTCGGACAGGCGAAGAAATCGCCGGTGTGCAAGAGGTTGGCATGCTCAACCGAGGCGAACACGCCGAGATCACGACCTTTGTGGGTCGCGCAGTGGAGTCCGAGCTGTCGGGCAACATGATTGACGTTTGCCCCGTTGGCGCCTTGCTGTCCAAGCCGTTCCGCTTCAATGCCCGTACCTGGGAATTGGCCCGTCGTCGCAGCGTTAGCCCGCACGACAGCGTGGGTGCCAACCTGGTGCTGCAGGCCAAGATGGACAAAGTGCTGCGTGTCGTTCCTTTCGAGAACGAGGAAGTCAACGAATGCTGGATCAGCGACCGTGACCGTTTCTCGTACGAAGGCCTGTATACCGAAGATCGTCTGACCCGTCCCATGGTGCGTGGTGATGACGGCCAGTGGCGCGAGGCCTCGTGGAACGACGCCATGCAGACCATTGTGGCTGGCATGAACGCTGTGCGCGAGAAGTTTGGTGCGGATCAGTTGGGCTGTATTGGTTCGGCGACTTCCACCACTGAAGAACTGGCTTTGCTGGCTCGTCTGGGCCGTGCTCTGGGTACTGAAAACGTAGATTTCCGTCTGCGTCAGACCGATGCCCGTCTGGATGGCGCCTTGGCCGGTGTACCTTGGTTGGGTATGCCTCTGACTGCCTTGAACGAGCTGGATCGCGTTCTGGTTGTGGGCTCCTTCCTGCGTAAAGATCATCCCTTGATGGCTCAGCGTCTGCGCCAGGCTGTCAAACGGGGGGCACAGGTTTCTTTTATCGATTCGGCTGCCGATAATCCATTGTTCAATGCGATTGCTGGTCGTATGACCGTGGCTCCAAGCCAGTTGGCCAATTCTCTGGCTCAAGTGCTGGTTGCGGTTGCCAAGGCCAAGGAGACTGCGGTTCCTGCTGGTCTGGAAAGCGTGCAGGTGTCTGCTGAGGCTCAGCAGATCGCTGACAGCCTGGTGTCTGGCGAGCGTGTCGCTGTCCTGCTGGGCAATATGGCGGTCAACTCGGATCAGGCCAGCGTGATTGCGGCCAACGCTCATGCGATTGCACAGGCTAGCGGTGCCAAGCTGGGTTTCCTGACTGCGGGTGGTAACACCGTGGGTGGTTATCTGGCTAACGCCGTACCGGGCAAGGGTGGCTTGACCGCCGAGCAAATGCTGGCTCAAACCTTGCGTGCTTATCTGGTTCTGAACGTTGAGCCTGCTCTGGACAGCGATCTGGGCGAACGTGCTGTCGAGACATTGAAGTCCGCTACGTTCTCGGTGGCGCTGACATCGTATCGTTCCGCTGCCGAGCAGTGGGCCGATGTAATGTTGCCCGTGTCTCCCTTCACTGAAACCTCTGGCACCTTTGTCAACGCCGAAGGCCGTGTACAAAGCTTCAAGGGGGCAGCCGCTCCCGTGGGTGATACACGTCCTGCCTGGAAAGTTTTGCGTGTGTTGGGCAATCTGTTCCAGCTGGACGGTTTCGATGACGAAACCTCCGAGTCGGTGCGTGACTCTGTCATGGCTGCCGGTGTGGAATCGCGTCTGTCCAATCAGATCAATCTGGCTGCCAGCGTTCTGCCTGAAGGCAGTGGCCTGGAGCGTGTGGCTGATGTGCCTATTTACCGTAGCGATGCACTGGTACGTCGTTCGGCTCCGCTTCAGCAAACACCGGCTTCGGCACCGCCCACAGCTCGTATGGCTGCTGCCACCCTGGCTCAGTTGGGTCTGGTTGACGGTGATCTGGTGAAGGTTCGTTCGTCGCAAGGCGAAGTCAGCTTGCCTGCTCAACTGGATGACACCGTGGCATTGAACTCGGTGCGTGTTGCCACCGCTTTTTCTGAAACTGCCGCTTTGGGTAGTGCATTCGGTCAATTGACAGTGGAGCGTGCATAACATGGATTTTCTCTCTGCCATCAATAGCTACGGTACGGACCTGCTGGGTCCGGACGCATGGTATGTGGTGTGGACGCTGCTGAAGGTTGTCGCTATTGCGGTGCCCGTCATTCTGTGTGTTGCCTACCTGACCTACTGGGAACGCAAGATGATTGGCTTCATGCACGTTCGTCTGGGACCGACTCGTGTCGGTTACCGCGGCCTGCTGCAGCCTTTTGCTGACGTTTTCAAACTTTTGACCAAAGAGCTGATCGTTCCTGCGAAGTCCAACAAGGTCCTGTACCTGCTGGCACCCGTCGTGACGCTGATGCCCGCTCTGGCCGCCTGGGCTGTGATTCCTTTCAGCCCCGATGTGGTGCTGTCTGACGTGAACGCCGGTCTGCTCTACATTCTGGCGATCACCTCGCTGGGTGTGTATGGTGTGATCGTGGCGGGTTGGGCATCCAACTCCAAGTACGCCTTGCTGGGCGGTCTGCGTGCAGCTGCTCAGGTGCTGTCCTACGAATTGGCCATCGGTTTTGTCTTGATCACGGTGTTGCTGGTTTCCGGCACCTTGAATCTGTCGGGCATCGTGGTCGGTCAGACCCAGGGTTATTTTGCGGACAAGGGCTTGAACTTCCTGTCCTGGAACTGGTTGCCCTTGCTGCCACTGTTTGTAATCTACGTGATTTCCGCTGTTGCTGAAACCAACCGTCACCCCTTTGACGTGGTGGAAGGCGAATCGGAAATTGTGGCCGGTCCCATGGTGGAGTACTCCGGTACGGGTTTCGCTCTGTTCTTCCTGGGTGAGTACGCCAACATGATTTTCCTGTCGGCGCTGGCGTCCATCATGTTCTTGGGTGGCTGGACTCCGATTGTCGAGTTCGCTCCCTTCACCTGGATTCCGGGGTGGTTGTGGCTGGGGCTGAAGACTTTTGTCGTCGTCTCCATGTTCATCTGGTTCCGTGCGACGTTCCCACGTTACCGCTATGACCAGATCATGCGTTTGGGCTGGAAAGTATTTATCCCGCTGACCGGTGTTTGGCTGGTTATTGTGGCGATCTGGATGCAGACGCCCTGGAACATCTGGCATTAAGGCTAAGGGGCAAGATTATGGAAGCAATCAAAGATTTCTTCGGCAGCCTGATGCTGTCCGAGATGCTCAAAGGCATGCGCCTGACGGGGAAGTATTTTTTCAAGCGTAAAGTGACGCTGCGTTACCCCGTTGAGACCACGCCCGCTTCGCCACGTTTTCGCGGTCTGCACGCTTTGCGTCGCTACGAGAACGGCGAGGAGCGCTGCATCGCCTGCAAACTGTGCGAGGCCGTCTGTCCCGCCATGGCCATCTCCATCGAATCGGCAGAGCGCGAGGACGGCACCCGCCGCACCACACGTTATGACATCGATCTGGCCAAGTGTATTTTCTGTGGTTTCTGTGAGGAAAGCTGCCCGGTCGATTCGATCGTGGAAACGCATATTCACGAATACCACGGTGAAAAACGCGGCGATTTGTACTACACCAAGGACATGCTGCTGGCTATCGGTGACCGCTACGAAGACGAGATCGCTCGTCGTCGTGCCGCAGATGCACCTTATCGCTAAGGCCGGAGCTCTACACTCATGTTATTTACTACTGTTCTGTTTTATGTGCTGGCGCTGGTGATGGTGGTGGCCGCGTATCGCGTGATCGCCGCCAAGAACCCGGTTACAGCCGTATTGCATTTGATTCTGGTGTTCTTCACCGCTGCCATGATGTGGATCACGATGGGGGCCGAGTTCCTGGGCCTGCTGCTGGTTGTGGTCTACGTGGGTGCCGTGATGGTGATGTTCCTGTTCGTCATCATGATGCTGGATGTGCGTCAGGAGTCCGCTGCCCAGAAATTCAAGGCTTACGTGCCTATGGGGCTGTTGATCGGCGCCATCATGGTTCTGGAAATGGGCTTTGTGCTGACCAAGCTGTGGTTCACCACTGCCCCTGCTGCAGCCGTGGCTGCGGATTACAACAACACGCGCGTTATTGGCGAGCTGATGTATTCCCAGTACGTCCTGGCTGTTTTGCTGGGCGGTATTGTGCTGCTGGTTGGCATGATCTCGGCCATTGCACTGACGATGCGTAAACGTGAAGGCGTCAAACGCACCGTTTCCAGCGAACAGGTCAAGGTTCGCTCGAAAGACCGTCTGCGCATGGTTTCCATTCCTTCTCAAACCGAAAAGCCGTCGGTGTCCAGTTCGGCTGACGCTGTCGTGCCAGGAGACAAATGATGATGACGCTGACGCTTGCGCACTATTTGGTCCTGGGCGCTGTGCTGTTCACGATTGGCCTGTTTGGCTTTTTCCTGAACCGTCGCAACCTGATTGTTTTGCTCATGTCTGTTGAGCTGATTCTTTTGTCGGCCAACATGAATTTCGTGGCCTTCTCCACGTGGATGGGCAATGAGGCAGGTCAGGTGTTTGTCTTTTTCGTCCTGACGGTCGCTGCGGCCGAGGCGGCCATTGGTCTTGCAATTCTGGTTCTGTTGTTCCGTAACCTTAATTCGATCAATGTCCAGGATCTCGACCAGCTCAAGGGTTGATGGGATAGCACACTAATGAACTCCATAAATCTTTACTTAACGATTGCGCTTGCTCCCCTGGTGGGCTCGGCGCTAGCCGGTTTGTTCGGTACCGGCTTTCTGGGTCGATTTGTCGGCAAGACAGGCGCTCATCTGATCACGATCGCGGGCGTGCTGATTTCCTTTATCGGCTCGGTCATGGTCTTGCTGCAGGTCCTGGAAGGCCAGACGTTCAATGGTCCGGTCTACACCTGGATCACCATTGGCAGCATTCAGTGGGATATCGGTTTTCTGATCGACAAGCTCACCGCCCTGATGATGGTCGTGGTGACGTCCGTGTCGCTGATGGTTCACATCTACACCATTGGCTACATGAAGGACGATCCGGGCTATCAGCGCTTTTTCTCCTACATCTCGCTGTTTACCTTCTCGATGCTGATGCTGGTCATGTCCAACAACATGCTGCAGCTGTTCTTCGGTTGGGAAGCGGTGGGTCTGGTGTCCTACCTGCTGATCGGTTTTTGGTACGAGCGCAAGACCGCTATTTTTGCCAACATGAAGGCCTTTCTGGTCAACCGTGTGGGTGACTTCGGCTTTGCCCTGGGTATCGGTCTGCTCTATGCCTACACCGGTTCGATGAACTACAGCGACGTGTTCGCCAAGGTTCAGGAACTGAGTACCCTGACATTCCCCGGTACTGACTGGCAATTGCTGACGGTGGCCGCCCTGGCCCTGTTTGTGGGTGCCATGGGTAAGTCGGCTCAGGTGCCTTTGCACAGCTGGTTGCCAGATTCCATGGAAGGTCCCACTCCTATCTCGGCGCTGATTCACGCCGCGACCATGGTGACGGCCGGTATCTTCATGGTGGCCCGTTTCTCGCCTGTCTTTGAGCAGTCGACGACCGCCTTGTCCTTCATTATCGTGATCGGTGCTACGGGTGCCTTGTTCCTGGGCCTGCTGGGTATTATCCAGAACGACGTCAAGCGTGTTGTGGCTTACTCCACCTTGTCCCAGCTGGGTTACATGACCGTGGCTCTGGGTGCGTCGGCCTACTCGGCGGCGGTGTTCCACCTGATGACGCACGCGTTCTTCAAAGCCTTGCTGTTCCTGGGTGCTGGTTCGGTCATCATTGGCATGCATCACGATCAGGACATCCGCAACATGGGTGGTCTGCGCAAGTACATGCCAATCACCTGGCTGACGTTCCTGATCGGTACGCTGGCTCTGGTGGGCACGCCGTTCTTCTCGGGTTTCTACTCGAAAGAGCACATCATCGAAGCGGCAGGCGACGCCGGTATCTGGGGTTCGACCTACGCTTACTACGCCACACTGATCGGTGTGTTCGTCACTTCGCTGTACTCCTTCCGTCTGTACTTCCTGGTGTTCCACGGCAAAGAGCGCTTCCGTGACGTCAAGCACGATGAGCATCATGGTCATGACGATCATCACGCTCATGGTGGTGATCCGCACGAGTCGCCTTGGGTGGTGACACTGCCTTTGGTTCTGCTGGCCATTCCGTCCATTTTCGCCGGTATCTGGTTCGTTGAACCCTTGCTGTTCGGTGGCTACTTTGACGGTATTGTGACGGTTCTGCCGGATCATCCTGCCATGGCGACCCTGGCCAGCCATTGGACTGACTGGATGGCTTACGCTCTGCACGGCTTTGTGACCTTGCCATTCTGGCTGGTTGTGGCTGGTGCGGTGGTAGCCTGGTACATGTACCTGGTCAATCCTGCCTTGCCTGCAGCCATCAAGAAGAACTGCTCTTTTATCTACCGTATCCTGGAGAACAAGTACTACGTTGACTGGTTCAACGAGCAGGTGCTGTCTCGCGGCGTTCGCTGCCTGGGTACGGGCCTTTGGAAAGGTGCTGACCGTGGCCTGATCGACGGCCTGGTGGTCAATGGTAGTGCGCGCGTGGTGGGCTGGGTGGCTGCAATCAGCCGTCATATCCAGTCCGGCTATGTCTACCACTATGCCTTTGCCATGATCCTCGGGATTCTGGCGCTCTTAACCTTTTTTGTACTGGCGAGTTCGGTAAATGGCTAGCGATATGGCGTCTTCTACTCTTCCTTGGTTAACGCTGGCGATTTTCGTACCTATCGTCGCTGGCCTGTTGGTGCTGGCTCTGGGGCGTGATGATCGTCCCACCTTCACCCGCTGGCTGGCGCTGCTGGGTTCGATTGCCGGTCTGATTGTCACGATTCCTCTGTACACGGGCTTTAATCCCGCCACGGCTGACATGCAGTTTGTCGAACTGGCTCCCTGGATTGACGCCTTCAAGGTGAATTACCACCTTGGCGTGGACGGGATTTCCATGTGGTTTGTTCTGCTGACCGCCTTCATCACTGTGATTGTGGTGCTGGCGGGCTGGCAGGTGATCACCAGCCGTGTGGCCCAGTACATGGGCGCCTTCCTGATCCTGTCGGGTCTGATGGTAGGTGTGTTCGCGGCTCTGGATGGCTTGCTGTTTTACGTGTTCTTTGAAGCCACGCTGATCCCGATGTATCTGATCATCGGTATCTGGGGTGGCCCCAACCGCGTTTATGCCTCGGTCAAGTTCTTCCTGTACACCCTGCTGGGTTCCTTGCTGACGCTGATTGCATTCATCTATTTGTGGAATGTGTCTGGCGGTACCTTCGATATCCTGACCTGGCACAAAGTGCCGCTGGATTACACCACGCAGGTGATGATCTTTGCTGCGCTGTTTATGGCGTTTGCCGTGAAAGTGCCTATGTGGCCCGTTCACACCTGGTTGCCCGATGCTCACGTGGAAGCGCCCACGGGCGGTTCCGTGGTTCTGGCTGCCATCATGCTGAAACTGGGTGCTTACGGCTTCCTGCGCTTTTCCCTGCCGATTGCGCCTGATGCCTCCCAAGGTCTGGCCGGCATCATCATTGCCCTGTCCCTGGTCGCGGTGATCTATATCGGTCTGGTTGCCATTGTTCAGGACGACATGAAAAAGCTGGTGGCGTATTCCTCTGTGGCTCACATGGGTTTTGTCACGCTGGGCTTTTTCGTGTTCAACACCACGGGGATGGAAGGTGCGATCATGCAAATGATCTCGCACGGTTTTGTCTCTGGCGCCATGTTCCTGTGTATTGGTGTCTTGTACGACCGCCTGCATAGCCGCCAGATTGCCGATTACGGTGGTGTGGTCAAGGTTATGCCGCGCTTTGTCACCTTCTTCGTGCTGTTCTCCATGGCCAATAGTGGTTTGCCTGGCACCAGCGGGTTTATCGGTGAGTTCACCGTCATCATGGGTGCGGTCGAATACAACTTCTGGATCGGTTTGTTGACAGCCACTGCTTTGATTACCGGTGCATCCTACTCGTTGTGGATGCTCAAGCGCGTGGCTTTTGGCCCCGTGGGTAATGACAAGGTGGCTGGCATGAGCGATCTGAGCGGCCGTGAGTTCTTCGTTCTTGGCGTAATGGCGATTGCGGTGTTGGGCATGGGTGTGTATCCCAAGCCATTCACCGAGGTCATGCACGTTTCGGTTGAAGCGTTGCTGCAACACGTCTCCATCTCGAAACTGTAGGCCGAATCACTATGGATACTACCTTTAACTTTTCTCTGGCTTTGCCCGAGATCCTGCTCCTGGTTCTGGCTTCGTGTGTGCTGATTTTTGATGCGTTCAGCACACACAAACAGCGCCACTCGACCTTTGTTCTTAGCCTGCTGACGCTTGCCGTGGTTGCGGCCAGTGTGGCCTGGCAATGGTCCAAGGGTGTGAACGGCGTCTCGTTCGGTGGTCTGTTCGTCGTTGACGAAATGGCGCACTTCCTGAAGCTGCTCTCGTGTGCCGCTGTGGCCGCTACCCTGATTTACGGTCGTGAGTACGCTGAACAGCGTGACATGATGGAGCGTGGCGGTGAGCTCTATACCCTGACTCTGATGGCTCTGCTGGGCCAGATGATCATGATTTCGGCCAACAGCATGTTGACCGCCTATCTGGGTGTGGAGTTGATGTCCTTCGCGCTGTACGCACTGGTTGCCTTGCGTCGCGAACATCGTCAGTCCATCGAAGCAGCGCTCAAGTACTTCGTTCTGGGTGCGTTGGCATCGGGTATCTTGCTGTACGGTATGTCCATGATTTTTGGCGCTACCGGTCATCTGGAGTTCCCACGCATTGCTGAAGTGATTGCCAATGGTCAGGCCGAGCGTCTGGCGCTGGTCTTCGGTGTGGTGTTTGTGGTGGCAGGTCTGGCTTTCAAATTGACGGCCGCTCCTTTCCACATGTGGACACCGGACGTCTATCAAGGCGCTCCGACCACGGTCACCCTGATTATCGGTGCTGCTCCCAAACTGGCTGCGTTTGCGGTAACCATGCGTTTCCTGGTTGAAGCCCTGCACGGTATTGCCGTGGATTGGCAGCCTATGTTGCTGATCATGGCTGTGCTGTCGCTGGCCTTGGGTAACCTGACTGCGATCATGCAAAAGAATCTCAAGCGTATGCTTGCGTATTCGACCATCTCGCACATGGGTTTCATTTTCCTGGGCTTGCTGGCAGGCGTGTTTGACGGCGAGACTCACTCTCAAGCCTATGGTGCCTCGCTGTTCTACGTGGTGATCTACGTGCTGACCACGCTGAGCACCTTCGGTCTGATTCTGATCCTGAGCCGTCGCGGTTTTGAATGTGAAAACATCAGCGATCTCAAAGGTCTGAACCGTCGCAATCCCGGCCTGGCATTGGTCTGGCTGTTGTCCATGTTCTCCCTGGCTGGCATTCCTCCGCTGGCCGGTTTTGCCGCCAAGCTCAGTGTGCTGCAGGCGGTGGTGGGCGCAGGTTATATCTGGCTGGCCGTGTTTGCCGTGATCATGTCCTTGATCGGCGCCTTCTACTATTTGCGCGTTGTGAAGGTGGTTTACTTCGACGAGCCCGAAGGGGAAGAGCATCCGGTGGCAACCGGTTTGTTGACCAAGCTGGTCATGCTGGTAAATGGTGTGCTGATTATCGGCCTGGGTTTGTTGCCCGGCGGTCTGATGGATACCTGCATTCGCGTGATCCAGTCTTCCTTGCAGTTTTAAATAGGTAGCCCCATGGACCAAAGCCTTTCCATCTGGGTCTTGATTGTTCTTTCCGTGATAACGGCTAATCTGCCGTTTCTCGTGGAAAAGCCCTTGCTGGTATTGCCTTGGTCCTTGCCGGGCGAACGGTCTGGTCTTTCGCCCTGGCTGCAACTGATAGTCGGTCTGGTGTATCTGCTTGTCCTGGCGGCTTTGGGACTGGGCATTTACACCTTGATTGCGTCCAGCTCGGGTCTGAATTCCTTGCCGCTCATGGTAGGCAAGCTGCTTCTAGGCTTAGCGTTAGCGGCTGCTTTGTTTTTCTTTCCCGCGTGGCGTGCTCGTCATCAAAAGATCTCCAAGGGCTTTCTGTCCCGCCTTCTGGAGGTGTGCGCCTTGTACGGTATCGTGGGGGCATTTGGTTTTGCCTTTGAAGCCAGCATTGGTAATCCGTTCAAGCAGACCTGGGTGTTTTACACCATTACTTTCGCTTTGTTTTTGGTCATGGCCTACCCCGGCTTTGTGTATCGCTACTTGATGCGTCATCCCAAGGGTAAATTTGATTAAGACTGGCCCGTGTAAAAAAAACCTCGCAAAACTATTTGCGAGGTTTTTTTTAGGAGGTCTCGGATGTGTGACTTAGTCCGTCTGTCGGCCAGTGTGGACGGGGGCCTGTCCCTTCAGGTCGCAAGGTCTGGCCTTAATCAGGGCTGATCCAGGGGGGCATGAGTCGCGCCGGCCAAACCCAGACGTTTACATACGCCCTGAGCTTCTTGAGCCAGTACCAAGGTTAATTGCTCAGCAGGCAGTGCGCGGCCCAATGCTGCGCTTTGACCGCTCCATAGAGAGGTGAACTCGCTGCGGCCTTGTTTCTCCGCTTCGATACGCAAGGGGCTCAGCGCGGAACCAGCATGAGGAAACACAGGAGCGCTGTCACTTAATGGGCCGATTTCGTCCATCAGACGAGTGCGGATACTGCGGGCGGGGCGGCCGGAGAACAGATTGGTCAGCGCTGTTCCATCCGAGCGGCTCTGTCCCAAGGCCTCACGGTGTAGTGGGCTGATCTTAGACTCAGGGCAGAACAGGTAGGCGGTCCCAATCTGGGCGGCACAGGCTCCTAAGGCCAGCGCTGCCGCAATGCCCCGTCCGTCGGCAATGCCGCCAGCCGCGATGACAGGAATGCTTACGGCGTCGGCAATCTGAGGAACCAAAGACAGGGTGCCCACTTGAGTATGAACTTTATTATCAAGAAACATGCCGCGGTGGCCGCCTGCTTCGACGCCTTGGGCGATGATGATATCGGCACCGTGTTCTTGCAGCCAGACAGCTTCGGCGGTGGTAGTGGCACTGGACATGACCAAAGCGCCGGATTTTTTGACGCGCTCAACCAGATCAGCGGTGGGCAGGCCAAAATGGAAGCTGACCACCTCGGGCCGGATCGCTTCCACCAGTTCAGCATGAACCGGCGAGAAAGGCGCGCGTGCCGCCTTGGGCAGCTCCTGGTTCGGGTCCAGCCCATATTCCTGGTAGTAGGGCATCAGTCGCAAGCGCCATTCCTGCAGGGCCTCTGGCTCCAAACGCAGATCTTCATGGCAAAAAAAGTTCAGATTGATGGGCGCTGAGACGGCTTGCCGAAATAGCGCCACTTGTTCACGAATCTGGTCCGGGCTGAGCATGGCGCAAGCCAGGGAGCCAAGGCCACCGGCACGAGCGACTGCGATGGCCAACTCGCTGTCTTGGGCACCGGCCATGGGAGATTGGACAATGGGGTGTTCGATGTGGAGCAGATCGAGCAAGCTATGGTTGGGCCAGATGTACATGGAGGGCGTCCTCGGTCATTTCGCAATAGCGTTTATCGTAGCAGGATGAGTTCAGACTGAAAACTGACAGGGATGCGTGAAGGCCAGGCTGTGACT
This sequence comes from Alcaligenes sp. CHO6, assembly GCF_037120595.1. Taxonomy (NCBI): domain Bacteria; kingdom Pseudomonadati; phylum Pseudomonadota; class Betaproteobacteria; order Burkholderiales; family Alcaligenaceae; genus Alcaligenes; species Alcaligenes sp. CHO6. The sequence goes on from NZ_JBANCI010000001.1 coordinate 227,542, forward strand.
GACCGTTGGCAGGCTACAATACTGGTTTTTTGGCACAGTGCCTGTGCTGTATTTTTGCTTTGTGGACGATCTGATGTCTCATCTCATTCTTCAAGGGCCGCGCCTTGACAGCGCCATCATCGAAAAAATTGCGGCAGTGGTGCAAGCCGATGGCGTGCAGGAACTGGGCCCCACTGCAGTCCGCGTTCTGGGTGCGGATGCCTCGCAGTGTGCTGACGTGCAGACCCTGTGCAAGAGCGGCGCGATGGACTTTGCCTTTCTGGAGCAGATCGATCGCCTCAAGGATATGCGCGTGTTGGCTATGGACATGGATTCCACGCTGATAAATATCGAATGCATTGACGAGATTGCCGATATGGCGGGCCGCAAAGAGCAGGTTGCCACGATTACTGAAGCGGCGATGCGGGGCGAGATCAAGGATTTTTCTGAAAGCCTGGTTCGTCGAGTGGCGTTTCTGGAAGGGGTGCCGGTCAGCGATCTGAGCCGTGTCTATGAAGAGCGTTTGCAGCCCAATCCCGGGGCTGAGCGCCTGATCGCAACCGCGCATGCGCACGGCGTGAAGACCTTGCTGGTGTCGGGCGGCTTCACTTTCTTTACGGAGCGCATGAAAGATCGCTTCAGCCTGAGTTTTGCCCACTCCAATACCTTGGAAGTGGTGGACGGTAAATTGACTGGCAAAGTCTTGGGTGCCATTGTGGATGGGCAGGCCAAGGCGCGCTTCTTGCAGGAGTTGGCTGCCGATCTGGGGGCAAGCCCCGAGCAGTGTATTGCAATCGGTGATGGGGCCAATGATCTGCCCATGATGTCCAAGGCCAAGTACTCGGTCGCTTACCGTGCCAAACCTGTCGTGCAGGAGCAGGCCCGCTTTGCCTTGAATCATTCTCCCTTGGATGCCGTATTGAACTGGTTCCGTTTGGACGTGTGAGGGACACGAACCGTCAGCGTGGTTTGGCGCTACAAAATCGGAGGGTGGATGTTAGCTTCAGTCCATCCGCACCCGGAGTGGGGCTGTATTGAGAAGTTTCGGTTCGCAGGCCTAAATGCATCAGTCAGGGGCGTTACGGTCAAACATAAAAGAGCGCTGTCTTTGTCCAGCGCTCTTTTTGCATCCAGCGTGACGATTAAGGCTTACTTCTCTTGGCGCAAGCTGTTCAAGACATTGCGTACGGCCTGAATGCGATTCTTGATTTCTTCACCTTTGGTGATGTCAATCTTCAGTTTGTCCGGGCCGGCGAGTCGAACCTGTTTGTTCTTCTGCACCAGTTCAATAATGCTGACGGCATCTACATTGGGTTTGGAGGAAAACTGAATCGTCGCCTGTGATTCACTGGCATCAATCTTCACAATACCTAAGGGCTCGGCCTTGATGCGCAAACGATGCACGGCCAGCAGGTTCTCGCCGGCCTCCGGCAGCAGGCCGTAGCGGTCGATCAGCTCTTCATGAATGTGGATCAGGTCGTCCTCAGTGCGGGCGTGCGAGAGCGTCTTGTAGTGCCCCAGACGGGCATTGACATCGGGGCAGTAGTTGGCGGGCAGCAGGGCGGAGGTATGCAGATTGACCTCGCATTGCAAGGCGAAGGGCGAATCCAGGTCAGGTTCCTCCCCCGCTTTCAGGGCTTTGACGGCCGTATTGAGCATATCCGCATACATGGAATAGCCTACTTCCTGAATGTCGCCGGACTGGGATTCGCCCAACACTTCCCCCGCACCTCGAATTTCCAGATCGTGCATGGCCAGGAAAAAGCCTGCACCCAGCTCTTCCATGGCTTGAATCGCTTCCAGCCGTTTTTTCGCATTGCTGGTGATGGCGTCCTCACCTGGGGTGAGCAAATAGGCATAGGCCTGGTGGTGGGAGCGGCCAACGCGGCCACGCAACTGGTGCAGCTGTGCCAGACCCAGACGATCGGCACGGTGAATGACGATGGTATTGGCCGTGGGTACATCAATGCCGGTTTCAATAATGGTGGTACATAGCAGTACGTTGTAGCGCTTTTGATAGAAGCCTTTCATGACGGCTTCCAGCTCGCGCTCAGGCATTTGACCATGGGCCACGGCAATGCTGGCTTCCGGGACCAATTCCTCCAACCGGGCACGACGGTTATGGATGGTCTCGACTTCGTTGTGCAGGAAGTAGACCTGACCCCCGCGTTTCAGTTCGCGCAGCAGCGCTTCGCGTATGGTGCTGCCATCTTCACGACGGACAAAGGTTTTGATTGCCAGACGTTTTTGTGGCGCTGTGGCAATCACGGAAAAGTCCCGTATGCCTTCCAGGGACATTCCAAGGGTGCGTGGAATAGGGGTTGCGGTCAGGGTCAGGATATCGACTTCGGCACGTAGCTGCTTCAAGGCCTCTTTCTGGCGCACGCCGAAACGGTGTTCTTCGTCGATGATGACCAGGCCCAGATGCTTGAAGCGCACATCGGGCGACAGGATCTTGTGCGTTCCGATGACAATATCCACACTGCCGTCCTGAAGTCCTGCGATGGCGGCCTGGGTTTGTTTCGTGGAACGAAAGCGGGACAGCTCGGCAACCCGGATGGGCCAGTCGGCAAAGCGATCCGAGAAGGTTTGGGCATGCTGCTCGGCCAACAAGGTGGTCGGGCAGAGCAAGGCTACCTGTTTGCCATTGGCTACCGCCAGGAAGGCAGCGCGCAGCGCAACCTCGGTCTTGCCAAAACCCACATCCCCGCAGACCAGACGATCCATGGGCTGGCCGGACGTCATATCGTTGATGACCGCTTCGATAGCGGCGGCCTGATCCGGGGTTTCTTCAAAACCAAAACCTTCGGAGAAGGCCTGGTAGTCATTGAGGGGCAGCTTGAATTTGAAACCTTCACGGGCGGCTCGCTGGGCGTACAGGGCCAGCAGCTCAGCCGCACTGTCGCGTGCTTGCTTGGCGGCACGACGGCGGGCCTTGTCCCATTGACCCGAGCCCAGTTGATGCAGCGGGGCATGCTCGGGATCGGCGCCGCTGTAGCGGGCGATCACATGCAACTGAGCAACGGGAACATAAAGTGTGCTGCCTTTGGCGTACTCCAGATGCAGAAATTCGACCGGGCCTTCACCCAAATCCATTTCTTTCAGGCCGCAATAGCGGCCAATGCCATGCTCGGCATGGACTACCGGGTCACCTTCACGCAGCTCGGACAAGTCCCGCACCATGGCCTCGACATCGCTGCTGCGTTCGTTGCGGCGGCGGCTGCTTTGCGTGCGTGTCTGGGTAGGGTAGAGATCATTTTCGGTGAGCAGGCTCAGATTGTCATGAATCAGGGCAAAGCCGCGAGACAAGGGCGCAACGACCAAGGCAAAAGCCGCGTCTGACTGCAGAAAATCCGTCAGGTTCTGGCAGTCTGACGCGGGCGTCAGATTGTGCTCGCGCAGCATTTGCAGCAGTGTTTCCCGCCGGCCAGCCGAGTCGGCGCACAAGACGGTGCGATTTCTCGGGTCCAGGACTTCTTGCCGCAGTTGGGCCAGCGGGTCTTTATCCCGTCGGTTGACCGCCACGACGGGCAAGGCTTCAAAGTCCGGGTGAGCAATCGGCTGATTGTCGGCCTGAGCACTCAGGCTCAGACGGCAGAAAGGCTTGATGCCATTGAAAAACTGCTCATCGGACAGAAACAGGCTTTCAGGTGGCAGGATCGGGCGTTCACGGTCGTTCTTCAGGAACGAGAAGCGGCTGTGCGTATCACTTTGGAATCGGGCGATGGCGTTTTGCGCGTCCCCGTGCGTGATCACCAGGCTGCCTTCTGGCACGTAGTCCATCAAGGTCGCCGTTTCTTCAAAGAACAGCGGCAGGTAGTATTCAATGCCCGCAAAGGCAATGCCGTTGCCTACGTCCTTATAGGGCAGGGCGCGCGACGGATCACCCTCAAAGAACTCGCGGAAACGGGCCCGAAACTGGGTGCGCGCTTCTTCGTCCATGGGGAACTCGCGACCGGGTAATAGCTGAATTTCCTTGACCGGATAGAGGCTGCGCTGGGTATCGATATCAAAGCTGCGTATGCTTTCGATCTCGTTGTCGAACAGGTCCAGACGGTAGGGCAGCACGGAACCCATTGGAAACAGGTCAATCAGACCGCCGCGGATGCTGAATTCGCCCGGGGCACTGACTTGGGTCATGTGCGTGTAATTGGCCAGCATCAACTGGGCGCGTAGCTGCGCTTCATCCAGTTCATCACCCTGACGGAAGGAAAAGGTATAGGCCGCCAGAAAAGAAGGTGGCGCCAGCCGATACAGGGCGGTTGTGACCGGGACGGTCAGTACATCGACTTCGTGCATGGTCAAGGCATGCAAGGTGCGCAGGCGCTCTGAGATCAGGTCCTGATGAGGGGAGAAGCTATCGTAGGGCAGCGTTTCCCAGTCCGGCAACTGGCGCACGCGCAGGGCGGGGCCAAACAACAGGATTTCCTCGGCCAGCCTTTGGGCAGTCAAGGGGTCGGCGCAAAGCACCAGAATAGGCGCTTTATGCTGGCGGGCCAGGTCGGCAATCAGGCAGGCATCCCCGGAGCCCGGAGGCATGGGTTGCGTGTAGCGTTGACCAGGACGTAGGGCAGCCAGCACATCTTGGGTGCTGGGCAGGGACAGGGAGTGCTGTTTTTCGGTTTCCATCAGGATTGTCATTATAAAATCACCCACCTATGAAGACTACCTTGATTGCAATTGTTCCAGCTGCCGGCATCGGCTCGCGCGCCCTGGATTCTGCCACGAAGGCACAAGGCTTGCCCAAGCAATACCGTTTGCTGGGCGGGCAGCCCATGTTGCGCCGCTCGGTACAGGCTTTGCTGGCCGATGAACGTATCAGCCAGGTGCGGGTGGCTGTGGCCCCCGGTGACATCTGGGCCGCCGACGCACTGCAAGATTTGCCGCGTACGGTCTGTCTGCCTTGTGGTGGGCAAACGCGGGCTGAAACGGTGCTCAATACCTTGCAGAGCCTGGATAAGGACGAGCAAGCCTGGGTTCTGGTTCATGATGCTGCGCGCCCCGGTTTGCCCAAGCAAGTCCTGGCGCGCCTGATTGATACCTGCTTGCAAGCGCGACGCGGTGGTTTGCTGGCTTTACCCGTTGCTGATACGGTCAAGCGCGCAACCCCCACCGAGCCGGTCGCGGTACAGGAAACGGTGGACAGGGACGGGCTGTGGCTAGCGCAGACTCCCCAGCTGTTTCCCGCCCACGCCTTGCGTGAGGCCTTGCAGGTGGCTAAAGAACAGGGTTTTGCGGTGACGGATGAAGCCAGCGCCATGGAATTGGCGGGTAGCCGACCCTTATTAATCTTGGGTTCGGCGCGGAATTTTAAAGTCACCTGGCCTGAAGATTTTGAACTGATGGAGAAATGGTTATGAGCATGCCGATTCGCGTAGGACAAGGTTTTGATGTGCATGTGCTGTGCGAAGGCCGCCCCTTGATTCTGGGCGGTGTCACCATCCCGCATACGCATGGCTTGATGGGGCATTCGGATGCCGATGCCTTGCTGCATGCCATTACCGATGCCATCCTGGGTGCTGCGGGCCTGGGGGATATTGGCCGCCATTTCCCCGACACCGATCTGAAATACAAGGGTGCCGATAGCCGCGTGCTGCTGCGTCATGCTTATGAACAGGTACGTGCTGCGGGCTGGTTGGTAGGGAATGTGGATGCCACGATTCATGCGCAAAAACCCAAGATCGCTCCCCATGCTGCGGCGATGGTGGCCAATATCGAGGCCGATCTGCAACTGGAACCCGGCAGTGTGAATATCAAGGGTAAAACAAACGAGGCCATTGGCTTTGTGGGGCGCCAGGAAGGGATCGCGGTGACTTCAGTCGCCTTGCTGTATCGAGCCTGATCGGACCTAGGGTTGAAGAAAGCCTTGGGCAAAAAGCAGGCGGCCTTCAACCCAAGGCCCGGTGGGTTCAGGCGTTTTTGGTGTCTTTATCGCCTTGTGTTCCTGGTGCATTACGACTGGCGCGGATGCGGGGCAATTGAATGCGGGCTGTCAGGCCTTCAGAGGGGGCGCTGATAAGCTCAAAGTGCCCACCTACCTGGCCCAAGAGACGTTCCACAATCGCCAATCCCAAACCGGCACCACTGACCCCCGTACGCGCGGATACACCCCGGGAGAAGGGCCGTAGCAGGCGCTGGATGTCGCCTTTGGCAATACCGGCGCCCTGATCCTTGACGGCAATGACCAGAATATTGCCGTGCTGATGGGCAGACAGCTCAATGCGTGCCCGGTCATCTTCGGGACTGCGTCCGTAACGACGGGCGTTTTCGATCAGGTTGGAGACGATACGTTTCAGGTCGTGGGCGCTGATGCGGGCATACAGATTGGGTTCGACGGAGGCCGTCAAAATCCCACCCAGCGATTCGGTATGCGTGCGTTCGCGTTCGTAGACGTCGTTGAGCACGGCCGAAACATCAATGCCATGTTCAGGGACAGCCGTAGCGGGACGGGCATATTCCATCAATTGACCAATACTGTGGTCGATCTGGGCCAGGTCCTCGTCAATGGCGGCGCGTGTTTCGTCCGATACCTGGCTTAATTCAATTTCCAAACGCATGCGCGCCAGCGGTGTGCGCAAGTCGTGCGAAATACCGGCCAGCATGATTTCCCTATCCGCCTCTGTCTGGCGGATGTCCCGAGCCATGCGGTTAAACGCGATATTCATGTCGCGGATTTCAACTGGGCCTTTTTCAGGAAGCGTGCTGGGAGTCTCGCCACGGGCCAGTTGCTGGGCCACCTTGGCCAACTGGGCCAAAGGCCGGTTCACGAAACGCACACTGACCGCGGCACCGATCAAGGCCAGCAACAGGGCGGTGGCACCCCAGCCTAGCCACTCCACGCCGGCAGTCAGGCTTAACTGTTCGCGGTCAAAAACCAGCCAATACTGGTCTTCATTGATATCAAAGGAAACCCAGATGCCTGGCACGCTGTTGACCGACCACATGATCAGGGTCTGGCTGCCCAGTGCGCCACGCACTTCGGTAGAGACGTGCTGCCAGTAATTGGAGCGTGGCAAGGGTTCAAGTTCGTCGGTGTTCTCGCGTGGCTGGACGCGCAGACTTTCCTTGGTGGCCAGATCCAGCAGCAGGGCGGGGCGTACCGCCGGGGGCGCGTACACCAGAGCCGAGCGGGTGATGCTGACAATGGATGCCACGCGCTGCGCCATTTGGGCAGCACGCGGTCCTTCTTCCATACTGAAGAATACTTGCAGCCAGGCACCCAGGCTGACGAGCATTAACGCGGCAAGCAATAAAAAAGACCGGCTGAATAAACCTAGCCGGATACTCGAGTTTTTTCTTGCTCGGCGTTGGGCGGCCGTGGTGGGCCGCCCCTCTTGCTGACCGGAAGACAAGGTCAGTTACCGCCGTCTGGAACGAACACGTAGCCCAGGCCCCACACCGTTTGGATAAACACGGGTTTGGAGGCATTGGGTTCGATCAGCTTGCGCAGACGCGAAATCTGCACGTCAAGGCTGCGGTCAAAGGCTTCATATTCGCGACCACGAGCCAGCTCCATCAGTTTGTCGCGTGACAGGGGGATCTTGGGATGGCGGGCAAACACCTTCAGCACCGAGAACTCGCCCGTGGTGATCGGGACAACTTCGTTGTTGCGGGTCAGTGTGCGTGTGGACAGGTTCAGCACATACGGGCCGAACTCGATCGATTCATTTTCCTGACTAGGTGCGCCGGGGTGTTCCTCGGTACCACGGCGTCGCAAGATAGCGTTGACACGGGCCAGCAATTCGCGGGGGTTGAACGGTTTGATGAGGTAGTCATCAGCACCCATCTCAAGGCCCACGATGCGGTCGATTTCCTCGGCCTTGGCCGTGAGCATGATGATTGGAGTATTGTCGTGTCCGCCGCGCAGCCGACGACAGATGGACAGGCCATCTTCGCCGGGCAGCATCAGATCCAATACCAGCAGATCGAAATGCTCGCGTTGCCAGAGTTTGGCCATTTCTTTACCGTCTTCGGCAACGAAGACGTTGAACCCTTGTTCAGACAGATAGCGGCGCAACAAATCGCGCAAGCGTGGATCGTCGTCAACGACAAGGATTTTGCGGGTGAGGGGGGGGGTCGGCGTATTCATAGCGAAAATGTAACAGGCATCAGAAAGCGCGTATAGGGGGGTGTAGAAAAATATTACACATTAAGTGTTTTGTACTATTTATGCGCCTTGTGGCAGGTTTGGCACATTCTTCGGCGAGATTGTACGGCAGCAAATAGTCTCATTGGTCGTTTTGGCTCTGGTCTATAAAACGCCCGTCCGCCAAACAAGTTGTCCCGGACTGCTTCGAACCGGGCTTTGTCCTTGCCCGTGTATTCAGAGCCGCCTATTTTCAGTCCGCTTAAACTAAAATAGCGTGATGGATGCACATATTCTTGCCCTGGAGACTTCCTCCAATCTCTGTGAACTGACCTTGTTGTCTCGCACACCTGCGGGTATCTCGCTTGTGGGGCTGAGCCACGAGGGCAGTGGTGATCATGCTGAACGGCTTTTGCCGATGGCCGAGCAGTTGCTGGAGCAGGCCGGCCTTGACCGGCAGGCCTTAAGTGCCATTGCGTTCGGGCAGGGTCCGGGCGGTTTTACCGGTCTGCGCGTGGCTTGCGGCGTCGCTCAGGGCATGGCCTTTGCGCTGGGTCTGCCCGTCTTGCCCGTGTCTTCTCTCCTGGCGGCGGCCGCCAGTGGTTCACCGGTCGAAAATACAGCCTATGTGGTGGCGCAGGATGCGCGCATGCAGGAGGTGTATGCAGCCGTCTACAGTTGGTCGGCTCAGACGGCCTGGACTGTGCAGCAAAGCCCGGTGTTGCTGGATGCCGCCCAGCTTACTGATTGGATTGCCCGTTTGCAGGCCGAGGGCGTGATTGCGAGACACCAGCAGATTCTGGTGGTGGGAGATGCCTTGCAGCAGTTCCCCGATCTGACATCGGCTGTACGGGCGCACGATTGGCAGGTCGGGCCGGCATGGCGCGCGACAAGCGCCAGTGTTGCACGCCTGGCCTTGCATGATCTGGACCAGGGGAAGGGTATTGCTCCTGATCTGGCCATGCCGTTGTATGTGCGCGAAAAAGTCGCCTACACCATTTCGGAGCGCGAGCAGGGCTTGGGCGGCAACCCGGCCGCTTTGGATCAGCCCTGGCAAATTGAAGCCATGCAGCCCGGGCATGTGTCGGCCGTGCTGGATATAGAACGGCGCGTGGAAAGCCACCCCTGGACGGCGGGCAACGTGACGGATGCCTTGGGTAACACAGCGTATTGCTGCCGGATTATCCATAAGCAGGGGCAGGTACAGGGCTATGCTATTTGGCTGCAGGCCCCGGACATGATCGAGCTGTTGCTGATCGGGGTCGCTCCTGAGCAGCAGCGGCAAGGTCTGGCGCGCCAGTTGCTCGATGACGGTCTCCAATGGGCACGACAGCGCGCAGTGGAGCGGCTCGTTCTGGAAGTGCGGGCCTCAAATGCAGCAGCAATCGGTTTGTATGAGAAGTATGGTTTCAAGCCCGATGGCGTGCGTAAAAACTATTACCCTTTCAAAGAAGGCGTGCGGGAAGACGCGGTCTTGATGAGCTTGAGCCTGGCCGATAAGGCAGAGGCATGATCGACTTTCAGCCTATCTCCCCCTTACAGCGTAGCTGGCTGTTGGAGCTGGGGCTGGAGCGCGCCTTTCTGGCCCGTTTGCCCCAGGCCCAGCCTGCCGTTCAAGCGCTAGCACCTGCGCCGCCAGTCGGGACGTCGGCTGCGGCCCCCGCACTTGAGCGGGCGGTTCCACCTGCTGACCGCCCTGTGCCGGTGGCCGCTGTTTCCGGCGCAGCCAGCGATGCGCTGTCAGCGCGTGATCAGGCTTTGGCGGTATTGCGTAAATCGGGGGCCCGACCAGCGTCTCCCGTGCCAGTCGAAGAGGTGGTTCAGCGCCCTGCCGTGCTGATTCAGCCCGAGAAGGCGCGGGATATGGCCAGCTTGTTGGAGCAGGCACAGGCATGCCAGGAGTGTGGCCTGCATACTGGTCGTGCGCAGGTCGTCTTTGGGTCAGAGCTGGTGGCCGAACCCGACTGGATGATTGTGGGCGAAGCACCAGGGACCAGCGATGATCGTAGCGCACAGCCTTTTGATGGCAAGGCAGGGCTGTTGTTGCAGGCCATGCTCAACAGCGCCATTCCTAACGCCTCGATTTATAAAGCGCATTTGGTCAAGTGCCGCCCACTGGGAAATCGTCCTCCCGCCCCGGAGGAGCTGGCTGCATGTCGGGCCTTTCTGGATGCGCAGATTCGTCTGGTGCAGCCGCGACGTTTGCTGGCGGTCGGTCATGTGGCCGCAATGGCGCTTAGTGGTTGCGAGCAGGATCTGGAAACTTTGCGCGGTCAGGTCCTGAGTTACACCGACACGCTGGGCCGTAGCGTGCCTTTGGTGGTGACTTACCATCCTGCTTCGCTCTTGCTGCGCCCGCAGCACAAGGCCAACGCCTGGCGGGATCTGTCCTTGTTACGGCAGTTGCAGGCTCAGCCCTGAGCGGGTCGCCGCCACGCAGCGGCAGGCCCAGGGCGCTCTGCCTGTACCTCTTTATTTTGCCGTCAGGGCTTGGCCATGACCTTCCTGTCCAATGCAGGCTTCCAGCTCAGGATGTTCACGCAGATTAGCGTTTTTCCACATGATAAAGACGGTCATCAGGGATGCCACCAGCAGGCCAAAAAACACAATGATGTAATTGATCGGCAAGCGCAGCCATAGCAGCAGGCTGTATAGCGCCAGCATGAACAGAATATTGAGCTGTTCGTTGAAATTCTGGACCGCAATCGAGTGGCCTGCCGAGAGCATGACGTGACCACGATGTTGCAACAGCGCATTCATGGGTACCACGAAAAAGCCCGATAGACCGCCAATAGCCATCAGCAGGGTATAGACAGCCCATTTTTCGTGGACCAGCGGCATGAGCAACACGACAAAGCCCATCGCCACGCCCACGGGCAGGACTGCCAGCGATTTTTTCAAGGGAACCCGAGCGGCAAAAATCGCGCCAAAGACGGTTCCCAATGCCGCCACCCCCATCAGAACCGAAGCCTGATCCAGGCGGTAGCCCAGATGCTGTGCCCCCCACTCGATCACAATGAATTGCAAGGTTGCGCCAGCGCCCCAGAACAAGGTGGTGACCGCCAGCGAAATCTGGCCCAGCTTGTCACGCCACAGAATTTGTACATAGGTACGAAATTCCTTGAGCAGCAGGACGGGATTTTTCTGTTGTGGTGGATAGTGGATATTGGTGCGGGGAATGAGCAAATTGCACAGGGCTGCCGCCAGGTAAATCAGGGAAATAAGCAGGATGGCAACTTCGGCACGAGTCTGCGCCAGGGAGGCAATCAACGGGTGTTCGGCCAGGGCGCCTGCAATGGAAGGATTGATCAGGATGCCGCCTAGTACGGTGCCTGCGATAATGGATAGGACTGTCAGGCCTTCGATCCAGCTGTTGCCTTTGACCAGTTGTTCAGGCTTGAGCATTTCGGTCACGATGCCATACTTGGCTGGTGAGTAGGCGGCCGCTCCCACGCCAACCAGGGTGTAGGACACAAAGACCAGCACCAGTTGCTGGGAGTCGCTCATTCCAAAGTACTGATGGCAGAACATCAGCATGCACCCTATCAGCTTGATGGCGTTGGTGGCGAACATGACCCGGCCTTTGGGATACGAGTCGGCAAAGGCTCCCACAAACGCGGCCAATAGCACATAGGACAGCGCAAACCACCATTTCATCATGGGGACCATCCAGATTGGCCCGTGAAGGTCTGCGATCAGGGCGATGGCGGCAATCAACAAGGCATTGTCGGCAACTGACGACAATGCCTGCGCGGCCATGACCAGATAAAATCCTTTATTCAAAATACATCCCGAATGCGTGTGCGCCAAACTGCGGTCGCCGGACCACGGGCACGAATCAAAGCCAGGTATCAGACAGAACAAGCTTGCCGTGGGCTGCTCGCCCTGAGTTTCTTGACAAAGCCTGAGCCGGTGCGAAATTTACGAACAGAGATGGGGAGCAAGAATAACAGGGACTGCGGGGGCAGTGGTATTAGAAAATTCATTGCGCCTGTCTCTATGCTCGAATTTTCATACCGGGCCGATACGGGCAAAGCGCCATTGCAAGAGCTCGGCCTGCAGCGTCTGGCTGCTTGAACGGGCAGGGTAAACCGGTCTTGACGGCAGTAATTAGTTTACTGCCTTATCACCTCGCTGATCCTGCGGTGGTTTTCATTTGTTTTTTCCGTGTCTTTGCTGTGGGCGGCAGGTGCTGCGGTATCATACGACTCGCAATGCCAGGCAGATCGAAATGCGCCTGTGCGCTTGTTCAAAAGTGGTCTTTTCTGAGCTGATTTCTACCCTGTGCGTTTAACCCAGATCAAACTAGCCGGTTTCAAATCCTTTGTGGACCCGACTTCCATTCCAACTCCCAGTCAGTTGGTCGGGGTGGTCGGGCCCAACGGCTGTGGAAAATCCAATATCATCGACGCGGTGCGTTGGGTGCTGGGCGAGAGCAAAGCGTCAGAACTGCGTGGCGAGTCCATGCAGGACGTGATTTTCAATGGCTCCTCGCAACGCAAACCGGCTGGGCGAGCTTCGGTTGAGCTGGTTTTCGATAATTCCGAAGGGCGCGCCTCGGGCCAGTGGAGCACCTATGCCGAAATCTCGGTACGGCGTGTTCTGAGCCGGGACGGCACCAGCAGCTATTTTTTGAATAATCAAGCCGTTCGCCGGCGTGACATTCATGACATCTTTTTGGGTACTGGGCTGGGCGCGCGGGGTTACGCGATCATTGGGCAGGGGATGATTAACCGCCTGATTGAAGCCAAGCCCGAAGAGCTGCGTGTATTTCTGGAAGAAGCGGCGGGCGTGTCGCGCTACAAGGAGCGCCGTCGCGAAACGGAAAGCCGTTTGCGCGACACTCGTGAAAATCTGCTGCGTGTTGAGGATATTCAGCGGGAGCTGGATGCGCAGTTGGAAAAACTGCAGGCCCAGGCGGAAGTGGCCCGTCAATATCGCGATCTGCAGCAAGACGGTGAACTCAAGCAAAATGTATTGTGGCTCTTGAAAGAGTCCAACGCGCAGAGCGATCAGAAAGCCCGATTTCTGGCCATTGAGCAGGCTCAGACCAAGTTGGAACAATCCATTGCCGGTTTGCGCCATGCCGAAGCGACCCTGGAGTCGCAACGACAGGCTCATTTGCAGGCGGGCGACGCCTTGCATCTGGCGCAAAGCCAGCTTTACGAAGCGGGTTCCCAAGTGTCCAGCCTGGAGGCGGAAATCCGTCATGTGCTCGATTCGCGCAGCCGCATGGCTCAACGTCGTGAACAGCTGGAGCAACAGCAGCATGACTGGATCGAGCAGCAGGAGCACTGTCAGCAGGAGTTGGAAAACAGCGAGCAGCAGCGCGAAGAAGCAGCGGTAAAGCTGGAAGAGCTGCAGATTCTGCTGGAAGAGGCTCAAGCCGCCTTGCCCGAACTGGAACAGCATGTACGCGAGCAGGCTCAGCGTCGTGACGAAATGCGTATGGTCCTGGCTCGTCTGGAACAAAACCTGGCGCTGGCGGCACAATCCCAACGCGATGCCGACCGGCAGATTCAGGGGCTGGAGCAGCGTCAGGAACGCCTCAGGCAAGAGCTGCGCGAACTCAATGCCCCGGACCCGGACAATCTGGAGCGTTTGCAAGGTGATCTGAACATGCTGCAGAACCAGCTGCAGCAGGCCCAGGAACACATGCAGCATCTGGAGGCTCAGTTGCCCCGGCTTGAAGAAGAGCGCAAGCAAGCCCAGCAACAGGCCTTGCAAGGCGGGCAGGATATGGCTCGTCTGGAGGCACGCCATCTGGCCCTGAGCCGTCTGCAGGAGGATGTGGCTCGCAAGGGAACGTTGGAGCCCTGGCTGGCCAAGCATGGGCTGGAGAGCATGAAGCGGCTCTGGCAAAGCCTGGACGTGGAAAAAGGTTGGGAAACGGCGCTGGAATCGGTCCTGCGCGAGCGCATGACGGCGTTGGAGCTGCGTCGGCTGGATATGGCCGCAGCGTTTGCCAGTGATGCCCCTCCGGCCCGTTTAAGTTTTTATCAGTTGCCTGAGGCGGGGGTGTCAGGCAAGGCGGGCTTGGACCTGCCCTTGTTGAGCTCGGTTTTGCGGCAGCAGGACGGCGGTTTACGCAGTTTGCTGGACAACTGGTTACAGCAGATTTATGTCTGCCCAGATTTGAAGCAGGCCTTGAGCTTGCGTGAGCAATTGACGGATCAAATGGCCATCGTGGTGCGGGATGGCCATGTGGTGGATCGCTACAGCATTCGCTTTTATGCCCCCGACTCTGAGCAGGCGGGTATGTTGGCGCGCCAGCAGGAGATTGCTCATCTGGAGCGTGAGCTGCGTGGTGCCCAACTGATTGTGGATGAGCTTGGGCATGCCAGCACCCAGGCCGAAATGGCTTTGCAGCAGGTTCGCAATGGTTTGGTTCCCGCCCGGGCCCGTGTCGGTGAGCTGACGGCCCGCATGCACGATGTGCAACTGGAGTATTCCAAGCTGGCGCAACAAGCTCAGCAATCGCAGGAGCGAGGTTCTCGAATCAACGAGGAGCTGGAGGAGTTGGCGGTACAGCGTGAAGAGCTGCAGGCGAACCGTGAGGAATTCGAGGCCCGTTTTGAAGCCTTGGACGAAGAACTGGCCGAGCATCAGGGGGCGTTTGCCCAGGCGCAGATGGATGGCGAGCAGGGCGCGGAGCTGGCCGAGCAGGCCCGGCGTACGGTGCATGAGCGTGAACGCGCGGTACAGGACGCCCAGTTTGCCGAGCGCGCCTTGGTGCAGCGTATGGCCGAGTTGGAGCGCAATCTGGCCCTGGCGCAGGAGCAGGCACAGCGCACTGTCGGTCAGTTGGAGGGCTTGCAAGGCGAGCTGCTGGATCTGGATGCTTCTGCCGCACAAGCCGGGTTGCAGGACGCGCTGGAATTGCGCGCCGAGCGTGAAGAGGCGGTTCGACTGGCAAAAATCCAGCTCGATACGCTGGCTGCTCAATTACGAGAACATGAGCAGGCCCGTGCCGAGCACGAAAAGAATCTGGGCCCCTTGCGTGAGCAGGTCACCGAATTGCAGTTGCAGGAACAAGCCTCGCGCCTGGCGGTCGAGCAGTTTGCAGAACAACTGGACAGCCGAAAGGTAAACCGTTCCGAGCTATGGAGCTTGTTACAGGAAAAAACACCAGAATGGCAACGCGTGGGCTGGCTGCAGTCGGAAGTGCAACGTATTTCACGCCAGATTGAAAGCCTGGGGCCGGTCAACCTGGCCGCCCTTGAAGAGCTGACCACTGCCCAGGAACGCAAGACCTACCTGGATGCGCAGCACAAGGATCTGAGTGATGCCATCGAGACGCTGGAGGACGCCATACGCAAGATCGATCGCGAGACGCGCCAGTTGCTCATGGAAACATTCAACATCGTTAATCAGCACTTTGGCGAGCTTTTCCCACGGCTATTTGGTGGTGGAGAGGCTAAACTGACGATGGTGGGCGACGAAGTGCTGGAAGCGGGGGTCCAAGTGATGGCGCAGCCACCGGGAAAACGCAATAGCACGATTCATTTGCTCTCTGGCGGTGAAAAGGCATTGACCGCGACGGCCTTGGTTTTTGCCTTCTTTAAACTGAATCCCGCGCCATTTTGCTTGCTGGACGAAGTGGATGCGCCGCTGGACGATGCCAATACGGAACGCTATGCCAATCTGGTGGCCAGTATGAGTGATCAAACTCAGTTTTTGTTTATTTCTCACAATAAAATTGCCATGCAGATGGCAAAACAACTGATTGGTGTCACCATGCAAGAACAAGGTGTGTCCCGTATCGTTGCGGTGGATGTGGACGCGGCCATGCAAATGAGCAATGTGTAAGCCTGTTTTTTTTAATCCGGTAGTGTTGATTCGACGGAACTGACAATGAGTGATTTGCAAATCGCACTGATTTTATTGGGCATTTTGCTCATCTTGCTCGTGGTGGTCTTTAACTGGTGGCAAGACCGCCGGGTGCGCCAGCAGATGCAAAGCCAATTCCCGGACGGGGACACCGATCCTCTGATGAGCCAGCTCAGCGAATTGGAGCGGCGCGAGCCCAGCATGGGACGTGGCAGTGATCCTGCCTCTACCGAGGGGGACCATGATCCGTCCGAAGTGGACTGCACCACTGAGGCCGTGATTGACATCAGTTTCAGTCAGCCCGTGGATGCCCAGGATTTGGCCCAGGCCCTACAGGCTGTGTCGCGTACTGGCGCCAAACCAGTGCGTTATTTTGCCGAATGCGAAGGGGGAGGGCACCGTGCCCGTTTGCGTGCGGGCGAATCCTACGCCAGCATGCAGATTGCCGTTTTGCTGGCCAATCGCAGCGGCCCCCTGTCGGCCATTGAGTGGTCGCAGGTCTGGATGGCTGCGCAGGGTCTGGCGCAACAGTTTGACGGCTCGGTAGAGGGTCCTGAGCAGGATGAGGTGCTGCGTCGTGCGGCCGCCCTGGACAATACCTGCGCCGATCTGGACGCGCTGGTCGGCGTGTCGGTGCGTTTGCCTGGGCCCCTGCCGGCCTCGTCCGTCATTCAAATGGTCAAGGACGCGGGCTTCTTGCCGTTTGGCCAGCAGTTGGCCTGGCTGGCCGATTCCGGCCAGCCCCGGTTCACGGCCATGTTTGACGGCGTCCAGCCCAAGGATATTCAGTCCGCCAGCATCGAGCGCATCGACCTGCTGCTGGACTTGCCCAACAGCCCGGCGGACGATCACGCCTTCAGCAGAATGGCAACCGTGGCCCGCGATCTGGCCAGCCGTTTGGATGGTGTGGTGCTCGATGACCAGGGCCGCCCCTTGCCCGAGAGCACGGATCAGAATATTGATGAACAACTACGTACCTTGTACGAGCGTCTGGAGCAAGCAGGCTTCACAGCAGGTCAGGAACGTACAGGCAGGATTTTTTCGTGAGTTTGAAGCGAGTACAGCAGTTACGTGAAGAACTGGCCCAGCATAACTGGGCCTATTACATTCAGGATGCGCCCAGCATTTCGGATGCGCAATATGACGCACTGATGAACGAGCTGCTGGCGCTGGAGGCCGCGCACCCGGAGTGGATTACCCCGGATTCTCCCACGCAGCGCGTGGGCGCGGCTCCCTTGGATGGCTTTGCGACGGTCCAGCATGCCGTTCCCATGCTCTCTTTAGGCAACGCCTTTGAGGATGAGGAAGTCCAGGCATTTGACAAACGGGTTGCCGACACGCTTGTCGAGGCTGGTATGGTGGGCCTGGATCGTCGGGTTGATTATCTGGCGGAATACAAATTTGATGGCCTGGCGATCAGTCTGCGCTATGAGCAAGGCTTGTTGGTGCAGGCATCGACGCGGGGTGATGGCACCACAGGCGAGGACGTCACCAGCAATATTCGCACCGTCAAATCCATTCCCTTGCGTTTGCGTGGCGATGCTGCGCAATTGCCGGCCGTGCTGGAAGTGCGTGGTGAAGTCCTGATGAACCGGGCGGACTTTGAACGTCTGAACGAGAGTCAGCTCAAGCGTGGCGAGAAAGTCTTTGTCAACCCGCGCAATGCCGCGGCAGGCAGCCTGCGCCAATTGGACCCCAAAGTCACGGCGAAAAGGCCTTTGCGTTTTTTTGCCTATGGATGGGGTGAAATCAGCCCCCTGCCACTTACGAATCAGCCGCAAAATACCTTGTTTGCGGACGTGACGGGAGACGGGCTGCCTCGTGATACCCAGTCAGGCATGATGGACTGGCTCGAGAGTCTGGGCTTGCCCCTGAGTCGCGATCGTAAGCTTGTGAAGGGGGTACAGGGCCTGCTGGATTTTTATACCCAGACTCAGGAGCGTCGCTCCGGCCTGCCCTTTGAAATTGATGGTGTGGTTTATAAAGTCAATTCCCTGGCCGCGCAGCGCGTACTGGGTTATGTGGCGCGCGCCCCGCGCTTTGCCGTCGCTCATAAGTTCCCTGCGCAAGAAGAAATGACGCGCGTGGAAAATATTGAGTTTCAGGTCGGCCGCACCGGGGTGGTGACTCCTGTGGCGCGTTTGAAACCGGTTTTCGTGGGCGGGGTTACGGTGACCAATGCCACCTTGCATAACGAAGATGAGGTGCGTCGCAAAGATGTGCGCGCTGGCGATACGGTCGTGGTACGCCGAGCCGGTGACGTGATTCCGGAGGTCGTCGCTGTGGTGCTGGAACAGCGTCCGCAAGACAGTGTACCGTTTGAAATGGTCAAGGAGTGTCCGGCATGCCATTCCGCCCTGGAGCGGCTGGAGGGTGAGTCTGCCTGGCGTTGCACAGGCGGCCTGATTTGCCCCGCTCAACGCAAGCAGACCCTGATTCACGCGGCCAGTCGCAAAGCTCTGGATATTGAAGGCCTGGGGGAAAAACTGGTGGATCAGTTGGTGGAAACCGGACTGGTCCATACCTTGGCCGATATTTTCAAATTGAAGGTCGAGAAGCTTGTCCTGCTCGAGCGTATGGGACGCAAGTCTGCCGAGAATCTGATTGAAGCGATCAACAAGGTGCGGGAGCCAGCCTTGAATCGTCTGATTTACGCCTTGGGTATCCGCCATGTTGGGGAGACGACGGCCCGAGACCTGGCCCAGCATTTTGGCACCTTGCAGGCCTTGGAGCAGGCCGATGAAGAGGCGCTGTTGCAGGTCAATGAAGTTGGCCCTGTCGTAGCTGCTTCTGTACGGCATTTTTTTCAGGAGCCGCATAATCGTGAGGCGCTGGACGCCTTGCTGGCAGCGGGAGTGAGCCCCCAACAGGCGCAGGCTCGCGCAAATAGTGCCAATTTGCCCTTGGCGGGCAAAACGGTTGTCATCACGGGCACATTGCCCAGCATGAGCCGTGATGAGGCGACACGCCGCGTCTTGGAGGCCGGCGGCAAGGCCAGTGGATCGGTCTCCAAAAAGACCACCTTTGTCCTGGCCGGTGCCGAGGCTGGCTCCAAGCTCACCAAGGCACAGGAATTGGGCGTGACCATTCTGGACGAGGCTCAGTTCCTGGCTTTACTGGCTGGGGACTAGGGTCGGGGCAAACGCAGGTAGGCCTCGTGATGCCTTACTCCTTGTTTCAAGCTGGCGGTGATCAGCCCAGGGCAAGCGAGCCTGGACTACAAGTCTGAAAAAGCGCGTGAGCCTCGCTGTGATCAATAACAACGATGGCGCCCTCGAGGCGCCATCGTTGTTTTTCCTGACAGCCGCTTTATCGAGCAGACAAAGCGGTGGTTGAGGCCATTACTTGATGTTGGCTTCTTTCAGGATTTTTTGCTGGTATTCGGCCAGCTTGCGCTGACGCATCATCTCTTCCAGCTGAGGCTTGACTTCCGCCATCGCCGGGAAGGTCACGGGACGGGCATCGTCCACCTGAATGATATGCCAGCCAAACTGAGACTGCACGGGGGCTGCGCTCAGTTCGCCTTTCTTCATTTTTTCTACAGCCTGGGCAAACTCGGGCACGTAGGTGGAGCTTGGTGCCCAGCCCAGATCACCGCCTTGCTGGCCGCTACCGGTATCAATGGAGTCTTTTTTGGCAGCGTCCGCAAAGCTGATTTTCTTGGACTTGATCTTGGCCAGCAAGTCCTTGGCAGCGGCTTCGTCCTTGACCAGAATGTGGCGTACTTTGTATTCCTGCTGACCCTCTTCCATCGCCTTGATGGTGTTGTATTCCTTGGTCAGGTCAGCTTCGGTGACGGGGTTCTTCTTCAGGTAATCCGCCATCAGGGCACGGACCAGAATGCTCTGGCGGGCCAGTTCCAGCTCTTGCTGGACTTGGTTGGTCTTGTCGATACCGGCCTTCTCAGCGGCTTGCACCACGGCCAGGCGGTTGACCATTTCCTGTTTGACCTGCTCACGCAGCTCGGGCGAGTCTTTGGCGCCTTGCTCGACCAGAACGGCGACGAACTGATCCAGGTCTTTTTGCGTGATGTTTTTGCCGTTTACGGTGGCAATCGTCTGTGCATAGACGGGAGCAGCCAGGGCGCAGGTCAAGGCAAATGCGGCAATACGTTTCATGAGCATCCTTAAGCGGTGGGTTTGGCTTGAATAGCCAATGCGTGAATAGGGAAAGGCATTAGATCGTGGACGCGATCATACACAAGTCTGTGTCGTGCCAGTGTTGAAATTCCATCAAATTGTTTCGAGGCGATGATGACCCGAAAGTGGCTGGCACCACCTTGTGCGCCAGCGTGGCCCGCATGCAGGTGGGATTCGTTGATGATGTCCAGCTCCGAAGGCTCCAGGGCCTGGAGGCGTTCGTGAATGAGGGAGGCAAGTGCGTCTGTCATGGCGAAATCAGGATTTTGGGGGAGTGGAGTTGTCCGAGGAGTCTTGCAGGTAGCGACCCAGCCACAAGGATTGGGCAACGACAAACACCAGCATCAAGCCAAGCAGGCCGAAAGCCTTGAAGTTGACCCACTGGGACTCGGTAAAGTGGCCCGAAAAGGCAACGAACAGATTGACCAGTCCCATAGCGACGAAAAAGCTCGCCCAGACCAGGTTTAATTTGTCCCAGACATGGCCTGGCAGTACCAGATGGGTGCCCATGAATTTTTGCATCAGGTTGCGATGCATCAGGTAGCGCCCGCCCAGCAGGACCAGCGCGAAAATCCAGTACAGCACCGTGGGTTTCCAGCGAATGAAGACATCGTTATGGAAAAACAGGGTGGCACCTCCAAAGACCACAATCACGGCCAGATTGATCCAGTGCGAGGTCTCGATGGCCTTGCTGGTGAGCTTGAGCCATACGATTTGCAAAATCGAGGCGGCCATGGCCACACCCGTTGCCACATAGATATCGGAGAAGCGAAAGGCCAGAAAGAACAGAACCAGCGGGAACAGATCGAATAAAAGCTTCTTCATGCGTCAGGTTCAAAGGTCAGGGACAGGGAATTGATGCAGTATCGTAGCCCAGTGGGCGGGGGGCCGTCTTCAAAGACGTGGCCCAAATGCGCGTCGCAGACATTGCATAGCACTTCGGTACGACGCATGCCGTGACTGGTGTCGAGTTCTTCGCGCACATTGTCCGGGTTCAGGGGCGTAAAGTAGCTGGGCCAGCCGCAACCGGCATCAAACTTGGTGTCCGAAGCAAACAGGGGGGTGCCACAACCGACGCAGCGATAGATGCCGGCCGTCGTGGTGTCCCAGTAGCGGCCTGTAAAAGGGCGTTCGGTGCCTTTCTGACGGGTGACATAGAATTCTTCAGGGCTGAGCTGGGCGCGCCACTCAGCCTCGGTTTTATGTGCTTTTTTCACGTGTGCTGCCTTATGAAAAACAGATCAATGCCTACAGGAGGCGCATTCCTACATAGTAATCGACAATTAGAGCGTGTTTGGAACAGAGGGTTCCAAAGTGCAAGGTCTTGCGCTTGCCTGACCAGGAAAACCCCTGTTGGCACCACCTGAACTGTCAGCAATCCGTTTAGTTAGTGCACTATTTAAACTTTTAATATTTAAGGTAAACACCAATATCTGAAATCCGTGTGACTTGATACGTTTCTGGTATGTGCTGTTGATTATCTGTATTACGATTTTTTGACCGTTAATCCGGTCCACAACAATGAACAAATATTGGGAGAAAAGGATGAACTGCATTACTACTGGGCGCCTCACGACATTGGCTGCAGCCCTGGCTTTGAGTCTGCCCGTGGCGGTGTCCGCGCAGATCAAAGTGGGGGTGACGGTGGCTGCAACAGGACCGGCGGCCTCGCTGGGGATTCCTGAGCGCAATACGGTCAGCCTGCTGCCTACCGAAGTGGCCGGACAGAAAGTCGAATACATTGTGCTGGATGATGCCACAGACACTACGGTGGCTGTACGCAATATGCGCAAGCTCATCACCGATGACAAAGTGGACGTGGTGATCGGTACATCCGTGACACCGGGTTCCTTGGCCATGGTGGATGTGGCCGGCGAAACCAAGACTCCCATGATTAGTGTGGCTGCCAACGCCAAGATTGTTGAGCCGGTTGAAGGCGCTCGCACCTGGGTGTTCAAGACGCCTCAGAACGACCAGTTGATGGCGGGCGCCCTGGCCGAGGCCATGGTCAAGCAAAACGTCAAGACCCTCGGGTTTATCGGCTACAACGACGCCTATGGTGATGGTTGGCTGAATGTGATCACCGAGGCCGCCCAGGCCAAAGGCATCAAGGTGCTGGGTGCCGAGCGCTATGGTCGCAATGACACCAGCGTGACCGGACAAGTGCTCAAGCTGCTGGGCACCAAGCCCGATGCCATTTTGATTGCCGGCTCGGGCACGCCGGTTGCCTTGCCCCAGCGCGAGCTCAAGGGCCGTGGCTATGCCGGCATCATTTACCAGACCCACGGGGCAGCCAACAGTGATGTGCTGCGCGTCTGCGGCAAAGACTGTAACGACATGATCTTGCCCGCCGGTCCCTTGCTGGTTGCCGAACAGCTGCCTGACAGCAGCCCGGTTAAAAAGACCGCCATGGAATACAAGGAAAAATATGAGGCCAAGTATGGCGCAGGCTCGATCAACACGTTTGGTGGCCACCTGTGGGATGCCGGTTTGCTGGTGACCGAAGCCATTCCGCAAGCCTTGCAGTCGGGTGCCAAGCCCGGCACCCCCGAGTTCCGCGCCGCCCTGCGTGACGCACTGGAGCAGACCAAGGAACTGGCGGCTTCCCAAGGTGTGTTCAATATGTCGGCCACCGACCACGCCGGTCTGGATAAACGGGCCCACGTCATTGTGAAAGTGGTCGACGGTAAATGGACCTATCAGCCTGATCTGTAATATCTGACAGGCAAAAACCGGCTCAATAGCCGGTTTTTTCCGAGGCGGGTGCTGGAAGGTTCTGGCACCCGTTCCCGCTACAGGCCTGCGTTTGCGTAAGCCCTCCGCCCTTTTTGTTGTACAGGATGTTGTCCGACATGGATACCACCATCGCTTTAATTTTGTTGCAGGATGGCATATTGAATGGTGCCATCTATGCCTTGCTCGGGCTTGCCCTGGTTCTGGTTTTCCTGGTTACCCGCGTCATTTTCATCCCGCAAGGTGAATTCGTCACCTTTGGCGCCTTGACCCTGGCCTTTGTGGTCAATGGCCGCATGCCGGGAACCGTTATTTTGCTGTTGATCGCCGGTGCTCTGGTGTTTTTGCTGGAGCTGCTCTCTGCCTTGCGCAGCCGCAGCCTGAGCGGTATGCCGCGCAAATTCCTGGTCAATATCGTCATTCCCGTAGCGGTTTATTTTGCCGCTCCTGCCATTGTCAGCGCGCAGTTGCCCCTGTGGGTGGCCGTGCTGTTCTCGTTGGCCGTTGTGATCCCGCTGGGACCGATGGTGTATCGACTGGTTTATCAGCCGATTGCCGAGGCCAGCGTGCTGGTGCTGCTGATTACCTCGGTAGCCGTTCACTTTGCCTTGACGGGCCTGGGTCTGGTGTTCTTTGGCCCCGAAGGCTGGCGTACGCCTCCCTTCATGGAAGGTGAAGTGTCCCTGGGGGCGGTGAGCTGGTCGGCGCAGACCTTCTTCGTGATGGGGGCCTGCGTGTTGCTGATCCTGGCCTTGTGGGGTTTTTTTGGCAAGACCCTTTATGGTCGCGCTTTGCGTGCCACGGCCGTCAATCGTCGCGGTGCCCGTCTGGTGGGGATCAGTACCAACATGTCCGGCTC
Organism: Alcaligenes sp. CHO6; assembly: GCF_037120595.1. NCBI lineage: Bacteria > Pseudomonadati > Pseudomonadota > Betaproteobacteria > Burkholderiales > Alcaligenaceae > Alcaligenes > Alcaligenes sp. CHO6. The sequence continues at coordinate 251,168 of NZ_JBANCI010000001.1, forward strand.
GCTGACCTTCACCCTGGCGGCGGCCATCGGTGCGTTCTCGGGCATGTTGATCGCTCCGGTAACGACCATTTACTACGACACCGGCTTTTTGATCGGTCTCAAGGGCTTTGTGGCCGCGATCTTCGGTGGTCTGATCAGTTATCCCGTTACCCTGTTGGGCGCCTTGTTCCTGGGGGTTCTGGAAGCGTTTTCCTCTTTCTGGGCCAGTGCCTATAAAGAAGTCATTGTATTTACCATGGTGATACCGGTGTTGTTGTGGCGCTCCTTCGGTAGCAAGCACGTGGATGATGAGGAGTAAATCACATGAGACACTTGCTGACGCTATTGTTTATCGCGGTTCTGTTGATTTTGCCGCAGTTGGGCGCAACGCCCGAATTCTGGATTACCCAGCTTAACTACATTGGCTTGACCAGCTTGGTCGTGCTGGGTCTGGTACTGTTGACGGGCGTGGGTGGCCTGACTTCGTTTGGTCAGGCTGCGTTTGTGGGTCTGGGCGCGTACACCACGGCTTATCTGACCGCTCGCCTGGGCTGGTCGCCCTGGTTCAACCTGTTGATTGGCATGGCCATTACCATGATGGTGGCCTACATTCTGGGCGCGATCACCCTGCGCTTGTCCGGCCACTTCCTGCCCCTGTGTACCTTGGCGTGGGGTCTGGCCTTGTACTACCTGTTTGGCAACCTGGAGTTTCTGGGTCAGTACGACGGTATTTCCGGTATTGCTCCTTTGGAGTTCTTCGGTATTTCACTGTCCTCGGGGCGGGATATTTACTACCTGATCTGGGCTTTTGCCTTGCTGGCCATGTGGGGCACACGCAACTTGCTCAATTCCCGTCCTGGACGTGCCATTCGGGCTTTGAAGCATGGCAGCGGCATGGCCGAGTCCTTTGGCGTGAACATGGCCAACTACAAGGTCATTGTGTTCGTTTATGCCGCCTTGCTGGCTTGCGTATCCGGTTGGCTCTATGCCCACTACCAGCGCGCGGTATCGCCCAGCCCCTTTGGCCTGAACTACGGCATTGAGTACCTGTTCATGGCCGTCTTGGGGGGCGCAGGCAGTGTCTGGGGAGCTGTTCTGGGTTCGGCCCTGGTGCTGAGCCTGAAAGATCAATTGCAGAACTGGCTGCCTAAACTGCTCAATACCGACATCAACTTCGAGCTGATCGTCTTCGGTATCCTGATGGTTCTTATTCTGCAGTACGCCCGTGACGGTTTGTGGCCCATCCTGCACAAGGTCTGGGAACAGGTCTTCGGTGCACAGAAGCGCAATCAGGCAGCTCCTCCACAAGCCGAAGCTTTGCCTCAGCGTGAGCGTCCTCAGGCCGGTTCGCTGGTTCTAGAAGTGAACAAGATCCGCAAGGAGTTCGGTGGTCTGGTCGCCGTGAACGACATCAGCTTCACCTTGAATGCTGGTCAGATCATGGGCCTGATCGGTCCTAACGGTGCGGGCAAGAGTACGACCTTTAACCTGATTACCGGCGTGCTGTCGGCCACCAGTGGACAGGTCAGCTTCCTGGGGCAACGCATTGATGGCAAGCCTGCACGCGAGATTTCCCGCCTCGGTGTGGGCCGTACGTTCCAGCATGTGCAATTGCTGCCTACCATGACGGTTCTGGAGAACGTGGCATTGGGCGCTCACTTGCGTCGGAATGTGGGCGTGGTGTCCGCTGTCCTGCATACCGAGCGTCGTAGTGAAGCGGAACTTTTGCATGAAGCGGCGGTGCAACTGCAGCGGGTGGGCCTGGGCGACTACCTGTACGAAGAGGCGGGTAATCTGGCCCTGGGTCAACAGCGTATTTTGGAAATTGCGCGTGCCCTGGCCTCTGATCCGCTGCTTTTGCTGCTGGACGAGCCTGCCGCCGGCCTGCGCTACAAAGAAAAGCAGGAGCTGGCCAAAGTGCTGAGTCAGTTACGCAGTGAAGGCATGAGTATCTTGCTGGTTGAGCATGACATGGACTTTGTCATGAATTTGACGGACAAGCTGGTTGTCATGGATTTTGGCACCAAGCTGGCCGAAGGGTTGCCCAAGGAAATTCAGGAAAATCCAGCCGTGCTGGAAGCCTACCTGGGTGGTATTGATGACGACCTGGATCTGGACCAGGTCAATGAGCCCGCCTCGGCAGGAGCAGCGCTATGAGTTCGGCACAATCGAAAGACATTATCCTGAAAGTAGACAATCTGGCCGCTCAATACGGCAAGGTCACCGCGGTGACGGGGGCCAGCCTGGACGTGCGGGCAGGTAGCATTGTGACGGTGATCGGCGCCAATGGCGCGGGCAAGTCCACCTTGCTCAATTCCATGATGGGCTCTTTGCCCAGCGTGGGACGCAGCACCGGTTCGGTACAGTACGAGGGCCAGGAGATCAGTCATTGGGAAGTGGAGCGTCGCGTGGCGGCCGGTATTTCCCTGGTGCCCGAGCGCCGCGAATTGTTTGGCAGCATGACGGTCGAGGACAATCTTCTGCTGGGCGGCTTTCGTCTGTATCGGGCTCGTCAAGCGGGATGGCGTGACACCATGGACAAGGTCTATACCTTGTTCCCACGCCTGAAAGAGCGTCGTACGCAGCTGGCCGGGACCTTGTCAGGCGGTGAGCGACAAATGCTGGCGGTGGGACGTGCCTTGATGGCACAACCCAAAGTCCTGATGCTCGATGAGCCCAGCCTGGGCTTGGCGCCGCGTGTGGTGCGGGAAATCTTCATGATCATCGCCCGACTGCGTAGTACCGGTGTGGCCATCTTGCTGGTCGAGCAAAATGCGCGTGCCGCTTTGCAAGTGGCTGACTACGGTTATGTTCTGGAGACGGGCGATGTGGTGCTACAAGGGCCCGCGTCTGACCTGGCTCATAATCCCCGAGTGATAGAAAGCTATCTGGGCTTGGGGCAGGGCAAACGCGAGCAGGAAGAGGCGAACGCTTAGAAGCGGTAGCCGACCCCGATGGTGGCAACCACGGGGTCCAGCTTGGCTTTGCCAATGGACTGGCCGTTCAGTTGCACGTCGGGACGGATGCTGATGTAACGCACATCGGCATTCAGGAACCAGTTCTTGTCCAGCTTGTAATCCACGCCGACCTGGGCTGCAAACCCCCAGCTGTTTTTCAGTTTCAGGTCGGAACCGGCCAGCGCACCGCGCGATTCGGTGTCAAAGAACATGGTGTAGTTCACGCCCACGCCGACATAGGGTTGGAAGTCGCTGTCAGGCAGAAAGTGATATTGCAGGCTCAGGGTAGGGGGCAAGTGCTTGGTTTTGCCAATACGTCCCAGATTGCTGTCGATATTGTGCTGGAAGGGGAATGCGCCCAGCAGCTCAACACCAATATTGCGGGTAGCCATGTAGGTCAGCGAGAAGCTGGGGCGGGCGTTGTTGCCCACGTCCAGCTTGACGGTGCCATCTGCAACCGTGCCATTGTTGGATTTGGGGGACACCCAGGTCACGCCACCCTTGAGCAAGAAATCACCCGCTTCATGTGTTTGGCCTTGAGGGGCATACAGAACAGCGGCCAGCCCAGCAGCCAGCAAGGACAGGTGCAGACCGGGAAACAAGTAGCGGGATTTCATAGGAGCTCCGTAGGTGTGTGTAAAGCCTACAGAGTGCATGAGGCCAGAGGGCCCGGACTTGATCCAAAGCAAGCTTCAGAAGTAGTTGACTGCCTGACCTTGTTGTAGATCAAGGAAGCGGAAATCATCTGAGGCCAATTCAAGCCTCGTGTGTTTTTTTTGCATCACTTGGTAAACCGCTGGAAATAAAAAGCCCCGTGGCTTAAGTGCTTTTTTTCAGCTTTTGCCTGAGGGCATGGCTGGGGCAGGGCGGTCAACTTGCGAGAAGGGCCGGCAAGCGGCGGTGGTGGCCCAATATGGGGCAAGACACTGGCCCAATGCCTCAGTCACCCAGGAGGGCATGCAAGGTTTCGTATTTGTGGCTCAGCTCGCTACGTGTAAATCGTTCTACGATCTGCCCATGCTCCAATACATAGAAGCGGTCGCTGAAGGCAGCAGAGAATTGGGGGCATTGCTCGGCCAGTACGACGGTGTAGCCTCCGTCGCGCAGGGTACAGATGAGTTTGATCAAGGTCTGGGCCTGCACCGGCGCCAGACCTTCCGAGACTTTGTCCAGTAGCAGCAGGTTGACCCCTGTGCGTAGCAGTCGGGCAATCGCCAATATTTTTTGTTCGCCCGTCGATAGCTGAGTGGCCATATGATGCCGACGCTGCTCCAGGCTGGGCAGCAGCTCATAAATTTGCATCAACGACATCCCGCCGCCCAAGGTCGTGCCGATAGCCGGAGGCAGCAGGAGGTTTTCCTCACAACTTAGCCCCGTAAAAATGCTTTGCTCATAAGGGCTGTAGCCCACCCCCAGATCCACCAGCTGATGTTGGCTCAGATGAATGGATTCGGTGCCTTGAATGCGGATGGAGCCTCGACGGCTGTCCGTCAAGCCCACGATGGCACGTAACATGGCGCTGCGGCCAGCCCGGTTGCGGCTCAAGACGGTGCATATCTCGCCGGAGGCAACCTGTAGATTCAATCCGCGCAAGAGCGGAAACTCTCGGTGCCAAGCGTACAGATTCTCAATATCCAGGGCAGCCTGCATCATGAGAACGCTCCTTGTCGTGAGTCGTCAAAATGGGCCTGTACGTTGGCTGATCAGCGCAGGAACCCGTTACGCGTCCTTTGCCTTTGACTGCGGTGATGTTATTTCTCGCAAACGCTAGGCAGAGTCCTTTATGCGTTTCAGTATGAGAGCCCTGGCCCCGCAAAACCATGCGGGTTTGTCATAGGATGGTTTGCTTTATTTCACAGATTGGTAAACAAATGTTGGCAAACCACTGATCTGTTACTTAAGTGTTAACGGTTTTGGGCTTGAAGTCGCACAGATCCGCTATCCCGCACTGGGGACACTTGGGCTTGCGAGCAACACAGATATAACGGCCGTGCAGAATCAGCCAGTGATGAGCATCCAGCAAAAAAGGTTTGGGAATCAGTCGTTCCAGCTTTTTTTCCACTTCCACCACATTTTTTCCCGGTGCAATCCCTGTGCGGTTCGCGACGCGGAAAATATGGGTATCCACAGCAATGGTGGGCAAGCCAAAAGCAGTGTTCAGAACAACATTCGCGGTTTTGCGGCCCACGCCAGGGAGGGCTTCCAGAGCGGCGCGGTCGCAGGGCACCTGGCCTTGATGTTGTTCCAGCAAAATCTTGCAGGTTTTGATGACGTTGGCAGCCTTGGTTTTGTACAGGCCGATCGTCTTGATGGCTTCGCGTAGCCCTTCCTCGCCCATCGCGAGAATACCCTCGGGTGTGCCATGTTCCGGAAAAAAGCGGGCGGTTGCCAAATTCACCGAACGGTCTGTGGCTTGCGCGGACAAAATAACCGCGATCAACAGTTGAAACGTGTCAGCGTATTCCAGTTCGGTGGTGGGTTTGGGGTTGGCTGCCTGAAAACGGCTGAAAATCTCGTAGCGCTTGGCGGCATTCATGGAGTGGTCTCACCGGCGGTTTTGCTGGCGCGCCGGGCACGGGCACGGGCTAGCGCAGAGGCGATGGAGGCCTCCCGTTTGTCGGCCTGGTCGGCATGGTTGGCCAGTACCGGCTTGTTGGCCAACGTACGGGCGGCCAGGTCCGAGCTTTCTTTGTGGCGGGCCAGCAGGCGTTCGCGACGTTGCTCCGTGTCCTGGCGGGCCTGGGCAGCCTGCTCCTTGCTCCATTCGTCGGTAGGCACCATGCTGATGCAGTCTACCGGGCAGGGAGGGACGCACAGCTCACAACCGGTGCAGCGGTCGGCCAGTACGGTATGCATCAGTTTGTTGGCGCCGATAATGGCATCTACCGGGCAGGCCTGAATGCAAAGCGTGCAACCAATACAGTGTTCTTCGATAATCACCGCCCGGCTGGGCCCGGTGAATTCCCCACAATCCGGGTCCAGAGGCAGGGGGGCACGACCCAGCAGCTCGGCCAGGGCCTGTACGCCTGCCTGCCCGCCAGGCGGGCAGCGATTGATGGCCTCACCCTCAAGCGCAATGGCTTGGGCATAGGGCAGACAGGCGTCGTAACCACAGCGGGTGCACTGGGTCTGGGGAAGCAGGGCGTCAATGCGCCGTATCAAAGTGTCGGACATGAATACAAAAACGGGGCCTTCCGGCCCCGTTGGAAACGGCTTAAGCCAGATAATCAGTTGTGCTGACGGATGAAGTCCCTGATTTTAGGACAGATCAGCGTGCGCCAGCGGCTTCCGGAGAAAATCCCGTAATGGCCACAGTTGGGCGCAGTAAATTGTTGCTTGAGGGCAGGCGCGATTTTCGAGCACAGTCCTTGGGCAGAATGGGTTTGACCCTGCCCCGAAATGTCGTCCAGCTCGCCTTCGATGGTGAACAGAGCCACGCCTTCAATATCCTGAGGACGAACTTGTTCACCATGGACATGCCATTGACCTTTAGGCAGGCGGTGCTCCTGGAACACGATGCGGATGGTGTCCAGATAGAACTCGGCAGGCATATCCAGCACCGCATTGTACTCGTCGTAGAAACGGCGGTGCGCCTGGGCGTCATCGTCGTCGCCCTTGATCAGATGCTGATAGAAGTCGTAGTGGGAACTGACATGGCGATCCGGGTTCATGGCCACAAAACCGGCATGCTGCAGAAAACCGGGATACACACGACGATGCGCGCCGGGGTATTTAGCCGGCACGCGATGAATCACATTGTTCTCGAACCAAGAGTAGGACTTGGTGGTGGCCAGACGATTGACCTCCGTGGGGGACTGACGGGTGTCGATGGGACCGCCCATCATGATCATGCTGCGGGGCATGACCGCCGAGCGACGGCTGGCCATCAGTGACACCGCGGCCAGTACCGGCACAGTGGGCTGACAGACGGACATGACATGGACAGTCGGCCCCAGTGTCTGGATGAACTCCTGCACATACAGGACGTAGTCGTCCAGATGAAAGGGGCCGGCGGAGCGGGGCACCATGCGTGCGTCAATCCAGTCGGTGACATACACGCGATGGTCGGGCAGCAGCGCCCGTACAGTCTCACGCAGCAAGGTGGCGTGGTGGCCGGAGAGCGGCGCTACCAGCAAGACGATGGGGTCCTGATCGGCCTTGGGATGATCGCGCTCGAAATGGATCAGTCTGCAAAAAGGTTTGTCCAGACGCACGGTTTCGCGTACGGCGACGGCGTGGCCGTCAATCTGGGTTTCGCTCAGGCCCCAGGCGGGCTTTTCGTAATCCTTGCCGATACGGTGTACCAGTTCAGAGGCCGCCGCCAGTTGGCGCGACAGGGGGGTATAGGCCAGTGGACTGTAGGGATTGGAGAACCATTGGGAGCTGGTGCCGGTAAAGGCGGCCAGCGGAGCCAGAAAAGCCCGCTGGAGTTCGTGCAGATCGTAAAGCATAGAGTGCGCCTTGGTGTTGCCAGGTTTGATACAGAGGAATGTATATGCTTATTTCCTGTGGGAAACAATACGATGTTTACCGTTCCTCTGGACTTGGGATTTTCCCCTTGCTGCAATGCAGCAAGATTTTTATCAAAAGGCGGGATTAGGCGCAAGCGTGGCTGGACATGAACTCCGCCACCTGCTCAGGCTGGTAGAGGGAGCGTGATGGGCTTAACGCTCCAGATACTGTAGTTTGTTCTCCACACCGTTCCAGTCGTCAGCATCCTCCAGTGGTTTTTTGGAGCGGTTGATGCTGCCAAAAATGGGGCTGAGTTCGGCGTTCAGCGCAATGAAGGGAACCTGGTCCTGCGGCACATCTTCTTCGGCAAAAATAGCATTGGCCGGGCATTCGGGAATACAGACGGCGCAGTCGATGCACTCGTCCGGGTCAATCACCAGAAAGTTCGGGCCTTCACGAAAACAGTCGACGGGGCACACATCCACACAGTCGGTGAATTTGCACTTGATACAGTTTTCGGTGACGACGTGGGTCATTTCAGTAACACTCCTGCGGTATCGCTAAGGCGGTTAATCACGGAAAGGTCCGTGTCTGGGTGCGCCACAACGCACAGGGCCTGAACGATAAAAATGGGATTTAAATCGAATCTTTCGATTTTAACGAATATTCGGCGTCTTGCTTATTGAGATGGCGCAATAGCTGTTCCGCTAGATAGCGGTACGCAAGAACGGGCGCCCGTGCTATGGTTGCGCAATCAAAATCGGTAGGTTTGTGATGATCATTACCTCTTTACTTGATACGGACCTGTACAAGTTTTCCATGATGCAGGTTGTTTTGCATCATTTCCCGGCTGCGCACGTGGAGTACCGCTACAAATGCCGTACTCCCAATATTAATTTGAGCCAGTATCTGGACCAGATCCGGGCGGAAATTCATGCGCTGTGTCAGTTGCGTTTTTCAGACGCTGAGCTGGACTATTTGCGGAGCCTGCGCTTTATCAAAAGCGATTTTGTGGATTTCCTGGGTCTGTTTCATTTGCCTGAACGCTGCATTCAGGTGCAGGCAGGCGAAGTGCCCGGCGAGATCGAGATCTCGGTGCAGGGCCCCTGGTTGCACACAATTCTGTTTGAGATCCCCGTGCTGGCCATTGTGAACGAGGTCTACTTTCGCAACGAATGTCCGCAACCGCCTTGGACAGAAGGGCGCGAGCGCCTGCAATCCAAGATGCGTCTGGTGGTGGATGATCCGGCGTTAAGCGATTTTCGTGTGGCTGACTATGGCACGCGCCGCCGCTTTTCCAAGCAGTGGCACGAAGAAGTGGTCACCACCATGATCGAGCAGATGAAGCCGCATTTTGCTGGTACCAGCAATGTCTGGCTGGCCATGAAGTACGGGGTGACGCCCCTGGGCACCATGGGTCACGAGTACTTGCAGGCCTGTCAGGCCCTGGGTCCGCGCTTGCGGGACTCGCAGACGTTCGCCCTGGAGGTATGGGCGAAAGAGTACCGTGGTGACCTGGGTATCGCTTTGTCGGACGTGTACGGCATGGATGCTTTCCTGCGCGATTTTGATATGTATTTCTGCAAACTGTTTGATGGTGCCCGTCACGACTCGGGCGACCCCTTCATCTGGGGCGAGCGTTTGCTGGCGCACTATCAAGCCAACCGTACCGATCCGCGCACCAAGACCTTGGTGTTTTCCGATGGTTTGACTATCCCCAAGGCGATTGAACTGGCCCTGCGTTTTGCCGGTCGGTGCAAAGTGTCGTTCGGGATCGGGACCAATCTGACCAATGATCTGGGGCATGAGCCTTTGCAGATCGTCATGAAGATGGTGCGTTGCAATGGTCAGCCTGTGGCGAAAGTGTCCGATGCTCCTGAAAAGACCATGTGTGATGATCCGGCCTATCTGGCTTACTTGCGACAGGTTTTCCAGCTGCCACCGGCTTGAGCGCGTGCTGATTGCCGCGGGTTCTGTGGATACAGTGCCTCCGGTAACGCAGGCAAGGCGGTACAAAGAGTGGTTCCTGTAGCGAGCGTCTTACCACGCGATAAGGCGCTTGAACGACAAGACGGCAAGGCTGCCAAGCTAATCCGTCGAATCAAAGCCCTCTGCCCAGGCAGAGGGCTTTTTTCATAGACACAGCAAAGCCGCCAGATGCCCGCCGGCTTCACGGGCTTGGGCAATTTGTTCACTATTCAAAGATTTGGGGGCCAGAATGCTTTCTGGCGTCTGGGCGTGGAAATTGAAGATACGGATGGGGGCGACCAGCTCCAGCCGCCAGCCTGTGCAAATCCGTTCCAGTTGTCGTTGCGCACCTTGCCCATCGCTACCGGCGCTGATCAAGGCGGAATAAGGCCGCCCATTCAGCTGATCCAGCACCTCGTAGTAGTTCCGGTCCAGACACTCTTTCATGGCCCCACTCAGGCTGGCCAGATTCTCGGGGGCGCAGAACAGGTAGGCCTGGGAATCGCGTAAATCCTGTGCCTGCACGCGATCGCAATGCACACGTTTGATACGGAGGTGATCGGTCATGTCCAGCTCCCTGAGCACCTCCAGCGCGCCTTCTTCGGCCTGTTCGGCCAACTGGCGGGCGGCGCCAGTACGGGAATGCCAGATCATCAGAAGCTGACGGCATGTGTTCAGACTCATAAGCTCTTACTCGCGGTGATAGACTAGCGGCTACAGTATAGAGAGCCCTCTTCGCGCTGAGTGGCCACATCGACGTAACCCACATGAATCACACCGCTTCTCCCCCTACGGCCGAGTCGGCCTTTACCCCGCTATGGTTCGCGCAAGCCAGCCACGGACTGGATGAGGCAGGGCGCATGCTCTTGCAGGCGGCAGCCGACTGGGCGGGGCCTGTATTGCTGGATCTGACTGGCAGCACCGGCGAGCCCTTGGACAGTCATTGCGCTCAGGTGGCGCTTATTTTGGCGGGTCTGGGCGTGGACGCTCAAACCCGTGCCAGTGCCTTGCTGGCCGTGACCCCGGCCCCGGGGCCGGAGGTCAAGCAGGACCCGGTTCAAAAAGCCTTTGGCACCGAAGTCATGACATTGGTGCGAGGCTCGCGTGCTCTGTATCGACTGGGCTCGATTACCGGCCAGGCCAAGGAACAGACGGGCGGCGGCGATCAGAAAGAAATGAAGCGCAAGATGTTGCTGGCGATGGCGGCCGACTTGCGTATTGTGTTGATGCGTCTGGCCTCGCGGCTGCAGTCCTTGCGCTGGTATCGGCAGTCCAAAACGGTTTGTCCGGTCGGGTTTGCCCGTGAAACGCTGGAGCTGTATACGCCGCTGGCCAATCGTCTGGGTATCTGGCAGATCAAATGGGAAATGGAGGACCTGGCCTTTCGTTTCCTGAACCCCGAGGTCTACAAGGACATTGCAGGCCGTCTGGAAGACAAGCGCGTAGAGCGTGAGACTTTGATTGCTCAGGTGCGAGACCAATTGTTGGCAGCCCTAAAGCGCGAGCATATTGTGGCCGAGGTGTCTGGCCGGCCCAAGCATATCTTCAGTATCTGGAACAAGATGCGTAACAAGCATCTGGATTTCGAGCAGCTGTTTGATCTGCGTGCCTTGCGCGTCATTGTTGAGGATGAACGCAGTTGCTATCACACCCTGGCGGTGGTGCATTCCCTGTGGACCCCCGTGCCCGAGGAGTTTGACGACTACATCTCCCGGCCCAAGCCCAATGGTTACCGCTCCTTGCATACCGTGATTGCGGACGCGCAGGGCCGTTGCTTTGAGATTCAGATCCGCACGCGTGACATGCATCAGTTTGCAGAGTACGGGATGGCGGCTCACTGGCGTTACAAGGAGGCGGGGGCGCAAGGCGGGCAGCAGACGGCCGATGGCGAGGATGACCGCAAGATTGCCTGGATGCGCCAACTGCTGGCCTGGGACAGGGAAGCGGCTACCTCCAACGCGAGTGCCTCGGAGTCTCTGCCTGACAGTCGCACGGAGTCAGCTGGCTCTGCGGCAGACAATGCGCCTGTCAGCAAAAAGGAGGCGCTGGCTCGCCCCTTGAAGGCGCAGGAGGACGAACATATTTATGTGTTGACGCCACAGGCCCGTGTCATTGAGTTGCCTGTGGGTGCAACCCCGGTCGATTTTGCCTATTACTTGCATACCGACTTGGGTCACCGTTGTCGGGGGGCGCGGGTTGATGGGCAGATGGTGCCTTTATCCACCCGTTTGTCGACAGGGCAAACCGTAGAGATTGTGGCCGCCAAGTCGGGAGGGCCATCGCGTGATTGGCTAAATGTGCAACTGGGCTTTTTGGCCAGCCCACGCTCGCGCTCCAAAGTGCGGGCCTGGTTTAATGCGATTGAGTTGCAGCAGCGCATCTCCCAAGGCCAGAGCATGGTCGAAAAAGAGCTGCAAAGGTTGGGCCGCACTGCCGTGAACCTGGAGCAGATGGCGCAACAGCTGGGCTTTGCCAAGGCAGATGACTTGTATGTTGCGGTGGCCAAGGATGAGTTCAGTCTGCGGCAGGTGGACGCCTTGTTCCGTGAGGATGTGCAGGAAGAGGAACCTGTTCAGCGTGTGTTTGACGCGGCCCGGGAAAGTGTCTCGAAAACCGGAAAAAGCGGTGTATTGGTGGTGGGAGTCGATTCGCTGATGACGCAACTGGCCCGTTGCTGTCGTCCTGCTCCTCCGGACCTGATTGCTGGCTTTGTGACCCGGGGGCGCGGAGTGTCCATACACCGTGCTGACTGCAAGTCCTATCAGGAACTGGCCGAGCGACAGCCTGAACGGGCGATCAGTGTGGATTGGGGCGACACGGGAGATACGCAATATCCGGTGGATCTGGCCATTGAGGCGCAGGAACACCCCAGCCTGTTGCGTGATCTGTCGGAAGTGTTTGCCCGCTTGCGTTTGAACGTGACCGGTATTAATACCTTGAGTCGTCGCTCGTTGACGCGCATGATATTTACGATTGAAGTGCGTGATGGCGAGCAAATTCAAAAGGCGTTGGCGGCCTTGAACGAGTTATCGGGGGTCAGCGCCCGCCGCTACTCGTCCTGAACTGCTAAAATCAGTCAACCTACACCTCGCGGGCGTTGTGCCCGCGATTGTTCTTGTCAATCAAGAGAGCGAGCTTTGAAAACCTATACCTTGCCCGACCCGGATGGACATTTTGGTCAGTTTGGTGGTTCGTTTGTCGCTGAAACGCTGGTCCACGCCCTGGACGAGTTGAAAGCAGCCTACGAACAGTATCGGAACGATCCTGAGTTTTTGCATGAGTTTCACTATGAGCTCAAGCACTTTGTTGGTCGTCCCAGCCCCGTGTACCATGCCCGTCGATGGTCGGAGCAACTAGGTGGAGCTCAGATCTGGTTCAAGCGCGAAGATCTCAATCACACTGGCGCACACAAGATCAACAACTGTATTGGACAGATTCTGCTGGCTCGCCGTATGGGCAAGCCACGCATTATCGCGGAAACCGGAGCAGGCCAGCATGGCGTGGCAACGGCGACGGTCGCTGCCCGCTATGGGCTGGAATGCGTGGTTTACATGGGAAGCGAGGACGTGCGTCGTCAAGCGTCCAACGTGTACCGCATGAAACTGCTCGGTGCGACCGTGGTCCCCGTGGAATCGGGTTCGCGCACCCTGAAAGATGCGCTGAACGAAGCCATGCGCGACTGGGTTACCAACATCAGCAATACTTTCTACATTATTGGCACGGTTGCCGGGCCTCATCCTTATCCGATGATGGTGCGCGACTTCCAGTGCGTGATTGGTAACGAGTGTGTGGAGCAGATGCCTCAGGATGCCGGTCGCCAGCCCGATTATGTGCTGGCTTCGGTAGGCGGTGGCTCCAATGCCATGGGCATTTTCTACCCTTATATCGAGCACAAGAATGTCGAGCTGATCGGGGTGGAAGCGGCTGGGCGTGGTCTGGACACGCTGGAACATTCGGCCTCCCTGAACAAGGGCATGGTGGGAGTGTTGCACGGTAACCGCACCTATGTACTGCAGGATGATGACGGTAACGTCATGCCCACGCACTCGGTGTCGGCGGGCCTGGATTACCCCGGTGTCGGTCCTGAGCACGCGTGGTTGAAGGACTGCGGCCGTGCCCAATATGCCACCTGCACCGATGAAGATGCCCTGAAAGCGTTTCACGATTGCTGCCGCATCGAAGGCATCATGCCGGCGCTCGAGTCTTCGCACGCCTTGGCTCATGCGGCTCGTATCGCCCCGACCCTGCCTAAAGACAAGATTATCCTGGTGAGCTTGTCCGGTCGTGGCGATAAAGACATGCACACGGTCGCCGAGTACGGCGGCTTGACACTGTAAGCAATCGGGAACTGATATGTCGAGTAATGTGCGTCTGAAAAAGACGTTTGACGGGTTGAACGGGCGCTGCGCCCTGGTCCCTTATATTACGGCCGGTGATCCCTCGGTGCCTGCGACGGTGGCGTTGATGCATGCCTTGCGTCAGGCAGGGGCGGACGTCATTGAACTGGGCGTGCCCTTTTCTGATCCCACAGCCGATGGCCCGGTGATTCAGCAGGCGGCCGAACGGGCGATCAGCCGCGGCGTGGGTCTGCGCAAAGTGCTGGAGATCGTGCAGCAGTTTCGTCTGATCGACCAGGACACTCCGGTGGTGCTGATGGGATACGCCAACCCGATTGAGCGCATTGGTCAGGCCGAGTTTGCCGTCATGGCGGGCGAGGCCGGGGTGGACGGGGTGCTGACGGTGGATTATCCCCCCGAAGAGTCCGAGGATTTCACCCGTTTGCTGACCGAGCAGGGCGTTGATACCATTTTCCTGCTCTCGCCCACTTCCACGGACGAACGCATCGCCAAGGTGGCGGAGTTGGCCCAAGGCTATGTGTATTATGTATCCCTCAAAGGGGTGACCGGTTCAGCCCAGATTGATGTGGCTGATGTGGAAATGCACTTGCAGCGGATACGTCAGCACGTCAAAATTCCGGTCGGGGTGGGTTTTGGGATTCGTGACGCCGAAAGCGCCCGGGCGATTGCCCGCACGGCGGACGCGGTGGTCATCGGTTCCAAGCTGATCCAGACCATGGAGCAGGCGGTGCAGGAAAATGCTGGCAAAGCGCAAAAGGACATTGATGCGGCAGCAGTAGCGGCAGCTGGTCAATGGCTCGCGCAGATACGCCAGGCGCTGGATAATTAGCCCAAATACCTATTCCGCGTATAGAATCATCTGCCTGTTCTTGATGAACAGGCGCTTTTTTTCAGAATAAAGAGCTTGGTGGGCCTCGCGCCGGCCAAGCGAAAACAGGATCTAACAATGAGCTGGATCGAGAAAATACTCCCGCCGCGAATTAACCGTAACCCTGAAAGCAGCCGTCGCGTGCCCGAAGGGCTGTGGGTGAAATGTCCGTCGTGCGAGTCTGTGCTCTATAAGGAAGATCTCCAGGCCACGTTGAATGTCTGCCCCAAGTGCAGCCATCACATGCGTATTGGTGCTCGGGCCCGGATCAAATCCTTGCTGGACCCCGAAGGCCAGACCGAGATTGGTTCCAATACCCGTCCTATGGACCCCTTGAAGTTCCGTGATTCACGCAAGTATACGGAGCGTGTTTCCGAGGCGACCAAGCAAACGGGTGAAACTGAAGCCATGGTAGTCATGAGCGGCACGATCTTGTCTGTGCCCGCGGTGGTCGCCTGCTTCGAGTTTGAATACATGGGCGGTTCCATGGGTTCGGTGGTTGGCGAGCGCTTCACGCGTGGGGTGCAGGCTGCCATAGCCAATCGCAGCCCCTTTATTTGTGTGGCCGCTTCGGGTGGTGCGCGAATGCAGGAGAGTTTGTTCTCGCTAATGCAGATGGCCAAGACCACGGCGATTTTGGCGGAACTGTCTGAGGCGGGTTTGCCGTTCATCAGCATTCTGACTGATCCTACCATGGGTGGCGTGTCGGCCAGTTTCGCCTTTATGGGCGATGTGGTGATTGCCGAGCCTAACGCCTTAATCGGTTTCGCGGGTCCGCGTGTGATTGAGCAGACAGTGCGTGAGAAGCTGCCAGAGGGTTTCCAGCGTGCCGAGTTCCTGCTGGAAAAGGGCGCTATCGATATGGTGGTGGATCGACGCGAATTGCAGCGTGAGTTGGCGGAGTTGTTGGCTTTGCTGACTCGTCAGCCGGCGGAGGCTGTGTCGCGCCATCCTTGACTGCTACGGCTTTTAGCTTAGGGGGAAACGCCATCTGGAGTCAGGTGGCGTTTTTTATTGCCTGCTGTGATTTGGTATTTTTTGTAGAAAAGTTTGTCTTTTTTGGATTTGGGCTTCTTGGTTAAGACTTCGGGGCGAGATTGGTTTGGTTTTCTTAGGGTGGGGGAGCACGATCCTGAAGCGGGGCTTTGGCCCGCGCTGCGCACGGGTACCCTTGGCGATGGAACAGTCCAGGCGTCCACTGAACTCGCCAGGTACTGGGTCCCCCGGACCCAGTACAAGAGCCTGGCCCAAACAGCACTGGGCTTGATCCCGAATCGCTCAATAGCTCGCGGCTAAAGCCCTGACTCGCACCAGGGCCGTGTTCCCCCATCCCAGGAAGAAAGAAGTATCGCGGAGGGTTCAAGTAGAGGGCTGTGTAAGCTATCTGAAACTGCAACTGCCCTGTCTTGTTCTGTCCCCGTGTTTGGGCCTATACCTCGTTCGTCTGTGTAACTGCGTACGTTTTTCTGCGCTGTTGGCTTTAGCTTTGTTTTCTCTCTTTACGTCTATTTTCGGCGTTGTTTGTCGCTGGAGTTGAAAGCGTTATGGGCTTGAGGCCAAGGCCAAGGCGGATTGAATGTCGAGTACAAGACTGAGGCAGATGGGCCTGGGCTGGAACCTGAGTGAGAGAGAGTAGTGGCTGTTGCGGGAGCGGCTCGGAGTAGCAGGAAGAAGAAGGAGAAGGAGAAGGAGAAGGAGAAGGAGAAGGAGAAGGAGAAGGAGAAGGAGAAGGATGCCGAGTGCCTGCCGTCTTCAGATCAAACAGACATAAAAAAACGCCGCCCTAGAGGGCGGCGTTTTTAGTCTTGCTGTTTACTGCGTTTCGACCTGTTGCAGCGGTTCGCTGTTCTCGGTTTCTGCAGCACGTTGCTTGCGTGGGCGACCCAGGCGCACGGGCGCGGGCTGGTAGTCGTCCTGTGTTGCCGAGCGAGCAGTAGTTTCTACCAGTTCGATGCCTGCTGCGTTCAGCACGGCCTCCAGGGGAGCGGCAGCGGGTTTCGGCGCTTGCTCAGCAGCAGGGGCTTTTTCTGCAGCAGCTTGAGTCTCTACGCGAGTCTCTACGGCTGCAGATTCCACTGGAGTGGTTTCGACGACTGGCGTTTCAGCTGTGGGCTGAACCTGTGCAGGGATAGCTGCTGTTTCCATGGCTTCAGCTGGAGCTTCAGTAACTTCTGCTTTGGCTGGTTCGGCAGCAGCTTCTGCTTGTACAGGAGCGGTGACCTCTTCAGCTGCAGGAGCTTCTGGAGCTGCTTCGGCGGCTGGAGCAGTCGTTTCTTCCTGGGCAGTAGCAGTTTCTGCGGCGCCAGTGTCTACCGGAGCAGCGTCAACGGCGGGAGCGTCTGTCACGGCTTGGGTTTGAGCAGGAGCGGCGGCTGTTTCTACGACTTCAGCTGGAGCTTGGGCGACTTCTGCTGTAGCAGCTTCGGCAGCGGCTTCTGCTTGCACAGGAGCAACGGTTTCGGCTGCGGCAGGAACTTCTGGGGCTACTTCGGCCTGAGCGGCAGCAAGCTCTTCCTGAGCGGGAGCGGTTTCAACAGTGACAGCTTGGGTCGTGACGACCTCTTCAGCTTGTTGGGCAGCCTGGGCAGCGACAGGAGCTTCCTGTGCGGCTTCCACGGCGACAGGGGCGGCTTCTTGGACGGCAGGTGCTTCTTTCGCTGTTTGGGGCTGTTCAGGCTCAGCCGTTGCAGTCTGAGCAGCGGCTTGTTCCTGGGCATCCAGAGCTGCGGGATTGAAGCTGGGCGTTTCGTGAGCAACGTAGGCGCTGGTGCTGCCTTCTTCGTTGTTCTCTTCGTTTTCAGCTACGGCGTTCGCGTCTGTGTTGCGACGTCCACGGCGGCTGCGACGACGACGACGTTTGCGCTCTGGGTCCAGGGCGCTGTTTTCGCTGCTTTCGTCTGTTTCAGCATCCGGGTTGTCGCCCGTATCACTTGTGTCGACCTCAATCTGCTGTTCAGCGCGGGCTGGTGCTTCTTGCTTGCTGGCGGCCACGGCGGCAACGCTGGCAACAGCCGCGGCGGCAAGCGCTTGCTCTGGCTGAGCGTCCGTGGTGTTGTCATCTTTGTTCAGCTCGATGTTTTCCGCATTGCCTTCTTCTCGGCGCTGACGACCACGGCCACGTCGGTTACGCGGGTTGCGGCTGTTGCTGCTGCCTTCTTCGGCAGTGGCGGGGGTTGTGCTGACGTTGGTGTTTTGAGGCGTTTCCAGAGCGGACTCGGTGCCAGCCGATGCCTGACGGCGGCGACCGCGTGTCGTGCTGCTGGCGCTTTCCGTGCTGACTTTTTCTTCCTGAGCTGCCTCTGGACGATTCGCCTGGCGACGACCACGTCCACCTTGGCCTCGGCCGGCATTGGCTTGGCCGGAGCGACCCTGGCGACGACCCGAGGGGGACTTGTCACTTTCGGTTTTGGTGGTTTCGGTCACAGGCTCGGCGGGTTTGCCGGATAGCCAGTTCAGCAGGCGTTTGAGCAAGCCGGGCTTGTCGTCGCTGGCAACGGAAGTCGCGGCGGTTGCAGCGGCTGCCGCAGCAGCAGGCTTGCTCATGGGAGCAGGCTGGGCATGTGTTGTGCTCTTGACCAGGGCTTCCGGACGAGGCTTGATTTCGTGGCTGCGGTGGGGCACCAGGCTGTCCTGCTGTTCTGGCTGCTGTACCAGCTCATAGCTGCTGCGCAGTTCGTCCAGGCGCGGGTCATCATGGCGCAGGCGCTCAATGATGTGGTGCGGCGTTTCCAGATTCTTGTTCGGAATCAGGATCAGGGCAATGTTCAGACGCGACTCGATCTTGGTGATGTCAGCGCGCTTTTCGTTAAGCAGGAAAGTCGCGACATCCACTGGCACTTGAGCGTGCAGGGCGGCGGTGCCTTCTTTCATGGCCTCTTCCTGCAGCAGACGCAGCACGTGCAGGGCGCTGGATTCGGCATCACGAATCACGCCGGTGCCGGTGCAACGCGGGCAAGTGATGTGGGAGCCTTCATTCAGGGCTGGGCGCAGGCGCTGACGCGACAGTTCCATGAGGCCAAAACGTGAGATCTTGCCCATCTGGACACGAGCGCGGTCCAGGTGCAGCGCATCGCGCAGGCGTTGCTCGACAGCACGTTGGTTCTTGCTGTCTTCCATGTCGATGAAGTCGATGACAATCAGGCCGCCCAGGTCACGCAGACGCAACTGGCGGGCCACTTCGTCCGCGGCTTCCTGGTTGGTGCGCAGGGCGGTTTCTTCAATATCAGCGCCACGTGTGGAGCGCGCCGAGTTCACGTCAATGGCTACCAGCGCTTCCGTATGATCGATAACGACGGCACCGCCCGAGGGCAACTGCACAGTACGCGAGTAGGCGGTCTCGATCTGGTGCTCAATCTGAAAGCGCGAGAACAGAGGGATGTCATCGCGGTACATCTTCACGCGATGCAGATTGTCGGGCATGACCACGCTCATGAAAGCGGCGGCCTGCTCGTGAATTTCGTCCGTATCGATCAGGATTTCGCCAATGTCGGGCGAGAAGTAATCGCGGATCGCCCGGATGACCAGGCTGGATTCCAGATAGATCAGGATGGGGGCAGCATTGTCGCGGGCCGCGCCGTCAATGGCGGTCCACAACTGCATCAGGTAGTTCAGGTCCCACTGCAGCTCTTCGACGCTGCGGCCGATACCTGCGGTGCGGGCAATGATGCTCATGCCCTGCGGGATGTCCAGCTGGTCCATGGCTTCGCGCAGTTCCTGGCGGTCTTCGCCTTCTACGCGACGCGATACGCCACCCCCGCGAGGGTTGTTGGGCATCAGGACCAGATAACGACCTGCCAGCGAAATGAACGTGGTCAGGGCTGCGCCTTTGTTGCCGCGTTCTTCTTTCTCAACCTGGATGATTAATTCCTGGCCTTCGACCAGTGCATCCTGGATGCGTGCGCTGCGTACATCAACCCCTTCCTTGAAGTAGCTGCGAGCAACTTCCTTGAAAGGCAGAAAGCCGTGACGCTCTTCGCCGTAACTGACGAAGCAGGCCTCCAGGCCAGGTTCGATGCGGGTGATGACCCCTTTGTAAATATTGCCTTTGCGCTGTTCGCGCCCGGCTGTTTCGATGTCGAGGTCAATGAGTTTTTGACCGTCGACAATGGCGACGCGTAGTTCTTCTTGATGCGTCGCATTGAACAACATGCGTTTCATGAGTGTGGATCTCCGTTGTCATGGAGCACCGAAATATCGGCGCACGACCGCGGGTCACAGGTGTGTAGCGCTATAGCTGCATCAGTTTGGTGCAGGCAGGCAAAATCGGCCTACCGGCTTATAGTCTGGGAGGCACGAGTCGCGCCAGAGCGCGAAGTTCAATCAGCAGAGGGGTCAGAGTCACGGTATGTGTTTGACGAATATAAAATTGCTGGGGGAACGGCAGCCGCATGAATCACGCGGCTGGTGCAAAAGAGCGGGACAATCTGTGCAGGAATTCAGCGCCGCACGCGGGAGGAAAACATCTCTTGGAAAGCGGGCCTTCTTGCCACACGACTTTCGCTATTTCGGACTCACCCCGGCGACCTTATGACCCGGAAGCTGGAACTCAAGGATACAATTATCAGTCCTTGGTCATCCAACGGAGACGCACCCTTTGCATCTCTACGCTGGACCCAGTCTCAGCTTCCATAGGCTGAAGCGATTATATGCCCCTTTTTGTTATGTGCAAACCTCATGAATCACAAAGATCTGTCCCCCAAGTGCGAATGTTACGCATTGATGAAACGCGGGCGGGTCAGCGTATAGACAATTTTTTGATACGCGAATGTAAAGGGGTGCCAAAAAGCCACATTTATAAAGCGATCCGCGGCGGTCAGGTGCGGGTGAATAAAGGCCGCATCAGCAGCGACTATCGCTTGCAAGAGGGCGATATGGTGCGGATTCCGCCCTTGCGGCTGCCCGAGCCCGAGCAGCCACGCCATGTCCCTGCGGCGGTCTTTCCGGTCGTTTTTGAAGACGAACACCTGATGGTGATCGACAAGCCTGCCGGAGTGGCCGTGCACGGCGGCAGCGGTGTGTCCTTTGGCGTGATTGAGCAACTGCGCGCCGCACGACCCCAGGAGCCTTTTCTGGAGCTGGCCCATCGGCTGGACCGGGAGACGTCGGGTTTGCTGATTATTGCCAAACGTCGGGCAGCATTGGTGGGATTGCACGACATGTTTCGCGAAATCCGGGCCCGCAAGTTTTATTGGGCTCTGGTGCAAGGCGATTGGGTGAATGATCGTCAGCATATTCGTCTCCCCTTGTTACGTTGGCTGACGGAAAGCGGAGAGCGGCGTGTCAGGGTGGACCCAACAGGCAAGCCGGCTCACACCATCATCACCATGCAGCGCCGCTTTGGCCGCTTTTCCTTGGTGCAGGCGGAGCTGAAGACCGGGCGCACTCACCAGATTCGGGTGCATCTGGCCCATTCGGGCTTTCCGATAGTGGGCGACGATAAGTATGGCGACGATGCCATTCGCGACCAGTTCGCCCGACAGGGCTTCAAACGCATGTTCCTGCATTCGGGGCGCCTGGAGTTCAATCACCCTGTCACCGGACAGCCTCTGGTTCTGGAGGCTCCTTTACCTGCCGCCTGTCAGGCGGTTCTTGAGCGTTTGGAGAAGTCGTTATGACGTGTTATGCCGCCGTTCTGTTTGATTGGGATGGCACTGTTATGGATTCCACGTACTCCATAGCCAGCTCCATTCAGTTGGCCAGTGCGGATCTGGAGTTGCCCGTGCCCTCGATCCAGCAAGCCAGCTGGGTGATTGGTTTGTCCCTGGAAAGCGCTCTGTACCGCGCCGTGCCGGACCTGACGGCCGAGCAAATGCCGCTGTTTCTGGAGCGTTACCGTCATCACTTTATGCAGCGCGACCCGCATATCAAACTTTTTGATGGAATTTTGCCTTTCATGGGTGAACTTCGTGGCCGTCAGATTGCCTTAGGGGTAGCAACGGGAAAAAGTCGTCAAGGTCTGGACAGAGTGCTGCAGCAGGTCAATCTCAGCACTTTTTTTGACGCCACCCGTTGTGCGGATGAAACCCGCAGCAAGCCTGATCCGGAAATGCTGCATCAATTGCTGGCGGAATTGATGCTGGAGCCCGAACAGGTCTTGATGGTGGGCGATACCGTGCACGATATTCACATGGCGGCCAATGCCGGCATGGATAGCGTGGCGGTGACCTATGGCGCGCACGACCCACAGACTCTGGCCAAAGCCGAACCTACGGTCATGGTTGATAATGTGGCGCAAATGCGCGACTGGGTGTTGGCACGTACTTAAAAGGCGGCAAGCGGGTGTGAAAGCCATCTTGCCCGATAGTTTCAGGAGATGGAAATGTTCAAATCACGCTCGCAGCCCATACAGCCCTCTGAAATTACAGATGAATCGGTGTGGCGGGCTCGACGTCGCTTGTTTTTGCAGGCGCCGGGTGCTTTGGCCCTGGCTGCCGGTTTGCCCGGGCTGGCCCAGGCTGTCCCTGTGGGGCAGGCCTTGTCGTTTAACCCTTCCCAACGCTGGAAGTTGGATGAAACGCCCACCAGCGAGGCCGATGTCACCACGTACAATAATTTCTATGAATTTGGCACGGGCAAGGAAGACCCCTCCCGCCAGTCCGGTCAGTTCAAGACCGAGCCCTGGACCGTGCAGGTTGATGGGTTGGTGCACAAACCGCTGACTTTGGATATGGGCCAGATCTTGAAGCTGGCTCCTTTGGAAGAGCGTATTTATCGCCTGCGCTGTGTCGAAGCCTGGTCCATGGTGGTGCCCTGGGTGGGGTATTCCCTGTCGGCCCTGTTAAAGCAGGCCTCGCCCATGGGGTCGGCTCGCTTTGTGCGGTTTGAAACGGCAGCGGAGCCGGAAACCATGCCGGGCCTGCGTTCCCGGATTCTGGACTGGCCCTATGTGGAAGCGTTGCGATTGGACGAAGCCATGCACCCCCTGACCTTATTGGCGACCGGCTTGTATGGCAAAAGCCTGCCGGTACAGAACGGGGCGCCGGTGCGGCTGATTGTGCCGTGGAAATATGGTTTCAAGTCGGCCAAGTCCTTGGTGCGAATTACCCTGACCGACACCATGCCCGAGTCCAGCTGGATGAAAGTTGCGCCGCATGAATACGGCTTTTACGCCAATGTGAACCCGGATGTTCCTCACCCGCGATGGAGTCAGGCAACAGAGCGGGTGATTGGTTCCGGTTTTTTTGCCACCAAGAAAGCGACGTTGCCCTTTAACGGTTATGCCGAGGATGTGGCCAGTTTGTATGCCAATATGGATTTGAGGCGTTATTACTGATGAAGACCTGGAAAGCCGCGCAGTTGGACAGGCTCAAGCCGTTGGTGTTCCTATTGGGCTTGTTTCCGTTGGGGCGCTGGGTATGGCTTGGTTTTAACAACGGGCTGAGTGCCAATCCAGCCGAGTTTCTGACCCGATCCAGTGGAACCTGGGCCTTGGTGCTGCTGTTGGTGACGCTTGCCTTAAGCCCGGTACGACGTTTGCTGGCGCAACCGGCTCTGGTGCGTTGGCGGCGTATGCTGGGCTTGTTCAGTTTCTTTTATGTGGCCTTGCATACGCTGGCCTGGGCCTGGTGGGATCGATCAGGCAATTGGCTGTCCATGTGGCAGGATATTGTGCAGCGGCCCTTGATTGCGATTGGCCTGATCGCTACCGTCATTCTTTTGCTGCTGACTTTGACGTCCACCCATGGCTGGCAAAAGCGTTTGGGTCGTGGCTGGGGCCGTTTGCATCAGACGGTGTTTTTGGCAGCGGCACTATCCGTTTTGCATTTCTACCTGATTCGGATCGGTAAAAATGACGTGGTGGAAGTGTATGTCTACGGTCTGATACTGGTGGGGCTGCTGATCTTGCGTCGTTGGCCTGTATTGAATCAGCCTGCGAAGTAAAAGAAGTAGATCAACAGAAAAACAGGTAATGGGCTTTGTGCTCATTACCTGTTTTTTTATCAGTTCAGGCTTTGCAAAATGGCGGCGGTCTCTGCGTCCAGCAAACCGTCATAGCGTGCGGGACGATAGTGCATCTGGAAGGCGGCAATGACATTCTGCGTGGCTTTGTCAAAAACGCCGCTGTCCGGGGTGTCATAACCTGCCTTGCGCAGCAGGGCCTGGGTCTGGGCAGCAGACGGCAAGGGGCGGGTGGCGTACTGTGCTTGCAGTGCGCGGGCCTGGGCTTCGTTGTACCAGCGGCCTATACCTGCCTGGGCCAGCTCCTTCCAAGGGAAATGAGGGCCCGGGTCTAGTTTGCGCTGAGGGGCGGCGTCACTGTGACCGATGATATTGCGTGGGGTGACGCCATGTCGTTGGGCCAGATCTTTAATCAGTACCTTCAGAGCCTCGATTTGGGAGCGCGTGTAGGGCGCCCAACGGCCGTCGGGCAGACGGCCCATATTGACGATTTCGATGCCTATCGAGCCGGTGTTCAGGTCTGTGAAGCCGTACCAGGAACCCACGCCCGCATGCCAGGCGCGCCGCTCTTCGGGAACCAGACGGTAGACGGTAGGACGGCGTTCGTCGCTCACTAGATAATGGGCGCTGACATCCCGCTGCGTCAGGACCTTCAGGGAGGTGGCGTGATCGCCTGCCGTGTAATGCAGGACCAGATAGCGAACACGACTGTTCTGACCCTGAGCGCTGTAGCTGTCGTCGAATTTAAAAGGGCCGCTGCTGCCACAGGCAGCCAGCAACGCAGTCAGACTGATTACGCCGATGCGCAGGGCGCGAGAGAGGGCTCTCATGTCAACGGCCCGCCAGGAACAGGAAGATGCAGGGGGTTTTGTCCAGCGCAGGCGGCTGACGCTCACGCCACTGCTCTATCGTGGCGGTCTGGATCAGCTCACGTGAGCCGGTCAAGTCACGAGCCAGGCATAAACGCGTTGTGGGTTTCAAGGACTGCAGCAAGGTGCTGTACATGGCCTGGTTGCGATAGGGTGTTTCGATCAGGATCTGCGTTTGTTTCAGGCTTTGGGACTGGCTTTCCCATTGCTTGAGCTGCTTGGCCCGTGCGCTGCTATCGACGGGCGCGTAGCCGTGAAAGACAAACTGCTGGCCGTCCAGGCCGCTGGCCATCAGGCTGAGCAGAATGGAGGAGGGGCCGACATGCGGACGCACAGGGATTTTCATCTCGTGGGCCATGGCCACCACCAGCGCGCCGGGGTCGGCCACCGCGGGGCATCCGGCTTCCGAAACCAGACCGATGGCCTGGCCCTGCAGGGCTGGTTTCAGCCATTCGCGCATTTCGCCTGGCTTGTTGCCCCGCTTGTCCAGGGTGTGGATCGTGATTTCCTGCAGGGGCACGGCGGGCTCGACCAGCTTCAAGAAAGCGCGGGCAGTTTTGGCGTTCTCAGCAATAAAGACGGTCAGCTCGCGCGTCAGCGCCTTGACATCGGCAGGCAGCCAGCCACTGATCGGGCTCTCGCTTAAGCCGACGGGGATCAGATGCAGAGGGGCGACTTGGGGCATGAGGGGGCAGTCCTAATCGGAAAGGGGGAAAGGGTGGGGGAGCAAGGGGTTCAGACCAAAGTGGCGCAGCAAGGTACACAGCTCGATCAGGGGCAGGCCAATAATAGCGGTGGGGTCATCGGAACGCATCGATTCCATCAGGCCAATTCCCAGCCCTTCCGCTTTGGCGCTGCCGGCAGTGTCATAGGGTTTTTCTTGTTGCAGGTAATACTCGATCTCCTCATCGTTCAAGGCGCGAAAGCGACAATTGGTAACAATATCGCGGCAGAGAAATTCTTTGCCGTCTGTGACGCACAAGGCACTATGGAAATCGATGTTCTGGCCACTCAACCGTCGTAGCTGCTTTTGCGCGCCAGCATGGTCGCCGGGCTTGCCAATGGCATCTTTGCCGGACGTAGCGACCTGATCGGAGCCAATAACCAGCGCACCCGGGTTGAGCTGGCTGACCCGGGCGGCTTTTTCCCGTGCCAGACGCAGGCTGAGCGCAGCCGGATCTTCTCCGGGCAAGGGGGTTTCATCAATGTCCGGGGACTGACAGGTGAAAGGCAGGCCCAAACGCGCTAACATAGCGCGGCGATAGACTGAGCTTGATGCAAGGATGAGACGCATGGTGTGTTTTAGCTGTGCTTTGGTTTGACTGCCTTGTGTTTAGCACGGTATTATCTAATGTTTTCTTCGTTATTGAAATGGCTGTGGGCGGGCTTGGCGATAAGTGGGTCATGTTTTACAGGCTTGAATAACGAAGGGCAGGAAAAAGCAGTGCAAGAAAAAATGGTAGAGCTTTAGGCGATACCAAAGCAGTAAATGCACGTAATGCACATAAGCCGTAAACAAGCAGCAAACAAGCAAAGCAAATACGCGGTATCCAAATCTTGGTTAAGCCGCGGTTTGATGCCCTGAGCATACTTATGACGACACTGTATATCGACACTTTGAACCTTGCTCGCGCTCCCCAGGAAATGGCGGGCCAGGTGCGGGTGGAAGATTTGTCTCGTCTGGTGTCCGATTTGCCCGATCAAGGCGATTTGCGCATTGACTGGAGCGTGTCGGGTCGGGAAGATTCTGTCCGGCGCCGTTTTGTGCATGTGCAGGCCAAAGGCAGTGTCATTCTGGAATGCCAGCGCTGTGTAAAGCCCTTCGAGTGGCCCATCGATATTTCTAACGAAGTACAGATTGTGGCAAGCGAGGCCGAGCTTGAGCTGGATGATGACGATGCCGAAGGTCCTGATCGCATCTTGTGCGAAGGCCACCTGGATGTCTTGGGCTTGGTCGAGGATGAACTGATTCTCAGCGTGCCCTATGTGCCGCGCCATGAGGTTTGTCCCGAGGCTCAGTCCCTGTCCATGGAAGCTAAATCGGACGACCTGGACGAGTCCGCCTTTGAGCGGCCGTCACCGTTTGCTGTATTGGGTTCGCTCAAGAAGTCTTGATTGTTGTTACTAATTCATTAATTTTTTCAGGCTGCACCCATTTATTCGGGGTTGTCCATCTACAGGAGTCATCATGGCTGTTCAGCAGAATAAAAAGAGCCCGTCCCGGCGTAACATGCGTCGTTCGCACGACGCGCTTACTGGTCCTTCGACGGCTATCGAGCCTACGACCGGTGAATTGCACCTGCGTCACCACATCAGCCCCAACGGCATCTATCGTGGCCGTAAAGTGCTGAAAACAAAGAACGACGAGTAATAGTCTCTTTGTCGTTGCAAGCAACATAGGTTGCATGCTTGATGTCTAACAAAAAAATACGTATTGCCATCGATTGCATGGGCGGCGATATCGGTTTATCCGTCACTGTCCCTGCAGCGCTTCTTTTTGCCAAGCGCTATCCGGATGTGCACTGCTTATTGGTTGGCGAGCCTCAGGCCATCGAGCAAACATTGCGTGCGCAAGGTAATGTCGATACCTCCTGGTACGACATTCTTCCCGCATCCGAAGTTGTCACCATGGCCGATTCGGTTGAGGTGGCCTTGCGCCGCAAAAAAGACTCCTCCATGCGTGTGGCTGCCCAGTCCGTCAAGGACGGGATAGCTGATGCCTGCATTTCCGCGGGCAACACCGGCGCATGGATGGCAATTTCGCGCTACGTACTCAAAACTCTGGATGGGATTGATCGCCCAGCCATTGCCACGTCCATTCCGAACCAGAAGGGCGGGGCCACGATCATGCTGGATCTGGGTGCCAATGTGGATTGTTCCGCACAACACCTGCTGCAGTTCGCCATCATGGGCTCTGCCCTGGCCAGCATCGTGGATCGCCATGAGCGTCCCACCGTGGGCTTGCTCAATATTGGGGAAGAGGTCATCAAAGGCAACGAAGTCGTCAAGAAGGCGGCGGAGTTGTTGCGCTCCAGCGGACTGAATTTTTACGGCAACGTGGAAGGTGACGATATCTGCAAAGGTACCGTCAACGTGGTCGTGTGCGACGGTTTCGTGGGCAATGTGGTCCTCAAGTCCATTGAGGGGCTGGCCAAGATGGTCGGCAGTATGCTGCGCGACGAATTTACCCGTGACCCCTTGAGCAAATTATCCGCCTTGCTGGCTCGTCCAGTCTTGAATCGTTTCCGCGACAGGGTGGATAATCGCCGACATAACGGTGCGGCCCTTTTGGGTTTACGCGGTATTGTTATCAAGAGTCATGGTTCTGCCGATGCCTACGCTTTCGGTTATGCTTTGCAGCGAGCCCGCGGTGCGGTGCTCAATGGTCTGCTCAGCGGCACCAGCCAGGCAGTCGAGCGCATCATGCAAAGCGTCAGCCTGCATGAAGAGCAAAGCGGCGAACCAGATACACGCCATACTTCAGAGCCCTCGTCCTCATAAGAACGGGCTTGATCGGGAACCTAATTATGACGATATTTGCCAAGATTATCGGTACAGGCGGCTACCTGCCTCCTCGGATTGTGTCTAACGATGATCTGGCTGCTGAGCTGGCTCAAAAAGGTATCGAAACCTCCGATCAGTGGATTGTTGAGCGTACCGGTATTCACCAGCGTCATCTTGCCGATCCCGGTGTTCGCACCAGTCAGTTGGCGACTCAGGCTGCACGTCAGGCGCTGGAAGATGCCGGTCTGGCTGCCCAGGATCTGGACCTGATCGTGGTGGCAACCTCCACCCCCGATTATGTTTTTCCCAGCACCGCCTGCCTTGTGCAGGCCGAACTGGGTAATAAAGGCGCTGCCGCGTACGACGTACAGGCAGTGTGCAGCGGCTTTGTGTATGCCTTGACCACGGCGGATGCCATGATTAAGGCTGGCCGTGCACGCAATGCGCTGGTTATCGGCGCCGAAGTGTTCTCCAGCATTCTGGATTGGGACGACCGCGCCACCTGTGTCCTGTTTGGTGACGGGGCGGGGGCGGTGGTTCTGCAAGCCAGTGATGAGCCCGGTATTTTGGCCGCCCAACTCAATGCTGATGGCAGCCAAATGGGTATTTTGTGCGCGGCAGGCAATGTCTCGCATGGCCAGGTGGTGGGCGATCCCTTCCTGCGCATGGATGGTCAGGCTGTGTTCAAGCTGGCTGTCACCTCTCTGGCCGCCTCGGCCAATCAAGTTTGCGAACAGGCAGGTGTTTCCCTGGCTGATATCGATTGGCTGGTTCCGCATCAGGCCAACGTTCGCATCATCAATTTTCTGGGTCGTAAGCTGGGTATCCCCTCCGAGAAGGTGGTTATCACGGTTGATCAACATGCCAACACCTCGGCAGCCAGTGTGCCTTTGGCCCTGAATGCCGCTCGCCGGGATGGTCGTATCCGTGCCGGTGATCTGGCCTTGTTGCAAGGCGTGGGTGGCGGCTTTACCTGGGGTTCGGTGCTGGTCCGCTGCTAAGTAGCGCGATCCGGATTACCGCCTCATCTCTTTGGGTTTTTCTTCCATGAAAATTGCGTTTGTCTTTCCAGGACAAGGCTCGCAGTCCGTTGGCATGCTCGATGCCTGGTCCGAGTCGGCTGTCGTACAGCAAGCCATTGCACAAGCCAGCCAGGCGCTGGGCCAGGACCTGGCTCAGCTGATGGCACAAGGGCCTGCCGAGGCTCTGAACCTGACTACCAATACTCAACCTGTCATGCTGGCTAGCGCCGTGGCCATGTACCAAGCCTGGATTCAGGCTGGTGGCCCCGCTCCTGCCGTGATGGCCGGTCATAGCCTGGGTGAATACTCGGCCCTGACTGCGGCCGGTGCTCTGAGCCTGGAACAAGCTGTTCCGCTGGTTCGCATCCGTGCCGATGCCATGCAAGCTGCCGTACCTGTGGGTGTCGGTACCATGGCTGCCGTGCTGGGTCTGGATGACGATCAAGTGCGCGATGTGTGTGCTCGTGCCTCTGAGGGACAGCAGATTGTTCAGGCTGTTAACTACAATGCACCTGCCCAGGTTGTGATAGCCGGGAATGTGGAAGCGGTAGATCGTGCATGTGCCCTGGCTAAAGAAGCCGGTGCCAAGCGTGCTTTGGTGCTGCCCGTATCGGCGCCTTTCCACTCCAGCCTGCTGGAGCCGGCTGCAGTGGTGCTGGCCCAGGCCCTGGCTTCCGTGCAGGTGAATACACCTGCCATTTCCGTGATCAACAATGTGGACGTAGCCGCGCCCACCGACCCGGAACAGATCAAGGATGCACTGGTCCGTCAGGCCTGGCACCCCGTGCGCTGGGTGGAGACGATTCAGGCCATGAAGGCCCAGGGTGTCACCCATGTGGTCGAGTGTGGTCCGGGCAAAGTGCTGACAGGTCTGGTCAAACGCATTGATCGTGATCTTGTTGCCTTGTCGATCAGCGACCCTGCGTCCTTGCAGGCCACTTTGGAAGCCCTGGAGGGAGCATAAATGCAAGAAATGGATCTTAGCGGCAAGACCGCCCTGGTAACCGGCGCATCGCGTGGTATTGGTCAGGCGATTGCCAAAGCATTAATGGCACGCGGCGCCAAGGTCGTGGGTACGGCCACGTCTGAGGCGGGCGCACAGGCGATTTCCGCGGTGCTCGACCAGAATGGCAGCTACGGCCATGTCTTGAACGTTGATGATGCAGCGGCCTGCGAAGCGCTGGTCTCGGCCTTGAGCAAAGAAGACGGCGGTCCGCACATTCTGGTTAATAATGCGGGCATTACGCGTGACAATCTGGCCATGCGTCTGAAAGATGAAGACTGGGACGCTGTTATTCAGACCAATCTGAGTGCCGTGTTTCGCCTGTCGCGGGCGGTTATTCGCCCCATGATGAAAGCCCGTTGGGGCCGCATTATCAGCATCACGTCGGTGGTGGGCGAGAGCGGCAATCCCGGGCAGGCCAACTACGCCGCCGCCAAAGCGGGCGTGGCCGGCATGAGCCGCGCCTTGGCGCGCGAGCTTGGTAGCCGTAACATTACAGTTAATTGCGTCGCTCCGGGCTTTATCGATACGGACATGACACGCTCTTTGACCCCTGAGCAGTCGGCGGCCATTTTGTCGCAAATCCCTCTGGGACGACTGGGCGCTGCGGAAGATATTGCTAACGCAGTCGCCTTCCTGGCCGGGTCGCAAGCGCAATATATTACGGGCAGTACCATCCACGTCAATGGTGGTATGCATATGTAAGGCTTGGCATCGTGCCCGGCTGAGGTAAAATTGCGGGATTATTTGGGGCCTATTGCTTGAGCCGGCGTTGTAAGAATAACGTTGGGCCTCATACAAGAACGCCGTTTTTTGTCATAGCTTATCCCTCTTAATAGTATGGATTGGCTATAATTTGCGGGAATTTTTCCCAACTTGGAGAATCTGCATGGAAAGCATCGAACAGCGCGTCAAGAAGATCGTCGCTGAACAACTTGGCGTTAACGAAGCCGAGATCAAAAACGAATCTTCTTTTCTCGACGACCTCGGTGCCGACTCGCTCGACATGGTCGAGCTCGTGATGGCGCTCGAAGACGAATTCGAAACCGAAATACCAGACGAAGAAGCTGAGAAAATCACGACGGTCCAGCAAGCTGTGGACTACATCAATTCTCACAGCAAGCAGTAAGTTCAATTAAGAGGGTGGGCGGCATCGTGCACGCCCTCGCTCCAGAGCGGTTTCCAGAGAATAGCTTGTGCCCGGCGGCTTTAGCTTGCAAGACGCAGTTATTCCCTTTAAACCGCTTTTTTTGTGTTTAGGAGTCATCCGTGAAGCGACGTGTCGTCATTACCGGGCTGGGTATTGTTTCCCCGGTCGGCAACGATATTCCTACCGCGTGGGATAACATCGTCAATGGGCGTTCGGGCATCGGGCGTATTACCCGTTTCGATCCTTCGGCCCTTAGCGCCCAGATAGCGGGTGAGGTCAAGGATTTTGATTTAACACCTTATATTTCGTCCAAAGAAGCCAAGCAGATGGATACCTTTATCCATTACGGCGTGGTAGCAGGGATGCAAGCCTGGAAAGATTGCGGCCTGGATATCAACAGCATCGATGCTGAGCGTGTGGGCGTCATTGTAGGGTCGGGGATTGGTGGTTTGCCCCGTATCGAAGAAACCCAAAAAGATTATCTGGAACGGGGGCCGCGTCGGATTTCCCCGTTCTTTGTACCTGGCTCCCTGGTCAACCTGGTGTCTGGTCAGTTGTCGATTGGCCTGGGTCTGAAAGGTCCCAGCTATGCAGTGGTGTCTGCATGTACAACCGGCCTGCACTCCATTGGTGACGCCGCTCGTCTGATCGAGTATGGCGATGCCGACGTGATGATTGCCGGCGGCGCGGAATCTACCGTTTCGCCACTGGGCATCGGCGGTTTTGCGGCCATGCGTGCCTTGTCTACCCGCAATGACGATCCGCAGACGGCATCGCGCCCCTGGGATATGGACCGTGATGGCTTCGTGCTGGGTGAAGGCGCGGGTGTTCTGGTGCTGGAAGAGTACGAACATGCCAAAAAGCGTGGCGCCCGCATTTATGGTGAGTTCGCCGGCTACGGCATGAGCTCGGATGCTCACCACATCACCTCGCCGGACCGTGACGGTCCACGTCGTGGCGTGATGAATGCCTTGCGCAACGGTGGCATCAACCCGGATGAGGTTCAGTACGTCAATGCTCATGGCACTTCTACGCCGCTGGGTGACGTGAACGAGTCCGAGGCATTGAAGCTGGCTTTTGGCGATCACGCCTACAAGCTGGTGGTCAACTCCACCAAATCCATGACAGGTCACCTGCTGGGTGCAGCTGGTGGCATTGAAGCGGTATTCACTACGTTGGCGGTGTACAACCAGATCTCGCCTCCAACCATCAATATCTTCAATCAGGATCCGGCATGCGATCTGGATTACTGCGCCAATCAGGCTCGTGATATGAAGATTGATGTGGCCTTGTCCAACTCCTTTGGATTTGGTGGCACGAACGGTTCGATGGTGGTTCGTCGTCTTCGTTAAGTCAGACTGCCCCACTCGTCACGCCCAGTCCTGGTCGATCGGAGCTCCGGCTCTGGTGCGCCGACTGGGCGCTTTTGTCTATGCGGTCCTTGCATCCGCTCTGGCCTGGACGATGCATAGCTGGCAAGTGCCCTGGATTGTAGCCCTGCTGGCAAGTGCTTTGTGGGCTTATTTTCTGTATGCTTGCTATCGTCCGGTATGGAGTCAGCGCGCTACACTAGCGCATCATGCAGGGCTATACTCCTTGCAAGACGCTAAGGCTGTGGAACAGCGTGTCCAAGTCGAGCAACTCTGGTGCTCTGCCTGGTTTATGACTTTGCGTTTGCGCAGTGTTCCACCTGGCAAGGGCTGTCGCACCGTTACCGTATGGCGCAGTGCTCAGCCCCCACAGGCCTGGTGGGCATTGTGTCTTTGTGCCAAGCGGCTGTCCCATCATGTCCGTGCTCAGAATAAGGATTCTTAATGAGTGAACGCGATACCGATGCCGAACTGGTTGCACGTGTTCAGCGTGGGGACAAGCGAGCCTTTGACCTGCTGGTACTCAAGTATCAGCGCAAGATCATGCGTCTGCTCAGTCGCATGGTCCGTGACCCGTCTGAAATCGAGGACGTGGCTCAGGAAACTTTCATCAAAGCCTATCGGGCTCTCCCCCAGTTTCGGGGCGAGAGCGCTTTTTACACCTGGCTGTATCGCATTGCGATCAACACGGCTCGTAATTGGCAGGCCTCGGCCGCGCGACGTCCCAACACGTTACAGAACGTCGAAACCGAAGAAGGTGAAACTTTTGACCGAATTGACAACCTAAGCGATATAAGCACACCGGAATCCATGATGGTCAGCCGCCAGATTGCTGAAACGGTAAATACAGCAATTCAGGCACTGCCCGAAGAGTTACGGACCGCGATTGTGCTACGTGAAATAGAAGGGATGAGCTATGAAGATATTGCTCAGACCATGGACTGCCCTATAGGAACTGTACGTTCACGCATCTTTCGAGCCCGAGACGCCATTGCCGCGCAGTTGCGTCCCATACTCGATGGTGAAGATAGTGAACGACGGTGGTAAGGATTGATGATGCAAGCCCTGAAATCCCATTCCGATGACGATCAACTCAATGCCTGGGAGGCCGCCGTGTCTTCCTGGGTGGATGGTGAGGCTGAAATACGCCCCGAGGAACTGGACTCCCCGTACGGGCGTCAAGTCTGGGATACCTATCATTTGATCGGTGATGTCATGCGCACGGAGGCGCTGGCGATCCGTACGTCGGATCGCTTTTACGCACGTCTGTCCAAAGCGATTGATGAAGAGCCCACAGTGCTCGCGCCCAACGCCATGAAGCGGCCCTTGGTGCAACGCTACGGCGTCAGCGGCCTGGCGGTGGTGGCTGCTGTGGCGGCTGCCTTGTGGGTGGGCTTGCCTTATATGGGGGGCACGTCTGGTCCGGCTACTCTGGTAGCCAGCGCTCAGGACGATCAGCTCTGGAATGATTACGCGGATTTGCACCGCGATTTTGTTGGTACCGGTCCGGTACGCCATGTTTCCTTTGAAAGTGGAGCCTTGGGTCAATGAGGTCTGTACGCATGCCGTCACCGGTGAGCCGGGCGCGCTTCTACAAGGGTTTGCTGGCCTTTTCTCTGGCGATGCTGTGTACCCCCGTGCTGGCTCAAGAGGCCAAGGGGCTCGAGCCCCTTGATTTGCCCTGGCTGCAGAAGGTGCATAAGGCGGCGCGCGATCTGGATTATTCGGGTGTCATTATGTATACCCAGGGTCAGTCCAGCCAGTCCATGAAACTGGTGCATATCATTGACGGTACAGGTGAACGTGAGCGCCTGGAAATTCTGGACGGCGAACCGCGCGAGTTTTTACGCCAGAACGAAGTCACGCAATGCCTGATTCCCGAAAAGAAGATGGTGGTGATCGAGCGCCGTGAAAACGAGCGTTTTCCTAGTTTTCTGGTCGGCGACGTCAGTCAGCTGCCCAATTTTTACGATATGCGTCGTTTGCCATCGCGCGAACGTGTTGCGGGCCGTCCTTGTGAGCTGATCGAGCTGGTGCCCAAGGATGACAAACGCTATGGTTATCGGGTGTGTGCGGATGTCGATCATCATTTGCTGTTGAAAATGCAGACTCTGGACCCACAACAAGAGGTAGTAGACCAGATTGCCTTTGCCTCGGTCGCTTTTGGCGAACAGGTGGATTTGCAGGAGTTGCGCACCAGCTGGAACCCCAGCAAGTGGGAGGTGGTCGAACCCGAGGTGCGCAAGATTGATATAGGTGAGCAGGGTTGGCAGTTCGCTTTGCCTGCCGGTTTCACCCTGCGTTCCGAAATGCTCCGGCCTATGCGCGCTGGGCGCCAGGTAACGCACTTGATGATGTCTGATGGCCTGGCTGCCATTTCTGTATTTCTGGAGCGGGTTGGAACCCCCGAGGCCGAGGAAAACAGTCTGGGAGCTTTCCATCGTGGTTCCATGAATATGTACCGCAGTCGTATCAACGATTATGTTTTGACCAGTA
This sequence comes from Alcaligenes sp. CHO6, assembly GCF_037120595.1. Classification (NCBI taxonomy): domain Bacteria; kingdom Pseudomonadati; phylum Pseudomonadota; class Betaproteobacteria; order Burkholderiales; family Alcaligenaceae; genus Alcaligenes; species Alcaligenes sp. CHO6. The sequence continues at coordinate 286,062 of NZ_JBANCI010000001.1, forward strand.
CGGGAGCAGTTCCCGTACAGACACTGCGCGCTTTGCTTGAAGGCACACAGTTCACCCCACTATCCCGGACACATTGACTATCGTCCACCAGGAGTATTTGAATGGAAAAATCGAGTAAAAAAATGCGTATTCCTGTTCTCTCGGCTTTGACAGCTGCCGTGATACTGGCAGCGGGTGCGCCCATGGCTTACGCGCAGGCCCAAGCTGTCACGACAAGTGAGCAGGTCCAGAGCACAACGCTCGGTCTGCCTGATTTCACGGGAATCGTTGCCAAAACCGAGGATGGGGTAGTCAACATCCGCACTACAGAGGCAGTGCAGGTACGGTCACCGGCCATGGGCCCCGGCTCAGACCCGTACGATATGTTCCGTTGGTTCTTCGGACCTGACTTCATGCCTCCTGGCATGACGCCCCAGCGTCCTCATGGCGGCAATAACGCTCCACAAGCTCAAGAGCGCACCGTACCGCGTGGCGTCGGCTCGGGTTTTATCATTTCAGCTGACGGCTACATCCTGACCAATAATCATGTGGTGGCAGATTCCAACGGCATTTTTGTCACCCTGAGCAATGGCAAGGAATACCCGGCCAAGATCATCGGTACGGACGAACGTACGGATGTGGCTTTGATCAAGATTGAGGCCAAAGATCTGAAACCCATGGTGATTGGCGATTCCAAGCAACTCAAGAAAGGGCAATGGGTTCTGGCCATTGGGTCGCCTTTTGGCCTGGAGTCCACGGTCACTGCCGGCATTGTCAGCGCCATCAATCGTGAGACAGGGGACTACCTGCCTTTCATTCAGACCGACGTAGCCGTCAACCCCGGTAACTCGGGTGGGCCGCTGATCAATCTGAACGGTGAGGTTGTGGGTGTGAACTCGCAGATCATCTCGCGCAGTGGCGGCTTTATGGGTATTTCCCTGGCCATCCCGATCGACGAAGCCATGAACGTGGTCGAGCAGCTCAAGACGGACGGCAAGGTAACGCGCGGTCGCATCGGTGTACAGATCACGCCGGTGGCTGATGATGTGGCCACTGCGCTGGGCCTGAAAGACAGCAAGGGCGCCTTGGTCAGCAGCGTGGAAGAGGGTGGTCCGGCCGCCAAGGCTGGCATCCAGTCCGGTGACGTCATCCTGAAATTCAATGGCCGCAGCATTGACCAAATGACGGATCTGCCACGTATTGTGGGCAGCACCAAGCCAGGCCAGAGCTCCACGCTGGAAATCTGGCGCAAGGGCAAACTGCAGACCGTCAAGATTAATGTCGAGGAAATGCCTTCCGGCAACCCGGTTGCTGCCGGAAAAGATCAGAAAGACGCGCCGGCTGCCAGCAGCACCGATGCGTTTGGTCTGAAAGTGACGGCAGTGCCGGAGGCCGATTTGAAGCGCCTGGGGGTAGAAAGTGCGGTTCAGGTCGTCGACGTGGGCCCTCCTGCCAACCAGGCCGGTCTGCAACCAGGTGACCTTATTTTGCGTGTCAACGATAAAGACGTAGGGACGCCAGAGCAATACGCTAAAATGGTGGCTTCCTTGGATAAATCCAAAGCAGCAGCCCTGCTGGTTTTGCGTGCAGGCCAGTCGCAATGGATTTTGATTACGCCATCGAAATAAAATTTTTCTAAAACGGCTAAAATGGTAGTGATTGATGGACTCCGGCCCCTGGCCGGAGTTTCTCCGCCACTACTCGAGGGTGTAGTCAGCTTCGAGTAGATAATGGCTCCACGTGCGCCCGTCTGACAGGACGGGTCTTGCGTTTTCGGCGCGTGGACTGAAAAGGGGCGTCATGGGCGCCCCTTTCTTGTGCCGTCCCTTCTGGCATTGCGCCTCAACATTTTCTTTGTTTAGTAACGGGTTTATGGATCACATCCGCAATTTCTCTATTATTGCCCACATCGATCATGGCAAATCGACCTTGGCTGACCGCCTGATCCAACGCTGTGGTGGCCTGGCCGACCGCGAGATGTCGACCCAGGTTCTGGATTCGATGGACATCGAGAAAGAGCGTGGCATTACGATTAAAGCCCAGACCGCGGCTTTGCACTACAAGGCTCAGGATGGCAAGGTATACAACCTGAACCTGATCGACACCCCCGGCCACGTCGACTTTTCCTACGAAGTCAGCCGCTCCCTGTCGGCCTGCGAGGGTGCTTTGCTGGTGGTTGATGCTTCGCAAGGGGTGGAAGCACAGACCGTGGCCAACTGCTATACCGCCCTGGACCAGGGCGTGGAAGTGATTCCCGTGCTCAACAAAATGGACTTGCCTTCGGCTGATCCTGACGCAGCACGCCAGGAAGTAGAGGACGTTATCGGCATTGATGCCAGCGATGCGATTGCGGCCAGCGCCAAGACCGGTCTGGGTATTGACGATATCCTGGAAACCATTGTGGCGCGTGTCCCTCCGCCAGTGGGCGATCCGTCTGCTCCACTGCAAGCTCTGATCATTGACTCCTGGTTTGACAACTACGTGGGCGTGGTCATGCTGGTCCGCATTGTCAATGGGGTACTCAAGCCCAAGGAAAAGATTCTGCTGATGGCCACGCGTGCGACGCACCTGGTCGAGCACATCGGGGTCTTTACGCCCAAGTCTGAAAACCGTCCGCATCTGTCTGCCGGTGAGGTGGGCTTTATCATTGCAGGCATCAAGGAACTGGAGCACGCCAAGGTGGGCGATACCATCACCCTGGCGGGCAAACCAGCTGAAAGCGCGCTGCCCGGCTTTAAAGAAGTGAAGCCCCAGGTGTTCGCGGGTCTGTATCCGGTGGAAAGCAGTGAATACGATCAACTGCGCGACTCGCTGGAGAAGCTGAAGCTGAACGACTCCTCCCTGATGTTCGAACCTGAAGTGTCCCAGGCGCTGGGTTTTGGTTTCCGCTGTGGCTTTTTGGGCCTGCTGCATATGGAAATCGTCCAGGAGCGTCTGGAGCGTGAGTTCGACATGGATATCATCACCACCGCGCCGTCGGTGGTGTACGAAGTCGAGCGACGCGATGGCGAAGTGCTGATGATTGAAAGCCCCTCGCGCATGCCGGAAGTCGCGCATATTGAAGACGTACGCGAACCCATTGTTGTGGTTTCGCTGCTAATGCCGCAGGAATACGTGGGCCCGGTCATGACCCTGTGTACAGCCAAGCGCGGTTTGCAGTTAAATATGACCTATCATGGCCGTCAGGTGAACCTGGTCTATGAAATGCCTTTGGCCGAGATCGTGCTGGACTTCTTTGATCGGCTCAAATCCGTTTCGCGCGGCTATGCCTCGATGGATTATGAGTTCAAGGAATACCGCTCGGCGGACGTGGTCAAGGTCGATATCCTCATCAACGGTGACCGGGTCGATGCGCTGTCCATGATCGTGCACCGCAGCAACGCCCGTTACCGCGGCCGTGAAGTGGTCGCCAAGATGCGATCCCTGATCCCGCGCCAGATGTTTGATATTGCGATTCAGGCCGCCATTGGTGCCGAAGTGATTTCTCGCGAGAACGTCAAGGCACTGCGCAAGAACGTGCTGGCCAAGTGTTATGGCGGTGACATCTCTCGCAAGAAGAAGCTGCTTGAGAAGCAAAAAGCCGGTAAGAAGCGGATGAAGCAGGTTGGAAACGTGGAAATTCCGCAGGAAGCCTTTTTGGCAATTTTGCAGGTCGAGGATAAGTAATGCTGGGGGCCGGCGGTTCAAGCCGGCCACAGCCAGGACTGCTTTAATTTCTTTAAAGGAAACCGATGAGCTGGGATTTCGCTCTGATTTTGTTTGTACTGCTGATATTGACCGGCGCAATCTGGTTTTTGGATCGTTTCTCCTTGCGGGCACGTCGTCTGGCGCGCGCGCAGGCTGCGATGCAGGCGGTACCGGAAACGGCAGCTCAAGACCCCGAGCATTTGCAGCAGTTGCGCCAGGAAGCCTATGACCAGGCCAATCGCATGCCGTGGTGGATTGAGTATGGTGTCAGTTTCTTCCCGGTCATTTTGTTCGTGTTTGTACTGCGCTCTTTCATTATTGAGCCATTTCGCATTCCCTCCGGCTCCATGCTGCCTACACTGAAAAATGGCGATCTCATTTTGGTGAACAAGTACGAATATGGCATTCGTCTGCCCGTCAGTGGCACCAAGGTGGTGCCCTTGGGTCAGCCCGAGCGGGGCGATGTGATTGTGTTTCGCTACCCTGTGGACACCAGCGTGGATTACATCAAGCGCGTAGTTGGCGTGCCCGGTGACCGGATCGAGTACCGTGACAAAGTGCTGTCCGTCAATGGACAGGTTATTACCCAGGTGCGCAGTGGTGATTATTATGAGCCGGATCGTTCTGCCTATATCGGGCGCTATCTGGAAGAGCTGGGCAAGGTGCAGCACAACATCCTGTTGAACAAGACCCAGCCGCAGGGACTGATGCCCATCGTGGCGTTCCCCCATCGCGACTCCTGTGAGTATTTCTCCAATGGCATCTCGTGTGTCGTGCCAGAGGGTAATTACTTCGTTATGGGAGATAATCGCGACAATAGTCTGGACAGTCGTTATTGGGGCTTTGTACCCGATGAGAATATTGTGGGACGCGCCTTTTTTATCTGGATGAATTTCCGCGAACTTAGTCGTATAGGTCGCTTCCATTAATGAAACGTCTTGCTTTGCTTGAAGCCGCCATCGGCTACTCCTTTAAAGACATAGGCCTGCTGCAGCAGGCCTTGACCCATCGCAGCCACAGCGCTCGTCATAACGAGCGTCTGGAGTTCCTGGGCGATTCGGTTTTGAACTTCACGGTTGCGGCCTTGTTGTTTGAGCGCTTTCAACGTATTGACGAAGGCGATCTGTCGCGTCTGCGCGCTAATCTGGTCAAGCAGGCTGCCTTGGCTGAAATTGCAACGCGCCTGGGTTTGTCGGATTATCTGCGCTTGGGGGAAGGGGAGCTCAAGAGCGGCGGTTTTCGTCGCCCCTCCATTCTGGCCGACGCCCTGGAAGCAATATTTGGCGCTGTTTTTCTGGATGCCGGCTTTACGCAAGCCCAAACCGTCATCACCCAGCTGTATGAACCCATGCTGGTCGATGTGGACCCCAAGACCTTGGGGAAAGACCCCAAAACCTTGCTGCAAGAGCTGTTGCAAGGCCGAAAGCTGGATTTGCCGGTGTATACCGTGGTGGCCACGCATGGCGCTGCTCACGATCAGCTCTTCGATATTGAATGCACGATCGCCAAGCTCAATATCCATGTGCAAGCCAGTGGCAGCAGCCGGCGTGCTGCGGAACAAGCCGCCGCCACACAGGCAATCGCTATTTTAGAAGCTGAATTTCCAGCCAAGACGACGCGCGCCAGCCGCCATCGTCGCCCCTCACAATTGACTCTGCCCGTGGCGGTGTCGCAGGAAACACAATGACAGATACCCCTTTTCGCTGCGGGTTCGTGGCTATCGTAGGACGGCCCAATGTGGGCAAGTCCACACTGGCCAATGCCCTGATCGGCAGCAAGATCTCGATCGTATCGCGCAAGGCGCAGACGACCCGGCATCGCATCAACAGCGTGTTGACGCGTGAGCATGATCAGATGGTGTTTGTGGATACCCCCGGCTTTCAAACCAAGCACGGCGGCGCCATGAACCGCATGATGAACCGCGTGGTGACTCAGGCTCTGGCCGATGTGGATGTGGTGGTGCATGTGGTTGAAGCCGGTAAGTGGTCCGCGGCAGACGCTGAGCTGTTGCCCATGCTGCCCAAAGGCGGCAAGACCATTTTGGTGATCAATAAGGTTGACGCACTCAAGAGCAAGAATGACTTGTTGCCTTACATTGCTCGCCTGTCCCAGGAGTTTGAGTACGGTGCCGTGATTCCGGTCAGTGCAGCAAAACGCCTGCAACTGGAACCTTTGCTCGATGAGATCGCCTCGCGTCTGCCTGAGGGCGAAGCCATGTTCGATGCGGATACCATCACCGATCGCTCGGTTCGTTTCATTACCTCAGAGCTGCTGCGCGAAAAGATCTTCCGTCTGGTGGGCGATGAATTGCCCTATGGTTGCACCGTTGTCATTGAACAATGGGATGAGAACGAGCAGGGCGCGCGCATTGCGGCTTGCGTCGTCGTCGAGCGCGAGAGCCATCGTCCGATTCTGTTGGGAGCCGGTGGCATGCACATGAAGCGCATTGCGACTGAAGCTCGCCAGGATATTGCCAAGTTGATCGACAAGCCGGTGTTCCTGGATGTGTATATCAAGGTGCGTAAAGGCTGGTCTGATCGTGAAGCGGTCCTGCGTGACCTGGGGTATGAGTAATCCCCGTCATCGCTTTCAGGACGAAGCGGGCTACATACTGCACACCAGTGCCTGGCGTGAAACGTCTCTGATCTGCCATGCCTTTACACGCAACCACGGACTGGTGCCGATGGTCGCGAAAGGCGCGAAAAGGCCGCATTCCATTTTGCGGCCTGCTTTGTCTGTGTTTCAGCCTTTGTTGTTGGCCTGGTCGGGCAAAAACGAAGTCAAGACATTGACGCGAGCGGACTGTGCCGGAATTCGGCCTTTAAAGGGTCGTGCCCTGATGTCGGCCTGGTATATGAATGAATTATTGATTCGTTTGTTGCCACGCGAAGATCCCCATCCTGTTTTATACGATGCCTATGAGGAAGCCCTGGTACATCTGGCCCAGGTACCTCGTCCTCCTGTGGCGGGAGCGTTGCGGCGCTTTGAGTGGGTGCTGCTGACCGAGACAGGCTATGGCTTTGATGAGGCCACGCCTGATTTTGACGATCCTGTTGGGGAGCCTGAACTGCGCATACGCTTGCGTGAACGGCTCAACAGCCTGTTGGGCCGCCCCTTGCATACCCGCTCTGTTCTTATGCAGCTGCAACGCTATTGATATGGCCGCCTCTCTTCCTGCCGTGCTGGTTCTCGATACCTGCGTACTGATTTCCAATGTGTTGCGCCGTCTGCTTTTGGCTCTGGCCGACGAACAGTTGTTCAAACCTGTCTGGAGCCCGGTCATCGGGGATGAATGGCGTCGCAATGCGGGCCGCCTCTGGAAGGTCATGCCATTGTCCATCGAAGAGCAATGGGAGCAGTTACAGCAACGCTATCCCGAGGCGGATTTGGGCGACAGCAGCGAGTTCAAGAAAAACCTGCGCTACTCTGATGCCAAGGACTGGCATGTGATTGCCAGTGCTCGTCTAGCACAGCAGCGCTACCCCGATCAGGCAGTCGGTATCCTGACGCGTAATCTAAAAGACTTCAATCGTTCTGAGTTGCGTCGCCTGGGGATCAGCTTGTGGGAACCGGACCAGCTCTTGGGTTTGTATATGAGCGCCTATCCCGAGCTGATGCAGCGTTTGCTCGATGGCTTGCCAGCCTTGATGTTGACACCCGAAGCCCAAGCGCTGGATACCCATACCTTATTAAAGCGTGATCGCTTGTTTAGCGTAGGCCAGGCTTATGCACGGCGACAGAAAATGGACGAGGCACATTCATGAAGCAGGGAGTATTGCTGTCGGTTCTGGCCTCAGCCTTGTTCGCTTGTCTGTATTACTATGCCACGGTCTTGCATCCGCTCAGTGGCGAGCAGATTTTTGCCTGGCGTATTGTCTTGGGTTTGCCCGCTTTGGCATTGGTGATCACCCGCGCGCGACGTTGGCGAGAGGTGCGTTGGGTACTGCGTCACTGGCCCGGCAACTGGCGCTATTTTGCCCTGTTGCTGCTGGCCGCCGCCTTGGTGGGCGTGCAGCTCTGGATTTTCGTATGGGCGCCCTTGCATCAAATGGCGCTGGACGTATCACTGGGCTACTTTCTGTTGCCGCTGATGATGGTGCTGGTGGGGCGGGTGATTTACAAGGACAGGCTAAGCCGCATGCAGTGGATTGCTGTTGCTCTGGCCGGCCTGGGGGTGCTGCATGAGCTGTTGCGCGTGGGAAGCGTCTCATGGGCGACCGCTGTGGTGGTGATAGGCTACCCACCGTATTTTATGTTGCGCCGTCACCTGCGGCTGGGTTCGTTGGCATCGCTGTGGTTTGATCTGAGCTTTTTGTTTCTACCTGCATGCTGGCTGCTCTTTGTGCAAGATACACAGATGTGGGGCGTATTTGCGGACGAGCCTCGTTTGTTCTGGCAGGTGCCGGTCCTGGGCCTGATCAGTTCAGTGGCTCTGGTCAGCTACTTGTCTGCCAGTCGGCAGTTGCCCCTGGCCCTTTTCGGAATACTGGGCTATGTGGAGCCTGTCCTGTTGTTCTGGGTGGCCTATTTGCTGCTGAATGAGCCTATGAGTGCCAGTCAATGGTGGACCTACATTCCGATCTGGATTGCGATTTCTTTAATGGCGCTGGAAGGCTTGATCAACATGTGGCGTCCAGGTCCCCCCGTGCCGCCCCCCAAGGTATGAGGCTTGGGCATGCTGCGCCTGCCAAGCCTGATAGTGAGCAACTCGCTGGCGTGAGGGTTGCGCCGGAAATGAATCCTCAGTAAAAAAAAACGACTCCAGCGATATGGAGTCGTTTTTTTATGAGGGTGATCTTTTCATAAAGACCGGAGGCAGCAAGCCCGCCTCAGTTCCGTGTCACCGCCTCAGATGGTTTAGAGCAGTTTTTCTGGACAGTCGGGCTGATTGCGCAACAGGTTGGCCTGGGTCACCGAACAACCAGCTGGTACGTCTTCGGTAATCCAGACATTTCCGCCAATGGTCGAGCCTGCTCCCAATGTGACACGGCCCAGAATCGTGGCGCCGGCGTAAATGACGACGTCGTCCTCCACAATCGGGTGACGAGGCTGGCCTTTGAGCAGCAAACCTTTTTCATCCTTGCTAAAGCGCTTGGCACCGAGTGTGACTGCCTGGTAGATACGCACCCGCTTGCCGATAATCGCCGTCTCGCCAATGACAACGCCGGTGCCGTGGTCAATGAAGCACGAATGGTCAATTTGCGCACCTGGATGAATATCAATGCCCGTCTGGCTGTGAGCCAGTTCAGCAATGATGCGCGCCGTCAGGGGCAGGCCCAGATTGGTCAGGGCGTGGGCGATGCGGTGATGGATCATGGCCAGCAGACCGGGATAGCACAAAAGCACTTCATCCACGTTGCGGGCGGCTGGATCTCCCTGGTAGGCTGCCACCACGTCCAGATCCAGGGTGCGGCGCAAGTCGGGCAGTTTATTGGCAAAGGCCTGGATGGCCTGATGAGCCTGGTTTTCAATCGTTTCACGATCGTATTGGTCACCACGCAGCAGCGCTGCGCGTTGCAGCTCGATACGGGCTTGTTGCAGCAGCGTGTTCAGTGCCTGTCCCAGGTGGTGTCCTACAAAGTGGTCTTCGTACTCGCGACGTAGTTCCGGGCTGCCCAGACGCATCGGAAACAAAATTCCTTTGAGCTGCTCGATCACTTGAATCAGAGCTTGTACCGACGGAAACTCCTGTCCCTCAAGCTCGTTCAGGCGTTGATGCGCCTGTCGCCATTCTTCGCGAGCCGCACGCAGATTATCGACAATATGTTGAGTTTCAAAGACTGCCACCAGTGTTCTCCAAAGGGGAAATTTTTCTATAAGGTTTACTATACCTGCGCGTCTGGGCAAGGACACGAAAAACAGGATGATTCATCAGGGTGATTCAGGGCCGCGACAGCCCGCTTGAAAAGTCCGCGCAGGCACACCCCAAGCCGATGGAAGGGGGGTGTGCTCAGGCTGGATGAGCAAGGCCTGAAAAGGGTCTTTCAGCGTCGAGTGCGGTGGATAGGATAAAAAAAAACCCCCTTCGCAAAGGGGGCAGGGGTGTTCGGGTTTGCGATCTTATTCGCGGTTACCACCCAATATGCCCAACAGCATCAGCAGGTTGCTGAAGATGTTGTAGACATCCAGATAGATGGCCAAGGTGGCTGACACATAGTTGGTCTCGCCGCCATTGATGACGCGTTGCAAGTCCACCAGCAAAAAGGCTGAAAAAATGCCAATCGCCATTACGGAGATGGTCAGCATCAATGCAGGCAGTTGCAGAAAAATGTTGGCCAGGGCGGCTACCAGCAAGATAACGGCACCGACAAACAGAAACTTCTGCATGCCGCTGAAGTCACGCTTGGTGGTGCTGGCGACGGTTGCCATGGTGGCAAAGACCGCAGCGGTTCCGCCAAAAGCCAGCATGATTAGTTGAGCGCCATTACCCATGCCCAGCACAAAGCCGAGCAGGCGCGACAACATGATGCCCATAAAGAAGGTAAAGGCCATCAGCAGGGCGACGCCCAGCGAGCTGTTCTTGTTCTTTTCGACCAGGAACATCAGGCCAAAGGCACCGACCAGAAAAACAATGGCACTCAGACCAGGGCTGGCGCCCATGACCCGGTTAATGCCCGAAGACAGGCCCAGCAAGGCTCCCAAGACGGTGGGAATCATGGACAGGGCCAGTAGCCAATAGGTGTTGCGCAGGACGCGATTGCGAGCAATCAGCGACTGGGCGCCCAGGGTGCCGTTATGCTCGGGCAAGCTTGATTGACGAAATTCGCTCATGATGAGTCCTTAGAATGCAGAGAGATCATGAATCAAGAATAACTGACATTTACCTGAATAATCAAGAAGCTTCTTGATTGTTCAAGTGCCCAGCTTATGGGCATGCACTTGGCAACCCTGTGTCTGGTACACACGCCAGCGTTCGCGGGCCTGGGTACGGTCGGTTTCCCGTTCAGAGACAATTTCCAGAACGCGTGAAAACTGCTCGAAACCGGGTGGGCACTGCACATCCAGATTCAACAGCCAGCTTTGCTCATCGCGGGCTATGGGGGCGGTGCTGGTCAGCAGTACAGGGGTCTGGGCGGCCAGGGGGTCTTCGACGCCTACATGTGGCACAAAGGCCGTGGATTCAAAACCCCACAGCAATCGATCGAAGCGAGCCAGTTGACGGGGGTCGGAGAGATAGACCACCACCTGACGACCCGCCTCGTAGTGCTTGCGCACGACCTCGCAGGCCATGCGCAAGCGATCTGGCGCGCCGAAAGCAAAATCGACGCGAGTCATGCTTAGCGACACTGATTAAGCAGGTACTGAACCAGCAAAGGCACGGGACGGCCCGTGGCGCCCTTGTCCTTGCCACCGCGCCAGGCGGTACCGGCGATGTCCAGGTGAGCCCAGCGGTAGGCTTTGGTAAAGCGCGCCAGGAAGCAGGCGGCGGTGACGGAACCGGCAGGTGGCCCACCAATATTGGCCATGTCTGCAAAGTTCGAGCGCAATTGCTCCTGGTAGGCATCATCCAGCGGCATGCGCCAGGCGGTGTCGCCCGTTTGCTTGCCCGCTTGCAGCAGTTCCTCGGCCAGTTCGTCGTCCGGCGAGAACAGACCTGTATTGATGTGGCCCAGGGCCACCACGCAGGCACCGGTCAGGGTAGCCATGTCGATCACGGCGGCCGGTTTGAAGCGCTCGACGTAGGTCAGGGCATCGCACAGGACCAGGCGACCTTCGGCATCCGTATTCAGGATTTCAATGGTCTGGCCCGACATGCTGGTCACTACATCGCCCGGCTTGTTGGCGCGACCGCTGGGCATGTTTTCGCAAGAGGCCACGACAGCGATTACTTCGCGATCAATATTGAGTTCGGCAATGGCACGCATGGTGCCCAGAACGCTGGCAGCACCGCCCATGTCGTACTTCATCTCGTCCATATTGCCGGCTGGCTTGATGGAGATACCGCCCGAGTCAAATGTCAGACCTTTACCCACCAGAACGATAGGGCCGTCCTCGTGCTTGGTCTTGGTGGTGGGAGTGTGACGCAGCACGATGAACGCTGGGGGTTCATCCGAGCCTTTGGCCACCGACAGAAACGAGCCCATTTTCAAGGCTTCAATCTGCTTGCGCTCGAGCACTTCGGCTTTGAGTGTCTTGAATTCCTTGGCCAGTTGCTTGGCTGTCTTGCCCAGATAGGTGGGCGTGCAGATATTGCCGGGTAGATCTGCCAGCAGACGCGTCAGGTTGACACCGTTACCAATGGCCTGGCCTTGCTCCAGACCGGCTTTGGCTTCGCTGGCCTGGGTGCGGGCTGTCCACAGCAGGAACTGGCTCAGTTGGGGAGCGGGTTCGGGCTTGCTGAGTGTGGCCGTATAGCGGTAGCTGGCTCGGCACACCGCCACGGCGGCATCTTGGGCCCGGCTGCGCAAGGTCGTGCCTTTGCAGTCGATGCTGGCCAAGGCCGACACAGCTTCTTTCAGGTCCGCTTTCAGGCAGTAAGAGGCCAGACAAGCCTGTGCCTGTGTATGCGTTTCTGCTTTGTATTCCTCTTGGGCGCCTAAGCCGACTAAAATAACGCGTTCGGCCTTCACACCGGGCAGATTGCGCAGCACCAGATGGGTGTTGGGCTTGCCTTTAAACTCGGCTTTCACGGCAGCGCTCACCGCTCCGTTGCTGGCGCGGTCGATAAGTTCCGCTGCGGGGCTTAGAATGCCCTCGGTAAAGACGCCCACGCCGAGCGCGGCTGTCTTAATTTGGTGCAAAGAAGCGGATGTCTGTGTGCTAAATTCCATTCAACTATCCTCAGTGTGTCGCAAATCGTACCTGCGATTATCTCGCAAATTCTCATATGTCTCTATTTAAACGCTCTGCGGTATCCGAAATCTTAAGTCACAGCGGCGTGGTGCTGTCCACTTTGCTGATTGTGTGGCTTAGTGTACTTCTGGTACGTTTGCTGGGCGAAGCCGCCAATGGTGCCATTGGCCCGGATGTGGTGCTGGGTCTGGCCGCCTTTTCCAGTATTACCGCCTTGCCGATCATTTTGGCCGTTTCCCTGTTTATTGCCGTTCTCACTACCGTGACGCGCAGTTATCGCGAGTCTGAAATGGTGGTCTGGTTCGCCAGCGGTTTGTCCCTGAAAAACTGGATCACGCCTGTGCTTCAGTGCGCCGTACCCGTAGCGATCCTGATCGCTGTGTTGACCTTGCAGGCCTCGCCCTGGGCGTATCGTCAGATCGCCGAGTACCGGCAGCGCTTTGAGCAACGCTCGGACTTGAGCAAGGTGACCGCCGGACAATTTATCGAGTCTGATGACGGCGCGCGCGTGTTTTATGCGGATTCGCCGGAGCAAGAAGGGGACGAACTGGGTAATGTCATCGCTCGCGTGATCGATCCGCAATGGTTGAGCATTGTGACGGCGCAAAGCGCTCGGATGGAGGAGCAGCCCAATGGCGACCGTTTTCTGGTTTTGAGCGAAGGTCACCGTTATGACTTGAAGCCGGGGCAGGCAGAGTTTCGCATGGTGGATTTTGAAAGCTATGGCATGCGTCTGGAAAGTCGGGATGCGGGCAATACCGCCGAAACCATCCGCGCTCGTGCAGAGCAGCAGATCAAGGCCCGCCAGACGGGTATGTTGCTGACGGATGATAACAACGAAGCGCGCTCCCAGATCATGTGGCGCGTGGCCTTGCCCCTGGCTGCCTTGAATCTGGCCTTGCTGGCCATCCCCCTGGGAGCGGTGAATCCGCGTCTGGGCCGCTCCGGCAATATTCTGATGGCGGGACTGGTGGGGCTGCTGTACATGAATCTGATCAACCTGTCGCGAGGCTGGATCCGAAACGGTCAGTTGGGTTTTGAGCTGGGTCTATGGCTGGTCCATGCGATCTTCTTGTTGATTATGGTCTTTATGATGTGGCGTAAGTTACGCATCAAGGCCCCCAAACCGCCTGCAGCGAGCTGATAGAGAGCATACCGGCGTCGTCCTGCCCCTTTTTTGGGGCTTTCCCCATTACGCTGGATAAAGTGGCCGGCTCAGGCGCCGTCCAGCAGGTCTTGCCGCTCCGCCACGGATTGCTTGAGAAAATGCCACAATCGCGTCAGGCTGGGATTCTGGCGTTGCTCTTCGTGGCAGAACATCCAGAAGCGACGGCGTAGTTCGACCTGATCGGGCAAGACACAGCGCAGTCGCGGATCGGTTTTCGCCAGAAAACAGGGCAGCACTGCAATGCCTTGGCCTTGCAAGGTGGCCTGATATTGCGCAATGACGCTGGTGCTGCGAAAACGCACGGCAGCCGATCGGACTATCTCCTCCAGATAGCGCAGACTGTCGCTGAATACCAGATCATCCACGTAGGCGATAAAACGGTGTTGAGACAAATCCTGCACCGTCTCGATGGGCGCGTGCGCGGTCAGATAGTCTTGATGGGCGTAGAGCCGCAAACTGTAGTCTGCCAGACGGGTACACCAATAAGGCCCGCGTTGGGGGCGTTCCAGCGCAATGGCCAGGTCAGCGTCTCGACGCGACAAGCTGATTGGGCGGGGGACAGGTAGCAGTTCCAGCGTCAGTTCAGGATACTGGGCCTGGAACACACTTAAGAGCGGGGTCAGTACGTAGCTGCCAAAGGCCTCGGTACAGCCCAGGCGCAGCTTGCCCGTCAGCGGCCTTGCCTTGCCCGTGATCGCATCGCGCGCGGCCAGTAAACGGCTTTCCACCGGTTCCATTTTCTGCTGGAGGTTTTGTCCCTCGCTGGTCAGGCTATAGCCGCTGACCGTGGACTTATGAAACAGGCGCAAGCCCAGCTCCTGTTCCAGAGCCTGGATGCGACGTGCCACGGTGCTGTGTTGCACCCCAAGGCGCTGTGCCGCCACGCTGATTCGTTGACAGCGGGCCACCTCCAGAAAATACCGCAGATTATCCCAGTCCATGGTGAGTAGCCCGTCCTGAAAAAGACTTGTGCATAAATGCCCAGCTCCTGTGCAATTTTCAACATGGTAAACAGGTTCTGAGGCCTCTACACTCAATGAGAACCCTCATACAAGGGGGATAACAAAATAAGGCTTAGCCGCCTGAGCAATTCATTGGAGACAGGTTATGACGGAAGTGGTTCGTGTTCCTTTGCTGATTGATGGACAACATGTGCAGTCCAAGAGCACCCGCTGGGACGATGTGCTCAATCCTGCCACCCAGGAAGTGGTGGCCCAGGTTCCTTACGCCACGATGGACGAACTGGAAACAATCATCGCCAGTTCGGCCAAAGCCTATGAAAGCTGGCGTCATTCCAGTCAGGGCGCCCGCATGCGCGTCATGCTTAATTTGCAGCGACTAGTGCGTGAAAACAGTGCCAGGCTGGCCGAAGCCATCTCCCGTGAACACGGCAAGACCTTGCCCGATGCGGAAGGTGAAGTAGGCCGGGGGCTGGAAGTGATTGAGTACGCCTGCTCGATTGCCTCAATGCAGTTGGGTGAATATGCGGAAAACGCGGCCGGTGGTATTGATGTGTACACCCTAATCCAGCCCTTGGGCGTGTGTGCTGGTGTCACCGCGTTCAACTTTCCCGTCATGCTGCCTTGTTTCATGTTCCCGCTGGCGGTGGCCTGCGGCAATACCTTTGTGCTCAAACCCTCCGAGCAGGACCCTAGCGCCAGTCTGATGCTGGCCGAACTGGCGCTGGAAGCGGGCTTGCCCCCCGGCGTGCTCAATGTGGTTCATGGCGGAGCCGAGATTGCCAATGCCTTGGTGACGCATCCCGAGGTCAAGGCCGTGTCCTTTATTGGGTCTACTGCGGTTGGCACTGAAATTCACCGTCGTGCGACAGAAGCCGGCAAACGTTCGCAGGCGATGATGGGAGCGAAGAACCATTGCATCGTGATGCCTGACGCAGATCGTGATGTCGCCATTAACCAGCTCCTGGGTGCTGCTTTCGGCGCGGCTGGTCAACGTTGCATGGCAATTTCCGTTGCCGTGATGGTGGGAGAAACCGGTGAGTGGGTTGATGAACTGGTCAAGCGCGCGGCAACCATGAAGGTGAATGTGGGCACAGACCGCCAAGCCGATCTGGGACCGCTGGTGTCGCCTCGTGCCCGTCAGCGAGTTGAGTCCTTGATTGAATCCGGCGTACAGGAGGGGGCCTCGCTTCTGCTTGATGGCCGGGGTGTGAAGGTGCCGGGATACGAGAATGGCAACTTTGTGGGGCCAACCATCTTTAACGATGTCAAGACCGATATGCGTATTTACCAGGAAGAGATTTTCGGTCCTGTCCTGTGTATCGTGCGCGTCAACACCTTGGAAGAGGCGGTGCAGTTCGTCAACCGCAACCCCAATGGGAATGGTGTGTCCATCTTTACTCAGGACGGCGGCCATGCGCGTTACTTTCAAAACCGTATCGATGTGGGGCAAATCGGGATCAATATCCCCATCCCAGTGCCCGTGGCCTGGTTCAGCTTTACCGGTTCGCGCGCGTCCAAGCTGGGCGACTTGGGCCCCAATGGCAGACAGGCCGTTCAGTTCTGGACACAGACTAAAACAGTGACTGCCCGTTGGCAGGCTCATGCCAATACCATGAACACAACCATCAGCATGACGTAATGGTTGAATCTAAATATATAACTTAATGCAATAAGCGAGCTGTTTCTTATTACATATAATAGCCCTGTACCTAGGGCTATTATTATATGAATATTCAACAATTCCGCTTTGTCCGAGAGACCATCCGACGTAACTTCAATCTGACTGAAGCCGCTCGTTCGCTGTATACCTCCCAACCAGGCGTGTCCAAGGCGATCATCGAGTTTGAAGATGAGCTGGGCATCAAGATTTTTGAGCGTCATGGAAAACGCATCAAGGGCCTGACCCGACCGGGAGAGGCCGTCGCCGAGGTAATTGACCGCATCATGCGCGAGATCGATAACCTCAAGCGAGTCAGCGATGACTTCGCCCGCCGGGACGAAGGGACATTGGTGATCGCATGTACCCATGCCCAGGCACGTTATTTGCTGCCCAAGGTCATACCCGAGTTCCGTCGCCGCTTTCCCAAGGTGCATATGTCCCTTGCCGAGGGCAGCCCGCCTGTATTGGCTCAGATGGTCATTCATGAGCAGGCCGATGTGGCCATCGCTACCGAGACTCTGGCGCTGACGCCGGGCCTGGTCGCTTTGCCCGTCTACACCTGGGAACACACGGTTGTGGTCACACCGGATCACCCTCTGGCAGATCTGCCCGCCAACAAGCAACTGTCCATCGAGACGCTGGCTCAATATCCCATCGTCACTTATGACCATGCTTTTTCTGGCCGGGGCTCGATTGATGAGGCGTTTGCCAAGCATGGCATTACGCCCGACATTGTGCTTGAGGCGATCGACGCGGACGTGATCAAGACCTACGTGGACGTCGGTTTGGGCATTGGCATTATTGCCGGTATTGCGTTTGATCCACGGCGCGACAAAGGGCTGGTGGGTTTGCCTGCCGGGCACTTGTTTGGCGCTCACCATACCAAGGTGGCGGTAAAGGCGGGGGCATTTTTGCGCGATTATATTTTTGAGTTGCTGGAGATGCTGGCCCCGGAATTGACTCGCGATGTGGTGTTGAGTGCGTTGGATGAGAAGCAGGCCAGCGGCCAGTAGGTCATGCGCTGGCTGCATGGGTTCAGATCAGGGCCACCGTCAATGCACGGTGGCCTTTTGTCTCGGCCGTTAGGGCGGTGTTGGCCTCCGCCAGTATGTATGGCTAAAGGCTATAAGTAAAAATTGAAACAAGCTATCGACTCGATTGACTATGATAATAAGAATGATTATCATTATCCAACTTTCTTAGCCAATGGAGTTTTCTGTGTCTCAATACGTCAGCGCAGTCGTGGTTGGAGCGGACCGTCTGGGCAATATTCCCGATCTGCTCAAGATCCACAATATTTCCATCAAACACCATATTAGCGGGCGTGATCCGGCTCATCAGAAAAAGACCTTGCAGTTGCCCTCGGGAACCGATCTATTGATTCTTCTGACTGATTTTCTGGGGCATAACGTCATGAAAACGTTCCGCGCAGCGGCCTTGAAATCAGGTATCCGGGTCGTCGCCTGCCGACGCTCGGTATGCAGTATGAAGCAGGCGCTGACTCAGTGCGGCTATTGTGAGGCTTGTCCGCTGGGCAAGTCCCAAAGGCACTAGAGTGGCCGCATGACTGACTGGGGCAAAGAAGGAATCGGTAAAGACAAAAAAGCCACTGTTTGATAACAGTGGCTTTTTTTGTACTGGGGGCCGATTGGCAGGGCCGTTTTATCGAACGCTGCGCAGCCGCGTCTCGGATTGCTGTGTATCGGCAGCAGCCAGGCGGCGTGCACCGTTGTAGCGTTTTTTCCAGTAACTCACCTGCATGTTTTCAACCCGCACGACCGCTCCGGTGCGTGGAGCATGAACAAACTTGTCGTCACCCAGGTAAATTCCAACATGAGAGAAGCGAGCGCCTCGAGTATTGAAAAAGACCAGGTCGCCTTTACGCAGCTCGTTGCGATTGACTGAAATCCCTTCCTTGGCAATGTCTTTAGACTGACGGGGCAGTTTCAGGCCCAGGGACTTTTCGGCTACATAGGAGACCAGTCCGCTGCAATCAAAGCCGGTGTTGGGAGCATCGCCGCCAAAGCTGTACTTCACACCCAGAAAATCGAGTGCGGCGTTGGCGAGACCATGCGTGGAAGAGGAATTCTGCTGGTTGCGGCTTTCGGCGCGCCCTTGGCGGCGATCGCTGCTGTAAGCAATATTGATGTCGTTACGGGCTCGATTGGCCAGATAAGTGCCCAGCGGATCGGACTCGGTCTGGAATTCGTAATCGGCGTAATAACCGTGATCCAGTTCTGCACGATCACTGTTTTGACTGGACTGCTGGGTACCCGTGGTGGCGCATCCTGTCAGAGCCAGGGCACCGGCGAGCAAAAGATATTTGGCGCTGCGATAAGTAATATGCAAAAGTGCGTGTGGATTCAGGTAATGTGGCGGCATGACCAGGGCTTTTTTAAGGACTTGGTGGGCAGCAGCACAACCTTGATGCCTATTTTTGCTGAAATTAGCAGCAATTGATGGGTATCAGGGCTGTAAGTATGGCTAAAAGCACATACCTTGCCGAGGGTGCTGTACGTTAGGTTGTCAGGCAGTGTACCGGAGGAAAATTACACCGTAAAGCGTTGTAGGAGGGTATTTTGCGATTGAATCATACTGTTGCAAACTGCGTCTTAGTGGGATTTTCCGGTGCTGTGCATGAGTCCAGTGCTCTTTTTTGAAGTTGGCTGCAAGTTGCGGGAAGTAGGGCGACGTTTTTGTATTTATAGGATTGAATGATGCGAGTTATGGGACAGACCCTAGGGAAAGCCCTGAATGATGGTGTGCGATTGCGCGAGTTGTGGGCGTGGGCCATGTACGACTTTGCAAACTCTGGCTACACCACCGTCATCCTGACCAGTGTCTATAGCGCCTACTTTGTGGGTGTCGTGGCCCAAGGACGCAGCTGGGCCACGCTGGCCTGGACAGCGGCCTTGTCCATCTCGTATCTGAGCATCATGTTCACCATGCCTGGCCTGGGAGCCAAAGCCGATGCACGTCAGGGCAAGCGACGGCTTTTGTTCAGCAGCACGATAGGGTGTGTTCTGGCTACGCTGATGTTGTATTGGGCAGGGCCCGGTGACATCGTCTGGGCTCTGGTTTTCATTGCACTGTCCAACTATTGCTATTGTATTGGTGAGTCAGTCATTGGGGCCTTTCTGCCCGAAATCGCCAGGCCTGAAGCCTTGGGTCGCGTTTCGGGCTGGGGCTGGGGATTCGGCTACTTTGGCGGCATGTTGGCCCTGGGGCTTTCTTTGGTTTTTCTGACGTGGGCCACCTCTCAGGGTTGGACCGCTCAGGAGTATGTGCCGGGGATCGCCTTGATTACGGCCGGCTTGTTTGCCCTGTCCGCCTTGCCATCTTTTCTGTTTCTGCATGAACGTACAGCGCCCAGCGGAGCCAGACCGCAGGGCATGCTGTCCCGTCTGGCGGAATCGGCTCGGGACATACATCATCATTTTCCCGATTTTCGCACCTTGTTGCTTTGTGGGGCTGCGTATCAGGCCGGCATCGCCGTCATCATCACGCTCTCGGCTGTTTACGCTACGGAAGCCATGGGTTTTACCATGGCTCAAACCATGACCCTGATTTTCACGGTCAATATTGCGGCGGCAGTGGGCGCCTTGCTGTTTGGACATATTCAGGACCGGGTAGGTCATCGACGCGCCCTGGCGCTGACGCTGTGCGCCTGGCTGATTATGGTGGCCATTGCCGTTAGCACGAGTTCCCTGGCCGGTTTCTGGGCGGCCGCGGCCGTGGCGGGGCTGTGCATTGGCAGCAGTCAGAGTGCGGGCAGGGCAATGGTGGGTTTGTTGGCGCCCAAGAGCCGTCTGGCCGAATTTTTTGCCTTGTGGACCTTTGCCATCCAGCTGGCAGCGGTATGCGGGCCGCTGTCCTACGGTCTGGTGACCTGGCTGAGCGGCGGCAACCATCGACTTGCGCTGGCCTGCACCGGTCTGTTCTTTTTAAGCGGACTGTTTATCTTGTCGCGTTTGAATTTTCAACGAGGCATTTTGGCCAAGAATCAGGCCGATCTGGCTTGTCAGGATTGAGTAAGTAAGGCGCGTTACGTTTATATAAAATTAAGCTGGGCTAGCCATGCGCGGCCCAAGAAAAACACCAAATCTGGAAAATAAAGGAGCCAAACTATGAGCGGTCCCACGTCTATTGAATCCGTCCTGTCGGAAAGCCGGGTGTTTCCTGTGTTCCCGAATCTGGAACGCGATGCTCGCATCGCTGGCATGGCGGCCTACGAGGAGCTTTGCCAGAAGGCCGAGCAGGATTATCCCGGCTACTGGGCGGATCTGGCCCGTGATCGCCTGGTCTGGACCAAACCTTTCACACAGGTTCTGGACGATAGCAAGCCTCCGTTCTATAAGTGGTTCCACGATGGTGAACTGAATGTCTCGGCCAACTGTCTGGACAAGCATCTGGGTACCCCTACCGAGCACAAGACTGCGCTTATCTTTGAAGCCGATGGCGGCGAAGTTACCAAGGTCACGTTTCGCGAGCTTTATGAGCAGGTTTGTCAGTTTGCCAATGGTTTGAAGGCTCTGGGTTACAAAACGGGCGAACGCGCCCTGATTTATATGCCCATGTCGGTACAAGCCATTGTGGCCATGCAGGCATGTGCTCGTTTGGGGATTACGCACTCGGTGGTGTTCGGCGGATTTTCCGCCAAAAGTCTGCACGAGCGTGCCGTGGACGTGGGCGCTACGCTGGTTATCACGGCGGACGAGCAGCGCCGTGGCGGTCGTGCCATTCCCTTGAAAAACGCGGTAGATGAAGCCCTCAGTGCAGGTGATTGCCAGGCGGTGCGTCATGTGATCGTCTACAAGCGCACAGGTGGCCCGGTTGCCTGGCATGAAGGTCGTGACCTGTGGTGGGAAGAGGTCGTCAAGGGCCAAAGCGCGGACTGCCCGGCGGTTTCCGTCAATGCCGAGCACCCTTTGTTCGTTCTCTATACCTCTGGCTCTACCGGTAAACCCAAGGGGGTGCAGCATTCTTCCGCAGGTTATTTGTTGGGGGCCATCCTCAGTGTGCAGTGGACATTCGACGCCAAGGACAGTGATGTGTTCTGGTGTACGGCCGATATTGGCTGGGTGACCGGTCACACCTTTATTACCTATGGCCCCTTGGCCGCCGGGCTTACTCAGGTTGTGTTTGAAGGCGTGCCAACTTATCCGGATGCAGGCCGCTTCTGGAATATGATTGAGCGCCACGGTGTGACCGTGTTCTACACGGCGCCGACAGCCATTCGTTCCTTGACCAAGGCCGCGGAAGCAGACGAGGCCATTCATCCCAAACAATACAATCTGGATACCTTGCGCATCATTGGTTCGGTAGGGGAGCCCATCAATCCCGAAGCCTGGATGTGGTATTTCAAGAATGTGGGTCGTGAACGTTGTCCGATTGTGGATACCTGGTGGCAGACAGAAACCGGTGGCCATGTAATCACGCCGCTCCCTGGTGCTACACCGTTGAAACCCGGCTCGTGCGGCCTGCCGTTTCCCGGCATGGACGTGGCGATTGTGGACGAGGTGGGCGAAGAAGCCGAGCGTGGCAATGGCGGTTTTCTGGTCATTCGCAAACCGTGGCCCAACATGATTCGCACGATCTGGGGTGATCCGGACCGTTTCGTGAAAAGTTACTTCCCCCCTGAGTTGAAAGGCTATTACCTGGCCGGTGATGGTGCGCAGCGTGACACCGATGGCTACTTCTGGGTCATGGGTCGAATCGACGACGTGCTGAACGTCTCCGGGCACCGTTTGGGCACGATGGAAGTGGAGTCGGCGTTGGTTGCCCACCCTCTTGTGGCAGAAGCAGCGGTTGTTGGCAAGCCTGACCCGACAACGGGTGAAGCGATTGTGGCGTTTGTGGTGCTCAATGGCGATCTGCCAGCGGGGGCGGAGGCAGACAAGATTGCTGCCGAGTTGCGCAATTGGGTAGGCAAGGAAATCGGTCCTATTGCCAAGCCGCGGGAAATCCGTTTTGGTGAAAACCTGCCCAAGACACGCTCGGGCAAGATCATGCGTCGTTTGCTGCGTTTCGTCGCTAATAACGAGCCGATTACCCAGGATGTGTCCACCCTGGAAAATCCTGCCATCTTGGATCAGTTGTCCGAAGCGCATTAATTTTTCCCCGTTCCTGTTTGACCCTGGTTTTCTCGCAGAACCAGGGTTTTTTTATTCCTCTGGACAATGTGGCGCTTGAAAGACTGAATGGTCCGGAATTGGCCTAGCATTAAGCTGGGGCCAAAAATATTGGTCCAAGAATGCAAAAAAGGGGTAAGGCTTGAGCGGGGAACAGCAGACAGACAGAGGCGCTTTGGCGCTGATGGGTTTGGTGGTACTGACCTGGGGCATGAGCTGGGTTGTGATGAAGGCGATGACCGCCTACATTGGGCCAGTGGATCTGATTGCGGCACGCTATGCCGTGGCATTTGTCTTTTTATGGCTGGTACTGCGCCTTAAAGGGGGGCATTTACGGCCTACGCCATGGAAACTGAGTCTGGGCGTGGCTGTTTTTCAGACTACCGGCTTTCAGTTGCTAAGCCAGTTTTCCTTGCAGGCGGGTGGGGCGGGCAAGATGGTGGCTCTGGCCTACACCATGCCAATCTGGATTCTGTTGTTGTCCTGGCCCATGCTGGGACAGCGTCCCCAGATGCGTCATGTAATGGGTATGGTGCCCGCGACCCTGGGCTTGATGCTCCTGATCGCACCTTGGGAAGGAATGGGCGGCCTACTCGGTTCTGTTCTTGCAACCTTGAGTGGCGTGAGCTGGGCCTTGGGGGCGGTTTTTTCCAAGCAGCTCTTTGAGCGCCATCGAGTCGAACTGCTCAATGCCACCGTCTGGCAGTGCCTGCTGGGGATTGTGATTGTTCTGCCCTTGAGCTTCCTGATTCCCCAGCGTTCCGTAGTGATGGAGTGGCAGATGTTCAGCGGCGTACTGTATCTGGGCGTGATCGCAACCGGGGTAGGGTGGCTGCTGTGGATGGCGGTAGTCAGTCGCGTCAGCGCGACTGTGGCCGGAATGTCCAGTCTGGGGGTGCCTGCACTGACTGTTTTGCTGGCCTGGCTGTTGCTGGACGAATTGCCCACACTGTTGGAGTTGATGGGGACAGGTCTGATTCTATTGGGGCTGTTTGTGGTGAACTGGCCCAGCCGCTCGCGCAGGTCCAAAAGAACATAAAAAACCACCCGTTGGGGTGGCTTTTTTCAGCATCAACACGGCTGGCCTTGGAGTTCCCGCCAAGGCCAGGATTGTTTTTACATGCCGTTGTAGACCGGACCTTCGCCCCCTTGCGGTGGCACCCACACAATATTCTGGGTCGGATCTTTGATGTCACAGGTTTTGCAATGGACACAGTTCTGTGCGTTGATTTGCAACTTGTCGTCGCCGGTTTCAGTCTTGATGAATTCGTAAACGCCCGCTGGACAAAAGCGTGCTTCGGGACCGCCATAGCGCGCCAGATTGATCGCAACGGGGACGCTGGGGTCTTTCAGCGTCAGGTGGATCGGTTCATCTTCCTCGTGGTTAGTGTTGGAGATAAACACGGAGCTGAGGCGATCGAAGGTAATCTTGCCATCGGGCTTGGGGTAGTCAATGCGGGCGCATTCGGCCGCAGGCTGCAAACAGGCGTGGTCAGGCTTGTTGTTGCGCAGCGTCCAGGGCATTTTTCCCTTGAGCAGGCCCTGTTCCACAAAGGTCATCACGGAGGCGATTGACCGACCCTTCTTGAACCATTGCTTGAAATTGCGAGCCTTGTTCAGCTCTTCATGCAACCAGGACTGCTTGAACTTCTCGGCGTATTGCGACAGTTCGTCTTGCTTGCGGCCAGCCTGCAAGGCGTCGAAAGCGGCCTCAGCGGCCAGGGAGCCGGACTTGATCGCGGCATGACTACCCTTGATGCGCGAAGCATTGAGAAAGCCTGCATCGCAACCGACCAGTACACCACCGGGGAAACTGAGCTTGGGAAGCGCCAGCAAGCCGCCAGCGGTCAGAGAACGAGCACCATACGCGATCCGCTTGCCGCCTTCAAAGGTGGCGCGCAGCGCAGGGTGCGTCTTGTAGCGCTGAAATTCCTCAAAGGGCGACAGCCAGGGGTTGGCGTAGTCCAGGCCCACGACCATGCCGACCATCACCAGATTGTTATCCAGGTGATAGAGGAAGGAGCCGCCGTAGGTGTCCGAATCCAGAGGCCAGCCAGCCGTATGAATAACCAGACCAGGCTGGGACTGGGATGGGTCCACTTCCCACAACTCTTTAATGCCGATGCCGTAGCTCTGAGCATTGCGGGATTCGTTCAGTTTGAATCGTTCCGTCAGTTCACGGCCCAGATGACCGCGTGAGCCTTCTGCAAAAATGGTGTAGGAGGCCAGTAGTTCCATGCCGGGTTGATAGTGGGGAGTATGTGTCCCATCGCGGGCCACCCCCATATCACCTGTCAGCACTCCCCGTACCGCGCCTTTGTCGTCGTACAGGATATGGGCGGCAGCGAATCCGGGGAAAATATCCACACCCAGGGCCTCAGCCTGTTCTCCCATCCATTGGACGACATTGCCCAGGCGAACGATGTAGTTACCGTGATTTTTAAAGCAGTCAGGCAGCAACCACATGGGAGTGGAACGAGCGCCTTTCTCGGTCAGGAAAAGAAACTTGTCCTCGGTGACTTCTACCGAAATGGGGGCGCCTTGCGCTTTCCAGTTGGGCAGCAGCTCGTCCAGGGCACGCGTATCCATGACGGCGCCTGACAAAATATGGGCTCCCACTTCCGCGCCTTTTTCCAGCACACAGACGCTGATCTCTTGTTCTTTTTCTTGGGCGAGCTGTTTCAGACGTATCGCGGTGGCCAGGCCTGCAGGGCCAGCACCGACGATAATGACGTCGTATTCCATCGATTCACGTTCAGACATTGCTGCTGATCTCCTATTACGGCTTAGCGCTTTGTTCTTGATTGTTGGCGGGTGAAGGTCGTGTACTGTGCGTACGGTCGATTGTATTGTAGTCTGAGCAATTCCGTTTTGAGTTCAGCGGCCAGGAACGGTCATTGGCAGCGTTGGGTTCATCAGTAACTATCAGCAAGGAGAGCATGTAATGACACACGTCGTTGATTCTGGTGCAGGAGCCACCTTTGATATTGCCGTGCGCTGGGGGGATCTGGATGCCATGAATCATGTTAATAATACGGTCTATTTTCGCTACATTGAGGAAGCCCGTGTTCAGTTGATGATGAAGCTGGGCATGGTGCCACCGTCGCCACGTACCGGGGTGCTGGCGCATGCCAGTCTGGACTTCCTGCGCTCGGTCCTGTATCCGGCCACGGTGCGCATCGTGCATAAACTGATCAAGGTCGGTGGTAGCAGCATTGAGTTGGAAGTCATTGTCGGGGATGCAGATCAAGCCGATGTCATGTACGCCCGCGGACGATGTGTGCTGGTGTCCATCAACCCCCAGGGCGGTTCACAACCGTGGACCGAAAAAGAGCGCGAACAGATACATTCAGTTTTTCAGGGTTAAGCTTTACGTATACGGAAAGCATAGTCAAGTCGTAGAATGCCTGATAGCCCGGTAGGGTGCACCGCGGCATTATTGGACAAAGTTTGCTGTTTAGGCCAATTAAAGAGTTATTGGAGAGTCAATTGAATAAAGTCTATCCAAGCGCCAAGGAGGCGTTGCAGGGAGTCGTTGCCGACGGACAGACAGTTGCGGTAGGTGGGTTCGGCCTGTGCGGAATTCCCGAAGCGCTGATTGCTGCGCTGCGCGATAGTGGAGTCAAAGATCTGACCTGCATTAGCAATAATGCCGGGGTGGATGGCTTTGGTCTGGGGCAGTTGCTGGAAACGCGTCAGATCCGCAAGATGATTTCCTCCTATGTGGGCGAGAACAAAGAGTTCGAGCGCCAATACTTGGCCGGTGAGCTCGAGCTGGAGTTCACCCCTCAGGGCACCCTGGCTGAGAAGCTGCGTGCCGGCGGGGCGGGGATTCCCGCTTTTTTCACGGCGACCGGGGTGGGTACCGTGGTGGCAGAGGGTAAGGAAATCCGCGAGTTCAATGGTCAGCAATACGTGATGGAAGAGGCGCTGGTACCTGATGTGTCGCTGGTCAAAGCCTACAAGGCGGACCGCAGCGGCAACCTGGTGTTTCGCAAGACCGCGCGCAACTTCAACCCGAACGTGGCAATGGCGGGAAAAATCACCATTGTCGAGGTCGAGGAAATCGTCGAGACCGGCAGCCTGGACCCGGATGATGTGCATTTGCCCGGCATTTATGTACACCGCATCGTGCTCAATGCCCATCCTGAAAAGCGCATTGAACAGCGTACCGTTCGTTCTTCCTGATGAGTGAGGCAAGATAATAATGGCTTGGAATAGAGATCAAATGGCGGCCCGTGCTGCCCTGGAGCTTCAGGACGGCTTTTACGTCAACCTGGGCATTGGCTTGCCGACGTTGGTTGCCAATCATGTGCCTGAAGGTATTGAGGTCTGGTTGCAGTCGGAAAACGGTTTGCTGGGCATTGGCCCATTCCCGACCGAAGACAAGATTGACGCTGACCTGATCAACGCTGGCAAACAAACCATTACAACCCTGCCCGGTTCGTCCATTTTTTCCTCGGCAGATTCGTTTGCGATGATTCGTGGCGGCAAGATCAATATTGCGATTCTGGGCGCGATGCAGGTGTCGGAAAAAGGCGATCTGGCTAACTGGATGATCCCTGGGAAAATGATCAAGGGTATGGGCGGCGCCATGGACCTGGTAGCCGGAGTGGGCCGTGTGGTGGTTCTGATGGAACACGTGGCCACTAAAAAAGATGGCACCGAAGATCTGAAGATTTTGCCCGCCTGCACCTTGCCCCTGACCGGTGTTGGGGTGGTCGACCTCATCATTACTGATCTGGGAGTGATGGAAGTGACGGAAAATGGTTTAAAGTTGCTTGAGTTGGCACCAGAAGTCAGCCTTGAGTACATTCAGTCCAAGACAGGCGTCCCGCTGGACGTCAGCGCTTTGGCCTGAGCGCTCACTCTGGCTAGAAAAGCTTCGGCGCGAGTCGAAGCTTTTTTTATGCTCGTTCGGTGCGTGAACGCTGTTTATGTAAAGGAAGTTGGTATGGCCCTTACCTCCGTTGTCGCACGCCTGCAGGCGCTGCGCGAACAAATGCAATTTCAGTCCGTACAGGCAAGCATCTGGCCGACATCTGATCCCCATTTGTCTGAATACCTGCCCGATCGGTGGAAAAGCCGTCAGTGGCTCAGTGGTTTTGTTGGTTCGGCCGGCTTGCTGGTCGTGACAGCCGACTGGGCCGGTTTATGGACCGACAGCCGTTACTGGGAGCAGGCCGCCAAGGAGCTGCACGGCAGTGGCATCGAGCTGCAACGTGCAGGGGAAGCGGGCGTGCCTGAGCCAGCCAACTGGCTGGCCGATCATTTGCCTGCCCGTTCGCGAGTAGCCCTGGACAGTCAGTCGGTATCGGCTCAAAGCCTTCTTGCCTGGCAGAAAACCACTCAAGCGCAGGAGTTCGAGTGGGTGCTGCAAGCCGATCTGCTCAGCCCGATCTGGACTGACCGGCCCGCCGCGCCGTGTGGGCAGGTGGTAGAGCATCAGCCGCCTTTTGCGTGTCGCACTCGCCAGGAAAATCTGACTCGCACCCGGGCTGCCATGCAGGAGCAGGGCGCCCATTGGCACTTGCTCAGTGCGCTGGACGATATTGCCTGGACTTTGAATTTGCGCGGCAGCGATGTGTCCTATAACCCGGTATTCCTGTCGTACTTGCTGATCGGCCCGGACCAGGCTTTTCTTTTTGTGGATAGCAACAAGCTGACGGCAGGCCTACAGGAAGCGTTGGCGGCAGATGGTGTGCAGGTTCAAAACTACACCGAGCTGTCCTCCTTCATGCGCGCCTTGCCGGCATCCATGCCCCTATTGCTGGATATGGCTCGAACCACGGCCTGGGCCGCCCAATTGGC
The DNA here is from genome assembly GCF_037120595.1 of Alcaligenes sp. CHO6. NCBI lineage: Bacteria > Pseudomonadati > Pseudomonadota > Betaproteobacteria > Burkholderiales > Alcaligenaceae > Alcaligenes > Alcaligenes sp. CHO6. The sequence goes on from NZ_JBANCI010000001.1 coordinate 314,253, forward strand.
GGCGCATTTGCACGTGATCGAATATATCAACCCGGCTCAATTGCTCAAGTCCTGCAAGACCGATGCTGAACTGGCTCAGGTGCGCCAGACCATGGAAAAAGATGGGGCTGCCCTGTGTGAGTTCTTTGCTTGGTTTGAGCAACAAAGTGAGGTGAACGAGCTGGATGTGGATGCGCATCTCTGTGCCGCCCGAGCCCGCCAGGAAGGGTTTGTCAGCCCCAGTTTTGGCACGATTGCGGCTTTTAACGCCAACGGTGCCATGCCGCACTATCAGGCTACCCAGCAGTCCCATGCCCGCATTGATGGAAATGGCTTGTTGTTGATCGACTCGGGTGGGCAGTATCTGGGTGGTACCACCGACATTACTCGTGTTGTGCCGGTAGGGACTGTCTCAGCGGAGCAGATTCGGGACTTCACGCTGGTTCTAAAAGGCATGGTGTCTTTATCCATGCTGGTGTTTCCCGAAGGCATTGCCGGTCAGCAAATTGATGTGCTGGCCCGTCAGCCTTTGTGGGAGCAGGGCCTGGACTTTGGTCATGGCACCGGTCACGGCGTGGGATACTTCATGAATGTGCATGAAGGCCCGCAGTCCATTTCCTGGCGTGGTCGCATCGGGCCGCATTCGGCCATGCGCGCTGGCATGATTACCTCTAACGAGCCGGGCCTGTACCGCCCCGGCCAGTGGGGCATTCGTATTGAGAACCTGGTGGCGGCAGTGCCTGCCATGCGCACGGAGTATGGCCAGTTTCTGCGTTTTGAAACCCTGACCTTGTGCCCCATTGATACGCGTTGTATAGATGCTGCACTCCTGACGGCTGCCGAGCGTAACTGGCTCAATGAATATCATCAGCAGGTGCGTGAACGTCTCTTGCCGCGTGTGCAGGGTGAGGCACGCCAGTGGCTCGAACAAAAAACGCAGGCGATCTGATCGTCATCGTCTGCGCTTGTCAATAGTTGCACAGGCTAGTGGTATTTCCGCTGTGAAAAGCCACTCGCCTGGTCGCCAAGCATGGGCGCTTGCCGTTATAATCCAAATTTCCCGCTATCGCCTGATTTGACCTCAGGCGCCTTTTATAATGACCACCAAATATGTATTCGTAACGGGAGGCGTTGTGTCCTCCCTGGGCAAAGGTATTGCGGCCGCATCCCTGGCTGCCATCCTGGAGTCTCGCGGTCTGCGCGTGACCATGCTCAAGCTGGACCCCTACATCAACGTAGACCCGGGCACCATGAGCCCCTTCCAGCACGGTGAAGTGTTTGTTACTGAGGATGGTGCGGAAACCGACCTGGACCTGGGCCACTACGAGCGCTTCATTTCCGCTCGCATGCGCAAGGTCAACAACTTCACCACGGGCCAGATTTATGAATCCGTGCTGCGCAAAGAGCGTCGCGGGGACTATCTGGGCAAGACCGTGCAGGTTATCCCGCACATCACCAACGAAATCCAGGACTTCATCATTCGTGGCGCCAAGGCTGCCTACAATGGCGAGGCCGATGTTGCCATCGTCGAGATTGGCGGCACAGTGGGTGATATTGAATCCCAGCCTTTCCTGGAAGCAGCCCGCCAGATGAATCTGCGTCTGGGCCGCAACAACACCGCGTTTGTTCATCTGACACTGGTGCCGTTCATTGCCTCGGCCGGTGAACTGAAAACCAAGCCAACCCAGCACTCCGTGCAAAAACTGCGCGAAATCGGCATTCACCCGCACGCCTTGCTGTGCCGTGCCGACCGTGTCATTCCTGATGACGAGCTGGCCAAGATTTCGCTGTTTTCCAACGTACCCATGGATGCCGTGATCTCGGTGTGGGATGCGGATTCCATCTACAAGATTCCGGCCATGCTGCACAAGCAAGGTCTGGACAGCCTGGTGTGTGATGCACTGGCCTTGTCGCCACCACCGGCAGATCTGTCGATGTGGGACCGTTTGGTGCAGGCCCTGGAAAATCCCGAGCATGAAGTGCGCATCGGTATGGTCGGCAAGTACGTGGACCTGACCGAGTCCTACAAGTCGCTCAGTGAAGCCCTGGTTCATGCCGGTATTCATACCCGCACCCGCATCCAGATCGAGTATCTGGATTCGGAAGTCATCGAGAACGAAGGCACCGATTGCCTGAAAGGTCTGGACGCCATTCTGGTGCCAGGCGGTTTTGGCAAACGCGGTACCGAAGGCAAGATCCGCGCGATTCAATACGCTCGCGAAAACGGCGTGCCTTTCCTGGGTATCTGCCTGGGCATGCAATTGGCTGTGGTCGAGTTTGCGCGCAATGTGGGCAATCTGGTGGGCGCGAACTCCACCGAGTTTGATCCCTCGGCGGTGCATCCTGTGGTGGCCTTGATTACCGAGTGGGCAGATCGCGATGGCAAGATCGAGCATCGTGATGGCTCTTCCGATCTGGGCGGTACCATGCGCAAGGGTGCACAACGTTGCCCGGTCAAACCCGGTTCGCGTGCTGAAGCCATTTATGGGCCTGAGGTAAACGAGCGTCACCGTCACCGTTACGAGGTCAACACCTTGTACGTACCGCGTCTGGAAGAGGTGGGTATGGTGATCTCGGCGCGTACGCCTACCGAGAACCTGCCGGAAATCATGGAATTGCCTAACCACCCCTGGTTTATGGGGGTGCAATTCCATCCGGAGTTCACGTCGACTCCGCGTGATGGACACCCGCTGTTTACCAGCTATATCAAAGCGGCCCTGGAACACCAGAAAAAGTCGGCTTGATCGTTTGTTATGATTGAAAAGGCCCGCGTTATGCGGGCTTTTTCATTCCGTATGAGAGGACGAAACGGGCGGTTGGTAGGCCGGGCCGGCTCAGCATGCCGGCGCAACAGGGCGGCTTTGCGCCGTCCACGGGTGCGACCCGGATTAGAAACTGATCGAAATCTCCAAACGATTGGGCTGACAGTCCTGCTGCGCTGCGGTGTCCAGGCTTTCAGGAATGTGGGAGAATGCAGCAATACTGAAACGAGGTCTATTATGGATTTATGCGGTTACGACGTCGGCCTGGATCGGCCCTTTTTCCTGATCGCTGGCCCTTGTGTTATTGAGTCGCGCCAGATGGCGTTCGACACAGCGGGGCAATTGGTTGAGATCACCGCGGCTCTGGGTATTCCCTTTATCTACAAGAGCTCGTTTGACAAAGCCAACCGCAGTTCAGGCAAGTCCTATCGCGGCCCCGGCATGGCGGAAGGCTTGCAGATTCTGGCCGATGTGCGTTCCCACTACAAGGTGCCTGTCCTGACGGATGTGCACGATAAAGATCAGGTCGACGATGTGGCCGCCGTGGTGGATGTGCTGCAAACACCGGCATTTTTGTGTCGTCAGACGGACTTTATCCAAGCCTGCGCCGCGACGCTGAAACCCGTCAACATCAAGAAAGGCCAGTTCCTGGCCCCTCAGGATATGGTGCAGGTAGTGGAAAAGGCGCGTGCGGCTGCACTGGAAATGGGCGGAGATGGCTCCACCATCATGGTCTGTGAACGTGGCGCCTCGTTTGGCTATAACAATCTGGTATCGGACATGCGCTCCTTGGCGATTATGCGTGCCACCGAGTGCCCTGTCGTATTTGATGCCACTCACTCGGTGCAATTGCCGGGCGGGCAGGGGACCTCGTCGGGTGGTCAGCGCGAATTTGTTCCGGTATTGGCACGTGCTGCGGTGGCTGCCGGGGTGTCGGGCGTTTTCATGGAAACCCACCCTAATCCCGACAAGGCCCTGTCCGATGGCCCGAATGCTGTTCCGTTATCACAGATGGCAGACTTGTTGCGGACACTGCAACAGATTGATTCGATTGTTAAAAACAGCGGTGCCTTGCAGCACGGCTATTAAAGGTAGTTGGGAGACACTATGTCCGCATATTTGATTGCTAATGTTGAAGTCAGCAACCCCGAGCAGTACAAGCAATACCAGGAATTTTCCAGCATTGCCATGAAAACCCACAACGTGAAAGTTCTGGTGCGGGGTGGTGAAACGATTGCCCTGGAAGGGAATGCGCCTGTGCGTACTGTGGTGATGGAGTTTGATACTCTGGAACAGGCCCAGGCGTTCCATGATTCCGAGGAATACCGTCGCGCCCGCAAAGCCCGTGAAGGTGCTGCCAAAATGACCATGTACGTGGTGCAAGGGCTGTAAAAAGCAGCTTATGTTCTGCTGGAACGCGTGAAAAAGAGAGTGTGGAAACACTCTCTTTTTTTTTGGATGAGCACTTAGCGCCTGCCAGGCCTGAGCGAGGCTATTGGTGCTGCCTGGCTCTGGGGTGTAAAGGGGGGCGGGGCAAGGTAGGAGCCAGCAAAGGACAGATCTTTGTGATCGGGGAGAGAGCCTTGAACTTGTCCTGAGGCGATGGGGGGCGGCTTATGAAGCGTAGACAGATCAAGCCGGGAGCTTAAAAGCGGGAATCACGCAGGGCGGGCAGCGTCAGTTCGCGTACAAAGCTGGCGGGGGACAATTGCAGCAGGCTGCGCACGATTGTGAGCACGTCATGCACGGGAATAGTCTCACCCAAGTCTCGTTGAGCTGCCGCCTGGAGGGGGACGTCCAGTCCATCCGTGGTGTTCAGGTATCCCAGTTGCAGGCAGGTGACCGCCAACCCTTGATCGCGGTAGCCTTCGCGCAGGCTGTCTGCCAAGCCATTCAAGGCAAATTTTGTGGCCCCGAACGCTACTTCGGGACGACCACTTTGGCGCAGCCCCGACGTTGAGCCCGTCAGAATCAAACGAGGCTGGCTACTGCGCAGCAGATAGGGCAGCAAGTGGCGCAGGGTCAATAAGGCACCCGTCAGGTTGACATCGACCAGGCGACGCAGTGCCTGGTCGGATTGCGACAGGAAATCATATTGCTCGGTGAACGCCGTGTCTTCCCAGATACCCAGGTTATAGATCAGTACGTCCAGTGCATCGGGGCAGGCGGCGGCCAGCGCTGGCGCGGCGTCGGCGTGGGAGAGATCGGCGCTGATCCAATGCTGCTTGGAAAAGGCGTCCGGGGGTAAAGCGCTGCTTGCCGCAGCAGGAGCTCGTCTGGCTACGCCGTGCATCGTATGTCCGTCTTGCGCCAGACCATCCATCAAGGCGCGCCCCAGGCCCATACTGGCGCCCACAATCATGATGTCCATGCACTTTTCCTGTAAGCAGATTCTGCGGTGAGTCGGTTTTCTTCCAGATCGTTATTGTGAACCAGTTGGATTGGGTCGACTGAGATTCAGCGCTCGCTTGTCAGGTTTTTAACTGTCCCGTAAAATCATTGACTAGGCAATTATTGTTTGGTCAATAAAATGGCAAAGGTATCGGAAACAGAACAAAAAAACCCAGGTCGTGTCTTGTCGGTCACCGAATCCATTCTGGCGATGATGGGGCTGTGCTTTGTGGTGATGTTGGTCGCCATTGATCAGACCGTCGTGGGCACGGCTTTGCCTACTATTGTCTCGGAGCTGCATGGCTTTGAGCTGTACGCCTGGGTTGCGACCGCCTACTTGCTCACGTCCGTGATCACCGTGCCGATTTTCGGGCGCCTGGGGGATTTTTATGGACGCCGCCGGTTTGTGCTGGTGTCCATCGTGCTGTTTACGCTGGCCTCTGTGCTTTGTGGTATGGCGCAAAGCATGATGCAACTGGTGCTGGCCCGAGGGTTGCAGGGCGTGGCCGGTGGTATGTTGGTTGGCACTGCCTTTGCCTGCGTTCCGGACCTGTTTCCTGACCCACGGGTGCGCTTGCGTTGGCAGGTCATGCTAAGCGCCTCGTTTGGTATTGCCAATGGCATTGGGCCGTTTCTGGGCGGGGTGCTGACCCAATACTATGGATGGCGCTCGGTGTTCTATGTGAATTTACCGGTGGGTTTGCTCAGTCTGTATTTCGTTTATCGCTACCTGCCGCAGATTCGGCATTTTCGTCAGGACAAGGTCCGTCTGGATTGGCTCGGGGCTGTGTTGCTGATGATCGGCTTGGCGTGCATTCAGTTGCTGGTGGAATTGCTGCCGCTCTATGGGGGCAGTTACCTGATGGTGTTGCTGGGACTATGTAGTCTGGTCGCATTTTCGCTGTTGGTCGCCTGGGAGCGTCGAGTAGCTGAGCCTTTGCTGCCCTTGGTGTTGTTTAGTAGCCCCGCCCAATTGTCTCTGCTGGTGTTATCGGCTGGCCTAGGCTTTATCTTGTTCGGGCTTTTGTTTTATGCCCCCTTATTGTTGCAGGGCGGGTACGGGTTGCGGCCGCAAACTGCGGGCCTCTTGATTACCCCGCTGGTCGTGTTCATTACGGTAGGCAGTATTATCAATGGCCGCACAATTACTCGTTTGCGGCGCCCTGCCATGATGTTGTATCTGGGGCTGGTACTGCTCACCATCGCGTGTCTGGGTATGGTGTTTAACAGGAAAACCGACCCGCATTGGCATTTCGTGCTGTATGCCACGCTTGCCGGTACGGGAGTGGGCTGCATCATGCCCAATCTGACGGTGTTTGCGCAGGAAATTGTCGAGCGCTCCATGTTGGGGATAACGACGGCCATGCTACAGTCCATGCGCATGGTGGGCGGCATGTTGGGAACCGCTGTGATCGGAACGCTGATCAATTACCAGTACGGCGAGGCCATTCGCACTCAGTTGGTCGCCTTGCCCGAAACAGTGGCTCATGCTTTGCAAGACCCGCAGGTACTGATGAGTGTCAGTGAACAGACGCAGTTTCTGGAGCAGGCGGGGGAGCAGGGGCAGATGTATCTGGGCTTGGCCCGCGATGCCCTGGCACATGCCGTCAATATGGGCATGGCGGTGACCTTGCTGCTGATCGTCTGGTGTTTCTATTGGGTACGTAAGGTGCCACCGATACGATTTACTCGTCAAGAACAGTCTTGAGCATGATGAACGAATTCCCGCAACTTCAAGCGGCGCAACAATTGGGGCGCACGTATCGCAGTTTGATGGCCGCGTTTGACCAGCAATTGGGCATGCCCTTGCCCCGCTGGCGTATTTTGATTGGCTTGTATCAAGAAAATGGCTGCCTGTCTCAAAAGCAACTGGTACGCTTGTTGCGCATTGATCCAGCCGCGGTAACCCGGCAGCTCAAAAGCATTGAAACCCTGGGTTTGATCGAACGGTTCACCGATGAGCAGGACAATCGTCTCACCAATGTGCGCCTTAGTCAGGCGGGGCGTGAGCTGGTGGAAGCCACATTGCCCCGGCGGCGGCGCCTGGTTGAAGCCATGCTGCAGGACTTTTCCGATCAGGATTTGAACCAGCTGATTACCTTGTTGAGCAACTGGGAGAGCGCCTTGCTCAAAGCGGGCGACAAAGATTTACTTTGAGACGCATCGGTACTTTTTGTATTTACAGAGACGCCGCCTAGTCTCGGAATTTCTGGTGATAATAAACACGTGCCGGTTCCAGCTGCGTAAGGGCCACGGTATGAATCCGGGCTTTTTTCCAGCTTTCGAAACCAGACATGGCACGGCTGTGTCATGGGCAGGTACAATCCTGTTTTAGCAGGAGGGCAGGGGGCGCAGATTGCAAAGTAGCGGTCGCGCTTGCTGATCTTTTCAACTTCCAGGCCAGGCGCCTTTTCCAGTCGATCTTCCGATTGGCCCGGCGCAGTAGGCCCGGCAGCAGGATTGTTTAACTTATCTAGCTTAATGCTACTTCAGGCAGGACTGTCAAAATCATGAGTGCAATCGTAGATATTATTGGCCGCGAGATTCTGGACTCCCGTGGTAATCCAACGGTGGAGTGTGATGTATTGCTCGAGTCGGGTGCAATGGGGCGTGCCTCCGTGCCGTCTGGCGCATCCACGGGTGCTCGCGAAGCGTTGGAGCTGCGTGATGGTGACAAGAGCCGTTACCTGGGTAAAGGCGTCTTGCGTGCTGTCGAAAATCTGAACACAGAAATCTCCGAAGCGTTGATGGGTCTGGATGCGCAGGAACAAACCTTTATCGATCGCACCCTGATCGAACTGGACGGCACCGAAGACAAGAGCCGCCTGGGCGCCAACGCCATGCTGGCTGCCAGTATGGCGGTGGCTCGTGCTGCTGCCGATGACTCAGGCCTGTCCCTGTACCGCTATTTTGGCGGCAGTGGTGCCATGGCCATGCCTGTACCGATGATGAACGTCATCAACGGTGGTGCGCACGCCAACAACACCCTGGACCTGCAAGAGTTCATGATCATGCCCGTGGGCGCCAAGAGCTTTCGCGAATCCTTGCGTATGGGTGCCGAAGTGTTCCATACACTCAAAGGCCTGATCCACGACCAAGGCATGTCCACCGCCGTGGGCGACGAGGGTGGTTTTGCTCCTAACGTGGCCAACCACGAAGCGGCTATCGAGTTGATTCTGCGTGCTATCGAACAAGCAGGCTATGAAGCCGGTACGCAAATTGCACTGGCTCTGGACTGCGCAGCGTCCGAGTTTTACCGTGACGGCAAATACCACCTGGCTGGCGAAGGCGGCGTGTCTCTAAGCTCGCAAGACTTTGCCAATCTGTTGGCTAACTGGTGCGACAAGTACCCCATCATCTCCATCGAAGACGGGATGGCCGAGGACGACTGGGATGGCTGGCGCATTCTGAGCCAGCAACTGGGCGACAAGATCCAGTTGGTGGGTGATGATTTGTTTGTAACCAATACCAAGATCCTGAAAAAGGGTATCGAGATGGGTATTGGCAACTCCATCCTTATCAAGATCAATCAGATCGGCACCTTGACTGAGACTTTCGCCGCCATCGAGATGGCCAAGCGAGCCGGTTATACCGCTGTTATTTCGCACCGTTCCGGCGAAACCGAAGACTCCACTATTGCTGACATCGCCGTGGCAACCAACGCCATGCAGATCAAGACAGGCTCCTTGTCCCGTTCCGATCGCATGTCCAAGTACAACCAGTTGTTGCGTATTGAAGAAGAATTGGCAGAAGTTGCTACCTTCCCAGGTCGCGAAGCGTTCTATAATCTGCGCTAATTCTGTTTGAGGAACCGGGTCGCAAGACCCGGTTCTTATATCACCATGCGCCTTATTGTTCTGCTGCTGCTATGTCTGACCCTGATCACCCATTACGCATTATGGTGGGGCAAGGGCGGCTGGCTGGATGTACGGCAAATGCAGACCAGGCTGGTCGCGCAAAAAGAAACCAATGAAGCCCTGACGGCGCGCAACAACGCTTTGCTGGCCGAGGTTCAGGATTTACGTTCGGGAACCCACGCTGTCGAAGAGCGTGCCCGCAGCGAGTTTGGCATGATGCGGGAAGGCGAGATTTTTGTGCAGATTGTGCCTCCCGGTGGTTCGTCGGCCACGAATGCCAATCCGCGATAACAAGCAGCGCGCAATGTGCGGCTAGAACGGCTGATCAGCCAGTTCATTTCTGATGATTCTTCTGTTGTGTGTTTGGATCGGTGATCCGGGCTTTGTGGCGCCCTTCGTTGTTGAGACTGGCTGATGCGTCGATTAGTAGCAGGCGGGGTTTGGGGGCGGGGCTGGAGCTCCTCCTGAGTCTGGAGTGGGGTCGGCAGGCTGTGGAGAAAGCGAACCCGTGTCTGACCCTGGGGCAGCACCATCCCATGACGGTAGACGGGCATTCACGTCCGGTGAGGGCGTTTTCGCGGGCTCCCGTTCTGCTAACCCGCTTGTTTGGGAAACGGGCAAGACACGCGTGTTCTCAAGCTGCTGGGCATAGATGACTCGACCGTCAGCCAGATCATTCCACTGTACGGCATCAGATTGCATGGGGTGTTTGATTTCCAGGCGTAGCCACACTGCTGTCGACCCCACGGGGTTAGGCATACTCAGGGCAAGCTTGGGTAGCAGACGAAGCAAGGAAAGGGGCCCGGGCTTATGGGCGTAGAGTAGATACAAATGTAGTGTGTTGGCCTGGTAAATGCTGGGGCCGCTATGGCTGCTTTGTTCCGCTTGTTGCGCCTGCCAGCCCTGGGTAATGCTGGTTCGCCCCCCATGCAGCCTGGAAGGTCTGCCATGCAATATAAAAGCCTGTGCTGAGGGAGACAGAATCTGGATTTGCCACTGATCGTGCAGTGGCACTTTGGCAGCGGCCAGTGTTTGGCTGAATGCCACGGCAATGGTTTCAGGCCGGGCATGATGCACGCTGGCTTGGCGGGCTGCTTGTAGCAGGCCGTGCTGCAGACGCACGCGTAAGGAGTACAGCGTCAAGACGTCCAGCACCAGCCAGCTGAGCAGAATCATGGCTAGAAGGGCTCCCAGAATGTGAGAGCCCGCCAGGCCCGATTGGCGATGTGATGAGAGAAAGAAATCAGCCATGATGTTGCCATCATGGCTGATTGTCCTTGAGCCTGATAGAAGCACTTGTACCGGCGTAGTGCTTCGTAGGGATCAGGGCTTAGTGCAGGGTGTCATCACCGGGCTGCGTATCCCCTTTATCGACAAACAGAGAGGCGCAATCAATTGCGTCGTATTGATAGGGCTTGCCGCAAAAATTGCAGGACACATTGATCGTGTCTTGCTCTGCCAGCATCTGTTCGATTTCTGCCTGTCCCAGCATGCGCAGCATATTGCTGACCCGTTGACGGGAACAGGGGCAGTGCCAACGCACGGATTGGGGTTCAAAGACCTGCAGGTCTTCTTCCCAGAACAGACGGTGAATAAGGGTATCGCTGTCCAGCTGCAGCAGTTCCTGCGTCTGGACGGTTGAGCCCAGCGCCAGCGCACGCTCCCAGGTGTCCAGGTTCTGAGCCAGGCTGTGGCCACCTTGTGGCGGGATGCGTTGCAACAAAAGGCCCGCGCATCGGTTTTCATCTGCAGCCAGCCACAGGTGAGTATCCAATTGCTCGGAGGTACGCATATAGGTTTGCAATACCTCGGCAACAGTCTCGCCTTCCAGAGGGACGACGCCCTGATAAGGGCGGAAGTCCTTGCTGCTTTGGCGTGGCGCCAGCACGACGGTAAAGCGGCCCTGGCCCTGTGGATTCAGCAGGGTTTGCAAGGTGCCCGTTTGGGGGACAGGATGATTTTCGCGCAGGGACACGGTAGCGCGGATGTCCATGTCCGAGGTGCATTCGACGACCAGCAGGGCAATGGGGCCATCGCCTTGAATCTGTAGAATCAAGGAGCCATCGAACTTGAGATTGCCGGCCAGCAGCACCGAGGCCGCAACCAGTTCACCCAGCAGGTCGCGGATGCAGGCAGGATAGTGCTGATGCTCCAGACCCATTTGCCAGGCTTGCTCAAGATGAACAATCTGGGCGCGTGTGCTTTGGTCGGCGAACAGGTATTTTTTTAAAATGTCAGTCATGACTTTGCTGTACTACTAAAAAATGAAGAGGCAGCTTGCCCGATCAGGCAGCAGCCGAGCTAACCCGGCTTGGGCGCGCATTGATCAGACGAGTCTTGCTAAGACGGTCGTGCAGGAACTGCTGGTCTTTGTCGAACCAGGTCCAGATAAAGTTCAGAAACGGCGTAAAGACGATAAGCAGGTCTGTGGAGGCAAAACCTGTGTAGCCAGACAGGAGCTGAACCAGCAATGCCCCGAGCAAGGGCAGGGGCCATAGCAGAATATAACGCAGCACCAGGGTGCGCAGGGCAGGAATCTGGCCGTGCTCGTCAACCAGGCGTATATGCCAGGTCTTCATGGGTAAGGTTTGACCCACTTTGCGCCAGCACAGCACAAAGTACACCCCCAGAGCAATGAACAGAACGACCTGACGCACATGCCGCAGATCCAGGCCGCTACGGCTTTGGGTCAAGGTATCGAACAGATAGCCAGTGGTAAAAATGACGCCAAACAGCAGAATGGATTCATACATCATGCAGGCAAAGCGTCGCCAGCGGCCTGGGGTAGTAAAGGAGGGTGTCATGGTGCGTCTTGATGCAGGGAAGACTTCCATTATCGCGTATATCGCCTGCTAACGGAATGCTGCCCGTTCAGGGCTGACCAGCAAGGTGTGCTGGGGTCTGGAACACGGCCTGGTGTCGAGAGAAGCGTTAAAAATGTGAGCGGTAACCATGATATGGGGGGCTTGTCCCAATAAACAAGGGCCAAGCCATTTGCATGGTCCTGGCCCTTGTCGCCTTTTACAAGACTGCTTGACGCTTATTCAGCGCTGGCCGAGTCTTCGCTGGCGTCCGAGGCTGCATCGTTATTGCGATAACTGGCCGGAACCATGTCAAAACAGAACAGGCGGCAATCCAGCGCACCGTTATACAAGGGGTAACGGCGCTTGGGTTTGAGGCGCATATGACGTGGCAGCTCCAGGTCGCTGCTGATCATGTTTACGCTCCAGTTGGCAAAGTTCTGCTTGAGGTTACTGGCCCAGCTGGGCCAGAAGTCCTCGTCCTGATGGTCCAGACGCTCTCCGTAAGGAGGATTGGTCACAATCCAGCCAGCTTCTGTTTCGGGGCGAATCTTCAGGGCATCGCCCTGTTCGAAGCGAATCGTCTCCAAGGTCAGGTGCGAGCGCTCCAGGTTGGAACGGGCGGCATCCAGAACGGTGGGGTTGATGTCGTAGCCAATCAGCGGGGTGTCCAGACGAGGGGCGATCATGGAACGCGCTTCGTCCTTGATGTCACGCCACAGACGCTGATCATGGCAGCGCAGGCGTTCGAAGTGGAATGGACGCCAGATGCCGGGAGGAGCCCCCAGAGCCATCCAGGCGGCTTCGATAAGAATGGTGCCGCTACCGCAGAAGGGGTCGATCAAGGGTTTGCTTGGGTCCCATCCTGACAGGACCAGCAGACCGGCTGCCAGGTTTTCACGCAAGGGGGCGTCGCCCTTGTCATGACGCCAGCCGCGTTTGAACAAGGACTCGCCGCTGGTGTCCAGATAGAAAGTGGCCGTGGTCTCGTCCAGGAACAAATGTACCTTGGCGTCGGGGCGCACCGTGTCGATCGAGGGACGGGCACCTTCCAGGTCCCTGAGTCGGTCGCAAATTCCGTCTTTGGCGCGAAGATTGCAGTATTGCAGGCTTTGCATTGGACTGCGTACGGCCGAGGTATCGACACGCAGTGTGTGCTCGGGGCCAAACCAGCGCTCCCACGGCGTCACACGGGCCAAGGCCAGAATGTCTTCCTCGTTGGTGACAGGAGCATGCGAGACTTCCAGCAAAATGCGCGTCGCCAGTCGTGAGGACAGGTTAGCGCGCATGACGCCAATCCAGTCTGCATCAAAATGACAGCCGGCACGACCGGCCAGAACGTTTTCATAGCCCAGAGCCTGCAGCTCCAAAGCCAGTGCTTCTTCCAGTCCTTGAGGGCAGGGTGCAAACAACCGGTAGCGCTCGCCTTGCAGGGCCTTGACCTGGACACGCTCGTTTTGTTCGATATTGCTATCGGGCAGGCGTTGGCCGGGTTTAGGGGCCTGGGGGCTGTCTACACGCTGAATAGGGGAGACATACTGGGGGAAAGCGTCAGAATCACTGGCCGGACTAAACAGCCCGCTAGGCATATTGCCAGCCGCAGGGCGCTCTGAGGATTCGGAGTTGTCTTTGAAGGTAGGCCGTTCACGCCGTTCACCGGAGAACTCACGACGTTCACCCGATTGTGGACGGCTGTCGCGGTCGCGGTTGAATGCGGGGCGTTCACGGCGTTCACCGGAGAACTCACGACGCTCACCGGATTGTGGACGGCTGTCGCGGTCGCGGTTGAATGCGGGGCGTTCACGGCGCTCACCGGAGAACTCACGACGTTCACCGGATTGTGGGCGGCTGTCGCGGTCGCGGTTGAATGCGGGGCGTTCACGGCGTTCACCGGAGAACTCACGACGCTCACCGGATTGTGGACGGCTGTCGCGGTCGCGGTTGAATGCGGGGCGTTCACGGCGTTCACCGGAGAACTCACGACGTTCACCCGATTGTGGACGGCTGTCGCGGTCACGGTTGAATGCGGGGCGTTCGCGACGCTCACCGGAGAACTCACGACGTTCACCGGATTGTGGGCGGCTGTCGCGGTCGCGGTTAAATGCGGGGCGTTCGCGACGCTCACCGGAGAACTCGCGACGCTCACCGGATTGTGGGCGGCTGTCGCGGTCGCGGTTGAATGCGGGGCGTTCACGGCGCTCACCGGAGAACTCACGACGTTCACCGGATTGTGGGCGGCTGTCGCGGTCACGGTTGAATGCGGGGCGTTCACGGCGCTCACCGGAGAACTCACGACGTTCACCCGATTGTGGGCGGCTGTCGCGGTCACGGTTAAATGCGGGGCGTTCGCGGCGTTCACCGGAGAACTCGAC
>NZ_JBANCI010000001.1:328510-1723248 GCF_037120595.1 Alcaligenes sp. CHO6
TCGCGGTCACGGTTGAATGCGGGGCGTTCACGGCGCTCACCGGAGAACTCACGACGTTCACCCGATTGTGGGCGGCTGTCGCGGTCACGGTTAAATGCGGGGCGTTCGCGGCGTTCACCGGAGAACTCACGACGCTCACCGGATTGTGGGCGGCTGTCGCGGTCGCGGTTGAATGCGGGGCGTTCACGGCGCTCCTGATCGCGCTTTTCTACGTAGGGACGGGCCTCTCGTTGGGCACCGCCCTGGCGGTCCTGCTGCAGGCTGGCTGCTCGGGCGCGTGCACCCGAACGCACGCGGGGTTCCGCGTTGCTGGCTTTCTTTTTGGCGCCTGGGTTCAGGCTTAGTGTCTTGCGTTCAGATTGGTCTGACATGAATAAGGTATTAGAAGGGTTTTATAACCACCAGGATGAGGACCAGCAGCAGAACGATGACCGGAATTTCATTGAACCAGCGGAAGAATACGTGTGAGCGGTTTTGCTGTCCTTGCTGGAACTGCCGCAGATAGCGTCCGCACACACCGTGAAAGGCAAACAGAACCAGAACCAGGGTCAGCTTGGCGTGCATCCATCCCTGTCCTTTGCCTATGCCGTAATACAAAAACAGCCCCAGGCCCGTCAGCAAGGTCAGGACGGCTAGGGGCGCCATGAAGCGATACAGGCGTCGAGCCATGCCCAGCAGCGTTTCATGGGTTTTGGGGTCGTGCTCCTGGGCCAGGTTGACATAAATGCGGGGCAGGTAGAAGAGCCCGGCAAACCAGGAGGTCACAAACAGGATGTGAAAGGTCTTTAGCCAAAGCATCATTTAACCACGCATCTGGCCGTTGCCGTGCAACACCCATTTATAAGTCGTCAGCCCTTCCAGGCCGACTGGACCACGGGCATGAAGACGGTTGGTGGAAATGCCGATTTCGGCTCCCAGGCCATACTCGAAGCCGTCGGCAAAACAGGTGGGCAGGTTTACCATGACAGAGCTGGAATCGACTTCACGTTGGAAACGTTCGGCCTGGCTCAGGTTTTCCGTCACAATGGATTCGGTGTGTTCGGAGCTGTACTGAGCGATATGGTCCATGGCTTGATCCATGGAGTCCACAATGCGTACGGCCAGTATGGCCGCGGCAAACTCGGTCTCCCAATCCTCTTCGGTAGCGGGAGCGACATTGGCGACCAGCGCACGGGTCTGCTCACAGCCTCGTAGTTCCACGCCTTTTTCCTGTAGTTGGCGGGCCATTTCCGGCAGGAAAGCAGGTGCAATGCTGCGGTGAACCAACAAGGTCTCCATCGTGCCGCAAATACCATAGCGGTAGGTTTTGGCATTAAAGACAATACGATTGGCTTTTTCCAGATCGGCGAACTCGTCCACGTATACGTGGCAGTTGCCATCCAGATGCTTGATCAGCGGCACGGTTGCTTCGGCGCTCAGGCGTTGGATCAGGCTTTTGCCACCACGCGGCACGATGACGTCCACGTAGTCATTCATGGTCACCAGCAGGCCGACGGCATCGCGGTCGGTCGTGGGCACTACTTGCACGGCGTCTTTGGGCAATCCGGCGCGCTCCAGACTGTTGGAAATAATCTGCGCCAAAGCCTGGTTGGAGTGGAATGCTTCGCTGCCACCGCGCAAAATCGTGGCATTGCCCGATTTCAGGCACAGGGCGGCGGCGTCAATGGTCACGTTGGGGCGCGATTCGTAAATGATGCCGATCACGCCCAATGGCACGCGCATCTGGGCGACGCGCATCCCGTTGGGGCGAGTACGCGAGGCGCTGATCTGTCCGACCGGATCGTCCATGTCGGCAATCTGACGCAGGCCTGTGGTCATGATCTCCAGGGCACGGTCGGACAGGGCCAGACGCTCGATCATGGCCGGGGCAATCTGACGTTCACGTGCCGCTTGCAGGTCCAGCTCGTTGGCCGCCTGCAACTGGGCTTTTTGTTCAATCAGGGCGTCAGCCATGTAGCGCAGGGCGTCAGCCTTGGCTTTGCCGGTGGCGGCGCGCATGCGGCGTGCAGCAAGCTGGGCACGCTTGCCCAAATCTTGCATCATGGAGGACAGATCGCCGACCTGGGTGGCGGCAGAGGACTGGGTGATATCGTTCATAGCCGTGTAACTCTCCGGTTCAAGAGAGCATTATCGCAACAATTAAGACATTAAGGGGTATTGGACGCTTAGCGACGGGGCGCTTGTGTCGCGACCGCGATACGCATGGTCAGGCGGCGCATTTCTTCCCACGGGTCTTGCTGACGTCCGTTGGGGTGCAGGCCTTTAATCAAACGGTCTATATCGTGGGCGTGCAGAACCGAGGCGGGCCAGCTGTGGGGCGGGATGCGATCCAGCGCCTGGCGTACCAGTTTTTCACGCGGACCGAAAATGCGGTATTGACGAAACAGGTTGGATAAATCCATCCCTTGCTGACGCGCTTGCGACAGGCGCGCCAGGGTGCGGACCTCTTCACCCACGGCCCACAAGACCAGAGGCAAGGCCTCGCCTTCTGCCTGCAAGCCATCCAGTATGGTGAGCGCCCGTTGGCTATGGCCCGCCAGCATGGCGTCGCGCAGATCAAACACGCTGTATCGTGCCACATTCAGTACCGCGCTCTCCAGTTCTTGCTGGGTGAGCTGTCCAGGTGGGTAAATCAGGGCCAGTTTCTGGATTTCCTGATGCGCAGCCAACAGATTGCCCTCAACCTTGTCAGCCATCCATTCCAGGCTGTTGCGCTCCAGGCTTTGGTCCTGAGCCTGGAGGCGCTGGGCAATCCAGCCCGCCAGGGAGTGGCGACTGATGGGCTGAATTTCAACCCAGTAGGCCGCTTGTTCCAGAGCTTGACACCATTTGCTGTTGCGCGTGGCCTTGTCCAATCTGGGCAGTTGGATCAGAAAGCTGGTGCCGTCCATCTGGCCACCGCTAATCAGTTCGCACAGTTTTTGCAGGGCGTCGCCCCCCGGTTTGCCGGGTTTGCCACTGGGGATGTTGATATCCACCAGCTTTTGATCGCCAAACAAGGAGATGTTCTGGGCCACCGCAAATAGCTGGGACCAGTCTGCGCGTGCATCCAGCGTAAAGCTGCTGCGTTCTGTAAAACCATCCTGACGGGCACGGGCGCGTACCGCGTCGGCTGCTTCAACCAGCAAGAGGGGCTCGTCGCCAGACACCACATAAAGTGGTTGGAAAGCGGCGGATGGCGTAGCCAGTTCGCGCAGCAAGGTGTCGTGGTCGGCCCTGCGTCCCATACTTACAACGGCGCCTGTTCTCGCGCGGGCAGCAGTTCCATCTCTTCCATCGAGCTGGCCTCGGGCTGACTGCGCAGGAAGTGGTAGGCGCTGGCGACATCGGGAGAGCTCAGGCGGCGCACGATTCGGTTGATCAGTGACTGTTCCATGTCACGGAAAATCATCTCGATCTCGCTGTCTTTGGCCTGAACCGCTTCAGCGTCATAAGGCACCTCTCGAATCACGTTCAAGGTGGTGGGAGGCAGGATGGGGCGGCCCTTGGCGTCCAGCAGTTCAAACACGAAGGTCAGCTGCAGCTCGTACTCTTCCACCTGACCTTTGGCGTTGATGGAGATCTCACGTTGATTACGGTTGAGCGAGAGCTGTTGCAAGAGGGCCTCTGCCTCTTGCGGGCGCTCAACAAAGCGGGTCTGCGGCGAGCTGGCCGATAAAGTGCGGCGCAGGTTCGCGCCAAAAGCGCTGTTGTCCGTAATGTTCGTGTATAGCGTGTCAAACGGCAGCGGAGACACGCCTTTCAGATGGAAACCGCAGGCGGTCAACACCAGGCTGAGCAGGACGATCAGGCCCGCCAGTCCCCAGAACCTGGGTGCAGGAGCAGACATGGAGCTGGAAGAAAACAGGCGGGCTGAGTGCATGATTAACCTACGACGTTAACGAGTTTGCCGGGCACGACGATAATGCGTTTGGCAGGGCGGCCTTCCAAATACTTGAGCACGGCGGCGTGTTGGGCAGCGGCTTGTTCAATGGCGGCTTTTTCTGCTCCCTGAGGCACGACCAGTGAGCCGCGCAGCTTGCCGTTGACTTGCAGCATCAGTTCAATTTCGTCGGCAATCAAGGCCTGTTCATCAACGTCGGGCCAGGCTGCATCGAGCAGATCACCCAGCGTATCAGCCCAACCCAGCTCACGCCACAACTGCCAGGTGATGTGGGGGACAACCGGGTACAGAACACGCAACAGGATGGAGGTGGTCTCGGCCAGCGCACGTTGTGCTGCCGGTGTGTCTTCCCACTGCGTCTGTTCCAGCGTGTTGAGCATTTTCATGCACGCCGAAACAACCGTGTTGTATTGAATGCGCTCGTAATCGTAATTGGCTTGCTTGAGCAGCGAGTGAATTTCCAGGCGTGCGCGCTTGGCAGCGGCGTCCAGATCACTCCAATCGGTAGCTTGGGCGTTGCCGGCGCGCAGCGCATCGGCGTGGTTGTAGCAGAAGGCCCACAGGCGACGCAGGAAGCGGTTGGCGCCATCCACACCCGAATCAGACCACTCCAGCGTCTGTTCTGGCGGGCTGGCGAACATGATGAACAGGCGGGCGGTGTCCGCACCCAGCGTGTCGATCAGGGATTGAGGGTCCACGCCGTTGTTCTTGGACTTGGACATGGTGCCAATGCCGTTGTACTGCACGGGCTGACCATCGCTCTTTAAGCGGGCACCGATAATCGCGCCTTTTTCGTCGTAAACGTTTTCGACAGTTTCAGGCCAGAAGTATTCGATACCCCCTTGTGGGGTGCGGCGGGTGTAGCTGTGGTTCAGCACCATGCCCTGGCACAGCAGGCGGGTGAAGGGCTCGTCAATCTTGACCAGGCCCATGTCGCGCATGACTTTGGTCCAGAAGCGGGCGTACAGCAAGTGCAGCACAGCGTGTTCGATACCACCGATGTACTGATCCATGGGCATCCAGTAATCGGTGCGTGGATCGGTCATGGAATCGTTCAGATTGGGTGTGGTGTAGCGCAGGAAGTACCAGGACGAGTCCACAAAGGTGTCCATGGTATCTGTTTCACGGCGTGCGGGTTTGCCACAAGAAGGGCAAGCGCACTTCAGGAAGGCGTCATGCTTGTTCAGCGGGTTGCCGCTGCCATCGGGAATCAGCTCTTCGGGCAAGACCACGGGCAGATCTTTTTCTGGAACAGGAACCGGTCCGCAATCGTCGCAGTGGATGATCGGGATCGGGGTGCCCCAGTAACGCTGACGGGAAATGCCCCAGTCGCGCAGACGATAGGTGGTTTGTTTTTCGCCCAGTTCCTTGGCGTTCAGGTCTGCGGCAATGGCATCCACGGCCGCGACGTGCGTCAGGCCGTCGTACTTGCCGGAATTGATGGTTTGACCTTGCTGCTTGTCGCCGTACCAGTCTTGCCATTGGGTGGCGTCGTATTCCTTGCCTTCTACCCCAATGACCTGATTGATAGGCAATTGGTATTTCAGGGCGAAGGCGAAGTCGCGCTCGTCGTGAGCAGGCACGCCCATCACGGCACCGTCACCGTAGCTCATCAAGACATAGTTACCGACCCAGACAGGAACGTCCGCGCCCGTCAGGGGGTGCTTGACGCTCAGGCCGGTCGGCAGACCTTCTTTTTCGCGGGTAGCCATGTCGGCTTCCGTGGTGCCGCCTTTCTTGCATTCTTCAATAAAGGCCGTCAGCTCGGGATTGTTGCGGGCAGCCAGGGCAGCCAGCGGGTGCTCAGGAGCAACCGCACAGAAGGTAACGCCCATGATGGTGTCCACGCGGGTGGTGAACACGTACAGACGACCGTCCTGAATCAGTTGGCCTTGCTCGTCACGAATGTCGTGAGGGAACGCAAAGCGTACACCCTGGCTCTTGCCGATCCAGTTCTCCTGCATCAGGCGTACACGCTCGGGCCATCCGGGCAGGCCGGTTTTCACGGTATCCAGCAGCTCTTCGGCGTAATCGGTAATGCGCAGGTAGTAGCCGGGGATTTCACGCTTTTCAACCAGCGCACCGGAGCGCCAGCCACGGCCTTCAATAACCTGTTCGTTGGCCAGAACGGTTTGGTCCACTGGGTCCCAGTTCACCGTCTGGGTCTTGCGGTAGGCAATGCCTTTTTCCAGCATCTTCAGGAACAGCCACTGGTTCCATTTGTAGTATTCGGGATCGCAGGCACACATTTCGCGCGACCAGTCGATTGCCAGCCCCATCGCCTGCATTTGCTTTTTCATGTAGGCGATATTGTCGTAAGTCCACTTGGCAGGCGGCACTTGTGACTTGATGGCGGCGTTTTCGGCGGGCATGCCAAAAGCATCCCAGCCCATGGGCATGAGAACGTTAAAACCGCGCATGCGTAGCTGGCGCGCCATCATGTCGTTGATGGTGTAGTTGCGCACGTGGCCCATGTGTAGCTTGCCACTGGGGTAGGGCAGCATGGAGCATGCGTAAAACTTGGGTTTGAGCGAGCCATCCGAAGCGGTGGCGTTCTCGACGGCACGATAGGCGTCCCGATCGGTCCAGTTTTGCTGAGCGAGTTGTTCGACCTCGCTGGGGTTGTAACGTTCCTGCATGAGTGGCAATACCGTTTTAGACAGAAGTAAAGGAGTATCCGCCATTATACGGGGCAAATCTCGCTGTGGACGGCTGCAAGGCGGGCAGTGTGCATGAGCGTAATGGCAGACAGGAGGCGGGCATGTCACAGCAGCCTGTGAAGGGCAAAAAAAACCCCTGCAGGGCAGGGGCTTTTTTGAAAACCAATCCGCTGCAGGAGCGGGCGCGAATTAACGCAGCTTGGTTTCTTTGTACTCGACGTGCTTGCGAACGACGGGGTCAAATTTCTTGATCACCATCTTTTCAGGCATGTTGCGCTTGTTTTTGGTGGTGGTGTAGAAGTGACCCGTACCGGCGGACGATTCGAGTTTGATTTTTTCGCGTATACCTTTTGCCATGATGAGCTCCTGGTTAAATGTTTAAGAAGCGCAGCTTAGTACTTTTCGCCGCGGGAGCGCATTTCGGCCAGAACGGAGTCGATACCGTTCTTGTCGATGGTGCGGATAGCGTTAGCGGAAACGCGCAGGCGAACCCAGCGGTTTTCACTTTCAACCCAGAAACGACGGGACTGCAGGTTTGGCAGGAAGCGACGCTTGGTCTTATTGTTGGCGTGCGAAACATTGTTGCCCGACATTGGGCCTTTTCCGGTCACTTGGCATACGCGTGCCATGGTCATACCCCTTGAGATCTAAATCAGCCTCCGCTAAACGAAAAAAGCCGCGGGCGATTGTAAAATTAGGATCGTGTTAACCCCAGTGCTGGGGTACAAAGAAGATTATTCTAATATGGAAAAATCACTTAGATCAAGTTTTACCGTGCTTTCCTTGCTGCATTGCGGCCAAACAGCCACGATAAGACACCACAGCCGGCCAGGACCGCGGTCAGGGGCAGGGCATCGGGAGATGCCCAACTGCTGACTGCAAAACCGGCCAGGGCGCCACATAGCATTTGCAAGGCTCCCATCAGGGCGGAGGCGGTTCCCAGGCGATGGCCCTGTTCGGACAGGGCCAGGGCGGCGGAGTTGGGGTTTACAAAACCCTGACACGCCATAAAGCCCATTAAGGTCACCATCAACCAGGTCAGGTCCAGCATGCCTAGCAGGGTCAAAATGGCACCCAGCAGGGTAAAGATCACCTGCAGTCCCTGTGCCACGCGCAACAAAGTGGGTGGGCTATACGTATTGAGCAAACGGGCGCTGATTTGAGAGAAAACAATCAGACAGGCGGCATTGGCGCCAAAATAAAAACCGAAATGACGCGGCTCGACAGAAAATAAATCAATAAAGACGCGGGGCGATCCGGCGATATAGGCAAACATGCCCGCAGAACTGAAACCGGCAGCCAGGGAATAAAACATGAAGGGCCGGTCGCGCAGCAAGGCGCTGTAATTATGAGCGATCAATTTAGGTTGCAATGGCAGCACACGCTCGGGAGCGAGCGACTCTTTCATGGTGAAAAAAGTCAGCAACCAGAGCAAGATGCCACTGCCGGTCATGAAGAAGAAAATGCCTCGCCAGTCACTGAACAGCAGGATCTGGCCGCCGATCAGAGGCGCCAGAATAGGCATCACTCCCATGATAAGCATTAGCATGGACAAGGCGCGGGCGGCTTCCCGGGTTTCAAAGCGATCGCGGATGACCGCGCGTGGGATCGCCATACCGGCCGCGCCCCCAAAGGCCTGGATAATGCGCCAGACAGTAAGCTCATCAATCGTGCTGGCGCGAGCACAGAAAAAAGAGGCCAATGTAAAGAGCAGGACGCCAAGCAGCAGCGGCCGCTTACGCCCGAAGCGGTCTGCCATGGGGCCATAGACCAGTTGCGCCAGGCCCACGCCCAGCAGAAAACCGGCCAGCGTGCGCTCTACCATGCCCGCCGAGGTATTCAGGCCCTGGGCCATCGCCGGGAAGGCGGGCAGGTACATATCAATGGCCAGGGGGCCCAGGGCAGTGAGCAGCCCCATCAAAACGAGCCAGGGAGGAAATGCAGGAGAGTGGTTGCGTGTCATCGGGCCAAGTATTAAGGTGAGGCAGATCCTGGCCGAGAGCCTGAACCCACTACCGTCTGCCGCGCATCAATACAAGCCGATGCAAAGGGCCAAAGGCAGGCAGTTTAGCATGGGGGACGATCAATTTCGGCGTAAGTGCTTTAGGTTTGAAGTACACGGTCCGTGACTTTAGTGCAACGGATTTAGGGTCAAGATGTATTAGGCTACAGGATTGACGGCTTACGGGCGGTGTGTCGACACAGATGACACATCGTCATCTTTGTTTGTTTACATACAAGGAGGCGAAGTTGAGTTCAATTTCATCAATGGTCCAGGCCAAACTCGATCAGCTCAGCATTCCGGTTCGGCTGACCCTGCCTAGCGGGGAACAGGTGGGCGATGCCAATGCGTCAGTGCATCTGAGCATCAAGGACAATGCGACGCTGGCGCAGTTGGCTGCCGGACAATCGGGTCAGTTGGGCGAGGCCTATGTGGAAGGGCGCATGGATTTTGAAGGCTCCATGCGGGATCTGATGCAACTGGCCGCCGATATTTTGCCCGGTTCGCCTGTTGATGCAGCCCAAGCAGGCTGGCTGACTTCGATCATCAAGCACTTGACCTCCGTGTGGCGTCACACTCAGGAAAAGGACGCCAGGCAGATTCAGTTTCATTATGATTTGTCGGACGACTTCTATGCCTTGTGGCTGGACCCTCGCCGGGTCTATTCCTGCGCCTATTATCGTGAACCGGACATGACGCTGGCGCAGGCTCAGGAAGCAAAGCTGGATCTCATTTGCCGCAAGCTGCGCTTGCAGCCCGGTGAGCGCTTTCTGGATGTAGGGGCCGGATGGGGTGGATTGTTGATGTGGGCCGCCGAAAACTACGATGTGGATGTAACAGGCATCACCCTGTCTCGTAACCAGCATGCCTATGTGAACGGGCTGATCGAGCAAAAAGGCCTGTCGGGCCGGGCCCGCATGATGTTGCTCGATTATCGCGAGCTGGATGAACTCAAACCGTATGACAAACTGGCGTCGGTGGGGATGTTCGAGCATGTGGGCCGCGCTCAGCTCAGCGCCTATTTTGACAAGCTGCGGCGTTTGGTAAAGCCAGGGGGGCTGATTCTCAATCATGGCATTACCGCCGGTGGGGTTGACAATAGCCAGCTGGGAGCGGGAATGGGCGACTTCATCGAGAAATATATTTTCCCTGGTGGAGAGCTGACCCATATCAGTCACGTCTTGCGTCACTTGGCCGAGGGAGGCTTGGAGGGGCTGGATATTGAGAATTTGCGCCCTCACTATGCCCGTACCTTATGGGCCTGGAGCGACGCCTTGGAGAAACAGTTGGATAAAGCCAGGGCAACCCTTAATTCCGAGCAGGGGGAAAAGTCCCTGCGTGCCTACCGGGTGTACTTGGCCGGCTGCGCGATGGGGTTTGAGCACGGCTGGATTGCGCTTCATCAGGTTTTGGCTCAGGCACAAAGCGCTGTCAGGGCGCAGGAGCTGGATTACGCGCCGAACTTGATGTATCCATGGCGCCGGGATTATATGTACCAGCGCTAACCTCTTGTTTTAAATGGCAAATGACAAGGTTTGATGCCTTGTCATTTGTTTTTCTCGTGCACGTAACGACCCTAGCAGCGCTTCGTTCCTGAGATTTTGAATTAATAAGTAACAAAAAAAAATTCATAAAATGGCTAAAACCACGTCAAACAAGGGTTTTGTTGTGTTTTTACCATTGACATATTCGCTGTTTTTTCGGTTTTTATACGGTAAGAATTTGTTTTTGATTGCAAAGGGCCGTAGAATGGCCTCCTTATCAGATTCATCAATTCGATTCAGAACCGCCCGAACAGCGTGTTTTGTTCGCAGCAATCATCGCCCCGCGCGGTGTAACCCTGGCCCAGCCGTGTTGTTTCGGTCAAGGCAGGGAGCGGTAGGAAAAAGGGGCTTGACCCCCTGACCGTTCCGGGTTTTTCGTGAGTGCCTGGCACTCGCTCTTTACGTAGGTATGTATTGGCGATAAGAGCATCGTCTTCCGCACACCCCTTTAGCCTTGGCGCCGACTGATCATGCAGGACGCGTCCACAGTAACTCAAGGAGGAGCATCATGTCTTCATACTTCCCTCACGCCGGTGCCAAGTCGCGCTTGCACCGTTTTCCCCTGATTCAAGCCTCTGTGCTGACCAGCCTTCTGCTGGGGCTGTCCTCTGCCGCGCAGGCGGCAAGTCCGGCAGCCTGCGAGCTGGACCGCGCAGTCCGCTTTGGTGGCATGAATTGGGAATCGAATCTGGTCCTGACTGAAGTTGAGCGTTTTATCGCTGACAAAGGTTATGGCTGCAAGACCGAGGTCGTCTCGGTCGAGACGCTCCCGGCCTTGGCTGCACTGGAGCGAGGCGACCTGGATGTCAACTCGGAAATCTGGCTCAACAGTGTGGCTGACCCCTGGAAACAGGCCGAGGCCAAGGGAAATGTAAAACGTATTGGCGACATCTATATGGGCGGCGAAGCCTGGTTCATCCCACGCTATACCGCTGAGCGCCTGCCCGAACTGAAGTCGGCAGCCGACCTGCCCAAATTCAAGGATGAGTTCAAGGACCCGGAAGAGCCTGGTAAAGGCCGTTTTTATGGCTGCCCGGCAGGCTGGGGATGTGAAGTGGTCAGTGGCAATTTGTTCAATGCCCTGAAGTTGGGGGATACCTACACCTTGTTCTCGCCCGGTACCGGTGCCACCCAGAAGGCTGCGCTGACTTCTGCGTATCAGCGCAAGGAAAACGTGGTGTTCTACTACTGGTACCCCACGCCACTGGTGGGCTCCATGGATCTGGTCAAGCTGGAACTGCCGGCTTACGACGAGAAAAAGCATGGGTGTCTGACCGACCCCAATTGTGCCAATCCAGAGCCTAGTGACTACCCCGAAAACCCGGTATTCACGGCCGTGAATACGGAATTCTCCAAGCAGGCTCCCGAACTGACGGCTTTCCTGGCCAATGTCAGCATGCCCCTGGAGCTGATGAACGAAACCATGGCGCACATGGAAAAAACCGAAGGTGAACCCGAAGATGTGGCGCACTGGTTCTTGAAAGAACACGAGGACACCTGGTCCAAGTGGGTGCCTATGGAAGTGGCTCAGCGCGTAAAAGCCGCTCTTTAGTATTCGTGATGGTGTAGGGCGAGGCCGGCCTTGGTGGCTGCATCCTGTCTGGGTGCAGGAACCGAGCCGTACCTCGCTTTTCTGCCTGGCCCGTCCTGGGTCGGCAGGATCATGGCCGGGCCACAAGCCCGCGCTGCAAGCACGAGTTTTACGGAGTGTTTTTTATGTTTCCTGAGTTGATTGATCCGCGCGCCTTACGTTTGCCCATCGATCAGTTCGTTGGCGATCTGGTGGCCAATTATTCCAGTACCCTGCGGGCCATGACCCAGCCCCTGCTGGATATGCTGGTTTTCATGGAGTCGGTCCTGCGCAGCAGCCCTTGGTGGGCCGTGGTGCTGGTGGTGGTTCTGCTCGGTTGGCTGGCCAGCCGCCGTGTGCTGTTCTCCGTGGCCATGGGGGCCATGTTGTTTGTGATCGGCCTGATTGGCCTGTGGGATGCGGCCATGCAGACCCTGGCGCTCATGATTGTGGCCGTTTTTCTGTCTGTGCTGATAGGCATACCGCTGGGTTTGCTGATGGCCAGCTTCAATTGGCTGCGTCGTATCATGATGCCGGTGCTGGATGTGATGCAAACCATGCCCAGCTTTGTGTATTTGATCCCCGTGGTGATGTTGTTCAATCTGGGCAAGATCGCCGCACTGATTGCCACGATTATTTATGCCATTGCTCCCGTCATTCGCCTGACCGATCTGGGTATACGCCTGGTCGACAGCGAAGTGCTGGAAGCCTCTCGCTCTTTCGGCTCCAATCGTTGGCAGCAGCTTTATGGCGTGCAATTGCCTCTAGCCATGCCCAACATCATGGCCGGCATCAACCAGACAACCATGATGGCCCTGGCCATGGTGGTGATCGCCTCCATGATTGGTGTGCGCGGGCTGGGCTACGAAGTGCTGCAAGGCATTAACCGCCTGCAAGTGGGCCGTGGCCTGATGGCTGGCCTGGGTATTGTGCTGCTGGCCATCCTGTTTGACCGGATTACGCAAGAGTTCGGCCGTCGCTTTCAGACTCGGGAGGCCTCATGAGCAAGATTGAAGTGCGCAATATTTACAAGATCTTCGGCTCTCAACCCGAGCGCTGGCTCGATGAGGCTCGCAATGGTGTGCGCAAGGACGAACTGCTGGCAAAAAGCGGCCATACCCTGGGCTTGCGTGACATCAGCCTGTCTATTGAGCACGGCAGCATTTACGTCATTATGGGCTTGTCCGGTTCGGGTAAGTCCACCTTGATCCGCCACTTCAACCGGTTGATTGAGCCAACTGCCGGGCAAATTCTGGTGGACGATGTGGATGTGATGAGTCTGGACGGCAAGGCACTGATGCAGTTCCGTCAGCAAAAGATCAGCATGGTCTTTCAGCGCTTTGGTCTGTTTCCGCATCGCACCGTGCTGGAAAATGCGGCCTATGGCCTGCAGGTACAAGGCATGGGGCGCGCGGCTCGCGAAGAAAAAGCCACGTATTGGCTTGAGCAGGTTGGGTTGCAGGGCTTTGAAAGGCAGTATCCGCACCAGTTGTCTGGCGGTATGCAGCAGCGTGTGGGTCTGGCTCGTGCCCTGGCAACCGATGCCGACATCCTTTTGATGGATGAGGCCTTCTCGGCTTTGGACCCCTTGATTCGGCGCGAAATGCAGGATCAGTTGCTGGAGCTGCAGGCTCGTTTGAACAAGACCATTGTGTTCATTACGCATGATCTTGACGAGGCCCTGCGATTGGGGAACCGGATAGCCATTCTGAAAGATGGCGAGCTGATTCAGGAAGGGTCTCCCGAGGACATCCTTCTGTCACCGGCCAGCGATTATGTTCAGGCGTTCCTGCAGGACGTGAACCGCAGCAAAGTGCTCAATGCCGCCCATGCCGTGCGCGATTCCAGCAAGACCCTGACCTTTACCATGCGTACCCGGGCGGTTCATGCGCTTGAGCGTTTGAGCGAGCGCGGCGTGCGTTATGCACCGGTGCTCGATGGCAAACGCTTGGCGGGCGTGCTGATGCGTTCGCGGGCGCAGGAAGCTGTGCAGCAAGGTGCGCGGGATATTTCCGCGTTCGTAGATGAGATGAGTTCGGTACCTGCCACCATGGGACTGGATGAGATTCTCGGTCAATTGCTGCGTAGCAGCGAGCCCTTGGCGGTTACCGGTGAGAACGACGAGTTTCTGGGTTTGCTCTCGCGCAGCAAGGTAGTGGATCTGGTTAGCCCCCTCATTGATGCGGTCGAGGCATCACCTAACACCGTCAAAGACGATACGGCGGCAGTTCTGGAGGCCATTGAGGGCAGCCAAGTGCGTTGACGAACGTGTTGTTGTGCCGCAGCAAACAAGAAAAGGGCCTGTTTCCTAACAGGCCCTTTTCTTGCTGGGTTCTTCGTGCTGCAGGCAGTACCGGATGGGTTTGTCGGCCCCCACTGGTAGGGGTGCCTGTTCCTCCCAACTCAGGGGCGCCTTTACCCGCCCTTTTATAAGTGCGGCGAGCTCAAGGCGCTAAGCGGCAGCCTCTTGCCTATTGATGGGTGCAAGTCTTGCGCCGCGCGGGATTGTAGAGACGCAATATGTGGCTGTACCAGAACAGCAGCAGCAAGGCGGAGGCTCCCAATCCCAGACTGGCCATGGTCCACAGGCTTGCGGCGCCTAGGGGAGCGCCGGGTGCCAGCCATTGAATGATACTGTCCAATGCTCCGGCGCCTGGGCCAAAACCAAACCACCAGCCTCCACCCAGGCCCAGCACGCTCAAGGCGAAAAACTGCAGCAGCATGGGTACAAAAGCCACTTTGTAAGCGCGCAGCAGATAGGAGATCAGGCACTGGAACGCATCGCAAAAGTGGAAGAAAGGCAGTAGCTGCAGCAAGAGCAGGGCCAGCAGGGCGACATCGGGATCGTCGGTGTAGGCATTGGCCAGGCTGGGTCGCAGCAGCACCAGCAAGGTAATGGTAAGGGCAACCCCGGCCAGTACGATGGCCAGGCTTAACATGCCCACATGGCGGGCACGATGAAACTGTCCCGCGCCAATCGCCTGTGCGCTGACTGAGGCGGCTGCTACGCCCACTGCCATAGGCACCATAAAGCAGACGGCGGCCAGATTGGCCATGATCTGGTGAGCGCCAGACGCAAATACACCTTCACGCGCGACGAGCAAGGCCATGAAGCTGAAGGCGCAGATTTCAATCAGGTAAGAGCCGCCCATGGGCAGACCCAGGCGCAGCAGTTCTTTCTGTGCTGCCCAGGTGGGCAGGCCCAGTTTGAGGCTAAAGGGTTGGTAATAGCGGTCGGCACGTAGCAGCCATAGGCCGGCGGCCAGCATCAGCCAGGATACGACCGTGGTCGCCAGACCTGAGCCTACGGCACCCATTGCCGGCAAACCCAGTTTGCCAAAAATCAGCACCCAGTTGAATAGAGCCTTGAAGGCCACGCTGAACAGGTTGATCAACATGACCGCCTTGGGATGCGAGGTTGCCGTCCCCAGGCAGTAAATTGTCCTGAACACCAGAGCGGCGGGCAAGGCCAGTATCAGGCTGCGCAGATACCAGGTGACCCGCTCATGAACCTCAGGGCTCAGGTCACCTGACCAGCGCAGCCATATATCCGGAAACGCCAGCCCCAAGGTGCCGATCAGGGTGAGCAAAAGGGCCAGCCATACTCCTTGCCCCCACCAGCGGCCCACTTCTGTAAGGCGGCGTGCGCCAAATTGCTGGGCAATGATCGGGATCAGGGCGTGGATGACCCCCATTAAACCGATAAAAACGGTGATGTAAATGGAAACGCCCAGGCCCATGGCCTGCAGGTCTATGGCGCTGCTGTGGCCAACCATCACCGTATCCAGAACGCCAAAAGCGATACCTGCCCAGGAGCCGACCAGCACGGGCCAGGCCTGGCGCAGGATCTGGCCTGCCTGACCCTTCCAGTTGTGATGAAACACGGAGGACATGATGAAAACTTAGTGAGCCTGTATGCGCAGCAGACGAAATGCTTCGTGACGATCTGGCCCGCGTTTGCCTTGCCAGAGCTGGACGGCATTGTCCGGAATAGGGGCCTTGCCGTCCTGCAGATCGCGCAAGGAGAACTGTTCCAGTACCAGGGAGCAGCGATTGTCGAAGTTGATGTTGATGTTGTCAAACACCAGGAAGGAGGCCCGTTGTCCCGAGCCCAGTCCCCAGGAGCGCAGGCATTCGCCGGGCTGCTTGTGTTCACGCAAAGCCGCGGACAATTCGCCAGACACTTCGCGGTAACTACGTACGTAGTCTAACGAAGGCATCCACAGCGTGACCAGCAGGAGCCAGGTCGTAATCAGGCCACCCGCCGACAAGACGGTACCGCGCAGCAAGCCAGGCGGATTGCTTGACAGCCGCCAGCGCACCAGCGCAATCCAGGCAAGCGTGCCGAGCACGGCAATGATCATGACCGGCCAGGAGATGAACGTGTCGTATCCCTGGGTCTGGCGGGCAATATTGTGTGAAATCTGCCGTGGCCAGCCCGTTTGCTGGGCGATCCAGCCCAGCCAGACCGTGGCTGCCGTCAGTGAGAAACACATGATGGCAAACCAGTCCAGGGTGTTGATGACCCCCCGACGCAAGGTGGGCAGCGAGAAGGCAGCCAGAATGGCGCAGGGAACCACCAGCAAGGCATATTCTGGCTCGAAAGCATCGCGCATGAAGAGCAGGCTGAGCAAGGGGATCAGAAAGCTGATGGCGGGCACATAAATGTGGGGCGCCTTGAGCCAACTGCGCCATTGCCACAGCGCCAGCAAGGCCAAAGGCCAGATCGGCCAGAGGAACCACAGCAGATCGCGCAGGTTGTTCAACTGCTCCTTGAAGCCGGCCCACCCCCAGGCGGCCAGATGCCAAAGACGCCATTGCTCGGTCCAATACACGCTGACCCGTTTGGCGGGTATCCACCATGCCATGATGATTGCCAGCGTCAGGACGGCACTGAGGGCCAGCCATTGGCTATGCTGGCGCAAGGGGCCCCGGGGAATAAAGCACAAAACGGTTGCCAGCATGATGGGGCCGGCTCCCAGCCAGCCACGGGTCAGGAAGCAGGCGCCCAGGGACAGGCCCAGCATGATCGCCCCCGATGCCGGGCGGTCGAACATGCGCACCAGGCTGTATAAAGCCAGTGCCTGCAAAGCGATGATGGCCGGCACTTCCGAGGTTTCGTGCATGCGCCAGATGATGCCCACGGTTGCAACGGTCAGCAGCAAGGTGGCATCGGCAATCATGCGTCCATATGCGGTGGAGGACGGCTCGCCTCCGAAGGGCAGACGCAGCGGTTGAGCCTCTGGGCGGCGGGCCAGCCAGTATGCACTGTGCCAGACCGAGGCCGCCAGCATGCCGAACCACAGCAGATTGGGCAGGCGGGATGCCACGATGTTGGCATTCAGCTCGGAGGTGAAGAGTTTGAGCAGGGGGGCAAAGAGCGTGATGAACAGGGCACCCAGCCAGGTGCTCAGTGGGCCGTCCTGGGCATGGGCCAGATCTCCTACCTGGGGCAACAACAGGGCCTGACCGCTGGGGTCAGACAAAGCGGTCAACATGGTCGCCAGCCCGATGACATCGTCTGCTTTCCAGGGGTCACGAAAAAACAGGCCCGCAAGAATATAGATGGTCCCAACAACAAGAAGAACCAGGCGGGGGAGTTTGACGGCAGCGGTGGCGGTCAGGCGGGCAGGGGTGGAGGTGGGTATGAGGCTGGATGACACGTCTAGGGTAAAACAGTCTGTTGATTCGCCCTATCTTAATGCAAAGGGGGCGCCTTGGCCGCGAAATTTGCGGTAAAAAAGGACCCCCACGCAGCGCCTTGGGCTTGCGCTCCACCTCGCGGCCTGAATGCGGCTTGGATTCGCCAGGCACACAGCAGTTCGCAATGAGCTGTTGTGTATCCGGACTCATCCCCGAGGGGGCTATTGACCTTGGGGCGACCCGGCGGATAAAAAAAGGCAGCCAAAGCTGCCTTTTTGCGCTGAACGCGGTATGCCGAGAAAGAGAGCTTATTCGCCTTTCTTGACGGTACCAGCCGTACGGGCAAAACGGGCGCGGAATTTTTCAACGCGGCCAGTTTCCACGATACGGGTTTGAGCGCCCGTGTAGAAGGGGTGCGACTCGGACGTCACGTCACACTTGAACAGCGGGTAGGTCTTGCCGTCTTTTTCGGTGGTTTCGCGAGTCTGGACGGTGGAACGGGTGATAAAGGAGTTGCCCGTTTGCAGGTCCAGAAACACCACGTCACGGTATTCTGGGTGAATGCCTTCTTTCATGATGATTCCTGTTTTGACAAGTTAGGACCGCCAGCAAGGCACGTATCTACAAAAAATGGCGTAAAGCAGGGCTCACGTCCTCGTCCTGTAAATACCGGCACTAAAAAGCTAGAGGACTGTTTTTTTAACCGGGTTTGTAAAGCGCCCGATTGAATAATGCCTAAAGACTTTTTGCCACGTATCCGATAAAGCCTGAAATTTTAGCATTGAGCAGGCGCTTTTCAAAGAAAACTCGGCAAAAGCGCGGCACAAGTGCAACAAGGCGTGGATTGAACCGCCCCGTGTCTGCCTGGAAAGCACGCAAAACCGTGCCTGGCCGTGCCGCAGAGAAGTGGCAGCTCTATGTGTTCGAACACGGGATGCCTAGTGCTGGTGGCGGGTGCTTCCTATCGTGCGGACGAGGTCGAGTCGAGAAGGTCAGTGGATGGTTGGCAGTTCGCGTCCTGCTGTCAGTCCAGAGAGCGGAGAATGGCACGAACCGGACTCGCATCTGCCTGAATCAGGGCCAGAGGCAAAGCGATGAGCTCGTAGTCGCCCGGAGCAATTTCGTCCAACACCAGATTTTCGAGCACGCGCATAGCATGATGACGTAGGACCTGATGACTTTCCAGTGTCTTGCTGCTGGCCGGATCGACGCTGGGCGTGTCGATGCCCACCAGTTGTATGCCCTGGTCGGCTAATAATTGCAAACTTGAAGGGGCGAAGGCTGTGAAATGATCGCTCCAGGCATCGTACTTGGCCTTGGCGGTGGTACTGACCAGGATGCGCGGCGGGCAATTGCTCAAATGAGGCAGCAGATCGGCTGGCTCGATCAGTGGGCGGCCATGACGGGCGTGGATGACGCGGCAGGGTCCCAGAAATGGCTCCAGCGCCATGTGGCCGGCACTTGGGCCGTGAGGGTCGTAGTGCAGGGGGGCGTCGGCATGCGCCCCCAGATGGGTAGACAAGCGGATTTCCGCCACATTGACCGGGCAGTGGGTGTCCAGGGTGGCTGTCCAGCGTTGCTGGTAGGCGGTGTCACCGGGGAAAACCGGCGATCGATCACTGACAGGCGGGGAAATGTCCCAGATCGTACGCATGCTGTGCTCGCTGCTGCTAAAAGAAGTAAGAGTCAGTGTAGAGGATTCCCGGCCCATTGGCCTGGCGGTGCGGTGCGCTTGGCTCTAGCCTGATCCGGGCGACAACGTGACAAGGTCCTGTATTGGGCATCGAAATCAGCGCATTACCCAGTCTCACTGCACGGGGCGCCACCATTGTGCGCTGTAAAAAAGCAGCCCGAAATCCGTGTCACGGTTGCGTTTCGGGCTGCGTCCCGCTCAAGGCGGGCACACTGTTTCAGCCTTTATGCTGCCGCTTGCGAAAGGACAGAATCCATAAGCCCACGGCCAGCTCCAGAGCCGCGATAATCCACAAGCCACTTTGGAAGCTGCCGCTGGAGTCTTTGAGGGCGCCCAACATAAAGGGCGCGCCAAAGCCGGCCAGATTGGCGACAGAGTTAATGAAGGCCACCCCGATAGCTGCCGCCGAGCCCGCCAGGACCGTGTTGGGCAATTGCCAGTAAACAGGAATGCATCCCATGGTGCCGGACACGGCAATAATCAGGCTGATAAAGGCCAGGGCAGTGTTATTGCCCAGGAACAGTCCTACCCCCGCCAGACCGATTGCTCCGATGATGACAGGGACGCCAGTGTGCAGACGGGCTTCGCGATGACGGTCGGCACTAAAGCCCAGCGCCAGTTGAAAGACCGCTCCAAAGACATAGACCAGTCCGACCAGCAGGCCAACCTGTAAAGGATCGCTGGGGCCCAGTGAGCGAACCAGGGTGGGCGCGAAAAAGGCCAAGGTGGAGTTGGCAGCCACAATGCCAAAAAACATCAGGGTCAAGGTCCACAGGTCGGGGTTGCCCAAGGCTTTTTTGAAGCTGTGTTCGCGTGGTCCTGCGGCCTTGGCGTCCAGAGCCAGTTCTTGCTTGATCAGATCTTTTTCCCGTTGACTGAGCCAACTGGCTTTTTCGGGGCTGTCGACGATGAACATCACGGCCAGAATGCCAGCAAAAATTGTGGGCAGCCCTTCAAGCAGGAACAACCATTGCCAGCCAGACCAGTCGTTGACCCCGTCCAGGCGGGTCATGATCAGGCCCGCCAGGGGCGCGCCTACGACCGAGGCCACCGCCGAGGCCGAGATGAAGACCGCGAAGGCTTTGGCTCGCCGATGAGCCGGGAACCAGAACGTCAGGAACAGCAGCACGCCAGGCTGAAAGCCGGCCTCGAACGCACCCAGCAAAAAGCGCATCACATAAAAGTAGGCAGCTGTTTTGGTAAACATCATCAGCACACAGATCAGCCCCCAGCCAAAGGCGATACGGGCCAAGGTCTTGCGCGCACCAATGCGCAGCAGCAACCAGTTGCTGGGTACTTCAAAAAAGAAATACCCCAGAAAGAAGATCCCCGCGCCTATGCCGTACACCGTTTCGGAGAACCCGAGTTCGGGCTGCATTTGCAGTTTGGCAAAACCAATATTGAGCCTGTCTATCCAGGCCAGCATCCACAGCAGAAAAATAAAGGGCAAGATCCGCCACATGACCTTCTTGTAGATCTGGTCCAGTTCTTGTTTATCAGCGGACAAGGCGCGCGCGCCGTCCACGAGGGTGCTGCTCGTCATTGAAGTCTCCTGAGGTGGGTACCGCGTGTTAAGGCTAAGTGGGGGGCAGGCGCTGGGCCATCAGCTCGCAGGCAGCAACGATGGGGTTGATGACGGGGACGGCCAGCTTGTTTTGCAGCGCCTGTGCGCTTTGTGCCAGGGGCCCGCCGCCGATGATGACGGCCCGCGCGCCGTCTAGCTCAATACATGCCGCGACGCTGTCGGCCAATTCCTGATACTGACGCTGCGGCGCCTGGGCCAGATCCAGCGGAGCGGTGGGGGTCAGGCGCAGGCCCGCGAATTGTTCGATCCAGCCATAGCGTCTGACCTGATTCAGAATCGATTGCTCCAGCTGTGGCGTGGTGGTGGCGATGCCAAAAGGGGAGCCTACCTGCACGGCTTGCTGCATGGCAGCCTGTCCTATACCGATCACCGGTATGCTCACGCTCTGGCTCAGGGGCTGCAGGCCAGGGTCACCAAAAGCGCCGATGATGACACCGTCCGCGTTCCTGACCTGAGCCAGTACCAGCGGGTGTTCCGCCATGGCGGCAGCCTGCTCCAACTCCTCCTGGGTGGTCAGCATGCCTGGGCCTTGGGGAGCGCTTAGCCCCCGGACCTGGATATCGCTTCGCTGCAGGCTTTGGAAGCACGCCTGGGCGAGCGCCACCATCATGTCCGTCGTGGGGCGGGAGGTGTTGGGATTGATGAGCAGTACGGTATGAGACATAAATACGAGGGCCGCAGCAACACGGCTTATCCAATTGAAATCAGGTATCGAGGGGGCGACCAAAGGTTTCGGGTGCCAGTTGCAGAACCGCGGCAAAGGTGATGTACATCCCCGCCATCAGGGAGAACATGCCGGCTACGCCATGAGCTTCCAGTACCCAGCCGCTCAGCGTCGGGATGAAAGCGCCCGCCAGGGTACCCAGGGCCAGAATGAATGCGGTTCCAAAGGCTCGCACACGGGTGGGATAAAGCTCGGGGGCGAAAATCCAGATGGTGGTGTTCAGCAGCAGGACGCAAAACTGGAAAGCTGCGCCAAACAGCAGCACCAGATAAATATTGGTACTTAGAAATCCGAAGGCCAGGCCACTGGCGCAGGCCAGCAAGGCTCCCGTGGTAAAGACACGTTTGCGGGGCAGACGCGACCCCAGCCAGGAGGCGGTCAAGGCACCCAGCAGACTGCCTGATTGCATCAGGATCGTAAAGGTGTAGCTTTTCACCAGCGAGTAGCCTTGTTCGACCAGCAAGGAGGGCATCAGCGTCAGAACCGTCAGTTGTGCCCCGTAGGTCATGCACACGGCGATGCCGGTGACCAGTGTACGCATGGCCAGAGGGCCTTGGAAAATCTCGCCCAAGCGCACACGTTCGACTTTTTGCCCTTGCGGACCGCTGTGCAGATAAGGGTAGGGCTGGGCAACAGGGCGGCCCAGCTTGCCCGAAGCCAGAATGTTCAAAACCTGATTGGCCTCCTCGATCCGGCCTTGCGACACCAGAAAACGCGGCGTTTCAGGTATGTAGCGACGATAGAACAGCACCATAAAAGCGGGCATGACCAGCAAGCCAAACACCCAGCGCCAGCTTTCAGGGCCGGGGAACAGGGTGAAGACCAGCAGGCCGAAAGCGGGGGCGAGCATATTGCCCAGGCCGCCGCCTGCCACGTTGATGGTGCCCACGGCGGTTCCGCGAAAGCGCGAGGAGCAGAACTCGGCCAGCATGGTGACGGCAATCGAGATTTCGCCGCCTAGACCAAAGCCCACAATGACCCGGCCCAGCCCTAACACCCAGTAGCTGGGGGCCAGGGCGCAGATCAGGGCTCCCAGCGTAAACAGCGCCAGATTGATGGTCAGCATGACGCGTCGACCATAGTGGTCGGCGATATAGCCCGAGAGCAAGCGCCCCAGGGCAGCAGCGGCGAAGGTCAGGGTGTTCAGAAAGCCGACGTCACGCGGTGTCAGCCCCCAGTGTTCCTGCAGCAGCGGGCCGACCAGGCCCACGGCATTTTGCTCCAGCACATCAAAGAGCACGCCCAGCAAAATCAGGGCCAGCACTTTGCGGTGCGAATGGGTGACGCCTATGGTTTCCAGCGAGTTTTCCAGTTGCTGCTGAACCGTAGGGTGATCGCTGGCCGTAGAACTGGCCGGTGCCGGCCCGGTGTCGGCTGGCAAGGTTTGCTGCTTGCTAGACATGGTTTCTCCTCGTTTCAGGACGCGTATGGCCCAACATCATTTTTTCACTCATTATGAAAATGAAAAAATATTTTCAAAACTAGGGTAAACGAGAAAGTTTTTGCAAATCTTGCGTAAGTCTAGGGCGGGATGTTGATATAAAAGGATTTTTAATAAAAAAAGGATCATCGCAATTTGCGTATGATCCTTATACGATTCCTGCCATGACATCGCCGGGGGCGGCCACACCTGCCTGGGTGGGCGTGCTGGATAAGTGCCTGTGAGGCGAGGGCGGTAAGCTACAGTTCCAGAAAGCTGTCGTGGAAAGCCTCTACCAGGCCTAAATGACGACGTCCGGCAGGACCGGCTTGATCCATGACCTGGCTCAGGATCAAATGGCAAAGGCCGATCACGGCCACATGGTTATCCAGCACACCGGGCGATTGGACGTCACAGCGCAGGGTCCAGCGACAGGCGCTTTTCTCTGCGCTGAGCTGGTCAGTGATGTGCAGCACATTCGGGTTCAGCTGCGCCATCTGTTCAATAAGCTGGTCCATATTGCGCACCCGACGGCGCAGGGCAAAAATGACCACCACGTCGTCGGCATGTATGCCTGCCAGATGTTCGCCCATGGTCTCACCCGGGCCAGGAATCAGTTGAGCCTCGGGGACGATTTGGAGCAATTGCCAGCGAAAGTAGCTGGCCAGGGCCTGGCTGGAGCGAAATCCCAGCACCCATACCTTGCGCGCATCCAGAATGGACTGAGCCACCTCCTTGAGCAGCGATTCGGGCAGGCGTCGGTATGTGGAGGCCAGATTGTTCTGACTTTGCTGCAAATGCGTCGTCAGTGATCGTTCGGCTTCCGTTTCGGTGGCTGCCAGCAGCAGAGGAGAACCCGCTTTTTTTTCAGATCGGACTTGTTTGCGGGCCGCTTCATAATTCCGATAACCCAGTCGCCGGATGAAGCGGGTGACAGTCGCATTGGATACATGGGCCAGGGACGCCAGTTCGGAGGCCGTGTAGCCCGCCAGATCCCCCGGAAAGTCCAGGGCAAATTCCGCCAGGCGTCGTTCAGATGGGGAGAGATCGTGAAGAATGTCACGTATGCGTCCGACAAAGGACTTCACGGCGGTATCAGACATAAGGTTCCGTACTCAGCGTTGGTGTGTTCTGGATTTTACGGGCAAGCGTGTCAAACGGTGGCAAAAACTGATATGCGCCGTCGGGAAGCAGGCTACAGATCTCCGCGTTCGGCCATGGAGACGGTCTGACTGGGGGTGACAATAATATGGTCCAGCAAGCGGATATCCACCAAGGCCAAGGCCTGACGAATATGGCGGGTCAGACGGATATCGGAGGCGCTGGGGTGCGCGGCGCCCGAGGGATGGTTGTGGGCCAGAATCAAGGCGCAGCTGTGATGACGCAGGGCTGAGCGCACAATTTCCCGAGGGTAGACCGATGCTTGATTTATCGTCCCCCGGGCGATCTCTTCCGCACAGATCAAGCGAAGCTGGTTGTCCAGGAACAGGGCCAGACAGTGTTCCACTGGCAAATGACCCAGATGGGCCAGACAGTATTCGCGCACTTTGTCGGCATGGTTCAGCACTGGCAGGCCGTTTAGGGATTCCAGGGCGCAGCGGCGTTGCAGCTCGCGGATGACCAATAGTTCCGTGCATTTGGCTGGGCCGATTCCATCCAGTTGGCGCAGGGCTGAAGCATCGGCCGATAATAATCCTTTGAGTCCGTTAAAATGATCGAGCAACATCTGGCCCAGCTCGACAGCGTTGCGCTCGCGTGTCCCGGTGCGCAGCACAATACCCAGCAGTTCAGCGGTCGTCAGACAGGTGGGGCCGTGCGCCAACATGCGCTCACGGGGCCCTTGGCGGCGTAAAGTGGATGTGGCCATAAGAAACGCTAAAATGCGGTAATTGAATGATTTTCTATAGTGAGCGATCGTGAGTAACTCTGCTAGTTCCGAGCTTGGAATTGTCCGTCAGGATTCCTACCTGACTTTGCACTATCGTATAGAGCTGGCCAGCGGCCCGGCAGCAGGCTCTGTGTTTGCGGATACTTTTACGGGCCGTCCGGCGACCTTGCAGATGGGCAACGGTCAGTGGGCCCCCGGTATGGAAGAGAAGTTGCTGGGGCACCGTGAAGATGAGCGTTTTCAGCTCGACATCGCCCCTGAGGAGGCGTACGGCGCCCGTAATCCTGACCTTTTGCAGCGTATCACCCGCGAAATGCTGGCCAGCAACGCCGCTGAAGGCGTGGAGTTCGTACCCGGTGATATGGTCGAGTTTGCTGCCCCTAATGGCAGCCGCTACTCGGGCGTGCTCAAGGAAATTGACGACAAGACTGCCTTGTTCGATTTCAACCATCCCTTGGCCGGTGTGGCCTTGCGTCTGGATGTTCATATTTTGGGGATTCTGTAATGAGTCAAGTTGCTCCTGTTCAGAACGCTGAGGTTGTTCTGGCCCAGCCCCGCGGATTCTGTGCGGGGGTTGACCGTGCGATTGATATTGTCGAGCGTGCTTTGGAGTTGCACGGCGCGCCTATCTACGTGCGCCACGAAATTGTTCACAACCGGTATGTGGTGGAAGATCTGCGCAGCAAGGGGGCCATCTTCATTAAAGAGCTGGACGAGGCCCCGGCCGGTGCGATCGTCATCTTTTCAGCGCATGGCGTATCGCGTCAGGTGCGTGACGAGGCCGAGCGGCGTGGCCTGAAAGTGTTCGATGCCACCTGCCCGCTGGTGACCAAGGTGCATATTGAAGTGTCCCGTATGCGGGCCGAAGGTCGCGAGATCATCATGATTGGTCATGTGGGCCATCCCGAGGTCGAAGGCACATTGGGTCAAGCCGACGGAGGGATGTACTTGGTCGAGACGCCGGAAGATGTAGCCAAGCTGAATGTGGCCGACCCCGACAAACTGGCCTTTGTGACGCAAACCACCTTGTCGGTGGATGATGCGGCGGTCGTGGCCCAAGCCTTGCGCGAACGTTTCCCCACCATTGTCGAGCCCAAGAAAAGCGATATCTGTTACGCCACCCAGAACCGCCAGGATGCGGTCAAGATCATGGCGCCGCAGTGTGATCTGGTTCTGGTGGTCGGCAGTACCAATAGCTCGAACTCCAATCGTTTGCGTGAAGTAGCCGAGCGCAAGGGCGCGGAAGCTTATCTGCTGGATAAGCCGGAGATGATTGATCCGGCCTGGCTGGTGGGTAAAAAGCGCGTGGGCGTGACAGCGGGCGCATCGGCACCGGAAGTTCTGGTCAATCAGGTGATTCAGCGCTTGCAGGAATTGGGCGTAGGCAAAGTGCGGGCCCTGGATGGGGTGGAAGAAAATATTGCCTTCCCGCTGCCCCGAGAGCTGTCGCGCAAGATTGAAAGCCTGAACAAATAAAAAAACGAATTTTGCAGGGTGGACAGGAGACAAGATGATTCTATATAGCTACTTTCGCAGTTCCGCCGCGTACCGGGTGCGGATCGGTCTGAATCTCAAAGGTCTGGATTACCAGATCAGGCCGGTTCATCTGCTCAAAGATGGGGGACAGCAGCATCAGCCCGATTATGTGCAGGTCAACCCTGTTCAACTGTTGCCCGCCCTGGATGATGACGGTCTGATCATTACGCAATCTCTGGCCATTCTGGAGTATCTGGACGAGCGTTATCCCGAGCTGCCTTTGTTGCCCAAGGCCTCGGCAGATCGGGCCTGGGCGCGATCCATGGCTCAGACGGTAGCCTGCGATATTCACCCCCTGAACAATCTGCGCGTATTGCAGTACCTGAAAAATGATTTACATGTTCAGGAGGATGCGCGCAACCAGTGGTATCGCCACTGGGTCAGCGTTGGCCTGGAAGGGCTGGAGGCCCTGGTGCTGCGGCATGGCAAAAAGGGTCAGGCCTTCATTTTTGGTGATCTCCCCAGCATCGCCGAGATTTGTCTGATTCCGCAAATGTTTAATGCCCGTCGCTTTGACATCGATCTGACCGCCTTCCCCCGCTTGTTGGCCATAGAAGAGAAATGCCTGGAACTGTCTGCCTTTCAGGAAGCAGCTCCCGACCGTCAACCCGATGCTGCTTGAACGCGCGGTGTGACGGTGATCCGGTCGGGGGCCGACCGGACGTTACCCGCCTGTCAGGCGGGTTTTTCTTGACTTCTTGCTGGGAGCTTCCTGGCAGGAGGGCGTAAAGGACGAAACATGATGATTGGTTTTTGTGGGCTGGGCCGGATGGGCCAGCCTATGGTGAGGCGTCTGTTACAGGCGGGTTATCAGGTTCGGGTTTGGAATCGTTCCCGGGACAAGGTGCTCCCCTTGGTAGAGGCTGGTGCCATTTGTTGCGATACGCCGGCACAGATGGCCGAGCAATGTGAGGCCGTGTTTCTGTGCGTTTTTGATGCGCAGGCGGTATACGATACCGTTCTGGGTGAACAGGGGCTGGCCAGCGTCCAGGGCGCGTTGCGCATCGTAGTGGACCATTCCTCGATTTCACCGCAGGCAAGCCGTGACATGGCAGCCCAGTTGCAGCAACGTTGTGGCGCGCACTGGCTGGACGCCCCCGTGTCAGGCGGTGTCGGTGGCGCCGAACAAGGTACGCTGGCCATTATGGTCGGAGGACAGGCAGCGGCATTGGAGCGGGTTCGTCCTGTGCTGGCCGCTTATTCACAGCGCGTGACCCTGATGGGCGCGGTGGGCGCTGGTCAGGTAACAAAATTATGCAATCAGACCATTGTGGCCACAACTTTGACGGCGATTGCCGAGGCGTTGAGCCTGGCCAATGACAATGGCGTGGACGCTTCCCGAATCAGCGAGGCGCTGGGGGGCGGCTGGGCCGATTCGGTTTTGCTGCAATTGTTCGTGCCCCGCATGACCCGTCCGGACACGCAGGTCAAGGCATCGGTGGACACCATGCTGAAGGATTTGAACACGGTGGCGCAGTTGGCCAGTGTCAGTCATACGAGCATGCCGGTGGCCCATGCTGCCCAACAAACGTACCGTAACGCCCACCGGATGGGACTGGGTAAGGAAGATGTCGCTCGCATTACGCAGGTGAATAGTTACAATTACGGGGAATAAACTACCATCAGTCAAACTTAGTTTCGGTATTATGTCGGCTATTTGAAGTTGGGACTGTAGGTCTACAAAAGGGAAGTCATGAAGAAAAGTACAGGGCTGGTCACACTGGTTGTCGTGCTAGCGGCCGCATATGGCGGTTCGACTTGGTACACCGGCAAGAAAACAGAAGCGCTCGTGGGCGAGAAAGTGGCCCAGTTCAACACCCTGGCTGCCGAGCAAATGCAGCAAATGGGAATGAACGAGACGGTCGTCATGAATGTAGTCGACTACCAGCGTGGCGTGTTTTCCTCTACCGCTCGTTACACCCTCACACTCACGCCAGCCGACGCACAAGAGCAACCC
The DNA here is from genome assembly GCF_037120595.1 of Alcaligenes sp. CHO6. Taxonomy (NCBI): domain Bacteria; kingdom Pseudomonadati; phylum Pseudomonadota; class Betaproteobacteria; order Burkholderiales; family Alcaligenaceae; genus Alcaligenes; species Alcaligenes sp. CHO6. The sequence goes on from NZ_JBANCI010000001.1 coordinate 356,616, forward strand.
TTGGAGTTGACCTTCGACGACAAGATCAGCCACGGTCCGCTGCCCATGTCCGCCTTGGCAATGGGCAACTTCACCCCTGTTGCGGCCTTGTCGCACAGCACCCTGGTCAAGACCAAAGATACGGAAGGCTGGTTCAAGCTGACGGGCGACAAGACTCCCTTGTGGGCCGACAGTCTGGTGGGCTTTGACGGCGCGGTGGACTCCAATGTTCACTTTGAAGCCATCAAGCATCAAGGCGATGAGATCAAGGTCGAGTTCAGCGGCGGCCAGTTGCGTACCAAAGCCGGTGGCAAGAGCAAGGATATTGTTGTGACCGGCAGCTTCCCCAAGCTGTTTGTCGATGACATCAGCGAAGAGCCCTTGAAGCTGGAAGCCTCCAACTTCATCATGGACTTCAAGCAGACCGGTGACATCAATGTCAATGGTAACCAGGTCGGCAAGCTGAGCGTAGATGACGTCAAGATGCAGTCGGCCGAGACCGAGGGTATTACCTTCAAGCAGATCGCTGTCAATTCGGATGCCGTCACCAAAGACTCCATCAGCGATACCAAGGTGAGCTACCTGTTGACCGACCTGGTGTTTGAGGACAAGGTCAAGCTGGGCTCAGTTGAGCTGGTCATGGGTTTTGATCGCGTGTATGCGCCGGCTATCTCCGCCATCTCCAAACTGATTTCTGACACCAAGGTGCAAGACGATCTGGAAGCGGTTGACGGGCCTACCGCCCAGAAGGTGATGGAGCTGGCGCTGCAAGCGCTGGAGCACAAGCCTGTGCTGCGTATCGAACCCCTGCGTTGGTACACAGAGGCTGGTGAATCCAAGGCCAATCTGCGCATGGAGTTCCAAAAGCCCAATGCGACGCAACAAGAATTGCTGGAAAGCCCCGAGCTGTGGGTTGAGGCAATTCCTGCTGCCCAGCTGGATGTCCTGATCTCCAAGCCTATGCTGCGTGGTCTGGCCGCGGAGATGGACAAGGCAGAGGGCCTGTCCGCCGAGGAGGGCAATGCCGCCATGCTGGATATGGTTCTGGATGCCGCCGTGGCTCCTTATGCCGAGTCCAAGATGCTCAACAATGATGAGAACAGCATTTCGACCACGATCAAGTACAACGGTCAGGATCGTGTGTTCGACATCAACGGTCAGCGCTTTACGTCCGAGCAGTTGTTGGGCCTGGTCCTGATGGGCATGATGTAATTGGTCTGGACCTGGTCCAGTGCAAAGCCCACCGGAGTCCGGTGGGCTTTTTAGTGTGGGGCTGCAAACCGTGGATGTGGCCTTTTTTGTTTCTTGTGTTTAAAACGGAGCGGATTTAATGGCCAGCTTAGCGGATCAGTTGTCCAGATTGGTCTACAGCACGGACCAGGGGCGCGTATGCCCGGACTGTGAACAGCCGAAAAACCAGTGCTGTTGCGAGGAGAAGCGCCGTCAGGAAAAGCTGGCCCAGGAGCAGGGGCCAGTGCGTTTGAGTCTGGAGACCAAAGGGCGCAAAGGAAAAGGCGTGACCGTGGTCACAGGACTGGTGATGCCTGAGGAGCAGCTCAAGGCCTTGGTCAAGGAGCTGAAAAACGCCTGCGGGGCAGGCGGGACACTGAAAGAGGCAGGTCTGGAAATTCAGGGAGACCATCGAGCCCTTGTGCAGGCGCGCCTGGAAGAAAAGGGCTTGACGGTCAAACGGGTAGGCAGACCCTGAGAGCCAATTAGAAGCTGTAACCCAGGCCTACTCCGCCAAAGACGCTGCTTTTTTTCTCCACCAAGGGGCTGTCTTTGGCCTCTTCCCCCAAGGTGTTTACGCCCACCAGTCCTTGCAGGGACCAGCTTTCGCTGAGCTTGTGGGTGTACTGGCCGTACAGCGCATAGGAGCGCAGGCCAGCATCTGGGCGGTAGCGTTGCAACTGACCATTGCTGGCGGCGGCCTCATGCGATTTCACCCCGAAGTAGGTACGCATGGCTTTTTCATTGGACCATTTCAGTTCGGCACCCATCGAGAAACTGCTGTCCTGATCATTCCACAGGCGGTAGCTCAAGTCCAGAACGGCTGTGGCACCGTAGCCGCTTTTCAGCGCCTGATAGTAACTGCCCTCGATTTTGGCATTGCCCAGACGGTAGGCCGTAAACACCCCTAGGTTGCCGTGACGGTCAATATCGTCCGTGCCGTGCAGGCGGTCAGCATCACCCGATTTACGGGCACGGGCCAAAGACGCATAGGTGCCGATGGTCCAGTTGTCGGTCAGATTGGTTTGCAGGCCCAGGGCAGGCATGCCAGCTTTGGGGGCCAGAAAGAAGTGCCCATTGCGGTGTGACAGCAGGGGATAGAAGCGGCCGCCGTAGCTGTCAGCCCCCTCATACTTGGGTGCAAAACCGACACCCACGCCCACCGTGGTTTGCTGCGCCAGTGCCTGACTGGTTCCTACGGTACACAGAATGGCTAAAAGGCAGGGACGCAGTGCAGAACGAATGAGAGTGGGCATGGCAGATTTCCTTGTGATACAGGTAAAAACAGGCCCGCTTGTGGCGGGCCTCGTTATCGTATCAAGGTTTGGGGCAGCGGCGACAAAATCATGACCGGTCTGTATGGTCTGTTGTTCTGACCCTACATGCCCTCAGGCGCGAATATAAATCCAGTTTTCAGCCTGTAATTGCACCAGCGTCGTGATGGCTCCCTGCGCCAGAACCTGAAAGCGTTCAGGTGCGCGGAGCGACTGATTGCGCAGCGTATTCGGGCACAGGAAGGTCACGGTGTCCAGATCGTGTTCCATGCCCTGGACACAAGCCTGAACGGCCTGTGCGTTGGCAATGATGCGAATCTGGGCCTCGGGCATGTCCTTGAGCAGGTTACGCGCATTGCTGCGGGCCCGCTCCAGGGCGTCGGGGGTGGGGGCATGCAAGAGTACACGGCTTGTCATGAGTCGGTTTTCCTGGTGAATTAGCGAGGGCCGAAAACCCGTTCGCTGATGTCGGGTGAGGCTCCGGTCTGCATTTGGATACGGCCCTGCTCATCTTGCCAGATCATGGCGGGCGTGGCGCGCAGATCCCATCCCATCATCAAATCTTCGTTGCGGGTCAGGTCGGCCTCAATGTCGCTGGGCACGCTGTCCAGGCCTTTGATACCGGCGCTGCGGTCTTTCAGCATGGCCAGGGAATGCTCGTTCAAGGCCTGGGTGGGATTGTCGGCGGCGAGAATGGCAGCCGACTTCAGACTGCTGCTGGGAGCCAGAATACCCACCATCACATGGCGCAACTGCACTTTTCCGGACTCGACCCAGGGGCGGGCCATTTGCCAGAACTGCATGCAGTAAGGGCAGTTGGGATCGGTGAAGACATAGACTATGCGAGGTGCTGTGTCTTCGCCATCCTTGATCCAGCGGGATTTTTCCAGCTTGCCCAGCATGTCCTTGGCAATGACCGGCTGCACCAGCTTGTCCAGACCCGCCGGGCGTACTTCCTCGCCCTTGGCATCGATCATGGTGCCCACCATCATGTGTTGTCCATCGGGCAGCTTGTAAATGGCCAGCGCCTGATTACCACTGTAGGCCCCCCAGGCTTTCAGCCCGCCCGGGGCGTCAAATTCACCCACAACAGACAGCCCCTGTTCTTCCAGGGCTTTCAAGGCAGCCGGAAGCTCAGCCGCGTAAGCGGCGGTGCTGGCGTACAGTAGGCTGGCCAGAGCCAGACGAATCGAAAAAGAGGAAAGCGGCATGGTGTTAATCCTGCAAAACAGTCGGTGAATGTATATATCCAGAAAACATATACTAAGAGCCATATGGAATAAAAGAATGGGACTAGGTCGCGCAGGGATAGTTCCCCATTCCTGTTCCGAGCGGGCTGTATTTCCGCTGTGGTCTGGACTTAAGTACGCAGCTTCAGGTTGGCCAGCTCCAGCAGGCGGTAGGTTTCATGGACGGGCAGTCCCATGACACCGGTATAGCTGCCACTCAGGTGGCTGACAAACGCTCCGCCCAGACCCTGAATACCATAGGCACCCGCCTTGCCCATCGGTTCCCCGCCCGCGCAATATTCCTGGATTTCCTGCTCACTCAAGGTTTTGAAACTGACTTCACTGATGCTGATGCTTTCAAATTCCACTCCACCTACGCCCAGTGACAAGGCCGTCGTCACTTTGTGGCGGCGGCCCGAGAGTTCGCGCAGGATACGCGCCGCATCGCTCGGATCGGCGGGTTTGCCAAAAATGTCCTCGCCCATGCTCACGGTGGTGTCGGCGCTCAAAATGGCGCGCTCCTGATCCAGCTGGCTGTTTTGCGCGCGCCACTGCAGGGCCCGCTGTAGCTTGTCACGAGCCGTGCGACGTACGTACTCCAGTACGGTTTCTTGTGCCAGACGGGGTTCGTCCTCGCCGGGAGGGCTGGGAACAGCCAGAACCTCATGCGTGATCTGTATGCTGTTGAGCAGGTCGTGGCGGCGAGGACTGGCTGAAGCCAGGTAGATGGGCTGAAAAGGCATAGGAACCAGAAGTAAAAATAGGTTTAGGCGCGATGATAAGGGTGCCCGGTCATCACGGACCAGGCGCGATACAGTTGTTCGGCCAGAAAGATGCGGACCAGCGGATGGGGGAGCGTTAGCGAGGACAGACGCAACATGCCATGGCAGCTCTGCTTTAAGGTCGAATCCAGGCCATCCGGGCCGCCCACCAGAATCGCAATGTCCTGACCACTATTGCGCCAACGCTCCAGCTCCTGGGCCAGTTTGACGGTGGTCAGATCCTTGCCGCGTTCGTCCAGGGCAATGCGCATCGCCTGGGCGGGAATGGCCGCTTCAATACGTTTTGCCTCGGCCTGCATCATCTGGGCAGGCGTTTTGCCGCTGGTACGGGGTTCGGCCTTGATTTCACGGAGTTCTATGGCGCAGTCCTGGGGCATGCGGCGTGCATATTCCTGCCAGCCCTGTTCCACCCAGTCGGGCATACGCTGACCTACCGCGATGACAATGAGTTTCATGAAACGTCGTCAGAAGAAACAAAAAAGAAATGAAGGAAAAAAGGGCCCCCACGCTACGCCTTCGGCTTGCTTCTCCCGACGGGGCGCTTGTTACCTTGGGGCGGCCCGGCGGTAAAAAGCCCTCACGCTGCGCCTTCGGTTTGCGCTCCACCTCGCGGCCAGCAAGCCGCTTGGATTCGCCAGGGGACATTTTTTACCGCAGGCGCCGAGCTTTGGGAGCGGCCCGGCAATAAAAAGGCCGCAAGCTTGGTTGCGGCCTGAGTACCGCCGGGAAAGGGCGGAGGGGGTGCTTAGTCTTCGTCGTCGGCAGCGCTGGCGAAGAAGCCAGCCGGTGGGACCTGACGCGATTGCGGCAGCAGCTCCACTTCGACGGGGCGCTCGCCCCACAGTTCTTCCAGGTTGTAGTACTGGCGGATGGCGGGCTGCATGCAATGCACCACGATGTCACCCAAGTCCAGCAGCACCCATTCACCGGTGTCCTCGCCTTCATGCGCCAGGACTTCGACTTTGTTTTGACGTGCTTTATCAGAAACGCTCTGGGCCAGAGCGCGAGTTTGCCGGTTGGACGTACCACTGGCGATGACCACACGATCGAACAGGCCGGTCATGTGGGTTGTGCTAAAGACCTTGATGTCTTGAGCTTTGACGTCCTCGAGGGCATCGATGACGAGTCGTTGAAGTGTTTCTATATTCATAAAAAGAACTATACAGGGCGCGCCTGTGGGTGGGAAAGATAGAGCCGTTTTTTGTCAATGTATTGAGCGACTTTTTCCGGGACCAGGGCTGTGATGTTGTCACCACGCTGCACTCGCTCCCGAATCTGGGTCGCCGAGACATCCATGGGAAGAAAGTCGATCTGATGTAAACGGCGTTGAAGCCGGCTCAGTTCCTGCTGCAAGGCCGCGGGCGTTTCCAAGGGGCTGCCAGGGCGCTGGGCAACAGCCAGTTCGACGTGCTCGAGAATTTCCTGCCAGTCGTTCCAGCTGCAAAAATTATGCAACTGATCGCTGCCTAAAATCCAGAAAAACCGTGTTCCGGCAGGCAACTGGCGCACGGTGTCTATGGTGTAGGTGGGGCCGCCGCGTTCGATCTCTACCGGGTTCACCCGCAAGCCGGAGTGGCCTTGCGCCGCCAGTTCCGCCATGGCCAGACGATCCTGGGCGCTGGCGCCCAGCGCATCGCGTTGCCAGGGCTGGGCGGCAGGCAGAAGCTGTACCTGATCCAGCTGCAATTGCTCAAGCGCGGCGAGCGCCAGCGCGACGTGAGCCTTGTGGATGGGATCAAAACTGCCTCCCAGAAGCCCTACACGCTTTAAATCCATTCGCGCGGCACCAGATATTGCGCCAGGGCCGCTTCCGGCGTGCCCGGTTCGGGCGACCAGTTGTAGCGCCAGTTTGCTTGAGGAGGCATGGACAGCAGGATGGATTCAGTACGTCCTCCCGACTGCAGACCAAAGAGGGTGCCCCGGTCAAACACCAGATTGAACTCGACGTAGCGCCCACGGCGTATGGCCTGGAAGTCCCGGTGCGCTGGTGTATAGGCGTGATCCATGCGGGCACGCACTATGGGTACGTAGGCGTCGGTAAAGGCATTGCCTACCGAGCGCGTCAGTGCGAAGCTGGCCTCAAAGCCGGGCTCGTTCAGGTCATCGTAGAAAATGCCGCCAATACCGCGGGTTTCGTTGCGATGCTTCAGATAGAAATACTCGTCGCACCAGCGCTTGTAGCGCGGATAGTAATCCTCACCATGTGGGGCCAGGGCGTCGTGGCAGACCTGATGGAAATGACGGGCATCGTCCTCGTTCAGGTAGTAGGGCGTCAAGTCCATACCGCCGCCAAACCAGAACACATCGGCCTGGTCCGCTGTCTGGGCCTGAGCCACAAACATACGCACGTTCATGTGCGTGGTGGGCACAAAGGGGTTGCGCGGGTGAATCACCAGCGATACCCCCATGGCCTCCCAGGGGCGACCGGCCAGCTCTGGACGGTGAGCACTGGCCGAGGGGGGCAGGGTATGCCCCTTGACGTGGCTGAACAAAACGGCTGCCCGTTCGAACACGGGGCCGTTCTCCAGCAGGCGGGACAAGCCGCCCCCGCCTTCTGGACGATCCCATTGGTCCGACTCGAAGGGCGTGCCGTCCAATTGCTCCAGGGTGTCCACGATGTGGCTTTGCAACTGACGGAAATAAGCCTGGACGGTATCAATGGGTAAAGACATGGAAAGACCTTGCTGCGTAAATCAGGTTTCGCTGCTGGGCAGGGCGCGCCAGCCAATATCGGTGCGAAATTGTTTGCCGTCAAAATGAGTCTGGGAAATGGCCTGGTAGGCTGCTTCCTGGGCACGACGGATGGAATCGGCCATTGCGGTCACGCAGAGCACACGGCCGCCCGTGGTCACCACGACGCCGTCCTTCATCTGGGTGCCAGCGTGGAAAGTGATGCACTCGTCGGTATCGTTGGCAAACTGGGTGATGACATCGCCCGTGCGGGGTTCTTCGGGGTAGTTGGCCGCGGCCAGAACCACACCAATAGCAGTACGACGATCCCATTCAATCGTGGCTTCGTCCAGCTTGCCGGCCAGAGCCAGCTCGAAGGTTTCGGTCAGATCGCTCTTGATGCGCATCATGATGGGCTGGGTTTCAGGATCGCCCATGCGGCAGTTGAATTCCAGTACCTTGATGGGACGGGTGGCATCCGGGCCATCGCCAATCATGACGCCGGCATACAGGAAGCCGGAGTAGGGCAGGCCTTCCTTAGCCATTCCCTGCATGGTGGGGTGAATGACTTCGCGCATGATGCGGTTGTGCAGCGTGGGGCTGACGATAGGCGCAGGCGAGTACGCGCCCATCCCGCCGGTGTTGGGGCCTTGGTCGCCATCTTTCAAACGCTTGTGGTCCTGGCTGGTCGCCATGGGCAGCACATTTTTACCGTCACACATCACGATGAAGCTGGCTTCCTCGCCGGTCAGGCATTCTTCCACCACGACGCGGGCACCGGCAGCACCAAAGCGGCCATCACCGAGGATGTCGTCAATCGCACCCAGCGCTTCTTCCAGCGTGGTGGCCACGATTACGCCCTTGCCGGCGGCCAAGCCATCGGCCTTGACCACAATCGGAGCGCCTTGCTGGCGGATGTAATCCTTGGCCGCCTCGGGGTCGGTAAAGGTGGCGTAGGCCGCCGTTGGAATGTTGTGACGCACCATAAAGGCCTTGGCGTAGTCTTTGGAACTTTCCAACTGGGCTGCTGCCTGGGTGGGGCCGAAGATCTTCAGGCCGGCCGCCCGGAAAGCGTCCACGATACCGGCTGCCAGCGGGGCCTCCGGGCCGACGACGGTGAAGGCAATTTTCTCTAGCTTCACAAAGGCAATCAGTTCCTGGATATCGGTGATGGCCAGGTTTTCAATACGTTCGGCACGCGCAGTGCCGCCATTGCCAGGGGCAACGTAGACAGTCTGCACACGTGCAGATTGGGCCAGGCGCCATGCCAAGGCGTGTTCACGGCCGCCGCTGCCGACAACAAGTAGCTTCATAGTGATGAGTCGGGCAGGGCCCGCAAAGAGGAGGTTACAGAAATGGCTTATTCGGCTTCGTCCATGACGGCGGTGGTGTAGACCTCTTGAACATCGTCCAGGCCTTCCAGTGCGTCCAGAAGTTTTTGCATTTTGGCGGCGTCCTCGCCGCTCAGTTCGGTTTCATTCAGCGCCTTCATGACCACGCCTTCGACCTCAGGCGTCAGGCCCGCGGCCTGAAAGGCAGCCTGCACAGCCGGGTAGTCCGAGGGAGCGCACAGCACTTCAATCAGGCCCTCTTCGTCCGTGACGATATCGTCGGCACCGGCCTCCAGGCCGATTTCCATGATGGTGTCCTCCGAGGTGCCCGGGGCGAACAGGAACTGGCCGCAGTGGCGGAATTGAAACACCACCGAGCCGTCCAGACCCAGATTGCCGCCATTTTTGGTAAAGGCGTGACGCACATCCGAGACGGTGCGCTGACGATTGTCGGTCATGCAGTCCACGATCACGGCAGCACCGTTAATGCCATAGCCCTCGTAGCGAATTTCTTCGTAGTTGGCATCATCCGCGCCGCCTGCGCCGCGCTGGATGGCACGCAGGATATTGTCTTTGGGCATATTGGCTGCGGTTGCCTTGTCCCAGGCCATGCGCAAACGTGGGTTGGACTCGGGGTCAGGGCCGCCGGTACGTGCGGCCACGGTGACCTCACGAATGATCTTGGTCCAAAGTTTGCCCCGTTTTGCGTCCTGACGACCCTTACGGTGCTGAATATTCGCCCATTTACTATGTCCGGCCATAAAGTATTACCAATTCAGTAGACTACGTTCAAAGAAAAACAGATCTATTTTAACCTGTCTGGGCGACAAGGCCCGAGCTTGGGTGAAAGTCGCTAGAATCTAGGCACTTGGCATTCTATCTGGAAGAGAACAAACAATCATGGCCGATCCGATTTTGCTTGCTCAAAACAGCCATACTCCCGTCTATCTGCTGCCTGCGCTGGCCAACCGTCACGGTTGCATTACGGGCGCCACCGGGACCGGCAAGACCGTCACCTTGCAAGTGTTGGCCGAAGCCTTCTCCCGGCTGGGAACGCCCGTTTTCCTGGCCGATGCCAAAGGCGACCTGAGCGGCATATCCCAGGCAGCACAAGCCAACCCCAAACTGCAGGAGCGCCTGCAGCGGCTGGGCCTGCCAGAGCCGGTCTGGGGGGCAAACCCGGTCACCTTCTGGGACATCTTTGGCGAGCAGGGCCATCCGGTTCGCGCCACGATCTCCGACATGGGGCCGTTACTGCTCTCCCGGATTCTGGAATTGAACGATACCCAGGAAGGCATTCTGAATATCGTGTTTCGTGTGGCCGACGACGAGGGGCAACTGATTCTGGATTTGAAAGATTTGCGGGCTTTGCTGCAGGATGTGTCGGATCGTGCGGCCCAACTGCGCAGCCAGTACGGCAATATTGCCGCGGCCAGTGTCGGAGCCATCCAGCGCGCCTTGCTGCGTCTGGAAACCCAGGGGGCGGATCGTTTCTTTGGCGAACCTGCTCTGGATGTCATGGACTGGATTCGTACCGATGCCTCCGGGCGCGGCATGATCAATGTACTGGCTGCCGACAAGCTGATGCAGTCGCCGCGCTTGTACGCGGTGTTTCTGCTCTGGATGCTGGCTGATTTGTACGAGCGCCTGCCGGAGGTGGGGGATCTGGACAAGCCTCGTCTGGTGTTCTTTTTTGATGAAGCCCACTTATTGTTTACCGGCGCGCCAAAGGCCTTGCTGGAGAAAGTCGAGCAGGTGGTGCGCCTGATCCGCTCCAAAGGGGTAGGTATTTATTTCGTGACGCAAAACCCGCTGGATATTCCCGACACGGTATTGGGTCAACTGGGCAATCGGGTTCAACATGCTTTGCGCGCTTTTACCCCACGCGATCAGAAGGCGGTCAAAACGGCGGCGCAAACCATGCGTCCCAATCCCGGCCTGGACATTGAGGCGGCCATTACCGAGCTGGGTGTGGGCGAGGCGCTGGTATCCATGCTCGATGCCAAGGGTATTCCCACGCCTACCGAGCGCGCCTGGCTGGTGGCGCCGGGCAGTCGGATTGGCCCGGCTACGGAGGCTGAACGACAGATGGTGCGTCAGGCCTCCTTGCTCGGCTTGAAGTATGACCAGGCCATTGACCGGGAATCGGCGTACGAGGTGCTGGCGAAAAAGGCGGCGGATGCGGCTGCCAATGGGGCGGCTGGAGCAACACAAGCCGGTGGCCCAGCAGTCAAGGACGAAGGGCTGATGGGTGTGGTCAATGATTTTCTGTTTGGATCAACCGGGCCACGAGGTGGCAAAAAGGATGGTTTGGTGCAGAGCATGATCAAAACGGAAACCAAACGGGCCGCGACCAAAGTGCTGCGTGGGGTGTTGGGATCTTTGTTCGGGGGGAAGCGTTAATGCCAGTATCACAGCCTCATTTGATCATCGCTACGGCGCGGTCAACTGAAACCGCTCGGTGGGCGCAGGAGTTTCGCAACGCCTATCCCGATTGGAAGGTTGATGAGTTCGTCCCCGGACAGCCCAGCACGGGTGCGACTTACGCCGTGGTGTGGCAACCGGACCCGATCCTGTTTCAGCAGGAGCCCGACTTACGCGCTACGTTTAATCTGGGCGCGGGCGTGGACGCAGTGGCCGGTTCTATTCCGGCTGGCATGCCCTTATATCGCCTTGAAGATGCTGGCATGGCCGAGCAAATGGCGGAATATGCCTTGTACGGTGTTTTGCGTGCTGTGGGTCGTTTCACGCCTTATGAGGAGCAAGCGCGAAAGGGTACGTGGAAGGCGTATCGCCCGATTGATCGTCGCCAGTGGCCGGTCGCGGTGCTGGGATTGGGGGCGATTGGCAGCAAGATAGCCCAGGTGATCGCCAGTCTGGGTTATCCCGTACAGGGTTGGTCCCGTCGGCTGCGTGAAGCGGATTTCCCTTGCTATGCCGGTGATCAGGGGCTGAAAGACTGTGTCTCGGCCAGTCGTATTCTGGTCAATGCGTTGCCCTTGACTGCGCAAACCGAAGGTCTGATCAATCGCGAGCTTCTGTCGCATCTGCAGCCGGGCGGCTTTTTGATCAATGTGGCTCGTGGTGGGCATCTGGTGGATGTTGACGTGGTGGAAGCACTTCAAAGTGGCCATTTGTCTGGCGCCTTGCTCGATGCGTTTACCCAGGAGCCCTTGCCGGCTGATCATCCCTACTGGGGTATTGCCTCTGTGATGGTTACGCCGCATATCTCGGGCATCACCGTGCGTGACCTGGCCTTGGAGCAGATCGGCTCGCGTATCGTGCTGTTGCAGCAAGGCAAGCCTGCTTCAGGGCAAGTCGATCACACGCTGGGGTATTAAGCATTTTCAGTTTCGGTCAGCCTGCCAGCACCGGGGACGCGGGCAGGCCGCTTGCTGTTTCCTGAGCGGGGCAGCATCTTGTCAGAATAAGGCCGTTGCGGCCATGTAAAACCACAAGGAAAGAGGAATGAGTAACGTTCATCGTATTGCCGTGATCGCGGGAGATGGGATCGGCAAGGAAGTCATGCCAGAAGGGCTGCGTATTTTGGAGGTGGTCGCTCGTCGTCACGCCATCAGTTTTGATTGGAAGGTGCTGGACTGGAGCTCGGACTATTACCAGAAGCATGGTGTCATGATGCCCTCGGACTGGAAAGCCCAACTAATGGATACCGAGGCCATTTTCTTTGGCGCAATGGGGTGGCCCGATCTGGTGCCGGATCATGTTTCCCTGTGGGAGTCCCTGTTCAAGTTCCGTCGTGAATTTGACCAGTACATCAACTTGCGCCCGGTGCGCTTGATGCCCGGCGTGCGTTCGCCGCTGGCAGGTCGTGAGCCTGGCGATATTGATTTCTTTATCGTGCGCGAGAATACCGAAGGCGAGTACTCCAATAGCGGCGGCATCATGTTTGAAGGCACGCAGCGCGAGGTGGTGATTCAGGAAAGTGTGTTTACCCGTACCGGTACAGACCGTGTCTTGAAGTTCGCTTTTGAACTGGCAAAAAAACGCGGTAAACACGTTACTGCGGCGACCAAATCCAACGGTATTTCGATCTCCATGCCGTGGTGGGATTCGCGCGTGGCCGCCATGGGCGAGCACTACCCTGACGTGAAGTGGGACAAGTATCACATCGATATTCTGTGTGCGCACTTTGTGCAGCACCCGGACTGGTTTGATGTGGTGGTGGCTTCCAACCTGTTTGGCGACATCTTGTCCGATCTGGGCCCGGCATGTACCGGCACCATTGGCATTGCGCCGTCGGCCAACCTGAATCCCGAGCGCGTGTTCCCATCCTTGTTTGAGCCCGTACACGGCTCGGCACCGGATATCTACGGCAAAGGCATTGCCAACCCGGTCGGTCAGATCTGGAGTGGTGCCTTGATGCTGGATTTCCTGGGCTACCCCCAGGCAGCCGCCGAAGTGGTGCAAGCCATCGAGCAGGTTCTGGCCAATGGCCCACGTACGCCGGATCTGGGTGGGCAGGCCAGCACCGCAGAAGTCGGTGCCGCCATTGCCCAGGTTCTGGAGGCGATGGCCTAGCCCATTAGCGGGACTTGGGTGGACGCAAGCCTGCCCAAGTGATGGCGCCAATCATGATGGCACCGCCCAGCAGCGCACGGCTGCTGGGGTATTGAGCAAAAAGCAGTGCCGCAAAGGCGATGGCATAGACAGGCTCCAGGGCGATCACAATCCCGGCGCTGCGGGCATTCAGCACGGTGAGCGCAGAGACCAGCAGGTAGTGCGACAAGGCCGTACAAAACACCCCCAGCAGTGCAATCCATACCCAGTCCACCAGCGTGCTGTCGCCCAGCAGCGGTATGGCAAAAGGCCAGCACATCAGGGCGACAAACAGGTTTTCCCACCAGGCCACTTGTTGTGCCGACAGGTGCTTGGCCGCACGGCGGTTAATCAAGGTGAACATGGCAAAGGTAAAGCCCGAGGCAACCGCCCAGGCCAGGCCAATAGTGGATTGGTCCTGGAAGTCGAAAGATGGGGTCACCAGCAACAAACCAAAGGTGACCAGGGCCAGAATGACCCATTCCGATACGGTAACGCGCTCGCGCAGCACGGCCCATTCACACAAGGTAATGAAAGCGGGGAAGCTGGCAAAGCCTAGGGTGGCAATGGCCACACCGCCCACTTTGACGGCCACAAAAAAAGTGGCCCAGTGAATGGCCAGCATGATGGAGGCCAGGAGCAAGGTACGAAAGTCCGCTGCTTTCATGCCCTGACCCAAACCGCGCCCTTGTGAGCGGATGCTGATAAACAAGGCCAGAACCGCAAAGCTGGCTCGGCCTGCGGTAATCAGCATGGCGCCGACCTGGATCAGTTCACCAAAAATACCGGTCAGTCCGAACAGAATGGCCGCCACATGTATGGCAGCCAGGGCACGTCCATGCGTCATGGAAAGCGATCCCAGAAAAAAGAAGTCAATTTAGGCTATTCTGGTGTTTTATGTCAGCCAGTGATAGGGCGAGCGGGGCAGGCAATCGGTGCAAGGCATTATTCTAAGACATTGCCAAGGGCCCCTCATCAAAGGAGTAAAACAATGACCCAGATGGTCAAGGCGATACGGATTGAACGTAATGGCGGCCCTGAAGTATTGCAGTGGGCTTCGGTAGCCTTGCCTGCCCCGCAGGAAAAGGAAGTCACCATACGCCAAAAGGCGGTGGGTTTGAACTTTATCGATATTTATTTCCGTAATGGTCTCTATAGCAGCCCGTTGCCACATGGCTTGGGTTTTGAGGCCTCCGGCATTGTTGAGGCGGTCGGGGAGGGGGTGACGCACCTGAAAGTGGGCGATCGTGTTGCTTACGGTCAAAGCCCCTTGGGAGCGTATGCCGAGGCACGTAACGTGCCTGCCGATCGAGTCGTGCGTATTCCTGATGGAATCACGTTTGAGCAGGCTGCAGCCATGATGCTGAAAGGTCTGACCTGCTGGTATTTGCTGCGCCAGACCTATCGCGTGCACGAAGGCCAGACGATTCTGTTTCATGCGGCGGCCGGTGGCGTCGGTTTGTACGCCTGCCAGTGGGCGCGTGCCTTGGGCGTGAAGTTGATTGGTACGGTTTCCAGTCCCGAGAAAGCCGCTTTGGCGAAAGAAAATGGCGCTTGGGAAGTGATTGATTATTCCCACGAAGACGTGGTGCAGCGCGTACTGGAATTGACCAATGGCCAGAAAGTACCTGTTGTGTATGACGGCGTGGGCAAGGATACCTGGGAGCGCTCGCTGGACTGCTTGCAGCCACGCGGCTTGATGGTCAGTTTTGGCAATGCCTCCGGCCCGGTGACAGGCGTGAATCTGGCGACGCTGGCATCCAAGGGCTCCCTGTATGTGACTCGCCCTGTGCTGGGTGCTTATGTGCCGACACAGGAAACCATGCAGGCTGCTGCCGATGAGATGTTCGAGCTGGTACTGCAAGGCAAGATCAAGCCATTGATTGGTCAGCGCTTCCCGCTGGATCAGGTGGCTCAGGCTCATGAAGCCCTGGCGGGACGCCGCACGACCGGTTCCACGGTCTTGACCCTGGATTGACGCGGGCCAGGATTGTAGTGCGTGGTCGCGTTAAGACAAGCCGTCCGGGTTTTCAGGTGCACAGCCTCGTTTTGTATCGGCTTTATTCTGCTTGCCGCGAGGGCACAAGGCAGCTTGACCGCCCTGTCTTGCTGTAAACCCGACAGCCTTGTCGTATAAGAAGCGCTAAAAAAAAAATGGCCTCCGCTAAGGAGGCCATTGTCATCTGGCAGCGAGGTGGCTGCCGATACTCATCGGTCTGGAATCAGCCTTGCTCGTGATACTGACGCACGCGCTCGACTTCGTTGCGTGAACCCAGAATCACACCAATACGCTGGTGCAGTTCGGTAGGCTGTACGTCCAGAATGCGCTGGGTGCCGTCAATCGACATGCCACCGGCCTGCTCGACCAGGAAGCTCATGGGATTGGCTTCGTACATCAAACGCAGCTTGCCTTTGCGACCGGAGGCGCGCGCATCGCGTGGGTACATGAAGATGCCACCGCGGGTCAGGATACGATGGACGTCTGCCACCATGGAGGCAATCCAGCGCATATTGTAGTTCTTGCCCAGCGGGCCTTCGGGACCCGCCAGGCAGTCGTCGATATAGCGTTTTACCGGGGCTTCCCAGTGACGCATATTGGACATGTTGATGGCAAATTCCGAGGTGTCCTCAGGGATGGTGATGCGCTCGGTGGTCAGCACCCAGGAGCCCATTTCCTTGTCCAGCGTGAAGGCGGCCACGCCATCACCTACCGTCAGCACCAGCATGGTTTGTGGGCCGTAAATAGCATAACCGGCGGCCACCTGACGCACGCCGGGTTGCAGGAAGTCCTGCTCTTCGATCACGCGGTCACGTGCTTCGGGCGGTACGCTCAGCACCGAGAAAATGGTGCCAATGGAGACGTTCACGTCGATGTTGGACGAGCCATCCAGCGGATCGAACAAGAGCAGGTTTTCGCCCTTGGGGTAGTAGTCGGGAATGCGGTGCAGGGTGTCCATTTCCTCGGAGGCCATGGCCGCCAGGTTGCCGCCCCATTCATTGGCTTCCAGCAGGATTTCATTGGACAGTACATCCAGTTTCTTCTGCACCTCGCCCTGGACGTTCTCGGAGTCCAGAGAGCCCAGAACGCCGCCCAGCGCTCCTTTGCTGACGGCATGACCGATGGCCTTGCAGGCGCGAGCGACGGTCTCGAGCAGCAGGCGCACATCGGCGGTGACCGTTTTTTTCTGGCGTTGTTGCTCTACCAGATACTGAGTAAGGTTTTTCTTCAAGACAGACTCCGAGGTCAAAGAGTTAATGCTTTATTTACGATTTCAGCCACATTGCCCGACAGGCCGGGCTCAGCCTGAATGCGCTCCAGCGCTGCTTTGAGCGGGTCGCGGGCTTGGGGTTCAAAGCGGGCCCAGTTATCAAAGACCCGAGCCAGACGGGCAGAGATTTCCGGGTTGAGCTTATCCAGAGCAATCACTTGTTCAGCCCAGAAGGCATAGCCTTCCGGGGTATGTATGGCCTGCATATTATTCATGCAGAACTGAAAAATCAGCGAGCGTGCGCGGTTGGGATTGCGCATCGAGAAAGCTGGATGCAACATCAGAGCCCGTACCTGGGCGACCTGAGTGCTTGGGGCGGTAGCTTGCAGGCTGAACCAGCGATCCAACACCAGAGGATTGTCCTGCCAGCGCTGGAAAAAGTCGTCCAGGCCGTCCTGGCGATCTTCTGGGTCGCCATAGTTCACCAGGGCGCTGAGCGCGCCCAGACGATCAGTCATGTTGGTCGCCTGATCGTACTGGTTGCGCGCCAGTTGCGGGCCAGTGCTCACTCCCGCGACCAGTAAATAATTCAAGGCAAGATTGCGCAAGGAGCGCTGACCGGCTTGCAGCGCGTCGGGGCTGTAGGGAGCTTGCTCCAGGCTCAGGAACTGATAGAGCTCTTGCCAGTAGGGCGTCAGGGCCAGTCCCAGTTCGCGTTGTAGTTGACGGCGGGCCTGAACGATTGCGCGCGGGGTCATGGGCTGGGTCTGTTCCAGCAGTTCGCGCTCGCTGGGCAGGGACAGAATGCGGGCCTTGTAGGCCGGGCTCAGCGCAGGATCTTGCACCAGAGCGTGCCAGGTCTGCACCACGGTGGCCTGTTGTGCCGCCGAAGGAGTGCGTCCGGATGCTGAGGACAGAATCAGGCGGGTTGCCAGCAACTGAGCTGCTTCCCAGCGGGCAAAGGGGTCGGTGTCGTGACGGGCCAGCAAGGCCAGTTCGGCGTCCGGACGGTAATAGTCCACCTTGACTGGAGCCGAGAAGTTGCGCAGCAAGGACAGGACCGGTGCTTCAGGGATGTGCGTAAAGGTCCAGCTTTGCTCGGCCTCGGTAAAGTCCAGGACCAGCGTTTCGCCCTTTTGCCCATCCAGGTGCAGGCTGAGCGGCTGGCCGTGCTGATCGAGCATTCCCAGGGCAAAAGGGATGTGCAAGGGCGGTTTGACCGCGGCCTTGTCCTCGATCCCGGCGGGGGCATTGCTTTGGCGCAGAGTCAGCGTGGCAGTCTGTTTGGCTGCGTCATGAGTCAGGCTGACCTGCACGCGGGGTGTGCCTGCCTGCTGATACCAGCGGCGGAACTGATCCAGGCTTTGGCCTGGCTTGACCTGACGATAGACGCTGTCCATGCAGTCCACGAACTCATCGCAGGTGACGGCCTGCCCATCATGGCGTTTGAAGTACTCCCGAATGCCCGCCTGGAAATTGTCCTCGCCCAGCAGCGTGTGCTGCATACGAATGACTTCAGCGCCTTTCTCGTAAATCGTGGCCGTGTAGAAGTTGCTGATTTCCTGATAGCTCTCGGGTCGGATGGGGTGGGCCATCGGGCCGGCATCCTCGGGGAACTGAGCAGCACGCAGCACACTGACATCATCAATCCGTTTGACAGCGCGGGCGCTGGCCGCTTGGGCGCCGTCCAGGCCTTGAGCCAGCATGTCGGCGGAAAATTCCTGGTCACGGAAAACCGTCAGGCCTTCTTTCAAGGAGAGCTGGAACCAGTCGCGGCAGGTAACGCGGTTGCCGGTCCAGTTGTGAAAATACTCGTGACCAATGACGGCCTCCACGGCGTGGAAGGATGCATCAGTTGTACTTTCGGCATCGGCCAGCACATAGGCGGAATTAAAGATGTTCAGGCCTTTGTTTTCCATGGCGCCCATATTGAAGTCGCGGGCGGCCACGATCATGAAACGGTCCAGATCCAGCGCCAGGCCAAAGCGTTGCTCATCCCATCGTACTGAGTGCTCCAGGCATTGCATGGCCCATTCTGTTTTATCGCCGTCTCCACGATCGCAATAAACCTGCAACAGGGCAGGCTGGCCATTGGCTTTTTTGATTTCGCGCTCGCGTACATCAAAGTCGCCGGCGACCAGGGCAAATAAATAAGAGGGCTTGGGAAAGGGGTCTTCCCATACTGCCTGCTTACGGCCATCGTCCAAGGTGGTGCTTTCAAGCAAATTGCCATTGGAGAGCAAATAGGGGTAGAGCGTGGCATCGCCGCGCAGTACCACTTCATAACGGGACATCACATCAGGGCGATCGGGAAAGAAGGTGATGCGTCGAAAGCCCTGGGCTTCACATTGGGTAAACAGGCTGTTGCCCGACACATACAGGCCCATCAGCATGGTGTTTTCTTGCGGGCGACAACGGCTGACCAGGACCAGATCAAACTCTGCTGCTGGGGGCGACAGGGTCAGGCCCTGATCATTGAGCAGGTAATCCTGAGGGGACACCAAGTTGCCGTCAAGACTGACTTCCAGCAGTTCAATGTCCTCGCCATCCAGTACCAGAGGTTGAATCTGGCCGTCCCGGCTGCGGGCTCGAAAAGCCAGCCGAACCAGGGTTTGCTCGGCCGCCAAGTCAAACTCCAGCCGAACCTGATCTATCTGATAGGGGTAGGGCTGGTAATCGTGGCGGGAGATCGTGGGTAAGGTGTCTGTGCGCATGTAATCCTGGTCCGACAATCGAAAAAGATGGTCTATTGTAATGTTGTTTGAACGCCCACACTGGAGGGGGGAAACAGGCAGTAAACTAAATGCTCGTCGGCGCCTTGGCGCTGTGCTCAAATGGCTTGAACGTGTAAGTGAAAACAAGCAGGGGTGAAATGATGAGCTTACTTTCTGAAGTATTTTCCTGGCGCGCCCTGCGTCTGCTGAGTCTGGCGTTTGCCGCCTTGACCACGGCGTGCGCTGCGCCTAGTTGGTCTGCCAAATTGACACGCTATCAACAGTGGCCCGCGAACGCCAGTGGAGAGACCTATTACATTCAGCCTGTGCCAGGCGATGGCAATAATCTGGAGTACCAGTCTTTTGCCGATTCGGTACGCGCCTCGATTGGCGTGACCGGGCTGGTGGAGGCCCCGAACCTGAAGTCAGCGCGCTTTGTGGTGAAAATGGATTATGGCAATCCTCAGGAACAAAGCTGGGTGCCGCAATTTGCCGATAGTTTTTATGGCCCAACCGGGTGGGGAATGGGACGTGGCTATTATGCGCCAAATGATGGTTGGGCAGGCGGGTTCTTTTATTCGCCGAATGTCGTGAACGTTCCGGTTACCGTGTATAAGAATTATCTAAATGTAATTATTACAGATAATCGAAACTCGGGCACAGAAGTGTATCGTGCTACGGCCGTGTCTTATAGCCATTCCGACAACCTGGCCCAGCAGATGCCATTTTTGTCCCAGGCCATATTTGATCGCTTCCCTGGTAATAATGGACAGGTGATTGATATCCGCTATCCACTGCCTCGGGATTGAGTCGTCAGCAGTCTGGGATTAAGTCAAAAATTTATAACAATAAAAAAGGGACCGTTTGGAAAACGGTCCCTTTGTTTTGTTTGGTTCCAGAGCTTATTTGATAAGGAACTCTTCACGGCTGCGGCCATTGGCTTCTGCGTCAATAATCCAGCGTGGGGGGCGACCACGGCCCGTCCAGGTGTCCTGGGTGCCGGGGTGACGGTATTTGGGAGGCAGGCTGGTTTTGGGGCCGGTGGAAGCACCAGCACCACGACGAGCAGAGTTTTCCAGAGCTTCAGCGACTTCCTCAATCGTGATCTCGTTATCTTGCATGGATTTGACGATGGATGCGATGACAGGACGACGCTGTTTGACTCGAAGGGATTTCATCTGCTTTTGAAGACGCAGAATCTCTTTTTCTATCTTCTGCTTTGCGGAGCTGTAAGTTTCGACTGACATATAGGATTCCTGTTTCATGTTTGTAGTTATCTGATAAACCCTGCCTGCACGAGCTCATGTTTATCATGCGAAAACAGTGTACTTTGATTTCCTTGAAAATATAAGTGGTTTGAAAAAAAATAAACGTTAATTCAAAAAAACTGTTTAGTCTCTGTAATTGTTTATAGTCATTAGTCAATTCTATGGGGCGTGATTATTTAAACTAATCAGGGGTTATCATGATTTTGAATGGGTTTATACAAAAACCATATAGCTGAATTTTTAATTAAGAAAAATATAAAATAATTTTAATTAGGTATCAGAAAATGTCGTAATTGGAGTTTTGTGTCGCGATTAGGGGAGCTGCCCGATTCAGCGTCGGAAAGCCCGAAAATAGCCGGTTCAGTACGTGGGCATCGCATACGGTGGCACATTCTGTTTTAATGCTCAGATGGACGGAAACCGAATGGATGTCAGTGCGTCTGTCGGTACCCATTTTCGTCCCTTGCAGCCGTGGGCTTGCCAGGGATCTGTCAGTAGGAATAAACGATGAAGCTAGTTGATCCGGCAATCAATGCCCTGGAATGCGCCCGTGGTCTGTTGCTCGAGCCTTGGGGCTTGCATGAAAGCCACCTGTCCGGTGCGCTGGGTGAAATCTTCACCCATCAGGCTGACTATGCCGATTTATATTTTCAGTACACCCGCAGCGAGGGCTGGAGCCTGGACGAGGGCATTGTGAAAAGCGGCAGTTTCTCGATTGAGCAGGGCGTGGGTGTGCGCGCGCTGAGCGGCGAGAAAACCGCGTTTGCCTATTCGGACTCCTTAAGTCCTGAGGCCTTGCTGTCTTCGGCGCGCGTGGTGCGTTCCATTGCCCGTCAGGGGGGCTCGGGAAAAAGCGGGATTTTGGTGCCGGCCGATTCGCAGCGTGCGACGCTTTATACCGGAACGGACCCCATTGCCAGCTTGCCTGCGCCAGAAAAAGTGGCTTTGTTGGGGCGTCTGGACGCCTTGGCTCGGGCAGCCGATTCGCGTGTGGTGCAAGTTATGGCCAGCCTGGGGGCGGAATATGATGTGGTGCTGGTTGCGGGCAGCGATGGTCGTCTGGCCGCCGATGTCCGTCCCCTGGTGCATTTGTCCCTGTCGGTGATTGTTGAACAAAATGGCCGTCGTGAACGTGGTTCGGCAGCGGGTGGCGGCCGGGTGGATCTGTCGTACTTTTCCGACGACATGCTGCGTGCCTATGTGGACAAGGCCGTGCGCTCGGCCATGACCAATCTGGAGGCCAAGCCTGCGCCTGCCGGTCAGATGACGGTGGTTCTAGGCCCAGGCTGGCCTGGTGTCATGCTGCACGAAGCCGTGGGCCACGGTCTGGAAGGCGACTTCAACCGTCGCGGCAGCAGCCTGTTCTCGGGCCGTATTGGCCAGCGTGTGGCGTCCAAAGGGGTAACCGTCATTGACGACGGCACCCTGGAAAACCGTCGTGGCTCCTTGAATATGGATGATGAAGGCAATGCCACGCAACGTACGGTTCTTATCGAGGACGGTATTTTGAAAGGGTATTTGCAAGATACCCATAATGCGCGCTTGATGGGTGCGGCCATTACCGGCAATGGCCGCCGTGAATCCTATGCCAGCTTGCCTTTGCCGCGCATGACCAACACGTTTATGTTGGGTGGCGATAAAGATCCTCAGGAGATCATCGCTTCGGTCAAGAAAGGCTTATATGCTGTGGACTTTGGTGGTGGGCAGGTTGATATTACGAGCGGTAAGTTTGTTTTTTCCGCTTCGGAGGCCTGGGTCATTGAAAACGGCAAATTGATGTATCCCGTCAAAGGCGCCACCTTGATCGGCAGTGGCCCGGATGCCATGAATCAAATCAGCATGATCGGCAATGATATGCAGCTCGATCCTGGGGTAGGGACCTGCGGTAAAGAAGGTCAAAGTGTCCCTGTTGGGGTAGGGATTCCTACCGTGCGAATGGAAAATCTGACCGTGGGTGGTACCGCCTGATTTAATTTGCCAGCTAATTAAATGGTTATTCGCACCGCTTCTGCTTGAATTAAGCAGGAGCGGTTTTTTGTTTTTATATTGCGCCGTAACAAATCGCTTTTACTTTGTTATTGTTGCCCCGGGGGCCCCGCTGCGTCGGCAGAGATGCGTCGCGACTTTTCAGCAGGTTGCGCGTTCTTGAGCACTTTGGGCTGGCGAAGCCGGATGGCCAGCCAGCATAGCAAGGCGCCCGAGCACACCATGGCTGAGCCTTGCCAGAAGCTTGTCGCCAATGGCGTGCGCAGTAGCAGGCTGGACAAGGCCGCCGAAAATACCGGGATAAAGTAGGAGGCACCGGCGAGCAGGGTGATATTGCCGTGCAAAATGCCGACATTCCAGGCTGCATAGCCAAAACCCATCGCGCTGGCAGCCAACAGCAAATACACCAGAGCCGGTGTCGACACTGTCAGGCTAGGAGCTCCCTGAAACAGATGGTTCATCCACAAGGTGGCCGCGGTCAGCATGAAAAATAAGGTGATGCCATTTTTACCCTGCGCGATGCGTGCGGTCATGGTGCTGTAGCCAGCCCAGATCAGGGCCCCGCTCAGTGCCAGGCCATAGCTCAAGGGGTTGTCCTGCACGTTGAGCCAGACGCTGTTCGGATTCAAGCCTTGCTCACCACCGAGAATCCAGCTGATGCCCAACATGGACAAAAACAGGCCCGGGACGATCAGCCAATTGGCTTTCTGTTGCTTGAATAAAATGGCCGCCACGATGGTGAAGGTCGGCCAGAGATAATTGACCATGCCCACCTCAATGGCTTGCCGGCTGTTATGCGCATAAGCAATCGATAGGGCCAGGCAGAGCTCATAGCAGACAAAGAGGATGCTGCCCCAGAACAGATAAAGGCGCGGAAATTCGCGCAGCCTCACCCATCCAGCTGATAAAAGCAAAAAGACGGAGGCCAAGGTATAAATCAGGGCCGCGCCGCCGGTAGGGCCCAGATAGTCGCTGACGCTGCGGATCAGGCCGACAATCGTGCTCCATAAGATGATGGCCATCAGCCCGATCAGGGTGGCTTTATCAGATTGTTTCATGCGGGTTTCAATGTCTGCCGAGCGTGCCCTGGGCGGCAGGCGGCTTTACTTGCTGGGGACACTTATGGGTTAATGGGCCGGCTTTGTATCCGGATCTGGCTGTCTGTAAGCAGAGCTTGAGCGCCAGGGATGGGTGCTGACAGCGATCCAGGCCGTGTGGGCGGACCGTTTGTAGCAGTGTACTGCAGGCGCGGTGCGCGCTCGTACCCCTTGTGAGGACGCGAGGACAAGGATAACAGGCCATTTTGTCTGCCCGCCTGGAGAGGGCGACAAGTTGGAATACTTACATTTTCTTGAGTTTTGAGTCGAACCTTCTGTTTACGCTCCGTATGATTTTGAGTGTAAATCGGTTTGACTTGAATCTTTTCTGCGCATATCATTTCAACACGAATTAATAGTGCTGAATTATTTTGTTTGGCTAATTAAATGACTACGGATCAACATTACGATTTACGAATTTTGCGGGCTTTGCGCCAGATCACGCGCTCGATTGCCCTGCATTCCCGGCAGCTGTCGGCGTACAGCAATATCACCGCGCCCCAGTTGATCTGCCTGCGCACCATTATTGAGAAGGGGCCCTTGACGGCGACGGCCATCAGTCGCGAAATGCACGTCAGCCCCAGCACCGTAGTGGGGATTCTGGATCGTCTGGAAGACAAGAAGCTGGTGTTGCGTGAGCGTGGTCGGGAAGACCGCCGCATTGTATTTGTCAGTGCCACACCGGAAGGCAAGACCTTGGCCCGTGATACACCATCCCCGTTGCAAAAGAAGTTGTCGGACGCCCTCAAAGAGCTGCCTGAGCTGGAGCAAGCCACCATGACGCTGTCCTTGGAGCGCATTGTTCGCCTGCTTGATGCGGATCCGGATGTCGTGCTGGAGGCCGATGAGACGGCTTCCCCTATTCTAGAGGTCCCGGAAGGGGATGTGCCCCCCGAATCCGGGTTGGTGGTGTGACGGCCCGACCGGATACGGGCAGCGCGACAGGCAGCGTGGGTGCTGCCGGGCCTGCCCCCGCTGTTCCGGCGCTGGTATTGCGTGCGCCCGTGCTGCGTGACGCGGCGGCCATCCATCAGCTGATTGCCGCCTGCCCACCGTTGGATCTGAATTCTGAATATCTCTATTTGCTGCTCAGCGAGCATTTTTCCCGGACCTGCGTTGTTGCGCAGCGGGGGGAACAAATAGACGGTTTCATCTCTGCCTACTTTCTCCCCGACCGTCCCGATGTGCTCTTTGTCTGGCAAGTGGCGGTGCATGAGCGCGCCCGTGGGCAGCGTCTGGGACAGGCCATGCTGGAACACTTAAGACAAGGTCTGAGTGACCGTGACTGGCGCTTTCTGGAAACGACAGTCAGCCCCGGCAACCTGGCCTCGCGTGGCTTGTTTGCAGCGATGGCGCGCCGTTGGGGAGCACCCCTGCAGGAACACGCATTTTTTGATACTGCTTTGTTTGCCGCGCAGGCGCACGAGGCAGAACCTCTATTACGAATCGGCCCCTTGGACTCAGGATAAGGGGACTTTACGCAAAAGAACGGTAGAGCCGGTCTGGTTCGCTGATTGTTGTTTGTCGGCTCAAGACACGCCGTTCTATAACCAGGAGAGGAAATATGACTGACTTAAAAATATTCGACCGGATGGAGTCTGAAGTAAGGGGCTACGTCCGGTCCTTTCCGGTCATTTTCAACAAAGCCCGAGGCTCGGTTTTGGAGGACGAGTCAGGCAGGCAATACATCGATTTTTTCAGTGGAGCCGGTACGCTCAATTACGGGCATAACAATCCCCACTTGAAAGAAAAGCTGATTGAGTACCTGAACACCGACGGCTTGGTACATGGTTTGGATATGGCCACCAGCGCCAAGAAGTATTTTCTGGAAGCGGTGGACAAGATACTGCTCAAACCGCGCGGGTGGAATTATCGCCTGCAGTTTACGGGCCCGACGGGCACCAATGCCGTGGAGGCGGCGTTAAAACTGGCGCGACAGGTCAAGGGGCGCCAGAATGTGATTTCCTTTACGCACGGTTTCCACGGCGTCAGCACGGGTTCCCTGGCAGTGACGGCAAATTCCAAGTTCCGCAGTGCGGCAGGTGTGGCCCTGGGCAATACCTCGTTTATGCCGTATGACGGTTACCTGGGGCCGGACGTCAATACGATGGCCTATCTGGAGCGCTTGCTGGAAGACCCCAGCAGCGGCCTGGACCATCCTGCCGCGGTCATCGTGGAAACCGTGCAAGGTGAAGGAGGCGTGAACGTGGCCACACAGCGCTGGTTGCGCGAGTTGCAACGCCTGTGCCGCGAACATGACATGTTGCTGATTGTCGATGACATTCAGGTCGGTTGTGGTCGTACTGGTCGTTTCTTCAGCTTTGAACAGGCCGGCATCAGTCCTGACATCATTACACTGTCCAAATCGTTGTCCGGTTTTGGCTTGCCCATGTCCTTGGTCCTGTTGCGCCCTGAGCTGGATGTGTGGAAGCCCAGCGCCCATAACGGCACCTTCCGTGGCAATAACCTGGCATTTGTGACGGCCGCCCAGGCTCTGGAAAGTTACTGGGCCAATGAGGACTTCGAGACGGAAATCCAGGCCAAGGAGCGACAGGTGCGCGACTGGCTGGAAAATCTGGTGCACAGCTACCCGGATCGGGGCTTGAGTGTGCGGGGACGCGGACTGATTCAAGGTCTGGTCACGCCGCCCGGTGCGGGTCTGGCTAATGAAATTGCGGCCCAGGCCTTCAAGCAGGGTTTGGTCATTGAGACCTCGGGGGCCCACGACGAGGTGTTGAAGCTGCTGCCGGCGCTCACGATCAGCAACGAGGAGCTCAGCCAAGGTCTGGACATCATTGAGCGCAGTGTCGCCCAGTGCCTGTCCAAACGCGGCAGTCAGGCCAAGATTCTGAAGATTGGAGGAGCACGCTGATGCTGGTCAAAAACGTCAAAGATGTGATTGGAACCCGTGACGAGGTGCGCACGGACACCTGGGTCAGTCGCCGTGTCTTGCTCAAGAAAGACGGCATGGGCTTTTCTTTTCACGAAACCGTTATTTTTCCGGGCACTGAGACGCACATCCACTACCAGAATCATTTGGAGGCGGTGTGGTGCATTGAAGGCGACGGTGAAATTGAAACGGTAGCCGACGGCAAGAAGTACGAGTTGGGGCCAGGCGTGGTCTACGCCCTGGATCAGCACGATGAGCACTATCTGCGCGGTGGCAAGGAGCCATTGCGGGTGATATGCGTGTTCAATCCGCCCTTGACCGGTCAGGAAGTTCACGATGAGAAAGGGGTCTATCCCGCTATTGTGGAAGACTGACATCTTAAGGAGAGCATGATGACAGTGACCATGAGCGATCTGTACACATCCCGTACAGAACGAACGGCGGCCATCGTCAGCCGTCAGGAGCCGGTGGTGTATCCGGACCCGGTAGGTAGCCAGCCCTTGAATCGGGCCCAACTGCGCGAATATGAGGACAATGGCTTTTTGCTGTTGCCTGACTTGTTCAATGCGCAGGAAGTGCAGGCGCTGCTGAGTAATGTCCAGGCCATGAGTGCAGACCCCGCCATTTTGTCGCGTGAAGAAGCCGTGGTTGAAAAGGGCAGCCAGGCGGTGCGTTCGATTTTTCGGGTGCATGAGCTGAGCGACCTGATTGCCCGCCTGGTGCG
The DNA here is from genome assembly GCF_037120595.1 of Alcaligenes sp. CHO6. Lineage (NCBI taxonomy): Bacteria > Pseudomonadati > Pseudomonadota > Betaproteobacteria > Burkholderiales > Alcaligenaceae > Alcaligenes > Alcaligenes sp. CHO6. The sequence goes on from NZ_JBANCI010000001.1 coordinate 383,556, forward strand.
GGACCCGCGGGTGCTGGATGTGGCCCGCCAGATTCTGGGCTCGGAAGTCTATGTGCATCAGTCCCGTGCCAACCTGAAGCCGGGCTTTACCGGCAAGGAGTTCTATTGGCATTCGGACTTCGAGACCTGGCATATTGAAGACGGGATGCCCCAAATGCGCGCCTTGAGTTGTTCGGTGCTGCTTACGGACAATAATGTGTGCAATGGGCCACTGATGCTGGTGCCGGGTTCACACCGTCAGTTCATTTCCTGCACTGGGCAGACGCCGGACAATCACTACAAGGAGTCCTTGCGCAAGCAGGAGTATGGCGTGCCTGACCCGATCAGCTTGCGTTTGCTGGTCGATCAGGGCGGAATCGAAGCCATTACGGCCAAAGCCGGTTCCGTGATCTTTTTTGACTGCAATACCTTGCATGGTTCAGCCAGCAATATTTCGCCTTGGCCACGAGCCAATGTGTTCACGGTCTACAATAGCGTGGAAAATTGTGTGGGTGAGCCCAAGCAGGGTCTGACCCCTCGGCCTGCACATGTAGCCACACGTGGACATTTCCCCGTCCTTAAGCCATTGGATGGGCCGCTGTTGGAGTCCTGAACAAGCGGAGGGTCTGTAGTTTTTGAGACCTTGGCTCGATAAAACGCTCCCTGGATTTATTTCCGGGGGGCGTTTTTTTGTATGGGCAGGTTTTCAGTGGCTGACTCAGGTTCTGACGCTCAGAAAAGCGCAGGTCAGACACTCGAGAGGGCGCCACGATACGGCAGGCAGGCCTGACGGGTGCGGGGCCGCCAGGCCCTTGGTTACCACGGCATTGGGATGGACGAGTGCCTCAGCCTTGAGTGCCAGCGGGTGCATGGTGTAAACGGCTTGAAGCCTCACCTTGCCGCCAGCGTCGCTAAAGAGGAGCATCTCAGTGGCAGAAGTGGCCCACCACTGGGGATTGACTACGCCGCTTGAATGAAATTGCTCAAAAAGGCCTGGGTCCGTGCTTCCTGCGGGTGACAGAACACTTGCTCTGGCGGACCGGATTCCACGATCACGCCTTTGTCAAAGAAACAGACGCGGTCTGACACCTCCTTGGCAAATTGCATTTCGTGGGTCACCAGCAAGATGGTCAGATCCTGTTCCTGGCTCAGCTTCTGAATCACGCCCAGCACTTCGCCGACCAGTTCCGGGTCCAGTGCCGAGGTGGGCTCATCGAACAGCAAAATGTTCGGCTCCATGGCCAGAGCGCGGGCAATGCCCACACGTTGTTGCTGACCGCCCGAGAGCTGACTGGGGAATTTGTCCGCATGGTCGATCAGACCCACCAGATCCAGGTATTTGGTGGCTCGTTCGCGCGCTTGCTCTTTGGACAGGCCCAGTACATGCATGGGGGCTTCGGTCACGTTGCGCATTACGGTCATGTGAGGGAACAGATTGAACTGCTGAAATACCATTCCCATTTCCTTGCGCATTTCGCGCAAATGCTTTTGGCTGGCGGGGACCAACTGGTCGTTGACACGTTCATGCCACAGGGGTTTGCCCGCGACCGTAATGACGCCGTCGTCTATGGTTTCCAGCGTCATCAGGATACGTAGCACCGTTGATTTGCCCGATCCTGAGGGGCCGATAATAGTGACTTTTTCACCCCGCCTGACTTGAAAGTTCAAGGCATCCAGTACGGTGACGTCACCGAATTTTTTGGTGACATGCTCAAATTCAATGATGGGCTTGGAGAGTGTGTCGATCATCGCAGAGGGATTCCTTGCTTGGGCAAACGTTGGTCCAGTGCTCGTATCCCCGCTGAAGCCAGCAGGGTCAGCAGCAGGTACAGGCCGCCCACCATGGACAGGGGAATGATGTAGTTAAAGGTACGGTCACCAATAATCTTGGCCACATTCAGCACTTCCAGCACCGATACAACAGAAAGCACGGGCACGTCTTTCATGATGGATACCAAGTAGTTGCCCATGGCTGGAATGATGCGGGGGATGGCCTGGGGCAGGGTGATGACCATAAAGGTGCGCAATGGGGAAATATCCAGCGCACGGGCAGCTTCAGTCTGCCCGTGGGTGACGGATTCCAGACCGGCCCGATAAACTTCCGACAGATATGCGCTGTACTGCACACCCAGTGCCAGTGCGCCGGTCAGGAAGGCGGGCAGAACGATGCCGTAGTCCGGCAGTACGTAGTACAGGAAAAACAATTGCACCAGCAATGGCGTGTCGCGCAGGAACTCGGTCAACACATAGGCGGGCCAGGAGATCAGGCGCAGACGCACGCTTTTCAGGCCTGCCAGAATCAGTCCTAACACGGCGGCAACACCAAAACCCAGCACGGCGGCCTGGATGGTCACCCATAAACCTTTGAGCAGGATAGGCAGGATAGACAGCGCAAATGCTCCATTGCTGCTGGTGTCCCATTCAATACCAAACAGCATGTTCAGCTCCTTTGCGCGCGCCAGCGGCCGGTTGCGCGCTCCAGCAATTTCATCAGGACGGTCAGTACCAATGCCATGCCAAAGTACATCAGCAAGAGCAGGGTGTAGATGGTGGTGCTGTCTTGGGTGAAGTTGCGTATTTGTTCAGCTCTAAAGCTCAAGTCCCCCAAGCTGATCAGGGAGACCAGGGCCGTATCCTTCAGGTTCTGCACGGCCAGATTTCCGAAACTGGGCATCATCTCTGGAATGGCCTGGGGCAGGCTGATGCGCCAAAGGGTTTGGCGTTCTGTAAAGTCCAGGGCCTTGGCGGCTTCCAGTTGAGAATGCGGTACGGCCTGGATAGCGCCGCGCACCACTTCGGCCCCATAAGCGCCAATGTTCAGGCCCAATGCCAGGGTTCCAGCCACGACCGGGTCCAGCCGCCAGTCCAGACCGAGCGACTCGCCCAGAATCGGCAAGGCAAAGTACAGCCAGAATAGCTGTACCAACAAAGAGGTGCCGCGAAACACCTCGATAACGGTGATGGACAAGGAGCGCAGGACCACAGATCGCGATAGCCTGCCTATACCCAGCGCGAAGGCGGCGATGGCCCCCACGACCGTTGAGTACAGGGTGAGCTGTATGGTGACCCAGGCCCCTTCCATCAGGGCCGAGCTGTAACTTAACCAATCCATATCAGATTCCGGACAAGGGCAGGCGGGGCACTCCCGGTGCGAAATGGGCCCTTGCGAGGGGCTACGCAGGCTCGTGCGGCCGCCTTACCCGCAGGTGAAGGATCAGGCTTTACACAGCTGTTCCGTGGATTTTTCAAACGAGTGCTTGGCGTCTTCCTCGGTAAAGCCGTGCTTGTCGAGGATCGCTTTCCATTCCTCGGTTTTCTTGAATTCGGCCAGCTCCTTGTTCACTGCGTCGCGCAGATCTTCGGATTCCTTGGCAAAAGCAAAACCGCCCCAGCTGCGAACCGGAGTGCCGTTGATGACGGGGTCCTTGAATTCGGCGGCCAGTTCCACCTTGCCGCTCCCTTTGGATGCCAGGTCACTGACGGTCTGGCCGGTGGCAGCATAGGCGTCGGCACGACCCGTGGCGACGGTAGAGATGGCATCCGCGTTGTTGGAAATCGTGATCATGCGATCATCGGGTACGCCCAGGGCCTGCATCATTTCCAATTGATCGGCACCGGCCATGATGGCGATCTTGTGATCGGTCTTGGCAAAGTCCTCGTAGGCGTGAATGTTTTTGGGATTGCCCTTGGCCACGAGCAGGCCTTCACCATACGAGCTGTTGGGCTCGGAGAACAGCACGGTATTGCAGCGTTGCGGCAGGATGGCCATTTCAGCGGCCACCATATCAAAGCGCTTGGCTTGCAGGCCGGGAATCAGGGAGCCGAAGTTGGCGGTTTCCCATTTGATTTCCTTGATGCCCAGACGCTCCAGGATGGCTTGCGCCACTTCAGGGCCTGCGCCCTGAGCCTTGCCGGACATGTCCATGTAACCGTAAGGAATTTCATTTGCAACGGCGACGCGAATCACGCCGCGCTCTTTGACTTGTTCCAGCGTGACCGCGTGGGCGCTGGAGGCGGCAGCGACGGTGCCCAGCAGGGCCAAGGCCAGCGCGCAGAGGGGCTTGGAGTGTAGTTTCATCATGAGTCCTTTTCTCGCCTTTACCATTTCGTTATGAATGATTTGTTTTACGAAAGATTTGCAGAGAAATCATAGCGCATAAAATCATTCGTACTCAAATTAAATGGATAGAAACTATCAACCAAAAGAACTGATTAGAATTTATATATAAGTAAAGAGTTTGGTCTTAGGGAAAATGCGTGGTGTCTTGAGTACGTGTTTTTACTATGCTCCCAAGGATTAAAGAGCGCTTGTCCTCTCAAAAGCGCCTGGCTTGTGCCTACCCCAGATTGATTCATGAATGAGTTCGGCGCGCCTTCGGGCGCGCCGACACCTTTTTGGAAAGTGCGCTTTACGGCGCTTTCAAACCCTGCTGGTGCGGGAAATGCACGGTATCAAGAACACTGTGCGGTCCCAGCAAGAGTGCTCATCCTACGCGGTGCTGCGCCTCTTGTACCGGCAGCTGGCGACTTCTTCAGATCAGAAGTACAGCCGGAAAAAAAGTTGGTGACAGACTTACTTAATGCAAAATCGTGGAGGCTCTATGAGCAGAGAAGAGGGCGGTTTTATAAAACAGCATCTGATTTGGGTGCTGGTTGCGGTGCTGGGGGCCTTTGCCCTGGGAACGGTGGCGCTAAGCCGGGGGGAGAGCATCAATGCTCTATGGATCGTAGTCGCCGCAGTCTGCGTCTATTTGATTGCCTATCGTTACTACAGCCGTTTCATTGCTCGTAAGGTCTTTGAGCTGGACGCCACCCGCATGACGCCTGCCTGGCGTCATAACGATGGTCTGGACTATGTACCGACCAATAAGCATGTGCTCTTTGGTCACCACTTCGCGGCGATTGCTGGCGCGGGCCCCTTGGTCGGGCCGGTGCTGGCTGCGCAAATGGGTTATCTGCCCGGCATGCTCTGGATTCTGGCCGGCGTGGTATTTGCGGGGGCCGTGCAGGACTTTACCGTTCTGTTCATCTCCATGCGCCGCGACGGGCGCTCGCTGGGGGATCTGATCAAGTCCGAACTGGGCACGGTGCCTGGCGTCATTGCGCTGTTTGGCGCCTTCATGATCATGGTTATCATCCTGGCCGTGCTGGCGCTGATTGTGGTCAAGGCCCTGATCAACTCACCGTGGGGCACCTTTACGGTGGCAGCGACGATTCCGCTAGCCATTTTCATGGGGATTTATCTGCGCTTCCTGCGGCCGGGCCGTATTGGCGAGGTCTCGGTGATCGGGCTGATCTTTCTGCTGGCCGCGATTGTGTACGGCCAGGACGTGGCCGCGCACCCCACCTGGGGGCCGTTCTTCACGTTGAATGGCGAAGAGCTGACCTGGGCACTGATTATTTATGGCTTTATTGCCGCTGTGCTGCCCGTTTGGCTGCTGCTGGCTCCGCGTGACTATCTGTCCACCTTCCTGAAAATCGGCACGATTGTGGGGCTGGCCATCGGTATTGTAATTGTGGCGCCCGATCTGAAAATGCCAGCGACCACCAAATTTATTGATGGCACAGGACCGGTCTGGTCCGGCAGCTTGTTCCCCTTCCTGTTCATCACCATTGCTTGCGGTGCCGTGTCCGGTTTCCACGCCTTGATTTCCTCGGGCACCACACCCAAGATGATCGAAAACGAAACCCAGGCGCGCTATATCGGTTACGGCGGCATGCTGATGGAATCCTTTGTGGCCATCATGGCTTTGGTCGCTGCTTGCGTGATCGAACCCGGCATTTACTACGCCATGAACAGCCCGGCTGCCCTGATTGGCACGACTCCTGAACAGGCCGCGCAAGTGGTGTCCAGCTGGGGCTTTCTGATTACGCCGGCCGATCTGACCCAGATGGCCAGCGACGTGGGTGAAAACAGCATTATTTCGCGTGCGGGTGGTGCTCCTACCCTGGCGGTAGGCATGGCCTTCATCTTGCATAATGTCATCGGCGGGCCGGCGATGATGAGTTTCTGGTATCACTTTGCGATTCTGTTCGAGGCCCTGTTCATCCTGACTGCCGTGGATGCCGGCACCCGTGCCGGCCGCTTCATGCTGCAGGATCTGATGGGCACCTTCGTACCGGGCTTGCGCCGTACCGAGTCCTTGGTCGCTAACCTGATTGCCACGTCCTTGTGCGTGGCGGCGTGGGGCTATTTCCTGTATCAGGGGGTGGTTGATCCGTTGGGTGGCATCAATACGTTGTGGCCTTTGTTCGGTATTGCCAACCAGATGCTGGCGGCAGTGGCATTGGTGCTGGGGACGGTGGTGCTCTTTAAGATGAAGAAAGATCGCTACGCCTGGGTGACCGTGGTTCCTACTACCTGGCTGTTGATCTGCACGCTGTTTGCCGGCTTTCAGAAGATGTTTCACCCTGATCCCAAGATCGGCTTTCTGGCGCATGCCAAGGTGTATCAACAAGGTCTGGCCGAACAAACGGTCATGGCTCCTGCCAAATCGCTGGAGCAGATGCAGCAGGTTATTTTCAACGATTATGTGAACTCGACCTTATGCGGTTTGTTCATTTTTGTGGTTGTGAGCATGGTGTTCTTTGGCATACGTTGCGTGTTGAACGCGCGCCGCAGTGCCGTGCCACATTCAGCCGAGACGCTGTATGAGCCTTTGCCGGCTCAGGCAACAGCAGGAGCGTGATATGAAAGGATTATTGACTGGAGCGATAGCGCGCGGAGCCCAGGCAGGGCGGGGGACGGGACGCTACCTGGCCACCACCTTGCGTCTGATGGTCGGTGTACCGGATTACGAGACCTATCTGACGCACATGCGGGTAAATCATCCGGAACAACAGCCGATGGCATACGCCGAGTTCTTCCGCGAACGACAGCAGGCGCGGTATGGAGGTAAAGGACGTATCGCGTGCTGCTAAGTGAGTCGGCTAAGGGTCAGAGCCAGGGTTCTGGCCCTTTCTGCATGACAGTCCGATGACAATAAGCCTAATTGTGTTCAGATGTAAAAATAAGACAAACCAAGGTTCTAAACGATTTATCGTGTTTTTTTGCGTCAGCACGAAACAAATGGGCCAATAAAATTCACTAAACGAAATATACGTTTCGTTTCATGGGTTTTTTTCATGGGTTCTTGGTATAAATATTTTGTTGTTATGCGGTTTTTTGGATGAATCTTGCTGGTTTTGTTTGGCGGCGCCTCAGGAACTGTGTTAGGATTTTTCCCATGACTTTCGCAAACCCCGTTTTCTTCTTTTATTTTTATGCTTTTCCGATGCCGCTGGTGGAGGAAAGGACGGGTTGCACCAAACAGAAGTAAGACCTAAATCCTGAAATAAGCCGCCAGCATAGACCGGGCGGCTTTTTTTTCGTTTGCCCCCGGACCTGGCAAACCAACTGGAGTTAAATCGTGTCGCACAATACTGATGATTTACGGATTCGTGAAATTAAGGAGCTCTCTCCCCCATCGCACGTGATGCGCGAGTTTCCGTGTACCTCTGCTGTATCGACGACGGTTCACAAGGCGCGCCGCAGCATCCACAAGATTCTTCACGAACAGGACGATCGTCTGGTGGTCGTGGTGGGCCCGTGTTCCATTCACGATACCGAAGCGGCCATGGACTACGCCCGCCGCCTGACAGAACAGCGCAAGCGTTTTGCGCCCGAGCTGGAAATTGTCATGCGCGTGTACTTTGAAAAGCCTCGTACCACCGTGGGCTGGAAGGGCCTGATTAACGATCCAAACATGGATGGCAGCTTCAATATCAATCAGGGTTTGCGCACTGCTCGTGAATTGCTGCTGGCTGTGAACCAGCTGGATTTGCCAGCGGGCTGCGAGTTTCTGGACATGATTACACCCCAGTACATTGCTGATCTGGTGTCGTGGGGCGCGATTGGTGCGCGCACGACAGAAAGTCAGGTTCACCGAGAACTGTCCTCGGGATTGTCTTGCCCGGTCGGTTTCAAGAACGGCACGGATGGCAATATCCGCATTGCGCTGGATGCCATCAAGGCGGCCTCCCAACCTCACCATTTCCTGTCGGTCACCAAGGGTGGTCACTCCGCCATTGTGTCCACCGTGGGCAATAACGATTGCCATGTGATTCTGCGCGGCGGCAAGGCGCCAAACTATGACGCTGAGCATGTCGAAGCCACCAGCCAGGCCATGATCAAGGCCGGCATGGTGCCGCGTGTGATGATCGATGCCAGCCATGCCAATAGCAACAAGGATTACCGTCGTCAGCCTGAAGTGCTGGCCGATGTGGCCGGTCAGATTGCGGGTGGCGATATGCGCATTTGTGGCGTGATGATCGAAAGTCATCTGGTCGGCGGCCGTCAGGACGTCGTCGAAGGCAAGCCGCTGACGTACGGGCAAAGCATTACGGACGGTTGCATTGATTGGGATGACACGGTGGCGGTGCTGGAGAACCTGGCCCAAGCCGTGCGTCAGCGCCGTCAGGCCCGGGTCGCACTTGAAGAAGGGGCACTTAGCCACTCATAATAAGGTTTTGCCTTTTTGGAATGTTCATGAATGCTCCCGCTCATGCCGAAATCGTGCGGCGCCCTTTACCTGAAGGTTTTGTAGAAGCCTTGCAGGCTCAGTTTCAAGAGCGTTGCTCGCTGTCTCACGCCGTGCGTGAGCACCATGGTCGGGATGAATCGCCTTATCCACCCATGCTGCCCGATGTGGTTGTGTTTGCCCGCAGCACTGAAGAAGTGGCCTGGGTGGCCCGTCATTGTCACGAGCATCATGTGCCGCTGATCCCTTACGGGGCTGGCTCCTCGCTGGAAGGACATTTCCTGGCAATTCAAGGTGGCGTCAGCCTGGATTTGTCCGGCATGGACGAGATCGTGGCAATCAACGCCGAAGACTTCACCGCCACGGTGCAAGCTGGCGTGACGCGCATGGCCTTGAACGAGCATATCCGTGATACGGGCTTGTTTTTTCCCATCGATCCCGGTGCGGATGCCAGCTTGGGCGGGATGGCGGCAACCCGTGCGTCGGGTACCAATGCCGTGCGCTACGGGACGATGCGTGAAAACGTCCTGACCCTGAAGGTCGTGACGGCAGACGGCCGTATTATCGATACCGCTAACCGCGCCAAGAAATCCTCGGCCGGTTACGACCTGACCCGTCTGTTCATCGGTAGCGAAGGCACGCTGGGCATCATCACCGAAGTGACTGTCCGTCTGTACCCTCAGCCCGAAGCTATTTCTGCCGCCATCTGTAATTTCCCCGATCTGCGCTCTGCCGTGCAGAGCGTGATCGAGGTCATTCAAATGGGTATTCCGATTGCGCGTGTCGAATTCATGGATACCGCAGCCGTACGTGCCACCAATGCCTACAGCAAGCTGACACTGAAAGAATCGCCCCTGTTGCTTTTTGAATTCCATGGCAGCCCCAGCGGGGTTCAGGAGCAGGCCCAGGTAGTTCAGGAAATCACCCGTGAAAATGGTGGCATGGATTTTGAGTGGGCCGACAAGGCCGAGGACCGTTCCCGTTTGTGGACGGCTCGACACAATGCCTACTTTGCCGGCTTGCAACTGCGCCCTGGGTGCCGCTCCAGCACCACGGACGTGTGCGTCCCTATCTCTGCGTTGGCAGAGTGCGTGGCCCAGACCGCGGCCGACATGGATCAGGCTCCGTTTCCGTACACCATCGTGGGCCACGTGGGCGATGGCAACTTTCACGTGCTGATGTTGCTCGATGCCGATAGTCAGGAGGAATGGGACGAGTCCGAGCGCCTGAACCGCCGGCTGGTGGAACGGGCGATTGCCATGCAAGGTACCTGTACCGGCGAGCACGGCGTAGGTTTGCACAAGATGGAGTTCATGCTGGCCGAACACGGTCAAGATGCGCTCGACGTGATGGGCAGCATCAAGCGGGCGCTTGACCCGCATAACATCATGAATCCCGGGAAGATGTTACCCGCACGCGCTCAGGCCTGAGCGCGCGCTTGCCCCTGACCAAGCCCAGTCTGTCCAGCCTGGGCTTTTGTGACCGGGGCGGCACAGCTTGTCAGAAACCCCGTGCGGGGACGGCCTGTCCCTGTACTTGCGTCAGGGCAGGCGTACAATGCTTTTTTTAGTTAGTCGGGTGCGCGCCGGTCCGTGGGTTTGCGGGCTGTGGCCCCGCTCATCATCACTGCAATGACTATTTCCACCAAAAAAGGTCGCGTCGTTATCGGAATGTCCGGCGGCGTGGACTCCTCCGTTTCGGCCTGGTTGCTTAAAGAGCAGGGCTATGAGGTCGTCGGCCTGTTCATGAAGAACTGGGAAGACGACGATGACTCCGAATTTTGCTCCTCGCGCCAGGACTGGCTGGACGCGGCCAGTGTGGCTGATCTGGTCGGTGTCGAAATCGAGGCAGTCAACTTTGCTGCGGAATATAAAGATCGCGTGTTTGCGGAGTTCTTGCGAGAGTATTCGGCAGGTCGTACCCCGAATCCCGATGTGCTGTGCAATGCCGAAATCAAGTTCAAGGCTTTTCTGGACCACGCCATGACCTTGGGTGCCGACTGGATTGCCACCGGCCATTACGCCCGTGTGCGTGGCGTGCCCATGGCTGGGGGCGGCACAGACTATCAATTGCTCAAAGGTCTGGATGCCTCCAAGGATCAAAGCTATTTTCTGCACCGCCTGAACCAGGCGCAACTGTCGCGCACTCTGTTCCCGTTGGGCGAGATCAACAAGCAGGAAGTGCGCCGTATTGCTGAGGAATTGAAGCTGCCCAATGCGGCTAAAAAAGACTCAACCGGCATTTGCTTTATCGGCGAGCGTCCTTTTCGCGAGTTCCTGAATCGTTACTTGCCCACTCAGCCCGGTCCGATCAAGACACCGGAAGGGCAGGTGCTGGGCCAGCACGTGGGCCTGGCTTTCCACACCTATGGCCAACGCAAGGGTTTGGGCATTGGTGGCGTCAAGGGCAAGCAGCGCGAAGATGGGACTGCCGACGCCTGGTATGCCGCCCGCAAGGACCTGGCCACGAATACGCTGTATGTCGTGCAGGGTCATGATCATCCCTGGTTGTTACAGTCCGAATTGAAAGCCGAGCAGACCAGCTGGGTTGCAGGTCACCCACCCGCGTTGGGCCCGATTCACGCCAAAACGCGCTATCGTCAGGCCGATGCGGCCTGCACGATTCTGGCTGCCGACGGTGATAGCTTGTCTTTACATTTTGACGAGCCTCAATGGGCCGTCACTCCAGGCCAGTCCGTGGTCTTGTATGACGGTGAGCGCTGCCTGGGCGGCGGCATTATTCAGTAAGAGGCGGGCATGGAACCCATTTTAGTCATCAGTTTGCTGGTGCTGGGTGCCGGTATTGGCTTGGCCGCCGGTCTGCTGGGGATTGGCGGGGGCATGATTCTGGTGCCATTCCTGACCTTTCTGCTGCCCCTGTTTGGTGTGCCGCAGGAGTTGGCCGTTCATGCCTCGATCGCCACGGCGATGGCCACCATCTTGTTTACTTCCTTGTCCAGCGTGCGGGCTCACCATAAGCACGGCGCCATCCGTTGGGATGTGGTCAAGGTGATGGTGCCCGGCCTGATAGTGGGAGGGCTGCTGTCGGGCGGTGCGGTGTTCGCCATGATAGACAGCACGGCGCTGGCTATTGTGTTTGCGGCGTTTGTCTTGTATTCGGCCTCCAAAATGGCCCGTAAATCGGCCCCGGTGCAAGGCCGATCCTTGCCGGCTCCTTTCTGGATTGCCGCCATGGGGGCGCTGATCGGTTTTGTGTCCGGTCTGCTGGGTGCTGGCGGGGCATTTCTGTCCGTTCCTTTTATGCTACGCGGCAATGTGCCGGTTCGGCAGGCGGTTGCAACCTCCGCCGCGCTGGGCTTTTTTATCGCCCTTGCCAATAGCGTGGGCTATATCTGGTCCGGTCAGGTGAGCTTTGGCAGTCATCCAGGCATGATTGGTTTTATCTACTGGCCTGCCTTGCTGATTGTCTCGGCCACCAGCATCTGTACCGCCCCCTTGGGTGCCAGTCTGGCCCACAAGATTGACCAGATGACGCTCAAGCGCATTTTTGCCGGCATGCTGACGGTGCTGGCGCTCTACATGATTGCGCAGGCCATTACACAGGCTTGATGAGGCGCTCAGACTGGACTTTGCCATCGCTAAAGTCCAGTGCATCCCGCTCGGTTTCCTCTAGCGGCTCAAAACTTTCCCCTTGTGTCCATCGCATCGCCGACCGTAGGGCGGTAAGTGCCTGCTCGCTTTGGGGCAAAGTACGGCCGTACGCATGAAACTCGTGCGTCATGTCCGGCCACACATCCAGGCGTACCTGGGCTCCCTGCCGGTGTGCCTCACGGGCAAAATCGCGGATCATATCGACCATGATTTCTTTGCCGCCTGCTTGGATATAGAGAGGGGCCAGATGACGCAGATCCTGGGCGATGGGAGAGAGCTGTGCATCGCTCCAGGGCCCCTCTCCTTTCAGCCACTGCCCATACCGCAGTGTCTGGTAGCCCTGCACCATATCGTAGCGATCATGGCCAAACTGACTGGCCCCTCGTCGTCCGGTATCAGTCCAGGGGCTTAGGGCCAGGGCCAGCGCAGGCTGGGGCAAGCCCGCCTGGCGCACTCTCACCAAGGTCATCAGTGCCAGATGGCCGCCCGCTGAGTCGCCACCCAGGACTATGTCTTGGGGGCGCAAGCCTTGGGCGAGCAAATAACGGTAGGCTTGCACCGCATCGTCCTGTTGGGCCGGATGCGGATGCTCCGGGGTCAGGCGATAGTCCAGGGCAAAAATCGTGGTTTGCAGGCGATGAGCGAGCAGACGAATAAAGTGCTGTGACACCGCGGGATAAAAAGCATAGCCGCCGCCATGGAAGTACAAAAGAGTGTGGGTCTTGTCAGCATGCTCGGGAATAAACCAGTGTCCCCTTGGCTCTTGAGCGGTGCTGGCCTGTACCCGTACCGGCAGGTCCGGTTCTGCAATTGTGTACAGACTGTCGAAGTAAGCCCGGCTTTGAGCGATGTTGTCCAGACGAAAGGCGTGATTGAACTGCTTTCGATAGAACAGGGTGGCGATCTCAAAGGAGATGGTCCAGCCGTGGACTTGTGGCCTGCCTATGGCCCGTCGGGCCAGAACATCCACCGTGGTGGCCCACAACGTAAGGACGCTGCGGCAACGGTGGGACCAGGAACCTTGCAGAATGATTTTGGGCATGGAGAGGAAGCTGAAGTAGGATACAAGAAGAGCAGTCAGTGTGGCCGGCCTTGCTCGGGCCGGATAGAACGGAAGCGACGTCTCATGACCACTTTGTCTCGTGCCTGCCTGTATCGTCCTCGCCGCCATACCGCGGCCAGCATCCATCTGGGGGTAGAGCGGGACACCCGCGGGCTGGATTTGCTGCCTGAGCAGCGTTTGAATTGTTATCCGGCCTCGCCGCTGGTGGTGTTGTCGTGGATTTTTCATGGCCAGCTGCATAGGGTTCGGATGCTGGCTGAGGGCGGTCCGATGGTTCTGTCAGAGGCTTTGTCCAGCATGGTGCTGGCTGGGCCCTCGCGCACCCCGTCCATGAGTTGGTCTCCGGGCCCCGTGCATGCCATTTCGATTGGGCTTTACCCCGATGCCGTAAGACAGATGTTTGGTATTGAGCCCCATGCCTTGATGGATCAGGTCTTGCCCATGGATCAGGTCTTGCCGGCTGCGGCCTGTCGGATTCTGGAGCAGGTGCAGCCTGGGCAGGGAAGGCTGTTCGAGCAACTGGAAGCAGCCATTTATCGCTGCACGCCTACTGAGCGCCTGGGCAGCAAAGCGGGGTCTGCCAACTTACATGATTGGTTACGAACCTTGGCGATGAGGGCGGCAATGACGCGCCCCGGAACGGGTTTGCGCCAATTGCAAAGACAGATCAAGCGGTGGGCTGGGCAAAGTCAGCGTGAACTGCAACTGTATGTGCGCGTAGAGCGTGCCTTTGACTTGCTGCAGCAGCAGGAAAAGACGGACTGGTCAGCGCTTGCGCTCCAAGCCGGCTACAGTGACCAGTCTCATTTTGGTAGGGAGGTCAAACGGATTACGGGTTATTCGCCAGCCCGTTTTGCCCAGCGTCTACAGACTGACGAGGCCTTCTGGATGTACCGTTTACTGGGCGAGTGCTAAGTCGGCAGACATAAAAAAACCCATTCAGAAGAATGGGCCCTGGTTTGCTGTCGCAACGCTCACTGCGTAGGCGGCAAGGTGCTGGCAAACGAGGGGCGCGTCTGGAGTTTCTCATCCAGGCGTTGCAAATTGCCATACTGCGAGCGCCAGTCCAGCTCCGGAAAGCGCAGGTCCAGATAACCCAGTGCGCAGCCCACGGCAATATCGGCCAGGCTAAAGCTGGTTCCCATGCAAAAGGACTGGTCACCAAGGGTGTTGTTCATGGATTGCAGAGCGGCGGTGATCTTGCTGTTCTGACGATCAATCCACGAGGGCAGACGCAGTGCTTCGGGGCGGCGGTTTTCCACCACGATGGCGACGGCGGCATCCAGCAAGCCATCGGCAATGGCTTCCCAGCATTTGACTGCAGCGCGATCACGTCCGGCTTGAGGAATCAGGCGGCCGACGGGCGAGAGGGTATCCAGATACTCGACGATCACGCGGGAGTCAAACAAATTAGCCTGATCGTCCATGATCAGACAGGGGATTTTGCCCAGGGGATTGTGTTTCAGAATATCGCTGTCATCGGCCCACACATCCTCCAGAATCAGCTCGTAATCGAGCTTTTTTTCCGCCATGACAACACGCACTTTGCGCGCGTATGGACTTGTGAGGGAAGCTAGAAGTTTCATAAAAAGCTATCAAAAGTTGCAGGCTCAAAAAGTATAGCAGGAACCTCCGGGCGAACGCCTCGCTAAGAAGGCATGACCCCATAGCGTGGAACAATGTCTTAAAACTGTGGTTTATTCGTCAAATAGCCTGGTGGCTGGTGGATTCTGTCCCTATGCCGAACACGTGGCATCCGGCTGCCAGTGCGCAATGTTAGAATGCGGGCTGACTTTATTCCCCCTTCTTTTCTGTAGAACGATGCACATAGCCGATACCCTGAGCACTCTGAATGCCTTGTCGCCATTGGACGGGCGTTATGGCAGCCGTACCGCCCCCTTGCGTGGCCTGTTGTCCGAAGCCGCATTTATGTGGCATCGCGTGGAGGTCGAAGTGGCCTGGCTGATCGGCCTGTCCGATGCAGGTTTGCCCGAATTGCCGCCTTTCTCTGCCCAGGCCCGCGAGGTACTCAAGACGCTGGTGCAGAACTTCTCGGAAGAGGATGCCGCTCGCATCAAGGCGATCGAGCGCACTACCAACCACGATGTGAAAGCCGTGGAATACTGGCTTAAAGAAAAAGTGGCCGATCACGCCGAATTGTCCGCGGCGGCCGAGTTCATTCACTTTTCCTGCACCTCTGAAGACATCAACAACACGTCGCATGCCTTGATGCTGACGCGTGCCCGTGAGCAGGTGATCCTGCCTCAGTTGCAAGAAGTGTGCGATGCCATCAAGGCGCAGGCCCGTCTGCATGCGGAACAGCCGTTGCTCTCGCGCACGCATGGCCAGCCTGCCAGCCCCAGCACCATGGGCAAAGAGTTCGCCAACGTGGCTGCCCGTTTGCAGAACGCGATTGCGGCGATTGCCGCCGTTGAGCCTCTGGCCAAATTGAACGGTGCGACGGGCAATTACAATGCGCACTTCTCGGCTTACCCCGACATTGACTGGCCTGCCTTTAGCAAGAGCGTGCTGGGTGGGCTTGGCTTGACGCAAAACGTCTACACCATTCAGATTGAGCCGCACGATTGGATGGCTGCCCTGTTTGATGCCATTGCCCGTGCCAACACCATTTTGCTGGACTTCAACCGTGACGTCTGGGGCTACATTTCCCTGGGCTACTTCAAGCAGCGTTTGAAAGAGGGCGAGATTGGTTCGTCCACCATGCCGCACAAGGTCAACCCGATTGAT
Source organism: Alcaligenes sp. CHO6 (assembly GCF_037120595.1). Taxonomy (NCBI): domain Bacteria; kingdom Pseudomonadati; phylum Pseudomonadota; class Betaproteobacteria; order Burkholderiales; family Alcaligenaceae; genus Alcaligenes; species Alcaligenes sp. CHO6. The sequence goes on from NZ_JBANCI010000001.1 coordinate 399,476, forward strand.
TTTGAGAACTCGGAAGGCAATCTGGGTCTGGCCAATGCCATGTTGCGTCACCTGTCCGAAAAACTGCCCATCTCCCGCTGGCAGCGCGACCTGACCGACTCCACCGTGCTGCGCAACCTGGGCGTGGCCCTGGGGTATAGCGTGGTCGCCTACGATGCCTGCCTGCGTGGTCTGGGCAAACTGGAGTTGAATGCCGCTGCAGTGGATGCAGATATTGATGCCTGCTGGGAAATCCTGGCCGAACCAGTTCAAACCGTGATGCGCCGCTATGGTCTGCCCCAGCCTTACGAGCAGCTCAAAGCGCTGACACGTGGCCGTGGTATTACTGAGGAAGCATTGCGCGAGTTTATTGGTGGTCTGGAGCTGCCCGCCGATGCCAAGAACTATTTGCTTGAGCTGACTCCACGCAGCTATCTGGGCGTGGCGGTGCAGTTGGCCAAGGCTATCTGAATCCAGGCGGCTGTACCTGAAAAATAGGGGGCAGCTGCCTTCGGCTTTCTTGAGCTAGTGCTTTATGAAGTGTTTTATGTTTCATCACACAGGAGTTCACATGAAGAAATTTGCGTTTCTGACCGCCGCTGCCGCCATGTGCGCGGCGTTTGTCGCGCCTGCTACGGCCCAGTTTGCCAAGCCAGAACAAGCCATTGATTACCGTCAGGCCAGCATGGCCCTGATCGGCTCGCACTTTGGTCGCATGGCTCCTGTAGCCAAAAAAGAAGCACCGTATGATGCGGCTGCGATCGCAAAGAACGTGGAAGTATTGACGGTTTTGGCTGCTTTGCCTTGGAGTGCTTTTGGACCGGGTACGGAAGGCGGCGAGACCAAAGCCGAGGCCTGGAGCGATGCTAAAGGTTTCAAGCAAGCAACCGACGAGTTCACTACTGCGATCGATAAGTTGAAAGTGGCCTCCGATTCGGGTGACTTCGATGCCTTCCGTGTGGCATTCGGCAATGTGGGCAAGTCCTGTAAGACATGCCATGATGCCTACCGCAAAGAAAAATAAGCGGCTGGTTTGCGTGTAAAAAAGCCCTCGAAAGAGGGCTTTTTCTTTTAGGCCTGTGCCTGTGTTTGAAGGGGGCAGTTTGCCTGCTGGCAAGATAAACACAAATCATGATCGGTACTCAGTGTTAGTAAGCTGTTTCGCCGTGGGTACGGATATCCAGACCTTCACGCTCATGGTCGGCGTCGACACGCAGGCCACCGCAAACGGCTTTGGCAATGCTAAAGGCAATCCAGGCAGCCAGGCCCGACCAGACCAGAGTGAGCAGTACGCCTTCGAGCTGAATCCACAACTGCATCCAGATACTGTTACCGGCGGCGGTACCTGGCCCCCCCAGAACGGGAGCGTTGAACAAGCCGGTGAGCAGAGCGCCCACAATCCCTCCCAAGCCGTGAATGCCAAAGACATCCAGCGTATCGTCGGCTCGCAGCCAGCGTTTCAGGCCGTTCACGCCCCACAGGCAAGCCAGGGACGTCATCAATCCAATGGCCAGTGCGCCAAGAGGTGCGACAAAACCGGCAGCCGGGGTAATGCCCACCAAACCGGCAATTGCCCCTGAACACGCACCGAGCAAGGAGGGATGGCCTTTGCTGATCCATTCGCCCAGTACCCAGGCGATGACGCCAATAGCGGCAGCCAACATGGTGTTAAAGAAGGCCAGGGTAGCGTTTTCATTGGCCGCCAGTGCCGAGCCTGCGTTAAAGCCGAACCAGCCCACCCACAGCAAGGCTGCGCCGATAAAGGTCAGTGGCAGGTTGTGAGGCGGCATGGCTTCACGACGATAATTCAGGCGCGGACCAATCAGCCAGGCACCCACCAGTCCCGCAATCCCGGCATTAATATGCACGACCGTACCGCCGGCAAAGTCCAGCGCACCACGGGAGTTGAGCAAGCCGCCGTGCTGGGGGTCGGCAAACCAGACCATATGGCAGATGGGCAGATAGGCCAGTGTGAACCAGATCACGGTAAAGACCAAAATAGCCGACAAGCGGGCTCGTTCGGCCAGACTGCCTACGACCAGTGCGCAAGTCAAACCGGCAAAGGTGGCTTGAAAGGACGCAAACAGCAGCTCAGGCAAAGAACCCGACATGGAGAACTGTTGGTCAGCGGCATTGAATAGGCCATTGAAAAAGACCTTGTCCAGACTGCCGATAAACGGATTGCCTGCCGTAAACGCCAGCGAATAGCCATAGATAAACCAAAGCACCACGCCCAGACTGAATACCAGCAAGGTCTGGGACAACATGGACAAGGCATTTTTTTGACGCACCATGCCTGAGTAAAACAGGGCCAGGCCCGGCGCGGCCATCATCAGTACCAGTAGCGTGGAGACCAGCATCCACGATAGATCAGCGTTGTTCATGAGGGGTTCTCCGGTTACAGGGCTTGCTCATCGCATTCGCCGGTGCGGATGCGGATGACATGGTCCAGCGGCTGGACAAAGATCTTGCCGTCACCGATGCGACCGGTGCGGGCACTGCTTTGGATGGCTTCCAGCACGCTGGGTAACTGCTCGTCGGGAATGGCCAGCTCAATGCGTATCTTGGGCAGAAAGTCGACCGCGTATTCCGCACCGCGGTAGAGCTCGGTGTGGCCTTTCTGGCGACCGAACCCTTTAACCTCGGTCAGCGTCATCCCCTGTATGCCCAGATCGGAAAGGGCCTCGCGTATCTCGTCAACCTTGAAGGGTTTGACGATGGCGGTAATCAGTTTCATAGGTGTTCCTGAAGTAAGCACAGGCAAGCCAGCCAGACGAATGCAAAGGAACACCGAAGGGGGGTAGGAGACGGTTGAGAGGGGGCCGACCAGGATGGGTAATCCTGATGGATGGCTTGAGTGCAACCGGGCATGGCCGGTTTGAGCGACTCTCCGGCTGTCAGCAAGGTGTGTGACAGCGCGAACGCAAGTGGTAGGCAAGCGGACCTGTGTTGTAGGTTGAAGAGCAACACAATTCCGGCAAGGCGAGTAAGCTAGCTAGGCACGTGACCCCGGTCTTGCCTAGTCGGTGGGCAGCGAGATAACAGCAGCGCTCTGTGACGCCTGTCTCCGCTCATCTCACCACCGCAGGAACAACGACTATGGAAAAATAATATATGTTGCGGCGCAACAAGTGCGCATTGTGTACCGATTTTTTTTTTGAATAGTCTTAACTTTGCAACATTCGGTTTGAAAAAATGCCCCGCCCGCGAACAGGCACGGTAAGCCTGTTTGTATCGCGAAAGTGTCTGGTCTGTAGGGGGGAGAGCCTCGCGGCGTCACGATCTTGGTGAACGCGGCGAGCAGGGTCAGCCTGCAACAAGGACTCAGGAGAGGGCGGTTGACAGGGCAGCCAGCGTCTAAGCGCTGCCCGGGTACGGATGTGGCCAGTTCTACAACTCGCAAGAATCAGGAAAGCAGGCCGGGGCCGGGGTGCAAGGGGCTGTTTGCGCCCGATGTGCTCTTTGAGGGGAAGGTAAGTGGTACATGCCGTCGGTTAAATGCCTGCAGGCCTCCTTGCCATAATTTGAATCCCAGGCAGGCGTCCCATTTGTCACGTTGATAGAGCCAGTGGGTCTGGCAAACGGTGCAGTGGTAAAGACTTTCCGTGCTTTGTTCGTCGGCGTCGTCGACTCGTCGGATGGGTTTGAGGTAGGGATGTCGTTGGGCGTTAGGTTGCGAGAGTGGAAGGGTTTGGCACATGATGCACATGGTGCCGCGATCTAGCTGGGCCATACAATGCTCCTCAAATAATTTTGCGGTTGATGTAATAGCGTTTGCAATTTGGCAGGCCAATCATCGTGGAGTGATGGCTTGTAATAAATGTCACTACGATTCACTGTACTGCAGAAAATGTAGCAACCATTTCAGGCCGCATCTCAATGTAATGACATGCGACCCGTTGAGGATATGAGCGCAGGGCTCGAACGCAGGCGAAGCAGCCGGTCTCGAGCAAAGGTTTACGGTTTTTTCCGGGCCGGAGGCTCATTGCCCGGGATCTTTTTGGGATCAGGTTCGGGGTTGGGCGTCTTGCCTGGAGGCGTGGTGTCGGGAGCTTTGGTGGGATCAATCGCATTTAGCATGAACATCTCCTGGCTAAAGTGATCTTCCAGCGTATCGGATTTCTGGCGCAGACATCGTAAACAACTATGACGACCTGGAAGGTCTTGCCCGTTTTTTTCGGTTGCAAGTCACGGCAAGTCTGCGTGTCGAGAAAGACGATCAGGCTTCCGTCCCGATAACCCGGCTGTGTAGCGTTGACACATGGCGTGTGAGTTGGCTGATTGGGGGGGGCACCTTGGAGCAGCTCGACACTGGATGGTCTAAGTTGGCCTTTGAGGGTGAGGACGCAAAAAAGCCCGCTCTATGGCGGGCTAATTTACGAGTTTGCGGAGCAATGTGTGATTTGCGGAGCAAACGTTTACAGAGAAATCTTCTGTAAGTCGCAAGATACTTGGTGGGTCGTGACAGACTCGAACTGTCGACCAATGGATTAAGAGTCCAGTGCTCTACCAACTGAGCTAACGACCCCCGTTTCCTGCGAAGAAAAAGATTATAGAACGGAAATTATTCACCACAAGGTATGGTTACATAATTTTACGTTTATCCAAGCTTCGGATCGGGCCGACTGAACGTGTCACACATTTTTAACTGACCGGTTTTATACCCTTCCATGAACCAGGCCATGCGCTGTTGCGAACTGCCATGGGTAAAGGAATCGGGCACCACATAGCCTTGAGATTGCTTCTGCAGCGTATCATCGCCTACTGCTTGAGCAGCATCCAGTGCGGAGCGAATGTCCCCCGGCTCCAGAATCTGGCGTTGGGCATCGGCGTGATTGGCCCATATGCCCGCATAGCAGTCGGCCTGCAGTTCCAGGCGCACGGAAGCCTGACGAGCCTGTGAGGCCGAGCCGCTGCGACGGGCTTCATCTACGCGACGCATCATGCCCAGTTGATTCTGAACGTGGTGACCAACCTCGTGCGCAATAACGTAAGCGGGCGCAAAGTTGCCTTTGACCCCCATCGCGTGTTCCATCTCGGTAAAAAAGCCCAGGTCAATATAGAGCTTTTGATCGGCAGGACAGTAAAACGGTCCCATTGCCGATTGGCCTGCACCACAAGCCGTGGGAGTCGATCCACGATACAGAACCAGCACAGGATCGCGGTAGCTGCCATTGGTCTGCTTGGCAAAAATATCGCGCCATACATCCTCGGTTTCACCCAGGATTTTGGCAATAGTCTGTCCCTGCGCATCCGAGGCGGGAACCGGTTGAGATTGTGGGGCGGGAGTCGGGCCCTCGGCCAGGTTCAGCACCACGCTGGGGTCGACCCCGAAGTACATGGCCACCAGGGCCAGAACAATGGTCCCCAAGCCGATCTTGCCGCCGCTCAGGCGTGGCCCATTGGCACGGCGGTCCTCGACATTACGGCTGGAGCGAGACTTATCCAGACGCATCACGCTCTCCTTGAATTTGAAAACGTCAATGTACTCTGATTTCGAGGCTGTGGCCGACTCGTTTTCGATTCTTGTCATCGGTTCCGAGCAGCGGGGCGTTCCTTACCTCCTGATGACAAGTTATTGAATTACCGAGATTAATGGGACTTGTCCAAAGGCTATCCCCGTGCTTGCCCACTGAAAATGTGGATAAGTGGACAAGTGGTTCAGGCAGACACTGGGGTATGCTAGTTTCTTCAGGCCTAGCCTACGGGAGACGCAGTATGTTGGGAGGAACCTTATTGGCCTTGCGCGACCATGCACGAGTCCGTGCCATTGGAGCAGTCATTGCTCGATATGGGATTGGCGATGTGATGCATCGGCTGGGCTTATCGGAGCTGTTGCCCGGCAGCAAAACCCCGATGGCGACGGAGATGCCTGAACGTTCGGCACCGGAGCGCCTGCGACGTGCGTTGGAGGAACTGGGGCCTACCTTTATCAAGCTCGGTCAGATATTGGCCACGCGCAATGATTTGTTGCCGCTGGAATGGACCCAGGAGCTGGAAAAGCTACAAGGTCATGCCGCGCCCGTGCCTTGGGAAACCATGAAACCCGAGCTGGAACGGGCCTTGGGGCAAACCGTGGAGCAGGCCTTTGCGAGTTTTGACAGGCAGGTGCTGGCTTCGGCGTCCATGGCGCAGGTGTATCGCGCCTGCCTGCGTGATGGTGCACAGGTCGTGGTGAAGGTACAGCGCCCCGGTCTGGAGCCCTTGATCCAAGCCGACCTGCGTTTGTTGAAACAGATTGCCCGCCTGGTCCAGCAGCAGGGCTTGCTGCCCGAGTATCGTCCTTACGATATTGTGCGAGCCTTGGCGGAGGCGATTGCCGATGAACTGGACTTTACGCGCGAAGCTGCCAATACCGTGGCGGTGCGCGAGAACATGCAGCCCTTCCAAGACATTGTGGTTCCGCGTGTCTATATGGAGTGGACCAGCGCGACCGTCATGGTGCAGGAGTTTGTGCCAGGGGTCTCGCCTATTCAAGAGGCACAGTTGCAGGCCATTGAGGCGGATCGTCCTTTGTTGGCCCGCCGTGGTGCGCTGGCTTTTCTGCATATGGTCCTGGAGGATGGGCTGTTTCATGCCGACCCACACCCCGGCAATATGATGGCTTTGCCGGGCAATAAGGTCGCCTTTATTGACTTTGGCCTGGTGGGTCATTTAACAGAGCGTCGTCGTCAACAACTGCTGATCTTGCTGCGTGCCATTGTGGATGGGCAGGCAGAGGGAGTGGCCACCACCTTGCTGGATTGGTCGGGAGCAGAAGATTTTGATTGGAGTCGGCTGGAAGAGAGTGCTCAGCGTTATGTAGCCCGACAAAGTAAAGGGCTTCTGTCCATCTCGGTTGCTTTGCTGGATTTCATGGCTCTGGCGCGTGAAAACCATTTGATTTTGCCGCCGGACCTGGCCTTGCTGTTCAAGGCTTTTATTACCGCCGATGGCGTGCTGAAACGCCTGGACCCTCAATTTGATGTGGTCGAAGTCGCGCAACCGGTCATCTTGGCCTTGATGCGCAAACAGTACTCGCCTGGCCGGGTGTATGCGGACTTGCAACGCAGCCTGCTGGAGTCCCGTCAATTGGCTATGGACGCCCCCCAGTTGCTGCGCCTGCTGATGCATCGGGTTCGGCAAGGAAAGATTTCAGCGCGCATTCAAGTTGAGGGGATGCCCCGTCTGGCTGCTTCACTGGAAAAGGCGGCAACGCGTTTGGCGATCGCCATAGTAACGGCTGCTTTTGTCTTGATTTTGGGGCCGGTGCTGGTGACGCGCGGCCCCTCCTGGCTGGGGCTGACGATTTTCAGTTGGGCAGGCCTGCTGGCCGCCTTGCTGGGTCTGGTTCTGGTTTTATGGGGGTTTTGGCGGCGGCGTTAAACAACACCGACGCCGATTTCAGGTCTTTTGTGCATAGAGTGCTCAAGCGGCTAGTCACCGCCCAGTTTAAAAGACGGCCAGTAAAAATGCGGCTCAGCCCAAACAGTCCCCGCATTATCCCCAGGTTTATTCACAGTTTCTGGGGATAAGTCGAGCTTACATAAAGTCATCCATGCCGCCCCCTGTGGGGGCCAGACCAGTCAGCCAATACACACCCGCGGCGATCAGTGCGGCGATGATCAGAGCGAGCAAACGGGTTTTCCAGGTGTCGGTACTGGCAGGCAGTGGGGCTTGAGCCGGAACAGGCATAGTGCCTTTGACCATGACACTGGTTAATTTCTGACCACGCAGCACGCGATACAGGAAAATGGCCAGGACATGCAAGCCAATGATGGCGAGCATGATGCCTTCGTTGGCTTTGTGCAGGCCTGTCAGTGTCTTGGACCAGTCGCTGCTCAGATAAGCCAGCGGGCCGGCGGTGAAGATGTCGTCATTGGCAAACAATCCAGAAACCGCCTGGAAACCAAAGACGATCAGCATGATCCAGACAGACCAGGCGCCGACAGGATTGTGGCCCGGATAGAGGTTTGGTTTGTCACGCAGGTAGCGCAGGCTGCGGGACGGATTGGGCAGGAAGTGGCTGAAGCGGGAGTAGTAACCGCCGACCAGGCCCCAGATCAGGCGAAAGGCCAACAGCCCCAGCGCCAGCAGACCAAAGCGTACATGCCAGTCCATCCACAGACCGCCAGCCTTGATGGTCACAAAGCAGCCCACAATGCTGATTACCAACAGCCAGTGGAACAGACGGGTGGGTAAGTCCCAGATAAGTAAAGGGCGAGTCGAGGAAGCGTGCATAGGGAAAATCCGCAGAGACAGAGACACCTGATTATAGTCAGTGTTGCTCTGAAATCTGCGTGACCCCGCCGCCTGCTTTAGGGTTTGGGCTGACGACGTTTGCGCAAGCTGATTTTGCGACCGTCGTAGCGATACTCGTCGATGACGCCGGGAGTATCTTGATTGGGGGTTTCCATGATCAAGGTGCGACCATGATTGCGAACCCGTATTTGCGCACTGCAGGAACCAAAGGCAGGCGAGACGTTGTAGCCCTTGGGTGAGACGGTCACCCAGTGGTAGTTGATGGAGCAGCCCCCCAGGCCCTTGTCGACTGAGATCAGCGCGGTTTGCTCGTTTGGCTGTCGGAACGCGTAGGGGATATTGATCAGGCCTTTGAGTTCAGGGGCGATGATCTGAGCGTCCAGTTGCAACTGGGCCTCATAAATATAGTCGCTTTGACTGACATGCAATGTTCCGTAGGGGCTGTCCAGGCTCAATTGCGAAGGCGGTTGCGGCCAGGTCTGGCTTGCCGCGCTATGGGCGACAAACGGTTGCAGGGCTAAGGTCAGCCCAATCACAACATGGCGAATAAAGACCGTAGAGGCGGGCATGATCGATCACGGTTGAGGATGATCCGGGCTAGGCGAGCAACACAAAGCGCCATAGATCATCTGTATTTGTAAGTTTCATAACATTTTATGTATTTACATGCTGCGTAGAATACCGGATCGCAGAACTTTTCGCTATAAGGATAGGCACATAAGGTCAGTCTTGCCTTGTGATCTCCTGGGTAAACAGGCTCGATTAGTCCTGAAAAGCATCGAGTCAAAGACATAAAGAAACAGGCTGAATTGGGCTATGATTGATAAGTTACCCTGTATGGGGTTCAGCCGCATTTCTTCGTTGCAGCAGAGACTTATTATGCAATCCATCCCGGATGCCGCACTGGTATCAGAATCGGGCTCCACGCTTGCCGCCCCGCAGGCCAAACCCGGCGATTTATTGGACTATGTCAGTTCCAGCCGTTTGCCAACACCTTGGGCTGTTTTTCAGATTCATGTGTTTGTTGAGCGTAGTAACCAAAAAGAACATGTCTTGTTAACTCTGGGCGATGTAGCCGATGGCGAACCCGTCCTGGCCCGTGTCCACTCCGAATGCCTGACGGGCGATGCCTTGTTCAGCTTGCGCTGTGATTGCGGGCCGCAGTTGCAGTTGGCTTTGGAACGGATTGCCACTGCAGGCCGTGGCGCCTTGATGTATCTGCGCCAGGAAGGGCGCGGTATTGGGCTGGTTAACAAGATTCGCGCCTATAACCTGCAGGATCAGGGGGCGGATACGGTCGAGGCCAATGAAAAACTGGGCTTTCCGGCCGATATGCGTCGCTACGATATTTGCAAGGATATGCTGTCCCATGTGGGCATCCAGAAACTACGTTTGATGACCAATAATCCCCGCAAGGTGAAAACCCTGCAGGAAATCGGGATTGATGTGGTCGAGCGTGTGCCACATCAAATTGAAGGCAATCCTTTTAATGCCAGTTATCTGAACACCAAGCGCTTGCGCCTGGGCCACTGGCTGGAAACGGACGAGTAGCGCAGTGCCAGTCTGGGCGCTGGCGCTTTGGCTTCAGCCTGGACGTTCTCGCTTGGAAAAAGGGCCCTTCACAGGCCCTTTTTTTGTGGGCGCCAGCCTACGATGACCTGGGTGGTGCGCCGGAGACGGGTCAATAGGCTGGACGCTAGAGACACAAAGCAGGACTGTGACAAAAGGCCAGACGCTATAAAAACAAAGCCAGACGGGACTGGGGTCGCCGTCTGGCAATGGGTCGGGTTAGCCTGAACTTTTGGGGGTGAAACAAGCCCCCGTTTCCGGGCGATGCCCTGTGGCGGTCCTATTGGCTTGGACCGCGTTTGTTTTTAAGCCGTACTCTTTTCCAGCAAGGCGCTGACACTGGCTTTGGCGTTTTCTATAATCTGCTCTCGCAGCTCCGGAGCCTTGCCCAGACCTTCTGCGTACACGATGCGCAGATCTGTCACACCCATGAAGCCAAACATCACACGCAGGTAGCTTTCCTGGTGTTCCATGGCCTGGCCCTGCTCCGACTCGGAGTAGATGCCGCCACGGCTCAAGACCAGATAAACCGTTTTGTTACCCGCCAGACCTTCTGGGCCATTGCTGGTGTAGCGGAAGGTGCGACCTGCCTGGGCCAGGCGATCCATCCAGGCTTTGAGCTGGCTGGGAATGGTGAAGTTGTAGAAGGGGGCGCCAATCACAACCACATCCGAGGCCAGGAACTGGCTCAGGTATTGTTCGGTGATCGCGTTCTCGGCGCGCTGACGTTCGGTCAGGGTGGCAGGGTCCAGGCCCAGGCGCATTCCCAGTGAATCAGCCGAGAAGTGAGGAGGAGGGTTCAGGGCCAGATCCACATGCTCCACTTCTACCTGCTCATTTTGCTGGCGCAACTGATCCACCACAAATTGGGAAAGTTCGCGGGAAACGGAGTGGGCGCCGGTGATGCTGGAGTCTACGTGTAGCAGTTTCATAATGTTGGGATCCAAAGCGATGAAGGAATGCTTGTCATTATGTTGGATGACCCTGCCTTTGATAAGCCGGCTTTTCTGAGAAAGATTATTCTACTTTTGTCTGTAATCCTGGAAAACTATCCTGTATGTATGACTTAAATGACATGGTGCTGTTCACCGAAGTGGTGCAACGGGGCGGCTTTAGCGCGGCTGCCCGGCACCTGGGCATGCCCCCGTCGCGTGTATCGCGGCGCCTGAGCCGTCTGGAGGCCGAGGTGGGCGTGCGCTTGTTGCAACGCACGACTCGTAGCCTGTCGCTGACCCCGGCCGGCGAGGTGTTCTTGCGCCATTGTCAGGCCATGCGAGATGAGGCCGAAGCCGCCTATGCGGCCGTCGCGCAGGTGCAGCAGGAGCCACGCGGGCTCTTGCGGATCAGTTGCCCGGTTACCCTGGCACATACGGTGCTGTCGACGGTGTTTGCGCAGTTTCTGGTTCGCTACCCCCAGGTCGAGCTGGAGGTGGAGGTCAGCAATCGCGTGGTGGACCCGGTAGCCGATGGTATCGATGTGGCTTTGCGGGTGCGCAGCACCTTGAGCGACAGCGCCAGCTATATCGTCAAACGTCTGGGGGAGACCGGCTCCATTCTGGTTGCTCAGCCTGCGTTGCTGGCGCTTTTTGAGCCGGTGCGTGGGCCGACAGATCTACTCAAGTTGCCCACAGTCGCGATGTCGGCCCGGCAAGGTCAGAATGAATGGGAGCTGTATGGTCCTGATGGCGCCAGTCTGACGATAACGCATCGGCCCCGTTACATGGCTTCCGATTTGCTCACCTTGCGCGAGGGGGTGGAGCAGGGAATAGGCGTGGGCATTTTGCCCGACTATATGTGTTGCGAGGCCTTGCAGGCCGGGCGTTTGGTGCAGGTTCTGCCCCAGTGGGCGCCATTGCCGGGCATTATTCATGCCGTATTTGCCTCCCGCCGGGGCATGGCCCCGGCGGTACGGCATTTCCTGGATTACCTGGGTGAGCAACTGCCGGTGCATCATCCCCAGATTTGACAGACTTACCGCTTGGGGGTGCTCAAGTGGCAGCTGGGTTGGGCAGGCACAATGGCCCAGTTCAGGTCGATCATGGGACTGCGCTCGGACGACCAACGCTGTTGCGCCAGCCCTTTGATGGGGGCCTGCTCGTATAGCTTGAGCAATGCTGCCGGTGGCTGTCCGCGGGTTTGCAGGCTGTACACGACGAGGGCCCCACACACCATGTCCCGAGGCAGGGTCAGCCAGGGCGAGGCGGCGGGATCGGCATCAATGAAGACCATCACGTCCTGTCCGGCATGGACCGCAATATTTCCGCCCAGCCACGTGTCGGCAACCACGACTTTCAGAGGGATGCCGGGCATATGTTCGTTCCAGATGGCCTGCATTTGGGCAGATATTTCAGGACCCGGAAAGGTAGAGCGTGAATCCCGGCCTTTGTACCAGGCCAGCGGGCCTCGGGCCAGCGCGTAGCCGGATGCCAGCAAAATCTGCAGCACGATCACAATAATGGCGACCCGCCGCAATTGGACCTTGTCCTTGCCGCGCATGAACCACAAGGCGAAAAAACCGTACAAGACAAAAAAGGTCGTGGCCCAGGAGGCGACCAGACGTGTCCCCAGGACGGCCGAAACCAGAACCGTGCTGACAAACGGTGTCAGACCTACCCACAGCAAAAACTGTTTGTCGCGCTGGGAAATATCGACAGCGTAAGACGGCGTGCCTGGCAGGCCAGGATCAGACGAGCTCCGCTGTTTTTGATCACGGCGATTCCAGATGCCCAGGGCAATCATGGCGACCAGCATGGGGCTGAGCCGACCGAGCTGATCCAGGCAGAAGGAGAGTAATTCCTTGTAGGCTTCCCAGCGGGTGTGGGTCTCCAAGGAGCCGTCCATATAGCGAAACGGCGCGAAGTCATTCTTGAATAACCAGTACAAATGCGGGGAGAGCACCACCACATAGGCGAGCAGAGCCAGACCCAGTCCTGCCCAGGTCTGCCGCTGTCGCCACATACCGCTGCGCAAAAAATACAGGAAAAATGCCGTGAACAAAATAACGGCACTGTACTTGGTGACCGTAGACAGGGCCGCGACGGCACCTAGCCATAACCAGTCAGCCGGTCTCTGGTCTCGCCCCGCCCGATAGAAAAACCAGGTGGCTGCGGTGACGGACCATAGTTGAGCGGTGTTGTGATTGAAAATGGTTCCGCGCAAAGAAAAGTAGATGCTGACCGAGCTGATGAGCAGCACCATAAAAGCGCGCTCGGGGTTCAGAAACTCGCAGGCCAGTTTCCAGATGAACCACAGACCCAGAACAGAAGCGCTCATGCCGGCGGCGAAGCTCAGCCAGGCAGGGCGCCCGACCACACTGGTCAAGGCTGCCATCACCCAGGAGGGTAAGGGGGGGTGTTTCAGGTAGCCTAGCTCGAAGCTGGCCGACCAGACCAGCTCTTCCATGCCGTCCAGGTCTGGTGCTTTGTGGCTGATGGCCATCAAAATGGTCCACAGCAACACCATAAACAACAAATACAGCAATACGGAGCGCTGATAGGCGTCGGATCGGGCAGATGCTGGGGTTTGGACAGTCATGCTTGGAGTGCGTAGGTGTAAATCAGCAAGTGTACTGTGTCTACGTTGAAACGCTTCAATTGGACAGGGACGATAATCTGGGCTACGATGCGCTTCGTCATTAGGGAGTAGCCGCTTCGACTTATCGAAGATCAGCGTCAACATACTTGACCTACACAAGGTCATGGCGCTGGTAGCAACTTAGCCTGGCAAGACTTTTGACCATAGACCTTCGCGTTTGGCCGGGGGGGTTTGTGGTCATCTGTCTCTTATCCGGCCAGGAGTTGTTATGGAAGCGTTGTTTATCTCCACGGGTGTGGTTGCCTTGGCAGAAATTGGGGACAAAACCCAGTTACTTGCCTTTATTCTTGCGGCCCGCTACAAACGCCCTTGGCCCATCATTCTCGCCATTTTCATCGCAACCCTTGTCAATCACGGTTTGGCAGGTGCCATTGGAGCCTGGGTTCCTGCGCTGTTGGACCCGAACGTATTGCGCTGGGTGCTGGGCATTTCCTTTCTTGCCATGGCCATCTGGATTCTGATTCCCGACAAGATCGATGACGCTGAAGCGACACGGACACGGTTTGGCGTGTTTGGAACGACCTTGATTACTTTTTTTCTGGCCGAGATGGGCGATAAAACCCAGATCGCTACGGTTGCCTTGGCGGCTCAATATCAGCAGTTCTGGTGGGTTGTGCTCGGGACGACCTTGGGCATGATGCTGGCCAATGCGCCTGCTGTTCTGTTTGGCGAGCGCATCGCCCGCCGTTTGCCCACCCAACTGGTGCACCGGATTGCCGCCTGTATCTTTGCTGTGTTGGGCCTGGTAGCCTTGCTGGGCGGAGTAGAAAGCCTGGGTTTCCAGGCCAGCTAGGTCCCTGATGCCCGCTGTCGTGGCCGGCCTGGGGGAACGGGCTGGCGACGAGCGCTTTCCAAGGTGACAACGGGTGCCAGAGCACGGGAATGGGCGGGAACAGGGGCATGGTGAGCCTTTTCCTTGTCACCATGATTCAGAACGCTGATGGCTTCCTGCAGCTCGGCGCCGTTCAGGTTTAATTCCCGGGCGGTTTCACTCAGATCCTGGACCAGCACGGCATTATCGCTGGTAATTTGGTCCACCTGCCGCAAGGCCTGAGTCAGTTGGCCCAGACCGATACTTTGCTCGCCGGTGGCGGCTGAAATCTCGCCCATTAAATGGGCGACCTCGGACACAGAGGTCAGAATTTCCTGCATGGTCTGGCCCGCATGGGCGGCATGGTCTGCACCTTCAGCACTCAAAGCCTGGGTTTGCGTCACCAGTTGCTTGATCTCATCAGCCGCTTGTGCCGCTTGCTGGGCCAGCGAGCGCACTGCTGAGGCAACCACCGCAAAGCCTTTGCCGGCCTCGCCAGCTCGGGCCGATTCAATAGAGGCATTGATCGACAGGATGTTGGTTTGAAAGGCGATGTTGTTGATCATCGCCACGATCGTGCCAATATGTTGCGAGCTCTCCAGGATCTGCTGCATGGACACGGTCACCTTCTGTACCGCCTCGTTGCCGCGACTGGCAATATCAGCGCTGCGGCTGGCCAGCTCATGGCTGGCTTTAGCGTTTTCCGCTGTCTGCAAAACAGTTTGACCAAAGGAGCTCATGCTGGCCGTGGTCTCTTGTATGGACGCGGCCTGCTCGTGCGTGCGGGCCTCCAGCAAGGTGCTGTTGTCGGACAGTTGCCGGGCCACTTGCTGATTGTTTGCACAACTGTTGTCGACATCCGTGCTGATGCTCATCAGGCTTTTGCGCATCAAATCCAGGTTTTGCCCCAGTGTTTCGAGCTTGCTGACCTCGGGCCCACGCGTATTGACGGTCAGGTTGCCTGCGGCAATCTGTTGGGCAATGTGGGTGGCGGTTCTGAATGAGCCCAGAACGCGCCGCATCAAAAGCGCCTGGTAGCCCAGGATCACCAAGGTTCCTGCACCTAGTGCACCGGCCAACAGAAACATGCTGCGCTCAGGCATCTCCGTATTCAGGATCATGGCGATGATGGTGCCGGTAATGCCCAGATTCAACAGGCCTTTACGTAAGAACGCTGCCAGCAGACTGGGGCCACCCAGGAAACGAAGGGCGGCAAAAGGGCGCCGCCAACTGCGGGCGACGATCTGGCCAGCACGCAAGGCTCGCGAACCGAGGCGACCTTGACGCAACTCCTGGTAAAACTGCTCAGCCGTTTGAATATCCTGAGATTTGGCTCGCACGCGCACTGAAGCAAAGCCGGTCAATTCACCTTGTTCAATAATCGGACTGGCATGGGCCATGACCCAGTAAAAACCACCATCTTTACGGCGATTCTTGACGATCCCCACCCACGAGCGCCGTTGCTTGAGCGTATGCCATAAGTCGGCAAAGACTTCGGCAGGCATGTCAGGATGGCGCACGATGTTGTGCGGAGCACCGATGAGTTCTTGCCGACTGAAACCGCTGACTTCCACAAATGCCGGGTTTGCATACACAATGCGTCCCGCCAGATCGGTCTTGGAAATCAGGTACTGTTCGTCCAGCAACTCGGTCTCGATGCCAGTAACGGGCAGATTCTTGCGCATGGCCTTCCCCCTTGCACTTTTGGATCAGAAACAGACTCCAGATGGAACTGATCAATTTCTTGTTGCGTTTTTTCGTGAATAGTATCATTTGAATCATTTTCTATGTCAAAAATAAAAAAATGATAATTAAATGAGGTTTTTCACCATAAAACGATATAAATTGAAATAAATGATCCGTGTGGGTGCCGGGAAGGGCGTGCGGTCAGGATGGCAGATACTGGGCGTGGAAGGCTTCGCTGAGCAGCTGCAGCAGCAAGGCAATAGGGATGGGCTTGGACAAAGCGGTCGCGTTGCTGGGCAGACCCCCGCGGGCATGGATGTCAGCCGCACTCAAAGCGGAAATGACATAGATCTGGGTGTGTTCGGTTTCACGAGCGTCTGCCAGGGCTTTGAGCATGGCAAACCCATCGAGCTTGGGCAGATTCAAATCCACAATCAGAACATCGGGATGAAAGTTGCCGGCGGCGATCAGACCCTTTAGTCCGTCTTGCTCACAACGTAGTTCGATCGGAAAGGGCAGATGCTCCATAGCCATACGGTAAATCGCCAGCAAATCCGGGTCGTCTTCAACGACCAGCACACGCAAGCACGGCTCACCGCTGCAAGCGGGTGCATCGGGGGAGAGTGGGGGTTCGGCGGCTTGCACCCCGGTGTGCCCCTGTCGCTCTTGCAAGACGGCTTGTACGGACGCACGGTCAATGCGTCGGTGCCCGCCTTGGGTTTTCCAGGCCTTCAGGGTCCCGGCTTCTACCCAAAGTTGTACGGTGCGTACAGACACACCCAGTAAATCAGCAGCCTGCCGAGTGGAGTAAACGGCGTCGTTCATGGAGTCAAATAATTGAAAGCAGGCCAGACCGGGGCAGTCCAGTCAATGCGCCCCGATGTAGCAGTGCAGAGTGTAGAGACGATATTAGTAAGTAGAAAAATACTAATAATGGCAATGGTAAGGGGCCTGTTCATGCCAAGTGATAGGCAGAGTATTCGACACACACGCTTCTAATATCTCCGTTTTTCAGATGTTCATGCTTCTTCAGGGAGCCACTTCAATCTGGCGGGTCTGTGAACCTGGACTCGCCTTGCTGATTTTACGCGTAACCCTTGCGCTGTCGTGTTACCGGACGAACCCAGTGTGGGCCGCTGAACACACTTGGAGTGTGACGTCGTGCTTGGGTTCCAGCGCGTAGCTGGCCGCAGGAGAGCAGCCCGAAAGGGTGTTAGCACCCTAGCATTTATTTTGGATGCTAACCTTGATTCTAATCAGTGTTTATGAAATAAATAGGGCGATATTTTGTCCAAGACTGCTGTTTTTCTCAAAGAAATTTTATGCGCCTTATGGTACGGCTGTTTACGTTTCTGAGCAGTAGGACGGGTTCGTCTGGTGCCGATCTTTTTAAAAATACAGATACCTTTCCCATCGTCGCGCTTAATTGTCATAAATTAAAGTTATTAGGCGCTTAATCGTTAATTTCACCTTAGCCGACACGAAAGCATCGGCATGTCACTCATCCCATCGAAAAAATGTCTGGCTCCTGGCTTGGACCTGCTTTTTTGCTGCATGGTGATGACAAATGCACTGAGGCAGGCGCAGTGCTTGTTTTGGGACGGAAATAGGGGATTGGATTGTTGCTCACACTATTTGCGAGTTTTTTGATCGGGCAACGCTCGTTTAGCAAAACGGCGGTACCCGTACGGCCCCGGCTTGCTTATACAAGAGTACGCCGCTCTGAACAGATGCTCGATGCCTTGCCCGACGCGGTCATTATGTTTGACTCCTGTGGACATATAGAAGGTAGCAATCGGGCCATGCGCGATTTGCTCGATCAGGCGGATATCAAAAAGGGGGTCTCTGACTTGTTCGATTTTTTTCAGGGACTGGAAAAAAGTTTGCGGGTGGACTTGACCTATCTGTTGCCCGGCATTAGCCGGGTAATTCAACGGATTCAGAATCCTTTTTTTTATCTTCATCAAGACGGGGAAGGGGAGCAGGTACGGGCCTTGGAGTTTCATGCTTACGCCGCGCCTGCGCCGGATAAGGCTACCTTGCTGATGATTCGCGATGTCAGTGCCAAAGTGCAGCAGGAGCGGGAGCGTGCGGACTGTTTTGCGGTGGCAGCCCATGAAATACGCTCTCCCTTGGCCGCCATTAGCGGCTATATCCAGTTGCTGCAGCTGGAAACTCCGCCCACGGCGCGAACCAACAAAATTTACACACAATTACATGAAAAAGTTCGCGGTGTGGATGTGCTGCTTAATGATCTGGCGCGCCTGAACCGTCTGGAGTATGAGGCAGGCGACGGCAAAGAGTGGCGCGAAGCAGATTTACGGGCCGTGTTGCGTTTGAGTCTGCGTGCTTTTCACGATCAGCGCCACCGCCTGCGTCTGGAGCTGCCTTCGCATGGCTTATGGGCTCGTGTGGATATGGTTCCTTTGCAGGTGGGTTTGCGCAATGCCCTGGAGAACGCGCTTAAGTATTCCGCCCCCGATACGATGGTGACCGTGCGTTTGCAAGTTGGAGAGCCCGGATGGGCCTGTATTGAAGTGCTGGACCAGGGGCCGGGCATTGACCCACTTTATAAAGAGAAGGTCTTTGACAAGTTCTTTCGTCTACCCGGTCAGCAGGTGCAAGGCAGTGGGCTCGGCCTGTCTATCTTGCGATCAGTGCTGCGGCATCATGGTGGCCGAGTCTATTTCAAGGAGCGCCCCGGTCCCGGGGCTCATTTGGTCATGGAGTTGGTTCTGCTGCCTTCCGCAGCGTATATACCTTAATCTTCTCTAAAATAGGGTTATTTTCATATATTTAAGTTTGATATAAGGTACAATTTGCGCTCTTTTCGATGAAGCGAGGTGATCGCCATTCCAGGTGCACCTCGCTTTACAGTTTTTACGTTGCGGTCATCTCGTTGGTAGGGAGCGCAAAATCCGTTAAAGGAGCACACGATTATGCAAGGCTTGCACTTGACCGCAGACCTTTACCAATGTGCATGCAGCCCCGAGCTGCTGATCGATGCCCAGAAACTGGCTGATTTTTGCCGCCAGCAAACTGTTGATGCTGGGCTGACGATCGTGGGTGAGGAGTGGCAGGCATTTCCCGATTTCGAGGGGCAGCCCGGCGGAGTAACCGGCGTCCTGTTGCTGGCCGAGTCTCATTTGGCCATTCATACCTGGCCCGAGCGGGGTGGCGTGACGCTGGACGTTTATGTCTGCAACTTCATGCAGGACAACTCCGGCAAGGCGACCCGTCTAATTAACGGGATTGAACAGGCTTTCAAGCCAGGCCAAGCACAGCGCAACCGTTTGTGGCGTGGTGAAGCGGATGGCCCGGCTCATGCGGGCGAGCTGCTGACTGAAAACCTGAACAAAGACGCCCTGTATGGCTTTCGCTTTACCGAGCGCCTGCTCGAGCGCCAGACCGCCTTTCAGCGCCTGGAGCTGCTGCGTTCCGAAACCCTGGGTACCACCTTGCGTCTGGATGGCTGCATGATGACGTCCGAGGCCGAGGAATTTTTCTACCATGAGGGCCTGATCCACCCGGCCGCCATGGCACACCCTGAACCCCGTCGCGCCCTGATCGTGGGTGGCGGTGATGGCGGCGCATTGGAAGAGCTGCTGAAATACCCCAGCCTGGAGCATGTCTCTTTGGTGGAGCTGGATGGCGAGGTAATCGAGGTGGCTCGTGAGCACCTGCAGTCCATTCACAAGGGGGCGTTTGACAACCCGCGGGTACGGATTCAGATTGAAGACGGCGCTCAGTTCTTGGCTAATACCCAGGACCGGTTTGATCTGATCTATCTGGATCTGACCGATCCGGAAACACCGGCAGGCCCCTTGTACACAACAGCATTCTTTGAGTCCTGCAAAGGTGCGTTGGCCAGTGGTGGAGCCTTGGTACTGCATCTGGGATCGCCGTTCCATGAAAGCCAGCAGGTCCAAGACCTGAGCCACTCGCTCGCCAGCGTATTTGCTCAGGTTCATGCTTATGGTCTGCATATTCCGCTTTACGGCTCGTACTGGGGGCTGGCGATTGCATCTGACGAACTGAACCCTCGTGCTTTCTCTGCCGAGCAGATCCAGGATCGTCTACAGCAGCGCATGAGCCGCGATAATCAGGATTCGCTGCAGTTTTACAATGCCGATGTGCATGGCGCCTTGTTTGCACTGCCAACGTTCTACCGCCGTCTGGTGCCGGTCAATGAAGTCAAGCTGGAAGAGGTCTGCTAAGACGGTTCTGTACCGTTAGGGTCTGACGACGGGCAAACTCTGCAATGGAAAAAAACCCTGATCGTGTGTCGATCAGGGGATTTTTTTTGTGCCGGCAATACACCTGCGTTGAACCGACCCAAGTCCTTGAACGCTTCGTCACGGGATGGGCACCCCCTGACCGGGCAGGCTGTGCCCGGGTTTTTCTGGGGTGTTTGGCCGGGCTGGCATCCGTGCAAAGCCGTGTATGGGACGCAGACTGTCCTATTCTTTATCGGCGCCACGATAGCGCTGATAGGGCAGTACGTTCCAGGTACGTATGCTGAGCTGCTTGGCAGAGATCACCGCCGGAATATCATCGAGCAGGCTGCGGGCGGAATGCAGCTCCCGCACGACTTCGTGTTTATCCTGGTACATGAATTCGTCCGAGGCTTCCTCCGGCGCCTGCTGCTGTTTTTCTTCCAGGTCGCCGATCAGACGTTCCTGTTGCAGGCGCAGGGCAGCGCGTGCGTCCTCAATCCAGGCGGCCTGCATGCTGCGGTTGTGATCCATGACGGCACTGTATTCGGTGTACACCCCGTTGTAGATATCGGCAGCGTGATGCCGCACATCGTGGTTGGCTATTTCCAGATCGCGCACCGTCAGTTGGGTCGGGTCCAGGGGTTCGCTGCGCTTGGCCCCGCCCAGACGCGTATAGTGCGTGTAGTAGGGAAACATGCTCTGGATCAGCTTGCCCACGGGCTGGATGGCTTCCCCTTGTTCGCATAGCCCTTTGGGTTGAACACCCTGCATGGCGGGCAAGATGGATTCGGGGCGGCAGATCTCTTTGGGCGGCATGATGCCGTGACGCAGCATCTCGCGAATGCCGGTGCCGGAGATGGTCAGTCTGAAGCGCTCGTCATGTGGACAGGTTTCGGAAGTGGCGTGGCAGGCGCAGCGCGTGCAATAGAACACCTCGTGAAACAGACGCACATCAATGCCCATTTCCTGCGGACTGAACTGGTCAAAAATGCTGTGGCTGGCGTACTTGTCGTAGTAGCTGCCAATGCCGGCGTGATCGCGGCCAATCAGCGCATGCGTACACCCATAGTTCTTCATGATCAGGGCATGCAAAATGGTTTCGCGCGGACCGGCAAAAATATAGGTGACGCGCAGCGGCGAGAGGATGGCGCGGTCTTTGGGATAGTAGGTATCCAGCACATTCCGGTAGGCCATCATGCGGAACTCATGGCGCACGTACTCACGCTTGGCCATTTCCACCAATGGCTGCAGGAACAGGCCATCAATCCCTTCCAGCGCATTGCGGTGTATGTATTCATGGCCCCGGTGCAGCGGGTTCGCGCCGGTGATAAAGCCGGCCACGGAATTGAATTTCTTGTCTTCGTAGAACAGGCGCCAGGTGTCTTTGGGTTCGCGCCGCAGCTTCTCGAACGGGCCCCAGTCCACACGCTGCAGCAGGTGCAAGGTGCCACCCAGGGACACGTCGCCCATGCGCCGGTAAATGGAGTCCACGCCGGGATGGTTTCTGTCCGTGGTGCCAAACAGTTGCTGGGCGCGTTGCTCTTTGTCGTAGGAGAAGATGTCCTCTACGCTCAGGATGGCTACCGGCTCGTTGTCGCTATTGGTCAGCGCCACTTCAGAGCCGACCGAAAGTCTTTTAATAATGTCGCGGTTGCGATCGCCAATCGGGGCGAAGCTCAGCGGCACAGGCCACACCACACCATTACTCAAACGACCCTCTTTGAGCACGGAGTTGTAGTCGGCCTCGTTCATGAAGCCTTTGTTGGGGGACAGCACACCCGTGGCGATCATCTCTATGGTGATCACCGCCTCCAGATCCACGCGGATGCTGGGCAGGGAGCGCGCACGTTCAATCTCGTTCTTGACGCGATCTTGCGGGACGACCTGGTTGACCAGCGTTCCACCGTGCGGTTGCTGTGGGTAGCGATCAAAATTCAATGTGGAATGGTTCATATTGCCTCCTTTAAGGTGCCCCGCGGTGACGATGAGAGATAGTTTTTTTGTCGGGGCGTTTTCGTTTGCCAGTGATAGATGAGTTGCAGGCCGCGGGACAGGCCCCTGGATTGCAAATGCTCTATTTCTTCTTGGGATGTCGAACGAAAAATCCTCGTCCGAACAGGTGATGCCGCACTGGTTTGCATGCCGTATGCGCATCGTTGTGTTGCGGTCGTTTGATACGGCATGACGACAAGGAAACAGGCATCGTGCCGGGCTGCTTGGCCGGTGGGGTGATCGTTACCCATGGCTCATGATGCTGCTGCTTGCCCCAGGAAAACCGCCTTGAAAATCAAATTGGGTATAGGTGATAAGCCCTAGCTTTCCATGAGCAGATCCCGCCGGAACTGCCTTAGTATTACTCACAATCGCGAGAAAAATCATCGCGTTATACCAAAGTAGGAGACAGTGCAGATGACGCCGGCTTGGGTGGTGTTGGCTTCCTTGATTTACGCTGCGATTTTGTTTGCGATTGCCTGGTTCGGGGATAGAAACCCCTTGTATACCCAGCGCCCCTGGCTGCGGCCCATGGTCTATAGCCTGGCTTTGGCGGTGTACTGTTCCTCGTGGACGTTTTACGGCGCGGTAGGGTCGGCGGTCCGGTACGGCATCGGTTTTCTGCCTATTTATCTGGGCCCGATATTGATGCTGCTGTTTGGCTGGCGAATCATCGAACGTCTGGCGCTGGTCGCCCAATCCCAAAATACCGTGTCCATTGCGGACTTTATGGCCAGTCGTTACGGACGCTCTCAACGTCTGGCGGCGATGGTGGCAGGTATTGCCGTGGTGGCGGCCGTGCCGTACTTGGCCCTGCAGTACAAGGCGGTGGCCCTAAGTCTGAGCGTGCTGGCCGGGACCGAGTTTCATGCAGGCCTGTTGGGCGACCCGGCCCTGTACGTGGCGATCCTGATGGCCCTGTTTTCCATTTTGTTCGGAACGCGGCAAGTCGATGCCACCGAGCACAGACCGGGTCTGATGCTGGCCGTGGCGTTTGAGTCGGTGGTCAAACTGGTGGCTTTGCTCGCGGTAGGCCTGTTTGCGGTGCGCTGGTTTGCCCACACGGAGCTCGATATGGTGGGGGCGGTCAGCACCTTGTTCGAAAACAGTCCACCGGTGGGATTCGTCGGTCAAACCCTGTTGGCATTTGCGGCGATCATTTGCCTGCCCCGGCAGTTCCATGTGGCTATTGTGGAGTGTGGAGACGTGGTGGACATACGGCGCGCACGCTGGCTGTTTGGAGCCTACCTGATCGTGGTCAGTCTTATGGTCTTGCCGATTGCCGCGGCCGGGGTCAGCTTGTTTGGTACTGGAGCCCAGGGGGTGGCGCCGGATAGTTTTGTGCTCGCCTTGCCCTTGTCGCAAAACCAGGTGGGACTGGCCCTGATGGTGTATATCGGTGGTTTCTCGGCGGCGACAGGCATGGTCATCGTGACCAGTGTGGCGCTCTCGACCATGGTGAGCAATGATCTGGTGATGCCCTTGCTGCTGCGTCGTGGCTGGGCGCAGTATCAGCAAAGCACAGTGGCTTCTACGGTTCTTTGGATTCGGCGTGTCGCCATTATGGTGCTGGCCGGCGTGGCTTACGGCTATTACATGCTTAGCGGCAGCGATACGACCTTGGCGGCCTATGGCTTGATGGCGTTTGTGGCGGTCGCCCAGTTCGGGCCTGGCCTGATAGGAGGGCTGTATTGGCGAGGAGCCAGCCGACAGGGCGTGGAGGCGGGGCTTTTGCTGGGCTTTGCCATCTGGGTCTATACCTTGCTGTTGCCTACCTTGGCCGAGGTGGGATGGTTGGCGGCTGACTGGCTGCACCAGGGGCCCTGGGGATTGGCCTGGCTACGACCTTATCATCTGTTCGGCGTTGAAGGGTGGGACCCCTTAACCCACGGCACTTTCTGGTCCCTGCTATGCAATATCAGCGCATTCTTGTGGGTGTCCTGGCGCCGGCGGCCGGGCCTGGGCGAGCGCCTGCGCGCCGAGCCTTTCCTGAATCCCTATGCGGAGCGGCAAACCCTGGCAGCTCGTCATGCTTATGGGGATTTGTCGGTGCAGGATCTGCAGGTGTTGGCTGAACGGATTGTTGGTAAAAAAATGGCAAGGCGGGCGTTTGAGACCCAGGCACGGCAAATGAAACAGCCGCTGGAGCCGGGACTGCGGGCAGATAGCGCCTGGGTGCATTTCACGGAACTGTTGTTGGCGGCAGCGGTGGGGGCGGCCTCGGCTCGTCTGGTTTTGACCAGTGCCTTGCGCGGTTCAGGCATGGAGGTGGCCGCTATCATGGCCGTGCTGGATGAGGCCGGTCAGGAGTTGCGTTTTAATCGGGATATCTTGTTGGCGACGCTGGAAAATATTGATCAGGGCGTCAGTGTGGTCGATGCAGATATGCGTCTGGTCGCCTGGAACCAGCGCTACCAGCAGTTATTCGATTACCCGCCCAGTATGTTGTATGTGGGACGGTCCGTGGCCGACCTGATTCGCTTTAATGCCGAACGGGGCAAGGTCGATGGCGTAGAGAGCATCGGGGTGGAACAGGCCATTGCTCGCCGGATTCAGTTTATGCGCGAGGGTTCCTCTTATGTGACCCAACGCATGCTCAATGACCGGCAAGTGATCGAACTGCGAGGCCGGCCCCTGCCCGGCGGCGGCTATGTCACCAGCTATAGCGACATCACCCATTACAAGCGGGTCGAGCGTGAGTTGCGGGAGATGAATGACAGTCTGGAGCAGCGCGTCGCCGTGCGTACGCAAGAGGCGGAAAAAGCTCAGGAGTCCCGAACCCGTTTCTTGACGGCTGTCAGCCACGATGTCCTGCAACCGATTAACGCCGCACGTCTGTTTGCTTCGGCCTTGCGCGATACACACGATCTTGCCGAAATGCCCAATCTGGCCGAGCGCGTCGATACATCTTTGCGTACCGCGGAGGAATTGCTGGAGGGTCTGCTGGATATTTCCCGTCTGGATGCCGGAGCCTTGAAGCCCGATCTGGGGGTGATCAATGTTCAGCACTTGTTGCAGCATCTGGCGGATCAATATGCGCCCATGGCGGCTCGGCGCGGCATTCAATTGCGGATTCACGCCCGTCCTTTGTCGGTGTATAGCGATCATCGCCTGCTGCGGCGGGTGCTGCAGAATTTTCTGGCCAATGCCTTGCGCTACACACAGGAAGGCCGGGTGGTGTTTGGCGTGCGGGTTCGGGGCGAAGAGCTGGAGTTCCAGGTCTGGGATTCAGGCCAGGGCATTCCGCCGCATCATATTCAGCAGATTTATGCGGAGTTCCATCGTTACGAGCAAGCTTTCGACTGGGATGGCCGGGGCCTGGGATTGGGCCTGTCCATTTGCCAGCGTATTGCGGTCTTGCTGGGGCACACGCTGGATGTGCGATCCGAGGTGGGGCGCGGCAGCATGTTCTCCATTCGCGTTCCCTTGAGCCACGCGACGCAAGCCAGCAGTCACCCAAGTAACGATTCCAGCAAGCCTGCCGATGGCTTGCCGTTAAAGGGCTTGCGAGTGCTGTGTCTGGACAATGATCTGGATATTATCGCGGGTATGGAAGTGCTGCTGGGCCGCTGGGGAGCGCAAATCATTACCGCCAATACGGTAGATCGTGCTTTGGAGACCATCTCCTTGAACCCCAATGTCTTGCTGGTGGATTATCACTTGCATGATCGGCTGGACGGTTTGCAGGCACTGCAATTGTTGCGCCTGCATTTGCCTCATGCGCAAGGCGCGTTGTTGACGGCGGATGGGAGTGATGAGCTGAAAGCAGCAGCTCGACAATATGGCTATCTGGTGTTGACCAAGCCGGTAAAGCCCGCTTCGCTGCGAGCTTTTTTGACCGCGCAAATTAAAACGTATTAGCGTCCTGGGATTCGTCCTGGTTCAGGCCAAGATGGCTGGCCATCAAGACGGCCTGGGTGCGATTGGAAGCACCCAGCTTGCGCAAAATGGCCGTCATGTGTGCCTTGATGGTGGCCTCCGAGACATTGAGCTCGTAGGCAATCTGCTTGTTCAGTTGCCCGGTGCTGAGCATTTGCAGTACGCGAAATTGCTGAGGGGTCAGCTCGCGCAACTTCGCGGCGACTTCACGCTCGTCCAGGCTGATGCCGGGGGCGGAAGAACCGATTTCCGGCAGCCAGGTGCCGCCATCCAGAACGACTTGCAGGGCGATACCCAGCGTTTGCGCATCAATGGATTTGGGAATGAAGCCCATGGCGCCGTGATCCATGGCGCGGCGCATGAAGCGGGCCTCTTCATGGGCCGTGACCAGAATGATGGGCAGACAGGGGTAGGTTGCACGCAAATGGACCAGTGCACTGAAGCCGATTGCCCCAGGTATATCCAGGTCCAGCAAGAGCAAATCGGCGTCAGGATGGTCGTCGACCAGCGGATATAGATTGGAGATGCGATCCGCTTCGTAGATGGCCGTGCCGGGAAACAGACTAGCTACGACACCTCGTAACGCTTCCCGAAATAGCGGGTGATCGTCCGCAATGAGCAGTTCATTCATGTGGGGATTATGCCATGTTCAAGTATCTGCAAGGATGCCCGCCCGGATGAGCTGTGTATCCGTAAAAACAGGGCACCGAAATGCCCTGTTTTTTCTTGCATGCTGACTGAATCAGCGTCAAAGCCTTAGTGAGCGCTGGCGCTGGCAGCCCCAATACCGGTTTGACTGCGTACGGTCAGGGCCTCGAACGCGGCGCGCTCTTTGACTGCGCGTGCGCTGTTATCCAGTGTTGAGAACAGCCAGATCGAGAAGAAGGCCAGCGGGATGGACAAAATGCCTGGGTTGGGGAAAGGGGTGATAGGCTCGGCAAATCCGAAGACATCTACCCAGACGGTGCTGCTCAAAACGACCCATGCGGTGGCGGTGACCAGCCCCAGAAAGCCGCCAATGGTGGCACCACGGGTGGTGCAGCCACGCCAGGCGATCGACAACACCAGAACCGGGAAGTTGGCGCTGGCCGCAATCGCAAAGGCCAACCCCACCATAAAGGCCACGTTTTGGTTTTCAAAAATGATGCCCAGCAAAATGGCCAGTACGCCCAAGACCACGGTGGAGATGCGCGAAATGCGCATCTGGTCTTTCTCGGTGGCTCGTCCCTTGGCAATGACGTTGGCGTACAAGTCATGCGAAATCGCGGCAGCGCCCGCCAGCGCCAGGCCGGCCACCACGGCGACAATGGTGGCGAAAGTGACGGCGGCCAGAAAGCCCAGCAGCAGGTTGCCACCGACAGCATTGGCCAGGTGGACCGCGACCATATTGGTGCCGCCAATCAGGTCGGTCAACATATTGAAGGAACCGTCAGGGCCGGTATGGAAGTACTCGGGGTGTCTGACCAGCAAGGCAATGGCGCCAAAGCCGATGATGAAGGTCAGCAGGTAGAAGTAGCCAATGAAGCTGCTGGCATAAATCACCGATTTACGGGCTTCCTTGGCGTCGGCCACGGTGAAAAAGCGCATCAGGATATGCGGCAGGCCGGCTGTACCAAAGGCCAAGGCAATGCCCAGGGACAGCACGTTAAGTGGGTTGCGACTGACCGCCGCGCCCGGCTCCAGAATGGCATGGCCGGTCGGGTGAGTGGCAACGGCCTTCGCCAGCATGGTATCCACGTCCCAATGGAAAGCAGCCAGCACCAGAACCGTCATCAAAGTGGCGCCAACCAGCATCAGTACGGCCTTGATGATCTGTACCCAGGTCGTGGCGGTCATGCCGCCAAAGGTCACGTAAATCATCATCAGCGAACCGACAATGACCACCGCCACGTTGTAGTCCAGCCCGAACAGCAGCACGATCAGTTTGCCAGCCCCCACCATTTGTGCGATCAGGTACAGGGCAATAATCAGCAAGGATGCGCTGGCCGCCAGAATGCGCATGGGATTTTGGGACAGACGAAACGAGGTCACGTCGGCAAAGTTGTAGCGGCCCAGATTGCGCAGTCGCTCGGCAATCAGAAACATGACGACCGGCCAGCCAAACATAAAGCCGATGGCATAGATCATGCCGTCAAAGCCGCTGACGTACACCATGCCCGCAATCCCCAGAAAAGAGGCGGCGGACAGATAATCCCCGGCAATCGCCAGTCCGTTCTGAAAGCCGGTCAGGCCACCGCCCGCGGTATAAAAGTCTGATGTGGTGCGGGTGCGTCGTGCGGCCCACCAGGTAATGGCCATGGTCCCGGCAATGAAGATCAGGAACATGACAATGGCAGAGGTATTGGCCTGACCGGGCGAGGCGGCCATTGCATGGCTGCTGGCCAAGCTGAACAGGCCCAAGCTCATGAGTAAGGTTTTCATGTCACGTCCCTCATGATTTGCGCCAGCAGGGGGTCATAGACCTTGTTGGAGATGTAGACGAACAGGGACACCAGAATAACCGCGCTGAGCAGCACAATGGCGGCGCTCAGCACGCCAATCGTCATTGTCATGGAGCCGACGGGACGGCTGAAAAGCTCGGGGTCAAAAGCCAGTGTCAGAATAAAGCCGGCGTACACAATCACGGTCAGACCAAAGAAGATCAGGCTCATGCGGTTGCGTTTTCGAAGCAGCTCTTGATAGGCCGGGTGTTGGGTCACTGCCGTGACGGCAGGATGGGCTGAATTCATGGTTGGTGTCTCCTTATGGGGTTTGATGATTCTTGGCATCGAGGCTCTCTACCTACAGTACGTACAGAGAGTGGGCGCGTGAGGGCGCTCTGTGTACAGCATGTATAAAACGAATCAGCTTTTCCCGACAGGCGACTTTGGTCGTAGAGGAGGGGGGGGCAGGGCGGCGCGTTGGGCGACTTCTTGGGTGCCCCTGCCCGTGTCATTCAAATACTGTCTCGGCCGGTGATGGTGCTTGTTTCGACTCATCCCGATCAAGGGCGTTGCATACGTTCGCGATCTCGGACAACAGCAGATGAGATAGGCTTGCCGCCGCCAGCGCATTGTCAGGCGTCTGTTCAGAACCGGGCTGACAGGGCAGGGGCCAGCGGCTTTTGGGGCGTTCCTTGTAGTCCTGGTCGGTGATCAGCACGATGTTTGCGCAGCGTGTTTCCAGGCGAAGCATGAGCGCTGGCATGCCCTCAGCTCGGGGATGCAGGTTGAAAATTATCACGACATCCTGGTGCTGAATGTCCGCCAGGTATTCGCAGACCGTCTGACCGGCGCCCGGGATCAGCCGCACCCCGGGCATGAGCTTGGACAGATGCCAGTAGAAATGCCCTGCCAGAAAGTAGTTTGCCTGCAAGCCCAGTACCCAGATTTGTCGTGCGCCACGGATGGCCTGGCTGGCCTCTTGCAGGACGGAATGGGACAGATGACGATACGTGTTGCTCAGCTTGTTGTAGCCATCTTGCAAATGGGATTGCAGGCTTGCCTCACCCACAGACAGTTGGGGGCTCGGCGAGAGAAGAGTGTCATCGGTTTTTTCCGTGCGAATCTGCCTGCGTGCCGCCTCGTAGTTGGCGTAGTCCAGGCGACGAATGAGGCGCGTGACGGTTGCGTTGGAGACTTGCGCCAGGCTGGCCAGTTCCGAGGCGTTATAACTGGACAGATCACCGGGGAAATCCAGCGCGAACTGGGCCAGACGGCGCTCGGAGGCGGGTAGATCAGTAAGGATGGCGCGGACGCGGTCAAGAAAAGAGAGTGGGCGCTTGTCGGGCATGGTGTGGGGCGAGGCCCTGTTTTGGAGTTGCGAAAAACGAGCCTGCAGGGAACCGCGGGTTGGGTTCGTCTTGTTTGACGGCGTGTCATTGATTCACAAGGTAAGCCGGTAGTTTGTTCTATAGAAAGTCAGCTGATGGCTTTGAAGTAATCCTGTGCGGCAAGCAAGGCATCGCTCAAGGAGCCATGCACAAATTCCGTGCTGATCGCGACCATCAGGTTCGCAGGCAGACCGAAGTCCTCGATCAGGGCGCCGTTGCGGTCGCGCCAGGTCTGGCTGGCAGGGTCCAGAACGACTGGGCTGTAGTGCTCGCGCACCAGATCCAGTACCGTATCGGCTGTGGAGCGGTATGTGAATACCGGCAGGCCCTGAGCTACCGCGTAGCCGATTTCAAAAGCCGTGCCCGTGTCGATCTCCGCGCCCCTGAACGCCGTGATATTGGCCACGACTGCATCGGCCTGATCCAGTAGGCGGATATTGTGGTGATAGATGGCAGAGGCCTCAATCTCTTCCTGATCAACGGGGTGCAGAGGCTGAAAACCAAAGTCTCGCACCAGTTGCTTGTGCAGTTTGGCACGCTCGACAGCGTCGCTGAAAAACACATCAGGACCCGCTAAATAGATACGCTTCATCGTGGCTCCTTGTTGGTTTTGGGAAGGCAGGCAACCAGGGGCCGCGTGGGCCCGGACGCTGATCTGCAGCGGAGGCACAACGAGGCCCTGTGGTGTCGGTCATGATCTACGTGATGATATACGATTCAAACCGTGGGAGCAGAACATCGGCGAGAGGTTTTTCCGGCCACCAGGACTCAATCGGATTCGCTGCGGCGGTACACGCTAAGGGCAAGCCCCAGCCCGGCCAGCATGCCTGCACAGCCTCGGTTCAGCCAGCGCATGGCCTGGCCCGAGAGCAGGCGCATGGCGTGATGTCCTCCCAGGGCGTAGACACTCATTAAGGCAATATCAATCAGGGCGGTGACCAATGCCAGCGTAATGTATTGAATGGCGATCGGGCTTTCAGGCCGGATGAACTGGGGTAAAAAGGCCGAAAAAAACAGCAAGGCTTTGGGGTTGGACAGAGCCACCAGTAAAGAACGCAGGAAGGCGGCCCGACCCGTACGGACTTTCTCTGTGGAGGGTTGCGACGGGACGGCGCTTACAGGGGCATGCCAAAGACCATAGGCCAGATAAAGCAGATAGCCGGCGCCAACCCATTTCACCAACGTGAAAAGCTGCTCGGAAGCCAGCAGCAGGGCGCCCAGCCCCCCGCCTACCGCGGCGATCAGAATCAGATCCGAGAGCGCGGCACCCGCAATTCCGCAGGCGGCAATGCGTTTGCCGCCATGGGCGCCATTGTTCAGGGCGAGCAGCATGGTCGGCCCAGGCATGACGGTGACAGCGGCCACGGCAACGACATACAGAGAGAGACTGGTTAAATCCACAAAGACTCCTTGAAAAGAACCGGGCGACAAAAGTGGGCGGTAAGAGGGGCCACGCGGGAGCAGGGCCGGGTTTTGAATGGATGCAGTCGTTCAGCAGGAGTTAAGCATAAAAAAGGCCAGCCTGAATGGCTGGCCCCCGTTGCATTAGGCCCTCATTCAATCAGGCCTGGCCTGGTTCGAGCGTTGCCGCAGCCGTGAACAGCACGTCGGTAGATGAGTTCAAGGCAGTCTCTACGGAGTCCTGCACCACCCCAATCACAAACCCGACTCCGACCACTTGCATGGCGACATCATTGGAAATTCCGAACATATTACATGCCAGAGGAATCAGCAGCAAAGAGCCACCAGCCACACCGGAGGCGCCGCAAGCGGCAATGGTGGCCACCAGGCTCAACAACAGCGCGGTAGGCAGGTCGGCGGGGATTTCCAGCGTATGTACCGCAGCCAGGGTCAGAACGGTAATGGTGACGGCTGCGCCGGCCATATTGATGGTGGCACCAAGCGGAATAGAGACCGAGTACGTGTCCTTGTGCAAGCCCAAGCGCTCGCACAATGCCATGTTCACCGGAATATTGGCGGCGGAGCTGCGGGTGAAAAAAGCGGTGATCCCGCTTTCACGCAGGCAGGTAAAGACCAGTGGATAGGGGTTGCGACGCAGTTTGGCAAACACGATGATGGGATTGATGATCAGGGCAACAACCAGCATGCAACCCACCAGCACGATCAGCAGCAGGCCGTACTGGCGCAGCGCCTCAAAACCGGACTCTGCAATGGTGACCGCCACCAGCCCAAAAATCCCCAAAGGCGCAAAGCGGATGACCAGACGCACCAAGGAGGAGACGGCATTGGCCATATCAGTGAGCAAATCACGTGAGCCTTGGGAGCCGTGCTTCAAGGCCAGGCCCAGCGCAATGGCCCAGGCCAGGATACCCATGTAGTTGGCGTTGAGCAGGGCATCGACCGGGTTCACGACAATGCTGGTCAGCAGGTCGAGCAAGACTTCAATAATATTGCCGGGCGGGTTCAAGGTAGAGTTGGCCAGATCCAGTTTCAGCGTGACGGGAAACGCGAAGCTGGCGATGACGGCCACCAGAGCGGCCAGAAAAGTTCCCAACACATACAGCACCAGGATAGGACCCATGCGGGTAGAGGACTGGACCTTTTGATTGGCGATGGAGGACATCACCAGCACGAACACCAAAATGGGCGCGACCGACTTCAAGGCAGAGACAAACAACTGACCGAGCAGGGCGATGGAGTGCGCGGCGTCCGGCGCAAAGCGCCCCAGCAAAATACCGGCGATCAAACCGATCACAATTTGCGTTACAAGGCTGCCATGCAGGATAAAGCCTAGTAGGCCTCTGGCTTGATGGGCGGGGTGGGCCATGAAAAGCGACTCCAGACAAAAGGGGAGGGATGAGTTACGTGAAAAACGCCCTGGCGAGGACTCAGCCAGAGCGCGAAAGAGGTTTATTCTAGCACTTTGGGCTATGCAATTTGTAGCCAATGTGGTATGGTTACTAATCCACATGGGGTCGACATGGCTTCGACGTGGGTCAAGAAGCAGATCAGGGCGTGTCGAGCACCAGTACGCTCGTAAATCCACTGGAAAACTACAAACGCCAACGACGAGCGTTTCGCTCTAGCCGCTTAAGGCTGGGCCACTGCACTAATTTGTCTTTGGGTTAGGTAGGGCAACCTACAGCAGTGTTATTTACAAAGAATCGAATCGGGCTGCGCCACGAAGTCCGGTTCTAAAACTTAGTGGATCGCCAAGGAAAGGCCTGTCAATTGGCATAATCCAAGGTTAAAACTTAAAGTTAATTGACTACACATGTAGAACTGTCTGTGGACGGCTTGCGGACGGGGGTTCAATTCCCCCCGACTCCACCAAAATTTCTTGAAAAATCAGTATGTTAGAAAAAGATCGTGTCAGAAATTCTGACACGATCTTTTTTTATTGCGTTGAGTGAAGAGCGATGAGTCGGTTGCGTACTACTTGGGTCCCGAAAGTGGCCTCCGCCTTCTCCCCTGCTTGGGAGTTTGCGTCAGGCATCCATTTTCCGTAGACCTTGGCAATCATCGTCCAGTCTCTATGTCCCATTTGTTTAGCGACCCACATGGGGTTTTCTCCGGCGCTGAGCATCATCGAGGCATAGGTATGCCTGGTTTGATAAGGCCATCTGTAGCGAACACAAGCTGTTTTGAGTAGCTGGGTCCAGGTATCTCTAATCGGTTTGTCACCTGTCCATCGCTGGTTGGTGCGTGGATTGAGGAAAATAGCTTCACCTTTGTTCGCGGTGTATTGACGCTGAGAGAGGAGGGCCTCTAGAGCAGGGGCCAGGATCTTGATTTGTCTGCGTCCTGCCATGGTTTTAGTGGTTTCAGCTACACCCTTGGCTGCCTGGGTAATGGCTCGACGGATATTGATCAGATTTCGATCGAAGTCGATATCGGCCCAGTTCAAGGCGATGAGCTCGCTCGTGCGGACACCTGTCCAGAACGCAAACTGTAGCTGATGCCGTAGCTGTGGGTCAGCAATGGCCAAGATAGAAGTTTGCTCGGATAGTGTGAATGGATCGATATCGTCGACCTCTTTGACTTTGGCCTTGCGTTGGTAGCAGTAGTTGGCCATGCAGTTGAGATCAAGCAGCTCGTCGTCAACCGCATCTGAAAGTGCTTTGCGTATCACGCTCTGGATGTTGACCAGTCGCTTGTTTCCGCATGGCATTGTTTCTAACCACTCTTTGATTGCCCGTCGTTTTAACTGAGGGAGCAGAAGGTCGCCGAATTGAGGAACAATCAGATTGTCCACAATTTTTCTATAGCCTTCGTAGCTAGATGCCTTTAAAACAGCTTTTTGTGAGCGGAGCCAATGTGTGAAGTAGTAGGAGATTTGCTCAGTGTGGCCACTAGTAGTTATGTGTTTTTTAACTCTAGGGCTGTTTGGGAAATGAGCGGCATATTCGAATGTCCCATCCTTGATGGTTCGTAGAATAACAGACCGCTTTTGCTGGGCTTCCTCAAGGTTCTTAGGAGTTGGAATTAGCGGAATAATCTCCCGATAACGTACTCCACCATACTGAAATGAAATTTGAATACTGGTTTTTGAGGCGGGAGTGACACCGCAACTATTTTTGCTCATAAGGTACTGAGATCCGTCACTGCCGCTACTGGGCAGTAAAAATTCCAGAACTTCATGTGAAGCCCAAAATAACGCTGTGTGCTAGACGGCTTCAGTCTGGCAACAGCCAGAAGATTGTGGGCACGTACAGCTGAAGCTGCATCGTGCCCTGCTTAATGATCCACTTTACTGTTTGGAGAACTAACTCAAGGAATCGAATTAGTTTGTCGAGAATTACCCGCCATCCTCGAAAGGCTGTCTCACGACAGTACGGCGCCCAAGATTGCTGGGTCGTCAGTGTTGACCTCTCTTATTGCTTACCCTACAAGCCTGAGGGACACTGATTTTTCACAGATTTATCTTCTGCCTCCGTGTTGTGTCGGGCAGCCGCGCAGTCGCTTACCGTTAGGGTAGGGCGCGGTGTTTATCGATTCGGTTTGTTAAAGAGCTGCTATTACTTAGCAATTGATCGTATTATTAGCCGTTGTCTAATTTTAGTCAACAGCTCTCTGCTCGTGAAATGTGCTTTATGAATTTTGATAATCAATCCCCGTCCGAAAATACAGATGGATCTGATCACGTGAAACGTGCCATTAAAATTGTTGGCAGCGGTGTGGCGTTGGCTGAACGATTAGGCGTTACCCCTGTCAGCCTCAACAACTGGGCATCTGGAAAGCGGCCTGTACCTATTATTCGATGTGTGGAAATTGAAGAGATAACAGGCGGGCAAGTGACTCGCAAACAGCTTCGGCCTGATGACTGGCATCAAATTTGGCCGGAGTTAAGAGAGAAAGTCTAATTTTGTACTAGGTCAAAAGTTTTAAATCATAACGCTGTTTGAATAAAAAGCCCACCTTGCAGTGGGCTTTTTTGTGGTTATTAGAAAAATCAGTTTAGATAGTGCTGTTGCTTGGCCATGTTTGATGATTCATCACTAGGATAGATTGACATCTGTCTCCATACCTATGCAAGCCGTTAGATTGGTTGCGGGTCTGCGTATCTAGTTCGTCTTCCACGTTATTCCCGCGTTCAAGGACAGCGTACTTGCTTTGCTAACGGTGGTGAACTATCTCGGATACTTAAGCATTGTGCTACTACGTAGCTCCCAGGTTTCAAGTAATTCCGCCTTAGTAGCTGGAAAGACAAGATGGCGGTATAAGCGCGACAGCAGGAGCTAATACCAATGCCGATGAGTTGCAGGTTATTTCTCATTTAAGGAACAGGACTTAATCAAAAGGATTGGAGTGAATCTAGACTGATTGGGTTCGGAGTGAATGCGATTTTGCTGGTTTTGGGGTTGGGTACTAGATGTTGTAAATTGTTTGGTAATAGGCACTACATGTAGTGATTTTAATTTTTCTGAAGTACAATTTTAATAACTAGAAAAACTGGGGTTTTTTATGATTTGGGTGAAGGAGCTTATTGATAAGCTCGTCAATTTTTATGTTCGTCCACGCAATATCGGTGTACGTATTATTCGCACGAGTTTTTCTTTGCTAGCAGTGCTTGCCGCTAGTGGTGGTATTAGCGTAGTTATTAGAAGCCTGGACTCCAGTAGTGAGCTCAGCCTTTCGTGGGGGGATGGCCCCGGTGCGATAGCTTTTTGGGTGCTGCTTGTGGTGGCTTTGATTGGTGTAGCGTTCGGCTTTTGGTTAGCCAAGCGACATGATGATTATGACCTCAATGTGAAGCAGGTCAGTCGCGTATTCGTAGTGGAGTTGAGAGGGTTAGTTGACACTACAGACTCACCACTGATAAATGCAGTGCCAGTCGAACTGGTTGGTCGTCGTGAGTCTTGCCTAGTGGATATACGGCGTCTAGTGGCAGGGAAGGTGCCAAATATTCAGGAGGCTCTTTCCGAATTGCTTCAATTACAAAGGCAGCTTCGTCTTGTCCGTACTGGCACGTCGCGTGAGCATGTGACCGTGGTTGTGGGTGGCGTGATGCAAGTCTCGTTGCTTTTCTACGCGGGGGTACTGTTGGACGATGAAGGTAAGGTACTGCTTTTTGAGTGGGAGCGGGCAGGCAAAAAATGGATGGAGCTTAGTCAACCGGATGATGGCGGTCGTTTCGATATCGTTGGCTTAGATGAGCTGGCCGTGCATTCCTCTGATGTGGTTGTTGCCGTATCAGCGACTTATTTCGTCGATCTTGTCGGTATTGCACAAACATTTCCGTCAATGCCAATAGTGCACCTTCAGCTTTCGGATCCTAAGCCAAATAGGTTGTGGTCAGAAGCAACACAAGTAGAATTGGCTCGGCAATTTACTGATTTGATGGCTGAACTGGCGAATCGTTCTGTCCGTACTGTTCATCTCATCCTTGCCGCGTCCCCGACTCTCTGCATTCGGTTTGGTCAGGCTTATGACCATAGAAATATGCCCTATGTGAATTGTTATCAGAGAGAGAGAGACCAAGTTCCGCCATATCCGTGGTCCGTACGATTAGAAGGAAATGAGCCCGGTAAGTTTGAGAAAACGTCGTCATCTGTTGTTTGTCAATGAGTCTGGAGATTGTTATGTCTGTGTATTCTGCTCCTTCGCAAAAACGATCGCGAGTGATCGCTGATGCAATCGTACGTCGTAATGAAAGCCAACAGTGGGAAGAGTTCATCGTCAGGATGCTGAGGAAGCTTGAGCTACCGGAAGATAAGAGACGAGCTGCTGAACGGCGCTATGGGGAATTTGCACGCCATGTGGCGAAAAAATTTGATATTGGGATGGATGATGTGCACGTGGTGGTCCAGGGGTCAATGCGCACTCAGACTACGATCGCAGGCGATGGCAGGGAGAAGTTTGATCTGGATGTTGTTGTTAAGTTGACCGGGCCGAAATTCTCACGACTAGTTTCCTCTGAGCCATTTTTTCAAGAGTTTGGTGCTGCGCTACAAGGAATAAAAGATGCCGGCGAGCCGAAAGCAAAGAGTCGCTGTTGGCGCCTGCAATATCCCGGCGAGCCTTTTTATTTTGATGTGACTCCGGCAATTCCGCTGGAGCCCTGGATTGAAGGTACTCATTTGCGAGTCCGCGACCCCCAAGTCGTGTGGAGTCCATCGAACCCAGAGGAGTTTGCTGACTGGTTCTGTGCTATCGCGAACCTGAGGTTTCCATTTCAGGCGGTACGTAGAGGTCTTGCCGTGGACGCTAAATCTACCGTAGACCCGATACCTCAAGAGAATATTCGGCTTGATGACATTCTTCGACGTCTGGTGCAACTAATGAAGTTGCATCGTGATAGCTACTTCAAAGACTTGATTGATTATCGTCAAGAAGCAAAGCCGATTTCTGTGATTCTCGTGACTCTGGCTGCTGAGGCATATCACCAAATGGTTGAAAACGAGCCGTATGAATTTACTAATGCCCTTGAAGTTGCACTTGAGGTTGTAGCTCGGATGCCGGATTTTATTAACCGAGATCGCTACGGGTACAGTGTTAACAATCCAGCCCTGTCCGGTGCTGTAACTGAAAATTTTGCAGATAAGTGGAATAGTGATAACAACTTGCGTGCTAAAGAGTTTGAGAAATGGCATGCTCGGTTGATTAGTGATTTGGAGGCATTGTTCTCCGAAGAGTATTCCAAGCGTTCCGAGGAGCGGGTCCGAGCAATCTTTGGAACATTGGGCGTGCAGGCTTGGAAAGCTAGCCAGGGGGCAAGCCCACTTGTTGGTTTGTTGAGTGGGATTACTGCTCCAACGACTCATCGCAAATCAGCCTCAAGTGATACCTTTGCCTAATCCGTCGCAAAAGCCAATAACGCCGTTCCGACAGGCGATCGAGGCTGTTGAGCATTGGTTGGATGGCAAAGGAGCTGCTTTTGTTAAGCGATCTAACAGGCTCGAGGCCCGACGAAAGGCTGCATCATGGGAGTTTGAGTTGGATCACCCTACCTTGGGAGCGCATATTGTCCAACTCGCAATAACACATGATTTTCCTGCAAATACGCCTCAGGTGTATTTCCCTGCAAGTCTTTGTCTTAAGCTGCCGCATATTGAGGAGGACGGTAAGTTCTGTCACGGAGTGGACCCTTCACCTAATGACTATGATGATCCGTGCAAAGTCATAGATGAGGTGCTTAAAAAACTATCGCAATTTTGGGTGAATAGCATCAATCCGGCCTGGGTTAATGCAGAGTTTCAGCGGGAGTGTTTAGCATATTGGAGCCGATTCTGTTACTTGTTCTATAGAAAAAATGGCATGCCCACACCTCGAAGTGTCTGTGCTGTGCTGATGCCAATTACTCAAGTAACCGAGGGTCGATTAGCCAGTTACCGTGCTAAGGAGCCAGGTCGGGCTGCTTCTCGCAGCGATAAAGAGCTTCGTAGCACAAGAGTTTTAACCACAATGGGATCTGCTGATCCACATGCTGTAGCCCTTCAGCATGGGTGGTCTACAGGGACACTAGTGCGTGGAGATGCTTTATGGGTTCCATTAGCTCCTTGTTCGTCTTGGACACCAAAAGATTGGCCGCAATCACTAGACGAACTTGAAAGCTTAGTGCGTATGGCTTCAGGCGATAAGCATTCGGTAAAGGAGTGGCTCACAGAAAAAACTGAACAAGAAGCAAAGGAGAAAACAGCTGGCCGTTATCGATCAAAACTTATAGTTTTGGTTCAGGGTGGAACCTGCTATGGATATTTGATTACGCCGAGTTTCATACCGTACCTTACGGCACCAAGCATTGTGCCAGTAGAAATTGAACGTGTTGATGCCGATTGGGCGTTGGCGAGGGATTATGACCTCACTTTGTTGAGAGGGAGGCGCAATAAGCGGGTGTTGATGATAGGGTGCGGCTCGCTTGGAGCCCCAATTGCAGAATTATTGGCTAAAAGTGGGGTTAGTGAACTTCACTTGGCTGACAAAGAGTTTTTTAGTATCGAAAATTGCGCCCGTCATGTGCTGGGGGCAGAGCATATTGGAATGGCAAAAGCTTCCGTTTTAGCAGACAGAATTCGACGACAAATCCCCGGTGTGAAAACTAAGCCACTTCGAGTTTTGGCAGCAGATTGGGTTTCACAAGTATGTTCGCCAGGATCTTACGATTTGATTATTGACTGCACAGGAGAAAGCTCTGTTAGGACGGTGCTTTCGCGCTTTAGAGAGAGAGCATTTGGAGATGTAGGTATAGTTCATGTTTGGTTAGAACCATTTGGGGCGGCAGCACACACTATATATGCGAACTCAGACCTGCCGTGGCCGTATGATGATCCATGGGAAAGAGTTAACGCTGCGCACTGGCCCCAAGATGTGCGCGTAAAACTGCCTGCATGCTCGTCTGGATTTAACCCATATGGTGCTGCAGATGCCTGGCAAGCCGCCGGTTTCGCCGCCGAGCGTATTTTGGCTTGCCTCAATTTAGAGGTACCAGAGTCCATGGTTTGGAGTTGGGTCAGATCCTCGGCATATTTTGATAAGCTGAACGTAGAGACGGGTCGTACCGAGCTCATTCCAGAAAAAGGGTCTATTTTTGACTCTTGCTATGTAACAAGATCTCTACAGACTGTATTAGCAGATGAATAAGGGGTCGTTGATTTACGAAATTCCGGGTGCGTCTTGGTCACTAGAGTTTCCAGCTGAAGTGTTGGGGTTTCTTGGATCTTACGCGCAGGTTGGGTTGAAAACCAAGGAAGCTGTAGGGCAATTCTATGCTAGGGATTTAACCACATCGTCTGTAATTGTAGATGTTGTGACATGCTTAAAGCCTAAGTCGTCTTGGTTCGCCGGGTTGAAAATTGATATCTCAACTGTTAACCGGGAGAGGGCCGAGATGTTTGCGCAGGGGCTTCATTGCTTAGGTTTCTGGCATTCACATCCAGAGGCAGTGCCACAACCATCATTCACTGATCGTGCTTTGGCCGCAAGTCATGCGAAAGCTGCAAAAGAAGAGTTTTCTGCCCTTTTATTCGTTATCGTCGGGACGGATCCATTTCCGAGGGGGCTGGGTGTTTGGTTTCATGATGGTACTGAGTTTTTGAGGGCGTATTACGTTCCATAGTTTAAGTAATGACGGTTCTCGTCGAAAAAAAGTAAGTTGAGTTTCCGGTGTGAGGCTTAGATCTCTGACAGGCCCTACATGAGGAGCTGACGCCAATCTCAGATATCCGCTAGACCTCCTTGGAGCATCTGTGTCCTATCACTCAACCGGCGCACCGCGTGAAACTTATCGGAGTGAGTCTTTGCCGTTCGAGGCCTTGGTAATCCCCCCACAAAAGCGATGCAGTCAGAAGTAGAATTTTCTCATTGAGGAGTTCTACAACATGAAGCGATCAAGATTCACAGATAGCCAGATCATTGAGGCCATCAAGCGTGTGGAGTCTGGCTTGGCGGTGCCGGAGCTATGCCGGGAGCTGGGCATCAGCTCAGCGACGTTCTACAAGTGGCGTTCGAAGTACGGCGGCATGGACGTGTCGCTGATGGCGCGCATGAAGGAGCTGGAAGCCGAGAATGCGCGGCTACGCAAGATGTATGTCGAGGAGAAGCTCAAGGCCGAGATTGTGACGGAGGCACTCGAAAAAAAGTGGTAAAGCCATCTCGTCGCCGCGAGATGGCCCAACGTGCCGTACAAGACCGAGGCCTATCCGTGCGTTTGGCCTGCGCGGCGTTTGGTATCAGTCAGACTTGCTATCGGTATGTCGCCAAGACCGACGTCGAGAACGAGGAGATCGCCCATTGGCTGCTGCGCCTGACCGACAACCATCGCAACTGGGGCTTTGGATTATGTTTCCTGTACCTGCGCAATGTGCGAGGATTTGGCTGGAACCACAAGCGTGTGTATCGGATCTACCGCGAGCTTGAACTGAACCTGCGGATCAAACCCCGAAAACGTCTGGTTAGGCAGGCTCCTGAGCGGTTAACGATACCGTCGCATATCAACCAGGTCTGGTCGATGGACTTCATGCACGATCAACTTGCAGACGAGCGCAGCATCCGCGTACTCAACGTAATCGACGATTTCAACCGCGAGGCGTTGGGTATCGAAGTCGACTTCTCGCTGCCCTCTGAACGGGTGATCCGCACACTAAAGCAGATCATCGGATGGCGAGGCAAGCCTTCAGCCATTCGCTGTGATAACGGTCCGGAGTACCTGAGCACAGCCATCGTAGAATGGGCGGGCGCATGGGACATCAAGCTCGAATACATCCAGCCGGGCAAGCCGCAACAAAACGCCTACGTTGAGCGGTTCAACAGAACCGTTCGATACGAATGGTTGTCCCAGTATCACTGGGACGATCTGGATCACGTTCAGCGCGTCGCCACGCAGTGGATGTGGTCATACAATCATGAGCGCCCAAATATGGCCTTGGGCGGAGTTACCCCAAAACAGCGGTTGGCCATGGCCGCATAGCATGCCTACTTCTGGCAATTGCTAAAAATGGGGGGATTACCCTGCACCGCCGACCTGGTAAGTTGATCAGGCAGCCGCCTCGCGAAGCACGGGGTCATTCTGCGCGACGGTTTGCTCGTCATCTCCATCGAAGGAGCTCAGCACGTCATTGATGTCGTAGCGCAGGGTCGGACGTTGTTTGATGATGTTGACCACGACGGGCTTGACCAGTAAATTGGCAAATGCCTTGCGAGAGGCGCTGCCATACATGGTCTCTAGCGCCTTGGGCGTAATCACTGCATTCAGGTTGGCGCTTAGGTTCTTGATCTCCGGCTCGGTCAACATGAATAGAATGGCCAGGTATTCGACTTGTCGCTGAATGATCGCAAGCATTAGCTCGCGATCCTCTGTCACCAAGGTCTTAGCGATCGAGTTCGTGACTGCGCCAGCCAAGGCCCCACCAACCATGCCGCCAGCAAACTTACCCACCCAGATTCCGACGGGGCCGAACGAGGCACCCAGTGCACCGCCCGCGATCGCGCCGACTGCGCCGCCCGCCGTGCTGCCTGCAGTCACTGCGACATTTTTAGTGAACTGAGCACTTGACATACGGCCACGGATCATCTTTACCAGATCGGGGCCAGAGGTGACAGCGACGACGACCAGCGAAGCCACTACTGTGCCCCGCAGGGCCTGATTGAGTTGACGCGTGTTATTGACACCCATGCTCTTCTGCAGTGCCAGCGCCATCGGCTCCGATAGGTTGCTGACGTCGATGATCTTTACCGCCGCCTGCACGGTCGCCAATCGATGCAATTGTTGCGTCCCGACATAGACGATCAGTGTCTTGCTGAATGCGCGGCCGCCTTGCAAGCACGCGGCGCGTAACGCTTGCCGGGCATCGCCGGTGTTCAAGTAGGAAATCGTGGCGGTGATCGCAAAGCTGATTCCGCCCGCTCCAACCGCAATGATCGAGCCCTCTGCGATGTCGTAGCTGACGGACTCGAACGTACCGAACCGCGTAATATTTTTAGCCTGCTCGTACGTAAGGCTACCTTTGATGACGAGATCTTTGGCGCGGGCGGGATCCGTAACGCCAGGAATCTTGTTGTCCGCGATCTTCTTCTCCATAGTCTTTACAGCCTGGGCGTACTGATCTCGAGGCACCTCAATCGGCATGGGTTCGCCGTTGGCGTCCCAGTAGCGGAATCCGCCATCGCCCTTGTTGTCGAATGCGCTGCCTATACTGCGCGCGCCTGTGCTGCAATATTTGGTCTGGATTTCTTGCCCATCGACGAGGCGATCCGCGCCATTGAGCGCGTTGTCGCCGCCCACCACCTTGGCAGACTTGCCGCGCATCTTGTCGATCAGGGTATTTCCTTGCTCGGCCGCAAATCCGTGGCCCTGACCTCCTGTGGCAAAGACCTTGTGGTTCTGCGACCAAGCTCCGCCCGCAGCAATGACCACAAAACCCGTTGCGGCTGAC
The DNA here is from genome assembly GCF_037120595.1 of Alcaligenes sp. CHO6. Classification (NCBI taxonomy): domain Bacteria; kingdom Pseudomonadati; phylum Pseudomonadota; class Betaproteobacteria; order Burkholderiales; family Alcaligenaceae; genus Alcaligenes; species Alcaligenes sp. CHO6. The sequence continues at coordinate 442,586 of NZ_JBANCI010000001.1, forward strand.
TCCGTCAGAAAGTCCTCGAGTGGCTTTTCCTTGATAGAAACACAAAGCTTCTCGGTTTCCTCGCAAATGGGCGAACAAAACCATTCGTCGTTCGGGGTCCCGTTATGTATCTCGGCAAGACCGCAAGACACGCAGTGATTCAGGTCACTGCGGCGCAAGTGCGCGACAAGATACTCGCCGTCGGCAAAGTCGCATTGGTCCACGAAGTCTATGTAACGTTCGAAGTAGTCTTCCGCATCCGCGTTTGGCAGGGGCAGGCGATCAAGAAACTCCCGTTTCGCATTTTCCCGGTCATGCCGAAGCGAACTGCCCAGATGTAGCTCGAACTCCCCAATCGCTCGATCGTGAGACGTTTTCTCGAACAACCAGATGTGCCCGCGCAGCTCGACCATCTCGATCAAACCGGCATTGCGGGCTGCATTGGCGGTACCGATGACAATCAACTCGACATCGGCCGCCCTAACTTGCGTGTTTTCTTTACCGAGCTCGGCTATGGTTTGCGTCAAATCTAGGGCGCCTTTATTGGCGGCTATGACGGACTTCATGTCACGCAATATGCTTACATAGCCATGCTCGATCACGATGACACCGATCAACGCGATAGAGGCCACGACACAATAGCCAACATCGACCCAGCTCACCATTACAGAATGAGGGAAGACCAGCGTGATCAATGCAGGAAAGACGACTTGCAGTAATACCGGAAACATCCAAATCGCGGTAGCGCACAAAAGCACCTGATAAAACTGCTCCGACTTGGCCGTTGGCAGATCAGCCCCATAATCCGCCTGTTCTACCGTCTGTCTGATCCGATGCATTTTCCAGGCGGCTAACCCCAACAAAGCCGGGATCAGGTATTTCGCACTGGCTAGCGACAGCCCGGGTACCCAACCATAGCCCGTCAATGCCAACACGGCCGAGAGCGCGAGACCGACCGTGGCGGTCGCAGCCGCAACAACTTGGATGGAGTCCCGTCCACGCGTCAACTTTTCGATACCTACGCCGATTGCTACGGGCACGCCCAACACCACGGCGAGCGCTGCGGCAACCAGTAGAGCCAGCACCTTAAGCGCGAAAGGAAGTACTTTGCCCAGCAGCGCCAGGACAAGGCACAGGATGAAAAAACCAAGGATGATTTGTAGCATATGTGACTTCTTACTGTAGCTTCGTCAAAGCGTGGGAGCGGACGAGTTGGTGATGAGTTTGTTGATCAGCGTCCGTTGCTCCAAGAACGTGACCTCGCGTCGCTGCAGATCAGTGCGCATCCGCTCGAGCTCCTTCTGTTCCTGCGCCTGCTTTCGGACACCCGCATGACGCTCGTCCTGTCGTTGCTGTAGCCGTACATTCAATGCCGCTTCGCGATTGTCCAAGTCTTCCCGGACCTGCGCTTCGATAGCGCCGCCGAGCTGGGCGCGGCGCTGTTCCCACTCCCGTTGAAACTCGGCCAAATCACTTTTGTAGCGCACGAATGCCTGATCCAGTGCGTTGCGATACTCGCGCTCCAGCGCCCGCTCTTCGTCGTAGGAAGGGCGGGTTCTCTGATTGAACTCTGGCCGGGAGACACTCTTGCGCAATGCTTCGATACGAGTGCGATACGCCTCGCGCAACGCGGCGTTTTGGTCATCTAGTTCCTTTTGATATGCATTTCTTTTTTGCCAGTTCTCGAGCTGAAGCGCACGGTCGGCTTCATTTATTCTCTGCGATACTAGCAACGACATGTTTATGCGATCCATGCGTAGTGTTTGTTGCTCCTGAGCTAGTGCCTGATCGGTATGGCTGGCAGCATCCTCGGCCTCTCGCTCCGCCTTCCACTTCTGCGACCTCGCGTTGTACAGGCGCTGGGCCTCCAACAACTGATCTTGTTGCAGAACTAGGTCCTGCTGCGCCGCTTTCAAGAACGTCTCGAAACGGGGCGTTCCGACGACTATGCGTTCGGCCGGAAATTCGGATAGCGCCTTGCCGTCAGCGACAGCAAGTACGCGGCCATAGCCGAAATCTGTATCCCAACCTTTGGTTCGCAACGCGGCGAGAGCACGTCCTTTGATGACGTGATAGCTGTTTTTATGCTCGCTACGCGTCACGATGGTTTGACCGGAAAGTGTGCCCAGTTCTCGATACAGGTCCTCGGTCGCGGCGATTTGGGCGGTATAGTGATAGCTCCAGTGGTCGGCTGCCCAATTGATGACTTCCCATTCGTCGATTTGGAAGCGCTCGACGTGCCAACCTGCAGGCAAGGCTTTGCCGAGCTCCGCCCGCATATCGGGACCGTAGTCTCCGCAGGCGGACAGCGCGGCCGTTATCCCTAATAGGGCAAGCCATCGCTGCAGCCTGCGGCGTGCTCGTCGTTCAGTCATTCATGCCCCTCTCGTCCGTTTTAAGTTACGGATCATACCCCAAGATGCACCAAACGTATCTATTAGTATCTAAATTAAAACAACCGGTTTTGATGCTTTCCTGAACGTGCAATGTGGCACCGGGATGTCATGACTCAAATCTTGCTAAACAAATGTGCTCGTAGACTGCATCTGTCTGAGGCCTTTATCGCACAGTCATTGCATCCATTAATTTCTTTTCAGCCATGTTTAGCACCCACACATTCAATATCCCAGCTCTGGGTCACCATTTATGTTGCCGCGCAAGGTCTAGAGGGCCGCAGTTTTAGGATCGACGGACCAAAACTGTCAATGAAATCGCTATCGCCAATCGACCGTTCATAGCTGATTCTAGCCAAAGCCGGATGGCCGAATTCGGCCTTGGACTCAACCGGTCAATGCAACAGATTGATGAAATCGTTCTGCTGGCGTTTCGTAGTTCATGTCGTTAGGCGTAGAGTTTGCATGCTTGGCGGGCAAAGTTTTATTGTGCTGCAAGGGCCCACTTCACCCCTAAGAGTTTCAGCACTACGGGTAATTATCCTTCATACATTCGGCCGTACTGGGCCTGCATGCTTCGCTTGCCAGGGCCGTATTGCGGCCTAGTTAGTGTGCTGCGCACAAAAGGCGCTCGCCGCGCGGCTGTGGTGCGTCCTCTCATCACTGGGCTACCGCGAATCTGGTCTCGTCAGTCCGTCGCCCCAACAACGCCGACCGTACCACTCCAGGCCCGCACTCCAAGGGCTTTCGCGGCATAAACCGCTCGCTTCGCTCCCTATTTATTCCACGATCCCTTTCCGTTTGTCCTTGCATGGTTCGGCACAGCAAGGGCGACGAACTAACGAGACCGGCGGCACACACCGCAAGCCGACATGTAGAACGCAACACATATCTACAAATCGGGCTCGGAATCTTCGATCCCGGTCAGCGGTAAATCCTTGGAATGTTTATAGGGGTGATTCATGCCAGCACAGAAAACTCGGCTTAAGGGGTACAGCGTAACCGTGAAAGACGGTGATGAAATTACCGAAATTCACTATGTAGTCAATCCAAATGGAACTGTTCTTTCTAGTTCTGGCCATGACTGGCAAGACTCTCGTTTCGGTCCAAAAAACAGTGACGATTGGGGCCAGTCATCAACCTTGCCCGAATGCGCTGTGTTCGTTGGGTTTTTCTATATACACATTGCATAAAGAAGCCCCTGTTCGGGTACGACCGAAGCAGGGGCAGGCATCACACAACCTTGAAGGAGTTCACGTAATGCAAGTTGATCTTATCAAATTAGCCCAGGAGTGGCGAGAGGCCCATGCGACCGCAACACCCTTTCGTTTACCAGCGTTGACCGTTGCCCAGTTGGGACGATTGTCCGCGCTTCTTTCTGAGTCATTGCCTGTAGCTGGCAATTCGACTGTTCATTGATTCAGAGGGAGTAAGCACCATGAAACATAAGGCTATTGAGCTCGACCCGCGCAAACTGATCGTTTCGGAGCAGTATCAAGCTCGCAAAACTGCAAGTCAGACACCGTTGCCTCAACTGGCTGACTCGATTGCGGCTATCGGCTTGCTTCATGCCCTGGCTGTGGTCAAAAGCAAAAAACGTGGTTTCCATGAGGTTATTGCAGGGGGACGGCGTTTGCAGGCAATCCATCATTTGTTGGACGATGGGCGTTGGCCGGAAGGGCAGTTAGTCGCTGGCAATCTCTACGATGAAGAAAATGCCCTGCTTGTGTCGATTACTGAGAACGTGCAGCGTGAGCAGATGCACCCGGCAGACGAGTTTGAAGCGTTCGCTGAACTGATTAGTCAAGGTAAAACCATTGAAGATGTGGCTGCCGCATTCGGTGTCACGGCAACCGTTGTGCGACGTCGCTTGCAGTTGGGTCTAGTGGCGCCAATATTGATGCAGGCATATCGTGACAATGAATTGCCACTGGATGCGTTGATGGCGTATGCAATGACGGACAATCAAGAGCGTCAAGTGCAGGTGTATTCCAATCTGGATATGTGGGACAGAAAAAATCCCCGTGTTATCCGCAGCATGATTGAAGAGGCCATGAAAGCGAATCACCGGCTTGTGCATTTTATCGGCCTAGACACTTATCAAGCGGCTGGCGGCGGCGTTACGCGAGATTTGTTTGCCGATGAAAATGACCTGAACGGCATCTATTTAACTGATAGAGCGTTAGTCGATCAACTGGCGCTCAGCAAGTTGCAAGAAACAGCGGCTAGTTTGACAACAGAGGGTTGGGCTTGGGCAGAAGTGACGCTTGATACTGAGCCAGTCAGCAGTCGCTATGGTCGTGTTTATCCAGAGCCGGTTGATCTGACTCCGGAGCAGCAGGCGACGGTTGCCAAGTTGCAAACCCAAGAAAAATTGCTGATGCATGACATAGCGATTCTTGAAGACGAGGAAGAAAAGGCTGATGAAGATGAATGGGAAGCATTGAATCAGCAGCTTGACGAGCTGCAAGAGCAAATCCGCGCGGTTGAAGACCAGTGTGAAGCCTATACCGACAGCCAGAAAAAAGTAGCAGGTTGCATTGTTCGTCTGGATTATCAAGGTGTACTGGACATAGTTGAAGGCTTGATTCGTCCAGAAGATCGTGCGCAAGTTCAGGAGCAGCAACAAGACGCTGAGGGAGTAGGGCGTGTTTCCCTGCCAGCAGTGAAGACCCGCCCAACGCATTCTGAACGCTTAGTACGCCAGTTGACTGCTAACAAAACGGCCATTGTGCAAGCCGCCCTGGCCAACAATCCTAATGTGGCTTTGGCTGTACTGGTCGCTCAACTGGCGCGTCGTCATTATGGCGCTGGCTATTACCGTCACGGTGGTTTTGGTTTGGGTATTTCGACCAGTTGCGAGCCCTTGGCAGCAGACGCGCCAGACTTTCAGGAGAGCCGCGCTGGTCAAGAGTTAGCGCGTACCGAACAGCATTGGGGTGATGTGATTACTCCAGGTAGCGATGGTGGCGAATTGGCCTGGGCGCTGAGCCAGGATACCGAGACACTGCTTGAACTCTTGGCCTACTTGGTGGCGACCACTGTACAGGGTATCCAGCACCAAGAGTCCAGCAAGGCGAACGCGCTTGATCAACTGGCCGAATTGTTGAACATCCAGATGCCTGAGTGGTGGCGTGCTACGGGGGAAGCCTACTTAAGCCACGTTTCAAAAGACCGGTTGGTGGAAGTGGTATCAGAAGGGGCTTCGCCCGAGCAAGCCGCACCATTGGTGCGGATGAAGAAAAAAGAGGCGATTGACGCGGCAGAGAAAGCTCTTGCAGGGACTGATTGGCTCCCATCAATTATGGTGATTAAACAAAATTGATTACAGGAGATGCTACCCCACTATGGGGTAGCACCTGGGCGATGAAACAGCTTATCTAAGTTCTTACCGCTTTATTTTTAACTGCTTAAAGGAAGGGATATGACTTTTGATGATTTTGCCGATCAAGTTGAAAGCCACTTTAAAAGCCTTGGTTGGACTGAAATTCAGGTGGCTGAATTTATTTGGTCCCGACTTGAGGTTACAGTTAAGGGTTGAGTTCAGCCATCAGCAGTCATTCAATCATCGGTCGTAGCACTACTCTCAACAAGCTTTTATCCCAAAAATTTTGGTTTGCCTAAGAAGTTTGCTTGTGATTGCTTACTCTCAAAATTGCAGATAGATTCATTTTTATAAGAACAACGAACATTTTTTTGTTGTCGTATAAATCTAGTTATGCCGCAAGGAGGCTTCATGCTCGCTCCATCTAGTATTATTGATGAAGTCGTAGGATGCGCAGAGTGGGCAGATCGCCTGGTTCGTGCAGACTTAATCAATGGATTTGTAGTCACTGAAAACGACTACACATCGAATTTTACCGGCGCGCTCCGTCGCGAGATCAATAGCAGGGCTATTCCAGATTTGGTGGCGCACACGCAAGTTCTTACACCTGCAGTTGAACGCAGTACCGGAACGGACGCCTGTATAATTTTCCGCAATAGAGATATCTTCAAAGTGGGCCTTTTTGAAGCAAAGTGGCCACGCTTAAGCACTCACGCGAACTGCTGGGATTCGCTGCAAAAAAGCACCGGAAAATCTCACTTTGATAGTCAGCTAAATCGACAAAACGCCCTCTCTGGATCAGCAGTCTGGGAGATGTTCTACTCGGAAGAGCCTTATGGCCCTAATCCGTACTTCCCAGAGTACGGTTCATCATGTGTTTGGCACGCAGACGCTTTCGCCATTTCGTCTGCAAGAACTCAGACAGCGCCATGGGCTGACACCGAGTTAACGACTTTACTGGCAGCCCAGAAGCAAGGTATAGGTGAGGTAGTTCGTTCTATTTGCGAGTGCCGCAAAGGCCAGCCGCTCCCTGTAGGGGGGATGCAGAACCATCTAACGGAGCTAGGAATCAAGGGCAAGGTTCTTGTCATTAACCTTTCTAATTTGCAGGGCTAACGGCATAACAATTTATGCAAGCCGACGCGGCTCAACTCAGGCGTTATCAAATGACTGCAAGGAGTCGAACTGCGACATTCATGATCTGACACATGCTGTCGGGTTAAATTGAAACCTATACAAATCAAACGATTGCGCCAGCTATCGAAGCGGCGCGGTCAGCCATCATTGCCTGAGCTGATCGCGGGGCATAGCAGGCATCCCGCTTGGCGTATCAATGTGCCTGGGCGAGAGGATGTCTATATGCGTAGCCCATATTCCACGGGCGATGGCTATGTGATCCTTGTGGACGCGCTCAAGTTTAATATTGGATGGCTACAGGCAGGACCAGGGCTGGACGACTCATGTAAGTTGCGTCGCTATATGCCTGCAGACTATAAGTTTCATGAAGCCGTCATTGGGTTCAAGCATGGCATTGAAAATCCGGTTCCGCTTGCTGAGGTGAGTTATCTGGAATGGGGGAGTCGTGCTGGTATTCGATTTACCAATGGGATGACTCGTTCGTTTTGGCTACTGGCCCATGATGCTCCAGCCTTTCCCATCTTTACGGGCTGCCATTACAGCATTGATAAAATTCATGAAATAGCCGGTCTAGCAGAGCCAATGCCAGTCATGATGATATAGTTTTTATATCATATGGTTTTGTATACCATCGAAAGTGAGCCGTTTAGCCTAACCAATCTGGTTAGATGAGTGTGCCCACCAAGCGGGCCAAGCTCTACTCCGCCGCATGCGGCTCCACTGAACCCCTACGGGTTTCAGCCCTTCGGGTAACGATCCTTCACACCTTCGACCCTATAGGGTCAGCGGGCTGCGCTTGCTAAGGCTCCGGCGTGGAAAGAACGATGGACTGAGAAAACTAAAGGTAACTGTCCTACCTGGTGGTTCACATTGGTGTATGGGGTCAGGACGAATAGGAAGGGAGCGGTATTCGCGAGAAAGCGCACTACACAATTCGTACTTATGTAAATGCGTTATAAAAAACAGCCCCCATCCTTGTAGATCCGAAAAACTAGTTCAGTGTTTTTCGCTCTAGTAGTTCAACGGTTCTTTTTCCGTTCTGGTAGATCCCAGAAAGTACGAACCAGAAGCCACCGATGATTGCGCCAGTCACGATTCCAGCGATCGTTCCGAGTATAGGCATCATAAATGTGCCAATAATTGCCATAATTACCACGAGTGCGATCATCAGCCAATCATTAATTTTAATTAGAAAATTAGCCACCATATACCCTTTTTAAAAAAAAACGGAAAAATCATTATAAACATTTCTCCTTTTTTGTTTTTTGAATGTATTTTGGCCCTTCGGGTAGTGGGCTCTCACTTTTCCGACCCTACTGGATCTCCGCGATTTGCTCGCTAGGACTGTGGGTTTGACGGCTCTGGCAGCGTTGTTTCGATTTGCTGCCTGTCTTCGGTGGTGTTGCTGGTCTCTGGCAGCTCTCTTAACGACATCGTCTCTAATCCCACGGTGGGCTGTCTTGCTGTTTCGGCGATTGTGCCACGCAGTTCTCGCAATCAAGGACTGCGTGCCGCTGAGGCGGCCCTTGCGGCCAAAGGCCGTGGCTAACGCCATGCTTGATTGCTGCGCTGCTGCATGGCCCTAGGAGGCCGGGCAATACCGCCCTGCACTTAGGAGCAATAACAAATGGCACAGACAGCACCAATGATCGCAACCGAAGTTACCGGTATCGCAAAAGATCACTTCACAGTTCAGCTTTTTGGCGAACAGCATTTTTGGTACGCAGAGTCATATGTGTATACATGGATGCGCAAATTGTGCGACAAATACAACGGCGGTATGTGGAGGTTTTTCAAAACTTCAAACGGTGCCATGTTTATGGCTCCGGACTCGTCTGAAATCATGCATCTAACCTGGGCGATAAACTGGTCCGACGAACGCATCAGTGCAGGAGCAGCTGGTATCGTGGCTACGCTCTTCGCCCTAAATACACTGATTAATGCAGGGGGTAACGAGGGACTAATTGAACGGTACTACGCGCTAAGTGAGTTCGCTGCAGATCATCATGAAAGCTCTGCGATCTTTCGGCTAATTGACTGATCATTAAGCGGCCGCCGAGCCTGGCGGCCATTGTTGGCCTGCCACGAGTAGGCCAGTTTCTTTTGCTTCGCCGGTTCAGCTATGAAGTCTCGAGCAATTTCAAGTAATTAGCGTACTTATGGTAAGGCATTGCTGTAGGTCATGCCAGCCAAGTTAGTGTGCTGCGCACAGAAGGCGCTCGCCGCGCGGCTGTGTTGCGTCCTCTCATTACTGGGCTACCGCGAATCCGATCTCGTCAGTTCGTCGCCCCAACAACGCCGACCGTACCACTCCAGGCCCGCACTCCAAGGGCTTTCGCGGCATAAACCGCTCGCTTCGCTCCCTATTTATTCCACGATCCCTTTCCGTTTGTCCTTGCATGGTTCGGCACGGCAAGGGCGACGAACTAACGAGACCGGCGGCATACACCGCAAGCCGAAATGTAGAACGCAATACATATCTACAAATCGGGCTCGCAATCTTCGATCCCGGTCAGCGGTAAATTCTTTTGTGAGTTGATTTTTTGGGAGCAGTCATCATGGCATCGGTAAACAAAGTGATTTTGGTGGGAAACCTTGGACGTGACCCCGAAGTACGCTATAGCGCGGAAGGGGCTGCTATCTGCAATATTTCCATTGCCACGACTTCGCAGTGGAAAGACCGTACCTCGGGCGAGAAGCGCGAGGAAACGGAATGGCATCGTGTCGTGTTCTACAACCGTTTGGCTGAAATTGCGGGTGAGTACCTGCGTAAAGGCCGTCCCGTCTACGTAGAAGGTCGTTTGCGTACCCGTAAATGGACGGGTCAGGACGGGCAAGAACGTTTCACTACGGAAATTATCGCCGAGGAAATGCAGATGCTTGGTGGTGGGCGTGGTAGTGAGGACGTCAGCGGAGCGCCTGAGCCACAACCGCAAGGCAAGCCAGCAGGCAAACGTCCAGCTAAGCAAGCGGGCAAGAAAGCAAAGCCCGAGGCACCGCCAGCATCGGATAATTTGGCGGATATGACAGACGATATTCCGTTCTGAGATACATACTGTTCTGGCGGTCGCTAGGGATTACAAGGCCCTGCTCTTACAGGGCTTTGTTTTGCGTTTGTGTAGGCATAGGTGTATATTAATTGTATGGAAATACATGGACTTGACTGGGATGATGGCAACTGGCCCAAGTGCGGCAAGCACGGTGTTACTCGCGAGGAAATTGAGCAGGTTTTCTTGGGTGGCCCTGCTGTTATGCCCGATCCATTTCCTGATGAGCCGCGCATGAGGGCTATCGGAAAAACTGTTGCTGGCCGGTATGTGTTTTTGGTGTTTATGTTTCGCAAGGTAGGTAGCCAAACTAAATTGCGACCCATCAGCGCACGTTTCATGCATCAGAAGGAGATCGATCATTATGAACAGAAAACGTAAGCCTCTACCATCGTTACGCAGTGATGCGGAAGCCGAAAAATTTGTGACAGATGCTGATCTGTCGGAATACGATTTGTCCGGCTTCAAGCCAATGAAGTTTGAATTCGCCAAGAAGGAAGCAGCGTTGAACATGCGTATTCCATCCGCGCTCTTATCTGCGGTGAAAGCCAAGGCAGCTAGCAAGGGTATTCCCTATACTCGTTATGTTCGGATGCTGCTGGAAAACGATATTTCACATTCTCGCTAGTCACACGTTCTCGCTAGGCAACAAAGGCCACCACTCGGTGGCCTTTGTTGCTTTTATCGCCCGGTTGGGCTTAGCGGTCTAGTTCCGGCCCGTCTGACTTGATCTCCAAATCCCGCTGATTCATGTTTACTAGACTTTGCTCGTAAGCTGGTTTCCAGAGCTGTTCAGCACGCTCAAAATCGGCATCAGGCACTTCAAAGCCATCAATGTCTCTTGCAAAGCGTAGATCACTTATATGAATTTCAAGTCCTCTGATGTAGCCTTCGACTACATCAGGATCTTTCAGATCCTCAGCGCCCAGTTCTTGAGCATTTTCACCTGCTTCTAAGCCACGCATATAGGCTTCAAATTCCGCTGTTTCTTCGAGATGGTTAGAGACGGAGGGTTCAAAGCTTTGCTGCTCCTCTCTTTCATGGTCATGGTCGATAGACGTGAGTCGCTCTAATGACACACTGGCTTCAAACGCTTTTGTATTGATGTGCTCACGCTCAGCCGGTTTTCGCTGGAGTCCCAGCTTGATCATCACGTCACGAAATAATCGGGGACCATTCAAGACACGTGTTCGCTTTTGCTGTTCAGCAGCACGCGACTTTTCAGCTTGTCCCCGCCGCTCAAAATCATCTATTGATTTGTGCTTGGTACTGTCATCCTTGTTGTTGAATTTCTGTTCCATCGTTGTGAATCTCCTATTACGCGCAGTTTTTGAACTGCATGGTGAAGCCTTCACCAGAGTGATGAAGGCGTGACAATCTGGCCGTGCTGTCTAATAGCAGCGGCTAAGTCGGAGTGGGTGGGATAGCGTGAATTTCCCCGGCGTAGCCGGGGCCCCATTAGGGTGACGCCGCCTGGTCTGGGGACCAGGCAAGAGACCAAAAGTCCCTCAATGAGCTGGCGCTCTTTGTGGCCCTTAAGGTCTCACACAGGACGCACCCCTGCGGGGGTGCCGAAAGCCGCATGAATGCGGGCTTTCAAGAGGTTGGCTACTTTAGGCAGTGTGGAACAAATAGAGCAACAGAATCATCAGTAAGCCAGTAAATACACCATTTCAATGGGGTACAGATGTGGTGCTTTGACGTGTAGACATGAGCTAAGAACAAGCCAATTACCAGTTTATGGACAATCGTTAGACTATTAGCACCCACTGACTGGACAAGTAATAGACAAATCATGGTCTATCAATAGACAGATCATTGACAAACCCTTGGCAATAAATTGTCAAACTCTTCAAATCTCCAGCTCGGCATGCTGTTTCTCTGGTTTCGTGTGGTCAAGTGTGTGTGACTTGGCCTTGTTGCGGGTGGCCAGCAAGTCATGAGCCAGCCCTTTGTAGGCCTTTCGATTGACTGCCTTGGGGAGCGACGTGGCGTTATCCGTGAAGACGGTGACCTCATGCCGTTCACGTGAAATGCTCACGTAATAAGTGTCCTGGGCGGTCGTGCGCGAAAAACTTTCTGCGTTGTAGAACACGCGATCGCAGGTCAGTCCCTGGGCACTGTGGGCCGTCGTTGCGTAGGCATGATCCAGGTGCAAGGGTTGATCAGCAGACAAGGTGACGGCTCGGCCATTGGCGGCAATGGTCACCGAGTCCTCGGCAATACCGAGCACTTCGTAGCGTTCGCCGTTGGCCAGGTCGAGCTCGGCATTGTTGCGAGTGACCCGAACCATGTCACCCACAGACACTTCAGCGGTGTGCTGATGGTAGACCGATAAGGTACTCATCGTTTTCGGGATCACTTCAATGGGTTGAGCTTCCTGGCCAGGATCGGGGCGCAGGGGTAAAACGATCAGCCTATCGGTGGCGCGGTTGCATTCGACCACCTCATACAGTTGGCCACGTTTCATCCCGTTCTTGTAATCGCGCTCGGGCTGGACGATATCACCGATTGTGTAGTACTTGGCGCAGCGGCGCTCAGCTCGGGTAGTGTCGTGTCGGGTGAGCAGGCGGTATGGCCGTCCTTTGCCGCTCAGACCTCGAAGCTCATGCACGCGTTGATTCAAGGCCTGACGAGAGTGGTTGGTCCCAGTGACAATAAGCGTATTGGCTTGTGCGGTATCGGACAAGTTGACGTACTCACGTGCGATGGCTTCATAGCGAGGACTGCTATCGCGTATCTGGGTGCCGTCATCCCTTTTTGTGATGCGATCATCAATCTGAACGACATGATCTTCCAGGACTTTGAGCGATGCGCTGGCTTTGCCAACAGCAGCCAGTTCGACCGCTTGTTTAAGCGTGTTACTTTTCTGGCGCTGAATATCACCCATGAGGGCGGTTTTCATGCCTTGCTCTTGCAGCAGTGCAAACGCTCGACCGGCCTCGACAGCCTTTGTCTGGCCAGTGTCCCCGAGCAACACGATGCGAGCACCACTGGGCTGCAATCGGTGTAGCAACTTTTGCATCTCACGCACTGGAATAACCCCCGCCTCGTCAATGACGACGACCGTTTTTCCCCCCAGCTTGCTGTCCAGGCGTTCGGTCTCGGTGGCCGTTGTCATTGAGGCGACCGTGTTCGCTTCAATGCCGTCCTGGCGCAGATTGGCGACCTGTGCACCGTAAGGAGCCAGGGCGATCATGCGATATCCACGTGCCTCTAATAAAGCCTTGGTTTCTTGTAGTGCGAATGATTTTCCCGTTCCGGCCAATCCTTGCACACCCACTACCTGGTCTTGGCCTGACAGCATCAGTTCGATGGCATTGTGTTGGCCAGGAGTGAGGGTGGTGTCGGCTAACTCTGCGTGTAATTGATCACGTGCGAGCACCGGCGTTACCTTGTCACGTCCCGCGTGCATCATGGATACGATATCGCGTTCACTGCGCAATGCCGTCTGGGTCGCAAAGAGTGGTTCGGTGGGTGTTAGCCGACCGACATCAATGGCTTTATCAACTTGCTGCAGGGCTATTTCTTGAGTGATCCCTCGCAATTGGACAAGCTCTTGCGCCCAAGCCTGACGGGTGCGCGGTTTAGCTTCATGGTTAGAGCTACTAAGGTAATGGAAGGCCCTGGCCACCAGCTTGTTTTGCTCGACCAATCGGTTTAAAGACTGCCGCAATTGTTCTGCACTAACAGCACCTTCCCCATGGAGTAGTGCGTGACTGAGCAATGCGGACTGGCTCATAACGGTTTCGCGTTCTGCCAAGTGTTTGATGGCCCAGATCATTGCGGTATCGGCAATGCGCTGACGCGCTTCGGGCTCAGGTGAGTGACGTGTCAGGCTGGCCAGATCCTTGGCGCGTTCTTTGGAGGCGTGCAGATTGCTTTGGAAGTCGATGCCAATGTCCTTGGCCTGTGTTGTCCAGTCCGCTTGAAGCTGGTCGCGGGTGAACTCCTGGGTTTTGGCCTTGCGTGTGGCTAGAACAGCCATCTGACGTTGCGCATGAGAGGCGGTGTGACCGTCCATGCCCACATCGGCTAGGCGCTGGTGCATTTGCGCACTGCGCTTACTAAAGTGCTCGATCTGGTCACGTGAGATATGTGCCAGTTCGATGTGATTCTTTTCAAAGCGCAGATCGTAGCCGATGGCTGTTAACTCTTTGGCCAATTCAGCCATGTAGATCGAGTCCAGGAGCGGGCGGGACTGAACCAGTAAATCATTATTCAGCGCGGCCCAACTGCCGTCCTTGCGCTGGGTCAGATTCAAGATGACGGCATGGGTGTGAAGCTGTGGATCTGGTGGGGAATTATCCGTGGCTCTGGCCGTTTCGTGTCGAAATTTACTGATGATCAAATTGCCGGTGTTTTCCACTTGCGATTTACCACGGATGGTTTGGCGTGACTGCGCGAAATGCTGCTCTGCATAGGCCAATGCACGTTCCACAGCGCGGTCATGTGCGAGAATGATGCGCTCATCACCACCGATCAAGGCTTGCAATGAAACACTTTTGGGCGCGGAGATCGTCAGATCCAGGCCTGAGCGGGCCTGTGAGTCGTGACGAATGCTGTTGCCCGCATTGACACCATGGCCGAACTCACCGCGCAACATCGCATGAAAACGTTTAGTATCGACCACGCCGGATGCGCCAAGCATCTCGGCGCCCTTGCCTTGCCAGATGGCGGCCTGGCCGTCACGGCTGTAGTAGTCATCGGCCTGGTCGCCATAGTAGTGTGAATGCTTGGCGGCCCCAGAGCGATGTAAAACCTCTTTGGTAATCATGATGTGTTTCCTACTGACAAGACAAGGGAAGGACGTTACTAAGCGGCAGCCGTGTCTTGTGTTGAACGTGGAATACGTTTGAGTTGACTCGATTCAATGAACGGCTCAATGACTTGAGGAAAGGGTTCAAACTGCAACTTGAACCGTGAAATCGGGTACTTACCGGCAAAAGCGACATAGCCGCTTAAGTCATCAAAGGCTTGAATCTGCGCAGCAGTGACCACCCGCTCTGTGACCGGCGTATTTTGATCATTGGTATTGCGATCACCCACGGAGCGAGAGACGCTGTATTTATGACGCTCTACTTCATGCTCGCCCAGGCTCTTGCTCAGATCCTCAGCCGTTTCATGGTCAGTGCGAGACCCGCCCAGTACCAGCAGGTTACGAAAACTGGCGCGAATCGTTTGAGCCTTCTTCTCGCCGTAGATGTAGTCCAGTTGGGACGTGCTTTGCAGGCCAGCGACGATACGCAAGCCTTTTTTACGGCCCTTGGTTAGCCCATCCTCCAATGAGGGAAGGGCATCCAGGCTGGCCAACTCATCGATATACAACCACCAGCGTCGTTTTGCATCTTCGGGTAATGACAGGACAGCCGTAATGAACACATCAGCCCAAGAGGAGACCAATGGTTTCATTGCAGTCACCATGTCTTCGCGCCAGTTGATGAACAAATTCCCACCGTTGGGATCGTCAATCCAGTCACGAATAGAGAATGAGCCGGATTTCATGCTGGTGTGCTCGGACAGCTTGTTCGACAGGACAAAACGAGCACTTGAAAGGGCTTTACTGGCCTCAGATGAACCGACAAACAGCGATTCAGCCAATGTGCCTTCCAGGTAGCTCTTGAGCTTGGCAGGGTCTTCAATCGTACATAGCCGAAATAGCTCATCGATATCTGCCCTGTCAGGCGTGACGGTATAGAGCTTTTTAGCGGTCTCGCGTAGCAATAGACGTCCGTAATCGTTCCATTCTTCTGCACTCTTGTCTTGGCTCATTGGCACCATTGAATGGGACAGCCGTTTCCAATCGTACTCAGCTCGAATTTCATTGAAGAATGCCCAGCCAGGTGAGCGAGCATCGTACGGATTGAGGATGATGTCGCCTGGCTTCCAAAACTTGCTGAGCAAATCGCCATCGGGGTCGATCACAAACATTCGGTCCCCACGCTTTCTCACGGACTTGGCCATTCTGCGTAGCACCACGGATTTACCACTGCCAGTAGCCCCTCCGATAAGGGTATGAAGGTTTTCAACTTTGACGGGCATCGGCACAGAAGCCACATCCACCTGTCGGTTTACTCGGTCTGTGCATTGCGAACGTAGCTTGGCAATAGGGACGACTTTCGTGCCCCGGATATGACGTGTGAAACGGTCGCCTTCAAAGCCCGCCGTGCGTTTAAACATTTTGCTCAGCGCAATGACGCCAACCAATGACAAGGCGAATCCAATGGCAGGGGGGATATAGAGAACGGGGTACTGAGCTGTTGCCGTCAGTAGATGCCAGGCTGTGCGGGCATCCCAATGATTAACCGCAATCCCGCTGGCCAAACTCGCGGCTGTGATCCATGCCAGAAGCGGGAATGCAGTAATCATCAAAACTGACAAGCGTCGTCTCGTAATCGGTGACATAAAAAATCCTTGAAAAAACACGCCCAGGGGATTAGCTCCAGGGCGTGGGGTACAGACGTTTTTATGAAGCAAGAAAACGCAACAAGAGGGTGGTGACTCCAGCTCCCGCACTGGTCCCAACGACCAATGCCAGGATGGTCATCTTGCGTGCTGAGATATGTGCAAATCTTGCATATCGAGAGGTGTCCGCACTGATCAGCTTCAACTCAGCGCGAATAGGTGACAGGCTGCTTTGCACGTTGTGTACGACTTGATCAGTTAGATCCATGCTGGCGCGATCGAGCACGGCCCCTAGTGTGTTTGCCAAGTCCTCGGGCAAGGCTTGTAACTGCGCATTGGCAGCGGAAAAGGCTTCAATACCGGCCAGTAGCGCGGTGGCGGTTTCACGCAGTTTGTCGTTGACGCGTTCTGTGCGTTCGATCAGCCTCGCCACATCACCCAGAGTCTCCTGGTACAACAGATCCAACTTTGTCCGCGCTGTTTTTTCCTCACTCATGCGAAGCCCCGTTGGTGGCAGGTAGCAGCTCCTCGAATAAGGCCTGAAATGCACGGTGAAGCTGACGATCTACCGGGCGAGCTAGTGCTTTTAACGCATGCATATCCGACAGGTGAGAGATGCGTTTGCGGTCTTTCGGGTCCGCTTCACGCAACTGCTGGCGGTAGTCGGTCTGATCGGCAAGTATCGATGCGATGGTTGTGCGTTTATCGGCCAGAAGCTCGAACACTTCATTCTCGAAAATGACGGCATTGGGATTGGCGATGAATTCACCGGTTTTCTTGGCGTAAGTCAGTAGCGCCAGAAACTCTTCATCCACATCGCTTTCTACACGATTGAACAACACGCGAATGCGATGTGCAGGCACCCCTAGACCGCTCAAGGCGGCAACGGTCTTGATGGTTTCTCGCTGCGCTTTGCCCGTTGGGACGACTGGTAACACGAATTGGTCAATTTCTTCGTGGGACAAGTCGTAACGCAACATATGCGCCAAAAACTCTTCAATATTTGATGCCCCGACGTCTACGATGGCGTCGTCCAGGGTGAGCAAATCACGGAACAATTTGCCAAATTGCACCCCGCGTAGCTGGTCTACATCCAGTCCAAGATCGCCCGCCGTTTCATTGGTCGATTCGATAGCGAAAATCTGTGCATGATTCAAGCGCGGGGCCAGCAGGTGAGATGCCACGACGGTTTTACCGACCGAGCCGGTGTAGTTCAAAACAGCGATTTTCATGATGGTGTTCCTTCAGGTTGTGAATGTGAATCAATGGGTTTAAGAGGATTTAGGCCCGGCACGCATAGCGCGGCCTTCCTCTCGCAGCGCATCCAGGTCAACGTTTATCTCGCGGAATTTGTGCAAGTCAGCGGGTGATTCGATGGAATTGGGACGGCCTTGCACCGCTTCGGTGCGAAGGACCGGAGTGGTTGACGTGATAGGCGGTGCTGCCACGCTATGGGAGGGCTGGGTCAAAATTGGAGCCTCGGTTGTGGATGTGTGAGGTTTCTTAGACTGACGCAGGCGCCATAAGGCTTTAGAAAAAAAGGAATGCGAAATCGGGATTCCTGCCGCGTTCAAATCTTCGACGACCGCGGCATATGACGAGCCGTTGGCCAGCCGCATTTCGATGATCGGCAGCAGTAAACGAACGCGTGCTGTGACCGTGGCTCGCGGGTCAGCATCGGCTAATGCTCGACGAAATTGCTCGACGAATTGGTCAACTTGCATGGGTTGGGTTCCTGGTTGTGCTGGAAAGCAAATGCCACTTTCCACGTTGAAGACAGAAGCGCGGCAGCGCCGCGCAGGGGGAGCCGCGCCCGGATACGGGCGTGGGGGGCAAAGCCCACGGGGAAGGGTCGAGGCCGCAGTCCGACCTTGGGCGGACTGGACAGGGAACCCGGCAGGGGTTCCGCGGCCAAGGGGTACATCCATCCCCGCCCGTCAGGGTGGGGACCAATGTTTTTTGGGGGTCTACCTTTCCCCCACGCCACCAGCGTGGGGGACTGACGTGATACGAACTTCGATTACAGCGTCAGGCGTTGCTGGCAGAGAAAGTGGGCAAGAGATGAATGTTTCTGAAATGTAACTTTTTTTGAATGTAGCCATGGAGTTATCCACAGCCCTATATGGTAGAAAGAAGGTAGAAAGAAGGTAGAGGTGTAACAGAGGCTCTGAAACCCGCATGGATAAAGGCGTTCAGAAATGTAACCGCGACGCTATTACGATAAAGCGCGATGCTATTACGATAAAGCGCGACGCTATTACGATGGGGCGCGATGCTATTACGATGCTTTGAATGAGTTACCCA
This sequence comes from Alcaligenes sp. CHO6, assembly GCF_037120595.1. Lineage (NCBI taxonomy): Bacteria > Pseudomonadati > Pseudomonadota > Betaproteobacteria > Burkholderiales > Alcaligenaceae > Alcaligenes > Alcaligenes sp. CHO6. The sequence goes on from NZ_JBANCI010000001.1 coordinate 461,176, forward strand.
CAGGCCTATTTCGGCGACAAAATGGCAGGCAAGCGCGATGCTATTACGATGTTAGAGGGCTAATTAAGATTAGCTTTTAGGCTGATTGAGGTTCATCACTGACCCGATTCCAGACTGCCTGTTCCACCCCGCGTCGACTTGTTTCGATACGCGGTGAAAGGATGAGTCCGAGTTCGGCCAACTCATTGATTGCTCGCTCCAGAGCTGGTTTGAAATCACGCATCCGGCCAGTGTACTGGGCGCGTTCTTTGAGAATTTGCAGGCTATAACGCTGTTCCACATCCTTTGAGGTGCCAATCAAGCGTTGTAGGCTTTTGGACAGCGCATAGCGCATGTTTAACCGGGTATTCCAATCGATCAAAGTAAATTCACGGTTGCCAAAAATCTGCGTCCAGCGTGGGTCTACATATAGCGTGTATTCATTGAGCTCATCGTCATAATCAAAGCCACCTAACATGGCTAGGACTCGACTAGAAGGATGGTTGCCAAAGCTGTATTTCAAGATTCCGTTAGGTCTTGTTGCCTCGATCGATAGTGTGAATCGAGCCAAGTCTTTCATCGTATTGTGCAGCCATTGATAGCTAGCGCCACTCGTGTTTCTGCCGAGCACCCGTAAAAAATCAGCACGATTGGCTACGGGACGTTGGCCAGATGGGCATGTGATTTGCAGATACATTGCATGCATCCATACATCGGCATGATCCTCGCACAACTGTTTGCCAGAGCCTTTGATCACAACTCGTTCGTTGCGTAGGAACTCAACGTCATCGTGCATTTTGCGATGGCCTCGCGCTATGGGTGCGAAAACGCTACTACGCGCGATGTAGTTGGGCATCGCCCGTGTGTATTCGTTGATTCCGGGTATGAAAATACGTTTGAAGACGGGCTTGTCCGGTTCGCAGGTGGCTGCCGTCGCCTGAGTTTGCTTGGCTGTTTCCGTCAAGCGATGTAAAGCCGTATTCAGTCGTTGATTGGCGCGTTGGTTTGGCAAAGACATGATGGTCCTGATGGCATATAGGCACAGGACGGCCTTGTCGATGAGGTGCGCCCCGGTGCCGTTCAATAAGACAACCGCCGCATGCGAACAACGCATGAGGCGGTCATTGGATTAACAAAGGGGGAAACGATGTCGTTTAGCGATACGTTGCGAACTCGTTGTTCAGTTTGAGACTACGACGCGGTTGAAGACCTGGTAGCCCATGTTCCTCAAAGAACTCTCGTCGGGCGCGTAGCCATTCTTTGTAGCGCCAACCGTACCGCTCATCCCACGGGTAGCTGGCATCAATGTCGGATGCGATTTGCTCCAGGTTTTTTCGTTCCGCTCGGCCGTCGTTGTAGACCTCGGCCATCAAGTTGTAGGAATAGACGGCGAAGCCAATGCCTTCATAGGGTTCATTCATATCGATTTCCTCCAATCAGGGGCTCAGGTCTCGACGGCGTGGTTGATAGAAAATCTCACGTAGTTTGAAACGATCAAAAAACAAGACGATATCGACTGTATTTCGCAGGAAGGCCTGTATGGTCGCCAGATCTAGCTGGCCGCCAGTCGGCGATTGTTTGATCAATGAGGCCAGGCGGTCGTAGGTGTCCAGTGAGCTATTTGCGTGTGTCGTTGAAATGGATCCTGGGTGCCCCGTATTGAGAGCAACCAAATACTCCCAGGCTTCACCACCACGTAATTCGGCCAGAAATATCCTGTCAGGTGATAGGCGCATACATGCCGCAACACAGTCGGTCGCTGTCACCCGGCCGTTGCTACCGCCATAGAGCATGTGTACCAAGTTTCTGTGGTTGGGGAGGATGAGTTCATGGACATCCTCAATCGTGATGATGCGTTCCTCTAGTGGCACACGTTCTATTAAGGAGCGGGCAAAGGTTGTTTTCCCAGAGCCGGTCTTGCCCGCAACGATGATGTTGCGGCGAGCCTGAACTGCCTCATGCAGAAAACGTGCAATTTGACCTTCGTTTTTTAGTTGAAGTAGGAGGTGATCAGTCGGTGTAAGACCGCCTTCGTCGAGTAGATCCAGGCTGTCACAAACTTCATTGAAAGCGCCTTCTGCTTCCAGCTCATCCAGTGTTTTGACTAGCTGGGTGTGCTTGCGGATATTAATTGCCATGGTGTTATCCAGGCATCCCGGAGTTTGTACGATTTGTCCCCGTTCTCCGTCAGGCAGTATGACCGACATGATGGGGGCTGGTGCCAAGCCGTTATACACAGACAGTGAGAGCGATAGACCCTCTAAGCTAGATAAGGTCAAAGGCATGCACTCGTGCTCATGCCAGGCTCCGTGCTGACGCACAAATACGGAGTAGGGGCGCACAATCGCAAGTTCTGAAATAGTGGGGTCTTTAAGATACGGTTCGAGTGGCCGTAAGGCTGCCCGAACCGCAATCCCTCGGTCCACACTATTGACGGTAATTGGTGGGTTTGAGGTCATAAACTTTACTGAAGTCCAAGTCGCGGGCGACCATGATTCCGACTCGTTCGCCCTGGTTCTTATACAAGGTGGGGGAAATATCCAGTGAGTGCTCCAAAATCTTGGCAACGACTTCTTGGCCACCCTCACGGGTGTTATCAAACCTGATATTTCCGTCTCCCTTGTTTCCTTGGTTAGAGGCCCAATTGCCTAAGTCGCCCAGGAGACTGAGCAAAATGGCATTGCCCAAGCGATCCCAAAAGTGGTGATCAATGGCGCCGTCAACGCCCGCCTCACCCAATGGGCCTGTCCCAGGGGAGCCGAGGTTAAGAATGACGCCACTGGGTGTTTCAAGGCGGTGCCATGTCACAAATGCACGTGGTTGACCCTGTTCGATGCCACCGCTTTGATAACCAACAAACTTGGTTCCAGCATCAATAAGGACGACTTTCCCGTTCGCACTCATGACGTTTTGGGTAGCGTTGCAGGTCAGCATTCCTGCCTGCGCGGTAACTAATCGAGTTTGCATGACGCAATCGATCATCGTGCCTTGGGTAATCAAGAAATTACGATTCCCTAGTTGTCCCGCCACAGAAGGAGCAAGCTCTAACGGGCGTAACTGACTCGCTAATGGACCGGCATCATCTTGAGCCGTTACCGAGGTCCCGACGTTCTGTTGTGTGTGCTGTTGCCCCTGTTCATTGTTCTGAGCGCGTAGCGGACTGCGTAGCCGTCGAGCATCAACACCATTGATCAGGTTGGGAATCATGGGCAACGTGATAGCGCCAGTTTGCTCTTGGGATGATGTATCAGCCGTAGAGGTATCTGGCTTAGACGCAGGTGTAGGAGTTGGCTGCGCCTTTAGCTCAGGTAATCGAAGCAGGTTGCTGATGCCACTGGTGGTAGGGTCTGCATTCTCAACAGGGGCTTCAGCACGAGTGCCTGTCATGTTCCAGATGACGATTGCAATGATGCAGATACCGATCACGAGGCAGAGCCACAGAAAGCCACGGGCACCCGGAGGCAAGGGGCGACGCGTACTTCCGGTGTCGCTTGGCCCCCGATCATCAACGTCATGTGAGTTGGTTTGGTTGAGGCTCATTTCAAATACTCCTCCGTTTTGAAAATGTGAGTCAAACCACGGCTCTGTGCTTGCCAGGCATCCGCATTGCTATCGATGAGCAATATGTTCCCAGGCCGAATGGTGGTGGTTGCGGCGTATGCTTGCCCCTGCTCATTGACTGGTTGGACGATTGGCAGACGGTTTGAGCTGAAGGTCATGAGCGTTTTGCCGTCCTTTTGTTCTATGTGTTCGGGGCCCAGTTCAAAAGCTTGCGGATCGTAAGCCGGTTGAGCCGGATAGGCGGTGGCGGCAGGGCCAGCAGAAGAGGAGGGCAGGGAAAGCGGTTTAACACCATGGACGATACGCTCGACAGAGGGAGAGGCTGTTCCTGTATGTGGCTTTGTAGGTGTTTGTTTAAATGCGGCGTTATGGATTGCGACTACATTGCCTCCGAGCCGAATATGCCAACGTGCGCTAGTGCGATGTAGCACCATCGTTCTGTGATCGGCCATGTGGTAATTCGTGAGCACTTCTTGGCCATCTTCAGTGACTCGATAAATGGCGGGGATTTCGGCGGTTGGTGCAAACTGCATCCAGGTTTGATAGCCGTCATCCCAGGCGTGTATCGGGGCCAAATCAAGGTCGCCACTCTTAGAATATGCTTGCCAGTTCACTGGAAGACCTACTTGAGAAAATGCGGCTTGAACGGTTTGTTCATGCTGCTGTTGGCGCGCTTCTATCGCTTCACTGTCGGGATAGCGCATGATCAATTTATAGAGGGCCTGTTTTGTCTCCCGCTCGTTGTGGTACTCGATTCGGAAGGTATAGTTCCGGCGGTCAGTGACTACGATCAAGTTGGTATCAGCTTGATCAACCACAGGCTTGAGAAACAGATGATTGGTGTATTCGGTAAATTCATAGGCTTCACTGTCACCGAAGACATGAAAGAGATAGTTTTCGCCTTCTTCTAACTCGATCATTGTTCCCACACCGATCACGGAATCGAGCTGGGTGACATTGTGAGGGTCGTAGTTGGCGTAGCGTATCCGGTGGTCAGTGCCTGCTTGTTTGGGCAGATCTAGGGCGAGTGCAGGCGTAGCGACCAGGCACGCCAGTGCCACCGCAAATGCCGTTTTGGCAAATCGGTTCATGGGTACTCCTTCAAAGGGGGTTAACGTGAAAGGTCTGCGGCTAAGTCGTAGCGGATAACTTGAAAGCCGAGAGGGTTGCGTCGAGCAACCGATTCGCTTAAGGGCACCTGGAGGTATTCGTATGCGACGGTGGCAATCTGGTGATGCTCTTTTTCATTGCGGCCGGAGCTGACGTCCCGTTGAGCGGTACTAAATCGAACCGTAGCGGTTTGATTGGCGCCCATCGTGATCGAGTGAACTTCAACATCCAGATTTGAAAGCTGGCCAAGTCGCTCAGTAGGAGCGTTAGGACCCTCAAATCGCTTGCCGTATTGGGCCTGTATGGGCGGTGAAGAAAGCAGAGCGCAGGTGTCAAACTGCGCTTGGATGGTGTACCAGTTATAGCCTTCGCAATTAAGGACGTAGGTATTCAGAAAATACTTGTCGATGCGTTCACCATAACTTTCAGGGGTATCGCCCAGGCTTGTGATGTGTTCAATGGCACCGGTTGTGTCATTGACACGGATGATGTGCGGTTTTGCTGGCTCTTTCAAAGGGGTTAAGCCTGCTACGGCAACGACGCCTGCAAATGCCAAAACGCCAAGAAAAATATTGAGTCGATGAGCTCGACGACGACTCGAAATCAGTTCGGTCTTCAAGTCACGTTCCAGCCCCCGGCTCTTTTCCAGCTCTTCAGCGACGTCGATGGTTCGGAGCTTTTTACTCATGGCTACCTCCGCTGGACAGAGGGGCCGTGAGATTGACCGGGACTCGTGGCGAGTCAGCTGGTTGTGGTGGGGCTGGCGGCGTAAAGGCGCAACCAGCCATCACGGCGGCTAAAGCCACCGCGGCAAGTTGTATTTTCATCGGGAATGACTCCTGGCCCAGCTATGTGGACTGTTGGGCTTTATGGAAGAGTTGAGGAGGAAATGGGTGGTGCTGTAGCGCGGTTAAGGATTTATTAGCGAATCAACTTCCGAATCAAGCTACCAGCGCGCATGGCATTCATGGCCCCGCGACCCGCGCTGCCAAGGCCAAATTGGGCGCCGAAGCCGCTGGAAAGACTTTGGGCAAGTCCAGGCAACATAACGATGATGACAATCGTGGCAATCCCCACGAGAAAGTATCCAGCGATCAATGAAAGAAGTGATGTGTCTCCCTCGGTCAGTAGCCGTATGAGCATGGCTATGTACGAGAGGGTTAGCTCTAGCAAAATAGACATGATCAGTGCGCCTAGTAATGCCAGGATCACAAAGTTAAGAGCCTGTGACACCCAACTATCAAATAGCCGTTCCGTGCGCTCAAAGGCTAATGCGGCTATGAAAAATGGCCCGGCTGCTACCACTAAGGCCATACCAACTTTGACGACAATCATCAGCACCGCTACAGAGGCACTAATTATCGCGGTGACTACCGTTAAGAACCCTGCATAAATGCTGACTAAGATGTTCTTACTGCTTGGATACCATCTTGATTCTGTCTGCTCCATGGTGGCCGCGGCTGAGTCGGTCCTTGCCCGAAGGGTGTCGATACTGTCGGAGAAGGTATTGCCGCCTGCCACGATACCGGCAACATCGTCAGGCAAGGAGATCATGACATCGACAATATTAGTCTGATAGAAACCACCGGCTGTTGCGACTCCGGCAATGAGTGCCACTCGCATTGCTTTCCACATCAGTTCAGTGACAGTCATGTTTCCATAGCCACGCATAATGGCCATGTTGTAGAACAGAAATTGCAGGGTTAGCCCAACGACAATGATTGGAGCCAAGGCCCGGGCGAGTTGCTCAATGGGTGTCGCTATAGCGGTATTCAAAACGACATCCACTTGCCTCATCAACCACTCGCCGATCCGGTTAATGTTGGCTGGCTCGGATATCCTGTTTGCATCAAAAGCCATAATGATCCCCAGTTATGGAGTTGCTTGTCTGTTTCTGCCGCCAAACCAGCCCCCGTAGACGACATTGCCGCGCTCCTCCAGCAGTGCCGATTCGGCAGCAAACTGTTGTTCCGCCAGTTGAATACGGGTTTGGTCTGCCTGAATGTTCGCTTGCTCAATCGCAATGCGAGCTTGCAACTCTGCGATTTCCTTCGGGTTAGTTGTTTGATTGATTTGGGCCTGGAGGCCATCAATCGTCTCAAGTCGTTTCGTCATCGCGTTGTACGCCTGTTCAGACATGGCCTTTTTTGTCGCCGCAATGCGTACAGATCGCTCACGAAGCGCCTTAGAGTCCTGTTGGAAGTTCACCGGTGCATTGACGTCTTCAGCTATGGCGCTGATAGAGCTTGAAAGCGTCGAGTTCTGGCCATCCAGGCGATTGAGGAGCGCAGAGGCATCACTAGGTAGTGAATCCCGCATCATTCGCCGAACATCGGCATTCTCAAGAACATAGCCAAAGCCCGAGGAGTGGGTTAGTGCTTGAACTTGTGCTTGCGCCTGTTGGAGCTGAGCACGCGCCGTCTCCAGTTGATCCAACAAGGCGTTGAGTTGGGGGATTGAGTTCACATCCAGTGTAGGAATGCCACCGGCTGAGTAGCTGGGCGATACAAGTGAAAAGGCAAGGCAAAGCCCTGCTGCAAGCGCAGAAATGCTTTTCATAATTGCTCCGAGGGATACATGGATACGCCAGGACGGCGCAAAGAGATGGCCAGTAAAAACTGGCCACTAAAGGGGGGGCTAGAGGATTGGATTAAGTCTAGTGATTGCTGGCTGCTTTGTATTGATCCGCTGTCACTCTTTTGAATGTGATGGTTTCATCATCAACATCACTTAATGAATCATTGTCGTCACTGTATTTGACTTGCTTTTTCTCTCCTATTGTCAAAATCCCGTTTCCTTTGTATACCCCTTTTTCAATATCTCTTGAAAATCGACCGAAATTAAGTTGGTTGATATTGACAAGAAAGTCACTGCCATCAGGTTTGATATGCATGGAAACAGGGCGTTTGTCGCTGTTTTGGAGCCAGTATCCTGCGAATTTTTCTTCTTTTGTTTGGCAGCCAGTAATTAGGCTGATTGCAATTAGGCCGGAAACAAATATAAATTTTCGTTTATTCACACTGGGCTCCATTAAATTAATATTGGATTTAATTAACCTCACAATAATAGCTAAGAAATTAATCTTTACGCTATTACGTTAATGATCAATCAGCTCGACGGTTTCCTCACCTTTACGAGCTTGTTCGGCCCGGTCGACGTAAAGGGGCAACCATGTGGCTGGGTCATCGCCAACCTCGGCAATCACCTGTTTAGCAATGGTGGCCATGTCGGGGCTACCGGAAAAAACCAAAAGTGCTTCAGGGCATGTAGATAGATCCAACCCGGCGACCGTGACGCTGGAGCCCTGTTTGACGACGAATTGACGGCTTTTTTCTCCAAGTTGTTTCACTAGCTCAAACTCTCTAGCGCTTAGCCCAAAGTCCTTCATATAGGTTTCGCGCTTTGCTCGTGGGTTTGGAAGGAAAATGAGGGTTCCGGCCTGTTGGATAATCGAAGGTCCGACCGGGTTTTCTGCAATGGCTTCTGGTTCCTGGGTGGAGAACGCCAGCACACCGTTCTTTTTACGGATGGTCCTAACCGCGTCCTGCATGTCATCCTGGTAGTGCTTGTCTTTCAAAGGATGTTGGCACTCATCCACCAAATTGATTATCCGTCGACCGTCATGCAGAGCCTGGCTGCGATGTCGTATGTACATCGTCGCTGCGCCGCGAACATGCTCATCATCTAGGATTTCTGTAAGGTCAAAACCAAAAATGGGATTGTGTCCTTCAGGCACCTCCAGATTTAGCCTGTCTGTCGGGTTATCGAAGACCCAGCCATATTCACCGTCACGCCTCCATGGCAAGAGGCGCTTATGCAGGGTGAGCTGCTGTCCTTCTTCCTGGTAGTAGTCAGGTAGATACTGGAGAAGGGTATGGATACCTCGATCTTCTTTGTCAATTTCCAGGATTAGCATTTCCACTGCTTTCGCAATGTCTTTTGCTTCCTTGGTAGAGACCGTTTCACCCCGAAGTCCGGCTAGGTGCGCCACCAATTGGCGCATGAAGGCCATGTTTTTGGGTGTCGGGTCCAGTTGGAAAGGCTGCCAGCCAGTCGGTAAACCCAAACGGAGAGTGAAGTATTGCCCACGCAGGGCCAATACAAGTACATGGAGTCCTTCATCTTTGTCCAAGATAAGCGCCGTTGCACCAAACTTCTGTGCTTGAGTGAGCAATACCCCTTGCAGCACTGTTTTGCCGGTCCCGGTGTATCCAATGATCAAGGTGTTGCCGGGTCGTCGTTGGCCAGTCTCGTCGACCTCTTCAAGTGATACGTGGTAGTTGAAGAAGAAGGGCGCACCTACAACTGACTTAAACATCGTTACGGCAGGCCCCCACGGGTTGCCGGTTGCTTTTCCAGAGAGCTGGTTATGGAAGCTGTTGAAGCAAAGGAAATTCTCGCTCGTGATAGCTACGGGACGCGTTCGCCAACTCCAATTCGCTGGCAATTGCGACCAGAAACCAGCCTCCAGGGCTTTTTCAAGTGGCTTAACAACTAAACCGCGATCGGCGAATCTTGCTCTCATATCGGACATGGAGCGGCGCAGAGAATCAGCGTCCTCTCCCCAGATCAACATGGTTGCGTGATGGTCACCCAGCCCAAGGTCTCCAGTCTCGATCTTTTCGATCACTTTCTTTAACTGCTTGACTTGACCCGGTGCATCATCATTGGAGTCCTGAAGGAGTTTCTTGTGCTTTTTGACGAGCTTTTTAGCGGCCGAGTTGGTAAAGCTACCCCAAGATTGAGTGATGACATACTCATAAGGGCTGGACAAGATAGAGTCCAAGTGGCCGGGCCGTACTTGTCCCGGCTTGCGAAACAACTCCAGCATTCCAAATTTTCGTGTCCTGGTAAGGGTTCTGATTTCACCTAGTTCGCCATAGCGCGAGAATACGGGTCGCGCAGACGGCAAACTGTCCCACAGGTAGCCATCCGTCACTGGCACTGCATGCCATTCACCAGAGAGCAGGAATCCAAAAAATTCACCTGGCTCACTAAACGCATACCCATTTCGATCCACAATTTTCAGAACTTCAGCGTCATAGCGATGCAGCCCAGCAAGAATGGCGCGAACAGCCCCTTTCAGATCCTCAATGGATTCGGTTTGCCATGCCTTTAGACGTTCAGGAGATGCTTTTTCAAGCGATGCCATCACGCCCAGTAATTCATCTGCTACGGGATGAATAGAGACGGTCAGGTAGAGCTCGTTGACCTTCAAAGCATTTCTGTCATTGAAGGTTGCTCGATAGGAGTCATCGAACTGCCGGGCGAAGACTTGTGAGAATTGGCTGTTTGGGTATTCAGTCACGTAGCGACCGACGATATGCGTATATAAGCCCAGCTTGCCGAGTGGCAAACCACGAAGGACGTTATGCAAGGCTTCAAGCCAGTCATTTTGATCTTCCAGGCTGGCGGCCATGGCGGAGCGGCCGCTGACCTTGATGACCGCCAGGTACTCATTGCCTTTGTCCGCAATAATTTCGTCAGTAACGTGGTGTGAGTACGGTACGTAATGTGATACCGGACGCTCCTTCAAAGTCAGCGCGTTCATTACTTACTCCTTTATTTGTGGCGCCAGGGTCGGCGCGCTGAGAATGAGGTTGGGGTGTAGCTGGAACCATTCCAAAAACTTTTATTGCGGTTTTTGAGTCGTGTCTTCAGCTCCAACCCCCAGATCTCGAAGGCTTTGTCATCAGATTTTGTAATCCAGGCCAGCCATGGGATTACAAAGATCAAGGTGGCCCACATGTACAGACCGATGAACATGGCCAAGATGGCGACAGAGGACAAAGTGCCGAGGAAGACCATGGTGGGGACTCCCATGAATGTTGGCTTCCTACCTAAACCGTTAAACACGAGATAGTGAAAAGGCTTTAGTTCAGTTTCGTCATCGTCGTAGTTGTCTGGGTTGTTTGCCATGTCTTAACCTCTCCAGAGCAGCGCCACGATTTCGATAACTGAGCCTGCGCCAATAACGCCAATAGCCCAGCGTGTGGCATCTTCTTTACGCATGACCTCAGCGGAGTACAGGACCCAGATCACCAGACCGGCAATCACGCAGGCGATGGGCAAAATAATGATAAGAGCGTCACGGAGCGCTTCCAGTGTCGTTTTTGCTTTATTCAAGCCCCCAATCGCTTGGGCATAGGCCATATTGGTGGTCAGCATTGCCACAATGGCCGACTGGTAAACATGGCGCACGACATGGTTTTGCGCTAAACGGGTCAGGTATTGCTTAACAAACATGCATAGCTCCTTGGCCTGGTGTCAGAAAACACCGGGCATTTTGGTTAAGAAAAGGGATGTGTTTGCCCGAATGGGCACTGATAAAAATCTGGTGGCTGGCACTTGGGCCATAAGCAAAGAGGTGCTGCCTCTCTGAGCTCTCTGTCCTCGTCAACTCGATCCTAGGGAACTTGGGCTACGAGCCGTCGGCTCTTCGTCCCTGTCTTCGGAAATAGCGTGAGGTTGCTCCTGCTGCATTAAGGGGGCTTGTTCCCGCTTGACGCGGCTGTGGGCCGCACTAACCCCTCGATCCGCTTGTCGCTGGAGAGTGCTTGGAGTAGTTAGGCAGAGAGTTGTACTAATACTGCTGGCGTGACTTCGTTTGGTTCAGGAGGTGCTGAAGCTTTTCCCTCAGAACTCTTGAAGCCGTCGGTGATTTTGTTTCCTGTAAAGCCATCCGGCTTCCCTGCTCTTTGGGGTCGGGGCTGCTTAGGTTCTGCTGTTACGACTACAGCGTCATTTTTGATGGCTTTGATCGCTGGTATCTTCACCCCAGCCTGCGCCAGGACTTTCCCGACATATCCATTGCTGAAGCCTCGCTCGAAGTTGCCTGTGTTGTAGCAAGATAAGGCCGAACGTAAAGCCCGTTGCTCATCGGTTGTTTGCCGTAAGGATCGCTGATAACAGTCCGTCAGCACTTTTTGAGCAGCTTGCAAATTAGTGCAGGGATCAAAGACTGTTTCTGTCGTCAATCCAAGCCAAGACCAGTTCCGAACATTGATCTGACCAAGACCTGCATCAAAATCAATGCCACGATCAATGAGATCGTTAGCAATTTGTGCGGCTTGTTCGTAGTCAGTTGGTTGTTTGTCCAGTCGTTTACCTTTGTTTATGCCAATGGCATATACCTGGGCCTTAGATTCATGGCGTACCAGGGCCGATAACGTCGTTTCATGAATGTTGGGCGCACATGTGGCGGCCAAAAGCGCGAATTCTGCTAGCACGGCTCTCTCTCAATGGTTGTTCCCAGTGCCTGCGGTGTCGTCGATATTGCGACGAGGATCTTCAAACGAGTAGTGCCAATTGTTGGCCCAGCTACCAGTATGTTCAGCATCCCATTTTGATTGGGCTGATACGTAGCCTCTGGCCGGAACCCAATAGCCCCCACGATTTGGATCACCGACGTACTTAATGCTCAAGTCGTATGTCCATTCATGATCGTTGTAGACAACGCAGTAGCTGGGCAATTTAGTTAGGGTGACTGTCTTGATAAGGGACAAGTCCCGAATAGCGGGTATGTTCAGATAATTAGAGCCCACCATCCGGTAGCGGTAGATGTCTTGCCCATATGTCGCATTGAGATAGTCAGGATCGCATTTGCCTGCTCCGCGAGAGATGGCATCCATACGTGCCGACATGCCGGGTTCAGATGCAACTGGGCACATACTTAGGAAAAAACGTCTAGCGTCTACAGTGGCCTCCCAGTCGAGCATGCCTTTGGCGTATTTGCGAATGTCAAAGTAATGATCGAGAGAGGCGGCGCATTCGCCTGGTTGCAGACTGCTGGATAAGCATAGGACGGCTTCACAAGCCAATCCGGGAAGTCCAGTCAAGACTTCGGACGATTGAGCATAAGAGGTGGACGCGCAGGCCAACGCCAGCGCACCCAATGAAATGGGGAGCTGTTTCATGATTATTCCAAATGGATAGAAGACGATGGCGCTGGGCCACAGAACGACTGGAAGGGAGAGGGCGGAAGGGGAGATGCCCTTCTTTTGTATTACTGCGGGTTGGTTGACGGGGTGGGAAGCAGGTAGCGTTCACGCGACTCACCTGCGGCTTCAGCTGCTTTCATCCAGCCTGGGGTACGGCCTCTGCCTGACCAAGTTGCACCGCTTGGGTGTTTGTATTTGACTGTGGGCGAGGCATTTGGCTTAACACCTGGATGGCGAAAGGCCTGTGCAATCTCGTCCATGGTTAGGTCGTTGTCCCGCATGGTTCGTACGATGTCAGCAAGTACATTCTGGCGGGTCTTGCGTTTGATAACTTCCGCTTTACGCTGAAGGCGGGAAATTTCTGCGTTGATTTCTGAAACGGTCTTGAGGTCATTGATCATGATGATCCTTGTTGTTGTGTTAACGAGTGAGCCATCTCCAGAGTGACGAGCAAAACTTGGTGACGACGGCAATCATAAAAACCCACATGAATAGGTGTGCAAGAAAGGCGATCGCTTGCAAGATCCAACTCCCGCCAGACTCAGGGATAGAGTTCCAGGCAGAAAGAACAATAAGTGTTGCGACTACTCCGAGGATGAAGGCACGACCACTTGATTGTTGCTTGCCTTCTTTAGGTGCGGGTTCCATATGACATCTCCGAGTGAGCTGGCATGTATCCCATGGTCAGCATGTTTTTGTGTACCTGGCTGACTTGTTCGGGTTGGATCAAGGTCCGCAGCAGTATCAGGGTTTCCATTTGAGTGGCTGGCGAGTGTTGATCCAGTAGATTCTCTAGAGCATGGCGCAGTGACGCCAGCTCTGATTGCATGGATTGAGAAGTGGTCAGCAGTTGGCGGGCATATTCTGATGAAGATAGCCCGGCTAAGGCCGCTGCTTCGCTTAGGTGTTGGCGTTGCGATGGCGTTATGCGTAAGCGCAACAGTTCCGACAGAGGTTCTGCCATAGGCTGCTCCTGATAGTGAAAAGGGTGAGAAATGACGCGCTCATGACAGGAGTCATGTGGAAAGGCGCGCCAACTGGTGATTGTTAGGGGGTTCAATTCCCCCCGACTCCACCAAGAAATCCTGAAAAACCAATGACTTAGCGGTCATTGGTTTTTTCTTTTTGGGGCTGTTTTAGCATGGGCTGGGCACGATCATCAGATGACCTTTTTAATAGCAGATCCAGCAATGGCGGGACTGAATGCTTGTTCGGCCCTGGACTCTGTCCCAATGTCCGCGTCCGGCATCCATCTTCCATAAATTCTGGCGATCATTGTTCAGTCACTGCTGCCCATCTGACTGAGCACCCACAACGGGTGCTCACCCGCCGACAGCATCATGGAAGCATAGGTGTGGCGGGTTTGGTAAGGGCACCTGTAACGCCCATCTGCTTTTTTCAGAATTGATACCCACACTTTCCGAAACTGCTGGTCGCCAGTCCAGCGTGGCCAATTCTACGGCAGCCCTGGTTTTTCAGTGCGCTCGACCCCGTAGACGCCCCGGTGTCGGTCTATATAGGCATTTACTTCTTGAGCTCGCGGTCGAGTGCCGCCTGGTCAATAAAAGCGCTGGCCGACTCCAATAACTTGTTGGTCCGGCGTAGCGCCCTGTTTTCGCGCTCCATGCCTTCCTGCGTTCGCGTTCGCTGCTGGTCATGCCATCACGCCTGCCGCTGTCGATCTCGCTGCGCTTGACCTAATCGAGCAAAGCGGACGGTACGCAACCGATGTTCGGCGCAATAGACTCAACACCCGCCCACAGCGACGGGTACTCACCACGGTGTGCTCCTGTACCAAGCGCACGACACGCTCACGGACTTCAGGGGGAGCTTGTTCGTGCCCCATTCCCTCGACGCTTGGAGCCTACTCTAAACCTGGGGCGATTCATTTCATGCGATGGAAAAGCCCGTAAGTTTCCAAAGGCTTAAGCGCTCGATAAACCTGCGTTGGGGCCGTTTGGACATGTTCCCGCAGTTTGTCTAGGAGGGCATCAGCGATTAAGAGTGCGTCTGACTGCTCCAATGTCATAACGACTCGTTGCTGATTGATGATAGGTTGTATCCCAAGTACACATCATTATATAAACATTATGTTATAACGTAGCAATTATGAGGCGAAGTTATGTTCTCACAGGGATATAAACGGACATTAAGTAGGTGGACGAGGAAAAAAATTGCGGATAGAAAGTTATTGTTCAGACGAAGCGGCCCAGAGGTGGCTAAAATTCAAAGAATAACGTTTTGAATAAAAACTCTTTCTACGGCTTATGTTGAATGGATTCATGATTTCGATTTGAAGATATGCCAGTCAGTGCACATGCCTTAGCGCCGACACGTTCAATAGCAAAACGATATTTTTCATTAAACGGATAGCAGCATGATATTCGTAATGCGTTGTTATATCGAGAGTTAGGTGAATATAATGCGCCTGGAGTAAGGCAAATATTTTCTTTAAGCATCTCGATATGTAGCTCAACGGTATCTATATTTCCAGGTATTTCTACCCAGAAAACAAATCCACCTTGTGGTTTTGTGGTGCGGGTTCCTGCAGGGAAATAGTTCGCTATTAGCGATTGTGCTTGAGCCATATTTTGTTGGTAGCGTTTACGTAGTTTTCGCAAATGATGATCGTAGCCACCAGATTCTAAAAATAAGGCGATGGTCTCGCACAGTAACCTAGACTCGGTCATTGAAAGCTGGTTTTTAAGACGCTGTACTTCTTGATTGAAGCGTCCAGCGCAGATCCAACCAATTCGGAAGTCTGGGGCTAGGGTTTTAGTGAAACTTGAGCAAAAAATAATCCAGCCATCGGAATCAAATGCCTTAACCGCTGGTAAGGTTTGATCAAAATGAAGTTCACAATACAGCCCATCTTCAATAAGAGGAACCTGATATTTGTTCACTAATTTGGCCAACTGTTGCTTGGATTTGAGAGGCATGCTGCAACCAAGAGGATTGTGCAAATTAGGCATGCAGACAATGGCCTGAATTTTATGGTCCTTCATTAATAACTCTAAAGCTGTAAGGTCTAAGCCGGTCTCAGAATCCGTGGGAACTTCAATTACATTCAATCCTAATGTGGCTAATAAAGGTATTAAATAAAAATAAGTAGGGGACTCTAGGGCAACGCAATCACCAGATTTGGTGGTTGCCAAGAGCGCCAAATGCAATGCATCTATACAACCGTGTGTAATAGTGATTTCGGTGATATCAGTAATAGCACCAACATCGAGCATCCGTCTGGCTATCTGGTGTCGTAAATTTAAGCTACCAGGTGGCAATGCGTACTCACAAATCATATTGTGTTGGCGCCGGACGATCTGACTCATGATTCTACTCAGCTTTTCACTTGGATAAAACTCAGAGTCATGCTTTGGGCAGGCTAGAGAAATATTTGTGAAAGCTGGATTTTGTTGAGTGGCAAAAGTCGTTTCAATTAGCTGCAATACGCCTTGAGTAGGAGGTGCGCTGGCACTTTCTATAGGAAACGTTTGTTTAAGGCGAGGGACTTGTTCACGTACATAAAAACCTGATTGTGGCCGTGCCTGTATCAGTCCTTGGTCTTCTAAATGGCGGTATGCGGCAACAACAGTGTTGGCACTAACTGAGTAAGTTTTTGCGGTTTGCCTTACCGACGGAAGTCTTGAGCCGGCTTTAAAAGTTCCTGAGCTAATCGCCTGGTTTAGCTTATTACTCAACGTCAAATACAGTGATTCATCCATAGAATACTTCCTGTAAATATAGGGTTGTATAGGCACGCTCGGCCATTTTTTTGACTTCCGGTCTATCTATAGTCAACTGTAACCATAACAATAGCCTAGCACTGCTGCTATATCAACTAAAAAATTTAGATTAATCTTAGGTGGATGGATATAAACAAAACTGTTTAGGAAAAATTCATTTTTATTATGTTTATCTAAATAATGATTGGGTAGAAAAGTATTAAGGGCTGGCTATGACTGAGTTGCTAAACTATGTGGGAAATACTCCAATTATAAAAATAGAAAATATATTTAATCCAGATAGAGCTGGTGTTTATGTAAAGTTAGAAGAGTTCAATCCTGGTGGGAGTATTAAATCTAGACCTGGAGTGCATATGGTATTAGATGCACAAGAAAAAAAATTATTAACGAAAGACAAAATAATTCTGGAGCCGACAGGTGGTAATACTGGTTTGGGAATTACTATTGCCGCTATAGCTTTGGGGTATAAAGTTAATTTAGTAATTCCTGATAACTTCAGTAAAGAGAAAATAAAAAATTTAG
The DNA here is from genome assembly GCF_037120595.1 of Alcaligenes sp. CHO6. NCBI lineage: Bacteria > Pseudomonadati > Pseudomonadota > Betaproteobacteria > Burkholderiales > Alcaligenaceae > Alcaligenes > Alcaligenes sp. CHO6. The sequence continues at coordinate 478,031 of NZ_JBANCI010000001.1, forward strand.
AAAGTTATGGGGCCAAAATTATATTGTCTGATCACAATACTGGGCCAGGGTCGCATGTTAGGCTGGCGAGAGAAATATTGAATTCTGATAATAATTATATTTCTCTAGATCAGTTCTCTAATCCAGCTAATCCTTTGTCGCATTATTTGACTACCGGGCCAGAAATTATAAATCAATTGAAAGTGCGTAAAGTGGATGCTTTTGTCGCTGGAATTGGAACTGGCGGAACTTTAATGGGAGTGGGTAGGTATTTAAAAGGGATTAGTTCGGACACAAAGGTAATAGGTGTTCAACCCAGTGGATGTGATTTTAAAAATAATATTTTTATTCAACATAAGATTGAAGCTATAGCGGTGGGTTTTATTCCTCCAATAGTAAATTTTAATCTTATTGATCATATGATAAATGTTGATTTCAATGAGGTAATGGAATTGAGGAGTTGGTTAAGTAAAAATAAAGGTATTTTTGTAGGTGTGTCATCAGGAGCAAATATTCTTGCTTCTCTTAAAGAGGCTAAAAAGTATAAAAAAGGAAAGATTGTTGTTACTGTTGCCCCTGATAGTGGTAGGAGCTATATAGGCTATGAGTAAATGTAAAAATATGCCTATGCTTGCTATTTCAGATGAGGAGATAATTCTTTCAAAAGTGGTTGGGGTGTTAAGTAGATATAGTATTTATTATTTGAAAAGGAGTGAGATTCTTGATTTATGTTCAATGTTAATTATGGATATGAACGCGTTTCTTGAGAAAGATCCATCTGCAAATAATGATTATAGATTTCTTTTGCTGTCTTATTCGTCATTTGATGCGGTGATTGGATACCGGATATCAAATTATATTTTATTTAATTACGGAAAGGTTATCGAAGCAAAAAAAATATCGGAATATTTTAAGGTTAGAACAGGGATTGAGATACATCCAGCAGCCAGTATAGGTCATAGTTTCGTGATTGATCACGGGGTTGGTGCGGTAATTGGAGAAACTTGCGTTATTGGAGATAATTGTTATTTTTTACAGCAAGTTATTTTAGGCTCTTCTCATATTGCATTTAACGAAAAAAAAAGCCGCCACCCTATTGTTGGGAATAATGTTGAAATTGGAGGGTTTGCTCGAATTTTTGGTAAGGTCCGTATTGGCAATAATGTCAAAATTTCACCTCACTCTATAATTAGAGCTGATATTCCTGATAACTGTTCAGTAGTAATGGAAAGTAATGAGCAGAAAATAATTTTGAGAAATTAATGAAAAGTCGTTCGTTTTTTTTAACTATTTTTTTTGTTTCATGTCTGGCGACCGGAGGGATATTTGTAAAATTAAGTGATTTGGGGCCTGTTGCAACTGGGTTTTATAGGGTTCTATTTAGCATTCCAATATTGTATCCATTACTTAAGTTTGAAAAAGGAAATCATTTATCTATAAGAGATAAGTCGTTGATATTTGTTGCTGGTATGTTCCTGGCAGGAGATTTAATTTTATGGAATATTTCTTTTCATTATACAACGGTAGCTAACGCAAACTTATTGGCTAACTTAGTTCCATTTACTATTGTTCCGGCTGCTTATTTTATTTATAAAGAAAAAATTTCTCGTAATTTTTTAATTAGTTTGCTGGTTACATTAATTGGGTTAGTGGTTTTGATAGAAGGGAAGGGGGATTTATCGAACGGTAGCTTATATGGTGATATGTTAGCGTTCGCTACATCTATTTTCTATGCTATTTTTTTGCTTATTGTTTATAAGGTCAGAGAAAAGGCAAGTGCTATTCAGGTAATGTATTACAGTGCATACGGATCTATAGTGGTACTTCTTATAAGTAGCCTTCTCATGGAAGGAGTTTCCTATCCTAATGATTTTGAAGCTTTGTGGCCATTGTTGGGTTTGGCCATATTTTCTCAGATATTAGGGCAAGGCGGTCTTAGCTATGTTTTAGGTGGTATATCTGTCAACTTAGCTGCTGTTCTCGTTCTGATGCAGCCTGTAATTTCAGCGATTTTATCTTATTTTATTTTTTATGAAACATTAACTGCACAAGAAATGTTTGGAATTTTTATTGTATTGACAGGTATTTTTTTAGTAAAAAAAGAAGGTTAAAAGATATTGAAAGGTAAATAATGCGTACAACAATCAAGCGTTATTATGAAAAGCCAGAAGAATTAGAATGTAAGGCTAGAATAGTGGGTATCTATGATTTAGCAATTGAGCTTGATCAAACTATAGCGTACCCGGAGGGTGGGGGGCAAGAAAGTGATCATGGCAAGATTCGATTGATTGAGAACCCTAATATAGCTATCGAATTTAATGATGCTCAAATTTGTGATGCTATACCTATTTTTATTGATGGGTTTTCAGGTATAAAAACTGGTGGAATAATATTGCATAAAGTTGAAAATAGGGATGGGTTAATTAATTTTAACGTTGGTGATGAGGTTTTGTTGAGAATTGATCGTGATCGTAGAAGAAAAATGTCTTTAAACCATAGCGCAGCGCATATTTTGTACTGGGCTATTGATCTATGTCGTCCTGGGGTAGTTGGAAATACGATTGGTTGCCACATTAAAACTGATGGTGCCAGATTAGATTTTTTGGTTGAAGACCGTTTCAATCAAGAGGAAATAAATAAGATTGAAGAGCTTGCTAATGAATTAATCAGAGGGGGATGTTCGATAACGATGAGTTCACGAGAGGACTATCCGGATGCCCGTTATTGGGAATGTAATGGATATGTAATACCGTGTGGCGGGACGCATGTAAAAAATACTAACGAGCTGCCTCTGCTGAAAGTGCAGAGGAAGAATATTGGTAAAGGTAAAGAAAGATTGATTTTAGAGCCTATAAGCCAATCTTCTTAAATGAGTTTTCTTCTCTGGTTTCATATGAATCACTCCAGGAGTCGAGGAGCTGTTTGGTTAAAATACGGCCTTCACCGGCACAGCGCGCTAGAGTGGGTACGGTGATAGAGTTTCTTCAGCGCGCTTGACGATGGCTCCGCTCGACCCCGTAGACGCCCCGGTGTCGGTCTATATAGGCATTTACTTCTTGAGCTCGCGGTCGAGTGCCGCCTGGTCAATAAAAGCGCTGGCCGACTCCAATAACTTGTTGGTCCGGCGTAGCGCCCTGTTTTCGCGCTCCATGCCTTCCTGCGTTCGCGTTCGCTGCTGGTCATGCCATCACGCCTGCCGCTGTCGATCTCGCTGCGCTTGACCTAATCGAGCAAAGCGGACGGTACGCAACCGATGTTCGGCGCAATAGACTCAACACCCGCCCACAGCGACGGGTACTCACCACGGTGTGCTCCTGTACCAAGCGCACGACACGCTCACGGACTTCAGGGGGAGCTTGTTCGTGCCCCATTCCCTCGAAGCTTGGAGCCTACTCTAAACCTGGGGCGATTCAACAGGGCGAATGAGAGCCTGTTTGTGATGCTCCGTGGTCCAAGCCTCGCATCATTTTTCCCGAACCCGGGATTTACAGCGTCATAATGGCCTCTTTAACGACAATAAAAGAGGAGCACAAGATGGCACGTTGGGTGTTTTATTCCGCAGCAGGTACCTGTGCGCTGGCAACACACATTGCCTTGTATGAGGCAGGTGCGGATGTCGAGGTGGTCAAGCTGGATTTCGCGGCTAATCAGCAGCAAAGCCCGGAGTTTTTGCGTATCAACCCCAAGGGGCGTGTCCCGGCGCTGGTGACTGAACAGGGGACATTGACTGAAACTCCGGCTTTGCTGGCCTTTGTGGCACAACGCTTTCCGCAGGCACAGTTGGCGCCTCTGGACGACCCTTTTGCTTTTGCTCGTTTGCAGGAGCTCAACAGTTATCTGGCATCGACGGTGCATGTCGCCCATGCACACAAGCGCCGGGGTGCCCGCTGGGCCGATGATCCCGCGGCCCACGAGGCCATGCGCCTTAAGGTTCCACAAAATATGACGGCGTGTGCTGCCTTTCTGGAGTCCCTTATTGTTGGACCTTGGGTGATGGGCGAGCAATTTACCGTTTCCGATGGCTATCTTTACACCGTGGGGAGCTGGCTTGAAGGCGATGAGGTGGAGATGAGCAGATTCCCCAGGCTGGTAGCCTATCTTCAGCGGGTTGGCGAGCGTGAGGCTGTGCGCAGAGCCGTGGCCGAGGCGGCGGCCTGAAGGCGTCGTGCTGGATCGAGCGTGCCGCGCACGACCAGACTGGGGCCGATCAGATCAGATCGGGATGGATCCGATCCGTCCTTGATCAGTCCTGTACAGGGCCTAAAGAGCTGCTGGCGGCGTTTTGCAGCGCGGCACCTATATTACGCAAGGTGTCAGACCGGATCGCGGCATGCTGCCAGTACAGGGGGACATCCAGCCAAAGGCCCGGGGCGACCAAGGCCAGTTCCCGGGCTGCCAGAGCGTCGCAAACCATGGAGTCCGGGGCCAGGCACCAGCCCAGCCCCAAGGCTGCTGCCTTCACAAAGCCGGTCGAGGTGGGCAGATAGTGGATGGGGGGGGCAAGCGTCACATCGGTGATCTGACGTATAAAACGCCATTGCAACTCGTCTTTGCGATTAAAGACAATCATGGGGGCTTGAGCCAGTGAGTCTGCCTGTGCCCCTTGACTAAAGTGTCGGCTGACAAAGGCCGCCGAGGCAATGGCCTGATAACGCATGATGCCCAAAGCCTGAACCTCACAGCCTTGCAAGGGTGTGGGCTCGGCAGTGACCGCGCCCAGCACAGAGCCATTTCGTATCAGCTCCAGCGTATGGTCCTGGTCATCAACCCGTACATCAAACAAGTAGCCGTGTGCCTGACTGAGCTGGGCCAGAGCTTGAAGGAACCAGGTGTCCAGTGAATCGCTGTTGACCGCAATAGCGATGGGGCGGTTCGTTCCATTTTTCTCGGGCAGGAAATCGGCGAGGGCCTCTGCTTCCAGAGCCTGCATGGGACGGACACGACGCAGCAGCAGTTCGCCTGCCGGTGTGGGGCGACAAGGCGGTTGGCGCATGACCAGAACCTGCCCCAGCCTGTCTTCCAGTGCCTTGATCCGTTGTGAGACGGCAGAGCTCGTGATGTGCAGCCTACGTCCAGCTGCCTCGAAACTGCCTTCCTCCAGGACTGCTGTAAAGGCTCTTAGCTGTGGGTGCAGTAAATCCATGACAAGTCCGGAGTGATTAGTTTTGCTTAACTATGTAAAGAATAATTAGCTTTTCTTAATAGCTAAAGGATAGCACTATAAGGCGGTTTTCAAGTTCCGCGAGGGGAGCGGTATGTTTTTCTCTGTTGCAGCGACGGGTTTTTTGAGCGGAGCTGGCCTGATTATCGCTATTGGCTCTCAAAATGCCTTCGTGTTGCGGCAAGGTCTGGAGCGTCGCCATGTGGGTCTGGTGGTCGGTATTTGTGCGCTGGCTGATATTGTCCTGATTCTGGGAGGCGTTGCTGGTATTGGTACCTTGGTGCATGGGTGGCCAGGTCTGTTGCAAGTTCTGCGTTGGGGGGCCGCAGTCTTTCTGGCCTGGTATGGATGGAGGGCCGCCCAGCGGGCCTGGGCGGGCACGGGCAGTTTGCTAGCCGGTCAGGGAAGCGAGCGCAATCGCCGCCGTATAGTGCTAATGTGTCTGGCGTTTACTTTTTTGAATCCCCACGTTTATCTGGATACGATGGTGCTGTTGGGTAGCTTGTCCATGCCCTATCCGGGTCATTTGCAATGGGCGTTTGCCTTGGGCGCCTGTGCCGCCAGCCTGTGCTGGTTCCTGGCCCTGGGCTATGGGGCACGTTTGCTGCAGCCGGTTTTTCGTCAGTCCTTTGCTTGGCGAGTACTGGACGCCTGTATTGCGTTTTTTATGTGGGCCTTGTGCGCTTTATTGCTGTTGCGGCCGTTGTGAGAGTGAGCCAGGTTCTGCCCAGGCCCGATCTTTTTGTGGAACTCAAGAGTGGGGCTGCATCGTGGGACAGCTTTCTGAGATTCGATCGGCCCTGGCAAATGGTGTCCCCCGTCAAACAGACGTGCGGACGAGTCTGATGCAGACACCTTGCCTCCCACCCTGAGATGGTCGAGAGGGGGGAGATGGCCGAGGTGTCTACCGTTCGCGCCGAGAGGTCGGGATGGGGTTTGCTGCCCTGCATTGCCCGGCCTCTATTCACCCTGGGGAAGCTGGGCTACCACCTTGATCTCGAACTGAAAACCCGATAGCCAGGGCACGCCGAGGCCGGTCAGGGCCGGGTAGGGCGCATCACCCCAGTAATCTGGCAAGACTTTCCACAAGGTGTCCAGATTCTTCTCGGGGTCGACCAGAAAGAGGGTCACGTCCAGCACATGCGCGAAGGTGCAGCCAGCGGCCGCCAATACGGCACGCAGGTTCTCGAAGGCCAGACGCATCTGTTGTTCCAGATCGGGTTCGGGCGTGCCATCTGGATGGCTGCCCACCTGCCCTGATACAAACAAAAAGCCATTGCAGCGCACCGCAGGCGAATAATGAGCACGTTCATACAAGGCGTGGCGCTCAGAAGGAAATACGGCTTGGCGTAAGGGAGTCATTCGGGGTTCCTCTACCGGCTTGAGTGGGTGAAGTTGATCAAGTCATTTACTGTAGGCGTTGGGCGTGGGCGGATAAACCCTGGATGACGAACCACACTGTTTCTATAATCAAAACAATGACCACTACGCTTTGGAGATAATGCGTGGACCGTTTTGAAGCGATGCGCACCTTCGCCAAGGTGGTGGAAACCGGCAGCTTTACCAAAGCGGCTCAGGCCTTGCATATCAGCCGGACACGGGCCACGCATCTGGTGCAGCAACTGGAGGCCCACTTGCGGGTGAGTCTGCTCAATCGCACGACGCGCAAGGTCAGTCTGACCAGCGCAGGCGCCTTGTACGTGGAGCGCGTGCAGCAACTGCTGACTGACCTGGACAATACAGAACGGGATCTGGCGCACGTCTTGGCCTTGCCTGCCGGGCGTTTGCGAGTCGATGTGCCCAGCCCGTTGGCCAGTCGCGTGCTGGTGCCTGCCTTACCGTCTTTTTATCAGCGTTACCCTGATATTCAACTGGATATGGGGGTGGGTGATAAAGCTGTGGATCTACTCGATGAGAGTGTGGATTGCGTGGTTCGAGGTGGCCCGATTCAGGATCAGGCTTTAGTAGCCAGGCGAGTGGGGAGCTTGCGTCTGGCGATATATGCCGCCCCGGCGTACCTGAAGCGGTGTGGGACGCCAGTCCATCCTACCGAACTGGATAGCTCGCAGCATTCGGTGGTGGGCTATCTTTGGGAGCATCAGAACAAACCGTTTCCGTATGCCTTGCGTCGTCACAAGGAAAGCGTAGTTGTGCGGGGATGTAGCGGGTTGGCTGTCAACGATGGCAATGCCTATCTGGCAGCGGGTGAGGCTGGTCTGGGACTGGTTTGTCTGCCCGACTATCTGGCTAATGCAGCTGTGCAGGAAAACCGCTTGGTAGCCTTGTTTGCTGACTGGAGCATGGACCCCATGCCTTTGCATGTGGCGTTTCACCGTAACAAGCATACGAATGTGCGCTTGCGGGCGTTTATTGAGTGGGTTGGGGAACTGCTCGCGCCGCTCTCTTGAAAGCCGCAGCGGCGCATATCCAGGCAGGGGCGCTGCCGCTCCTGGGGTTGCGCCCGAATCGAGTGCGGTTGCTGATGCGTTTTTCCTGAATTGAAGTGGCTTATAAAAAAACCAAGGATGGGTCATCCTTGGTTTTTGGGCGAGTTCTCGCTTAGGAGGCGTCGGTACTGTCTACAGCGGCCAGCGGGGTTTGAGAAAACTCGGGGCGTTCCGTGCCGTGCTTGATCCGATACTCTTTCAGGAACTTGGCGATGCGGTTGATTGCCTCGCGCAAGTCGGGCTCGTGCGGCAAAAAGACCATGCGAAAGTGGTCGGGGTGGGGCCAGTTAAAGCCGGTACCCTGAACCAGCATGACGCGAGTGGCTTCGAGCAGTTGCAGGAAAAATTGACGATCATCCTTGATGGGATAAATTTCGGGGTCCAGACGGGGGAACATATACAAGGCAGCGTGAGGCATGACGCAGCTGACTCCCGGAATGGCCGTAATCAGCTCATAGGCCAGATCGCGCTGACGACGCAGACGGCCGCCTTCGCAAACCAGGTCATTAATGCTCTGGTAGCCGCCCAGCGCAGTCTGGATAGCCCATTGGCCGGGAACGTTGGCACACAGCTTCATATTGGCCAGCATGCTCAGGCCTTCGATGTAGTCGGCACCGGCTTTCTTGTCCCCGGAGATCACCAGCCAGCCGGCGCGGTAACCACAGGCGCGGTAACTCTTGGACAGGGAGTTGAAGGTCAGTGTCAGTACGTCGGAGGACAGGCTGGCCATGGCGGTGTGCTTCATGTCGTCGAACAGGACCTTGTCGTAGACTTCGTCCGCCAGCAGCACCAGATTGAACTCGCGTGCAATGTCCACCAGGGCTTGCAAGACCGAATCAGGGTAGAGCACGCCAGTGGGGTTGTTGGGGTTGATGACCACCAGGCCTTTGGTCCGCGGCGTGATTTTGGCGCGGATGTCGTTCAGGTCCGGAATCCAGCCATTGGATTCGTCGCACAGATAATGAACGGGTGTGCCGCCTGACAGGCTGGTGACAGCCGTCCATAAGGGATAGTCGGGCATGGGCAGAAGCAGCTCGTCCCCATCGTCCAGCAGCGCGTTGGTCGCCATGGCGATCAACTCCGAAGCGCCATTGCCCAGGTAAATATCTTCCAGCGTCACGCCCTTGATGCCCTGTTGCTGGGTGTAGTGCATGACGGCTTTGCGCGCGGCAAAAATACCTTTGCTGTCCGAGTAACCCGCCGAGTTGGGCAGGTTACGAATCATATCGAGCTGGATCTCTTCCGGGGCATCAAAACCGAACACCGCCAGATTGCCGATATTCAGTTTGATCAGTTGCTGGCCCTCGTCTTCCATTTGCTTGGCCCGGTCCATGATGGGGCCGCGAATATCGTACAAAACATTCGCCAATTTGCTCGATTTCTTGATGCTGTTCATGATGCTAGTAAACGGATTCCATGTGTGCTGCTGATGATCGGTGGCTGCCCGGAGCAGATCCTTATCCCGATGCCGGTTCAATGCCTTGCCTGTTCCGCCGGGGGCGGTGGGGCGGGTGCGGGGCTATGTCTGCAAGATGGCGTGTCATAGTCCGGCCAGCCTTATACCTTACCGCATGCGTGGGCCTGTCTTGTGCGCATCATCCTTAAAATTTGGCATTGTCGAGTTTTGGCGACACTCTGGAGGCAAAAAGTTTCCTGTTGGGGGGGGCAATGCCGAGCTTGGCGAGCCGGGGCGGCCGTGCCAAGGAAAAAGAGGGGGCCTGACGCTGGCACCGTGGAATCGTCTTTGTTATTGGGCTTGTTTTTGATGGAGTCAAACATTAAGATTCGATATCAAACTATTTGATATCGAATTATGAAACTGGACGCCAAATACCAAGCTCTGCTCTCTCATGCCCGGCAGCAAAAGGGCATCAACATTCAGGGTATGGAGCTCTGTTTTCAGCTCTTGTCTTTATCGGCCCGGATTGATCGGGATTGTGCGGCCTTGCTGGCCCCTCACGGTTTGAGCGAAGCGCGTTTCGTGCTGCTGTTTTTATTGGAAAACGCCCCCGAGGGCATGGCCTCCCACCGATTGGCCGAGCGGGCCGGAATTACGCGGGCAACGGTGACAACCCTGGTGGATGGCTTGCTGAAAGCGGGTTTGGTGCAGCGTTTTGCAGCCCAAGCGGATCGACGTTCTGTCATGGTGAAACTCAGTCCCCAAGGTGCTGAACTGGCGAAACAGCTGGTGGCAACCCACGCCCGCTGGATTGGTCAGTTGTTCAGCCATTTGTCGGCGGCGGAGTGCGTCCAGCTTGGGGCCCTGTTGAGCAAGGCAGCGGGTGGAGAGCAGGCATCATGAACACAGAAAATCGCATTGGCTATGCCAAAGTGGCGGATATACCGGCTGAGGTTCTCCAGGCTTTATCAACAGGAGAAATGTCGGCCGCTACCCTCACCGAGTCCTTGGCTATTGATCAGCGGGTGTTGGCGGCCGTGGTATTTCCTGAACTCGATGAGCACGCGGTCCGGCATATTCAGTCGCTGGCCCAGCTGGGCATACTCAAACGCATGAAAGGCCTGGGCGAGTATCTGTGGCAACGCTACGGCGAATGGGCCTGGAAGCGCTGCCTGGGTCATCGCGCCGATGTGGTGCGAGGTTGGGCCTGTTTTATGGTGGGCGCGCGTGAATCGCTAAGCGTGCCGGAACGTCTGGAGGCGTTGCGTCCCTTGGCGGACGATCCACACTTTGGAGTACGCGAATGGGCCTGGATGGCGTTGCGTCCCCACTTGGTAGCCGAGCTGGACCTATCGATCCAAACCTTGCAACGGTGGGCGCACGAGGACTCAGCGTATTTACGCCGTTTTGCCTGTGAAGCCCTGCGCCCCCGAGGGGTGTGGTGCGCACATATCGCCGTTCTGAAAAAGGAGCCAGAGCGTATGTTGCCCATCCTGCAGGTGTTGCACCGGGATGATAGCGTCTATGTGCAAGACTCGGTCGCCAACTACCTGAACGATGCGGCCAAGGACCAGCCGCAGTGGGTAAGGTCGTTATGCGCTCAATGGCAGACGCAGTCGCCGCAGGATAAGGCTGTGCAGCGCGTGTGCAAACGGGCGCTGCGCAGCGTGTCCTGAAAAGGGAAAGGGTTGCGGTCGGTCTTAAGGGGCGCGCAGGGTAATCAAGGTGATTTCTGATGCGCGTCCCAGGCGTAGCGGAAAGCCGGCCCATAGTCCCGCTCCGTAACTGACATACAGTTGCATGTTACCGACTTGATACAGTCCACCTACATAGCCGTCATTGGCCATCTGCACGATCTTGTGCATGCCCAGAATATGACCGCCGTGCGTATGGCCGGACAGTTGCAAGGCCACGCCTGCCGCAGCACTTGTTTTGGCGGTGTCTGGTCGATGGCCCAGCATAATGATGGGCATGCCAGCCGGAATACCGGCCACGGCAGCACCGACATCCGGCATGGGCTGCCCGTGCACCGCAGCCGACTTGTCGGTAATCCCCGCCAAGGCAAAGGCTGCGCCATTTCGCTGAATAATGCTGTGCTCGTTCAACAGCAAACGTAGCCCCAGACTCTTGAAATGCGCTATCCAGGGCTGGTACTGAGTGTAGTACTCGTGGTTACCGGCAATGACCCAGACTCCCTGAGGGGCTGACAAAGCGTGCAAGGGAGCCACATCGTCCCGACGTGCATCGACAGTGCCATCGACCAGATCCCCGGTAATGGCAATCAGATCTGGATTCAAGGCCTGTGTCTTTTCCACGATCGCCTCAATCCAAGGACCTTGCAGCAGGCGGCTGGCGTGCAGATCCGTTAGTTGAACGATCCGGAAACCATCCAGATCGGGTGGCAAGTCCTTAATGGTCACCTCGACCGTTTTCACCTCGGGTACTTGCACGGCTTGCCACACTGCTAGTGCGGACAAACTCAGCGCCGTGATACCCAGAGCGGCGCGCAGTGTTGGCGAGCGCAGCATTACCAGGCCAAGTGGCTTGTAAAGAACACGCATCAGCAGGCCGGTCAGATCCGTGAACAGGGTCAGGCTGGCGGCCAGCAGGACACTGCCAAATGCCCAGCCCAGGACCATGATAAGGGCGGCAGGGATCTCCGGCGAGGCGCGCGTGCCCCAGAACAGAGCAACCGTATAGTGATGCAGGGTGGCGGCCAGCGCCAACGCGCTGAGCAGATATTTGATCCAGGGCCGAAGTTTCAGAGGTTTGATCAATCGCCAGGCGACGTACAGGGCAAAACAGAGAGCAGCGACTTGAAACACAAGGTTATTCCAAAAAGAAACCGAGGCCGCGCAGACCGCGCGGCTGTAAAGAGGGGCCGTACAGAGCGACAGCACGTGCATGATGCCAGAGCTCAGCCTTTCCGGGCCGAATGCTCGCATAAAAAAATGTGGACATGCTTGATTACGTTTCGAGAAATCGATTCGCACATGCCTTGTGCAAAGCCTCTAGGCTCTTTTAAGACTGCCCGCTTGGTCAGGGTAGCGGTCCCGAGTGACAAGTGCCTTGTTCCGTCAGGAGCAAAGATCGTTTGCCAGCCTCTGGCCAGTTATGCGAACGCGTGGGCGTAGCAATGGTCATGCCATGCAGACCGGCTAAGGCCGCTTCTGAAGGAAGAGGTTTGTTATGTGATTCGATTGGAGGACATATGGTGACGAAAAAATCAGCGGCGACGAACAATCAGGACTCCCTGGGTCAGGGAGGGGAGTTGCATCAGGCGGGCCATACCGCCTTGACCAGCAATCATGGCATGCCGATTTCGGATAATCAGAACTCCCTGCGCCTGGGGGCTCGCGGTCCTACTTTGCTGGAAGATTTTGTCCTGCGAGAGAAAATATTTCATTTCGATCACGAACGCATTCCAGAGCGCATCGTGCATGCTCGTGGCACGGGGGCGCATGGCTATTTTGAGTGTACGCAGGCGATTCCGGAGCTGACCCAGGCCTGTGTGTTTCAAAAGGAAGGGCATCGGGTGCCGGTGTTTTGCCGCTTTTCAACCGTAGCGGGTTCCAAGGGGTCCAAGGACACGCCGCGTGACGTGCGTGGTTTTGCGGTCAAGTTCTATACCGAACAGGGCAACTGGGATCTGGTCGGCAACAATATGCCCGTGTTCTTTATTCAGGATGCCATCAAGTTTCCGGACCTGATTCATGCCGTCAAGCCCGAGGCTGACCGCGGTTTTCCCCAGGCGGCCTCTGCCCATGACACGTTCTGGGACTTTGTCTCGCTGATGCCCGAATCGTTACATACGGTGATGTGGCTGATGTCGGATCGCGCCTTGCCTCGTTCCTTTCGCATGATGCAGGGTTTTGGCGTACACACCTTCCGTTTCGTGAATGCGCAGGGCAAGTCGCATTTTGTGAAGTTTCACTGGAAACCCAAGCAGGGATTGCAGTCGACCTTGTGGGATGAGGCCGTCAAGATTTCAGGTGCGGATTCGGACTACCTGCGACGTGATTTATACGAAGCCATTCAAAGCGGCGCTTTTCCGGAGTGGGAGCTGGGCGTGCAGGTGTTTGATCAAGAGTGGGCGGACCGGCAGGATTACGATGTGCTGGACGCCACCAAGCTGATCCCCGAGGAGAGTGTACCCGTCAAGATTGTGGGCCGTATGGTGCTCGATCGCTACCCCGACAATTTCTTTGCAGAAACCGAACAGGTTGCTTTCCTGCCTTCCAACGTGATTCCCGGCATCGACTTTACCGACGATCCTTTGTTGCAGGGCCGACTGTTTTCTTACCTGGATACCCAGAAATCTCGACTGGGAACAGTCAACTTCCATCAGATCCCGATTAATGCGCCACGTTGCCCCTTTAGCAATATGCAGCGCGACGGCATGATGCAAATGCAGGTTCCCAAAGGCCGTGCGACCTATGAGCCCAACAGTCTGGATGAGGTCGGTGAGCCGGGTGGACCTCGTGCCCAGGCTCAGGGGTTTCGCAGCTTTCCCAGTACCGTGGAGGACGGGGCGAAACTGCGTGTCCGGGCAGAGTCGTTCGCTGATCATTACAGCCAGGCACGCCTGTTTTACCGTTCCCAGACGGAGGTGGAGCAGGAGCATCTGATTGCGGGCCTGGTCTTTGAGCTGTCCAAGGTCCAGCTCAATCATGTTCGCCTGCGCGTGCTCTCGCATATGCGGATCATTGATGAGGATCTGGCCAAGCGGGCTGCCCAGGGCTTGGGCCTGACGCTGCCGGCAGCGGCCAAACCAGCCCGCCCGCCAGTAGACATGCCACCGTCCAAGGCTTTGTCGATACTGGCTCAAAAGCCACCCGTCGCAGGCCGGATGCTGGGCATTTTGCTGACGGATGGAGCTGACAAGGAATTGCTGCAGATGCTGCTGACCGGTGCGCAGGAGGCGGGAGTGGCGGTCAAGCTGATTGCGCCTCAGGTAGGAGGCGTGACGCTGTCAGACGGGACGGCGCTGGCTGCCGATGAGAAGATTGCTGGGGCACCGTCGGTCCTGTTTGATGCGGTGGCCTTGTTGCTGGGACAGGGACAGGCCTTGAAACTGTGTACCAACAAGGCGGCGGTTGATTTCGTGGCCGATGCTTATGGTCACCTCAAAGCCATCGGTCACGATGGGGGGGCGCAGCCTTTGCTGGATCGGGCAGGCGTGTCGGCAGACAAGGGGGTATTCGTGATCAAGACGGGAGAAGACCTGCTTGGCAAGGTAGCCACGCGTTTCTGGGAGCGCCGTCATCAGGTCGATGGAATGGCCTGATAGCGGGGAAAAGGGGCGCTTTCGAGCGCCCCTTTTCCTATTTTCCTAGTAACGCCAGCTCAGACCCAGCACCGGACCGGACAGGTGTGCATCAAAGACTTGGCCGGATCGGCGGTAGTTCACATCCAGCATCTTGTATCCGGCCGTCAATGAAAAGTTCTCTGACAGATCGTAGTTCAGGGTCAGGGTGGCCTGATAGCTCAGACGTGAGCCCACGTTAAATCCGCCCACGTGAATTTGCGCCTGCGTGGAGAGCTCCGGGTTGAAACGATAAAACGCGCGCAGTCCCACCATGGGGTCTACCCAGTTGAAGCTTTCCTGATGGTGACGGCTTCGGCCCGCGATGCGCAGGTGGGCACGGCTGCGGATGTCCCAGAAGGAAAAGCCGGCCAGTGCGTCCAGGCTGGCTTGCTCGGAATCATAGAAGCGATAGCCGCCTTGCAGGGTTCCCATAAAGAGACGCGTGTCCATCGTTCCTTCTGCCGCACCCACCAAGGGCAGCCCGCCCACCACTTCACTTTCACGGGTGTTCACATAAAGCAGGTCGCTGTTGAGCACATAGCGGTCGCGACGCAACCAGGTATTGAGAAAAGCAGCTGCGCGCAGACTGTGCCATACATCCGAGAACGACTTTTCAATATCCAGTGAAGGGGCGCGTTTGAAGGGAGAGCTCTCTCCAGACAGGCCGGTGATCCAGGCGTAAGGGGTGATCTGCACGGCGTAGCGGGATGAGGGGGGGCTATCGTGCAGGGGTTCTGGTTGCTGGGCGTTCACCTGGGTATGAAGCAGGGCGGCCAGGAGCAAGGCAGCCAAGTGTTCATAGCGCAAATGAGTGGGTGTCCATGTCATTGTTCTGAGGCCCTTTTTAGCGGTAAGCAGTGACGGCGCACTGGCGCCTGCCGTGTTTCTTTCGGTATGCTGGACAAGTCGATCACCAATTTGTGGAGAGCGTGTCATGCATGTGTTTTACCTTAGCAAGCAAGATATTGATAAGTTGTTGCCCTTGGTGCAAGCGGCGTTACAAGCTGATCGTGGTGGACAAGTCGGCTTCACGAATGAGGAGTTGGCCTTGCGTTCAGCGCTGGAAAAGCTGCCTGACCCCAAATTGTCCGAACTCTTGGCCGGCGCGTTGGTGGACCCAGGCCGCAGTGCAGTTGGCCTGGCTGATGAGGATTATCGGGAAAATCTGCTGGCCTTGGAGACGTTTGACAGCACCTATGTCCTGGCTCAGTTAATGGATAACTATGCACGCTTGCCTGGTTTTTTTAACTGTCTGGAGTTTTAGTCCGATGCGCAAAAATGGCCCTTTGAAGGGCCATTTTTTTGGGGAGGCTCTTTATGACCGTGTTGACGCTGTCAGCCTGCGTGACTCCGTTTGCGACCCTGTTTTTGTCGGACCCGTACCACAAGCACCCATGTCGCTTGACGTGGCGCCGTAATCCTGTTTTTGTTACGTCCATGTCCAATGTGTCGACTGTGGAAGCAGTCTGTTCTTTGTTTCATTGGTTGGGCGGCTCGCCGTCTCTGGAGAAAAAGATGTTGTTAAACAAATGTCGTCGTACCTTGGTGGCGTGTGCGCTTGGTCTGGCTTTGGCGCCGGCAGTTTCCCAGGCCTGTACTCGCGCTGTTTTTCTGGGTGACAACGGGCAGGTGATTACGGGCCGTTCCATGGACTGGAAAAGGGACGTCGGGACCAACCTCTGGATCTTTCCGCGTGGTGCCAAGCGTACTGGAGAGGCTGGGCCGGCTTCCATTGAATGGACATCAAAGTATGGCAGTGTGATTGCCTCTGGCTACGATATTGCATCGACCGACGGCGCCAATGAAAAGGGCCTGAACGTCAATCTCTTGTGGTTGCCGGAGTCGCAGTTTCCCACCCCGGCAAAGGGCGACAAGACCTTGAGCTTGTCTTTGTGGGGGCAGTATGTGCTGGATAATTTCGCAACGGTGGCAGAGGCAGTCGCTGCGCTGGAGAAAACCCCCTTTGTTGTGCTGACCGACTCCCTGCCCGACGAGGATCGTCTGGCGACCTTGCATCTGTCGATGTCGGATGCCTCTGGTGACAGCGCAATTATCGAATATATCGATGGCAAGCAGCGCATTCATCACAGTCGCCAATATCAGGTCATGACCAACTCGCCCACCTTTGACAAGCAATTGGCGATCCGGGATTACTGGCAGGACGTGGGAGGGCTTAATTTGTTGCCCGGAACGAGTCGGGCGGCCGATCGCTTTGCACGCGCGTCGTTTTACATCAATGCAGTGCCGCGCAATCTGAGCGATGACAAAGCGGTTGCCAGTGTCTTGAGCGTGATTCGCAATGCCTCGACGCCTTACGGTATGACGGTTCCCGATCAGCCGAATAACTCATCGACCCGCTGGCGCACGGTGTTCGACCACCAACGCAGCTTGTATTATTTTGACTCGGTTCTGTCGCCTGGCGCTTTCTGGCTGGATATGAAGAAGGTGGATTTCTCCGCCGAAACTGGCAAGGTGATGAAGCTGGATCTGGGGCCTGAGCAAAGCACGGTTTACATGGGTGAAGTGCTGGAGCATTTCAAGCCTTCCCAGCCTTTCCGTTTTCTGTCCGTGAAAGCACCTGCTATTTAAGACGGTTGGACACAGACTTCTGTGTCCAGCTGAGTAGGCGGCACTAGAAAAAAGGGGTAGGGCATGTAGGACATGAAAACGAGTCATGTTCAGCTGTTATGCTATGCCCCGTCTTGATTTGTTAAAGCTGTTGTTGAATGACCTACGTAGTAACGCAAGCCTGTATTCAGTGCAAGTACACCGATTGTGTGACGGTGTGCCCCATGGACTGTTTTTTTGAAGGCCCCAATTTTCTTGTTATTCACCCTGATGAGTGCATTGATTGCTCCATCTGTGTGGCAGAGTGCCCAGTGGGGGCGATTGTCAGTGATCAGGATGTCACGCCCGAGCAGCAGGTGTATGTGGAACTGAACCGCAGCTTGAGCGCACATCCAGCCTGGAGGCGCATCACTGAACAAAAAGCGCCGTTGCCAGACCATGAGTATTGGGCAAGCCAGCCCGACAAGTTGGCGCTATTGAAAAAAGACTAATCGGCGTGCGAACGCCCGGGGGAGCGCTGAAAGTACCAGACCGCCAGCGCAGCCATTGCCAGTAGCACAGTACAACTGGCCAGCACGGCGACATAGCCTCGGTCGAAGGCATCGCGAGCCAACTCCGCCAATCCGAAGGCCTGCTCTTGTGGCAGGTTCTCCGTTATCAACAGGGCCTGATCCAGGCTGTCGTAGGCCAGGGGATGAGCGCTCAATGTCTCGGGCAAGATCAGGCTGGCGCTATAAACGAACGACAGCAGGCTGCCCATGAGGGTCACGCCCAAGGCGCCGCCCAGTTCATACGACATTTCTTCGACAGAGGCCACCATCCCGGCACGTGAGGGGGGCACACTTTGCATGATGGTGCTGGAGGCGGCAGTCATGGCCGCGCCTATACCCAGACCCAGCATGACCAGGCTGATTACCTGCAAAAACTGGGCACTGTTGTGCCAGAGCAGGTAAGCCGCCATGCCTGCCGCTGCCAGGCTTAGGGAGCCGATCAGCAGACGCTTGCTGCCAATAACCATCAGCAAACGACCTGCCAGGGGACCGGCCAGGAAGGCGGCCAATGGCAAGGGAATAATGGCCAGACCCGCCTGCAGCGGCGAGAAGCCCAGTACCAGTTGGAGGCGTTGGCTAAAAACGAGCTCCATGCCAATCAGGGCGGCCGAAGCGCTCAGGGCGGACAGAACAGCCGTACTGAGCGTGGCATTTTTGAACAGGGCAAAATCCAGCAAAGGAAAGGGACTGCGATTTTGCTGCCGGACAAACCAGCCCAGAAAGAGGACGCCGACCACCAGGGCTCCCGCTGTCAGTCCCCAATCGGTATAGAGCTTGCCCATTTCCTTGATCGCCAAGGTACTGGCAACCAGCCCCACCATAATCAGCACGGAACCTTTGATATCCCAGGGTCGGGAACTGTCCGGCGTGGAACGCGGCACCAGCAGCCAGCCCATGGGCAGGGCGATCAGTACGATAGGGACGTTGATCAGAAAGACCGAGCCCCACCAGAAGTGCTCCAGCAGAAAGCCCCCCAGGACCGGTCCAAAGGCCGCGCCGCCCGAGGCGATGGAGGACCACACACCAAAGGCCACTGCGCGTTCACGCTCATCGTGAAAAGTGATGCGAATCAATGACAACGTGGCGGGCATCATCATGGCGGCAGCCACGCCCAGAAATGCCCGTGCCGCGATCAGAAAGGCCGGGTTGGGGGAATAGGCCGCTGCTACCGAGGCCACTCCAAACATGGCCAGACCAGACAGAAACAGGCGCTTATGGCCGAGACGATCTCCCAGCGTGCCCATGCCAAGCAGCAGGCCAGAGACGACCAGCGCGTAACTGTTAATGATCCAGAGCTTGTCGGAGGCCGACGCCTGCAGGTCATGGGTCAGCCGGGGAAGGGCGGTGTAGAGCACCGTCATGTCCACCACAATCAACAAGAGTGCCGCCGATACAATGGCCAGAATCAGCCAGCGACGGCCGGGGGACAAGGGAACGGGTGAGAGGTGACGGTGAGTCGGACTGTGCAGCATAACAACGCAAAGGAGTGGCAAAACCCGTATGATCCATCAATATTATCAACCGACAAAGTTGATTAGCATCGATGGAATAGATACATGGACTGGACACTGGAACGTATTCGACACTTTGTGGCCGTAGCAGAGACGGGCTCCATGACGCAGGCGGCCAAAGACCTGGGCAAGGTGCAATCAGCGGTCAGCACCTCTATCGCCTTACTGGAGGCAGACCTGAATCTGGCCCTGTTTGACCGTTCGCGCAGAACCTTGAGCCTGACCGTTCCGGGTGAAATCATGCTGTTGGAGGCCAAAGCGCTGCTGCGTCAGGCCGACGTGCTGAACCGGCGTGCGCTGGATTTGTCGCAGGGGCAATCTGCCCGGCTGGAGATCAGCCTGGATGAGGCCTTGCCCCAGGAGCCCCTGCGCCTATTGCTCAAGGAGCTGGCAGAACGTTGGCCGGGCTTGGAGTTGACGATCTGGAATGGCACCGCCTCTGAAGTGATCGACTACATGAATGAGGGGCGCTCGGATGTAGCGCTTCAATTTGATCGCGGCGCTGACGTGACATCCTTTGCGCAACGGTATATTGGGGCTGTCCCTCAGGCAATCTGCGTGTCGCGAACTCATCTCTTGGCGGGTCAGGACCAGGTCAGCCGCAAAGAGCTGACTGCGCACAGACAGTTGCTGATTCACATTGAAGGCATGGAGCAGACGGTCGTCAGTCCCAGCGTCTGGCGTTCAGACAGCTTTTACGTGATTGCCGATATGGTGGCGGATGGTCTGGGCTGGGCGATATTGCCGCTTAATATTGCCGAGTATGAAAACCTGCGCAACAAACTGGCGCAATTGCATTGCCAGGAGATGATGCTGCCCCCCTTGCCAGTGCGAATGTTGTGGCGGCAAGGGCAATCTTTGCCGCCTGCGGCCCTGTGGATGCAGCAGCGCCTGTCGGAGCTGCTGCCGTAGTTTTGCCTAGCAGGTGGCCGAGTGGCTGGGGTGGGAAAGTTGACCCGTGGCCCAGCGTTGTACGCCGTCCCAGATATCGTTGGCATGATGAACGGTCAGATCCGCCTGCCAGGTACCGATGCTGTCGTCACCTGCGCAATAGCCGTAGGCAGCAATCATGGTTGCCATGCCGGCAGCCCGGCCTGCCTGAATGTCACGTAGATCATCGCCTACATACAGACAGTCTGCAGGTGCGAAGCCGGCCTTGCTGGCGGCATGCAGCAAGGGCTCCGGGTGCGGCTTGGTGTGTTGCGTGGTGTCGCCACCTACTGTGACTGCGCAAGTCTCTTCCAAGCCCAGATGACGAATCAGGGGCAGAGCCAGGTATTCGAGCTTGTTGGTGACAATACCCCAGGTATAGCCAGCTTGTTCTAGCTGGCTGAGCATGGGAGCCACACCGTCGAACAAATAGGTCAGCTCCGTCATGTGATCGTGGTAATCCTGCAAAAACTGTGCCCTCAGTTGCGCATAGTCCGGATGATCGGTGTTGATATCCAGTGCTACCTTGAGCAGACCACGGGCGCCGTGCGAGGCGTAGGGTCGCAGGGCATCGTACGGCAGTTCAGGCAGGCCTCGTTCCTTGCGCATGCGATTGGCGGTAGCCGCCAGATCGGGAGCAGAGTCGGCCAGGGTGCCGTCAAAATCGAATAGAACCAGTTTATTCATAAGGGCTTAGCGTTGGCGGCGGCTGGCCAGCAGGTAATTGACGGAGGTGTCGTCCGACAGACGATAGTGCTCGGTAATCGGGTTGTATTCCAGGCCTTTCAGGGCCAGTGCGTCCAGGCCGCTGCGACGGGCCGAGGAAATCAGTTCGCTGGGCTTGATGAAACCTTCGTAGCTGTGCGTGCCTTTGGGGATCAGGCGCAGCAGGTATTCGGCCCCCACGATGGCAAACAGAAAAGATTTGGGATTGCGGTTAAGGGTCGAGAAAAACACCCAGCCACCGGGTTTGACCAGCTTGGCGCAGGCCGCAATGATGGAGCCGGGGTCTGGGACATGTTCCAGCATTTCCATGCAGGTGACAACGTCAAAGCGGCCAGGATGCTGATCGGCCATGTCTTCAGCGCTGATCATCTCGTACTTGACCGGCACACCCGACTCCAGGCTGTGCAGACGGGCAATTTTCAAGGAACGCTCAGCCAGATCAATGCCGGTGACTTCGGCGCCCGACTGGGCCAGGCTTTCGGACAGAATCCCGCCTCCACAACCGACATCCAATACCTGTTTGCCAGCCAGGGAGCCGGTGTAGGACAGAATCCAGTCCAGACGCAAAGGGTTGATGGCGTGCAGCGGTTTGAATTCGCTGTCAGGGTCCCACCAGCGAGATGCCAGTGCACTGAATTTATCGATCTCTGCCGGATCGACATTGACGTTAGTGACGGTGGAAGCGGTCATGGCTCATCCAAAAAAATTAAGGCCCCGCAAAAGCGGAGCCTTAATTGTAGCCTTAGCTACAGAAATACGTGGTGCAGCAAGAATTACTTGCGGTTGCCCACGATTTCGATTTCTACGCGACGGTTTTGAGCGCGGCCTTCGCGGGTCTTGTTGGACGCCACGGGGTTAGCTTCGCCCTTGCCTTCGGTGTAGATACGGTCAGCAGGAACGCCCTTGTTGACCAGGTATGCTTTAACAGCATTGGCACGACGCTCGGACAACTTCAGGTTGTAAGCTTCGGTGCCGATCGAGTCAGTGTAACCGGTAGCAATCAGGGTTTCCAGATCGATGGACTGAACAGTGTCAGCCACTTGATCCAGAACCTGGCGACCTTCTGGCTTGATGGTGGATTTATCAAAGTCGAAGAAAGTGTCAGCGTTCAGAGTCACTTTAGTGACGGTAGGAGCGACGACAGGAGCTTCGGGGGCTTGGGCAACGGGCACACCGTCACAACCTGGAATACCCGTAGCAGGGGTCCAGAAGTTGTTGCGCCAGCACAGTTCGTTGGTGCCGTTTTTCCAAACGTCGCCAAACGGGTTGCGCCAGTTGTTAACTTCGCCGGACTCTTGTGCGGAAACTGCACCGGTAGCCGATGCGGCGGCAATGGCGAGTACAAGTGCGATTTTGGAGGGTTTGTTCATATTTCTCCTCGTTGAGCTGATGCTGTTAAGTGACCGCAGCGAACCCCTGCCGCTGATTAACGGAACCAGTATAGCAATCCTTTGCACGGAACAAAGACTTGCTTGCGCTGGGTTTCATGCGTGTTAGGTCGAATCTTAAGACATTTCGGCCACATGCGTGAGGGGGACGGGGAACGATTCGCGAACTTGCGTGGAATTAGGCTTGTTCTTTCCTGTTATTGTTGGTTTTAGGCAACAGGATAAGGGCTGGCCGGATGAGCGGATCGGTGGCCGATACGATTCATGAATGACGGTTTTTTGATGATTCACCGCTTTCAATCGCTGATCGCCGGGCCTGTCGCCGCGCCACGCTGCGTCCCCCTATGTGAAAGTGCTAGAATTTCCTCTTGTCCGTTTACGGCTGGCTTACTGCTTAACCCATATCTATAAAGAATTGACCTATGGATTCCTTTGCCAAGGAGACGCTTCCCGTTTCGCTTGAAGAGGAGATGCGCCGCAGCTACCTCGATTACGCCATGAGCGTGATTGTGGGCCGTGCTCTTCCCGACGTGCGAGATGGTTTGAAGCCCGTGCATCGACGTGTTCTGTTCGCCATGCATGAACTCAATAACGACTGGAATCGTGCCTATAAGAAGTCGGCTCGTATCGTCGGTGACGTGATCGGTAAGTACCACCCGCATGGTGACTTTGCCGTCTATGCCACTATCGTGCGTCTGGCGCAGGACTTTTCCATGCGCTACACCCTGGTCGATGGGCAGGGCAACTTCGGTTCCATCGACGGCGATAACGCCGCGGCCATGCGTTACACCGAAATCCGCCTGGCCAAGATTGCTCACGAGTTGCTGGCTGATATTGACCAGGAAACCGTGGATTTCGTGCCCAACTACGATGGCAGCGAAAAAGAGCCGGCCCTGTTGCCTTCCCGCCTGCCCAATCTGCTGGTTAACGGCAGCTCCGGCATTGCCGTGGGCATGGCGACCAATATTCCGCCGCATAACCTGGCCGAAGTGGTCAACGGCTGTCTGTACTGCCTGAGTCATCCCGAGTGCACAGTAGATGAACTGATTGAATACATACCGGCTCCTGACTTTCCGACCGGCGCCATCATCTACGGCATGTCCGGCGTGCGCGAAGGCTACCGTACGGGCCGTGGCCGCGTCATCATGCGCGCCAGCACGCACTTTGAAGACATGGAAAAGGGCAACCGTCAGGCCATCGTGGTCGACGCCATTCCTTATCAGGTCAACAAGAAGTCGCTGCAGGAACGCATTGCCGAACTGGTCAATGAAAAGCGCATCGAGGGTATCTCCGATATTCGCGACGAGTCTGACAAGGACGGGATGCGCCTGGTGATCGAGCTCAAGCGTGGCGAAGTGCCGGAAGTGGTGCTGAACAATCTCTACAAGAATACGCAGCTGCAAGAAACCTTCGGGATGAACATGGTGGCCCTGGTCGATGGCCAGCCCCGTTTGCTCAACCTGAAGCAGTTGGTGGATTACTTCCTGAGCCACCGCCGTGAGGTGGTCACACGTCGTACCGTATTTCAGTTGCGTAAGGCACGCGAGCGCGGCCATGTGCTGGAAGGCCTGGCTGTGGCCCTGGCCAATATTGATGAGTTCATTGCAATCATCAAGGCCGCCCCGACTCCTCCGGTCGCGCGCGTCGAACTGATGGCTCGCTCCTGGGATTCCGGTCTGGTGCGCGAGATGCTGGCGCGAGCCGACACCAGCGCCATTGTGGGTGGCCGGCAGGCTTATCGTCCTGATGATCTGGGCGACGAGTTCGGCATGAGCTCGGACGGCCTGTATCGTCTGAGTGACGTGCAAGCTCAGGAAATCCTGAACATGCGCTTGCAGCGCTTGACGGGCCTGGAGCAGGACAAGATTGTTCAGGAATACCGTGAGGTCATGGACAAGATTTCTGATCTGCTGGACATTTTGTCCAACCCCACCCGTGTGTCCGCCATCATTGGCGACGAGCTGATCGCGGTGCGTGACGAGTTCTCGGCCACCGGCAAGGACGTTCGTCGTTCGCAAATCGAACACAACGCCACCGAGCTGGATACCGAAGACTTGATTACCCCTATGGATATGGTGGTTACGCTCTCGCATACCGGCTATATCAAGAGCCAGCCGCTGTCCGAATACCGGGCACAGCGTCGTGGTGGCCGTGGCAAGCAAGCTACCGCCATGAAAGAGGACGACTGGATCGACAAGCTGTTCATCGCCAACACGCACGATTACCTGCTGTGCTTTTCCAATCGGGGCCGTGTGTACTGGCTCAAGGTCTGGGAAGTGCCTCAAGGTTCGCGCAACTCGCGTGGCCGTCCCATCGTCAATATGTTCCCTCTGGAAGAGGGCGAGAAGATCAACGTGGTGCTGTCCGTCAAGGAATTCAGCGAAGATCAGTTCGTGTTCATGGCGACCTCGCGCGGCACGGTCAAGAAGACCCCGCTGTCCGACTTCTCCAACCCTCGCAAGGCCGGCATCATTGCTGTGGGCCTAGACGAGGGCGACTACCTGATCGGTGCTCAACTGACCGACGGTGTTCATGACGTCATGTTGTTCTCCGATGCAGGCAAGGCGGTCCGCTTTGATGAAGGCGATGTGCGCCCAATGGGCCGTGCGGCTCGCGGTGTGCGCGGCATGACGCTGGAAGAGGGCCAGTCTGTGATCGCCTTGCTGGTGGCCGAAGACGAAACCCAATCCGTGCTGACTGCCACCCAGAACGGTTTCGGCAAGCGCACCCCGATTGGCGAATACACCCGTCACGGCCGTGGCACCAAGGGCATGATTGCCATCCAGACCTCGGCTCGTAACGGCAAGGTTGTGGGTGCCGTGCTGGTCCGTGAAACCGACGAAATCATGCTGATTACCAATGCGGGTGTGCTGGTCCGTACTCGTGTGGCGGAAATTCGCGAGATGGGTCGAGCCACTCAGGGTGTCACCTTGATCAGCGTGGATGACGACAGCGAACTCTCTGGTGTGTATCGCGTGGTGGAGACCGATGACGAGGTGGACGCCGAACTGGCCGATCAGGCTGAGCAGGCGCAGGCTCCAGACAGTCTTGAGCAGGATAATCAATCTGATGCCGCCCAAGACCAGGCGGACTCTTCCGGCGAGGAAAACGAGTAATGCGTGTATGGAATTTTTCGGCGGGCCCCTCGATGCTGCCGTTGGAAGTGCTGGAGCAAGCCGCCGCTGAAATGACGGACTGGCATGGCACGGGCATGTCCATCATGGAGATGAGTCACCGCAGCAAGGACTATATGGGCGTGCGCGACGAGGCGGAAGCCGATTTGCGTGCCCTGTTGTCCGTGCCGGATGACTTTGCGGTGCTGTTTGTTCAGGGCGGGGCGCAGGGCCAGAATGGCCTTCTGCCCTTGAACCTGATCCAGCGCAATGGCAGTGGCAAGGCTGACTACGTGCTGTCGGGCAGCTGGTCAGTCAAGTCCTGCGAGGAGGCCCAGCGCTATGGCGACATTCATGTTGCCGGCACCAGTGGGCAGGCCTGGCAGGATCAAGGCAAAGAGTGGGCTCCCTGGACCTGGTTCCCTGAGCCCTCTCAATGGGATGTGCGCCCCGATGCCGCTTACTTGCACGTCTGTACCAATGAAACCATTGGTGGCGTGGAGTTCAACGATATTCCCAAGCTGGATGTGCCCGTTGTTGCTGACGTGTCCTCCAATATCTTGTCCTGCCCGATTGATTTCTCGCGTGTGTCCGTCGCCTATGCCGGCGCGCAAAAAAATGCAGGCATGTCGGGCATCGCCCTGATGATGATACGCAAGGACTTGCTGGGGCACGCCATGGATCTGTGCCCGTCGGCGTTCAACTACGCCAATATTGAAAAGCAGCAGTCCATGTTCAACACGCCGCCCACCTACTCGATCTATATGGCGGGCCTGATGTTCAAGTGGCTGGAGCGCCAGGGCGGCGTAGCTGCCATGCAGGCGCGTAATGCAGCCAAGGCTCAAGCCCTGTACGGTTTTCTGGATGCCTCCGAGTTCTACACCAACACCGTGCATCCTGCGTACCGCTCACGCATGAATGTTCCGTTCCTGTTGCGTGATCAGTCTTTGGATTCCCTGTTTCTGGAACAGGCCACGGCCGCGGGTTTGACGTCCCTGAAAGGACACAAGAGCGTGGGCGGCATGCGTGCCTCGATCTATAACGCCATGCCGCTGGAGGGCGTGCTGGCACTTATCGAATTCATGACTGATTTTGAACGACGGAATGGCTAATACCTTAACTGAGCGCCTGCTCCCTTGGCGCAATCGTATTGATGAGCTGGATCGCCAGATCCTGGAGTTGCTTAACGAGCGTGCTCGTGCGGCTTTGGAAGTGGGCAAGATCAAGCAGGACTTCAATACCGAGGAAGTCATCCTCAAGCCCGAGCGCGAAGCCCGTATTGTGCGTCGTCTGCAGTCTGAAAACGGTGGGCCTTTTACGTCCGCTGCGGTCGAGGCCGTATGGGGACAGATCATCTCTGCCTGCCGGGGCCTGGAAAGCGTATTGCGCGTGGCCTATCTGGGGCCCCAAGGCTCTTTTTCGGAACAGGCTGCCTATGAGCATTTCGGTCATGCTCTGGACGGCCTGCAATGCGACTCCTTTGATGAGGTGTTTCGCAGTGTGGAGGTCGGTCAGGCGGAGGTAGGCATGGTGCCGGTTGAGAACTCCACCGAAGGCGCCGTGAATCGCACGCTGGATCTGTTGCTGAACTCGCCCCTGCGTGTTTTGGGTGAGCGCTCGATTCGCGTCCACCACAATTTGCTGACCAAAAGCGGCACGATGGAAGGTGTGACGCGCGTCATGGCGCACCCCCAGGCTTTGGCCCAGTGTCAGAACTGGCTGCAAAAGCACTATCCGCAGCTTTTGCGCGAGGCAGCCTCCAGCAATGCCGAGGCCGCCCGCATTGCGTCCAGCGATCCTACCGTGGCCGCGATTGCCGGTAATACCGCCGTCACTGCCTGGAATCTGGGTGTCGTGGAGGCGGGCATTCAGGACGATCCGCATAACCGCACGCGTTTCCTGGCAATTGGCAACATCGAGTCCTTGCCCAGCGGCAATGACAAGACCAGTATCATTCTGGCCGTACCCAACCGTGCAGGCGCCGTTTACGACATGCTCTCTCCCCTGGCCGTGCATGGGGTGTCCATGACCCGCCTGGAGTCGCGTCCTGCCCGGACAGGCCAGTGGGAATATTATTTTTACGTAGATCTCATTGGTCATCGCGACGAGCCTGCCATGGCTGCTGCGCTGGCAGAGCTGAAGAAACAAGTCGCTTTTTTCAAAATTCTGGGCTCATACCCTGTAAACGACTTTTAAGCATCCAAGACACGACGGGTCTGGGCGGGGAAGCGTTCCCGCCCACGGTCAGCTTGCCCTGATAGGGGGGGCGGCTTGTTTTAACAAGGCATGGGACCGGCTGTGTCATTAGGGCATAACGATACAAAATACCGAGCTTGCAGGTCGCCTCGCTCTTTCGTCGATGGTC
This sequence comes from Alcaligenes sp. CHO6, assembly GCF_037120595.1. Taxonomy (NCBI): domain Bacteria; kingdom Pseudomonadati; phylum Pseudomonadota; class Betaproteobacteria; order Burkholderiales; family Alcaligenaceae; genus Alcaligenes; species Alcaligenes sp. CHO6. The sequence goes on from NZ_JBANCI010000001.1 coordinate 505,477, forward strand.
GCGCAATAGTCTGGCAGTATCTGCATTGACACCCGGTTTTCCAGCGGCATTGCACGTAATACGCCAAGCATGGACGGTCTGGGAGGGAACGTAATTAATCATGATAGCGTCATCAGAAACTATGGCGTCTGCGCCTTTGGTTCCGGTGCTGGCAGTTGTTGGGGTCGGTTTGATCGGCGGCTCCCTGGCATTGGCACTCAAACGCTACGGAGCGGTAGGCAAAGTGCTGGGCGTCGGTCGACAGCTCAAAAGCCTGCGGCGAGCCCAGGAACTGGGCTTGATCGATGAGGTCGCCACGCTGGAGCAGGCCGCTCAACAAGCGGATTTGATCATGTTGGCCACGCCTATCGGTGCAATGGCTTCGGTGTTGAAAACGCTGCGCCCCCATTTGCGTGACAGCACCTTGATTAGCGATGCGGGCAGCACCAAAGCGGATGTGGTTCGCGTGGCGCGTGACGCGCTGGGCGATCGTATTGGACAATTTGTTCCTGGTCATCCGATTGCCGGTGCGGAAACGGTAGGCCCCGAGGCAGCCCGTGCCGATCTGTACGATGGTCGCAACGTTATTCTGACACCTCTGGAAGAGAACCCAGCCAGTGCGCGCGAGCGTTTGATCGCTGTCTGGGAAGCCTGCGGAGCGCGGGTCATGCTGATGGACCCGGCTACGCATGATGAGGTGCTGGCCTCGGTCAGCCATGTGCCGCACTTTCTGTCCTCGGTTTTTATGTGGCAGGTTGCCTCCAGCGCCAACTCGGACCAACGCTTTGCCTTGGCCGGGACGGGTTTTCGCGACTTCACCCGTATCGCTGCGGGCTCGGCCGAAGTGTGGCGCGATATTTTTCTGAGCAATCGCCAGGCCGTTCTGGGCCAACTGCAAGAAGTACGTCAGGCCCTGGATCAGGCTGAACAGGCTTTGCAGGATCAGGACGGCCAGGCTTTATACGAATTTTTAGAGCGTGCTGCCTTGGCGCGCCGTTTTTGGGCAAGTAGGAGTGGTTTGCAATGAGCCAGAGCGACAGTCTTGTTTTGAATCCCGTCAGCCGTGCGTGTGGCGAGCTGCAATTGCCGGGGTCCAAGAGCATTTCCAATCGGGCCCTGTTGTTGGCCGCGTTGGCTCAGGGGCAAACGCGACTGGAAGGCTTGCTGCATTCGGACGACACCCGCGTCATGATGGCCGCGTTGCAGCAAATGGGCGTGACCGTACAGGACCTGGGTCAGGGCGTGGTGGTGATCGACGGCGGAGCGCCGTTTGCGCATCGCGACGCCGATCTGTTTTTGGGTAATGCCGGTACGGCGTTCCGCTCCTTGACCGCGGCCTTGGGCCTGATGGGAGGGCGCTTCAATCTGAGCGGCATTGCCCGTATGCATGAGCGTCCTATCGGGGATCTGGTCGATGCGCTGCGCAGTCTGGGTGCAGATGTGCAGTATCTGGGAGCGGAGGGTTATCCACCCCTGGCAATCGGGGAATTGGCCCAGGTGGATCAACAGCGCGTGTCGGTGAAAGGCTCGGTGTCCAGTCAGTTCCTGACCGCACTGCTGATGGCTGCGCCTTTGTTGACGGCTCGTACTGCTCAGCCCTTGCGCATCGAGGTCGAAGGGGAGCTGATATCCCAGCCTTATATCCACATAACGCTGGCCATGATGGCGCGTTTTGGTGTGCAGGTCGAGCGGGAGGGCTGGAGCAGCTTTACTGTGCCAGCCGATGCTGCCTATCTCAGCCCCGGCACGTACTCGGTGGAAGGAGACGCGTCATCTGCGTCGTACTTCATCGCGCTGGGGACAATCGGCGGTGGCCCGCTACGTATTCAGGGGGCGGGCAGCGACAGTCTTCAAGGCGATATTCAGTTTGCCGATGTGGCAGAGGCGATGGGCGCCCGTATTGAGCGTCATGCCAATGAGTTGATTGTCTCCGGTCTGTGTGTGGCGCGCGGCGACAAGCTCAAGGCGTTCGATCTGGATTTCAATCACATACCGGACGCGGCCATGACGGCCGCGGCCATGGCCATGTTTGCGGATGGTCCTTGTACCTTGCGCAATATTGCCAGCTGGCGCGTGAAGGAAACGGACCGTATTGACGCGATGCAGGCCGAGCTGCGCAAGCTCGGTGCCCGAGTAGAGTCAGGCCCAGACTGGTTGACCGTGCATCCCATTGCGGCAGATCAATGGCGTTCGGCCCGCATCGCGACGTATGATGATCACCGCATTGCCATGTGTTTTTCACTGGCCAGCTTCGGCCCGGTGGCGGTCACCATTCTGGACCCCGCCTGCGTCAGCAAGACATTTCCCGATTATTTTTCTGTTTTTGAACACTTGGTGCAGGCATGACAGCGCAGAGCATTCCCGTCATTACCATTGATGGCCCGACCGCCTCAGGGAAGGGGACGATTGCTTCCCTGGTCGCGCAGCGCTTGGGCTGGCACACGCTTGACAGTGGTGCCTTGTATCGCTTGACAGCGCTGTCTTGCCTGCGTCGCGGCGTAGATGTGCAGGATCAGGCGCAGGTCCAGCAGGCCGCCCAGAATCTGAATGTCCGTTTTGACTACCCCCAGATTTACATGGACGGTGAGGATGTCACGGACGCCATTCGCCAGGAAGAGGTGGGTAATCTGGCTTCCCGGGTGGCGGCCCTGCCGCTGGTGCGTGAGGCGCTTTTGCAACGTCAGCGGGATTTTCGCGTCGCTCCTGGACTGGTGGGCGATGGACGCGATATGGGCACCGTGGTGTTTCCGGACGCACCCTTAAAGATATTTTTGCTGGCAGACGCGCAGGTGCGTGCCCAAAGACGCTGTAAACAGTTGAGCGAAAAGGGTATTTCTGCTAATCTTACGAGTCTTTTGGCGGACTTGCGTGAGCGCGACGAGCGAGATCGTTCCCGAACTCATGCGCCGCTTGTGCCTGCGCCGGGTGCCCACATCGTGGATTCTTCCCAGCTCAGCATTCAGGAAGTTGTAGATAAAGTGCTCGACCTCTGGTCGGGCATCGCGGTCCCGACAGCCTAATCCCGTGCTGATCGGGCTTTGTTCACTCCACCGGGTTCTGCCTGGTGTGTTTTTTTTAACGGCCATTTTGGCTGACGGATTGATTTAATGTCCACTAACCTTCACACAGACGCAACGGGCGGCGAAAGCTTTGCCGATTTGTTTGCAGAAAGCATTAAAAACCAAGACCTCAAAAGCGGCGAAGTTATCTCCGCCGAGGTTCTGCGTATTGACCACAACTACGTGCTGGTCAATGCTGGCCTGAAGTCCGAGGCACTGATTCCTCTGGAAGAGTTCCTGAACGATCAGGGCGAACTGGAAGTTCAGGCAGGTGACTTCGTTTCCGTGGCTATCGATGCCTTTGAAAACGGCTACGGCGACACCATTCTGTCCCGCGACCGCGCCAAGCGTCTGTCGGCCTGGTTGTCCCTCGAGCAAGCGCTTGAGTCCGGCGAACTGGTCAACGGTACCATCACCGGTAAGGTCAAGGGTGGCCTGACGGTCATGACCAACGGCATCCGTGCATTCTTGCCCGGTTCGCTGGTTGATCTGCGCCCTGTCAAAGACACCACGCCATACGAAGGCAAGACCCTGGAATTCAAGGTCATCAAGCTCGATCGCAAGCGTAACAACGTTGTGTTGTCGCGTCGCGCCGTGCTGGAAGCCTCCATGGGCGAAGAGCGTCAGAAACTGCTGGAAACTCTGTCCGAAGGCGCTATCGTCAAAGGTATCGTCAAGAACATCACCGATTACGGTGCGTTCGTTGATCTGGGCGGCATCGACGGTCTGCTGCACATCACCGACATGGCCTGGCGCCGTGTCCGTCACCCATCCGAAGTTCTGCAGGTGGGTCAGGAAATCGAAGCCAAGGTTCTCAAGTTCGATCAGGAAAAGAGCCGCGTCTCCCTGGGCGTCAAGCAACTGGGCGAAGATCCCTGGATCGGTCTGGCACGTCGCTACCCACAAAACACCCGTCTGTTCGGCAAGGTGACCAACCTGACCGATTACGGTGCATTTGTTGAAGTGGAAGACGGTATCGAAGGTCTGGTTCACGTATCCGAAATGGATTGGACCAACAAGAACGTTGACCCACGCAAGGTTGTGACCTTGGGTGAAGAAGTCGAAGTCATGGTTCTGGAAATCGACGAAGATCGTCGTCGCATCTCCTTGGGCATGAAGCAGTGCCGTGCCAACCCATGGGAAGATTTCGCCATCAACTTCAAGCGCGGCGACAAGGTTCGCGGTGGCATCAAGTCCATCACCGACTTCGGCGTGTTTGTTGGTCTGCCAGGCGGCATCGATGGTCTGGTTCACCTGTCCGACCTGTCCTGGTCCGAGACGGGCGAAGAAGCCGTTCGCAACTTCAAGAAGGGTGACGAAGTTGACGCCGTGGTTCTGGGCATCGACACCGACAAAGAGCGCATCTCCCTGGGTATCAAACAGCTGGAAGGCGATCCGTTCAACAACTTCGTGGCTACCTACGACAAGGGCGCCGTGGTGAGCGGTGTTGTCAAATCGGTCGAGCCTAAGGGTGCTGTTGTAACGCTGTCGCTGGACGTTGAGGGCTACCTGCGTGCCTCCGAGATCTCCTCGGGCCGTGTGGAAGATGCCACCACCGCACTGAAAGAAGGTCAGGAAATCGAAACCATGATCTTGAGCGTGGATCGCAAGACCCGTTCGATTCAGTTGTCCATCAAGGCACGTGATACCGCCGAAACCGCTCAATCCATGGCCCGTCTGACCGAAGCCAGCGCTTCGTCCGGTACGACCAACCTGGGTGCTCTGCTGCGTGCCAAGCTGGACCAGCAGCAACGTGACGACGGTTAATCAGCGTGACAAAGTCTGAGCTGATCGCGTTGTTGGCCAGCCGCTATCCGCAGCTGGCTCTGCGCGATATGGATTTCGCCGTGAAAACGGTTTTGGATTCGATGACCCAGGCTCTGGCCAGTGGTCAGCGGATCGAAATCCGAGGGTTTGGCAGCTTTTCGCTTTCTACCCGCTCGCCGCGGGTAGGGCGCAATCCCAAATCCGGTGAAAAAGTGATGGTGCCTGGTAAACAGGTGCCACACTTTAAGGCCGGCAAGGAATTGCGTGAGCGAGTCGATTCTGTCTTTCTTGAGCAAGAGCACATCGAGGCAGATGACCAGTCCTCTGCCTTCGAGCAGCTCAATGCGAGAGTCCGTCACGGTTAAGACCTACTTGCACACTGATGACACAGGCCCTTTACAGGGCCTGTTTTGCGTGTGCGCTAAATTCCGCTTGCACGTACAATCAGACATTATAAAAACACTGTTGGAGCCCTAAAAATGCGCTATCTAGTCTGGGTATTGCGTCTGCTCGTTTTTGTGATCGTGCTGCTGTTCGCACTAAAAAACACCGAACCGGTGCAAGTCAGCTTTTTTGCCGAGCATATTATTCAAGACGTTCCCTTGATCGTCGTGATGCTGGCCGCGTTTATTTTAGGCTTGGTGTTGGGGCTGCTGCTGATGGTCGGTGCCGTGATGCGTCGCCGTCGCGAGGTCAACCGCCTGCGACGCGAAATGGATCGTCTGCAAGACAGGCTGGAACAGGCACAGCCTTCGCCTGGGAACACGGCGGCCGCTGTTGCGCCTGAGACCGTCGCCCCTCTGGCGCCTTTGTAAGCCCTTGGAGTAAACAGTGGATTTTGAAACCTGGTGGTTGGTTTTTGTACCCCTTCTTTTTGGCTTGGGCTGGGTCGCGGCGCGGGTGGATTTTCGGCAAATGATGTCCGAAACCCGCAGCTTGCCCGACTCGTACTTCAAGGGCTTGAACTTTCTGCTCAATGAAGAGCCGGATCGTGCCATTGATGCGTTTGTGGAAGTGGCCAAGCTGGACCCTGAAACCACCGAACTTCACTTTGCGTTGGGCAGTCTGTTTCGTCGCCGCGGCGAGATGGAGCGCGCCATCCGTGTGCATCAAAGTCTGCTGTCGCGCGCTGACTTGCCGGTGGCCGATCGTGAAAACGCACAATTTCAGATCGCCCAGGATTTCTTGAAGGCCGGTATGCTGGATCGGGCCGAAGCGGCGTTTGAGGCAGTACGTGAGACGCGCTTTGCTATTCCTGCCATGCGCGCCCTGATTCGCATTTACGAGTCCGAGCACGATTGGCCGCGGGCGATTGAGGCCGTGCGTCGTTTGCGGGCGCTGGTCGACGAGCCGGTCCCCCAACTGGTGCATTACCAGTGTGAGCAGGCTGAAGGCGCTTTGCAGGGCAAGCAGCCGGACTTTGACCGGGCTGCAAAAGCCTTGGATGAGGCGGAAAACGCCATCCGAAAATTGGGAACGGGGCAAGGCATGTATGCTTCCCAGGCGCGGGTTGCGGGTTTGCGTGCGCGTCTGGCTCGCATGCAAGGGCAAAACGAGCAGGAGCGGGCTTATCTGGTGTCCATTTTGAGCAGCGCCCCGGAGTATGTGGGCTTGTATGCGACCGAGTTACTGGACAGTTACCGTAAACTGGGACGGGCCGAAGAGGGGGTTGCCATGCTGCGCAGCCACTATCAGCAGCATCCCAGCCTGGATATTTTCAATGTGTTGTTCCGTGTTTTGCGTGAGCAGGAAGGCCACTTGCAGGCATGGGCCTTTGCCCGGGATGCGCTGCGAGCCCATCCATCCTTGCTGGGACTGGACAAGATGCTGGAAGTCGAGCTTCAGGATCAAGGTCAGGACAAAGAAGGAGGCGACGGGGGGCAAGCAGTTGGTGTGGACCAGATCATTGCGGGGGCCGATTTAAGCCTGTTGCGCTCTTTGATCCATCGGCATACTCAGCGCCTGGACCGTTATTCATGCAGTTCTTGCGGCTTTGAGGCGCGCCATTTCTACTGGCAATGTCCCGGTTGTAATTCCTGGGAGACCTATGCTCCTCGACGTCTTGAGGAGCTGAAATGATGAGCTTCCCAGCGCAAGCTGTTGCCGCCAGCCGTGTGCTGGTGGTGGGGGATGTCATGCTGGACCGCTATTGGTTTGGTGACGTGGACCGTATTTCTCCCGAAGCGCCAGTTCCTGTGGTCAAGATGGGACGGGTCGAGGATCGCCTTGGCGGCGCGGCCAACGTTGCCCGCAATATTGCGGCTTTGGGGGCACAGGCCAGCTTGCTGGGTGTAATCGGACAGGACGAGGCTGGCAGGACGGTGCAGGAACTGGCCAAAGCGGACCACGTGCAGGCTCATTGGGTGCAGGACCCGGTCATGCCCACTTCCTTGAAGTTACGCGTTCTGGGTCGGCAGCAGCAATTGCTGCGGGTGGATTTTGAAGAAAGTCCCGCCCTCTCTGCGCTGGATCAGTTGCAGCAAACCATGAGTGATTTGCTGGACCAGCATCAGGTGTTGGTCTTGTCGGACTACGCAAAAGGCGCGTTGGCGCAGGTGGAAAGCTTGATCGCCCTGGCGCGATCGAAGAATATCCCCGTTCTGGTTGATCCCAAGGGCAAAACGTACGAACGCTATCAAGGGGCCACAATCCTGACGCCAAACCGTTCGGAAATGCAAGAAGCGGTAGGTGCCTGGAAAGATGAGGATGATTTGATGCGACGCGCTCAGGACCTGCGTCGCAAACTGAATCTGGAGTGTTTGCTGATTACGCGCTCCGAACAAGGCATGACCTTGTTCACCGAACAAGGACGTGAGCACGTAGAGGCACAGGCCCAAGAGGTGTTTGATGTCTCGGGTGCTGGGGACACGGTATTGGCAACCTTGGCAGTGATGCGTGCCGCTGGCCTGGACTGGTTGCAAGCCATGCGTTGGGCGAATCGCGCGGGAGGTATCGTGGTCGGAAAATTGGGTACGTCGATTGTGACGGCAAAGGAATTGGCATGATTGTAGTGACCGGTGGCGCTGGTTTTATTGGCAGCAATTTGGTGAAAGGCCTTAACCAGCAGGGGATAAGCGACATTCTGGTCGTGGATGACCTGAGCGATGGCGACAAGTTCGTCAATCTGGTTCAGGGTCAGATTGCCGACTACATGGATAAGGATGATTTTCGTGCCCGCTTGGCGCGTGACGAGTTCTCCAATATCGAAGCCGTGCTGCATCAGGGAGCCTGCTCGGACACTACCGAGCGCAATGGCCAGTTCATGATGGACAATAACTACCGGGTAACCCTGGAGATCTTTGAATACTGTCAGGCCAAGCGCATCCCGTTGTTATATGCCTCCTCAGCGGCGGTTTATGGTGCCGGTCCGCTGTATGCCGAAGACCTGAGCAACGAAGCGCCGTTGAATGTCTACGGATACTCCAAGTTCCTGTTCGACCAGGTGTTGCGCCGCCATCTGGACAGCCTGCGCGCACCTGTGGTGGGATTGCGTTACTTTAATGTCTATGGTCCGCAAGAGCAGCATAAAGGCCGGATGGCCTCGGTGGCCTACCATAATATGCTTCAGTACCGCCGCGACGGTCATGTCCTCTTGTTTGGCGGCTGGGACGGGTATGTGAATGGCGGCCAGCAGCGCGACTTCGTTTTTATTGACGATGTCGTGTCGGTGAATCTGCATTTTCTCGGGCAGGACAAGCAGTCGGGTGTCTTCAATTGTGGTTCGGGTCGCGCCCAACCTTTCAATGATGTGGCACAAACGGTCGTCAACACCTTGCGCGAGCACGACGGCTTGCCAGCGCTTGAGCTGGAGGATCTGGTATCGCAGCAGTTTCTGCAGTACATACCCTTCCCGGATGATTTGAAGGGGCGCTATCAAAGCCATACTCAGGCAGACTTGACCCAGTTGCGCGCGGCTGGCTATGACAAACCTTTCCATGATGTGCAGACTGGCGTGGCCGAATACGTGCGTCGTTTATTGCAATCGGGTGCGCTGCGCTAAGCAGGCCAGGATGACGGTGTCCATGCGGACTGCCACGCATGGCTAAAAGCGGTTTGCGGGCCGATTTTTCCTTTCCATTGGCAGCACCATAAAGGCTTCTTTCCAAGGAGCCTTTATTATGTGTATTCCGCTCAATGTATTTCCCGTGTTCCATGGTCGTACGCGCCAGCAGCCCAGTTGGCGCAGTAGCGTGCTGCGTGTGTTAGTTGCGCTGTGGATGTTGGGTCCCTGGGGCCTGGCGGTCGCGCTGGATCTCAATACGGCCAATGCCCAGGAGCTGCAACAAATCAAAGGCATAGGTCCCCGCACGGCTGAACTGATCCTGGAGGAGCGCCAGCGCGGTGGGCCTTTTGACTCCTTGCAGGACTTGGCCGATCGGGTCAAGGGAATAGGCGCAAAAAAAATTATCACGATGGAGCAGTCAGGTCTGAAAGTGGAGACCGGCAAAGCCGCGGGCAAGGCGCTTGCCAATAAGACCGATGCGGATATACGAAGAAAGCCGTAGCTCTGGGCGTAGACTCGTTTTAAGCTAGTAGTTTGTTTAGTCTGCAGGGGCAGCCAGTGTGAGCTGGCTGCTGTTTTGCGCAAGGTAAGAGATTTATTGATGAAAAACTATCCCACCATTGAAGATACCGTCGGTCAGACCCCTCTGGTACGGTTGCAACGCATACCAGGTGAGTTCGGACAGGCGCGCGGTAACGTCTTGTTGGCCAAGCTGGAGGGCAATAACCCGGCAGGTTCGGTGAAAGATCGCGCTGCCCGCTCCATGATTCAGCAGGCCGAGCGCCGCGGTGATATCAAGCCGGGGGACACCTTGATCGAGGCCACCAGCGGCAACACCGGGATTGCCCTTGCCATGATTGCGGCCGTTCGTGGCTACAAGATGATTTTGATCATGCCCGATAATCTGTCGCTGGAGCGTCGTGCCTCCATGACGGCTTACGGGGCCCAGCTGATTCTGACACCCGCCGATCAAGGAGGTATGGAATACGCTCGTGATCTGGCTTTGAAGATGCAGGCCCAGGGGCAGGGCAAGGTGCTGGATCAGTTTGCCAATAAGGATAATCCGGACGCGCACATACACAGTACTGGCCCGGAGATCTGGCAGCAGACAGATGGCCAGGTTACGCACTTTGTCAGTGCCATGGGGACCACAGGCACCATCATGGGAGTCGGCAATTATTTGCGCAGCCAAAATAGCGGCATTGTCGTGGTGGGGGCGCAGCCTGCGCCGGGAGCGCAAATTGCGGGCATTCGTAAGTGGCCGGAGCAGTATCTGCCCAAGATCTACGACCCCTCCAAGGTGGATATGTTCGAGGAAATCGGCCAGCAGGAGGCCGAAGTCATGACACGCCGTATGGCGGCCGAAGAGGGGATCTGTGCCGGTATTTCGTCTGGCGGCGCGCTGGTGGCGGCCATGCGCGTGGCCCAGCGCGTGCAAAACGCCACCATCGTTTTTATAGTGTGCGATCGTGGCGACCGCTATTTGTCCACTGGTATCTTCAATTAATTAGGGTTGCCGTAACCCATCTGCCAGGCCAGTTCGGACGCCAGGTCGGCAACCGAGCTGGCATAAAAATAGCTGCGGTTGTAATGGGTAATGGCAAAGAAGTTGGGCGTGCCCAGACGGTATTCAGTGGTATTGCGGGGCTCGTCCACCAGGTTGACTACCCCTAGTTTGGCCTGCTGCCACAGGCCCGTGTTCTGGGCTTGGCCTTTGACACTGGCCCCGGCATGGTGCAGTTGCGCCCAGTTCAGCTTGGGGTAAATGCCGCCATCGACCATCTCTTTATTGGCCGTGCTCAGCGCCACCGGGGCAAAAACTGGCAGTCCTGGCTCCCAGCCATGGGCACGCAGGAAATTGGCGATCGAGGCCATGGCGTCGGCCGGATTGTTGCGCAAATCTATACGGCCATCGCCGTCTCCGTCCACGGCGTAACGTATCAGGCTGCCAGGCATGAATTGGGACATTCCCATCGCGCCGGCAAACGAGCCCTGGGCAATCCGTGCATCCAGTTCACCTTGATGATGCAGTTCGATCAGATCCGCCAGTTGATCCCGAAACAGTTGGCCGCGCTCGGGCCGACTGTTGTCCGGATAAGCGAAGCCTAGTGTAAACAGGGCGTCCAGTACCTTGAAGTCCCCCATGATTTTTCCGTAGACGGTTTCCACGCCCAAAATAGCGACAATAATGGAAGGCGGTACACCGTAGTCCTGGGCGATTCTGTCCAGTGTCAGACGATGCTTCTGCCAGAACTGAACCCCCCCTTGAATGCGTGCCGGATCGACATTGCGCTGCCGGTAGGTGACCCAGCTGCGCTTGATGCGCCCTTTGGTGGGGCGCATTAATTTAGCCGCGGTTTCGTTATATTGAGCCTGCTGCAGCAGATCGATAACCAAATCCTGGGGGATGTTGCGTGCGAATGCTACCTCTTGCGCATAGGCGGCGATATCCTCGTTTAATTGACCGTTTAATTGAAAAAACTGCGTCCGCCCGGAACGGGACTGGCCGGCCTGAATTGACCTCGGTTCGGGCAGAGCCTTGATGGTGATGGCAGCTGTTGCTGGGGATGGGGCTTGAAAGGTCGCGTTGTTGCTGGGTTTGGTGTCCGAAGACGGGGGCTGGGAAGTGGGGGTGGCGCAGCCGGCAGTGCTCAGCGCGATCAGTACTGCTTGCAAAATTCGAGTGGGTCTGAACATAATCCATCCTCATGGAGACACTATATTTTATCCATCCATCATGCCATTTGCATGAGATGGGGAGATGGCATCCGGAAAGTCCGCAGCGACTCGATGCCATAAACGATCAACTGCTCTCGAGCGGTCTGGCATCCTATCTGGCCCAGCGACAAGCCCGGCTGGCGACGGATGAGGATATCTTGCGAGTCCATGACCGCGCCTATTTGCAAAAACTCAAAGAACAGGTGCCGCGTCAGGGCTATTTCAATATAGACCCCGATACCTTGATGAATCCTCATACCCTGGAAGCGGCCTATGCAGCCGCTGGTGCGGGCCTGGACGCCGTCGACGGGGTCATGACCGAGGACGCGACTGGGGCATTTTGTGCCGTTCGCCCTCCCGGGCACCATGCCGAGCGGGCGCGGGCCATGGGGTTTTGCTTTTTCAACAATATCGCTGTTGCCGCGGCGTATGCGATGGAGAAGTATGATCTCAAGCGTGTGTTGATTGTGGATTTCGACGTACACCACGGCAATGGCACCGAGCAGATTTTTGCCGGTGATGAGCGCGTTCTGATGTGCAGTTTCTTTCAGTCGCCATTTTTTCCTGATTCCTTTCAGGACCCGGCAGCGCAAAACATGGTAAATATACCGGTTGAGGCCTACACCAAGTCTGCTCAGATTATCGATCTGTTCAAACAAGTTTGCTTGCCCCGCATCGAGGCATTTGCCCCAGAGATCGTCTTTTTTTCGGCAGGCTTTGACGCTCACCGTGAAGATGAGATGGGGCAGCTCAGTTTGGTTGAGGCCGATTATGCGGAATTGACCGCGATGGTTGTCCGGGCTTGTGCGCCTAGTGCCGGCCATCGTCTGGTCAGCATGCTGGAAGGGGGGTACGATCCCTCGTCCCTGGGACGCAGCGTGGTGGCTCATATCAAGGCACTCGCCGGGCTTTAGGCGAGCGGCCTCGGGCTTTGGAATTCTTCCCGAGCCCTATTTCAACAGAACAATTTTTTAATTAAGACTGCACTGGAGAACATTACATGAAGGTGTTAGTACCCGTGAAACGCGTAGTTGACTATAACGTCAAGGTGCGCGTGAAATCCGACCAAACCGGGGTGGACATTGCCAATGTGAAAATGTCCATGAACCCTTTTGATGAAATCGCCGTCGAAGAGGCCACCCGCCTCAAAGAAAGCGGTGCTGCCACTGAGGTTATCGCCGTCTCTTGCGGTGTGGCGCAAAGCCAGGAAACCTTGCGTACGGCCCTGGCTATCGGTGCTGATCGGGCCACTCTGGTGCAAACCGATGCAGAACTGCAGCCCCTGGCTGTGGCCAAGTTGATCAAAGCCGTCGTGGACAAGGAGCAGCCTCAGCTTGTGATCCTGGGTAAACAGGCCATTGACGACGATGCCAACCAGACCGGCCAGATGCTGGCCGCCTTGCTGGACTGGCCTCAAGCCACCTTTGCCAGCAAAGTGGAGGTGGCGGGCGATAGCGTTTTGGTCACGCGTGAAGTGGACGGTGGTCTGGAAACGCTAAAGCTCAGTCTGCCTGCCGTGATCACGACGGACCTGCGCTTGAACGAGCCTCGTTACGTGACACTTCCCAACATCATGAAGGCCAAGAAAAAGCCTTTGGAGACCCTGACACCCGAAGAGCTGGGTATTGATGTGACGCCCCGGATCAAGACTCTGAAAGTGACCGAGCCCCCAGCGCGGGCCGCTGGCATCATGGTGCCCGATGTGGCTACGCTGGTCGAGAAACTGAAGAACGAAGCGAAGGTGATTTAAATGGCTATCCTTGTTATTGCCGAGCACGACAATCAGCAGCTCAAGGCTGCAACACTCAATGCCCTGGCTGCCGCTCAGAAGATCGGTGGCGATATTCATGTTCTGGTTGCCGGTCATCAGGCCGCCGGTGTTGCTCAGGCGGCTGCCCAAGCCCAGGGGGTCAGCAAAGTGCTGTTGGCCGATGGCCCAGCGCTGGCTGAAGGCCTGGCAGAAAACGTGGCTGCCCAGGTGTTGGGCATCGCCTCCAACTACAGCCATATTCTGTTCCCGGCAACGGCCTCGGGCAAGAATATCGCCCCTCGTGTGGCGGCCAAGCTGGATGTGGGCCAACTGTCGGATATTTTGTCCGTTGAGTCCGCTGATACCTTCACCCGCCCCATTTACGCAGGCAATGCGGTGGCAACCGTTCAGTCCGGCGACGCTGTCAAAGTCATTACGGTGCGTACCACGGCCTTTGATGCAGTGGCCGCTGAAGGTGGCAGTGCTGCTGTCGAGGAATTGACGGCGGTGGCTGACTCGGGACGTTCTGCATTTGTCAGCCGTGAAGTTGCCAAGAGCGATCGCCCTGAACTGGCCGGTGCCAGTGTGGTGGTGTCGGGTGGCCGCGGTTTGGGTAGTGCCGAGAACTTCAAATTGCTGGACGGTCTTGCAGACAAGCTGGGTGCGGCATTGGGGGCATCTCGTGCCGCCGTCGACGCCGGCTATGCCCCTAATGACTGGCAAGTGGGACAGACGGGCAAGATCGTCGCCCCTCAGCTTTATGTGGCAGTCGGTATTTCGGGCGCCATCCAGCACCTGGCTGGCATGAAGGACTCCAAGGTCATTGTGGCGATCAATAAAGACCCTGAGGCGCCGATTTTCGGTGTGGCCGACTACGGTCTGGTTGCAGACCTGTTCGAAGCGGTGCCTGAGTTGGAAAAAGCGCTCTAAGCGCCTATCGGCCTGCTGGATTTTTTTCCAGCAGGCTTTTTTCAGTGCGTATATTCCCAGGGGACTGCTTGCCGTGTCGGTCCTTTTCGTTTCTGTGTAGGAGTGTTCATGACGTATCGTGTACCCACCCAAGACATCCGCTTTGCTCTGACAGAGCTGGCTGATCTGCCTGGTGTGCTGGAATTGCCTGGCTTTGAGGATTTCTCGGCCGAGTTGATCGATGCCATTATTGATGAGAACGCCCGTTTCGTTGAGCAGGAAGTAGCGCCGTTGAACCGCGCCGGAGATCAGAATGGCGCCAAGTGGAATGACGGTGTGGTCACGACGACACCCGGGTTTAAGAAAGCCTTTGAGGAATTTGCAAAAGCCGGTTGGCAAGGACTGCAGCACGAAGCCGAGCTGGGCGGGCAAGGTCTGCCCAAGCTGATCGGTGCTGTGGCGTGTGAAAATATCAACGCTGCCAACCTGGCCTTTTCTTTGTGCCCTTTGCTGACCGATGGGGTGATTGAGGCCGTGTCCATGGTGGGCTCGGACGAGCAAAAAACCCGCTTCCTGCCCGCCTTGCTTGAAGGCCGCTGGACCGGGACCATGAACTTGACTGAGCCCCAGGCCGGTTCCGATCTGGCCCAGGTGGCCAGCCGTGCGGTTCCTCAGGATGATGGTAGCTACCGCATCAGCGGCCAAAAGATTTTCATCACCTACGGTGAACATGATATGGCCGAAAACATCATTCATCTGGTGTTGGCTCGTACCCCGGATGCACCGGCCGGTGTGAAGGGGATTTCGCTATTTATCGTGCCCAAGTTCCTGGTGAACGAAGATGGGTCTTTGGGTGCCCGCAACGACGTCTGGTGTGCCTCGCTGGAGCACAAGCTGGGTATCCATGGCAGTCCGACTGCCGTGCTGCTGTATGGGTCCGGTAAAGGCGAGGTGGGCGAGGGCGCGGTCGGCTACCTGGTGGGCAAGGAAAACGAAGGCCTGAAGTACATGTTCATCATGATGAATGCCGCCCGTTATGCGGTAGGTGTGCAGGGTATTGCCGTGGCCGAGCGCGCCCTGCAGCAGGCTATCGGGTATGCCAATGATCGTGTCCAGGGTGCCCCCTTGAGCGGTGGCAAGGCGGTTTCAATTGCCCATCACCCGGATGTCCAGCGCATGTTGATGCAAATGCGTGCGCTGACCGAGGGATCGCGCGCGTTGGCTTATTTTGCCGCTGGCGTCAATGACAAGGCGCGCCATAGCGCGGACGAAAACGCTCGCAAGCGGTATCAGGCCCTCTATGAGTTCCTGGTACCCGTGGTCAAGGGGTTTAGCACCGAGATGTCTCTTGAGG
The DNA here is from genome assembly GCF_037120595.1 of Alcaligenes sp. CHO6. Classification (NCBI taxonomy): domain Bacteria; kingdom Pseudomonadati; phylum Pseudomonadota; class Betaproteobacteria; order Burkholderiales; family Alcaligenaceae; genus Alcaligenes; species Alcaligenes sp. CHO6. The sequence continues at coordinate 521,016 of NZ_JBANCI010000001.1, forward strand.
TGACCTCCCTGGGAGTACAGGTGCATGGTGGTATGGGCTTCATCGAGGAAACCGGCGCAGCTCAGCATTACCGTGACTCCCGCATTTTGCCCATCTACGAGGGGACGACCGCCATTCAGGCCAACGACTTTATCGGTCGCAAGGTGTTGCGTGATGCGGGTGCGGTTATTCAGGGCCTGGCCCCTGAACTGGGTGCCACCGTGGCCAAGCTGCGTGAGCGCGCCGCCCAGGATGGCGAACACAAAGCGGCGTTGACACTGATCGCAGATCGGCTGGAAGCCGGGGTGAAAAGTGTGGAGCAGGCTGCCACCTTTACCTTGATGAATGCGCAAAAAGATCTGGCTGCCGTTTTCCTGGGCAGTGTGCCCTTCCTGATGCTGTCCGGTTATGTGTTGACTGGCTGGCAGATGGCCCGTGCCGCGTTAGCGGCCGAGAAGGCATTGAGTGAGGGCAATCAGGACCCATTCCTGCGCCGCAAGCTGTCTACCAGCGTGTTTTTTGCCAGCCACTTGCTGCCGCGCGCGACGGCTCTGGCGCATTCCGTGGCGGATGGGGCGCACTTGACCCCCTACCTGTCGCCCGAGCTGCTGTAAGCTCTCAAGGCGTGCAGTGCAAGGCCCGTTTAGCCGCTTTGGCTATCGGGCCTTTTTAGGTATATTGATATGACTTTTAATTATTTGAAGCGCTGTCTTTATACTGACAAAATCATCTGACTAGTCCTGATTATTCAAGTCGGTGATCCCTTGATCGCCACTGCATTTAGAAAGAGGAACATAATGGCTACACTTCGTCTGGGCGACCTGGCCCCTGATTTTGAACAAAAATCCTCCGTTGGCACTATCAAGTTTCACGAGTTCCTGGGTGATAGCTGGGGCGTCTTGTTCTCCCACCCAGCCGACTTCACGCCGGTTTGCACGACCGAATTGGGCTACACCGCCAAGCTGGCCGACGAATTTGCCAAGCGCAACGTGAAGGTGATTGCTGTCTCCGTGGATGATGTGGATTCCCACGGCAAGTGGATTGACGACATCAACGAAACTCAACACACCACGGTGAACTTCCCCATCCTGGCCGATGCTGACCGTAAGGTATCGGATCTGTACGACATGATTCACCCCAACGCCAGCACCACGGTGACGGTTCGTTCGGTGTTCATCATTGACCCGGCCAAGAAAGTCCGTCTGATCATTACTTACCCTGCCAGCACGGGCCGTAACTTCAACGAAATCCTGCGCGTAATTGACTCTCTGCAATTGACTGACAGCCACAGCGTGGCCACTCCGGTTAACTGGGAAGATGGCGACGACGTGATTATCGTTCCAAGCCTGAAAGACCCCGAAGTGTTAAAGCAGAAGTTCCCCAAGGGCTACACCGAGATCCGTCCTTACCTGCGTGTGACGCCTCAGCCCAACAAGTAAATATTGCGCTTAGGTTCCGACAAAAAGCCCTCGTGCCATTGCGGCACGAGGGCTTTTTTGTGGGTCTTGCAGGAAGAGTTGCCGCACAGAACGACTGTGTAAAGTGCTGGGTTAGCGTGGCTTGCGAGCCCCGAAAACTCGTGGGAGAGGTATGGCAGGATTGGTAGTGAATGGGCTGTGACTGGCGCCAGGACCAGGTTTCAGCTGCTCAGTGGGGCAGGCGCAACATCACTGCAAGCGCTGATTGCACTAAAGGCTGGTTTTAAGTACAGTACTGTATAAGAAAACAGTAAACGGAGTTAGCCATGTCCCGTCCAAGCCGTCATTACCGTCCTCAAGCCACTCCTCGTTTCCGGGGCCCAGTACGCTCCGCGGCTTCGTCCAGCCCGTTCACCCAGCCTTTGTCGTTCAAGGCCAAGGTGATGGATGTGTGTTTGGTTGCCGTGTGGGGTGCCAGTATTCCCGGCTTGCTGTGGTTGGGCAGCATGGGTGGGTTTTAAGGCCACGCCCGTGTGCTGCTCCAAGGGGCGATCAGGGCACCAGCTGTGTCCAGTCGTTTGACAGGAAGCGGTCGCGGGCCAGTTTTTCGGCCTGTTCCAGTGTCGATGTATCCAGTGTGCTGGTTTTGAGGGCCGTTTTTTTACGAAAAGCATCCAGCATGGCCTTAATCACCGCTTCACGGCTCATGCCCGTTTGACTGCGGATAGGGTCCACCCGTTTTTTGGCACTGGTGGTGCCTTTGTCAGACAGTTTTTCCTTGCCGATGCGCAGGACTTCCAGCATTTTGTCGGCATCAATGTCGTAGGCCATGGTCACATGGTGCAAAACCGCATTGCCACGGCGTGCCTGGGCTGCGCCACCGATTTTTCCGCCTGCGCTGGTGATATCGTTTAGGGGCTGGTACCAGGCATCAATGCCAATGTCGCGCAGGGCCTCAATCACCCAGGAATCCAGAAACTCGTAGGATTCTTGAAACGTCATGCCGGCAACAAACTGCTTGGGCACGCTTAAAGAGTAGGTAATGGTGTTGCCCGGTTCGATGAACATGGCGCCCCCTCCGCTGATGCGCCGTACGACTCGAATGCCATGACGGGTTGCAGCCTCAGCTTCAATTTCATTGCGCAGGGACTGGAATCGTCCGATGACAACCGCAGCTTCTTGCCACTCCCAGATGCGCAGGGTAGGGGCGCGGGTGCCCTCGCTGACTTCCTGGGTAATGATTTCATCCAATGCCATGTGCAGAGCAGCAGGCTGCGGCTCCATATGGATCAGTTCCCAGGGCAATTCGTTCCAACCTGTCATGCCAGGGCCCTCCGCACGACTACGCCAATAGCCTGTGGGTCCAGACCGAACATTTCAACCTCGGCAGGCAGAGCGCGGCTGACGTAAGCGGCAATTTCTTCGGCACTGCTGTTGACGGACAGGCCTTGCAAGGCCTGATTGATCAGACCCAATGCTTCGGGGGGTTCCAGAAAAAAGTCGCCGCTCAGTCGTGCTTGTTCGATCATATTGTCTTTGACATCCAGATCGACCACGACCAGCTTGCCGCCAGGAACTTTGTATTCAGCATGCATAGACGGTGTGTCCTTTGATAGGCGCGGACCCTTTTGGGCAAAAGGGAGGGCTAAGCGAGTAAGCAATCGCTCGTGCTGCGTTTAATACAGGGGCAGGATGCCCAAAGTGTCGTATTTTAGCGTAGTTAAACGCGCAGGGACGCATGGGCACGCTGTCAAAAAATTTGGTCATTCACAATATTTACTGGTAGAATCGTGGGCTAATCATTTTTCATCCTCTGTCAGCGCGATTCTTATAATGTGTGCGGCTGATACGATGGTTTTGGAGTCAATCGTGGATTTGATCGCTATTCTTGAGCAAGAAGAAATCCAGCGCCTGACCGGTGGCAAACTGCCTCCCGAGTTCGGTCCTGGTGACACCGTTGTGGTGAACGTAAACGTGGTTGAAGGTACGCGCAAGCGTGTCCAGGCTTACGAAGGCGTGGTTATTGGCCGTCGCAACCGTGGTCTGAATTCTTCCTTCATCGTTCGCAAGATTTCTTCTGGCGAAGCCGTTGAGCGTACATTCCAGCTGTATTCCCCTCAGATCGCCAGCATCGAAGTCAAGCGTCGTGGCGCTGTTCGTCGTGCTAAACTGTACTATCTGCGCGATCGCTCGGGTAAAGCCGCTCGCATCAAAGAAAAACTCGTTCGTCGTTCGGGCAATTAATTTCCCAGCGAACAGCGATGCAAAGGCACCCAGGCGGGTGCCTTTGTTTTTATGTGGGATCACATACCAGTTCTTATGGATAAGCCTCGTATCAGGCCCGTTATCGTTCCTGGATTCGACCCTCGCAGCCAACCCCTGGTTGCATTAGACCCTTTGCCTGATTTGCCTGCGCAAGCCCAGCAATTGGATTTTCTGCGTAGCGCTTTTTCCCAGCCCATACAGTGGCAGGTCGAGCCTTTATTTCGCAGTTCGTTTTATCCCGAGTTTTTGCCCGGTTCCATGAATGTGCGCTCCGCCGTCTGTATTGGCGTGATGCAGCGACCCGAGGGGCCTACCGTCATTTTTACGCGCCGGGCCATGCACCTGCACAACCATGCCGGGCAGATCAGTTTTCCTGGGGGGCGTATTGAGGCCTCGGACCTGGGGCCGGTGGAAGCCGCCTTGCGTGAAACCCAGGAAGAGATCGGTATTGAGCCGCGCTTTGTGCGTTATCTAGGCCAGCATCCCATTTTTGTCACCAGCACCCAGTTTGCGATGCGTCCTGTTATTGGTGAGCTGCAAGAGGGCTTTCAGGTGCTGCCTGACAGTTCCGAGGTCGCCGAAGTCTTTGAGGTGCCCCTGTCAGTCCTGCTGGACCCGCAGCGTCATCAATTGCATCATGCGGATTTGCCCGACGGGGCGGGTCGCTATTACTTTTCGATTCCGTGGGGGCCTTATTTTATTTGGGGCGCCACCGCGGTCTTGATTCGCAATCTCTACCACCATCTGTCCGCCGCCTGGGTGCAATTGTCTGCCGGCGGGGATACGCGCGCCACAGGTCTGTAGTCAGGCTGGGCGGTCGATCGCTCCGACGCCGAATCCCGCTTTCACAAAACAGCGCGTTTTGCCTCTCCCCCTTGTTCTTTTAGTAGCGGGGTTTGTTTTCGTGTTCGGCCAGCAAGCGCTGGTACAGCGCGTGACGCTCAGGGTGAATGCTGCCCGCCTCGATGGCCGCCAGCACGCCACAGCCTGGCTCATGCCTGTGGGTGCAGTTATAAAAGCGGCAGGATTCCACGGCTTTGCGAAAGTCGGGGAAGCCGTGAGCAATATCTTCTTGCGTCATATGCGACAGGCCAAAGGCCTGGAAGCCGGGGCTGTCGATCAGGTCGCCGCTATTGGGCAGGTGATAGAGACGGGTGCTGGTGGTCGTGTGCCGACCTGCCCCCAAGGCTTGCGAGTATTCCTGGGTCAGTGCGCCTGCATCCGGAACCAGGGCATTGAGCAATGTGGATTTGCCCATGCCACTCTGACCGAGCAGTAGCGTGCGTTTGTTCGCCAGCCAGGGAGCCAGTGCTTCCCGGGTCTGTTCGGGTTCCAAGGCCACCATTTCTAAAATAGGCACCCCCAGCGCGGCAATCGGAGCCAGTTTGCGTCGGGCGCGCTCCAGATGCGTGCCCAGGTCCGCCTTGTTCAAGATAATGACCGGATCAATATCCACGCTCCAGGCGGCAACCAGCGCTCGCCCCAGCAGGTCTTCGGAATAGGCGGGTTCGGGCGCCACCACGATCAGGAGCTGATCGATATTGGCGGCAAATTGCTTGGTACGGAAGTCGTCAGAGCGATACAGCAAATTGCGCCGCTCCTGTACCTGCTCAATGGAGCCTTCGCCTTTGGCCTGCATCATGACATCGACCTGGTCGCCCACCGCAATCCCCGCTTTTTTTCCACGCGGGAAGCATTTGATGGTTTGGCCATCGGGCAGCTCGACAAAGTAGTGGCGACCGTGGGCGGCGGTCACCAGACCGCTAATGGTTGTGGATGTCATGCCAGGCTTTTCAGGTGTCGAATGCGATCAATCGCGTTGGGGTGGCTGTCGTAGAAGGCAGAGTGTAGCGGATCAGGTGTCAGCGTTGCAGCATTGTCGTTATAGAGCTTGAGCAAGGCGCTGATCAAGTCCTGGGCACCACTGTGCTGGGCCGCAAAATGGTCGGCCTGATATTCGTCACGGCGTGAGAGCAGGGTGCTCAAAGGACCCATCCAGAAGGTAAAGGTGGGCACCACCATAAAGAACAGGATCAGAGCCAGCGCATCATTGGGGCGGCCTAGTTGAGGGATGACACCCAGGCCGGTGTAAAAGCCCACTTTGCCCCAGGCCCAGCCTGCCAGCAGGAAAAAGACCAGCGATGTCAGCACACTGATCAAGAGGCGGCGTTGTATATGCCGATGCTTGAAGTGGCCCAGTTCATGCGCCAGCACGGCCTCGACTTCTTCGGGCTGGAGTTTGTTGAGCAAGGTGTCAAAAAACACGATACGTTTTTGGCGCCCTAGCCCGGTGAAGTACGCATTGCCGTGGGCGGAGCGGCGCGAGCCATCCATTACGTACAAGCCACTGGTCTGGAAGCCACAACGTTGCGCCAAAGCGTTGATGCGATCCCGCAGGCCGGCATCTTCCAGTGGTTTAAACGTGTTGAAGAGCGGGGCGATAACACGCGGGTACAACCATAGCACCAGTAGATTGAAGGCCAGCCACAAGCCCCAGCCATACCACGGCCAGGAGGGTCCGGCCCAATCCATCAGGCTGAGCAGGGCGGCGCACAGGGGTGTGCCCAGCACCAAGATGATGAGCAGTGTTTTGGCGGTATCCGCAAAAAACAAGGCAGGTGTCATGCGGTTAAAGCCAAAGCGCGCCTCCAGTACGAACTTGCGATACCAGGCAAAGGGCAGGCCGACCAGACCCATAATCGCCAGCACGGCGCCAATCAGGGCAAGCTGCCGCAGCAGTTCGTGGCTGATCCAGTGGCCCAGGGTGATATCCAGCCATTGCAAGCCACCCAGCAAGGTAAAGCCCAGCAACACCAGGGCTTCCACCAAGCGTTCGCTCAAGCCCAGCCGTGTGCGTGCAATGGTGTAACGCGCCGCGCGCTGATGACTATGCAGGCCGATGCGTTCGGAAAACTCGGCAGGCACCTCGTTCTGATGTCGATAAACGTGCCGGATCTGCCGCAGACCGAGATAAAAGCGCAGCAAAACGTCTGCCAGCAGAAAGATAATGAACAACAAAGTCAGCATGGAGGCGGCTATATGTAAAATGGGCGTTTTGAGGAATGATTATATGGCGGTTCACACACAGCGTCTGGTCTGGCTCGATATGGAGATGACAGGACTGGACCCGGACAAAGAGCGCATTATCGAAGTTGCGGTCGTGGTAACAGAAGCAGACTTGACCCTGGTAGCCGAAGGCCCGGTTCTGGTGGTTCATCAAAGCAACACATTGCTCGATGGCATGGACGCCTGGAACAAGGGGACACATGGCCGCAGTGGCCTGATCGACAAGGTCAAAGCGTCGACCCTGACTGAAGCGCAGGCCGAGGATCAGTTGCTGGAGTTTCTGAAAGAGCATGTACCAGCGGGCAAGTCGCCCCTGTGTGGCAACACCATCAGCCAGGACCGTCGTTTCATGTACCGCTACATGCCCCGCCTGGAGGCCTTCTTCCATTATCGCAATCTGGATGTCAGCACCTTGAAAGAGCTGGCTCTGCGTTGGAAACCCGACGTCGTTAAAAGTTTCGTCAAGCAAAGCCGCCACGAAGCCTTGGCCGACATTTACGAGTCCATCGACGAACTTAAACACTACCGCGAGCATTTCATCCGCCTGTAAACACAGCGCGCCGGTCAAGGCGCAAGCGCGTTAAGCGCGTCTGCCAGGGCAGGCAAGGGCATGCGGGCGGGACCAAAACCGAGGGCAGCGATTTATCGCACCTCGGTTTTTTTACGTCTAAGTATTTACCCTTAAAGTATCCGTTTCCGGGTTATATGATACGGTTTTGCGATTGACATCACATTTTTCGTATTAAATAATGAAGTGTATATGGTTTGCGTCAAAACAAAATTTTGTTGAACGCTTTCAGTACTCTTACCGGGGATGGTCATGTATGCACAACTTGTAGAGACAGGCGTCAAGCAGGTCCGGGATATCGAGCAGATGTCCGACGAAGAGCGTCGGTTTCAAGAGCGCATCGATGAGGGTGTCCGCATCGAAGCTAGGGACTGGATGCCCGAAGCCTATCGCAAAACCCTGGTGCGCCAGATTTCTCAGCACGCGCACTCCGAGGTTGTCGGGATGCTGCCCGAAGGCAACTGGATTACCCGCGCTCCTTCGCTCAAGCGTAAAGCGATCTTGATGGCCAAGGTGCAGGACGAGGCCGGTCACGGTCTGTATCTGTATAGCGCTGCCGAAACACTGGGTGTCAGCCGTGACAAACTGGTCGATGACCTGTTGTCGGGCAAAGCCAAGTACTCCAGCATTTTTAATTACCCCACCCTGAATTGGGCCGACATCGGCATGATCGGCTGGCTGGTTGACGGCTCGGCCATCATTAACCAGATTCCCTTGTGCCGCTGCTCTTACGGTCCTTACGCCCGTGCCATGGTGCGGGTATGCAAGGAAGAGTCTTTCCACCAGCGCCAGGGTTACGATCTTTTGATCCAGATGTGCCTGCATGGCACCCCGGAACAGAAGGCCATGGCGCAGGACTCCATCAACCGTTGGTGGTGGCCCGCGCTAATGATGTTCGGCCCCTCCGATGCAGACTCCACCAACAGCGCCCAGTCCATGCAGTGGAAGATCAAGCTGTTCTCGAATGATGAGTTGCGCCAGAAAATGGTGGATCAGACTGTGCCGCAGGCCGAGTATCTGGGCCTGACCATTCCTGATCCTGATCTGCGCTGGAACGAAGAGCGCGGCCACTACGACTTTGGCGAGATTGACTGGGATGAGTTCTGGGCGGTGATCAAGGGCAATGGCCCCTGTAATCGTGAACGACTCCAGGCCCGGGTGGACGCCCACGAAAACGGCGCGTGGTTCCGTCAGGCACTGGATGCCCATGCCCAGAAGCAGGAAGCCATCCGCAAGGTGGCCTGATCCCTAAGGCCAGGAAACCGTGACGGTTTCTGATCCGATCCGATTCGCAGTCCGCGCAGTAAGAGCGCGGCTGCACAGCAAGGAATTTTCAGTTATGAGCAAGAACGATTGGCCCCTGTGGGAAGTTTTCATTCGCAGCCAGCATGGTTTGGCTCACAAGCATGTAGGCAGCCTGCACGCGCCGGATGCCGAAATGGCCATTAACAATGCGCGTGATGTCTATACCCGCCGTAATGAAGGCGTGAGCATCTGGGTGGTGCGTGCTGCCGATATCGCGGCCTCCAGTCCGGGTGACAAAGGGCCGCTGTTTGAGCCCTCCAACACCAAGGTCTACCGTCACCCTACCTTTTTCCCCATGCCTGACGGCATCAATATGTAGGAATCGGTATGGACAAAGCCCTGTTTTCCTACGCCCTACGCATGGGCGATTCCACCCTGGTGCTGGCTCAGCGTCTGGGTGAGTGGACTGGACATGGCCCGGCTCTGGAAGAAGAGCTGGCCTGTGCCAATACCGCCCTGGACCTGTTGGGTCAGGCCCGCATGTGGCTGACGCTGGCCGGCGAGACCGAAGGCCAAGGCCGCGACGAAGATCGTCTGGCCTATCATCGTGACGCTCACGAGTACACCAACTATCTGTTGGTCGAACGTGAGAACGGTCACTATGGCGATACCTTGGCGCGTCAGTTTCTCTTTGATGCCTGGCACTGTTTCTTGCTGGAGCAGTTGCTGCAATCCACCGATGAGCAGATTCGGGCCATCGCCCAGAAAGCGCACAAGGAAGTGCTGTACCACTTGCGCCGCTCGACCGATCTGATCGTGCGTCTGGGTGATGGTACTGCCGAGAGCCACAAGCGCATGCAAAAAGCGATAGATGATGCCTGGTTCTATCTGGGTGAACTGTTCCTGGATGATGAGGTCACCCAGGAGCTGGCTCAGCGTCAGGCCGTGCCCTTGATGGCCAGCCTGTGGCAGCCCTGCCTGGAGTACATCCGGACCGCCCTGGAGCGCGCTACCTTGCGTTGTCCAGCCGAACAGGATGCCCAGCACAAGGCATACCGTGGCGGCCCGCAAGGCCGTCATACGGAAGCGTTAGGGTATCTGCTGGCGGAAATGCAGCATCTGCCACGTATGTACCCCGACGCCACCTGGTGATCGTCATGACACAGACCTGGAGCACCGAGCAAGTCATGCAGATACTGGCCACGGTTCCAGATCCGGAGATCCCCGTGATCTCCTTGCTGGACCTGGGCATTGTGCGTGACGTGAACTGGGAGGAGGGCGTGTGCGTGGTCACCATCACACCGACGTACTCTGGTTGTCCGGCGATGTACGAGATGAGCCACTCGATTGAGCAAGCCTTGCAGCAGGCCGGCATCGAGCAGGTTCGAGTCGATACGAAGTTGTCGCCGGCCTGGACGACCGATTGGATGAGTGAGCAAGGCAAGCTGGCCCTGCGTGATTACGGTATCGCTCCCCCGGCCCAAAGTGCAGTTGATATTTCTGGTTTGCTGCGCCAGCCCGAGGCGCCCGTGGTGGCCTGTCCTCAGTGTGGCTCCACGCATACACGGGTCATCAGCCAGTTTGGCTCGACGCCGTGCAAGGCGCTGTACCGCTGCATCAGCTGTGGCGAACCATTCGATTACTTTAAGGCGCATTAGTCCTATGAGTCAGTTTTATTCTCTTCCTGTGGCATCGGTCTCGCGCAGCACCCGCGATGCTGTGGTGGTAGCTTTTGATGTGCCCGACAATTTGCAGGATGTGTTTCAGTTTCGCCCCGGTCAGTATCTGACCCTGCGCACCCATCTGGACGGCCAGGAACTGCGCCGCTCCTACTCGATCTGTGCCGCTCCGCACGACCGCTTGCTGCGGGTGGCGATCAAGCGCGTCAATGATGGTGCTTTCTCTACCTGGGCCAACAGCCATCTGCAGGCAGGTGCTTCGCTGGAGGTCATGCCTCCTGATGGCAACTTCACCGTAGATTTTGACTCCAGCAACGCGCACCGTTATGTTGCCTTTGCGGTGGGGAGCGGTATCACCCCCATTCTGTCGCTGGTCAAGACCGCGTTGGATACCGAGCCCAATTCCACCTTCACGCTGTTTTTCGGTAACCGCGCCTCTTCGGCCATCATGTTTCGCGAAGAGATCGAGGACCTGAAAAACACCTATATGGAACGTTTCTCCATCGTGTATATCATGAGCCGGGAAACGCAGGATATTGATCTGTTCAACGGTCGCCTGGACGGTGAGAAAGTCCGCCAGCTGATGCAGCAATGGTTCGATCCGGCCAGTGTGGATGTGGCCTTTGTGTGCGGTCCCCAGGACATGAGCGAGCAGGTGGTGGCCGCCTTGCAGGAAAACGGTCTGCAAAAATCCCAGATCAAGTTCGAGCTGTTTGGCGCTCCCAAAGGGCCACGTGCGCTGCGTACAGGTGAGGAGTCGCGCAAGGCACCGGGCAAGGAAGAGTGCGAGCTGACCGTGATTCAGGATGGCATCACACGCAACCTGACCATCAGCAAGAGCAACAGCAGCATTTTGGATGCAGCGCTCGAGCAAGGTCTGGAATTGCCGTATTCCTGTAAAGGTGGTGTTTGCTCCACCTGCCGTTGCAAGGTGGTAGAGGGCGAAGTGGACATGGATGCCAACTTTGCGCTGGAAGATTACGAAGTAGCCCGCGGTTTCGTGCTCAGTTGCCAAAGCTTTCCGGTAACCGACCGGGTAGTGATTGACTTCGATCAGGAAACCTAAGACCGCCAAAAATAGCGGTTTTCCAAGAATCTGGACGCCAGCTTCCCAGCTTGGCGTCCTACTAGTTTCAGGAGCACATTGTATGGCAGCAGATTTTTTCAAAACGCATCAGGCGACGCTGGATCAGGCTTTGAGCAGCATCCTAGCGCGCAATTTCTGGAGCGCTTATCCTGAAAATCCCAGCCCGCGCGCTTACGGTGAAACCGCGGCTCAGGAAGGTCAGGCTGCATTTGAAGCCTACCGCGACAAAGCCTTTCCCTTGACGCTGGAAGGCGCCCAAGGAGAAGTGGGTAATGAGCGCTCGCCTTTTGGTTTTGATCTGGGCATCCGTTACCCCAAAGTCCCCGTGGATCAGTTGGTGGCCCAGTCGCAACTGGCGCTGGACAGCTGGCGCGATGCGGGCCCGCAGGCCTGGGTGGGCATTTGTCTGGAAATTCTGCATCGCTTGAACCAGCGCAGCTTCGAGATTGCTCATGCCGTGCAGCACACGACGGGCCAGGGTTTCATGATGGCCTTCCAGGCCGGTGGCCCTCACGCTCAGGAACGTGCGCTGGAAGCCGTGGCCTACGCCTGGCAGGAAATGTCCCGCATCCCCGGTCTGGTTGACTGGATCAAGCCCCAGGGCAAGCATGATCCCATCCAGATGAAGAAACAGTTCAAAGTTGTGCCCCGTGGCATTGGTCTGGTCATTGGTTGCTCCACCTTCCCGACCTGGAATGGTTACCCTGGCCTGTTTGCTTCCTTGGCCACCGGCAACACCGTGATTGTGAAGCCGCATCCTGGCGCGATCCTGCCTCTGGCCATTACCGTGGCTGTCGCGCGCGAAGTGCTGGCCGAGGCCGGTTTCAATCCCAACGTGGTCTTGCTGGCGGCTCACGAGCCTTCGGAAGATACGGCACAGCAATTGGCCATGAACAAGGCCGTCAAGCTGATCGACTTTACCGGCAGTAGCCAAAACGGCAACTGGCTGGAAGCAAATGCGCGCCACGCGTTGGTCTACACCGAAAAAGCCGGTGTGAACCAGGTCATTATTGATTCGGTTGACGATTTCAAGGCGGTTGCCCGCAATCTGGCTTTCTCCTTTGCCCTGTATTCCGGCCAGATGTGTACTGCTCCTCAAAACATCTACGTGCCTCGTGACGGTATCCGCACGGCTGATGGTGTGATGAGTTTTGACGAAGTGGCTCAAGGTCTGGCCCAGGCCGTACAAAAACTGGTGTCCGATCCGGCCCGCGCCGTTGAAATTACCGGTGCTGTGCAAAACGAAGCCTGCGCACAGCGTATCGATCAGGCGCGCCAGCTGGGCATGCCTATCCTGGCTGACAGCCAGACACTGGAGCACCCTGCATTTCCCGGTGCCCGCGTACGCACACCTCTGATCTTGCAGGCCCGTGTGGACCAGCCCGAGATTCAGCAAGAATGGTTTGGCCCCATCGTATTTGTGGTGCAAACCGATTCGACCGAGCAAAGCATTGAAGTGGCAGGACGCAACGTGATCGAGCACGGCGCACTGACCTTGTCGGCGTACAGCACCGATGATGCCGTGACTGCCCAGATCCAGCGCATGGCCGAGCGTTCCGGTGTGTCCCTGTCCCTGAACCTGACCGGCGCCGTGTTCATTAATCAGACCGCAGCCTACAGCGACTTCCATGGTACGGGCGCCAACCCGGCTGCCAACGCCTCTCTGTCGGACTCGGCCTATGTGGCTAACCGTTTCCGTGTCGTTCAGACCCGCTGGCATTTCTAAAGGAGGATGGCCAGGTGACTGACCAAAGTATTCAATTTCAACTGGAAAACGGCGTAGCACGCATTACCTTGAATCGTCCCGACAAGCTCAACAGCTTCACGGCCGACATGCACGGTGAGCTGGCTCAGGCTCTGGACAAGGTGGAACAGTGCGCCGATTTGCGTGTGCTGATTCTGACCGGTAATGGACGCGGCTTTTGCGCCGGCCAGGACCTGTCCGAGCGTCAGATGAGCGCTGGCGATGCCCCCGTCGATCTGGGTGCAACCATTGAGAAATTCTACGCACCGCTGGTGCGTCGTCTGCGCGCATTGGCTGCGCCGGTGGTAGTGGGGGTCAACGGCGTGGCTGCGGGTGCTGGAGCGAACCTGGCTCTGGCGGGCGATATTGTGATTGCCGCCCGTTCGGCCAGCTTCATCCAGCCTTTCTGCCGTCTTGGCTTGTTGCCGGACACCGGCGGTACATTCTTCTTGCCGCGTCTGGTGGGCACCGCCCGCGCCATGGGTCTGTCTTTGCTGGGCGACAAGCTCTCGGCCGAACAGGCTGCACAGTGGGGGCTGATCTGGGAATGCGTGGACGATGAGGCTTTCCAGGCTCGTCTGAACGAGCTGGCCGCTCATTTTGCCCAGGCGCCGACCAAAGGTCTGGCTTACGCCAAGAAAGCGATTTATGCCAGTGATGCCCATTCGCTTGATCAACAGTTGGATCTGGAACGCGATTTGATGCGTGAACTGGGTGCCTCCGAAGATTATCGTGAGGGTGTTAATGCATTCCTGGGCAAACGTGCCCCCCAATTTAAAGGAAAGTAATGCAAAGCAACGCAATGGCTGTTGAAGACCCCCAGGCACTGGCTCAGCAGGTCAGTGACCATATGTTTGGCAATGACCAGGCATCTCAGGCTTTGGGCCTGAGCCTGGATAGCGTCGCACCGGGCAGGGCGGACATGAGCATGACGGTACGTGCCGACATGCTCAACGGCCACAAGACCTGTCACGGTGGTTTCATTTTTGCGTTGGCCGACAGCACCTTTGCGTTTGCCTGCAATTCCCGCAATGCACCGACCGTTGCGTCGGGTTGCACCATCGATTACCTGGCGCCTGCCTTTGAAGGGGATGTCCTGACTGCTCGTGCGGTTGAGGCTTCCCTGGCAGGCCGCACCGGTGTGTATGACATCGAGGTGGTCAACCAGAACAACAAGCGCATTGCCTTGTTCCGTGGACGCTCGTACCGGCTCAATGGCACGGTATTGGGCGGAATTGAAAAAAAATAATCTTTGACGATACATACCCTGTGGACCCGGGGGGGTCGGACGTACCACACCAGCGGCAGGGCAGGAGTACACCATGACAGCAATTAAAGAACAGGTTGGCCGCGATGCCATCGAGCATGCAAGTGTTGACGAGATCCGCAACTTGCAGCTGGAACGTCTGAAGTGGACGTTGCGGCATGCTTACGAGAATGTGCCGCACTATCGGCAGAAATTTGATGAAGCGGGCGTGCACCCCGACGATTTGAAGCAGTTGTCGGATATTTCCAAGTTTCCCTTCACGACCAAGCAGGATCTGCGTGACAACTACCCCTTCAAAATGTTTGCGGTTCCTCGCGAACAGGTAGCACGCGTGCACGCGTCCAGTGGCACAACGGGCAAGCCCACCGTGGTTGGCTACACGGCCAAGGACATCTCCACCTGGGCAGACCTGTTTGCCCGTTCCATGTGGGCAGCTGGCGCCCGTCCTGGCGACATTGCCCATGTGGCCTACGGCTATGGTCTGTTCACAGGCGGCCTGGGTGCCCACTACGGTGCTGAGCGTCTGGGATGCACGGTGGTTCCCATGTCCGGTGGTCAGACTGAAAAGCAGGTTCAACTGATTCAGGACTTCCGTCCCGACGTGATTCTGGTCACGCCTTCCTACTTCTGCAATATCGTGGAAGAGATCGAGCGTCAGGGCATGGACCCACGCGATACTTCCTTGCGCATCGGTATTTTTGGCGCTGAACCCTGGACAGGGCAGATGCGTCTGGATATTGAGCAGCGTGCCGGTATCGATGCTGTGGATATTTATGGTCTGTCCGAGGTAATGGGGCCTGGCGTGGCCATGGAATGTGTGGAAAGCAAGGACGGTCCAGTGGTCTGGGAAGACCATTTCTACCCGGAAATCATCAACCCTGAAACCGGCGAGCCCGTGGCCGAGGGTGAGAGCGGAGAACTGGTCTTTACCTCGCTGAGCAAGGAAGCCATGCCGGTCATTCGCTACCGTACTCGTGACCTGACCCAGTTGCTGCCACCTACCTCGCGCAGCATGCGCCGGATCGGCAAGATCACGGGCCGCAGCGACGATATGGTGATTGTGCGTGGTGTGAACCTGTTCCCGACGCAGGTCGAGGAGCTGGTTCTGAAGATGCCCGAGCTGGCTGCCCAGTACCAACTGGTCTTGAGTCGTAATGGCAATATGGACGAGCTGGAAATTCTGGTGGAGGTTCGCCCGGAGTTCAATCACTTAAATGATGCCGAGCGTGAGCAAATGGCCCGCCGCCTGAGCCACTCCATCAAGACCTTTATTGGTGTGAGTGCACGTATTCGCGTGCAGTCCTCGGGTATGGTCGAGCGTACGGTAACGGGTAAAGCCAAGCGCGTGATCGACAAGCGCGCGTTTTAGGCACGATTGCGTCCGGACTCCACAACGGCTCTGCTCTGGCAGGGCCGTTTTTGTATTCGGCGCTCTCACGGTATCATTGCAAGCTAGTAGGCGGCTCACGCCGTTTTCGTATTTTTTTTCTGATCACATCATGCCCCCAATACAGCCAGGTTTGATTGCCGGCATTGGCACCGACCTGATTCGTGTGGAACGGATCGAGCGCGCCCTGGCTCGTCACGGCGATCGTTTTGTAAAACGCATCCTGGGCGAGCAGGAGCAGCAGGTCTATGCCCGCCGTCAGGCGCGCGACCCGGTAAGGGGACTGCGCTATCTGGCAACCCGCTTTGCGGCTAAAGAAGCTTTTTCCAAAGCGGTCGGGTTGGGCATGCGCATGCCCATGGCGTGGTCGCGCATGCAAACCCTGAATGCGCCCGGTGGGCGTCCGATGGTGCGCTTGTCTGCGGACCTGCAAAGCTGGTTTGACGCCCGTTTCGGGGCGGTTCATATTTCCCTGACTGATGAATCCGATATGGCCATGGCCTTTGTGGTGCTGGAAGTCAAAGCGCCGGCCATTTCTTCCTTATCCTTAGCTGAGTCTGATACTAAATGAGTTCTTCCCCACAAGCAGTACTGCCACCGGGCCCGGTCATGGTCGATGTGCAGGGCACGGTTCTGACGGACCACGAGCGCGAGCGCCTGCGCCATCCGCTGGTCGGTGGCGTGATTCTGTTTAGCCGCAACTTTGAAAACCGTGCGCAACTGACCGCCCTGTGCCAGTCGATTCACGAGGCGCGTAACGAGCCCTTGCTGATTGCGGTGGATCACGAGGGGGGGCGGGTGCAGCGTTTCCGCGAGGATGGCTTTACCACGCTGCCCGCCATGAGCCAGTTGGGCCAGCTCTGGACGCGTGATGCCGTCAAGGCGGCGGCAGTTGCTGCCGATACGGGCTATGTGCTGGCTGCCGAGCTGCGCGCCTGTGGTGTGGATATGAGCTTTACGCCGGTGCTGGATCTGGACTGGGGAGTCAGCAAGGTTATTGGCGATCGGTCTTTCCATCGCAATCCGCGGGCAGTGTCCATGTTGGCCGCTGGCTTGATCCGTGGTTTGAACAAGGCCGGTATGGCTGCCTGCGGCAAGCACTTTCCCGGTCATGGCGGCGTAGAGGCGGATTCGCACCACGAGATTCCCGTGGACGACCGTACACTGGAAGAGATTCTGGACGAGGATGCTGCCCCTTACGGTTGGCTTGGCACCTTGCAGTTGCCCTCCGTAATGCCTGCACACGTGATCTATTCCAAAGTAGACCCGCTGCCAGCCGGCTTCTCGCCATACTGGATTCAGCGTGTGCTGCGCAAGGCCCTGGCCTATGACGGCGTCATTTTTTCCGACGACCTGACCATGGAAGGCGCCACCGTTGTGGGCGACATCCTGGCACGCGCTCAAGCGGCCTTGGGGGCGGGCTGCGACATGGTGCTGGTCTGCAATCGTCCTGATCTGGCCGACGACTTGCTCTCGCGCCTGGATTTCACGATTTCCGAGGAATCGCAAAACCGCATTCGTCGTCTCATGCCTAGCACGTCCGCTTTGGATTGGGACGCCTTGCAAGCGGATGAACACTATCAATATGCCCGCGGACTTCAATCTAAAATCCTATCTGTCTGATTTACCGAATTTGCCGGGCGTATACCGGCATCTCGATGAACAGGGCGAGGTACTGTATGTGGGCAAGGCGCGGGATCTCAAGCGTCGTGTCAGCTCGTACTTTCAAAAAACGCTGAGCAGTCCCCGCATTGCCCATATGGTGGCGCGTGTCGCGCGCATCGAGGTGACTGTTACCCGCAGCGAGGCCGAGGCCTTGCTGCTGGAAAACAACCTCATCAAGCGTCTGCGGCCACGCTACAACATTCTTTTCCGGGATGACAAGTCCTACCCCTACCTGATGATCAGCGCGCACCAGGCGCCTCGTATTGCCTATTACCGGGGCAGTACCAGCGGGAAGGGCCATTTCTTTGGCCCTTATCCCAACTCCTGGGCGGTGCGTGAAACCATTCAGATCCTGCAAAAGGTGTTTCGGTTGCGCACCTGTGAGGACAGCGTCTACGCCAATCGCAGTCGCCCCTGTCTGCTGCATCAGATCGGGCGCTGTTCGGCGCCGTGCGTCAATCTGATCTCGCCTGAGCAGTATCAGCGGGATGTGCAGCGCGCCATCAGCTTTCTGGATGGTCACACCACGCAAATCCTGAGTGAGTTGCAAGAGCGCATGATGCAGGCCTCGGACTCGCTGGATTTTGAGCAGGCCGCGATTTTGCGCGACCAGATGAAAGCCTTGTCAGCCGTGTTGCAGCAGCAAAGCATGGAGCAGGTGGGCAAGGAAGATGTCGACGTTATTGTGGTCCTCAATGCCGGGGGCAAGTTCTGTGTGAACCTGGCCATGGTGCGCGGGGGCCGTCATCTGGGAGATCGTGCCTTTTTCCCTACCCAGATCAACGATGACACCCCAAGCGAGGTGCTTGCGGCCTTTATCGCCCAGCACTACCTGGAACGTCGCATGCCACCCGTGCTGGTTTGCTCGCACGCCCTGCCTGATCCTGATCTGATGCCTTTGCTGGCGGAGCAAACCGGTGTGAAGGCGCGCATTGTGGTGCGCCCTCAAGGCGTGCGCAAGATCTGGCTGGAACAGGCAACGAAGAATGCCGGCCTGGCGCTTGCCCGGGTCTTGAGCGAATCGACGGCCCGTGCGGATCGTACCCGGGCTCTGGCTGAAGTATTGCAACTGGACCTGGATGAGGCCCAGCTCGATGCGTTGCACATCGAATGCTTTGACATCAGCCATACGGCTGGGGAGGCCACGCAGGCCTCGTGTGTGGTTTATAAGCACCACGAAATGCAGAACTCCCTTTATCGTCGCTACAACATTGCCGGCATCACCCCCGGTGATGATTACGCAGCCATGCGCCAAGTACTGAACCGACGGTTCTCGCGGGTTGCCGAAGGTCTGGCGCCTTTGCCCGACATTGTCCTGATCGACGGTGGCAAAGGGCAGGTAGAGATCGCCCGGCAGGTCTTTGTCGAATTGGGCCTGGATATTCATGTTCTGGTTGGTGTGGCCAAGGGAGAAAAGCGTAAAGTAGGTCTGGAGACCCTGGTGTTTGCCGATGATCGACCGCCTGTGGCCCTGGGCGTGGAGTCAGCTGCCTTGATGCTGGTTGCCCAGGTGCGTGACGAGGCCCACCGCTTTGCGATTACGGGCATGCGCGCTCAGCGTGCCAAAACGCGCAACGTGTCGCGTCTGGAGGATATTGATGGGATTGGCGCCAAGCGTCGCCAGCGTCTGCTGGCTCGCTTTGGGGGCTTTAGTGGCGTTGCCGATGCCAGTATCGATGAGCTTAGTGCGGTTGATGGAATATCCACGGAGCTGGCCGAACGTATTTATCATGCTTTACGATAGGCGAGAGCCTTTGTTGTTTTAAATTAGGT
Organism: Alcaligenes sp. CHO6; assembly: GCF_037120595.1. Classification (NCBI taxonomy): domain Bacteria; kingdom Pseudomonadati; phylum Pseudomonadota; class Betaproteobacteria; order Burkholderiales; family Alcaligenaceae; genus Alcaligenes; species Alcaligenes sp. CHO6. The sequence continues at coordinate 540,159 of NZ_JBANCI010000001.1, forward strand.
TGGTACCCAAGCTATGCCTTTAAATCTGCCCATTGCCCTGACGTGGCTTCGTATCGTCCTGATTCCCCTGATCGTTGCCCTGTTTTATTTGCCGGAACACTGGCTGAGCATCGAAACGCGCGATCTGTGGGCAGCGGCTGTCTTTGTCGTTGCCGCTGCGACCGACTGGTTCGACGGCTGGCTGGCGCGACGCTGGAACCAGACGTCCTCGTTTGGCGCCTTTCTGGACCCGGTTGCCGACAAACTGATGGTCAGCGCCGCCTTGCTGGTGTTACTGGATCTGGGGCGAGTGGACGCCTTTATCGCGCTGATTATTATCGGTCGTGAAATTACCATTTCTGCCTTGCGGGAGTGGATGGCCAAGATTGGCGCCAGCGGCAGTGTAGCGGTTCATCGCTTGGGTAAATTCAAAACCGCCGCGCAAATGGTTGCCATTCCCTGCCTGTTGTACTGGTCGCCTGTTATGGGGCTGCCTACACGGATCATCGGGCAAGCTCTTATTATCGTTGCAGCGGTCCTGACGGTCTGGTCCATGTGCTACTACCTGCAAAAAGCCTGGCCTGAGATCAAGAAAAAGCAGCTGTGAGACAAATGACTAACTCATCGACAAGGACGCTGGCCGGGGCGGGACCGGACGGGTCGCAGGACTGGCAGGTCATTGGCGTGATCGGTATCGCGCACGCCAGTTCGCACTTTTTTCAACTTATCTTGCCCACGCTGTACATTTCCCTGGGGCAAGAGTTCGGTTATGACTTTCTGAAGTTGGGAGGTTTGGTCACCGCTTTTTATCTGGTGTCCTGTTTTGGGCAGGCCTCTTCGGGTTTTCTGGTTGACCGGATCGGGGCCTTGCCGGTGCTGAAAGTAGGCCTGTCCTGCTTTGTAGCGGCCGCCTTGTTGATCGGAACGGCCAATGGCTATGGCATGCTGTTGGCGGCTGCCCTGATTGGCGGGGTGGGCAATGCGGTTTTTCACCCGGTGGATTACTCCATTCTCAATCACCGTGTCAGCCCGGCGCGTTTGGGCCATGCCTTCAGTGCTCACGGTTTGACAGGTAACCTGGGCTGGGCCTTGACGCCGGTCTTTATCACCACGCTGACCATTTACTTCAACTGGCGTGTTGCCGTGCTGTCGGCGGCCGCTCTGATTGCGGCTGTTTTGGTGCTTGTTCTGGTAAACCGGGATGCACTGGCTGGACGCACCGCCTCCGGGTCGATGCCGGCGCGTCCACCAAGCAAGGAGTCGGTCTGGACCACGCTGTCTACGTTGTTGTCCCGTTCCTCTTTATGGGGCGCGTTCCTGTTCTTTGCCTTTGCCACGGCGGCCATGGCAGTCGTGCAGAATTACACCATCCCCATGCTGCACACCACCTACGGTATCGATAAGGTCGTGGCGGGTACGGCCTTGTCCGGTTTTATGCTGGCGTCTGCCGCAGGCATGTTTGTGGGCGGTTTTATTGCTTCTACCACGCCACGCTCTGAGCTGATTGTATTTGTGTCCCTGTGCGTGTCGGGTGGGCTGCTTTTGGTGCTGGGCGCAGGCTGGGTGATGCCATCGATGGCTCTGTTTTTTGTGGGGGCAGCCGGGTTTTGCTCGGGTATTGCTTCGCCTTCGCGCGATATGCTGATACGGCGCGTTACGCCCAAGGGGGCGACTGGGGCTGTATACGGCCTGGTGTATTCGGGCATGGACGTGGGCTCGTCCTTGGCGCCGGTGGGTTTTGGATTGATGCTGGATGTGGGTCTGACGCAGGCCCCTTGGTATGGGGCGGCCATCGGATACTGGACTGCGGCGGGCCTGGCCGTCTATGTGGCGTCCACCGTCACCCGATCGACTAAAGCGAAAGCCTGACGGTATCCTTTGCCGCTTGGCTCGAGACCGCTTGATAACAAACCCCAAAAGCGTATCGCATTTTGGGGTTTCTTTTTTGTCAGAAAGCAGGGGGTGCCCCCTGGAAGGTGCACAGGTCAGCGGGAGGTGCGCCTGCCAGTTGCAACCTTACTGACGTGCCAGCCGTGGCTCTTGCACGCTATCTGCATGGCTGCTGCGCCAGGGATTGATGTCGAGCCCCCCACGCCGCGTGTAACGGGCATACACCAGCAAACGTTCGGGTTGGCAGCTTTGCCAGATATCGCTGTAAAGACGCTCCACACAATGCTCATGAAATTCCGTGTGGCGGCGCAGCGAAACGATATAGCGTAAAAGAGAGGCGGGGTCGATTTGAGGGCCTGTATAACGCACTTGGACGCTGCCCCAGTCCGGCTGGCCCGTGACGGGACAGTTGGATTTGAGTAAATCCGAAACCAGCGACTCGGTCACGAGCGGGGCGTCAGGCAAGCAGGCCAATAAACCGCTTTGTGGCGTGTAGTCCTGGATGCTGATATCGAGCTCATCAATGCTCCGACCTTCCAGTTGGGCGATGGTCTGACCGCTCAGAGCGCTCAAGGGCCATAGTGTCACCTGGACAGGGGCGCCGGCTATGGCGCTCAGATCCTGCTCCATGCGTCCAGCGAGACTGTCGCTGTCCTGCACGACTTCATCATTAAATGAGTTCAGATAGAGCTTGAAGGATTTGGACTCGATAATGCGCGGGCTGTTCCAGGGGATGACAAAGCGGGCCAGGGCGACCACGGGTTTGCCCTTGGGGTTGAGCCAGGAGACCTCGTAACCGTTCCAGATATCAGCGCCATACCATTGTTCAGGTAGCTCAAGGGCCTGACGATTAAGCGAGCGCTCGATACCAAACAGGACGTTGGGATCGTAACGTGTGGGATAAACCACATCGTGTCCGAGCGGCGAATCTTTAAGTGGGGAGGTGTTGCTCATGGGCAGGTGCTGCAGAAATAAAACAGGAAACCGGTGCAGCGAACACGCATTCACCGGAAGGCATACAGGCGATTATCCCACATTGTGAAATCCTTGTCTCAGTATGCAAAAAACGACTGTCGCGGTGCACAGTTTTTTATTTCATAAGCAGATAATGCATTTCATATCTCGAAATTAATTATTTATGTATATGATTTAAAACAAAAAAATAATTACTCTTATATAAGATAGAAAACATAGTTGCGGTGCAACATTTGGGTAGACTGTAGTCATCCTGTTCAATCTAGTTCACTGTTAAATCCATCGTAGGAGTTCACCATGAATGCACGAGAAACTGAGATCCGTAATTTGCAAAAACGCTGGGCTGAAGACCCGCGCTGGCAAGGTATCAAGCGTGGTTACACCGCTGAGGAAGTGATTCGTTTGCGTGGCTCTCTGGTTGAGGAGCACACTTTGGCACGGCGTGGCGCAGAGCGTCTGTGGCAGTCCATTAATCAGGAACCCTTTGTGAACGCATTGGGTGCACTGACGGGTAACCAGGCCATGCAACAGGTCAAGGCCGGCTTGAAAGCGATTTACTTGTCGGGCTGGCAGGTGGCGGGCGACGCCAACAGCGCTGGTGAAATGTACCCCGACCAATCGCTGTACCCCGTGAATTCGGTGCCCTCGGTGGTGCGTCGCATCAATAACTCTCTGGCCCGTTGCGATCAGATTCAGTGGATGGAGGGTGTGAACCCGGGCGATGAGGGTTACATCGATTACTTCGCTCCTATTGTGGCCGACGCTGAAGCGGGTTTTGGCGGCGTGCTCAATGCCTTTGAGCTGATGAAGGCCATGATTGTGGCGGGTGCGGCAGGTGTTCACTTTGAGGACCAACTGGCATCAGCCAAGAAATGCGGCCACTTGGGTGGCAAGGTATTGGTGCCTACGCGTGAAGCGGTGTCCAAGCTGGTCGCGGCCCGTCTGGCGGCAGACGTCCTGGACGTTCCCACCATTCTGGTTGCTCGTACCGATGCGGACGCAGCAGACCTGATCACCAGCGATGTGGATGAATACGATCGCCCCTTCATTCTGGAAGAACGCACAGTGGAAGGCTTCTACCGTACTCGTGCCGGTCTGGATCAAGCTATTGCCCGTGGTCTGGCTTACGCTCCTTACGCAGACCTGGTCTGGTGCGAAACTTCTACGCCGGATCTGGAATACGCTCGTCGCTTTGCGGAAGCTATCCACCGTCAGTTCCCTGGCAAGCTGCTGTCCTACAACTGCTCGCCATCGTTCAACTGGAAAAAGAACCTGGACGATGCCACGATCGCCAAATTCCAGCGCGAGCTGGGTGCCATGGGTTACAAGTTCCAGTTCATCACGCTGGCTGGTTTCCACGCACTGAACTACGGCATGTTCGAACTGGCCCACGGCTACGCCCGCAACCAGATGAGCGCTTTCGTTCAACTGCAGGAAAAAGAGTTCGCGGCTGCACCATTGGGCTTTACCGCTGTGAAGCACCAGCGTGAAGTGGGGACGGGTTACTTTGATGCTGTCACTCAGACAGTGGAAGCCGGTAAGTCCTCGACTACGGCTCTGGCCGGCTCTACCGAAGCCGAACAGTTTGCCGCTTCCGAGGCATAAGCAGGACGGGAAAGGGTAGATAGCCCCTTTTCCGATAGCAGGCAGCCCACCGCACGCTCCAGTCGGTGGGCTGCTTTTTTTTGCCCATGTCATTTTGCTTAAAAGCTACATATTTCAAATATAAAATTTGTGGGCGGTGCGCTTAAGAAAGTGGGGGATTGGATGACTCATTGTCTGTCAGAGACTGTGCGGGGAAGCCGGTCTGAAAAGGCTTGCCGAGCGATTGTCCGTTTAAGATTGAGGACTCAATAGTCAGTGAATTGATTGGTATTCTCAAAGTACGCTACTTTTGTCATGAAAGTCTTGATAATCAAGGCGTTTTCCTAGTGCAAGACATGGTAGACTTTGGCCGCGCAAGCGATTTATGAAGGGACCTGAAAAGTGAGCTTTGCGTCCAGGCGCGCATAAAAAAAAGGCTGCCAATGAGCAGCCTTGAAAGCATTGAACAGTTAGCGCCGCGTTGGGGGGGGTAACGGCCTGAACAAGATGCATAGGGACAACGATAAAGGATCGAAGCAAAGTCGTATTGATTTAAATCAAGAATGAAGAAATATCAGTGGCTTATAGTCCATCCATGCGCGCATATTCGATTTTTTCTCTCCCCAAGCCGCTCACTGACGAGCAGCGATCACATCGGCGTCATACATTGGCCCGTCTAGGCCTGTCGTGGCTGGCAGCCATGCAGGTGATGATGTTTGCGTTTCCGGGCTACATGCGTTCCTTCAGCACCCGAGCTGAGGATATTGAATCCCTGTCGCAGGTCATTGTGCTCATGAACTGGGCCGGGCTGTGTCTGACCATGCCGGTGGTGCTGTACTGTTCCTGGCCGATTCTAAAAGGCGCGTTCAAAAGCCTGTCTGAGGGTCGCGTCGGTATGGATGTACCCGTGGCGCTGGGGATTGTGGGCGCGTTCCTGCCCAGTGTGTACAACACCTGGATGCAGCAAGGCGAGGTGTATTACGACTCGGTCACGATGTTCGTGGCCTTTTTGTTGACGGCCCGCTATCTGGAGCTTTGCGCACGCCAGTCGGTGACCCAGTCCGCGTCCCACGATCTGATAGAACGTTTTCGCCAGACAGTGACAGGGCATGCGAATACCTTGGCATTCTGGTTTGTCAGTATTCAACTGGTGTTGGCTGCTGCATTCGGTCTGGTCTGGTACTGGATAGACCCCTCGCACGTTGTGCCTGTGGTGGTCGCCATGTTGGTCATGAGCTGTCCCTGTGCCATGTCCATGTCCGTGCCGTCGGCCGTCGCCTCGGCACATGCCAGTTTGCTGGCCCGACCCGCTCAGAATGAATTTGAAGTTGTGCAGTTGACCCAGCAAACCGGTCGCATCGCCCGTCAAAATCTCTATGGTTCCATTGCCTGGCATTTACTGATGACACCGCTGGCTGCCATGGGCATTGTGGCTCCCTGGCTGGCGGCTGTCAGCATGCTGGTATCGTCGTTGGCCGTAGCGGCCAACTCCTGGCGTATCTACCGCAGCCGCACCCGCATGGTGCCTGCCCAGTGGACAGGCCCGGCGGCAAGGCAGGGCTGATATGTTTGGCTCTTTGCTGGTCCTGATCCCCATCTCCATCTTTCTGGTCGTTGTCATTGGTATTTCATTCTGGTGGGCTATTTTTGCCGGTCAGTTTGAGGATACCGGCAATGCGGCGGACTCCATCTTGCTCGATGATGACTCCACAGCGAGTCCTGCAGGGACAGAGCGCCCACCAGATACCTGACCTCCCGTTTTTAGTCCTGCAAATGGTCGGCGACACACAGTCTGCGGGGCGGAAACACGTGTGAGTGCGTGCTTTCCGAAGTTTTTTGATAAGCATCAAGTAGCGGATTACCGACTTGCTGGATCATGTATCTTGTTGTCGCTTGTATTAACAATGTTTGTTTAGGGGAAGCAAATGGGCACTTCCGATGCAGTCGGAAATAACGCCGAAGTCTTCAATTACGGGATTGTCAGGCAATTCGCCATCATGACCGTATTTTGGGGCGTCATCGGCATGGCAATAGGTCTTTTTATTGCCTTGCAGTTGATTTGGCCAGAACTCAATTTCGACACACCGTGGCTTAGTTTTGGGCGTCTGCGCCCATTGCATACGAACGCTGTGATTTTCGCCTTTGGTGGGACGGGCTTGTTTGCCACTTCCTACTATGTGGTACAGCGTACCTGTCAGGCCCGTTTGTTTTGCGACAAGCTGGCTGCCTTTACCTTCTGGGGTTGGCAAGCCGTGCTGGTGGCAGCGGTCATCACCCTGCCTATGGGGTACACCAGCTCCAAAGAGTACGCCGAACTGGAGTGGCCCATCGACATCCTGATCACGCTGGTCTGGGTGGCGTATGCCATTGTGTTCTTTGGCACGATCGTCAAGCGCCGGGTGCGTCACATTTATGTGGCCAACTGGTTTTTCGGTTCTTACATCGTCACGATCGCTGTTCTGCACATTTTCAACAACCTGGAGTTGCCCGTCAGCTTCATGAAGTCCTACTCGGCTTACGCCGGTGTGCAGGATGCCATGGTTCAGTGGTGGTACGGCCATAATGCCGTGGGCTTTTTCTTGACCACGTCCTTTCTGGGCATGATGTACTACTTCATCCCCAAACAGGCTAACCGTCCCATTTATTCTTACCGTCTGTCTATCGTTCACTTCTGGGCGCTGGGCTTTACCTACATGTGGGCCGGTCCTCACCACCTGCTGTATACCTCCCTGCCAGATTGGACACAGTCCCTGGGCATGGCGTTTTCCCTGATTTTGCTGGCTCCCTCCTGGGGCGGCATGATCAACGGCATCATGACCTTGTCGGGCGCCTGGCACAAGCTGCGTACCGACGCGATTCTGAAATTCATGGTGGTGGCTTTGTCCTTCTACGGCATGTCCACGTTTGAAGGTTCCATGATGGCAATCCGTACGGTGAACGCGCTGTCGCATTACACCGACTGGACCGTGGGCCACGTGCACTCCGGCGCGCTGGGCTGGGTAGCCATGATTACCTTCGGCTCCCTGTACTACCTGATTCCGCGCCTGTACGGTCGCACTGAAATGGCTCGTCCTCGTTTGATCGACCTGCACTTCTGGCTGGCGACTCTGGGCGTGGTGCTGTATATCGCCGCCATGTGGATTGCTGGCGTGATGCAGGGCCTGATGTGGCGTGCAACCGGGGTGGACGGCACCTTGACCTACAGCTTTGTGGAAGTGGTGAAGGCAACCTACCCCTTCTACGCGATCCGGGCCTTGGGCGGCGCCTTCTTTGTGGCTGGTATCTTGCTGATGTCCTGGAACGTGTTCCTGACCGTTCGTGCAGGTCAGAAAAATATCAATCCTGTTGTGCCTCTGAAAAATCCGGATGCCCGTGACCCAGCGCTGGTGGGCCCAACCACCTTGCTGGCCTAAGGAGTAAATCATGGCTAATGACACTAATAAGCGCTTTTCGCACGCCACGATCGAGAGAAATACCGGGCTGCTGATCATCCTGAGTATTTTGGTGATTTCCTTCGCGGGTCTGGTGCAGATCGTTCCTTTGTTCTTTCAACACTCGACGACGCAGCCCACTGAAGGGATTGAGCCCTACGAGCCTTTGCGACTGATGGGGCGTGACATCTACATCCGTGAAGGGTGTGTGGGCTGTCACTCGCAGCAAATCCGCATGCTGCAATCCGAAGTGCAGCGTTACGGTCCCTATTCGCTGGCAGGGGAGTCCGTCTACGACCACCCCTTCCTGTGGGGTTCCAAACGTACCGGTCCTGATCTGGCTCGCGTCGGTCAGCGCTACAGCGATGAGTGGCACCGCATCCACCTGCGCAATCCACGCAATGTAGTTAAAGAGTCCAATATGCCTGCCTACCCATGGCTGCAGAAAAACTCGGTGGAAGGTGCAAATATCCAGGACCGCATGAAGGTGCTGCGCACCTTGGGCGTGCCCTACACGCAAGAACAAATTGATGCCGCTCCCGAGCAGCTGGTAGGCAAGACCGAAGAAGACGCGGTTGTCGCCTATCTGCAGGGCCTGGGCGTGGCCAGTCGCGACGCAGCTGCCAAGGCTGTGGAGCAGGGGAGCTTCTAAATGGTAGCCATCATCAACGGTGTCATGACTGTTTTGGCGATGGCGACCTTCCTTGGAATTTGCTGGTGGGCGTTCTCTCGGGGACGCCGCCAGGCCAACGAAGAAGCCGCGCTTCTGCCTTTCGCCTTGCCCGACGAGGGAAGCAACGATAAAAACCCTGGGGGTTCCGAATGAGTGACTTTTTTAATAATGGCTGGAGCCTCTGGATTTCCGGCATTGCCTTGCTTGGCATCATATTTTGTTTGTGGTTGCTGTTTACCCAGCGTGCATTTCTGGGCAAAACAGTCGATGTAGAAGAGACCGGTCACGTCTGGGACGGTGATCTGACAGAGCTCAATACACCGGTGCCTCGCTGGTGGACCGTGATGTACATCGCTCTGTGTGTGTTTGCTCTGGGTTATCTGGTGCTGTATCCCGGCCTGGGCAGTTTCAAGGGCACGCTGGGCTTTACCGCGGGCCAGCAGGTCAAACAGCAACAGGCCGAGATCAATGCTCGCTTGGAGCCGGTTTATGCCCGTTACCGTGACATGCCCATCGAAGAGATCGCTCGCGATCAGGAAGCCCGGGAAATCGGCCAGCGCCTGTTTCTGAACAACTGCGCCCAATGCCACGGATCGGATGCCCAAGGTTCCCCCAGCTTTCCCAACCTGGCCAACAAAGCCTGGTTGTGGGGCGGTGAACCCGAGCAGATTCTGCACACCATTACGGAAGGCCGTACCGGCATGATGCCGCCACAAGCCCAGTTCACTCCTGCTGAAGCCTCGGATGTGGCCCAGTACGTGCGCTCCTTGTCTGGCCTGGCAGCAGATCCTTTGCGGCTGGTCGCTGGCAAACGCGTGTATGACAGTGCATGTTTTGCCTGTCACGGCGCTGATGGCAAGGGCAACACCTTGTTGGGCGCCCCTGACCTGACTGATGACTACTGGCTGTATGGCAGTTCCGAAGCCACGATTGTGCAGACAGTCTTGCAGGGCCGCACCAACCAGATGCCGGCACAAAAGGGCACACTGACTCCCGAGCAGATTCGTTTGTTGGCCGGTTGGGTCTGGGGTTTGTCCAATAATGCCGAGCCTGCCCAGGCCAACTAATGTGTTTTAAATTGATCTGACGCCTTCAGGACTTGCAATGAGTAGCGATTCTTCCCAACCCGGCGCTGATAACGCGCAGGGAAATGTGCCCAAGTGGCAACCTCCACGTAACACCAAGGGAGCGGGTGGAACCTCTCCGCAAGTCGAGAAGGCGCTGGTCGATGTACGCAGTAAAATCTATCCACGATCCGTCAAGGGCGTTTTCGCCCGCTGGCGGATCTGGATGGTGTATTTCACGCAGATCATTTTCTATGGTCTGCCCTGGTTGGAATGGCATGGGCGTCAGGCTGTGCTGTTTGACCTGCTGGAGCGCAAGTTCTACATTTTTGGCATGATTCTGTGGCCTCAGGACGTGATCTACCTGACGGTGCTGCTCCTGATATCGGCCTTTTCCCTGTTTCTTTTCACCGCCATGGCAGGCCGCCTGTTCTGTGGCTACGCCTGTCCGCAAACGGTCTACACTGAAATTTTCATGTGGGTCGAGCGCAAGGTGGAAGGGGATCGCCTGGCACGTATCCGCTTGGATGAGCAAGCCTGGAATGCCAGAAAATTACGTCTCAAAGCAACCAAGCACTTTTTGTGGATTGTGATTGCTTTGTGGACCGGCTTTACCTTCATCGGCTATTTTGCGCCTATCCGCGAGCTCGGTGGCGAGCTGATCAATCTGTCTCTGGGGCCCTGGCAGTGGTTCTGGCTGTTGTTCTACGCCTTTGCCACCTGGGGTAACGCGGGTTTCATGCGTGAGGCGGTCTGCAAGTACATGTGCCCCTATGCACGCTTTCAAAGCGCCATGGTGGACAGCGATACCTTTGTGGTGACCTACGACTTCGTGCGGGGTGAAACCCGCGGCGGACGATCTCGCAAGATTGACCACAAAGAAGCCGGCATGGGCGACTGTGTGGACTGCAGCCTTTGTGTCCAGGTCTGTCCGACCGGCATTGATATCCGGGACGGGCTGCAGTACATGTGCATTGGCTGTGGTGCCTGTGTGGACGTCTGTGATCAGGTGATGGACAAGATGGGGTATGAGAAGGGCCTGATCCGCTATACCTCCGAGCGGGCCATCAAAGAGCGCATGACCCAGTCTCAGGTACGCCGTCGGATGCTGCGCCCGCGTGTGGTGTCGTACATTCTGATTCTGGCCGTAATCTGTGGCGCCTTTGTCTATACCCTGGCCACGCGCACGCCGATGCGGGTTGACGTCATTCGTGATCGCGGTGCCCTGGGCCGTGAAGTGCCGGGGGGCATGATTGAGAACGTGTTCCGTCTGCAGGTGATCAATACCTCGGAAGAGGCTATGGAGCTGCAGTTATCCGTTACCGGGCTGGAAGGGGCGCGCATTCACTTGACCGAGAATGGCCAGGATCATATCCGGGTGGCACCTGCTGGCAATAGACTGCTGCCTGTCGTGGTGCAAGTCCCAATTAGTAGTGCCAAGCCGGGCCTGTATGATATTTCCATTCAGGCGGTGGGCGAGCACGAGGATGGCCGCAAGACGTACGTGACCGAACGCAGTAGTTTTTACATTCCTCAGTAATTTTATAAAGAGCAAAACATGGACGAATCAAAGGACAGTGGACCCTGGTGGCGTGAGCCGTGGCCCTGGTTGTTGATGGCGGGGCCGGCTCTGGCTATCGTGGGCTGCGTCATTACGATTGTGCTGGCCTTCCAGAATTTCAGTAATCAAGGCATTACCGATGGCGGGGTCAAGCAGGGTCTGGTTGTCAGCAAGGTAGAGTCTGCCCCCGAGCAGCACTAAATGTAGTCGTTTCACCGTTACGCTAGGGTTGAGAGAAGTATGTTTCCGTTCAAGAAGGGGGTACGAATGACCATCCGATCGTTGATGTGGATACTGTGGCCTTCATTCCTGGTTGCCGGGGTGCTCAGTGCAATCGTGTTTGCTTTGGTGGACCCGTTGGACATCGTTGTGCTTGGACATATGCAAGTAGATCGACTGGCCTTTTATACGGTGGCGTTTTTCCTGTTCTGGCTGGCTGCCGCAGTGGCCTGTGCGCTTAGTTTGTACATGTCCTCCGGTTCGCCTGCGGCATTGGCTGAACCGGCAGATAGTCTGGACTGACCCAAGCTCTGGTCTGGCCATAAAAAAAGCACATGCTAAACAGCATGTGCTTTTTTTTTGGGCTTGTTGTCTGGGAACGCGTGCAGGTCGCGCAAGCCTGTCAGGGGCGGCTTACCTGCTTTGCAGTGGAGCCGTCCGGCTTAATCGCATTCGGTGCCGGCCAGCGTGCGCAGGGCAGCCAGATCGAGCAGGTGAACTTCACGTTGGGAAATTTTCAGCAGGCCTTCACGCGCAAAGCGTGAGAACAGGCGGCTGACCGTTTCCAGTGTCAAGCCCAGGAAATTGCCAATTTCTTCGCGGCTCATGCGCAAAATGAATTCGTAGGGGGAGTAGCCAAGCAGCGACAAGCGCTGGGACAGGTTCAGCAAGAAAGCAGCCAGACGCTGCTCGGAACGCAGTCCGGCGAGCGTCAACATCAACTGATGGGCGCGGTTGATTTCCTTGCTCATCAGGCGACGGAATTGTTGCTGCAAGATGGGCAACTGGGCAGAGAGGCGGTCCAGATCATCCAGACGAATGACGCAGACTTCGCTGTCTTCCAAAGCGATGGCATGGGACACATGGCGATTTTCAACCAGGCTGTCCATGCCCAGGATTTCCCCTGGTAACAAAAAGCCCGTAATCTGGATGTGGCCGGTGGAATCTTCCAATTGCATCTTGATTGAGCCAGAGCGCAACCCATAGATTCCTTCGACCGAGTCGGCCAGCCGGAACAGCACGCCGCCTTTCGGGATGCGGATGCGCTCCTTGACCAGTTCGTCCAGCCGCTCCATTTCGTGCTTAGGCATCCCAAGAGGCAGACATACCTCATTGAGCATACAGCTGGAGCAGCGTATGGAGTCAGCAGTAACCGAGATACGTTTTTGCATAAGGAATAATGTCAGATGGCGAAACGCTAAATCTTTGAGTCAAATCAAGTGTAATTGTAGCTTTTTATTGGTTGTTATTCCCGTTAATCCTTAATATGTTTAGTTCTTAAGGCTCGCGGTGCGCAGTAAGCCGCTAGGGACGCCGTGTATGGCGCACTCAGTCTGCCTTTGCCGGGTTGTTGTTTAAAAGCGATCCAAACACTTGAATACTTGGTTTTTGTCCTTATCTTCAATTCATCCTGTTATTTGTTGCGAGATCTGGGCAAACAGTATTGAGTAACTGTTTGCTTTAGCTTATCGCATATTTTCTCAAGTGAAAATTCTATGCGAATCGATAAATTGACAACGAAGTTTCAACAGGCTCTGGCCGATGCGCAGAGCCTGGCTGTTCGCGAAGATAACCCTTACCTCGAACCGGCTCACGTGCTGGTTGCCTTGTTGGCGGATGCGGACTCGGGCACGGGCAGCTTGCTGGCCCGTGCGGGGGTGGCCATTCCCCGTCTGGAAAATGAACTCAATCGTCTGATTTCCAACTTGCCCAAGGTGCAAGGGGCGGAGGGGCAGCAGCAGCTCAGTTCCGCCTTGCAGGCTGCCTTGGCCAAAACCGACAAGGAAGCCGCGCAGCGGGGCGATACCTATATCGCCAGCGAGCTGTTCTTGTTGGCCCTGGCCGATGATAAAGGCGAGACCGGTCGCGCCCTGCGCGATGCCGGTCTGCAGCGCCGTGCGCTTGAAGCGGCCATCGAGGCCGTGCGCGGTGGCAGCAATGTGAATGACGCTGAAGGGGACAGCAACCGGGAAGCGCTGGAAAAGTATACGACTGACCTGACCGAGCGGGCCCGCCTGGGCAAGCTGGACCCGGTGATTGGTCGTGACGACGAAATTCGTCGCACCATCCAGATTCTGCAGCGTCGTACCAAGAACAATCCGGTACTGATTGGTGAGCCCGGGGTGGGCAAGACGGCGATTGTGGAAGGTCTGGCCCAGCGTATCGTGAACAATGAAGTGCCCGAGACCCTGAAGGGCAAGCGTGTCCTGGTGCTGGACCTGGCTGCCTTGCTGGCTGGTGCCAAATATCGTGGTGAGTTTGAGGAACGCCTGAAAGCGGTCTTGAAAGAGCTGTCCAAGGATGATGGCAAAACCATTGTCTTCATTGACGAGCTGCACACCATGGTGGGCGCGGGCAAGGCGGAAGGCGCCATGGACGCGGGCAATATGCTCAAGCCTGCTCTGTCACGGGGCGAGCTGCATTGCATTGGCGCCACGACCTTGAACGAGTACCGCCAGTACATCGAGAAAGACGCCGCCCTGGAGCGTCGCTTCCAGAAAGTGCTGGTCAACGAACCCGATATGGAGTCCACCATTGCGATCCTGCGCGGTTTGCAGGAGCGCTACGAACTGCACCACGGTGTGGCGATTACTGACCCGGCCATTGTGGCGGCGGCCGAGCTGTCGCAGCGTTACATTACGGATCGCTTCCTGCCCGATAAGGCTATCGACCTGATTGACGAGGCGGCAGCCCGCATTCGTATGGAGATCGACTCCAAACCCGAGGTCATGGACAAGCTGGATCGCCGCATCATTCAGTTGAAGATCGAACGCGAAGCAGTTATCAAGGATACAGACGAGGCGTCGCAACGTCGCTTGCAGGCCATCAACGATGAGATGGAAAAGCTGCAGCGCGAGTACAACGACTATGAGGAGGTCTGGAAAGCTGAAAAAGCAGCGGTCCAGGGTTCGCAAGTCGTTAAAGAGGAAATCGAGAAGGTGCGTGCCGAAATGGCCGAGCTGCAACGCAAGGGTCAGTTCGACAAATTGGCCGAGCTGCAATATGGCAAGCTGCCCGAGCTGGAAGAGCGCCTGAAAGCGGCTGAAGCCAATATGGACAAGGCCGATCAGGACAAGCCGCGCCTGTTGCGTACGCAGGTCGGTGCCGAGGAAATCGCGGAAGTGGTTTCGCGTGCAACCGGTATTCCTGTGTCCAAGATGATGCAGGGCGAGCGTGAAAAGCTCTTGCAGATGGAAGACTACCTGCATAAGCGTGTGGTCGGTCAGGGTGAAGCAGTACGGTTGGTGTCGGATGCCATCCGTCGCTCGCGTGCGGGTCTGTCTGATCCGTCCCGCCCATATGGTTCCTTCCTGTTCCTGGGGCCAACTGGTGTGGGTAAGACCGAGTTGACCAAGGCATTGGCCAACTTCCTCTTTGACTCCGAGGATCACATGATTCGTATCGATATGAGCGAATTCATGGAGAAACACTCGGTGGCCCGCTTGATCGGTGCGCCTCCTGGCTACGTGGGCTATGAGGAGGGCGGTTACCTGACCGAGGCCGTGCGTCGCAAACCTTATTCGGTGATTTTGCTGGACGAGGTAGAGAAAGCACACCCCGACGTCTTTAACGTGCTCTTGCAGGTGCTGGACGATGGTCGTTTGACCGATGGCCAGGGCCGTACGGTGGACTTCCGCAACACGGTGATCATCATGACTTCGAACCTGGGTTCGCAGCATATTCAGCGTTTGTCGGGTGAGCCGTACGATGTGATCAAGGAAGTGGTGTGGGAGGAAGTGAAACAGCATTTCCGTCCTGAATTCCTGAACCGCATTGACGAGGTGGTCGTGTTCCACGGTCTGGAGGCAGAGCACATTGAGTCTATTGCGCGCATCCAGCTCGAGCGTTTGGATCAGCGTTTGGCTCAGCGTGACATGCATCTGGAAGTCAGTGATGCTGCCTTGGCGCAATTGGCCAAGGCCGGATTTGACCCCGTGTTTGGCGCACGTCCGTTGAAGCGTGCTATTCAACAGCACATTGAAAATCCGGTGGCACGCCTGATTCTGGAAGGCCGATTTGGTCCTAAAGATGTGGTGCCTGTGGACTGGAAGGATGGCGAGTTCACATTTACGCGCAGCATCCAGTAAAGCAGCATGTGGCTGTGCTGGTAGGAATCAGGCTGTATCACCGCCAGCCAGAGTGCAAAAGAAAAGCGCCTTAGGTAACTAAGGCGCTTTTTCCTTGGGTGCCCCGTTCGCAGATACACTGGTGAGAACAGATTGAGCGGATCCCTGACAGAGCGGTTCGGTCGCCATCCTCGTATCGGCTCTGGGGGCCGAACCGACGAACGGACACTTGCACAATCGCTGTTCAAGCTCGGGGAAGCTGTTTGGGTGCCAACTTCTTTACTGTGCGCGTGTCCGGAGGGACTTGTTCGATCAAGCGGACTTTGGAGCAGCCGCCGGGGGAGGCGTCAGGTCCAGTTCATCCTTGCCATAGAACTTCACGCCGATCTCGATGCGCGGGCGGCCCTGGGATCGACGGTGGCGGTTGGTGTCCCGCAGCGAATACACACAGCCGCAGTATTCCTGTTGATAGAAGTTCTCGCGCTTGCTGATTTCCAGCATGCGTTGCGAGCCGCCGCCTTTGCGCCAGTTATAAGTCCAGTACTTCATCTCCGGGTAACGGGCTGCGGCCCGTTCGCCGCAATCGTTGATCTGGTTCATGTCTTTCCAGCGCGAAATGCCCAAGACGCTGGAAATAACGTCGTAGCCATGCTCATGGGCGTACAGGGCCGTGCGCTCAAAACGCATGTCAAAGCAGACCGTGCAGCGCTCGCCACGCTCAGGCGCGTGTTCCAGGCCACGTACGCGTTCAAACCAGTTGTCCACGTCGTAGTCGGCGTCAATGAACTCGATGCCGTGCTGCTGGGCAAAGCGGATATTTTCCTGTTTGCGCAACTCGTACTCGCGCACGGGGTGAATATTGGGGTTGTAGAAGAAAACGGTGTATTCGATCCCTGAGGCGTGCAGTGCCTCCATGACCTCGCCTGAACAGGGGGCACAGCAAGAATGCAACAGCAGTTTCTCGCGTTTTTCCGGCAGGGTTAAAACGGGGCGATTGAGCTGAGTGGACATGAATCTGAATCCGGGAAAAACGGCGTGCCGAGTCGGCCGCACAATAAATCGATGTGCCTATTGTAGATTCTTGGCAATATTTAGTGAAATCAATCTGTTGCCTTAGTACCCCAGTACTTCGTCCCAGAGTCGGGTGACCGCTTGTCGCTCCCGAGTCAGCTCGGTGAGGGGGACACGCGCTTTTTCCGCTCCCTCCAGGCGCAGGGCGTGCTGGCGGCGGCGCAACGCGCGATAGGCATCGGCCACGTCCTGGGCGTGGTCCACGGCAATCAGACCAGCTTGCGCAGCTATGCCCAGCAAGGCGATATTGCCCAGATTTTCCAGCAGCCTGGGGTGTTCACGGCTATAGCACAGCACCAGATACTGGGTGATGAACTCCACGTCCACCATGCCACCACGGTCGTGCTTGAGGTCAAATAGTTCGCTGCGATTAGGGTGCCCGGCACTGATCTTGTCACGCATATCCAGAATGTCCGCGCGCAATTTACGACGGTCGCGCTCCATCAGCAAGATGGAGCGGCGGATTTCGTCAAACCGTTGTTTGATCTGCGTATCGCCCGTGACAAAGCGGGCGCGAGTGATGGCTTGATGCTCCCACGACCAGGCGCTGCGGGTTTGGTATTGTTCAAAGGCATCCACGCTGACGGCCAGCAAACCAGCATCGCCATCCGGGCGCAATCGCAGGTCAATATCATAGAGCCGACCGGAGGAGGTCATCGCTGACAACCAACTGGTCATGCGGCGCGCCAGCTTGATGTAGCGCTCTACATTGTCCTGGCTGGGGTCGTCGTACAAAAACACCAGATCCAGGTCCGAGGCGTAGCCGATTTCCTTGCCGCCCAGCTTGCCATAGGCAATAACCGCGAAACGTGGCGGGGTGTCGTGTTCAGGGCCCAGGCTGCGGGGGCGCGTCAGGGGCCAGGTGCGTTCCAATGTCTCCGCCAGCATCATATCGGCCAGGGCTGAGAGCTGGTCAGCCAGCGCCTCAACCGTCAGCACGCCCTCCAGATCCTGGGCCAGCAACTGGAAGGTGATCTGATGCTGCCAGTCCCGCATCATGTTCATTTGCTGTTCCACATCGGCCTGCCCGTCGGGCAGTCGGCAGGCGTCCAGGTCCCGACGCATTTGCTCGGACAGCGCGGGAAAGTCGGGAATTTCCATCAGTGAATGCCATTCGATCAGGCTATCGAGCAGCAGGGGGTATTGCGCCAGATATTGGGCGGCCCACGGACTGGCAGAGACGATCCGGGCGACACGGGCCAGGGTGTCGGGGTACTCGGCCAGCAGGGCCAGATAGGCACTGCGCTGGGCAATCAGCTCGATCAGATTAAATAGCCGGGTGGCGGTCACTTCCGGGTGTTCCGAGCGGTAGGCGTAGTCCTCGGCCAAGGGAATCAGACGCTGCACGCGGTCCAGGCTGGCATTGGGCAGGCTGCGCAGACGGTGGCTGTTCAGCAGCGCCTGACGCAACTGTTCAATGCGCTGCTGCAAGGCCTGATCTTGCTGGGCGCTGATTTCCGCGACCGGGGGGGCGGCCGCAGCGGGCTCGGCGCTTGCTTCTTCGCCCATGCCTGCCAGGCGAAAAGCGTTGCGGAAGGTATGCGAGACAAATTTTCTGTGCTGGCCCAGCTGCGCATCAAACTCGGCCAGGCTCAGCCCCAGCGTGGCAGCCAGCTCGCTGCGCAACGCATCGTCCTGCGGCAGCAAATGAGTCTGCTCGTCCTCCCGATACTGCAAGCGGTGTTCGACCCGTCGCAAGAAGGTGTAGGCCGCCAGCAGTTGGTCGCAGACTTCCTGATCGAGCAGGCCAGCCGCGCATTGGCCTTCCAAGGCCTTGTGCAGACTGGGTGTTTGCAAGGAAGGCTGTCGGCCACCACGTATCAGCTGATTGAGCTGGACCACGAATTCGATCTCCCGAATACCGCCATCGCCCAGCTTGATGTTGTGCCAGGTTTCCACGCCATTGCGATTCAGGGCCCGGCGTGTCCAGTCCTGGCGAATGCGTTCCCGCAAGCCGCGCAGGGCAGACAAGGCATCAAAATCGAAGTACTTGCGGTAAACAAAGGGCGTACGCAAGGCCTCGAAGTGATGGATATCGGCCGCACAGCGGCTGCCTTCAAACGCCTGTGCCTTGATGGGCCGTGCTTTGATCCAGGCGTAGCGTTCCCATTCCCGTCCCTGGTTGACCAGATAATTCTCCAGCGCCTGCATACTCCAGGCCAGTGGTCCGGAGTCGCCATCCGGTCGCAGACGCAGGTCGGTGCGAAACACCTGTCCAAAAGCATCGGTATCGGACAGCACGGGCATCATGCGCTGGGTGACCTTGCCGTAGAACTCATGATGACTCAGCGGGCGGCGACCCTCGGTTTCGCCGTCTTCGTCGTAGAGCATGATCAGATCAATATCCGAGGAAACGTTTAATTCCCCCCCGCCCAGCTTGCCCATACCCAGAATAATCATTTCCTGGGGCAGGCCAGTGTGCGGGTTTTTTGGGGTGCCATGCATCTCGGCCAGTTGCCTTGCCACGGTTTCATAGGCCTGCGCCACTGCCAGATCGGCCAGGCTGCTCATGGCCAGCATGACTTCTTCAAGCGGAGCCAGGCCATTGATATCCCGGATCATCAGCACCAGAAAGACGCGTTCCCGCAGTTGACGCAAGGCCTGGCGCACTTGTGCCAGGCGATCATTGTCGGGCTCTGGCAGTAAAGTCCGATACCATTGAGCAATGAGAGCGGGGGTGACAGGGTGCTGGGCCTGCTCTTGCAGCCAGGTGCCAAATTGTGGCTGAGCGTTTACTTTTCGACGCAAGGGGCCGGACCATTGCATCACGGGCTTCAATATAATGGACTGGCTCATACGATAAGAGGCTTTTCGGAGAAGGGAAGACGGCAAGTGGGATCACTTGTCTGACTGGGCCGGAAATGGCCGCATTTAACTATACTCGGGAATTGAATGCATGGTAGTTCGAGGGCTTGTGCGACTGGCGCTATTGCTCTATTTTGCGCTGATGCTGGGCCTGGTTGGCGTGCGCTACCTGCTCGTTCCCCAACTGGATAATCTGCGTCCGTATCTGGAGCAGAAAATCACCGAGCAAACCGGCCTGCACGTCCAGATGCACGAGTTAAAAGGCAGCTGGCAGGGCTGGAACCCGCATCTGTCCATAACCCAGCTGTCCGTGGCCGAACCGGGCCAGGCGCCTATGTTGCAGTTGCCCAGCTTGCAGGCCGTCATCAGCTGGAAGTCGCTCTTTAGCGGGTCGCTGCAGCTGCGCCAGCTCGATGTGCAGGGTTTGACCATACCCATACGGCGCGATTCCCAAGGCCAGATTCTGGTGATGGGACAAAGGCTGGATATGAACGACGATAGCGTCGATACCAGCCCCCAGGCCTGGCAAGGTCCGGTTCGTTGGCTGCTGCAACAGCGGGGCGTTCGTATCCAGGGTACTTCCTTGCAATGGCAGGATGATTTGCGGGGCGCACCGGCCTTGAATCTGCCGTCCATTGAACTGCAGATCGGCTATCGCCAGGGCTGGCATGAGGTCAGTCTGGCCACTGCCTTGCCGACCAATCTGGGCGAGTCCGTCGCCCTGGCCTTGCGGGTGCAAGGCCAGCGTCGTTTGCCCGAGCATGTGGACGTGATGGGCTTGCCCTGGGAAATGACGGTGCAGGCCAAGGCAGTGGATACGCCGGCCTTGCGTCCCTGGTTGGACATCCCTGCGGCTCTGGACAGGGCTTGGGTGGATCTGCATGCCCAAGCCAGCCAAGCCGACGCGGCCCCGTCCATTCAGATGCAACTGTTGGCTCAACTGCGTGATCTTGCCGTGCGCACCGAGCATGAGGAGCGGGTCCAGCTGGAGCATGCCGTTGTGGAGCTGGAAGGCAGCCTGAGCGATATGCAGGCCTTGGTCCAGGGCAAAGCCAGTGACGATGTGCAGTGGGCGGTGACGATGGATGGCTTGGGCTTGCGGATACCAGACCTGTTTGCTCAGCATGTGGGTGTGGATCAGCTAAAAGCGCAGGGCACAGCACATCGCGATGAGCTGGCCAGACTGGGCCTGAATACGATGATGGTAAATGTGCGCAATGCGGATCTGGATGCGCAACTGTCCGGCAACTGGCGTGAGGACGGCCAGTTTGAGGCCGGTGTGGCGGATTGGACAGGGCAATTCCAGTACCTGAATCTGGCCGCTTTAGTGAACTATCTGCCCTTGACGGTGAATCCTCTGGCGCGTGAATGGATGCAGGCGGGGCTGGTGCAAGGCGCTGTCACCCAGGGCACGATTCGGCTACGGGGCGGGCTGGATACCTTTCCCTACGGTCTGAATCCGGAGGATGGTCAGTTTGAAGTGGCCGGTGCGCTGGATAAGGGGATTGTGGATTATCAGCCGGCCCGCCCCCAGCGTCTGGCCTGGCCTCGGCTGGAAGGCGTGCAGGGCAGCATTCGCATGCATAACGACAATCTGGATATTCTGGCGCAGCAGGCTCGCATGCCTATTGCCCAGCAGCAGGATATCGTCATGCGTGATATTCAGACCCACATTCGCTCCCTGGAGCAAGACAGTGTCTTGACCCTGGAAGGGGTGTCGCAGGCGCCGGCCGGCAGTTATCTGGCCTTGGTGCATCAGTCTCCCTTGAATGATCTGTTAGATGGGTTGCTGGCTGACAGCCGGGTGATGGGAGACTGGACGGTGCCCATCACATTGCAGATTCCTTTGGACAATGCCGACGATGCGCAGGTCCAGGGCCTGATCCAGATGAAGGATGGCAAGTTTCAGTTCAT
Organism: Alcaligenes sp. CHO6; assembly: GCF_037120595.1. Classification (NCBI taxonomy): domain Bacteria; kingdom Pseudomonadati; phylum Pseudomonadota; class Betaproteobacteria; order Burkholderiales; family Alcaligenaceae; genus Alcaligenes; species Alcaligenes sp. CHO6. The sequence continues at coordinate 561,392 of NZ_JBANCI010000001.1, forward strand.
GCCCGAGGCTCCCCCTTTGACGGCATTGAAAGGGGAGTTGGCCTTTAATGAGAAGGGGGTCAGCGCCCAGACCTTGACGGGCAGGCTGCTGGGAGGAGATGCGCAGATCCAGGGAATACTGGAGCCAGGTAGGCCTGGCCTGCGCCTGAGCGGCACCCTGACCTCGCAAGGCCTGGAGCAGTATCTGGGGTTGAAAGGCTTGCAGCGTCTGCAGGGTCAGACAGCCTATAACGTGCTGATGAAACTGGATGCCAAGGGAGCGTTTTCCTTGGGGGCAGAGTCCGACCTGAAGGGGCTGGCATTGAATTTGCCCGAACCTTTTCAGAAGCCGGCTGAACGGGCAGCCCAATTGAAAGCGGACTGGAGCAGTGATTCTGCCGCCAAAATGGATCGCTTGCAGATCAGTCTGAGAGACAGGCAGACCTTTTTGCTCAATTTGCTCCACGCTCAAGGCTCGCGCCAGGGCAGCTACTTCCACAGTGGCAGCATGGGAACGCCAGAATGGGTGACATGGCCTCGACGTGGTCTGGAACTGCGTAGTCGCTACGATCGTATGGATCTGGATGCGTGGGAACAGGTGGTTCAGGAGTTTGGCCAGAATCTGGATGGCAGTCCCGTGGCCCCTTCCGCTCGTCCTTTGCTGCCCTTGCTGGAACGGGTGCAGCTGAATGCAGACCAGGCATGGTTACGGGGACAGAGGCTGGATCAGCTGGAGCTGCAAAGCACCGAGGATGCTGCAGGCAGGGTGTCCCTGCGCTTGAAGGCCCGGCAGGCCCAGGGGCAGGTGCAGGCGCAGCATCGTGATGGTCGTTATACCGGTTTGTTTAACGCCCATTTTTCCCATTTGCATATTGATGGTCAGCGGCCCGATTGGGCGTGGCCCGATGCCGATGTGCCGACGGATGATGATTTGAGCCTGCCGGCTATCTCGCTAAAGGTGGATGACCTGCAGATTCAGGGCATACGGTTTGGCACCTTGCAAGCCATGGGTAAGCCGGCGGGCGCCGGGGCGACGTGGCGGCTGGAGACTTTTTCGCTTAGCGCTCAGGGCATGCATTTGCAGGGCTCGGGTTCCCTGGCCTTGCGCGGGCCCCAGCGCGGTCTGGAGCTGATTGCCAATAGTCAGGTGGTTAATCTGGGTGAGTTTGTGGATGTGAGTGGCTTGCTGACCGAGTCGATCAAGAATGGGGACGGGACCATACAGGCCGCCTTGTTCTGGAGCGATTTCCCCTGGTCGCGCGACAAGCGCAATATCAGCGGCCAGTTTAACGTGGACCTGAAAAAAGGGCGCTTTATCAGTTTGAACTCACGCTCGGCAAAACTGTTGGAGTTGCTCAGCTTGCAGTCCATCTCGCGCCTGAGCCGGCTTGACCTGGATTTGTTCGGGGCGGTGAAAGACGGTTTTGCTTTTGATAGTCTCACCGGACGCATGAATCTGTCTCAGGGCAAGCTGGAGTTGGACAATTACCAGATTAAGGGGCCAGCCGGGGAGATCAAGCTGAAAGGCTGGATCGACATCAAGGATGAAACCCTGGATCTGATTGCGGTGGTCAGCCCGAATCTGGACATGAGCGGGGCAGCAATTGCGGCGTACTTTGCTGTCAATCCGATGGTGGGGGTAGGGGCCATGCTGACCCAGTGGTTGATGCAGGTGCCGATGAGCAGTCACTTGTCCGTCACTTATGCAGTGAGCGGCAAGGTAGATGATCCCCAGCTCAAAGAGCTGGACGCCCCGGCTGTGAATACGGCTGGAAAAGACAAGCAGCCCCGGATTGAGCCTTGATTGCCACGATCGGCTTTCCAGGTGCCCGGCACGGTGCCCGGTAAGCCTGGCGATGGTTTTTGGGGCCGTTTCCCTCGTGTGAGCTGGTTTTTGTAGGGCAGGCCGATGCGCGTGAGAAGACTGAAGCAATGTGGAGCCTTGCTGTTTTTGGCAGGATGGGTTTTCAAGGGGGCGGCAGCCAGTCCTCACTCTGTCGTGCAGACTGCGCAAATGCTCGAACAATCCTTAGGCGCTCGTGTCGGTTTGGCGGTGCTCGATACGGCGGACGGGCATGTATGGCAGTACCGGGCCAATGAACGATTTCCCATGGCCAGCACCAGCAAGCTGGTGATCTGTGCGGCTTTGCTGGCCCGAGGGCCAGGCGCCATGAAGGCGGCCTGGCGGGTCAGGCAGGAGGCTGTCCAGTCTTATGCCCCCACTACCAAAGATCGGGTGGGTGAGCAGATATCGGCGGATCAATTATGTGCGATCACGATGCGCAACAGCGACAACACGGCTGCCAATGGGGTCCTGGAGATTCTTGGCGGGCCCGCGGCCGTCACTTCTTTCCTGCGCAGCGTGGGCGATACGGTGACGCGTCTGGATCGCAATGAGCCCAGCTTGAATGAAGCCGCGCCCGGCGACCCGCGTGACACGACCAGCCCTTATGCCATGGTGCAGACCTTGCATCGTCTGGCCCTGGGCGATGCACTGAAAGCAGCGGGCCGCGATCAGCTGATTGGCTGGCTACGTCGTAACGAAGTGGGTGGACCCTTGTTGCGGGCTGGCGTCCCTGAACGCTGGGCGGTGGCGGACCGAACCGGGGCAGCGGCTTACGGCACACGCGGTGTCGTGGCGGTGATGTGGCCCCCTGAACGCGCGCCGCTGGTGGCTGCCGTCTACATTACGGAAACCCAGGCTTCTATGGATGAGCGCAACGCGGCCATCGCCACGATTGGCAAGGCTATTGCAGCGGCGGTGGAACAGAAAGCGCAGCCCTGATCACCGGGCAGGCACCGGCGGCGGGATGCCTAACCCGCCTGACGCTCCAGCATTTCATCCAATGTTGCGTAATAGCTCATGGACGCATGGCGCAGGTTCGTGCGTACATGCTCGCGCGCCTGTTCCGGGTTCTTGTCCAGAAAGGATTGCAGGATGCCACGGGTTGCCTGCATGGATAGCTCCCGATAGCGTGTATCGCGCAAGGTGGCCAGACGCACGGCTTCCACGTGATCGCTCAGACGCAGAATCATGGTGCTCAAGTGCGGGTTGGGGCACAGGGTGATCCAGCCTTCCCGAAACGCATCGTTGGCAATCATGTATTGCATGGGGTCTGCCGCGGCATGGGCTTTTTCGGCTGCATTGGCGGCCTTGTTCATCAGGGCTAGCCCCTCCAGACTGGCTTGCAGGCAGGCAGCGGCAGCCGCTTCAGGCTCCAGCAACATCCGTATTTCAAAAATCTGCGCAATATCAGCCGGGGTGAAGCGCCGCAGCATGAAGCCGCGCGAGGTGCCTTCCAACAGCCCTTCGTTGGTCAGTTGCAGCAAGGCTTCGCGCACAGGCATGCGTGAGACCTGCAGCTCAGCTGCAATTTCGTGGTCGACCAGGCGATCGTCATAGCGGATGTCACCACTGCGCATGCGGCTGCGCAGGTGTTTGTAGACCTGCTGGCGTATGTTCAGTTTGGGGGCGGCAGGCTGGTTTTTACTCATTGGATTTGGGCAAGACGGTGAACAGGCAGTCGACGTGCCGTCCCTGTGCATAGCAGTGTTTCTCCTGCACCTGGACGTGCTGATCGTAAATCAGTTGGCCGACGGCTGTAAGCATACCAACGATAGGCCGGCACAGGGGCCGATCATGGGCGCCAAATCCTTTGGCAAAGGGGCTGTTTGTCACGCGGACCTGTAAACCGCCTGTGCGCTGCGTTTGAATATCCCAGTTTCCCCAGCCCAGTTGTGCCGAGATGTGGGCAATGCTGTCGAGCAAAGCCTGCGGGTCGTGATGGATAGCTTCCCAGTAGGCCTTGGCGGACAAACCGCCTTGCTCCCTGACAGCCTGTCCCAAGGCGTCCAGCGCCTGTGTGCGAGCGGGCTCATCCAGCCGGCGAAACAGCCCCATCAACACGTCGGCACGCAGCATCACGTAGCGCCGATCGGCATCCAAAATCTGGCCCTGAGCCGTATCCCAGTTCAATCTGTCTCTAAATTTAGTCATTTTTCATAAAAAGTATATTGTTTTGTTTTCTGATAATAGATTGATATTAAAGAAAATAAATTATAGGGAAAACCATTATCCATTTAATTTAAGAATAAACTATATACTTTTTGCGAGGCGGATTGACGCTGGAATGAAGTCATAACAAAAGGGGACAAATGGTGAAAGCGTTGCGAAAAAGCGTGATGGGCCTGGCCTTGGGAGCGGCCTTGATGATGGGGTGGGGAGCGGCCAGCCAGGCAGCGGGAAGCGAGTTGAAAATTGCGTTCCCCGTGGATATTCCCTCCTGGGATCCGACTTCGGTCACTTTTCCTGCTGGTCAGTCGATTTACAAGGCCGTGTTTGACTCCCCCCTGTTTGTGGGTGACGACTTGCAGGTGGCACCACGCCTGATTGAGTCCTGGGAATGGGTGGATGAGCAAGGCAAGGCCTTGAAGGTGAAGCTGCGCGACAAGGTGAAATTCCATGACGGCAGCGATATGACGGCCGAAGATTTGAAGTTCACCTTTGATCGTGCGATCAACAAGAAAACCCTGGCACTGAATGGCATGCTGCCCACCTTGAAGTCGGTGGAGGTGACCGGCCCGCTGGAAGCGATTATCCATTTCAGCTCGCCCACCCCAACGGCTCCCAAAGGTTTGGCCTTTTTGTCGGCCTATATCCTGCCCAAAGCCTATTTCGAAAAGGTCGGGGAGGAGCAATTCCTGAAGCGTCCGATTGGCGCAGGCCCGTACAAGCTGAGCGATTATCAGCGGGGTTCCCGCATCACGCTGGAAGCCTTTGAGGACTACTGGCAAGGCGCGCCCGACTTGAAGCAGGTCGTGTTTGAAATTGTGCCGGACTCTTCAGCGCGCGTCGCAGCGGTTGAGTCGGGTCGGGCAGATGTCTCGGTTCAGATTCCGGTGCGCGAAATCAGCCGTCTGGAAAAGAATCCCAAGCTGGAAGCCAAGGTCTACCCCTATAGCGAGATCTACATTTTGCAAATGCCCAGCTATGTAGACAGCTTCAAGGATGTGCATGTGCGTCGTGCCATGAACATGGCAATCGACAAGGCCGGCCTGTCCCGTGCCTTCTACAAAAATGTCGCCCAGCCCTTGTCGGTTCTGGCCACCAAGGGCTCGCCCGGAGATGTACCTGATCTGAACATTCCTTTCGACAAGAAAGCGGCGGTTGAGGAACTGGCCAAAGCGGGCTACAGCACGCAAAACCCGTTGACCATTACCTTGTATTCCACCAATAACACCTTCCCCTCGGATTATGACCTTGCCCGTGCGGTGGCGCAGATGTGGAGCCAGATTGGCGTGCAGACCACCGTGGAGGAAATTACCGTGGCCAAGTATTTGGAGCTGAGCCATTCGTCCAAATTGACGGGGGTGATGCTCTATAGCTGGGCCAATGCCACCGGTGATCCGGAAATTTTTACCGGCCGTATTCTGGACCCGCGTCTGCGGTTTTCCACCTGGAAGGAGGAGCGTCTGGCAGGCACGCTTGATGAGCTGAATCGCCAGATGGACGAGGAAAAACGCGTAGCGGGCTATCAGGCCTTGAACCGCGAAGCGGCCCAACAAGCATGGAGCCTACCGGTCCTGCAGTCCATTTCCACCATTGCCTACAAGAAGGGCCTGAAGCTCAATACCTATCAGACCGGCTACATTCTGCCGCAAGAGTATTCCTGGCAGTAAACCGTTCATGCACCCCGCAGCCTCAGGCGGTGGGGTGACCTACCGGGCTCCCCCCGGACGTATTTTCTCCTGCGGTTCTTTTCATGAAAAACGTTTGCTTCCTGATGGCGCGCAAGCTCGTCTTCGTGCTGGTGACGGCGTTTGTGCTGTCCATGATTGTGTTCTTCATGCTGCGCGTCATTCCAGCAGATTCGCTGGGCATGATGCTGCCGCCTTCGGCGACCGAGGCCGATGCGCAGGCGCTGCGTGTCGAGCTGGGCATGGATGGCTCGGCCTTGCACCAGTACCAGGTTTGGTTGAGCGGTGTGTTTCGCGGCAATCTGGGTAACTCCATCTTCTTTCATCAGCCGGTGACTGGCTTGCTGGCCCAGGCTTTGCCACCCACTTTGGAGCTGGTCGGTGTCAGCTTGCTGATGGCCTTGTTGATCTCGATTCCCGGCGGCATTGTGTTGTATCTGCTGGATAAGAAGAAGATCGAGTTCGTGGCCGATTTTGTGCTGGTCTTGCTCTTGTCCGTCCCCTCTTTTCTGTGGGGCATCATTTTGATCGTGGTGTTTGGCGTGCTGTTTCCGGTGCTGCCTTTTATGGGGCGCATGGAAGGCACGCCCGTGGTGGACGGCGGCACGGGTTTTCTTTTGCTTGATCTGCTGTTGCGGGGGCAATGGCAAGCCTGGTGGGATGCCTTTTCCCATCTGCTCTTGCCGGCCTTGGCGTTGGCGCTGGCATTTAGCCCCATTGTGATTCGCGTGCTGCGCTCCAGCCTGATCGAGACGGCTACCAGCCAGTACGTGAACGTTGCGCGTTTGCGCGGTGTACCGGAGTGGCGGGTGTTGCTGGGGCATATGCTCAAGAATGCGGCGCTGCCCACTTTGACCTTGATTGGGGTGCAGTTTGGTTTTCTGTTTGGCGGCACCTTGCTGATCGAAGTCATTTTCTCTTTCCCCGGCATCGGCAATCTGATGGTGCAAGCCATCAAGAACCATGACCTTCCCCTGATTCAGGGGGTGGCCCTGGTGTTCTGTCTGATGGTGCTGGTCGTCAACTTCTGTGTCGATGGTTTGTACAGCGTTATGAATCCACGTTTGAGGTCTGCATGAGCACGCATTCACCTTCTTTCTGGCAGGCGCGGCTGCGGCCGGTGCTGGCCCATCCCAAGGTGCTGATTGGCGGCGTCCTGGTTCTGATCTTCTCGCTGGTGGCCTTGTTTGCCCCTCTGTTGGCGCCTAATGATCCCAATGCCCAGGATCTGCTGGCCACACTCTTGCCCCCGGCCTGGCAGGAAGGCGGGTTGGCTCAGTACCCCTTGGGCACGGATGGCCTGGGGCGTTGCATTTTGTCCCGGCTGATTTATGGCAGTCGCGTGGCCTTTCAGGTTGCCGTGACGGCAGCAACTGGCACGATGATTCTGGGTACGGTGCTGGCGATCTTGGCCGGCTACCTGGGCGGCTGGTTCGATCGGGGTGTCAGTTCCCTGGTCGTGTTGTGGATGGCTTTTCCGCCCGTGGTGTTTTCCATGATGCTGATGGTCGGTCTGGGAACCGGTTTGTTCAATGTGATTCTGGCTGTGGTGCTGGTGGACTGGACCCGTTTTTATCGCGTGGTCCGGGCCGAGGTTCTGGTGGTGCGCCAGCGTGACTATGTGTATGCGGCACATCTGCTGGGTTTTTCGCACCTGCGTATCATGCTGCGCGAAGTGCTGCCCAGCGTGGCGCCCTTGATCGTGACCCTGTTCAGTCTGCAGATGGGGGTGGCCATTGTGGTCGAAGCTATTCTGAGCTTTGTCGGGCTCTCTGTTCCTTCGGATGTGGTGGCCTGGGGAGTGATGCTGGCCGATGGCCGTGACCAGATTTATCAGGCGGGCTGGGGACTGATGGCGCCTGTGATCGGCATTGTGTTTGCAGTGCTGGGTTTTAATTTGCTGAGTGATGGCTTGCGTACCACGCTCGATCCTCGGCTCAAGCAACGGGGAGCACACTGATGAGCGTGCCGGTGATTGAATTCAAGCAAGTCAGTGTCTCGGTGCCGGTACAGGGGCAGTCGGTAGAGCTGTTGCGCAAGGTGTCGTTTGCGGTGCAGGCAGGTCGTACCTTGGGGCTGGTCGGAGAGTCTGGTGCAGGCAAGAGCATGATAGGGCGGGTGATCTCGGGCATGTTGCCCAGCAATCTGCGTTTGTCCTCGGGGCAGGTCTGTTTTCAGGGCTCGGTGGTGACGGGCGCACAAATGCGCCGCCTGCTGGGTCGCAAAGTGGCCTTTGTCCCGCAGGAACCCTTGTCCTCGTTAAATCCGGTGCTGACCATACGTCAGCAAATGTTCGAGCACCTGGCTCGACTGGGTATTCCTCGTGCATCGCGTGAACAATACTGCCTGGAGCGTCTGCATGAAGTGGGGCTGCCTGATCCGCCGTCCATGCTGGGACGCTATGCCCATGAGCTTTCTGGAGGGCAGTGTCAGCGTATCTTGATTGCCATGGCCTTTTCCGGCGACCCCGAACTGATTGTGGCCGACGAACCCACTACAGCCCTGGATGTGATTACCCAAGCGCAAATTATCCGGATTTTGCGTGAGGTTCAGCAGCGTCACCAAACTGCCGTAATTTTGATTACGCATGACTTGCGCATGGCCGCCCATGTCTGTGACGAGGTCGCCGTGTTGTACGCCGGAGATGTGGTTGAGCAAGGTCCTGCCGCCGATGTTCTGGACATGCCCTTGCATCCGTATTCCTGGGCCTTGAAAAATGCGACGCCGGCCTTGAATGGCCCCTTGTATGCCTTGCCTTCTTTGGCTGACATCATGCCGGGTTTGAAAGACATGCGGGATTTGCCCGGCTGTCGTTTTGCGCGGCGTTGTCCTACTCGAAATGCAAGCTGTGAACAACGTGCGCCCGCGTTGGCAGCGGTCAAGCCAGGCCACTGGGTAAGTTGTGCCGGTCCCTGCATGACGGGTGATGTGGCGGCGCAAGGCCAGTTGCATGTCTTGCCGCAAGCGCCGTCTGAAGAGTTGGCCCCATTGGTGGAGTTTCAGAATGTGGAGCGCAGCTACCGAGTGACGCGCAATGGTCGCCGCAGCCTGATGTATGCCTTGCGGCCCCTGTCCTTGAGCGTACGTCCCGGCGAGATGGTCGGTGTGGTGGGCGAAAGTGGCAGTGGCAAGAGTACCGTCGCCCGTTTGATGGTGGGTTTGCTGCAGCCCAGCGGTGGGCAAGTGCTGGTGCAGGGCCAGTCCCGGGAGCAGTTTGCCAAAGGCCAGGGCGCGTCCTTGTCGCAGACGATTCAGATGGTGTTTCAGGACCCTGATTCGGCTCTCAATCCACGTCGCAGCGTTCAGCAGCTGGTTACGCAGGTTCTGGAGTTGCAGCCGGGCATGACACCGGAGCAGCGCCGCCTGAAAGCGGACGAGTTGATGAAGCAGGTCGGCCTTGCCCAGGATGCCGGTCTGCGTTTCCCCGCGGAGCTGTCCGGCGGACAAAAGCAACGGGTGAACATCGCCCGCGCCTTGTGTGTGCAGCCGCGTTTGCTGGTGGCCGATGAGATTGTGTCGGGACTCGATGTATCGGTGCAGGCTTTGATTCTGAATCTTCTGTTGCGTCTGAATAAAGAACTGGGCGTGGCGGTGGTGTTCATTTCTCACGATCTGTCCGTGATCCGCTATCTGTGTACACGGGTGCTGGTAATGAAAAACGGCGAAGTGGTGGAGCAGGGCAATACCGCAGAGGTATTTGCCGATCCGCAGCACCCCTATACCCGCGTTTTACTGGGCAGCGTGCCGCCAGACGACTCCAGCCAGATCTGGCCCGCGCCCCTGGACGGCCCGCGCCAGATGCCTGGTGAGGTCGCGCCCGCCCTCGTACCCGCCATGGCGGTCTGAATCCCGTTTTACTCGTATTTACAGGAAGCACTATGAGTTATGCCAATAACGAGGCCGCCTTGTCGGGCCTGACCCAGGATCATCAAGTCCATCGGGATGCCTATCTGGACGAGGACGTTTTTCAACTTGAAATGGAACGGCTGTTCAGCCGTGCCTGGCTCTATGTGGGCCATGAAAGTCAGGTGCCCAAGACGGGCGACTATGTTTCGGTGACCCTGGCGCAAAGCCCTGTCATCATGCTGCGTCATAGCGATGGCTCGGTGCGGGTGGTGATGAATCGTTGCGCCCACAAAGGCGCCAGACTGGTCAGCGAATCCAGCGGCAATGTGGGCAAGATGCTGCGTTGTCCCTATCACGCCTGGACCTATAAGCTGGATGGCTCGTTGCTGGCCGTACCGCTGAAAAATGCCTATGAAAACACGGAGTTTTCACAGTGTCCGGCCGCTGGCGGCCTGTCCACGCCGGGGGCAGTGGAAAGCTATCGTGGCTTTGTGTTTGCCCGTCTCAGCAAGGAAGGGTTCAGCCTGCAAGAGTATTTCGGTGATGTGCTGCAGGCCTTGGACAATATGGCGGATCGTTCTCCGGAAGGGGAGTTGCAGGTGGCGGGCGGTTCGATTCGAACCGTCATCAACTGCAACTGGAAGATGTACATGGAGAACATCAACGACACGGTGCATCCCATCTCCACCCATGAGTCCGCTTCCAGCTCGGCAGCCAAGGTGGGTGAAGTCTTCAAGGAAGAAGACCCTACCGCGCTGGAGCAATTGCTGCCCTTTGGTTCGGGCTATGACTTCTATTCCCGTATGGGTGTGGAAACGTATCCGAATGGGCACAGCATTCTGGGCACCAAGTTCAGCATTCATACCGATTACTCGGGCATTCCGGGCTATGAGGCCATGATGAAAAAGGCCTGGGGCGAGGAAAAAGCAGGTCGGGTGCTGGGCTTCAATCCGCAGAATGTGGTGTTTTATCCCAGCATGGCGGCCAAGGGGTCGCCGCAGATCATCCGTGTGCTGCGGCCTTTGGCAGTGGACCGGACCTTGCTGGAAGTGTGGGTGTTTCAACCCAAAGGGGCACCGCGTGAAATGCTGGATCGTGGTCTGAGCTATAGCCGTCTGGTCTATTCGCCCATGAGTGTGGTGGCGCACGATGATGTGCATTTGTTCGAGAGCCAGCAAGCCAGCCTGAAAGCCCAAGGCAATCCGTGGGTGAATCTGCTGCGTCAATACGATGCGCAGGAACGCGAGCAGGACAAGGGCAGTTTCGACGATGCCAATAACGAATGGGTCATACGTAACCAATACCGTGCCTGGAAACAAGGCATGAAGCAGCAGGAGCAGGAATGATGGGGATAGCGCATGAGCAGGGCCCACGGATTGGCCAAGTGCAGGCTGCCCAGCAAGGTCAGCAACAGCAACAAGTGCATCCGCAGCAAAGCCAGGAGCAAGGTCGGCGTCTGGACCAAACGGCGAACCTGCAACAAAGCCTGCAGAACTTCGTATGGCAAGAGAACGCCTTGCTGGATGAAGGACGTTTTGATGAATGGTACGAGCTGTTTGCGCAAGATGGCTTGTACTGGATTCCGGGTGAATCCGGGCAGGAAAGCCCCGACGGACGCATGTGCATTGCTTTGGAAAACCGCATGTTGATGCGCTTGCGTATCGACCGCCTGTCGCATCATCGTGCCTTTTCCTTGCAGCCCGGCGTGCGTGGTCTGCGCGTGATTCAAAACCCGCGTGTTCAATCTGAACATCCTGACGAGGATGGCTGCTATTGCGTGCGCACCAATCTGATTTATTCGGAGTATCAGAAGCAAAAAACCGAGATTCTGCCGGCTACTGCCTCCTACCGTTTGCGCGCCGTCGATCAGGACTGGGAGATCGTGGAGAAGCGAGTGGACTTGTTGAGTGTGGATGGTTATTTGCCCACCATTCAGCTCTTCATTTAGGCGGCCTATGCACATGACTGACACGACACCCCGCTATCGCAGCCTGTCTTGTGAGGACATGGACGACAGCATGGCTTACCGCCTGCTGACGTCCCTGATCGTGCCGCGCCCGATTGCCTGGGTTTGTAGTTTGGAGGAGTCGGGCAGTGTGAATCTGGCCCCCTTCAGCTCCTTTAACTACGTGGCGCACAGCCCGCCGATGCTGGCGATCAATATCAACCGCAATGAGGACGGCAGCCTGAAGGATACGGCCCGTAATTTGCAGGCGAATAAGGAATGTGTGGTGCAGTTATGCCGCCAGTCTGATCTGGCTGCGGTTCATGCCAGTGCGGCAGCCTTGCCCCCCGGTCAGAGCGAGGTAAAGGAGTTGGGCATGAATCTCGTGCCCAGCCAGCATGTGTGTGTGCCCCGTCTGGATGGGGCAGCCGTGCAGATGGAGTGCAAGCTGGATCAGGTGGTGGATTTGGGGCGAGGTGTGAACCAGCTGCATATTCTGGAAGTGCTGGCTTTCCATGTGGATTCATCCTTGATGGACGAAAAGGGGAAAGTGGATCTGGAGGTGTATCGGCCTTTGGCTCGGTGGACTGGGCCGTATTATTGCGAGCGGGGAGGGATTTTTCAGCCTTGACTTCAATGATGGGCCGTTGTGAGCCTTCTGCGGTTCGTTTTTGGTGGACAACCAGAGCCGGTCCACAGCAGCGTACGTTGCGGGGCTGAGGCCTTTACCAAATGTGCGACGGACCCTACCCCTTTGGGATAGCCATAAAAAAAACCGCCTTGTGGGCGGTTTTTTTGACTACTGAGCAAGGCGCAAAACTTAATAAACGCCTTGATGACGCATGGCACTGGCGACTTTGACAAAGCCGGCAATATTGGCGCCGTTAACGTAGTTGATGAAGTCATTTTCTTGACCATAGTTCACACAATTTTCGTGGATGTCACGCATGATGGAGTGCAGCTTTGCGTCAACTTGTTCACGTGTCCAGTTCAGGCGCTGGGCGTTTTGACTCATTTCCAGACCAGAGACGGCAACCCCGCCGGCATTGCTGGCTTTGCCGGGAGCGTACAGAATCTTGGCGTGAATAAAGGCATCGACCGCATCCAGCGTGCTGGGCATATTGGCACCTTCTGCCACGCAACGCACACCATTTTTGATCAGGATTTCAGCATCTTTGCCGTCGAGCTCGTTTTGAGTCGCGCAAGGCAGGGCGATGTCGACCGGCACATGCCAGGGGCGTTTGCCTTCTTCAAAAAGCAGGCCATGTTCTTTGGCGTAATCCACCAGACGACCACGCTGAACGTTCTTGACGTGCATCAGGGCAGCCAGTTTTTCGCGGGTAAAGCCGTCCATGTCCACCACGCAGCCTTGCGAGTCGGAAACGGTAACCACTTTCGCGCCCAGATCCAGACATTTTTCAATGGCGTACTGAGCCACATTGCCCGAACCGGACACTGACACGGTCATGCCGTCAAAGGACAAGCCTTTGCGAGCCAACATTTCCTGTGCGAAGTAGACGGTGCCATAACCGGTAGCCTCGGGACGAATCAAGCTGCCGCCAAAGCACAAATCCTTGCCGGTGAACACACTGGCCGCGCTGTTGGACAGTTTTTTCATCATGCCGGCCATAAAACCCACTTCACGCGCGCCTACACCGATATCACCGGCTGGAACGTCGGTGTCCGGACCCAGGTGACGGTACAACTCAACGATCAGGGCCTGGCAAAAGCGCATCACTTCGCCGTCTGATTTGCCCTTGGGGTCGAAGTCCGAGCCGCCTTTGCCGCCGCCCATGGGCAAGGTGGTCAACGCGTTTTTGAATGTTTGTTCAAAAGCCAGGAACTTCAGAATGGACAAGTTCACCGAAGGGTGAAAGCGCATGCCGCCCTTGAAAGGACCGATGGCATTGTTGTGCTGAATACGGAAACCGCGATTGACCTGAACCTGGCCACGATCATCTACCCAGGAAATACGGAACTGGATAGCGCGCTCGGGTTCGACCAGACGCTCGAGCAGACCATGATCGGCGTACTGGGGGTTTTTCTCGATGAAGGGCCACAAGCTGGTCATCACTTCCCGTACGGCCTGCATGAATTCAGGCTGATGAGGGTCGCGGGACTGTACTCTGGCTAGGAACTGTTCTAGAGAGATAGATTTCATTGCAAGCGAACTCTGTTTGCAATACTGAGATTTCGAGTGGAACTCAGCAGATTGAAAGAATGGATGCACGGGAATGCACCCGATCATACGCCCATCGCAAGCAAGCCTCTCGTATAGAGAGGCTTGCGCAGGATGTTCGATTTACTTCTTCATCATGTCGAAGAATTCGGAGTTGGTCTTGGTAGCCCGGATTTTGTCCAGGATAAACTCCATGGCTTCAATTTCATCCATCCCATGGATGAATTTGCGCAGAACCCAGACCTTTTGTAGAAGGTCGGGCTTGATCAGCAATTCTTCACGACGTGTGCCTGATTTGTTCAGGTTGATGGCAGGGTAAATGCGTTTCTCGGCCAGACGGCGCTCCAGATGGATTTCGGAGTTGCCGGTACCTTTAAATTCTTCATAGATGACTTCGTCCATACGGCTGCCGGTCTCGATCAGGGCAGTACCGATAATGGTCAGGGAGCCACCTTCTTCCAGATTACGGGCAGCGCCAAAAAAGCGTTTGGGGCGCTGCAGGGCATTGGCGTCCACACCACCGGTCAATACCTTGCCGGAAGCAGGAACCACGGTGTTGTAGGCGCGCGCCAGACGGGTAATGGAATCGAGCAGGATCACCACGTCTTTTTTCAATTCAACCAGGCGCTTGGCCTTTTCAATGACCATCTCGGCCACTTGCACGTGACGCGTGGCCGGCTCATCAAAGGTCGAGGCCACGACTTCGCCGCGCACGGTGCGCTGCATTTCGGTCACTTCTTCCGGGCGCTCGTCCACCAGCAGGACAATCATGGTGGCCTCGGGGTAATTGGTGGTGATGGCATGAGCGATGTGCTGCATCATCACGGTTTTACCCGACTTGGGACTGGCCACGATCAGGGCGCGCTGGCCTTTGCCGATAGGCGAGAAGATATCCAGGATACGACCTGTGATGTTTTCCTCGCTTTTGATGTCGCGCTCCAGCCGCATGGGCTGGTCCGGATGCAGCGGCGTCAGGTTTTCAAACATGATGCGGTGTTTGATGGCCTCGGGCTGCATGCCGTTGACTTTGTCCACCTTGACCAGGGCAAAGTAGCGCTCGCCATCTTTGGGGGTACGCACTTCGCCTTCGATGGAGTCACCCGTGTGCAGATTGAAACGGCGAATCTGCGAGGGAGAAATGTAGATATCGTCTGTGCTGGCCAGATAAGAGGTCTCGGGCGAACGCAGGAAACCGAAACCATCAGGCAGGACTTCAAGCACCCCGTCACCGAAAATCTGCTCGCCTTTTTTGGCGTGCTTTTTCATGATGGCAAACATCAGCTCTTGCTTGCGCAAGCGGTTCGCGTTGTCGATTTCCAGAGTGGCAGCCATTTCTAGCAGCTGCGAGACGTGCAGAGCTTTTAATTCGTTCAGGTGCATGGGTGTGGGGAAGGGCTTTCAGCAGCAGACCGCAGGCCAGCATAGGGCCTGCGTGCGGTTAATCAGAGATTACAGGGAGCTGTCGAGAAACGCGCTAAGTTGGGACTTGGAAAGTGCGCCGACTTTTGTCTCGGCCACTTTGCCGTCTTTAAACAGCATGAGCGTTGGAATACCGCGAACACCGTATTGAGCGGGGGTGTCGGGATTTTCATCGACGTTGAGCTTAGCGATGATAACACGACCTTTGTACAGTTCGGCCGCCTCATCGAGCAAAGGAGCAATCATTTTACAAGGACCGCACCATGCAGCCCAGTAATCGACCAGAACGGGAAGGTCGGCTTTGAGGACGTCAGACTCAAAAGAGGCGTCCGTAATGTGTTTGATGGAGTCGCTCATGGCTAGATACAAAAAAAGAGAGATAACGAAAAACTATACGGGTGGCGTGACCTGAGCACAATGTATTCTACGGCCATTTGCCACGGTCTTGTTGCCAATTTTTGACAGGATACCACTGCGTCTGCCTGATAATGTGCATTCGCCGCGCAGTGCGCGTCAATAAAGCGTTTGCCCATTGGCGCCTAAGCACTCGTAAAATAGCGTTTTTCTGTACGATCTACCGGGAATCAAGTTGTCTACTACACGTTACGACGAATCTTCTATACGGGTGCTCAAAGGGCTGGAACCGGTCCGCCAGCGCCCGGCCATGTATACCCGCACGGACAATCCCCTGCACATTGTGCAGGAGGTCATCGATAACGCGGCCGATGAAGCGCTGGCCGGTTTTGCACGCACCTTGACGGTTACCTTGCTGGAGGATGGCGGCATACAGGTCGAGGATGACGGGCGGGGGATTCCCGTTGGTCTGCATCCTGAAGAGAACGCGCCGGTGGTGGAGCTGGTGTTTACCCGGCTGCATGCGGGGGGCAAGTTCGACAAGCTGAACGGGGGCGCCTACGCGTTCTCCGGGGGATTGCATGGGGTGGGCGTATCGGTGACCAACGCCTTGTCGCGCCGTCTGGAGGTGCTCGTCTGGCGGGATGGTCAAGCCAATGAGATTGTGTTTGCCGATGGCGAGCTGCAGCAGCCCCTGACCCAGACGGGGACGGTGGGCAAGCGCAAGACCGGAACCCGGGTGCGCGTCTGGCCCGATCCCAAATACTTCGACTCCGCTCAGATACCCCTGGCCCAGCTGACTCATATCCTGCACAGTAAAGCAGTGTTGCTGGAGGGGGTGACGGTAGAGCTGGTGCAGCAAAAGACCGGCCAGCGTCAGCAGTGGCGCTACGAGGACGGATTGCGCGGCTATCTTCAGGAAGAAATGCAGGGCGTGGAGCTGTTGGTGCCCTTGTTCGAGGGCCGCCAGTATGCGCCGCAGGATGACGATAATTTCTCCCCGGGTGAAGGAGCCCACTGGGTGGTGGCCTGGACGCTGGAGTCCCAGATTGTGCGTGAGTCTTATGTCAATCTGATCCCCACCCCGGCGGGAGGCACGCACGAATCGGGCTTGCGTGATGGCCTCTACCAGGCGGTGCGTAGTTTTGCCGAACTGCACAGTCTGATTCCCAAGGGCGTCAAGCTGCAGGCCGAGGACGTGTTTGCCCGGGCCAGCTTTGTGCTCTCGGCCAAGGTGCTGGACCCGCAATTTCAGGGGCAAATCAAGGAAAAGCTCAATAGTCGTGACGCCGTGCGTCTGGTCAGTGGTTATGTGCGCAACGCACTGGAACTGCATTTGCATGCGAATGTGGACCAGGGTCGCAAATTGGCTGAAGTGGCGGTGCGTCAGGCCCAGGCCCGTACCCGCTCGGCTCAGAAAGTGGAAAAACGCAAAAGTTCGGGCGTGGCGGTCTTGCCGGGCAAGCTGACGGATTGCGAGTCCCACGATCTGGACAATTCGGAGCTGTTTCTGGTCGAGGGTGATTCGGCCGGCGGTTCCGCCAAAATGGGCCGCGACAAGGAGTTTCAAGCCATTTTGCCGCTGCGCGGCAAAGTGCTCAATGCCTGGGAAGTGGACCGGGACCGGCTGTTTGCCAATCAGGAAATTCACGATATTTCCGTGGCCATCGGCGTGGACCCGCACGATGCCCAGTCCGAGCCGGATTTGTCCGGTTTGCGCTATGGTCGCATCTGCATTCTGTCTGATGCGGACGTGGACGGCTCGCACATTCAGGTGCTCTTGCTGACTTTGTTCTTTCGCCACTTCCCCAAGCTGATCGAGGCTGGTCACGTTTATGTGGCGCGTCCGCCCCTGTTTCGCGTCGACGTGCCTGCCGCCGGCAAGCGTGCGGCCCGCAAGATTTACTGTCTGGATCAGGGCGAGCTGGATGCGGTTTTGGAAAAGCTGCGTAACGAGGGCATACGTAACGAGTCCTGGAGCATCAGCCGCTTTAAAGGGCTGGGTGAAATGAGCGCGGAGCAATTGTGGGATACCACCATGAATCCCGATACCCGTCGTTTGTTGCCCGTGCATTGGGGAGAAGACGGCTTGAGCGGCACGCAAGCCATGTTCACCATGCTGATGGGCAAGGGCGAGGCCTCTGCCCGCCGTGCCTGGTTGGAAGAAAAAGGCAATTTGGCCGATCTGGACGTCTGAGCCCGACTTAAGAGTTATTTATGGACAGCAATCAATTGGATTTTGAACCGGCGGGATCGGACGATGGCATCACGCTGGCAACTTACGCGGAACAGGCTTACCTGGATTACGCCGTTTCAGTGGTACGCGGACGTGCGTTGCCCGACCTGACCGATGGCCAGAAGCCGGTACAACGCCGCATTCTGTACGCGATGGATGCCATGGGCCTGGGCCCAACGGCCAAGCCCGTGAAATCGGCCCGTGTGGTGGGGGATGTGCTGGGTAAGTATCACCCGCACGGTGACCAGGCCGCCTATGACGCCATGGTGCGTATGGCGCAGGATTTTGTGCTGCGTTATCCCCTGGTGGATGGGCAAGGCAACTTTGGCTCGCGCGACGGTGACAATGCTGCGGCCATGCGTTATACGGAAGCACGCTTGACCCCGTTTTCCCGTCTGCTGCTGGATGAGCTGGACGAAGGGACGGTGGACTTCATTCCCAACTATGACGGCAGTCAGAAAGAGCCGGTGACCTTGCCGGCACGCTTGCCCATCATGCTGCTTAACGGTGCATCGGGCATTGCCGTGGGGATGGCTACGGAGATTCCGTCTCACAATCTGCGTGAAGTTGCGCAAGCCTGCGTCAGCCTGTTGCGCAATCCGAATTTGAGCGATCAGGAAATCCACGAGATCGTCCCCGGCCCGGACTTTGCCGGTGGTGGTCAGATCATTTCTGCCGCTGCTGATATTGCCGCGGTGTATGCACAAGGTCGTGGCTCGATCAAGGCCCGAGCCCGCTGGGTGTTTGAGGAACTGGCTCGGGGGCAATGGCAGCTGGTTGTCACGGAATTGCCACCCGGCAGCTCTTCTCAGCAGATTCTCGAGGAGATTGAGGAGCGCACCAACCCCAAGGTCAAGGCCGGCAAGAAATCGCTGAGCACCGAGCAGCAGCAAACCAAGGCCTTGATGCTGAACATGCTCGATGCCGTGCGCGACGAGTCGGGCAAGCAGGCGGCGGTGCGTCTTGTGTTCGAGCCCAAATCCCGCACCATTGACCGGGACGAGTTCGTGACCACCTTGCTGGCGCAAACCAGCCTGGAGCGCAACGTCTCCATCAATCTGGTCTGTATTGATACGGATGGCCGCCCCGGCCAGCGCTCTTTGCGTCAGATCCTGCTTAACTGGCTGGAGTTTCGTCGTCATACGATGGAGCGTCGTACCCGCTACCGTCTGGACAAAGTCACTGACCGGATTCATGTCCTGCAAGGGCGCATGGTGGTCTATCTGAATGTCGACGAGGTCATTCAAACCATTCGTGAGTCTGATGAACCACGCGTTGCGCTGATGGAGCGCTTTGATCTGAGCGAGCGTCAGGCGGACGACATTCTGGAAATGCGCTTGCGTCAGCTGGCGCGTCTGGAAGGCTTCAAGATCGAAAAAGAGTTGCAAGAGCGTCTGGATGAACAGCAGTCCTTGCAAAAGCTTCTGGATGATCCCAAGGCCTTGAAGCGCTTGATGATTCGTGAAATCGAGGCGGACGTCAAAACCTACGGCGATAATCGTCGTACCTTGATTGAAGCGGCCGAGCGCGCCGTGCTTGAGACCAAAGTGGTTGATGAACCGGTGACGGTCATCGTGTCGCGCAAAGGGTGGTTGCGTTCGCGTCAGGGACACGGCCATGATGCCACGCAGTTCAGTTTCAAGACCGGGGATGGCTTGCGCGATGCACTGGAATGCCGCAGCACCACGGATCTGGTTGCCATCGGCACGGATGGACGGGTCTATACTGTGCCCGTTTCCAGCCTGCCTTCGGCTCGAGGCGATGGGCAGCCCATTACCTCCATGATTGATGTGAGCCCCAGTGCGCCGATCGAGCACATTTTGGGGGCCGCGCCGGAGCAGAACTATGTGCTGGCAGCCTGCGATGGCTACGGCTTTGTTGCCTCACAGGGCGATATGAACACCCGACAGCGGGCGGGCAAGCAGTTTGTTACGCTTGAAGAGGGTAAAAAACTGCTCAAACCCCTGGCCTTGCGCCCCGACGATCTCTATGTGGGGCTGCTTAGCGAACAGGGACGTTTCCTGGTCGTGGACATCAAGGAGCTGAAAGTCCTGTCCAAGGGGGGGCGTGGCACGGTGCTGATCAAGCTGAACGAGGGAGACACGCTGAGTCAATGGGTAGCCTTTGGGGAAACCGGTCTGGCGGTCAGTGGAGTGCATCGCAAGCGTGCGTCCACCATTGTGATGGACCTGGATATGCTGGCCATGTATCTGGGCAAGCGCGCCGGCAAGGGCAAGACCCTGTCGCTCAAATTGAACGAGCCCGTGCTGCATCGGCCCGACCTGGCCTGAGTGTATATTGCCGCCGGAGGTTGGTCCTCCGCCTGATGGATTTCTTTGTAGAGTGTTGGATATGAGTTTCAAAGTCACGGTTCAGCCCAGCGGGCATAGTTTTGATGTACAGCCTGGCCAGTCGGTGCTGGATGGCGCGCTGAATGCAGGGATTGTCCTGCCCTATAGCTGTCGCAACGGCACATGTTCATCTTGCCGCGGCAAGGTTATTGACGGGCAGTACGATGCCGGTCGGGCGCCCGAGCAATTGCTCAGCCAGGAGGATCTTGCTGCTGGCTATACTCTGTTTTGTCAGGCCAAGCCCAGCAGTGACCTGTTGATCGAGTCTCATGAGATTCGCATGGCGAGCGATATCCAGATCCGGAAGATGCCCTCGCGCGTAGTGGGCCTGGAAAAAGTGCGGGATGATGTCATGATCGTCCGTCTGCAAATGCCGTCCTCCGAACCATTTCGCTACTATCCGGGCCAGTATCTGGAGTTCATTCTGAAAGACGGCAGCCGTCGCAGTTACTCGATGGCGACGCCGCCTCGGGAAGATAATCAGGTCGAACTGCACATCCGCCACATGCCCGGTGGCGTGTTTACCGATCACGTCTTTGGTGCCGGCGTCACCGCCATGAAAGAGCGCGAGATTCTGCGTGTGGAAGCACCTTTGGGTTCTTTCTTCCTACGAGAAGACAGTGCAGCACCGATGGTTTTCCTGGCCAGCGGCACGGGTTTTGCTCCTATCAAGGCGTTGATCGAACGCCTGATTCAAACCGGGAGCCAGCGTGAGGTGGCTCTGTATTGGGGCGGTCGTCGGCCCAAGGATCTGTACCAGTCCGAATTGGCCGAGAAATGGGCCAGCGAATTGCCCAATTTGCGTTTCATTCCGGTGATCTCCGACGCCCAGCCAGAAGATGGCTGGACAGGCCGCACGGGCTTTGTGCATCAGGCGGTACTGGCTGATTTGCCGGATCTGTCGGGCTGGCAGGTGTACGCCTGTGGCGCGCCGGGCATGGTTGAAGCGGCCCGCAAGGACTTCGTGGAGCAGGCTCACCTGAATCCGGATAATTATTTTGCAGATGCCTTTACATCCTTGGCAGACGTCAAGTAAGCGTCTTGAACACTAGCTCAACAAGCGGACAGTACACATGAAAGTAGCAGTTCTGGGCAGCGGCATTATTGGGGTATCAACTGCCTGGTGGCTCAGCCAGCACGGTTGCGAGGTGGTGGTTGTGGACCGGGGAACGGGCCCGGCACAGGAAACCTCGCGAGCCAATGGCGGGCAGATCTCGGTCTCGTACGCCGAGCCGTGGGCCAACCCGAAAATGCCGCTCAAACTGCTGAAATGGTTGCTGCAGGATGACGCACCTTTGCTATTCCGTCCGCGTTTGGACCTGCGCCAATGGCGCTGGTGCCTGTCTTTCTTGCGCGAGTGCTTGCCCGGACGGGTTGCGCCCAATGTGCGCGCCTTGGTGGCCATGGCAGAATATAGCCGCAGCACGCTCAAGCAGTTGCGCCCTGATCTGGATTTTGATTATCGCCATCAGGAAAAAGGCATCATCACGTTTTACCGGGATGCCCAAAGTCTGGACGATTCCCAGCAAATGGCCGATGTCATGCGCGATATGGGCGTAGATCGCCGTATCATGAGCGTGGACGAGCTGGTGCAGCTTGAGCCCGCTCTGGCATCGGCCCGTGGTCAGATTGTGGGGGGCGACTACACCAAGGACGATGAGTCCGGCGATGCCAACCAGTTTGCCTGCGGTTTGGCCGCCATGGCCGGGCGCGCCGGGGTGGAATTTCGCTTTTCCACCCAGATCACCCGTTTGTTGACCGCCAAAGGGCGAGTGCTTGGGGTGGAGGTCATCGGGACGGATGGCGGCTATGAGTCTATCCAGGCCGATGCCTTTGTGGTGGCCATGGGCAGTTTCAGTCCATCGGTCTTGCAGCCCTTGGGCATTGCCTGCCCCGTCTACCCGGCCAAAGGCTATTCGGCCACCTTTCCGGTGCTGGTTCCGCAGGGAGCGCCCACCGTGAGCCTGACCGATAAGGACAACAAGCTGGTATTTTCCCGTTTGGGTGACCGCCTGCGAGTTGCCGGAACCGCCGAGCTGTCGGGCTATTCGCGCAGCTTGAACCCGGCACGTTGTCAGGCTTTGTTAATGCACGTGGCTGATCTGTTCCCAAGTGCATTGGATTTTGATAATGTTTCTTTCTGGTCAGGACTGCGTCCTGCCACAGCCTCAAATGTTCCGCTGATAGGCCGCTCCTCCATCCCCAACCTGTACCTGAATACGGGGCATGGCACCTTGGGATGGACGATGGGCATAGGCTCTGGTCGAGCCCTGGCTGACCTTATCATGGGGCACAAACCCGAACCTGAATTTCCTTTTTTATCATGAAGGATGTATGAAAAATCTACGCGGATTACTGTTGAAACGTGGTGTTATGGCTTTGGCGATGGCAGCGGGTGGCTCAGCCGCTTTGCTGTTTGGGTCCAATGCCCTGGCAGCCGTTGACATTCAGGTCTGGACCGCTTTGAACGCGCATAATCAGGGCGAGTTTGAAAGTTTGGTTCGGGATTTCAATCGCAGCCAGAAAGACGTCAAAGTGACGGTCAAGGCGCATGAAACCGAAGCGGCGCTCGAGCAGCTCATGAGCGCTGGCAAGGATCTGCCCAATCTGGTGCAGCTTGGCGAGATGTCCGGTCTGGATGAGGTGGCCGATCGCCCCTACATCCTGCCCATGCACACCTTGCTGGCACGGGAAAAGATGGACAACGTGTCCTGGTTCCTGGCCTCGAACTCATTTGTGCGCAATGGCCGTGGTCAATTGCAGGGGTTCCCTTACATGGCCGAAATCCCCGTCATGTACTACAACATCAATGCCTTTGATAAGGCCAAGGTCGAGCCCGCGGTTCCCAGCCGGGTCTGGCTGGACTTGCAAGGCCAGTTGGTGCAGTTGGCCAATAATGGTTCGCGCCGTTGCCCGCTGACCTCGGATCAGTCGGTGTCTATCAATCTTGAGAATCTGGCTGCGGTCAACAATCAGATCTACGGTCTGGCTCCCGGCCCCAAAGTCAAAGGCAAGGTCGGCTTTGATTTTGATCTGATGTATATCCGTCACCTGTCCATGATGATCAGCTGGGTCAAGTCCGAATTGCTGGTTAAGCCGGGCACCCTGCCAGAGTCGCCCCAGCGTTTTGCAAAAGGCGAATGTGCAGTCATGCTGTCCAACTCTGGTCATATTGGCGAATACAGCAATACTCGCGGATTAAAATATGCCGTGACGGGTTTGCCGTACTACCCCGAAGTGACTCAAACGCCCGGTAAACCCTTCGTAACGGGCTCGGCCTTGTGGGCTGTTAAAGGTCATAATGCTGAACAGAATCAGGCCTCGGCCCGTTTCATCAACTGGCTGGCTCAGCCCGAGAATGCGGCACGCTGGTATCAGAACACAGGCTTTCTGCCTGTGAGCCGCGAAGCGTTTAACGCGACGGGCAGTGACTACTACAAGGACAAAGGCGACTGGATGCACCTGGTTGGCGCGTACAGCAGCGGCACCTCGGGTACGGCCAAAGGCAATTTCCGTAATTACCGCCAGATCCGCGCCGTGTTCAATCAAAGTCTGGATAGCGCGCTGGATGGTCATCAGCCGGCCTTGACGGCCTTGCGTACGGCTGCTACCGAAGCCAACCGTCTGGTGGCTCAGAAAGGACGCTGATTTATCTGTCCGTACAAGCCGATCTGGCGGCTTGAGCGAGCATCACCGAAGATAAACCCCATGCCCCTGACGGGACATGGGGTTTTTTCTATGGATGTCTGTGATGCGCGTCTTTGCCCGTTTTATCGTGTTGTTGCTATGTTGCCTTGGGATGTCTGCCTGTCAGACTGGACGGGGGAGCGATGGCCGCTTGGCCGACCCGGCTACGCGTGTGTTCAATTTCGACTGGCGTTTGTCAGGCGACCCGCAAGCCGGCCCCATGCAGGTTTTTGATAATGGCACACGTATCTGGCTGCATTTTGCGCCGGGCCAGAGATTGCCTGCTGTGTTTGGATGGCATGACGGTCAGGAGACTTTGCTGACATTGAACGTGTCCGGTCAATTTCACGTCATTGATGCATTGTGGACGGAACTGGTGTTTCGCGCTGGGCGGTTGCAAGCCAGGGCAAGTCTGAGACCGTCGCAGACAACAGACGACGCCTCGCATCGTCAGCATGATGGGGCTGCTGCTTTGTCGTCGCCGGCCCCTTCGGACAGGCAGTCACGGCAGAACGCTGCCCTGGGGAAGCCCGGCCTGTCTGGTGATACGTCTCTGGGAGTAGCGGCTCCTTCCGTCATGGATGGACGTGCTCAGTCCGAGAGCAGGTCTGGGACGTCCTTGCGATCTGAGTCATCTGCGCGCCTGGAGACGCTGCCAGAGGCTCCACTGAAGCGCCCAATGCCGCCAGAGCGCCCGGCAGACAGTCTTGTAGCAGCATCTGCTGCAGAGGGGGAAACATCCCCGGCAACCCCGCCCTCTGATCTTGATGGGGGAAAGTGGGCGCGTATAGAGGGGGAGGGGCAGGCAGCGACTCCTCGCGTGAAAGGACAGAACCAGCAGGCTGTGGAGGGGCCATGGGAGGAAAAAACACAGTCTGTTTTTGAGCTGCGCCTGAAAGATAAAACGCTACGACAAGCGCTGATTCGTTGGGCCAGGCAGGCCAAATGGGTGTTTACGCCTGAGCATTGGGCCTTGGAGGTGGATTTTCCTATCAAGACGGCCGCCCGATTTGAAGGAGATTTTGAGACGGCGGTGGCCCAGTTGCTGGATGCGGCTAAGCTGAATGCGCATCCTTTACAGGCCTGCTTTTACTCCAATCGGGTCTTGCGGGTGCTGAGCTGGCCCCAAACCTGCAAACCTCAGCGACGGGGGGAGGGGCAATCATGAAGTGCGTCGTTTTGCCACTGGTGTTGCTCATGGCAGGCTGCGTCTTGCAAACAGGCGGACGCCAGGCTGAGCAGGCCTGGTTTGATGAGGCGTTTGTGCTGGATTCAGCAGAGCAACGGTCGGAAAGTGTCACACAGTCTGTCGACAAACCTTGGCTGTTGGGAGACGCAGTTCCCTTGAGAAAAAAGCCTGTTATGCCGGCTGTCCTGCGTCCCGGACAGACTTTCAGCTTTTCTTTGGAGGAACCTTTACCCAGCCTGGATGAGCTAGCCCGCCGCCTTTCAGCCCTGTCTGATCTATCGGTCACGATCAGTCCTGAAGCCCGTTTGCCCCTGGCACACTTTTTACCGCGCCTGAACGTGAACGAGGAAGCTCTTGAGCCAGCGCCGCGTGGGGGTTTGGTCTTTGAGCAATTGCGCTTGTCTGATTTACTGGATCAAATCGCCGCAGTCTACAGTCTGAGCTGGCGGCTCCATGCCGGTCGCATCGAACTGTATCGTATAGAAACCCGTCGTTTTGATCTGCCTGTCGCCGCCACAGAGCAGCATGTCCGTTCCGCTCAAGCCGCTGATAGGGGCGGCGTGGGTGATACGGTGCTTGACCGAGGTCAGGATGAGGGAAGAGGCCGTTCGGCTGCCGCGTATCTGCAGGACATGACGGAAATGTTCTTGTCCCGGGCCGGAAAGGTCAGAGTTCTGGGGCATCCTCCTCATGCCTTGCTGGTGACAGACACGCCGGCCCGTCTGAGTGCCTTGGGCTTGGCCCTGAAGCAACAGCCCGAGTTATGGCACCGGGATGGAATGTTGCCCGGTAAAACACAGCTCAAGGGGGGGCGATGATCTCCGCCACCTTGCCGCGCGAATACTGGTTTGGCTTGCAATGGACTGAGACTGAGCAGAGGCCGTTTGGTGGCCCGCCGGGTCGCTCTCGATGGATATGTCGTATGGGAGCGGAACGGCCCGCACTGGGCTGGGTGTGGGGCAAACAACTGCGTCACCGGCGTCGTGGCTCGGTACTCCGCCTGGCGCGGACGGGGCCGACGCGCTCGGGATTGAGAGGCATCCAAGCCCACTCTGCGGCCGCCTGCCTGGCGGTTCATCACCCTCAGGAAACGGTGCTCCTGTTATGGGCCGTAGCCCCTGGACTGCTGTGGTTCCTGGTGCTGGAACAAGGTAAGGTGGTGGAGGGCAGTGACTGCGTGCTGTCTCAGCTCGGGCAAGTGCATGCCTTGCGGCAAGCGATGCGGACACGGTATCCCAGGCTGCGTGAATTGCGGCAACCTGATGATGTATGGATATGCCTGGAGCAGGGCAGTCGTACCCATACACGCATGCTGCGTCAATCTATCACCAGGATCGGAGATACAAAAAAAACGTTTATCCGCCTGTTCACGCTGTCTCTGTTCTTGATGATGGGAGTGGCTAGCGTGCTGTCGGTGGGTTTACGGGACCAGAACAGCAGAGGAGGGTCCCCTGACAGCCCGGGTTTTGAGATAAGCATTGAGCCAAGTCTCCACCTTCAGTTCACCCCTCGTCTTGACCCAGCCAAGAGCCTGGTGTCCGCTTCTGGCCCAGACTTAGACGATGATCCAAATCCAAATCCAAATTTAAACTCAGGTTCAGACTCAAGCTCCAGTGTAGAGTCAGATCAGGAGCCGGACCCGGCCGCTGCCTCGACTGGGGTCTTGGCTTCCGTTACCTCCCCTGGCTTGCTCACGGTTTCAGCTCCTTTGCCAGCTCCCACTTCAGCCTTACGGGCTCCCTCCCGGCAAAGTGCGACTGCAGGTTTGGAACTCACTTCAGGGCAGGATGCGGGCCGTGCCTTCGCCCTTCTTCAGCAGGCGGCCCAACCCGAGGAGCGGTCTGCAGCGAATTTGTCGATAAGGGACACGTCTCACCAAGGGCGAGGCTGGCAATTGCGGCACATAGACCGTCGTGCGTCGTTCGATGCCTGGGAGTGTCACAGTGTGTGGGCCTGTCTGCGACAGGAAACAGAAAAGAAAGTGGGCCATGCTCGCCCTTCCAGGGTCGCAGAAAGCGCGCCTCAATCATTCAGGCCTGAGTCCTGGGCAAGTTTGAAAGCGATCTACGGTCGCGATACGCGCTTGCTGGCCGAGGTGCAGATCGGTCAGCGTGTGCTGTTGTTTCAGCAGGGGCAGGTATGGCCCGTGGGACGAGAGCGTGATCGGCAAATCCGCTTGTTGTCACTGGACAGTCGTTGTATCGAGCTTGAATTCGAGCCTGAAGCAGGACAGAGTTTGTCTCCAACCTCAACGCCAGCCCCTGTCCCTCCTCCAGCACAGGCCCAAAGCCGGGTACAAGGCCAGACTCCATCAAACGCTCACACCCAGCCACACGCGGTAGACCAGAGCCAAACCCAGGTTCGGGAGCACGGTCAAACCCAAGCACAGGAGCAAACTCAGGCACGGGGGGCAGGCCACGCTCCCTTACGGCATCAAGCTGGAAATTATCGCAATGCGCAAGCCAATACACACAGTCAGCCCCGGCAGGCGATGCAGTCATTCCGATCTGGCAAGCTATGTCTGGCGGCAGGGAGTGGGTAAAGCCCGCAGCAGTCTTCGCTACCAGGTGCGTGGCGCCATAAGATAAAACCCCGACGTGACATGTGTCACATCGGGGCTGGAGGGAGCGGGCTGATGGCCCTGTCAGGGCTTGGCCTGGGGCACTCCTAGTCGCGTGTACCGCTCCAGGCGGCAATCGCGGCACGCTCTTCGTCAGTCATTTGAGTCATATTGCCCAAAGGCATGTACTTGGAGTGCACCACGGTTTTCACCTGTTCTGCGTGCAACACGGTGTTGTCGATGGTATCGAGCAGCATGCCGGCAGGGGCGGCGGTAAAGCCAAAGTCTGCATTGGGCTTGACCGCGTGACACTGTACACATCGGGCATCCATGATTTCCTGGACGCGAGCGACCGTGATCGTTTCGGCGGCCTCACCGGCTGCTGGAGCGCTGGCAACCTCACCTTTGAGATTGGCAGGGGCAGCCAGGTAGCCCACGATCAGCAGGAGAACCACACCGGCAGCCGGGTAGGCTGGCTTTTTGATGCCGGCATGCATCAGCACAAAGTACTGACGGATCAGGGCGCCGGCAAAGATGCACAGCACCATGATGATCCACGCATTGGGGTTGTTATACGTGAACGAGTAGTGGTTGCTCAGCATCAGCAACAGGACAGGCAGCGTGAAGTAGGTATTGTGTACCGAACGCTGTTTGCCGCGCTTGCCATCCAGAGGGTTGGGCGCCTGACCGGCTTTCAGTGCCTTGACCATGCGGCGCTGGCCGGGAATGATCCAGAAGAACACGTTGGCCGACATGCTGGTGGCCATCACGGCGCCAGTCAGCAAGAAGGCAGCACGACCCGAGAAGATGTGGGCGCTCAGGTAAGCCACCACGACCATCATGATGGCCACAGCCACGCTCAGCAGGCCGTCGCGGTTCATGTTGGGACTGATCAGTCGGCACAGACCGTTATAGACCACCCAGCCCAGCACCAGGAAAGCAATGGCCATCACATTAGCCTGCGTGCCCGACATTTGGGCCGCCCATTCCCAGGGACTGTTGGGGTTGACCAGATAGAACTCGGGTTTGGTCAGGTAAAGCAGGGCGAACAGGAAGAAGCCGGACAACCAGGTGGTGTAGGACTTCCAGAAAGACCAGTGCAGGTCATCGGGCAGTTCGGCCGGGTTGGTTAGGTATTTCTGGTTGTGATAGAAGCCGCCGCCGTGGACTGCCCACATCTCGCCAAACACACCGCGTTTCTTGCTTTCTTCGCCTTTAGGCGGTTTCAGGCCATTGTCCAGCATCACAAAGTAGATGGACTCGCCGATCCAGGCGACAGCCGCAATCACGTGCAACCAGCGCAGCAGCAGGTTGCCGTACTCAAGTAGGTAAGCGTACATAAAGATCTCGTATCAGAGTGGTTTCGTATAGAAGCGAAAAGTCGACTTGGATACGCGATCAGCTGCCGCGATAGGTAGACCAGGACCAGGGGGTCACGACCAGGGGAACGTGGTAGTTGGCGTTGGCATCGGCGATACCGAACCGAATGCCGACCTGATCCACAAAGCGGGGTTCAGGCAATGCCACACCACTGGCGGCAAAGTAGTCACCGGCATGAAACACCAGTTCAAATACGCCCGTGTGCATGGCCTGGCCTTGCAGCAAGGGCTCATCACAGCGACCGTCGCTGTTGGTGTGAGTGGTTTTGATCAGAGTGCGTTGATCGTTTTCAATGGCATACAGATCGACGCGCACGCCGCTGGCTGGGCGACCTTGAGTCGTGTCAAGGACATGGGTAGATAGCTTTCCCATAAATGTCTCCGGTTTATGGTGATCAAAAAAGGTCCAGCGAGCCCAGTTTTGAGAACCGGCCGGGGGCCAACGGTGCAAGGATCAGTGCGCTGGGTTGAGGCCCCGAAACTGTCGCTCTGTTTGAGGAATCAGATTGTCGACAATTTATGTTGACGATTTTGTCGGGGTACCGAATAATTGTCAATAGTCAATAACGAGAAATTCTATGCTTCAGATACGGCGGCAAGAGGGGACGACGAATGAATCCCAAGCGCCAAGCGCCTCCTCGCTGCTCGAGGGTGGCCTGGCAGATACCGAGGTCGGGCGTGTATATAGCCAGATCTTCGATGCGGTTGTCGATCGTCGTCTTTTGCCTGGCACCAAACTGACCGAAGCCACGCTATGCACGATCTTCGAGTGTTCGCGGGCGACCGTGCGTGCCGCCCTGGCTGCCTTGGAGCACGACAAGATTGTGGTCATCGAGCCCAATCGCGGTGCGTTTGTCTGGAAGCCCACGGCCAAGCAAACGCGCGACGTCTTCGAGCTGCGGCGCGACCTGGAGTCGCTGATCCTGAAAAAACTGCTCGCTTATCCCGATGTGTCCGAGCGTTTGGCCGGTCTGTACGACATGGTGGAACGAGAGCAGCACGCGTTTGAGCACGGCGATCGCATCAGCTGGTTGCGCCTGTCCAATGCCTTTCACGTGATGCTGGCGCGCTGCGCCGGCAACGATGAACTGACCGAGCTGATGCACACCTTGTGTGCGCGCACCACGCTCATCATCGCCTATCACGACACGCCGGGCGAACAGGCCTGCTCGTTTCATGAGCATAAAGAGATTTTGGACAAGCTTAGCCAGGGAGATGCCCAAGGCGCTCATCTGGCTATGCATCATCACTTAAGTGATTGTGAACATCGCATGAGCGAAGCGGGTGATGGCAGTGTTGCCGATCCTTGGCTGGCCCTCAGCGTAAAACGCTAAACGGAGACGGTATGTCCTTGAGTAAGTACCCTCGTGACCTGGTCGGTTACGGCAAAAACGTGCCCCATGCACAATGGCCTGATCGGGCGCGCATCGCGGTGCAGTTTGTCTTGAACTATGAAGAAGGGGGGGAGAACTGCGTCCTGCACGGTGACCCGGGCTCTGAGCAGTTTCTGTCCGAGATCATCGGCGCAGCAGCCTACCCGGACCGTCACTTGTCCATGGAATCCATTTATGAATACGGCTCGCGGGCGGGTGTCTGGCGGATTCTGAAAGAGTTTGAAAAGCGCGGCCTGCCCATGACCATCTTTGGTGTGGGCATGGCGCTGGAGCGTCACCCCGAGCTGGCACAGGAATTTGTGCGCCTGGGGCATGAAATTGCTTGTCATGGCTACCGCTGGATTCACTACCAGAACGTGTCTGAAGAAGTCGAGCGCGAGCATATGCGCCAGTGCGTAAAAGTGCTGACGGACTTGCTGGGCCATCATCCCGAGGGCTGGTATACCGGTCGGGACAGCCCCAACACCTTGCGTCTGGTGGCCGAAGAGGGTCAGTTCTTGTACAGCTCCGATTATTACGGTGATGACCTGCCGTTCTGGACCGAAGTTCAGCTCAGCGACAATACGGTCAAGCCCCAGTTGATTGTGCCCTATACGCTGGACAGCAATGACATGCGTTTTGCTGCCCCTCAGGGGTTCAACACGGGCGACCATTTCTTCTCCTACCTGAAAGACGCATTTGACGTGCTCTACGAAGAAGGTGAAGACGCTCCCAAGATGCTGTCCATCGGTTTGCACTGCCGTCTGATCGGCCGCCCTGGGCGCTTTCGTGCCTTGCAGCGCTTCCTGGATTATGTGCAGTCGCACGAGCGTGTCTGGGTTTGCCGCCGTGTGGATATTGCCCGTCATTGGGCCGAGCACCATCCCTATCCGTCCAAGGCTTGACCGGGGCAGGGCCAGGGTTTGTGTCTCCTGGCCCATCAAGATGGCATCCTGAATTTGAGCAGGGTGCATGGACATTCCGACTCGCCAGGGTCGGAATTGTTGTTTCTACCCGCTGAAAACAGTACTATTTGTCGCTTACGCAGCCGCTCGTACAGGGAGTGTGGCGTCCTGGCTTCTCACTGCTTTGCCGGGGCGGCAGGTGTTGTGCCAGCGCAGCGCGCGCATGGGCTGCAAGGCTGATCGTCTTATAATAGGCAGTTAAATTTTCCATCGCGTTGCATGTAATGAAAACCTCAGAAATTCGTCAGAAGTTTCTTTCTTTTTTTGAATCCAAGGGACACCACATCGTTTCCTCGGCTTCGCTGGTGCCAGGCAATGATCCTACCTTGCTGTTCACAAACGCAGGGATGGTGCAGTTCAAAGATGTGTTCACGGGCAAGGAAACCCGCCCCTACAACCGCGCTACCAGCTCTCAGCGTTGTGTTCGTGCCGGTGGCAAGCACAACGACCTGGAAAACGTGGGCTACACCGCTCGTCACCACACCTTTTTTGAAATGTTGGGCAACTTCAGCTTTGGCGACTACTTCAAGCAAGACGCCATTCGCTATGCCTGGGAACTGCTGACGACGGTTTACAAACTGCCTGCCGAAAAACTCTGGGTCACCGTCTATCAGGAAGACGATGAGGCCTATGATATCTGGGCCTCGGAAATTGGGGTGCCCAAAGAGCGCATCATCCGCATTGGCGACAAGGGTGGCGTGCGCTACAACTCGGACAACTTCTGGCAGATGGCCGATACCGGTCCCTGTGGGCCGTGCTCTGAAATCTTCTACGACCACGGTCCTGATGTTTGGGGCGGCCCTCCCGGTTCGCCCGAGGAAGACGGCGACCGCTACATCGAGGTGTGGAACCTGGTGTTCATGCAGTTCGAACGTTCCGCTGACGGCACCATGACGCCGCTACCCAAGCCTTGTGTGGATACGGGCATGGGTCTGGAGCGTATTTCGGCTGTGCTGCAGCACGTGCATTCCAACTACGAAATCGACCTGTTCCAATCCCTGATTCAGGCCGCCGCACGCGAAACCAAGACCAGTGACCTGAGCAACAACTCGCTCAAGGTGATTGCCGATCATATCCGCGCCTGCAGCTTTCTGATTATTGACGGGGTCATTCCCAGCAATGAAGGTCGCGGCTATGTGTTGCGCCGTATTATTCGACGCGCTCTGCGTCACGGTCACAAGCTGGGTCAGAAGGGCCTGTTCTTCTATCGCCTGGTGCAAGACCTGGGCTTGGTCATGGGCGAAGCCTATCCCGAGCTGATTAGCCAGCGTGAGCGTATCGAACAGGTGCTGCGCCAAGAGGAAGAGCGTTTTAGCGAAACGCTGGAAAATGGCATGCGCATTCTGGAAGGTGCCTTGGTCAACCTGCCAGCGAATGCCAAACTGGACGGTCAGACGCTGTTTACCTTGTACGACACCTATGGTTTCCCTGTGGACCTGACCGCCGATATCTGCCGCGAGCGTGGCATTGAGGTCGATCTGGACGGTTTTGAAGTCGCCATGGAAAACCAACGCCAGATGGCACGCGCTTCGGGCAAGTTCAAAACAGCCGAAGGCTTGAGCTACTCCGGGGTGCAAACTCGTTTTGACGGTTACACCACCCTGGAAGGCAGTGGTACGGTCACTGCCTTGTATGTGGATGGCACCTCCGTGCAGTCCGTGACCCCGGGCCAGCAAGCGGTAGTGGTTCTGGATGCCACCCCTTTCTACGCCGAGTCCGGTGGTCAGGTAGGTGACGCAGGTATCCTGAGCGATGCCGCGGGTTTGTCCTTTGAGGTGCAAGATACCCAAAAGATTTCCAATCAGGTTTTCGGGCACCAAGGCGTGTTGAACGCAGGCACCCTGACAGTGGGCCAGACCGTTCAAGCCCAGGTGGATACCGAGCGTCGCGAGCGTGTGATTCGTAACCACTCGGCCACGCATTTGATGCACAAGGCTTTGCGTCAGGTGCTGGGCGGTCACGTTCAGCAACGTGGTTCCCTGGTAGATGCTGAAAAAACCCGTTTTGACTTTGCGCACGATGCCGCCATGACGGCCGAGCAAATCGCGCAAGTCGAAGCGATTGTGAACGAGCAGGTTCTGGCGAACCAGGCCGTGCAAGCCCAACTGATGTCCTTTGACGACGCCGTCAGTGGCGGCGCCATGGCTTTGTTTGGTGAAAAGTACGGCGACGAAGTGCGCGTGCTGGATATCGGTTTCTCGCGTGAACTGTGCGGTGGCACTCACGTTCAACGCACGGGCGACATCGGCTTGTTCAAGATTGTCTCGGAAGGTGGTGTCGCCGCTGGCGTGCGCCGTGTCGAGGCCATTACCGGCACCAACAGCCTGCATTGGGTGCAAGCGCGGGAGCGCTTGCTGAGCGAGGCTTCCGCCAGCCTGCGTACTCAGCCAGAAGGTCTGCTAACCCGTATCAACGCCTTGCAAGGTCAGATCAAGGATTTGGAGCGCGAGCGCGAGCAAATGCAATCCAAGCTGGCGGCTTCGGCTGGTCAGGATCTGTTGGCTCAGGCCGTACCCTTGAATGACAGCAGCCGCTTGCTGGTGGCCACGCTGCAAGGCGTGGAAGCCAAAGCCTTGCGCGAAATGGCCGATCAGTTGAAGAACAAGCTGCAGTCTGCCGTGATCCTGCTGTCTATCGTGGCGGACGGAAAAGTCAGCCTGGTGGCAGGCGTAACGCCTGACCTGACCTCCAAGGTCAAGGCGGGTGACCTGGTGGGCTTTGTAGCCTCGCAGTTGGGCGGGAAGGGTGGTGGTCGTCCTGATATGGCCATGGGCGGCGGTACCGATGCCAGCGTCTTGCCACAGGCCAATGCCTCGGTGCAGGCCTGGGTCCAAAGCAAGTTGGGTGCGTAATGGCGATGTCCGAGACTGGCGCTTTGCCCAACAGCGATCTGCAGGTGGATGCAAGCGGGCTGAAATGCCCCTTGCCCATCCTGCGTGCCAAGAAAGCTTTGGCGCAACTGGAGTCCGGGCAAGTGTTGCAAGTTATCACCACCGACCAGCACGCCATTCAGGATTTTCAGGCTTTTTGTCGCCAAACTGGCAACGAATTGTTGGCTCAAGACCAGCAAGCCGAAAAAACTCTGCATTTTTTACGCCGTCGTTAAGCTGACGGCGGTAGAATACTGTTTTGTCTGTTGCGTATCTAGCACTGAATCTGCTATCTTAGCGTGTTACTTTTGGCATGCTTGCCAGAATAGTGCTAGAATTTTTTGTTTACCTTACACAATAAAGGGATTATCAATGGTGGTAATTCGCTTGGCCCGTGGTGGCTCCAAAAAGCGTCCTTTTTACAACGTAGTAGCCGCCGAGGCGAGCCAACGCCGTGATGGTCGCTTCATCGAACGTCTGGGTTTTTACAACCCCGTTGCTGGCGAAGGTCAGGAAAACCTGCGTCTGCAAATGGATCGCGTTAAGCACTTCACCGACAACGGTGCACAGGTTTCGCCCGCTGTGGCTCGCCTGTTGAAAGAATACTCGGCTAAGGTTGCTTCGGCTGCCTAAGTTGATTCACCTGTTTTTTGGTAGTGTTTAGTGTGAAGCAAGACGCGATTCCTGCTGACCTTGTTGAGTTGGGACGCATTGTTTCCGCTTATGGCGTGCGTGGCTGGGTTAAGATCCAGCCGCATTCCATGCAGACCAAAGCACTGCTAAATGCAAAAACATGGTGGTTAAAAACGCCCCGGCCTGAATCTCAGGCGGGCGTTTTTGCGTCTGCATCGCCAAGACAGATCCAAACAGCCAAGCAGCATGGGGCAACCATCGTGGCGCAGTTTGAAGGTCTGGATAATCGAGAGGTGGCCCAAGCCCTTAAAGGGCATACGGTTTGGGTATCCCGTGCCGCTTTTCCCCCGGCGGACGACGATGAGTTTTATTGGGTTGATCTGATCGGCTGCCGCTTTTTTGGCGAGCAGGAGGGCCTGGCGCACCTTCTGGGCCAGGTGGCAGAAGTGCTGGATAATGGCGCTCATTCGATTTTGGTCGTGCATCGGGGCTGCTGGGACGCCAACGGCGTCTTTGCGCCTGAGAAAGACGAGCAGGGTCGACCACTGGAAGAGCTGGTGCCCTTTGTGCAAGCCATTGTGCATACGGTCGATTTGCCTGCTCGCGAACTGCATAGTCACTGGGCGATTTGACCCTTCCCTGCCTAGCGATTGCGATACTAAGGCCCGCTGGGCTCTGTATCGTCATGCTCCAGCCACTTTTTCTCTTGCCGAGCCCTCATGCGATTTGATGCCCTGACCCTGTTCCCGGACATGTTTGATGTGGTCAGCGAGGCTGGTGTCACCGGCCGCGCACACAAGCAGGGCATCTGGCAGATGCGGACCTGGAATCCGCGTGACTACACCACGGACGTGCATCGTACCGTGGACGATCGCCCTTATGGCGGCGGCCCGGGCATGGTCATGCTGGCTGATCCCTTGAATGATGCGCTGGATCAGGCTTTGGCTGATCGTGGCGATAGTCCGGAAGTTATCTTGCTGAGTCCTACAGGGCGACGCTTTGATCAGGCTGTGGCGCAGGAACTGGCTCAAGGTCCCGGCGCAGTTCTGGTTTGTGGTCGCTATGAGGGTATCGATCAACGTTTTATTGATGCACGGGTTACCCAGGAGCTGTCTTTGGGGGACTTTGTGTTGTCAGGCGGCGAGATTGCTTCCCTGGCAATCATCGATAGCGTGGTCCGCCTCTTGCCGGGAGTGCTGAACGACGCTGATTCGGCGCGCCAGGATTCCTTTCATGCGGGCAACAGCGGTTTGCTGGATAGTCCACATTACACACGCCCCGAGGTTTACCGCGGCCAAGCGGTGCCTGAGGTGTTGATGTCTGGTCACCATGGTCGTATCCAGGCTTGGCGACGAGAGCAATCCCTGCGTTTGACCGTGACGCGCCGTCCTGAGCTGATTGAGCTGGCTCGCCAGCGTGGCGAACTTAGCAAGGCGGATGAACGGTTTTTGGCTTCTTTGGCGGCACAACAGCCTGATTGAACCAGCTTGCGCTTGCTGAGCTATCAGCAGGTCGAACAAGCGGGGCTGGGCTTGCCGGCAGGCTCGCCCACGTCGCTATGCCCAACGACTTTTTTGACGCTCTGCCCCTCGGAGCAGGCTTTGTGTCATCTGTGATTTGCGAGAGCGGCTCCTTGCCACGGGCTGGGCCCCTTGTGTCAGGGTGGATCGCTATGCTCGGTGACGGACGTGTTGTGATGGCGGTGTAGCGCAGGCAAGAGAGGCTGCCGGCTTTTTAAGAGGCAAGAACGCTCCGCTCGTGGTGCTGAATCGGCGCGCTGCCCTCGTAAGTGATCTGTAGGCTAAGCCCTTGATGGCAATAAAAAGGCCCTGCACGAGTGCAGGGCCGTTGCCTGTTGCCTGGGTTTACGTCGCGGTATCAGCCCAGACGATCAAACTGCTGCTTCACCTTGGCTAGCGTTTCACCGAACTGAGCCACGCGCTGGCGCTCCTGTTCGACCACAGCGGCAGGGGCGCGCTCCACAAAGCTGGCGTTGCCCAGTTTGGCTTCGGCCTTGTTGATCTCCCCTTGGAGGCGCTCGATTTCCTTGGAAAGACGGATACGCTCCGCTTCCACGTCGATCTCTACATGCAGCATGAGCTGAGTGGTGCCAATCACTTGTACGGGTGCGCCTGCGTCTGTGGGCAACTGGTCCACAATTTCCACGCTTTCCAGTTTGCCCAAGGCAGCCAGGTAAGGGCTATTGGCTTTCAGGGTGGCGGCGTCACCTTGTGCAATCAGCGGTACACGCTGGGCGGGCGAGATGTTCATTTCGCCTCGCAGGGCGCGAATGGCGTCGACCTGGGCTTTCAGCTCTGCGACCTGTGCCTGTGCCTGTTCATCAATGGCGGCAGGGTTGGCAATCGGGTAAGGCTGAACCGAAATGCTGGTGGTTTCATCGGCAGCGCGCTTGCCAGCCACCACCGAGACTTTCTGCCACAGCTCTTCCGTGATGAAAGGGATGATGGGGTGCGCAACGCGTAGCACCACTTCCAGCACGCGGATCAGGGTGCGACGGGTGCCCAACTGCTGTTCGGGTGTGCCATTTTGAATCTGAGTCTTGGCCAGCTCCAGGTACCAGTCACAGTACTCGTCCCACACAAAGTGGTAGATGGCGTTGGCGATGTTGTCGAAACGGTAGTCGGCAAATCCGCGTTCGGCGTCCTGCTCGAGGCCTTGCAGCAAGCTGATGATCCAGCGATCGGCAAAGCTCAATTCGGCTGGAGCATCCGTGTGGAGCTCATGGCCTTCGGTGTTCATCAGCACAAAGCGGGTGGCATTCCACAGCTTGTTGCAGAAGTTGCGGTAACCTTCGCAGCGCTTCATGTCGAAGTTGATGTTGCGGCCCAGCGTGGCATAGGCGGCCATGGTAAAGCGCAACGCGTCCGTACCGAAGGCGGGGATGCCATCGGGATAGTCTTTCTTGGTGCGCTTGCTAATGCTTTGCGCCTGCTTGGGGTTCATCAGGCCAAAGGTGCGCTTGTGCAGGAGGCTTTCCAGATCTATGCCGTCGATCAAATCCACCGGGTCAATGGTATTGCCCTTGGATTTGCTCATTTTCTTGCCTTCCATGTCGCAGACCAGCCCATGCACGTAGACGGTCTTGAAAGGAACGCGGCCGGTCAGGTGCATGCTCATCATGACCATGCGGGCCACCCAGAAGAAAATAATGTCGAAACCGGTTACCAGCACGCTGGAGGGTAGGTAGCGCGCCAGGTCAGGCGTTTCTTCGGGCCAGCCCAGGTCGGTAAAGGGCACCAGGGCAGAGGAGAACCAGGTGTCCAGTACATCTTCGTCGCGGCGCAAGGGGCCTGTCACGCCAGCGGCGCGGGCTTGTTCCAGAGCGTCCTCTTCGGAGCGGGCGACAAACAGGCTGCCGTCTTCGGCGTACCAGGCGGGAATCTGGTGACCCCACCACAGCTGACGGGAAATGCACCAGTCCTGAATATTGTTCAGCCACTGGTTGTAGGTGTTGGACCAGTTGTCAGGGTAGAAGCGCACACGGCCATCGGCCACCACGTCCAGGGCAACCTGGGTGATGCTTTTGCCGGGGTGCAGCGAGTCTTCCGGAGCGGGCTTGCTCATGGCTACAAACCACTGGTCGGTCAGCATGGGTTCGATGACCGTATTGGTGCGGTCGCCCCGCGGCACCATTAGTTTGTGAGGCTTGACGGCCTGCAGCAGTCCCTGGGCTTCCAGATCGGCCACGATTTGCTTGCGCGCGGCAAAGCGCTCCAGGCCTTGATAGGCTTCGGGGGCAGTATCCGCAATGTGGGCATCCAGAGTCAGGATGCTGATCATTTCCAGGCCGTGGCGCTGGCCAACGGCGTAGTCATTGAAGTCGTGGGCAGGAGTTACCTTCACCACGCCGGTACCAAAGGCCGGGTCCACGTAGTCGTCCGCAATGATCGGGATGGAGCGGCCAACCAGAGGCAGGGTAACGGTTTGGCCGATCAGGCCGATATAGCGCTCGTCCTCAGGGTGGACCATCAGGGCGACGTCGCCCAGCATCGTTTCAGGGCGGGTGGTGGCCACCGTCAGATGGGTCAATTCCCCCTGGGGGGTAGTCAGCGGATAACGGATTTCCCACAGGTGGCCGTCCTCTTCCTCGCTCACCACTTCCAGGTCGGATACGGCGGTACCCAGCACGGGGTCCCAGTTCACCAGGCGCTTGCCCCGGTAAATCAGCCCCTGTTCGTACAAGCGCACGAAGGTCTCCAGCACGCCACGGGACAGTTTGTCATCCATGGTGAAGTATTCGCGGCTCCAGTCGCAGGAAGCACCCAGGCGACGAAACTGGCCAGTAATGGTATTGCCGGACTTTTCCTTCCATTCCCAGACTTTTTCCAGGAATTTCTCGCGGCCCAGGTCGTGGCGGCTGATGTTTTGGGCATCAAGCTGGCGCTCCACAATGATCTGGGTGGCAATCCCGGCGTGATCGGTACCAGGAATGTAGACCGTATCGTCGCCTTTCATGCGGTGGTAGCGCGTCAGGCCATCCATGATGGTCTGGTTAAAAGCGTGACCC
Source organism: Alcaligenes sp. CHO6 (assembly GCF_037120595.1). NCBI lineage: Bacteria > Pseudomonadati > Pseudomonadota > Betaproteobacteria > Burkholderiales > Alcaligenaceae > Alcaligenes > Alcaligenes sp. CHO6. Next base: position 600,582 of record NZ_JBANCI010000001.1, read on the forward strand.
ATGTGCAGCGTCCCGGTGACGTTCGGCGGCGGGGACTGAATCACAAAAGGTTCTGACTGATGATCGCCCAAGGGCTGGACGTGTTGGCCACCCTTGAAAAGGTCGGCTTGTTCCCAGCGCGCGTACCAGCGCGTTTCGATTTCCTGGGGTTCAAAGCTCTTGGATAGCTGCTCGTCGGAGGTCGTTGCGGATGAGTTGGTCATGGTGATGCGGTCTGTCCCCCTCGTATGGCACGGTAGGTGCCGCAGAAGGCGGAACTAATCCTGGGTAAAAAACGAATGTAAGATGCACTATTTTAAGATGTGGCCGTGCGTCTTTGGCGTGGTAAAATGCCGGGTTGCCGTAAATCTGATGAAAGTGCTTGTTTTCATTAAAAAATTTAGCGCGAACCGTCGGATCTGCATTTTGCTTTACGCAGCAAAGACTACACTATATTGTTCTTATTTGGATTTTCACATGGCTATTGAACGCACTCTGTCCATTATCAAGCCCGACGCTGTTGCTAAAAACGTGATCGGTCAGATTATTTCCCGCTTTGAAGGCGCTGGCCTGAAAGTGATCGCTGGTCGCCTGGTTCACTTGTCCCGTGGCGAAGCCGAGCGTTTTTACGGCGTCCACGCCGAGCGTCCTTTCTTCAAGGATCTGGTTGACTTCATGGTTTCCGGTCCTGTGTTCGTGCAGGTTCTGGAAGGCGAAGGCGCCATTGCCAAGAACCGTGAGCTGATGGGTGCCACCGACCCCAAGAAAGCTGAGCCCGGCACCATTCGCGCTGATTTCGCTGAAAGCATTGACGCCAATGCCGTGCATGGTTCCGACGCGCCGGAAACCGCTGCGGTTGAAATCGCTTTCTTCTTCCCAGAGTGCAACGTTTACAGCCGTTAATAGGCTGAACCGCGCAGTACTGGCGGCACTCTGATCAGGAATTGCCCGGCCCGCCGCAACGGTGGTGCGCCGGGCACCTCTCAGAAAAGAGACTTGTTTGCGCTTGTGCAACAAGATAAATGCCAGACGGCGTGAAGGTATTATTTTTTTATGTCATCGCTCGAACCTATCAATCTTCTGGGCCTGGGCCCGGAGCAACTTGTTGAACTGGTCGCCCAATGGGGTGGCAAGCCTTTCCGAGCGCGCCAATTGCAGCGCTGGATACACCAGCGGCAACAGGACGACTTTGGGCAGATGACCGACCTGGCGCGCGAGTTCCGCGAGCAATTGACGGCTCATTGCCTTGTCACCGCGCCCAGCATGTCGCACGAACATATTTCTGCCGACGGCACCCGCAAGTGGCTGTTTGATGTCGGTAGCAACAACGCGGTTGAGGCGGTTTTCATTCCCGAGGACGATCGGGGCACGCTTTGTATTTCCAGTCAGGCAGGTTGTACCGTTGCCTGCCCGTTCTGTTCGACCGGATATCAGGGCTTTAATCGTAATCTGACCACTGCGGAGATCATTGGTCAGCTGTGGTATGCCCGTCGGGCTTTGCTCAGTGCGCCGGAAACCGCTCGTATTGGCGATGCCGCGCAAACCAGTACCCGGGTGATCAGCAATGTGGTCATGATGGGCATGGGGGAGCCTTTGCTCAATTACGATCAGGTGCTCGGTGCCTTGCGCCTGATGCTCGATGATAACGCCTACGGTCTGTCTCGCCGCCGCGTCACGGTTTCCACATCCGGCGTAGTGCCGATGATGGACCGTCTGGCTCAGGATTGCCCGGTTGCCCTGGCGGTGTCCCTGCATGCGCCCAATGACGCGCTGCGCGATCGGCTGGTGCCGTTGAACAAGAAGTATCCGCTGGCTGAGCTGCTCGATGCCTGTAACCGGTATCTGGAGCATGCCCCGCGTGACTTCATCACGTTTGAATACATCATGCTGGACGGTATCAATGATACGGATCAGCATGCGCAGGAATTGTTGGATATTGCGCGTATTGTGCGCTGTAAATTTAACTTGATCCCATTCAACCCTTTTCCGCAGTCCGGTCTGAAACGTTCTTCGGCAGCGCGCGTCAAGCAGTTTGCCCAGAGGCTGATGGATGGTGGGGTGGTAACGACTGTGCGCAAGACCCGCGGCGATGATATCGCCGCCGCGTGTGGGCAGTTGGCGGGCGATATACGAGATCGCACCCGCATCGAACAGCGATTGCCTGATCGGGCGGTCATTCAAATCAAACAGGAACGTGCATGAGCGAGACTCTGGACTCCTTCCATCAATCGGCTCCGGATGCGGGCTCAGGGGTAGGCCCTACACTGCGGGAGTTGCGTCTGGCGCGATCCTGTACGCTTAACGAAGCTTCCACCCGTTTGAAGTTTTCCGTGCGTCAGCTTGAGGCTCTGGAGGCCCAGGAGTGGGATCAGCTCCCCGGTGGCCAGCCGTTGCGGGGGATGGTGCGCAACTATGCGCGTTTTCTGCAGGCTGACGTGTCGGCGGTGTTGGTCATGCTGGAAGCCCAGGTCAGTGACACGGCGGCACCCAAGCCCGTGCCGCGCAGTCCCTCCGGTTCAGGACTGGGCAAAGCCGACTTGAGTCTGTATGCCGATTCGCGCGGCGGTTTTGGCTGGGTCTGGATTCTGATTATTGTTGTGTTGTTGTTGGTAGCGGGCTTTTATGCCATTGACCGGGGCTGGGTTCCCCAGGAATGGCTGGTATTTGATTGGCTCAAGGACTTGAAGAAATGACGCAGGGTCCCGAAACTTCCTCTGCTTGCCAGCCTCTGCCGGTTGGCGCCCAGCCCAAACGGGTGACGCGTACCGTGGATGTGCGCTGGGGTAATCATGTCGTTAAACTGGGGGGCTCGGCACCGGTTGTGGTCCAGTCCATGACCAACACCGATACGGTCGATGCGATTGCGACGGCGATTCAGGTGAAGGAGTTGGCCCGAGCGGGCTCCGAGATGGTGCGTATCACCGTCAATACCCCCGAGGCAGCCCGTGAGGTGCCCGCCATTCGTGAACAGTTGGATCGCATGGGGGTGAATGTCCCCCTGGTCGGCGACTTTCACTACAACGGCCACAAATTGCTGGCGGATTATCCCGAGTGTGCCCAGGCCCTGTCCAAGTACCGAATCAATCCGGGCAATATGGGCGGCGGCAAGCGCCGGGATGATAATTTCGCCAAGATGATTGATATTGCCTGCCGGTATGACAAGGCCGTGCGCATTGGCGTGAACTGGGGCAGCCTGGATCATGAGCTGATGGCCCGCATGATGGATGAGAACAATCAGCGCGCTCAGCCCTGGACCGCCCAGGCGGTCATGCGTGATGCCCTGGTCATCTCTGCCATCAGCAACGCCCAGCGTGCTGAGGAGCTGGGCTTGTCGGGTAACCGGATCGTACTGTCTTGCAAGGTCAGCCATGTACAGGACCTGATTACGGTCTACCAGGATTTGTCGGCACGCTGCGATTACGCGCTGCATTTGGGCTTGACTGAAGCCGGGATGGGCAGCAAGGGAATTGTGGCTTCGACCGCGGCCCTGGCCGTGCTGTTGCAGCAAGGCATTGGTGACACCATTCGTATTTCCCTGACGCCTGAGCCGGGCGGTGATCGTGCCCGTGAGGTGGTGGTGGCTCAGGAAATTCTGCAGACCATGGGCTTGCGCGCCTTCACGCCTATGGTCGTGGCCTGCCCGGGTTGTGGTCGCACCAGCAGTACGGTGTTCCAGGAACTGGCCAACGATATTCAACGTTATTTGCGTGACCAGATGCCTGTCTGGAAGGATCAGTACCCCGGCGTGGAAACCATGAACGTCGCGGTCATGGGCTGTGTGGTCAACGGTCCGGGCGAGAGCCGGCACGCGGACATAGGCATCAGTTTGCCGGGAACCGGGGAAGTGCCCTCGGCGCCGGTCTATGTGGATGGTGAGCGGGTGGTGACCCTGAAGGGTGATACTATCGCTCAAGAATTTCAGACCATTGTCCAGAATTACGTTGAGCGACGCTACGGCAGGGCGCCAACGGTTTGATCAACACGCTTGTCAGTCTATGGCGAGCAAACCATTAGAATTATGACGCAGCAGTTTCAAAAGCTCCGCGCCCTGACGGGCATGAAAGACACCCTACCGGGTGAAAGCGCACAGTGGGAGGCCCTGGAGGCTCTGGTGCGGGAATGGCTGGCCAGTTACGGCTATCGCAATATGCGTACTCCCGTGCTGGAACATACCCAGTTGTTTGCCCGTGGCATTGGCGAAGTGACCGATATTGTCGAAAAGGAAATGTATTCCTTTACCGACTCGCTCAATGGCGACAAGCTCACCATGCGTCCTGAGTTTACGGCTGGCATGGTGCGTGCCTCGATTGAGCACAACCTTCTGTATGACCGGCCCCATCGCGTTTACGCCATGGGCCCCGTGTTTCGCCATGAGCGCCCGCAGCGTGGTCGCTATCGTCAGTTCCACCAGATCGACGTGGAAGCGCTTGGTTTGCCTGGTCCAGACGTGGATGCCGAATTGATCGTCATGCTGGCCCGTTTGTGGAAGAAGCTGGGGCTTACCGACATTCGTCTGGAGCTCAACTCCCTGGGGCAGGCTGAAGAGCGTGCCGCTCACCGCGCCGCCCTGATCGAACACCTGGAAGCTCACAAGGACGTGCTGGACGAGGAAGCCCAGCGGCGCATGTACACCAATCCCTTGCGGGTCTTGGACACCAAAAATCCGGCCATGCAGGATATGGCTAATGCGGCTCCGCGTCTGTTCGACTTTCTGGGCGAGGAGTCCCGCGCCCACTTCAAGGGTGTGTGTGACCGCCTGGATGATGCCGGTATTGGCTACACCTTGAACCCGCGTCTGGTGCGGGGTCTGGATTACTACAATCTGACGGTGTTCGAGTGGGTAACCGATCGCTTGGGTGCGCAAGGCACGGTGTGCGGCGGGGGACGCTACGACGGTCTGATCGAGCTGATGGGCGGCAAGCCTGCGCCCGCCGTCGGTTTCGCGATTGGCATGGAGCGTTTATTGGATTTGTGCTCCCAAGAGGGTGAGCAGGAGCAGGCCCCTGAGTGCCAGGTTTACATGGTTCACCAAGGTGAGGCTGCCCAGCGCAAGGCCTCGCTTTTGGCCGAGCAGCTGCGTGATGCCGGCCTGCAGGTGATTGTTCACGCCGGCTCCAGCGGCTTTAAGTCCCAGTTCAAGCGGGCCGATGCCAGTGGTGCACAGGCCGCCGTGATATTGGGTGAGGACGAACTTCAAAAAGAACAGGCCAGTGTGAAATGGTTGCGTGCTGCGGATGGCGCCCAGCAGCAACAGTCTGTTGATTTCTCTGAACTCGCCAGTGTTTTGTCAGCAAGGATTTGAGCATGGCCTACGATCTTGAAGAACAGGAAAAACTGGATGCCATGCGGGCATGGTGGGACCGCTGGGGCACCTTGTGCATTGTGCTGGCGTTTGCCGCGTTGGCTGCCGTAGCAGGCTGGCGTGGCTGGCAGTGGTATCAAGGCCATCAGGCCGGGCAGGCCATGGGCTATTTCGAGGCCCTGGAAAGCGCCACGACCCAGACCGGTGAAGAGGCCGAGACGCGCATTCTGGCCGCTAGCACGACCTTGCGTAACGATTTCCCCAAGTCCGGCTACACCTCTCGAGGTGTGTTGCTGGCTGCCCATGCTTTGCAGCAGCGAGGCAATCTGACACCAGCTCGTGAGCAGCTGGAGTGGATGGTCAAGACCAACCACGACCCCGCTCTGACGCCTTTGGCCCGTCTGCGTTTGGCCGGTATCTTGCTGGAGCAGAAAGAGTATGACGAGGCCCTGGCTCAGCTGAACAATCCTCCTGTCAGCTTTGCCGGTCTGTTTGCGGATCGAAAAGGCGATATTTTGGCCGCTCAGGGACAGAATGAAGCAGCACGCGAGGCTTGGAAACAGGCTGTCGAGCTGCTCAAGCAAGACCCCATTTCGCAGTTGGTACAGATCAAACTTGATGCCCTGGCAGGAGCTTAATTCATGTCTCTTCCTACTATTCGTAAATCCTCGTCTTCTGCCATGCGTGCCTTGCGTCTCAGTGCCTTGGCACTCAGTCTGACCGCATTGGCTGGCTGCTCCATGTTCTCCAGCAAGGACCCGCGCTTTGAGCCGGCTCCCCTGACAGAGTACACCCCGGGTGTGGCGGCCAAGATCAGCTGGAGCACCTCGATTGGCAGCGGTGCGGATTCGGGCTTTGCGCCACAGGTGGCCGGCTCCTCGGTTTACGCGGCGACCGTCTCCGGTCAGGTCAGTAAAGTGGATCTGGACACGGGGCGTGTGCAATGGTCGACCAATGCGGGCAAGAAGTTGACCGCCGGTGCTGGCTCGGATGGAGTGGTGACGGCAGTTGCCTCGGTAGACGGTAATGTCATTGCATTTGACGACTCGGGCAAGGAATTGTGGCGCAGCCGTAGCAGCAGTGCTGTGAATGTGCCGCCTGCCGTCGGGGCCGGCGTGGTGGTGGTGCGTACCAGCGATTATCGTTTGCAAGCCTTTGATGCCAGCACAGGCGATCTGCGCTGGAGTCTGCAGCGTCCAGGGCCGGCACTGTCGTTGAAGACCAGCATGCAAATGCGCATTATTGATGGCCTGTTGTTGGCCGGCATGCCCAATGGTCGCTTGATGGCGATTGACGCGGCTCAAGGTCGTCTGGTCTGGGAGGGCAGCATTTCCGTGTCCCGCGGCGCCACCGACCTGGAACGCATTAACGACGTTGTGGGCGCTCCGCAAGTGGTCGATCCTTTGTTGTGTGGCGCAACCTATCAGGGTCGGGTGGCGTGCTTTGACGTGTCCCAGGGCGGTCGCCTGGTGTGGGACAGGGAATTTTCGGCCGGTACCGGTATCGCAGCGGACAATCAGATGTTGTATGCCGCCAATAGCCGCGATCAGATTGACGCGTTTGCCCTGACAGACGGGCAAACCATCTGGACGCAAAAGGCATTGCGAAACCGTGGTCTGGCTCCTTTGGCCGTCTTGCCCCAGGCGCTTGCCGCCGGTGACAAGGAAGGCTATGTTCACTTTCTATCGCGACTGGACGGCACCTTGCTGGGCCGGGTCAGTGTCGGCGGTGGTGCCATTGTGTCGCCTTTGGTCGGAACCCCGCGTGGGGTTCTGGTCCAGACGGGCAATGGTAATTTGGTCTTGGTTGGAATCAATTGAAAAGCGTTTCTTTTAAGCCCGTTGTGGCTTTGGTCGGTCGAGCCAACGTTGGCAAGTCCACTTTGTTCAATCGCCTGACGCGTTCGCGCGCGGCGCTGGTGGCCAACTTCCCTGGCCTGACTCGCGACCGTCATTACGGCGAAGGCCGGGTTGGCAGCCGTCCCTATATCGTGGTCGATACGGGCGGTTTCGAGCCGGTGGCTAAAACCGGCATGCTGCTGGAGATGGCTCGCCAGACCCAGCAAGCCATTGCCGAAGCCGACGTCGTTGTCTTCCTGGTCGATGCCCGCGAGGGCGTCAATGCGCTGGACCTGGAAATTGCGCAGTTACTGCGCAAGCTGGGTCAGAAAGTGCTGCTGGCTGTCAATAAGGCCGAGGGCATGCGCTATGAGGCTGGCGGTGTCGAGTTTCACGAGCTGGGCCTGGGCCAGCCTTACCTGATTTCGGCCTCTCACGGCGACGGGGTGGAAGAGCTGATCAATCTGGCCCTGGAGCAGGTACCCAGTCCTGAGCCTGATCAGGATGGGCAGGACGACGAGCAATTCCAGCACCGTATCAAACTGGCGATTGTGGGCCGACCCAATGTGGGCAAATCCACCCTGATCAATACCCTGGTCGGTGAAGAGCGTGTGATTGCCTTTGACCAGCCCGGAACGACTCGCGATGCCATCGAAATCGAGTTCGAACGCAACGGGGTGGAGTACACCCTGATCGACACGGCCGGACTGCGCAAGCGCGGCAAGGTGTTCGAGGCGGTGGAAAAGTTTTCAGTGATCAAGACCTTGCAGGCAATTGAGGCCTGCAACGTAGTCTTGCTGATGATTGACGCACATACGGAAATTTCCGACCAGGACGCCAGTATTGCCGGCTTCGTTGTGGAAACCGGGCGTGCGCTGGTGGTGGGCATCAACAAGTGGGACGGGCTGGACGAGTATCAGCGCGAGTGGATCAAGCGCGAGTTCGATCGCAAGCTGCGCTTTTTGAACTTTGCCAAGATGCACACCTTGTCGGCGTTGAAAGGGCAGGGCATCAATCCCTTGCTCAAATCGGTTAATGAGGCCCATGCCGCCGCTTTCTCGAAATTGTCTACACCCAAGCTCACCCGTGTGATGCAAGAAGCGGTGGAACAGCAACAGCCGCCGCGTAAAGGCATTTTCCGTCCCAAGTTGCGGTATGCTCACCAAGGGGGCATGAACCCTCCGATCGTGGTGATTCACGGCAACGCCCTGGACGCAATTTCGGACAGTTATCGCCGCTATCTGGAAAGCCGTTTTCGCGAGGCCTTCAAGCTGGAAGGCACCCCTTTGCGAATCGAATTCAAATCATCTAAGAACCCTTATTTGAAGGATGCGTAATGAGCCGTTTGTGGAGTGATCATGTCGCTGGACTTTCTCCCTATGTTCCGGGTGAGCAGGTCAAGCTGGATAACCTCTTGAAGCTGAACACAAACGAGCATCCTTACGGTCCGTCGCCCAAAGCGCTGGAAGCGATTCGTCAGGCGGCGACCGATAATTTGCGTCTTTACCCGTCCTACAGCGCCCAGGAACTGCGTGACGCGGTGGCTCACAATCACGGCGTCAACGCCAATAACGTTTTCCTTGGCAACGGCTCGGACGAAGTGCTGGCCCATGTGTTTAGCGCCTTGTTCCTGCGCGGCGTGCGTCCGGTCCTGTTGCCGGACATCACCTACAGCTTTTACACCACGTATTGTTCGTACTTTGGCGTGCCGGCTGACATCGTGCCGCTGCGCGAGGATTTCACGCTGAATGTGCAGGATTATGTGCGCAAGCGCAGCCTGCCGCCCGCTGGCATTATTTTTGCCAACCCGAATGCGCCGACCGGGATTCCTTTGTCGCTGGAAGACATTGAAGCGATTCTTTCCGCTAACCCTGACACGACGGTAGTGGTGGATGAGGCTTATGTGGACTTTGGCGGTACGTCCTCGGTTGGTCTGCTGGAAAAATACGACAATCTGGTGGTCATCCAGACTATGTCCAAGTCGCGGGCGCTGGCCGGTCTGCGCGTGGGTTACGCCTTGGCCAGCGCGGACATCATTCAAGCCCTGGAGCGTGTGAAAGACAGTTTCAACTCCTACCCCATGGACACCATCGCTCAAGTGGGTGCCGTGGCTTCCCTGAAGGATACGGCGTATTTTCAACGCCAGTGTCAGGCAGTCATTGATGCCCGTGAACAGTTGCGCGCCGACCTGCAGCAGCTCGGTTTTGAGGTTTTGCCCTCCAAAGCGAACTTTTTGATGGCTACGCACCCTAAGCATTCAGCTGCTGGTATTCAGCAGGCCTTGCGTGAGCATGGAATTCTGGTTCGCTATTTCCGTCAGCCACGCATTGAGCAGTATTTACGTATTACGGTAGGATCGCCCGAACAATGTGCCCGACTGTGCAACAGTTTGCGGCAGATTCTCGGGCAGAGCGTCTGATATACACCTATAGATAAAAAACTCCAGTCTGGAACGTGCGGATTCAGGGAAAACCCGGTAAAGTAGTGGGATTCGCTTCCATTTCTGGAAAAACAACATAACCGGAGCCTCACCAATGAGCAATAAAGGGCAAATTCTACAAGACCCGTTTTTGAACGCGCTGCGCAAGGAGCATATCCCTGTGTCGATCTACCTGGTCAACGGCATCAAGCTGCAAGGTCAGATCGAGTCCTTCGATCAGTATGTCGTACTGCTGCGCAATACAGTCACTCAAATGGTGTATAAGCACGCGATCTCTACCGTCGTTCCTGCACGCCCCGTCACTTTGGCTGCGGATGAGCAGGCTGAATAAGTCCTCACCCAGTTCGTTGTACTCTGAAAGACCCGTCTCGCGGAGCCCGCGGGCGGGTCTTTGTTTCTGGAGCAAGCGTTGAAGGCACTGGTCATTAGTGTGGACATGGGCGAGCTGGATTACAAAGCCCATGCTGAAGAGTTTTTGATGTTGGCAGAAGGTGCCGGTGCCCAGATCGCTGAGCTGCTGGTGGTACGTCGTTCCCGTCCGGATCCGGCCTATTACATCGGAACCGGCAAGCTGGAAGAGGCCGTCGCGCTGGCCAAGGCCACGGGAGCCGAAGTCGTCTTGTTCGATCATGCCCTCAGTCCGGCCCAGCAGCGCAACCTGGAGCGCAAGCTGGAGTTGCGCGTGGTCGACCGGGTCGCCCTGATTCTGGATATTTTTGCCTTGCGGGCGCAAAGTCACGAAGGGAAATTGCAGGTCGAGCTGGCCCAGTTGCAGCATCTGACTTCTCGGCTGACGCGCATGTGGACTCACCTGGAGCGTCAGAAAGGCGGGATCGGGATGCGGGGTCCGGGCGAATCGCAGCTGGAAATGGACCGTCGCATGATTGGCGACAAGGTTCGTACCTTGCGCGAGCGTCTGGCCAAGGTGCAGCGTCAACGCAGCACGCAGCGTCGTGCCCGCACCCGTAGCGGCACCTTGTCAGTGTCGCTGGTGGGCTATACCAATACAGGCAAATCCACACTGTTCAATGCCTTGACCCGGGCGGATGCGTACGCGGCGGATCAATTGTTTGCCACCCTCGATACCACCACACGTCGTATCTGGATTGAAGGGGCCGGGCAGGTTGTGATTTCGGATACGGTAGGTTTCATCCGTGATCTGCCACCGACCTTGATTGCGGCCTTCCGGGCCACGCTGGAAGAGACTGTCCACGCGGATTTGCTGCTGCATGTGGTTGATGCGGCCAACCCGCAACGCGATGAACAAATCGCTGAAGTTCATAAGGTTCTGGAAGACATCGGGGCCCATGAAATACCGCGCATTCTGGTCTACAACAAAATTGACCAGGCCGGCTACGAGCCACGGGTAGAGCGGGACGAACATGGTACTATTGCCCGAGTCTTTGTTAGCGCTTTAGAGCGCATCGGATTGGATGGGTTGCGTACGGCAATCGTCGAATCAGGTCATTTCGCGGAAAACAATGCGTCTGAACAATAAAATATTCAATCTCAATGATCCCGGTTGGGGACGAGACAGTGGCAAAAACGGTTCCGAGCCACCTCGCCGCCCCGAGAAACAAGATGGCCCGCCTGACCTCGACGAGGTGTGGCGTGACTTCAACAGTCGCCTGGGATCTTTATTTGGCAAAAAGGGACGTCGCTCCCCTCCCGGCGGCACGCCGCCCGGTAGTGGCACTGGCCCGTCCCTTCCCAAGGGTTCCCCCAAGCTGTTCGTCATCGGCGGTGTGGTGGCAGTTGGCTTGTGGTTGGCCAGTGGCTTTACCATCGTGCAGGAAGGGCAGGTGGCCGTAGTGACGCGTTTTGGCGCGTATACGAAAACCTTGAATCCCGGTTTGCAGTGGCGCTGGCCCGCGCCGATCGAAGATTACCAGATCGTTAATATTTCCCAGTTGCGCACCTTTGAGGTGGGCTACCGTGGCAGCTCCCGCAATAAAGTCCTGCCCGAGTCACTGATGCTCACGACCGACGAGAACATCGTCGACATGCAGTACGTGGTTCAGTATCGACTGCTGCCCAACGGCGCGCCCGATTATCTGTTCAATACCAACAACCCGGATGAGTCGGTGCGTCAGGCGGCAGAAACCGCCATGCGTGAAGTCGTGGGCAAGCAGCCCATGGACTCGGTGCTGTATTCCGGCCGTACGCAGATTGCCTCGGATGTGCAGCAGTTGGCCCAGTCCATTCTGGATCGCTACCGCACCGGCATTCAGATCAGCACGGTTGCCATTCAGAACGTACAGCCGCCCGAGCAGGTTCAGGCCGCTTTTGACGATGCCGTCAAGGCTGGTCAGGACCGCGAGCGTCAGATCAATGAAGGTCAGGCTTATGCCAACAAGGTCCTGCCGGAAGCGGCTGGTCAAGTGGCACGCATGATGCAGGAATCCGAGGGCTACAAGGCTCGGGTGATCGGCGATGCCAAGGGTGATACTGCTCGTTTCGGCAGTGTTGAGGCTGAATACGTGAAGGCGCCGGGTGTGACCCGCGATCGTCTGTACCTGTCCACGATCCAGGAAATTCTGGAGCGTACCAGCAAGGTATTGGTTGATACCCGTAGCGATAACAACATGATCTATCTGCCTTTGGACAAGATTGTGCGTCAGGTGGGCAGTCGTACTGATATGGAGCCTTCCGCTCCCGTTGCGTCGGCTGCTTCGCAAGGACAGACCTCCCGCCCGGCCGCCCCGGCCGCGGCTTCCAAGGCGCCAGCACCCGCCAATCCAGCCAGTCTGGATACCTCGCTGGGCTCTTTGGTCAGTCCTTATTCCCCATACGCACGCTAGGAGAGCTTGATGCAACGTTTATTTCCTGCTCTGGTGGCCCTGGCGGTAATTGTCGGTCTGCTGCTGTCTTCGGTCTTTATCGTGCGTGAGCGCGATGCGGCCCTGGTTTTTGCCTTGGGTGAAGTGCGCACCACCATTACAAGCCCCGGCCTGTATTTCAAGTTGCCACCGCCGTTTGAAAACGTGGTGTTCCTGGACAAGCGTCTGCAGACCATTGAAACCAAGGACCCCGAGCGTATTCAGACTTCTGAAAAGAAGAACCTGCTGATCGACTCTTACGTTAAATGGCGTATTTCCGATCCGCGTCTGTTTTACGTGACCTTTGGCGCAACCGATCGTGGTGCGGTCGAGCGCTTGCAGGCGCAGATTCGTGATGCGCTGAACGCTGCGGTGAACGTGCGTACCGTGAAAGAGGTGGTCTCCACCGAGCGTGATGCCATCATGCGCGAAGTGTTGACGTCTGTTGAGGCCCGCGCACGTCCTTTGGGCGTGGAAGTGGTGGACGTGCGTTTGCGTCGTATTGATTTCGCTCCCGAGATTTCGGAATCTGTGTACCGCCGTATGGAAGCGGAACGGACCCAGGAAGCCAATCGTCTGCGTGCGACCGGTGCTGCGGAAGGTGAGCGTATTCGTGCCGAGGCAGACCGTCAGCGTGAAGAGCTGCTGGCCGATGCCTACGCCAAGGCCCAGGCCGTCCGTGGTCAAGGTGATGGTGAAGCAGCTGCCATTTACTCCGAGACGTATGGCAAGAACCCCGAGTTCTACCGCTTCTATCGCAGTCTGGAAGCCTATCGCAGTGCCTTCAGCCAGCAAAGCGATACATTGGTCATCAGTCCCGATTCTGATTTCTTCAAGTATTGGGGCAAGCAAGGGTCAGCCGCAGCACCTGCGAACTGATCAGCGCTATAGAACTCAGGGCCGCGGGGTGTTCCACCCGCGGCCCTGATCGTTTATACTAGCGTGTAAGTTACTAACACCACTTCGCATGCGACTTAGGCGGCTTACAGGCCCCAAGTCGCTTTTTGTTTGGCTGGAACTTTCGTTTATAAGTAGTCCGAGGCACGAGTATGTCCAATTGGTTGTTGCCAGAGAGCCTGGCTGATATCTTGCCTGCAGAGGCGCGTCGCATCGAGGAACTGCGCCGCGATTTGCTAGACTTGTATCGTACTTACGGGTTCGAACTGGTCGCTCCGCCCTTGGTGGAGTATCTGGAATCCCTGCAAGCGGTATCTGGCACAGATCTGAATCTGCGTACCAGCAAAGTCGTCGACCAAATCTCGGGTCGTACCATGGGGGTGCGTGCCGACATGACGCCTCAGGTGGCCCGCATCGATGCCCACCTGCTCAACCGCGAGGGCGTGACCCGGCTTTGCTACTGCGGCTCGGTCTTGCATGCGCGTCCGGCGGGCTTGCTGTCGGATCGTGAGTTGCTGCAGATTGGCGCGGAAATTTTTGGCCATGCCGGTATTGAGTCTGACCTGGAAGTGGTGCAGTTGGCCTTGGAAAGTGTGGGCCGGGCAGGGGTTCATCATCCTCGCCTGGACTTGAATTACCCCGATCTGGGGCGCTTTCTGATCGAGCGCGATCCTATTTTGAAAAGCCGCGTGGCGGAAGTGTGTGAACTGCTCAATGCCAAAGATGTTTCTGGCTTGCGGGCCCTGGGTCGGGATTCGGGCTGTCTGCCTGAAACGACCCGCTATCTGCTGGCCTTGACCTCCTTGTATGGCGATGGCACCGTGCTGGAGCGCGCTCGCAGTGTCTTGCCCGATGAGCCCGAGGTGCGGGAAGCCTTGGGCAGCCTGCGCAGCTTTATTGATGCTTTGCCCGACCACGAGATTACGGTGGACCTGGCCGATATTGGCAGTGGGTATGCCTACCATTCGGGTTTGATTTTCTCGGTCTATGCCGAAGGTTGGCATGACGCTTTGGTTAAGGGCGGACGCTTTGACGGTATTGGGCGCATGTATGGTCGTGCCCGTCCCGCAACCGGCTTCAGCCTGGATTTACGCAAACTCTCGGCCGGGCTGGCGCCGGCCCAGGCGGCCCGTGCCGTACGCGCTCCCTGGGGGAGCGATGCCGCCCTGATTGCGGCGGTAAAGCAGTTGCGTCAACGCGGTGAAATTGTGATTCAGATGCTGCCCGGTCAGCAACTGAGTCTGGATGAGTTCGTGATCGACCGCGAGTTGTTCTCGTCGGACGGTCAGTGGCAGGTTAGGGCGCTGTAAGCCAGACGGCTTGTGGCGTTGGTGATTGTTATCGGTCCGGCACCGTGCCGGCCTCCTTTATTCTGATACTAGACATGAGCAAAAACCTTGTGGTGATTGGCACCCAGTGGGGTGACGAAGGCAAAGGCAAGATCGTCGACTGGCTGGCCGAGTCCGCGCATGGCGTGGTTCGTTTCCAGGGTGGGCATAACGCTGGCCATACATTGTGGATTAATGGCAAAAAGACGATTTTGCGCTTGATTCCTTCGGGCATCATGCACGGGCACGTCACTTGCTACATTGGCAATGGCGTGGTGCTCTCGCCCGAAGCCCTGTTGACCGAGATCGCCGAGCTGGAAGCAGCCGGTCTGGATGTGCGTTCGCGCCTGCAGATCTCGCCTGCCTGCCCGCTGATTTTGCCCTATCACATTGCTGTGGATCAGGCGCGCGAAAAGCGTAAGGGTGACGGCAAGATCGGTACAACCGGTCGTGGTATTGGCCCAGCCTATGAAGACAAGGTGGCCCGTCGCGCTCTGCGTGTGCAGGATTTGTATGATCCTGAGATTTTTGACGAAAAACTGTCCGAAGCGCTGGATTACCACAACTTTGTGCTGACTCAGTATCTGGGCGCGGAAGCGGTATCGGCTGAGCTGGTGCGTGATCAGGCCATGAAGCATGCCGAGCAGCTCGCTCCGATGGTGGCGGACGTCTCCAACAATCTGTATCAGGCCAAGAAGGCCGGGCAGAAGCTGTTGTTTGAAGGCGCTCAAGGCGCACTGTTGGATATTGACCACGGTACTTACCCCTTCGTTACCAGCAGCAACTGCCTGTCCGGTGCGGCCTCTGCCGGTTCGGGCGTCGGCCCCCAGGAGCTGAGCTATGTGCTGGGTATTGCCAAGTCCTACACCACGCGCGTGGGTTCGGGCCCATTCCCGACGGAATTGCTGGATGACACTGGCATGCGTCTGGCAACGGTTGGCAAGGAGTTTGGTTCGGTTACCGGTCGTCCACGTCGTTGCGGCTGGTTTGATGCCGCCGCCATGAAACGCTCGGTAATGATCAACGGTATTTCCGGTCTGTGCATCACCAAACTGGACGTGCTGGACGGCGTGGAGCAGATCAAGATTGGTGTGGGTTACCGCTACAAAGGTGAGTTCCTGGACGTCTTGCCCTACGGCGCACATGCAGTGGCCGAAGCCGAGCCGGTTCTGGAAGAAATGCCCGGCTGGACCGAGTCCACCGTAGGCGTGACCGATTACGACAAGCTGCCTATCAATGCACGTCGCTATCTGGAACGCATTGCCGAGCTGTGCGATGTGCCGATCGATATGGTTTCCACGGGGCCAGATCGCAACGAAACCATCGTATTGCGCGATCCGTTTACCAAATAAGCAATTTATCGCGTTATAATGCCTTGCACCGTTGTACGGTGCGTACAAAGCGGCCTAAAAGGCCGCTTTGTCGTTCTGGACGCTGCGCGGCCTACCAGACTCTTGTTTTGCAGGTATCAACGCGCAGTAAGTGCATTTAATCTGGAATACATATGAGTCTGCCCCCAAATAGCGATACTGATGAATGGGTCTCCTGGGAACAATACAATCGTCTGATTGAGCAATTGGCCCTGATCATTCACGAATCAGGTTGGAAATTCGACAAAATTGTCTGCCTGGCCCGCGGTGGTATGAGGGTGGGGGACGTTATTTCGCGTATCTATGATGTACCTTTGGGTATCCTGGCAACCAGCAGCTATCGTGAAGCGGCGGGCACTGAGCAGGGCGAACTGGATATTGCGCAATACATCACCATTACTCGTGGCACCTTGGATGGCAATGTGCTGCTGGTCGATGATATGGTCGATACAGGCAAGACTTTTATGCGTGTGCGCGATCACTTGCGTGCACAATTTCCGGCGATCACCGAGTTGAAAACCGCCGTTTTGTGGTGGAAAGGCCACGCCCAGGTCGACCCGGACTATTACGTGTCCAAGTTGCCCACAAATCCCTGGATTCATCAGCCTTTTGAGGACTACGATAGCATTCGCCCTCATCAGCTGGACGCCTGGATTCGCAAGGGTACTGGCCAGGCTTGATCGCCGGCATTCAGATACTTGGTGGATAGCCCATTTGCGCCTTGCTTGGTGTATGCCTGCAATCGTGCTACCATAATGGGCTATCTGTTACGCTAACTCTTTTTACAAAGGTCAGGGATTACATGTCCATTGTTCGCCTGAAAGAAAACGAACCCTTTGAAGTTGCTCTGCGCCGCTTCAAACGCACTATTGAAAAAACCGGTCTGTTGACCGAACTGCGTTCGCGCGAATTCTACGAAAAGCCAACGGCCGAGCGCAAGCGCAAGCACGCTGCCGCCGTGAAGCGTCATTACAAACGCATCCGCAGCCAGCAACTGCCCCCACGCTTGTATTGATCCCTGAATCTTTTGTTCAGGAACTGCTCGCCCGTGTCGATGTCGTAGATGTCGTCGGGCGGTACGTGCAGTTGCGTAAAGGCGGGGCCAACTTGCTTGGCCTATGCCCTTTTCACAACGAAAAATCCCCTTCATTTACAGTCAGTCCGACCAAGCAGTTTTATCATTGCTTTGGTTGCGGCGCTCACGGATCGGCAATCTCGTTCCTGATGGAACACACAGGGGCTTCATTCCCTGAAGCGGTACGCAGTTTGGCTGCCTCCGTCGGGATGACCGTGCCCGAAGCAGATCGTACCCCGCGCCAACGAGCGGCCGATGCCCGTCGAAAAGACGAACTATCGCGCCAGCATCATATTCTTGAAACGGCACAGGGGCATTACCTCCGTCAACTGAAACAGTCACCCATTGCCATCGATTATCTGAAGCGTCGTGGCCTGGATGGGGAGACGGCTGCCCGTTTCGGCCTGGGCTGGACCGGTACCGAGCGACGTGGGCTGTCGGCTGTGTTTCCACAGTACGAAGACAAGCAACTGGTTGAGTCCGGTCTGGTGATCGAGTCCGAGGATGGTCGTCGCTATGACCGCTTTCGTTCGCGCATCATGTTTCCGATTCGCAGCACCAAGGGCCATATCATTGGCTTTGGTGGCCGTCTGATTGAAAAAGGCGAACCTAAATACCTTAATTCTCCGGAAACCACGCTGTTCTCCAAAGGCCACGAATTGTATGGCCTGTGGGAAGGGCGCCAGGGCATACGCAAAGAAGGCTTTGTTCTGATTGTGGAAGGGTATATGGACGTGGTTGCCTTGTCGCAGCACGGCCTGCACAATGCCGTCGCGACCTTGGGTACGGCAACCACGGAACATCACATCACCAAGCTGATGCGCGCCAGTGACAGACTGGTGTTTTGTTTTGACGGCGACCGTGCGGGACGCAAGGCCGCCTGGCGTGCCTTAACTACCTGTCTGCCTCTGGTTCGTGATGATGTCTCGATCCGATTCATGTTTCTGGCGGATAATCACGACCCCGATTCCTTTGTTCGTGAATTTGGCGCGGAGGCGTTTCGCGAACAAGCCCAGCAAGCCGCCGCTTTATCGCGCTTTTTCCTGGATGAGCTGGCGGCCCATCATCGCATGGACGAGGCAGAAGGCCGCGCTGCTTGCGTCCACGAAGCCTTGCCTTTGTTGCTGGAGCTGGCTGACAGCACCTTGAAGGTGCAGATTCAGCATGAGTTCGCCCGCATGGTGATGCTGACCCCGGACGAGCTGGCGCAGCGTCTCAGTACGGTAGAGCCGGTGCGCCGACCGGCGCTTGATGCACCGGCAGCCCAGGACGGTCTGGTGGCCCGGCCGCCTGTACCTGCGCAGTCCGCACCGGACGGGATGGAACCGTTTGAGGATGGTTTTGACGGTTCGTTTGCTGATAGCCTGCCCATGGATGGCTGGCACGATGATGCCGACTGGCAACCCCAGCCGGATTATCAGCAGCGTCCTGCTCCAGCGCGAGGCAAGGACAGAAATGCTCGCCCACGCCCGGATCGCGCTCCGCTGGGCGGTAGCCGTGCGGTGACTCCGATGGCCAAGCGATTGCTGCGCTTGCTGATCGGACATCCTACTCTGGTGGGTGAACTGGGTGATCAACAGCTTGAAATTTTGGCTCAAAGCCCCCATTTGCGTCTTGTGCAGGAGTTGATTGCGTTAAGCAATATCAGCTCGGCGCGTCATGCAGGTGCGTTGCTGGAGGCGGTGGACCCCGAGTCTGATCTGGCACCCGTGCTGGAAGCGCTGGCCACCGAGCTGTTGGGCGAAGAGGAATTGCCCGACCCGCAAGGCGAATGGCGTGATGCGCTCTATCGCATTGAACTCGATGCGATCAAGGCAGAGCAATCGGCTTTGGTGGCCACAGGCCTGAAAGAGCCTGAACAGCGTCAGCGTTATCAAGAATTGACACGCCGTATTGCTTTGTTGAATGCTGCTTATACTCGGCAAGTGAAGTAAAATATTGGGTTATGTGTTGTGTTTGTGGCCGGCCAGGGGGTTAAAACTGGTACGCGAGCAAATGTGGCGGGTAGCGGATTGTGAACCACCTTATGCCTTGAGCCCGGAGCCAGGGATTACATTTATTTAGGGTTCGCTAGCGCAGCACGTCCAGGAGCAAGCCGGTTGTGAACACGCTCATTATCAGGCTCTTGCCTGTACGACTCGGTGGCTACATATTTAGTGCCACAGGGGTAAATGGCGTCTATGGAAGAAAATATGACTCAAACGACTGGTAAAACCTCGACGACGGTCTCTCGGTCTGCTAAGAAAACTTTGGCCGCGACAGCAAAATCAGGGGCATCAAGCTCGGTAGAGCTCGATGAGCTTCACGAAAGTGGAGAGCCAGGCGCAGCGCCTGCCAAAAAGGCAGCTAAAAAGGCGGCTGCTAAAAAGACGGTAGCCAAAAAAGCGGTTGCCAAGAAAACAGCGGTCAAGGCCGCTACCGGCGGTCGCCGTGGACGTCCTGCAAAAAACGCAAATAACGACGGCATCGATTTTGTCGATGACGACGAAATGGGCGAAGAAGAGGTCATTCCTGATCTCAAACCGGTTGCCAAGCGTGGAGCCAAGCGCGCCAAGGCCGAAAAAGACGTGTTCGGTGTGCGCGGCCAGTTGAGCCCGGAAGAACAGGAAGCGCGTCGCAATCGCCTCAAGGCACTGATCAAGCTGGGCAAGGACCGGGGTTACCTGACTTACAGCGAGATCAATGACCACCTGCCCGACGATCTGGTGGATGTCGAAGCCATTGACGGCATTATCGGCACCTTCAGTGACATGGGTATTTCGGTTTACGACCAGGCTCCCGACGCGGATACCTTGCTCATGAGCGATAACGCGCCCATGGCATCCAGCGACGATGATGTCGAGGACGAAGCCGAAGCTGCACTAACCACCGTGGATTCCGACTTCGGTCGCACCACAGACCCGGTGCGCATGTACATGCGCGAGATGGGGTCGGTGGAGCTGCTGACGCGCGAGGGCGAGATTGAAATCGCCAAGCGTATCGAAGACGGCCTGAAGCACATGGTGATGGCTATTGCCGCTTGTCCTACCACCGTTAACGAAATTCTGGCCTACGTTCAGCGTGTACGTGAAGGCGTCATGCAGATCGACGAAGTGGTTGACGGTCTGGTGGATGATGATGGCGAAGAGTACGCCGGCTCCGGTGTCACTGCCGACGACGAGGACGAAGGTCCAGCCGGCGGCATGAGCAGCAAGCAGATTGAATATCTGCGCAACAAGTCGCTCAAGAAGTTCGACATCATCGGCGAGTGGTTTGACAAGATGCGCGTCTCTTTTGAGACCGAAGGCTACAAGAGCCCGGGCTATGTGCAGGCTCAGGAAACCATTCTGAACGAATTCATGGGCATTCGCTTTACTGCCAAAATGGTGGAGAAGCTGGCCGATACCATGCGTGAACAGGTTGCGATCGTGCGTCAGCATGAGCGTGAAATCCTGACCATCTGTGTGGATCGGGCGGACATGCCACGCGCCCACTTCATCAAGGCGTTCCCCGGCAACGAAACCAATCTGGACTGGGTGGTGCAGGAAGTGGCTGCCGGCCATCCCTACAGCGCCATTCTGGAACGTCACATCCCTGCGATTCAGGAAATCCAGCAAAAGCTGATCGACCTGCAAACCAGTGTTGTGTTGCCGCTGAAGGATCTGAAAGAGGTCAACAAGCGCATGACCACGGGCGAAGCCAAGGCACGCAAAGCCAAGCGCGAAATGACCGAGGCCAACCTGCGTCTGGTGATCTCCATTGCCAAGAAGTACACCAACCGTGGCCTGCAGTTCCTGGATCTGATTCAGGAAGGCAATATCGGTTTGATGAAGGCAGTGGACAAGTTCGAGTACCGTCGTGGCTACAAATTCTCCACGTATGCAACGTGGTGGATTCGTCAGGCCATTACGCGTTCGATTGCCGACCAGGCCCGTACGATTCGTATTCCGGTTCACATGATCGAGACGATCAACAAGATGAACCGTATCAATCGTCAGATCCTGCAGGAAACCGGCGTTGAGCCTGATCCGGCAACCTTGGCCCAGAAGATGGACATGCCTGAAGACAAGGTTCGCAAGATCTTGAAGATCGCCAAAGAGCCTATCTCCATGGAAACGCCGATCGGTGACGACGACGATTCTCATTTGGGCGACTTCATTGAGGACAACAACACCGTTTCGCCGTCGGATTCCGCCTTGCACGGTTCGATGCGCGATGTGGTCAAAGATGTCCTGGATTCCTTGACGCCCCGCGAAGCCAAGGTGCTGCGCATGCGTTTCGGTATTGAGATGAGCACCGACCAGACGCTGGAAGAGGTGGGCAAGCAGTTTGACGTTACGCGCGAGCGTATTCGTCAAATAGAGGCCAAGGCCTTGCGCAAGCTGCGTCATCCTAGTCGTGCAGACAAACTGAAGAGCTTCCTGGAAAGCCAGTAAGTTGTGAGCAAGTCTGTATAGAGCTTAAAAAAAACCCGGTCTGCGAAGACCGGGTTTTTTTGTGCTCCTAGTGCTCCTAGTGCTCCTAGTGCTCCTAGTGCTCCTAGTGCTCCTAGTGCTCCTAGTGCTCCTAGTGCTCCTAGTGCTCCTAGTGCTCCTAGTGCTCCTAGTGCTCCTAGTGCTCCTAGTGCTCCGCCCAGCCTGACGAGGTGCGTTTTCAAGGCTTGGACGCGGCCTTCGATCGGGGCGGGGAGGGCCTCTTTTTTGACGGACTAAATGGTTTTATTGCTCCTTGCCATGGGGGCAACAGAGAGCAGGAAGAGTCTGGCTGTTTCGGGAGATCAGGCCGGGTCCAGGTCCAGCTTGAAGACACAGCCTTTGCCATCAGGTCCGCTTTGCCCGCTTAAGCTCCAGCCCTGTGCCAGCGCCAGTTGGCGGGCCAAGGCCAGGCCTATTCCTCGGTGGCCTTCTTCTCGGGTGCCTGTCGGCAACTGTTTACCTTGGCTGAAATGGCGCTCGAAAATAAGAATCCGATCTTGCTCGGCAATCCCGGGGCCGTCATCCTGCAAGGCCAGTACGCTGGGCGAAATCCAGCGTAGTTGCAGCTTACAGGGCGCGGCGTGATCGATGGCATTGCGCATCAGGATGCGCAACAACATGGACAAGGCGTAGGGGTCCAGGGTGTAGAGCAGAGTGTCGGGCAACTGGTTGCTCCATCGCACATTGCTGCTGTTGGCATCCAGCAAGGCGACGGCTTGCCAGGTTTGTTGGGCCAGCTCGCGGATATCGACCTCGCGTACATGGCGTTCGGCCGTATAGGCCAGACTTTCCGCCGCGTCCAGACTGGCGCTAATGGCATCGGCCTGAACCATCATGCGTTTCAACCGTTGCTGTGATGGCCCCTCAGGCAGTTGCAGCAGCAAGAGCTCGCAATCACTGCGTATGCCGGTCAGTCCGGTCCGCAGTTCATGGCCTAGATTGGCGGCAAACTCTCGTTCGTGGTTAAGCAGTTCCTCAACGTGCTCCTGCATACGGTTAAAGGCCCGGATCAGGCGGCCCGCTTCGTCATCCTGATGCTCTGGCAGGCCAGAGCGGCCCGGCGCCCAGTTTTCCAGATGACGGGACAGTGTCAGCATGGGCGCGACTGCATGGCGGGCAACACGGCGACCAAGCAGGAAAACCAACAGGATCGTGGCGGAGCCGATCAGGGAAAGAATCAGGCCGAACTCCCGTACCCGGTCCTCGTGCGGGGTGGCCCGGTACACCAGATAAAGCTGGCCTTGCTCCTTGTCCTGCCGCAGTACGTGCCAGGTGTCGCTGCCTATATGAAATTCGTAGAGCCCCGGTTCGGGCACGCGAGCGAACTGGGGCAGATTGTCCTTGGGCTGCTCGGGTACAAACCAGTAGGTATCCAGTTCGGCTCCCAGTGCCTCGCTGCGGCCATAGCCACTGTCGGGCAGCAAAGAGGGGTTGCGCGCGTAAGAGACCAACATGGCGTTGACCATCCCGTCTTCCATGCGGGCAAACGCGATATAAGCCAAGCCTCCCATAATGACGACGAGCAGAGCAGCAATCAGGGTCAGGGCCCACGATACGCGCTGAGTCAGGGTGCTCATGAAACGGCTACGGCGCAGTGCTTGGGCCATGGTTTAACTCTCCTGTTGCAAACGCCAGCCCATGCCCGGCAAGGTTTCGATGGTGCCTGCACCGGCTTCCGACAGGGCCCGTCGCAGAAGATGGATTTGGCTGCGCAATGCTTCAGGCGAAGGGGCACCCTGTGGCCAGAGTGTTTTTTCCAGTGCGCGACGCGTCAAAATGGCCTGCGGATCACGCAACAAGGCCTCCAGCAGCTGGCGGGCCTTGAAGTTCAGGTGTAGTTCTTGCCCGTTCACGCTGACCAATGCGGAATCCAGGTTGTATTCCAGACTCCCCCAACGCAGGGAGCCATGTTGGACCTGTGGCGGCCCCCGTCGCAACAAGGCCCGCAAGCGTGCCTCGACCTCGGCTAGCGCGAAGGGTTTGATCAGGTAATCGTCTGCGCCCAGGTCAAAGGCGGTCAACTTGCTCTCCAACTGGCTGCGGGCGGTCAGAACCAGAGTGGGGATGGGGCTATGCCGGGATTGGCGCAAGGCCTGAAGCACCCCAAAACCGTCCAGGCCCGGCAAGCCCAGGTCCAGCACCAGGGCATCGAAATCCTGTTCCTCCAGCAGTGCGAGGGCGCCATTGCCATCGTAGGCGGCATCCACCACAAAGCCTTTCAACTCCAGGTAGGTATAGAGATTTTCGGCAATCGTTGTATCGTTTTCAACAATCAGGACACGCATGACAGCTTGTTCCACAGAGTAAGGCCGGTTCTTGGTGAGCTTACTGCACCTAAGGCTGTTCAGGGTAGACGCAGCAAGACAGGTACCCAGCCATTGATCTGCAGCCATTGGGCCAGCGCGAAAACGGGCCAGATCAGGAAATAGGGTAGCGCATCACGCAATGTTCGTGCCAGGCCGCCTAAAGAGACTTGCAGTTCAGCAGGGCTGTTCCACAGACTCAGGCGTGGGGCCAGACGAGGGACGCGCTCACAGTAATCCAGATAGGCCTGACCAAACACCTTTTGCAGCAGGACCTGCTCTTCGTCAATCACATTATTGAATACGGCGTAGACGAACAGGGCCAGTACAGGGCCCAGTAGCAGGCTGCCCGACAGGGCTCCCATACCCATGACCGCGCATAGTGAAAACAGGTATAAAGGGTTGCGACTGATGGAATAGGGGCCCTGGCTGATCAGGCTGGAACCTTTGTGTCCGCCCAGATACAGCATGCACCAGCAACGGCCCAGTACGGCAATCAGGACCAGGCCCAGCCCGCTCATGCGTGTGAACTGGAACACCAGTGAGTCGGCCTGCCAGGTGGGCGCAAAAAACGGCAAAATGAGGACCATGAGACCGCCAAACACCCCCAAGGTGCGACGGCGCTGCACCTGAACGCTGGCCAGGTGTTCCCACGCCTGTTCGACGGTGGCGCGTTGGCTATGTGAAGCGGACCAGCGCTTGGGGTTCACAATCAGGGGATAGAAAGCCAGGCTGCCCAGCAACCAGACAATGGCCAGCGAGGCAAATACCTGTGGTAGGTCAAGACGCTCCTGGTCGGCTTCCAGCAGGCCCAGCAAAAATGCACACACTAGTCCCGCCAGCAGACCGCCCCAGCGCAGGCGGGACTGGTTCAAGGCCCAGCCTGCAAAGTACAAATGCAGCAGGCCGGCTCCCACCGCAACGACCGCCCCCACACCCAGCAGGGGTTTGAGCTCGGGCACCCACAAGTACATGATGT
This sequence comes from Alcaligenes sp. CHO6, assembly GCF_037120595.1. Lineage (NCBI taxonomy): Bacteria > Pseudomonadati > Pseudomonadota > Betaproteobacteria > Burkholderiales > Alcaligenaceae > Alcaligenes > Alcaligenes sp. CHO6. The sequence goes on from NZ_JBANCI010000001.1 coordinate 625,366, forward strand.
GCAGCCCGTAGGAATCAGCCGTACGCTGCAGCAGTAGCATCAACAAGGGAACCGCCAGAAACAGACTGGTGCCCAACAGCATGATGCGCTTGCCCGGCAAGGCGTCCTGTCCACGCAAACGCAACAGTTTCCAGGCGGCAAATGACAGGCCAGCAGCCGCAATCAAGCCGGTCAACAGGCCTTGTGCTTCTTTCATTTCATGGGCCATATGGCCAGGCTGACGGCTGACGGCCAGTAACGGGTTGAGCGGTGACCAGTCCTGAGTCAGGCTGGCCAGCCAGAGAAATAAGAAAGTGACTCCTAGAACTTGGGTTAAGAGGTAAAACAAAGCGTTACGCTGTACCTGGATAGAGGTGCCGGACATAAAGAAATCTCGCCAAGAATAAGAGGGAACCGGAACTGGTTCTCTGCTGACGGGCTCAATGTATCGTTGGCAGCGTAAAATCCGCGTGAAATTGCGCCAGGCCCCAGCGGGCCGATGAGAGCGAAGCAGCGTTCCCGGGTTCGGTCAGCGGTCGATGACCGAGCCCGGGCATGCGTGCCTGTCTGTGTTAGTGATCGCGCTCATGGACCCGGCGACCGGCACTGTAGCTGGCTTGAATGCAGCGGTCATCGCCCAGCAGGGCCAGTACGAATAGCTGTTCTTCCAGCGAGTTCAGCAAGGCGCTGCGGCGCGCCATCAAGGCGGTGGCCTTGGGGTCCAGGACAATAAAGTCGGCCTCGGCGCCGGGTGCCAGCGTCCCGATTTGCCCTTGCATGTCCAGGGCGCGGGCGGCGCCTTCGGTGGCCATGTAAAACATAGACGTCGCCGTCAGGTGGTAGTTGTTCAGACGCGCTACTTTGTGCGCCTCGTTCATGGTGCGCAGCATGGAGAACGAGGTGCCGCCGCCGACATCGGTGGCTAGTGTGTGCAGAACCTTGCTTTGACGGATGGATTGAAAGTCGAACAGACCCGAGGCCAGAAACAGGTTCGAGGTTGGGCAATGGGCCGCGACACTGCCAGTATCATGCATGCGTGCCCGATCCTGTTCATCCAGCCAGATGCTGTGACCGTAGATAGCGCGAGGGCGTAGCAGGCCAAAGCTGTCATACACATCCAGGTAGCTGCGGTTCGTGGGAAAGAGCTCACTCACCCATTTGATCTCGTCTTTATTTTCGGCCACATGGGTTTGTAAAAACACGTCAGGGTAAGCACGGGCCAGCTCGCCACAGGCTGCTAATTGTTCCGGGCTAGAGGTGGGCGCAAAACGGGGGGTCAGGGCGTAAAGCTGGCGGCCTTTGCCATGCCAGCGTTGAATCAGGTCTTCCGAATCGCGCGCGCCGGACTCGGCCGTATCTTGCAAATAATCCGGGCAGTTGCGGTCCATCATCACTTTGCCCGCAATCATGCGCAGATTGCGCTCGTGGCTTTCCTCGAAAAATGCATCCACCGACTGGGGGTGGACACTGCCGTAGACCAGGGCAGTCGTCGTGCCATTGCGCAGCAGCTCATCCAGAAAAACGCCGGCCACTTCGCGAGCATGTGCGCTGTCACCGAAACGGCCTTCTGTCGGAAACGTGTAGGTTTCCAGCCAGGGCAGCAGGCCGCTGGCCGGAGAGGCGATGATATCCGTTTGTGGAAAGTGCAGGTGTGTGTCGATCATGCCCGGCATGATGATTTTCCCGCTCAGATCAAGCGTTTGCGTACCGGCAGGCAACGTGTCCGACAGCTCGGACCAGTCGCCGCAGGCCTGAATCCGGCCTTGTTCATTGACCAGCAACAGACCGTCGCTATGGTAGCGTACTGCCTCGGCAGGGTCTTCCAGCGTGGCGGGGTCCGCTACAAAGTACAGCAGTTGGGCGCGGTAGGCGCAGGCAGGGTGTAAAGAGGTAGTCATAGTGTCCTTGAAGTCGGGGTCGCCTCAGCGACTGAGCCGGCCCATTGCGTAGGCGTGGGCCAGCAATTCCGCGGCGACGGCCACGGCAATAATCGACGGGGCCTTGCCGTTGATGCCGGGCATGCCGATGGGGCAGACCAGGTCCTGAATCCGGGATTCGGGCATGCCGCGTTGTTGCAGACGGCGCTCGAACTGACGGCGTTTGGTCATGGAGCCGATCAAGCCCACATAGGCGGTATCGGGGCGGCGCAAGATCTTTTGGCACAGCGCCAGATCCAGGCCGTGATTATGCGTCATCACCAGAAAATAGCTATTGGCAGGAGCCTGTTCGATCAGGGCATCGGGGATATCCGTCACTTCCAGGCTGACGTTGTCGGGAACCTGGGCGGGAAAGAGTTCGGGGCGTTCGTCAATCCACAGAACCCGGCAGGGCAGGGTGCCCAGGATCTGCACCAGCGCCTCGCCAACATGCCCTGCTCCAAACAGCAAAATGGTCAGAGGAGCGGGGGGCAGGTCTTCCAGCCAGACGCCTTGCGAGCCGTCGTAATCCAGTCGGGACTCGTCGACGAGAGACGGGCACTGGATATCCACCAGCTTGCTGCCATCTGGCCGTAACCGAGAGCGGCGACTGACGGCCTGCCCGGCGCGTAGGGTTCCGTCCAGCGCCTCCAGCCAGTCCAGATCTGCCGTGTCCAAGGTTTCGTACAACAAGGTAACGACACCGCCACAGCATTGGCCCAGACTGGGGCCCAGCGGCAGGCGACTCATGCTCCAGGTCGGTCCGCCCGGCTGGCCGAGCAAGACACGAGCCTGCTCGGCGGCCACCCATTCCAGATGCCCGCCACCAATGGTCAGCCATTGTTCCGTCTGGCTGAACAGCATGACGGTCCCTGTCGTGCGCGGCGTGGAGCCTTTGGCCAGCGCCACCGAACACAGCACCAGCCGTTCGCCCGCTTTTAGACGGGCGAGGGCAAGAGAGGGCCAGTTACTCATTTCGCAGCGCGAATCGCCGTAACTGCCCGCAACACGGCTTCCGCCGTCGCGGGTGCGTTCAGCTCAGGTTCGATTTGGTTATTGCCCACGCTGGCCACGGCGTCGCGAATGGCATTGAAGACACAAAATGGTAGCAGCAAAGGCGGTTCACCCACGGCTTTGGAGCGATGAATCGAGTCCATGGCATTGCAACCGTCGAACAGCTTGACGCGAAAGTCGGTGGGACAGTCGCTGATGGCCGGGATTTTGTACGTCGACGGGGCATGCGTGGTGAGCTTGCCTTGGGCATTCCATACCAGCTCTTCAGTCGTCAGCCAGCCCATGCCTTGGATAAAAGCACCTTCAACCTGCCCGATATCCAGGGCGGGGTTGATGGATCGGCCCACATCGTGCAGAACATCGGCCCGCAAAAGGCGAGACTCCCCCGTCAGTGTGTCGATCAGCACTTCCGCGACCGCCGCTCCGTAGGAGAAATAGTAGAAGGGGTTGCCCTTCATGACCTTGGAGTTCCAGTGCAGGCCAGGGGTGGCGTAAAAGCCGTCGGACCACAGCTGGACACGGGCTTGGTAGGCGTGCTCAACCAGTTGGAAGAAGGGCATGGTCTGCTCACCGATCTGGACTTGACCACGCTCGAACTTCACGCTGGATTCTTCTACCGAGAACAATTGGGCAGCCACTGTCGTCAGACGCTGGCGAATCTGATGGGCGGCATCTTGGGCGGCTTTACCGTTCAGGTCTGTACCCGTGGATGCGGCCGTGGCCGAGGTATTGGCCACCTTGGTCGTATCGGTTGCCGTAACGCGGATATGCTCCAGATTCAGGCCCAGCTCATGGGCGACCACCTGAGCCACCTTGGTGTTTAGCCCCTGCCCCATTTCTGTGCCACCGTGGTTAACCAGTACGGTGCCGTCGCGATAGACGTGAACGAGCGCACCCGCTTGGTTAAAGGCAGGCACATTAAAGGAAATGCCGAATTTCACTGGCGTCAATGCCAGACCCTTTTTCAGGATCGGGCTGCTGGCATTGAATGCACGGACTTGTTTACGACGCTCACGGTACTGACTGCTTGCTTCCAGCTCTGCCACCAGCTCGTGAATCACATTGTCGACCACGGTCTGATCGTAGGGCGTGACATTGCGCTCTTTCTTGCCGTAAAAGTTGATGCGGCGCACATCCAGTGGATCTTTGCCCAGACGGCGGGCGATCGCGTCCAGCGCCACTTCCATTACCAAGGCACCCTGCGGGCCGCCAAAACCGCGAAAAGCGGTATTTGACTGCGTATTGGTGCGGCCGCACAGTGCGCTCATCTCGACATCGGACAAGTAATAGGCGTTGTCAAAGTGACAAATTGCGCGGGTGGCTACCGGGCCGGACAGGTCGGCGGAAAAGCCTGAGTTGGCGGTCATGTCCAGGCGTGCACCCAGCAGGCGACCGTCCTCATCGTAACCAATGTCGTACTCGTAATAGAATCCGTGACGCTTGCCGGTAATCATGAAGTCGTCGTCGCGGTCCAGGCGCAGCTTGATGGGACGTTGCAGCTTGACGGCGGCCACACTGGCCACGCAGGCGTATAGCGCAGACTGGGACTCCTTGCCACCGAAACCGCCGCCCATGCGTCGACACTCCACATGGACCTTGTGAGCGCCAATACCCAGACAGTGGGCAACCAGTTGCTGCATTTCCGATGGGTGCTGGGTGGAGCACCAGATATGCACGGCACCGTATTCCTTGGGTACGGCGTAGGAAATCTGGCCTTCCAGATAAAACTGTTCCTGCCCATTGCATTGAAAGCTGCCCTGCAGGCGATGGGGTGCAGCTTCCAGAGCCTTTTTGGCATCGCCTTGCTTCAGGTTCATGACGGGAAGCACGCCGGCCTGAGCCGCTTTGGCTTCCTGAGGTGTCAGAATGGCTGGCAGATCCTCATAGGTGATCTGGCCCAGACGGGCTGCACGACGTGCCTGATCATGAGACTTGGCAATAACGGCGAAAACCGGCTGCCCGAAGTAATGCACCACGCCATCAGCCAAAATGGGATCGTCATGCAGAATCGGGCCACAATTATTGGCGGCCGGGATGTCGGCAACCGTCAGAACCGCAATGACTCCCGGCGCGCGGCGCACGGCGTCCAGGTCCACGTTCAGCAAACGGGCATGGGCCCGTTCGGACAGCCCCAGAGCAATATGCGCGGTACCTTGCAGCTCGGGCAGATCGTCCGTGTAGTCCGCGGTGCCGCTGACATGCAGCTCGGCCGATTCGTGCAGGAAGGACACGCCCACCCGCTGGGCGCTTGCAGTATTCAGGTGGTCGATAGAGTCAATTTTCATCACAAAGTCTCCAGGCTGGCTTGAGCTCGGTGAAAGACGTTTAGCTGGGCGGGACTCAAAGCGTGTTCAGGGTGGGTTTCCAGAAAGAAGCGGTACAGCAAATTGGCGGCACTCTGCTGGCGATACTCGCTGCTGGCACGCATGTCGCTCAGGGCCTGATAGTCTTGTTGCAGCAACTGCATGGCCGCTTGTACGTTTTGCTCGCTCCACGCCTGGCCTTGCAATACTTGCTCGGCCTGACTGGCCCGCTTGGGTGTCGCGGCCATGCCGCCAAAGGCAATACGGGCCTGTTTGACGGTCTTGCCGTCCAGCTCTATCGCAAAGGCAGCGCAGACAGCGGAAATGTCCTGGTCAAAACGCTTGGACAGTTTGTAGGTGCGAAATTGCCACTGGGCCTTGTGACGGGGGACCAGCAGGCCTTGCACGAATTCGCCCGGTTCCATGGCGGTCTTCTGGTAGGCCAGATACAGGTCCTCCAAAGGCATGACGCGTTCGACGGCGCCTTTGCGCAGCACGACGCGAGCACGCAGCGCAATCAAGGCTGGCATGGAGTCGCCAATGGGCGAACCGTTGGCCACATTGCCTCCCAGCGTGCCGGCGTTGCGAATCGGAAAGGAGGCAAAGCGTTGGCGCAGCTCTGTCAACTCAGGGTGGTCCTCGATCAGGGCGTCAAACGCGTCGTTCAGCAGCACGCCCGCACCAATGTAAAGATCGTCCTCGATGGGTTTCAGTTCACGCAGCTCGGCCACCTGGCCGATGTAGATCAGATGTGGCAAGTCGCGGAATTGCTTGGTCACCCACAGTCCAATATCAGTACTGCCGGCCAGAATACGGGCGTGAGGATACTGTTCGCGCAACTGGGCCAGTTGATCCAGTGTGCGGGGGGCGTGGAAGGTCTGGCCTTGGTACTCGTAGGCCAGCATGTCCTTGTGGCGGATGGTACGCAGGGTGTCTTCAAGGGCTGCGCGGTCCAGACTGACAGCGGGGTAACTGTGCATGGCCTTGGCGGCATCAATAATGGGACGGTAGCCCGTGCAGCGGCACAGATTGCCCGAAAGCACATCGTCGATTTGCGCCCGGGAGACGGGACCATCCTCAGGCGAGTGGCCCATGTACAGGCCCCACAGCGACATGATGAAACCGGGCGTGCAAAAGCCGCATTGGGCGCCATGCCAGTCTACCATGGCCTGTTGCACGGGGTGCAGCGTGCCGTCTTGCTGGCGCAGATCCTCAACGGTATAGAGCACTTTGCCGTCCAGGGTCGGCAGCAACTGGATACAGGCGTTGACAGCACGCAATTGCAATTGATTGTTCTGGTCCAGTTCGCCAATCATGACCGTGCAAGCGCCGCAGTCACCCTCGGCACAGCCTTCTTTGGTGCCGGTGCAGTGCTGATCCTCACGGATGTACTGTAAAACGGTTCGCGTGGTGGGGGCGTGAGCCACTTCCTGTACCTGGCCGCGATAAATAAAACGAATTGGTCTTGTCTCCATGATCTCACTCGACTGGTTTTTTACGGATCGAAGATAGCATTTGCTTAGGACGCGAACATTTGCCTGGAATGATGTTCACTATATAGGCGTATGAGTGTCTATACGGATCAACGGCGCGGGCCAGCGCTTGTATTATTTTGATCATGCCAAAATTACGAGAACAACTAGACCTGCATTTGCTGCGGGTATTGCAGTCGCTGCTCAAAGAGCACAGCGTCTCGCGTACGGCCATCCGCTTGGGCATGTCCCAGCCGGCCGTCAGCAATGCCTTGCGGCGCTTGCGTGAAATCACGGGCGACCCGATTTTATTGCGCGGTAAAAAGGGGATGGTGCCTACCGAGCGCGGCCCCTTTTTGCTGGCACATGCCACGGAAGCCCTCCAAGCAATCGAGCGAATTTCTGCCGCCGCAGAGCCTATGGATCCCAGCCAGTCTACCCGGGTTTTCAATTTGGGGGCGCCAGACTATCTGGACGGGGCTTTTATCCCGGATATCGCGGAGCGGGTACGTCGCCAGGCTCCGCAGGCCCGTCTGGTGGTCCATACCATCAACCCGGATCTGGATTACGTGCAGGCCCTGGAGGAGGGCGAGCTGGATGTGGTGATCGGCAATTGGCTGGAGCCCCCGGAAAAGCTGCATCTGGCGCGTCTGTTTGATGATGAGGTGGTCTGCATGCTGGGCCGCCATCATCCACTGGCCCAGCGTGGCCTTTCCTTGCAGCATTATCTGGAAATGCCGCACCTGGCTCCCTCGGCCCATGTCACGGACAAGCGTGGCTTTATTGACGGCTGTCTGGCCGAGCAGGGGATCAGTCGGCAGGTACAGATGGTGGTACCGTATTTCGGCTTGGTGCCCGGTATTTTGAGTCGTACCGATATGGTGTTTACCACCAATCGTCAATTTGCCGAGTACTATGCTCGCATTTTGCCGATTACGGTCTTGCCCTGTCCGATCCATTTTCCGCTGATGCGTTTCTATCAGCTGTGGCATCCGCGCACCCACAATGCGGCCGAGCTGCTGTGGTTTCGGCGTTGCATTGCCCAGGCTGCCGGTCGGCTGGACGGCTTATCCGAGGGAACAGCATGAGCTTGAACATAGATTTGAATTGCGACATGGGCGAGAGCTTTGGGGCGTGGGTCATGGGCCAGGATGAGCAGGTCATTCCCTGGGTCAGTTCCATCAATATCGCCTGCGGCTTTCATGCTGGGGACCCGGGCACCATGCGCAAGACGGTCGCCCTGGCCCTGAAGCACGGTGTCAAGCTGGGCGCCCATCCTGGTTTGCCGGATCTGGCGGGTTTTGGCCGCCGGGTGATGGCAGTGACGGCTGAGCAGGTCTATGACCTGGTCGTGGTGCAGGTGGGAGCGCTGGCCGCGGTGGCCCGCACCCAGGGAGCCCACTTACATCATGTCAAGGCGCATGGCGCTCTTTACAATATGGCCGCCAAGGACGTTCAACTGGCCCGCGCCATCGCTCAGGCGGTGGCCGATATTGATCGTAGCCTGATCCTGTACGCCCTGGCGGGCAGTGTCCAGGTGCAGGCCGGGCGCGATGCCGGCCTGCAGGTGGCACAGGAAGTGTTCGCCGATCGCAGCTATCAGGATGATGGCAGCCTGACTCCGCGGCAACAGCCTGGCGCCATGATTACCGATGCGGAGCAGTCGGTACGTCAAGTGATGCAGATGATCGAGCAAGGGACAGTGACCAGCCTGTCCGGCAAGACCGTGTCATTGTCAGCGGATACCTTGTGTTTGCATGGCGATCAGGCAGGAGCTGCCGAGTTTGCGCAGCGTTTGCATCAAGCCTTTGCGCAAAGCGGCATCCGCGTACAGGCAGTCTGATTACGCTTTGTGTTCGGGCAGGTTGCGACGAGCTGTGTCGGTACTGGCCAGCTCTTCCAGCTCTTTTTCGCTCATGGTGTTGTACATCTCCAAAGACGCTCCTTTCAAGCTGGACACAGGCGTTTCCCCGCGCTTAGCGGACAAGGCTGCTCCGGCGGCTTTCTGTTGAGCTTGAGATAAAGCAGGCATAACGCACCTCCATAAAAAAGAGTCACGTCTGTAGTGTGCCAAATGGCAAAGACGGCAAGGCAAGCAAATGTGAGGCTTGTTTGCCGTCTTGAACAGAGGCTGAGGGAAAAGCCCACTCAGGACACTTTTCGTTTCTGAATCAAATAGATAGCCATGCCGAAAATCAGACCCCAAAAGGCGCTGCCGATATTGAGCAGGCTCATGCCCGAGGCGGTGGTCAAAAAGGTGACCAGGGCCGCATCACGGGTATCCGGGGCTTCCAGCGCCATGTGAATGCTATTGCCTATGGTGCCCAGCAAAGCCAGCCCGGCAATGGCCGCGATCAGTTCCGTGGGGAAAGCGGCAAACAGGCTGACCACGGTGGCGCCGAAAATACCGGCGGCAATATAAAAAATACCGGCCCAGACACTGGCGCGGTAGCGCTGGCCTGGGTCGGCATCGACTTCCGGCGTCATGCACAGGGCCGCACTGATGGCGGCCAGATTGTAGGCGTAGCCGCCAAAGGGGCCGAAGATCAGCCCCACAATCCCCGTCCAGCTGATGACGGTGGAGTTGGGGGCGTCATAGTTATGGGCCTTCAAGACGGCCACGCCCGGAATGTTTTGCGAGCTCATGGTTACGATGAAAAACGGTATGCCCACCCCGATCAGGGCCGTCCAGGAAAACTCCGGCCAGACCAGTACGGGCGTAGCGGGCGTCCAGCTCAAAATCTCCATTTTCAACAGGCCCTGCAGCGCGGCGATGGTGACACCGGCCACCAGAGCCAGAGGGACCGCATAGCGGGCTGACCACTGGCGCACCGTCAAAAACACAATGAACATGCCCAGACACAGTAGCCATTGGGTCTGCATGGCGCCAAACAAATCCAGACCAAAGCGCAGCAGGATTCCGCCCAGCATGGCGCCGGCAATGCTGCGTGGCATGTAGTGCATCAGCTTTTGAAAGCTGCCGCTAAGGCCGCAAATGGCGGTTAGCAAGGAGGAAAACAGAAAAATTCCCACGGCCTGGGACATGGGCAGCCCCACCAGTCCGGTGGCCAATAAGGCCGCGCCGGGCGTGGACCAGGCCGTCAGAATGGGAATTTTGTAGCGCAAAGACAGGCCTGCCGACAGCAGGCCCAAACCAATACCCAAGGACCACATCCAGGAGCCCAGTTCGGCTGTACTGGCCCCGGCCGCCTGTGCCGCCTGAAAAACAATGGCCGCGGAACTGGTGTAGCCCACCAGCACGGCGATCAGTCCCGCCGACAGGTGAGAGATCTGAAACCAACTTAATAAGCGATGCAGATATCCGTTGCGGGACAGAGGTGTGGAGGTCATGGATGTGTGTTGAGGGTAAGGGGGCTTAAGAGGATGGGCTCTGGCCTACGTAACGGCTGGGGGTCTCGCCCACAATGGATTTGAAAACACTGATAAAGGCACTGATCGAGGTGTAACCCAACTCCCTGGCAGTGCTTTTGACAGACATGCCTGAACCCAGTTTTTGCAAGGCCAGCATGATCATGAATTGTTGACGCCAGCGCCCAAAGCTCATCCCTGTGTGTTTTAGCATATGTCGGGCCAGGGTGCGCTCGCTCATAGCCAGTTCTTGAGCCCAGTCGGCCATGGTGGGGCGTGAATCAGGCTGCTTGAGCATGTGCTGGGCAATTGTTTGCAACACCCTGTCTTCCGGCACGGGAACGTGCAGCTGGCGGGTGGGCATCTGGTTCAAGGTCTCCAGCAGCACCAGAGCCAGTCTATGGGTCTGGCTGCCCAGCTCGTAGTCAGCCTTGAGCTCGCTCAGGTGAATAATCAGTTCCCGCACCAGGGGACTTAACTGCAGGGTGCAGCAGTGCTCGGGCAGTTGATCCAGGCCGGGCTCAATATACAGAAAATGGATCAGGGCCTGATCGTCAACACGGGCGCGGTGCCGGATGCCCACCGGCACCCAGACCGCGCACAGGGGCGGCACCATCCAGTAGCCCTGGTCGGTCTGCAGGGTCACCGAGCCATATTGCGTCATGATCAGTTGGCCATTGGGATGGGTATGCAGGGGATTTTCGGTCGTGCTGCCCATCGCCATCTTGATGCTGAAAACAGGCCCTCCCTGCGGGTCAGCGCTAAAACTCATGGTTTGTCTGTTTAGAGGTATAAATTGTCATAATATCCTGTTTGCGTCGAAGCGGTAAAACGATAGACTAGGGTTTTTACCTACTGGTCGTTTTTCATGTCCCATTCTCGCTTTTCCTGGTTTGCCCACCCCATGCTGGTATTAGTGGGGGTGTTGCTGATTGCGGGCAATCTGCGGGCTCCGATTACGGGTATAGCGCCCTTGCTGGACCTGATTCAGACAGATTTGTCTTTGTCGTCCACGCAGGCCGGCCTGCTCACTGCCATGCCTTTGTTCATCTTTGCCGTGATTTCATTGCTGGCAGCGGGCATGGCTCGGGTGGTGGGCCTGTCTCGTTCTTTGTTTATCGCTTCGGTGCTGATCGCCGCCGGTGTGGTGTTGCGCATTCTGGGTGGGGTAGGCGAGCTGTTTGCGGGTATTGGTCTGCTGGCGGTCGGCATTGCGTTGGGCAATGTGCTGTTGCCGTCGCTGGTCAAACGCCATTTCCCCATGCGCATCAGCCTTGTCACGTCTTTGTATGTCTTGTTCATGGGCTTGGTAGCGGCGTTCAATTCCGCTCTGGCGGTGCCCATGGCCGAGTGGACGGGCCAAAGCTGGCGTTGGTCGTCCCTGATTGTGGTGGGAATCATGGCCTTGGCCAGCGTGGCAGTGTGGGCAACGCAACTGGGTGCAGACCGACGTGCCGCACAAGATGCCCCCGCGCTGTCGGCGTCCGGCGCTCCGGTATGGCGTTTGCCGCTAGCCTGGTATATCACGCTGTATATGGGCTTGAATTCCTTGGCCTACTACATGGTGGCCAGCTGGTTGCCCGTGATGTTGGTGAGTTATGGTTTTGAACCCGATCATGCCGGCCAGATCCATGGTTTGATGCAACTGGCCTCCGCCGTGCCGGCTTTGCTCTTGATGCCGCTACTCAGTCGTTTGCATGATCAACGTGTGGTGGCTTTGGCAGGGGCTGTGCTTCAGACGCTGACCTTTGTGGGATTTCTTGTCCTGCCGTCCTGGTCATCGCTGTGGGCAGTCTTGTTTGGCTTTGGTAGCGGTAGTGTCTTCTTGATTGCCTTGTCCTTGATCGGGGTGCGTTCCACCTCTACCTCGCAGGCCGCCTCCTTGTCGGGCATGGCGCAGTGCATGGGCTATTTGCTGGCCGCCTTTGGACCTCCTGCCATGGGGGGCTTGCATGACATGTTTAACGGCTGGGGTTGGGCTTTGGGTTTGTGCATTCTGGTCAGCTTCGGTATGGCCTATGCGGGTTGGCTGGCTGCTCGTCCAGCAGTGCCCCGCACGTTCTGATGCTGTCAGGGGCGTCACGCAGCTCAGTGTTAGGGAGAGATGAAAAAACAGCCCCTTGGCAGATGCGTGCGGTCCAGGGGGCCATCTACTCAGTCCTTGATGCGCAGCGAAAGGGTATGCAAGGCCAAACCACCTAGCGCCAGCAGTGCGCCTACCCAGGCGGTGGAGGTCCAGCCCCAGCCAGCTGCAATGGTCAGACCGCCCAACCAGGCTCCCAGTGCGTTGGCGAGATTGAAAGCAGAGTGGTTCAGGGCCGCTGCCAAGGTCTGGGCGTCCCCGGCTACATCCATCAGGCGAATTTGCAAGGCAGGCCCCAAGGCGACCATCGTGCCGATCAGCAGGATGTTCAGTGAGCCCAGAACAGGGTGATGGGCGGTCAACATAAATAAAAGCAGGACGCCGCTGGCCCAGATCAGCACCAGTTGGATACTACGATCCAGATGGCGATCGGCATAGCGGGCACCCAGCAGATTCCCCAGCACCATGCCCAGACCGAACAGGGCCAGCACCATGGGGATGGCACTCAGAGACAAGCCGGCCAAGTCCATTAATGTGGATTTGACGTAACTGAACACCGAGAACATACCGCCAAAACCAACGGCCCCTATGCCCAGTGTCAACCAGACCTGCTTGCGTTTTAAGGCGCCCAGTTCCCGTAAAGGACTGGCCAGGGTATTGGCAGGGACAAACGGGACAAAACGCAGGATCAGCGCCATGGTCAGCACGGCAATCACGCTGACGAAAATGAATGCTGCCTGCCAGCTCAGCCATTGACCCAGCGCCGTAGCGATGGGTACGCCCAGCAAGGTGGCCACCGTCAGGCCCAACATTACGTAGGCGACAGCCTGGGCCCGGCGATGGGGGGCGACCAGGCGGGCAGCGACCAGGGCGGCGACACCAAAGTAGGTGCCATGGGGGAAGCCGGCCAGGAAGCGGGTGACCCATACCGTGCCATAAGAGGGGGCAATTGCCGTCAGGAAGTTGCCCACTGCGTAAGCGGCCATCAAGGCAATCAACAGGCGGCGCCAAGGCCAGCGCGCGCCCAGTACGGCCAGTACCGGAGCGCCGATCACCACGCCCAGGGCATAAGCACTGATTAAATGGCCGGCGGTCGGGATGTTGATGCCCAGATCCCGGGCCACATCAGGCAAGAGCCCCATGATGACGAATTCGCCAGTCCCGATGGAAAAGCCACCGACGGCTAAAGCCAGGATGGCCCGTAAAACGTGTTGTGCAGATAAGGAAGGATGTGAGGAGGACAAGATAAGGCCTGAAAAACAAGGGGGAGGGAGGGTAGGTCCCTGACCGGGTATTGTCGCGTACTCCCGGGTGCGGACTCAAGATTTTCCGCGGCTCAATAGCTGTCTACCAAGGTCGGAAGTAGATACGTTTTTCTAATTTTTAATTATCTCTACGTCCTAGCACAAATTAATTTAAGGATCTATAGCGCCTGCCTTAAACAACGTATGCTGATTTTTTTATTTTTTTTATATAGAATCACGGTATTGGGTTTTTTGTATCCAATCATTTTCCTGTGGTAGCTTTCCCCTGATTTTGCAAGAAATCGGGGGTTTTTTTTATGCTATTTATTTTCAATTTCAATCATTAGTTCATTGATTATTCAAGCGCAAAGCGGCCAGCAACAGCGTTCTCACGTTTTGGCCCTAGAAAGGGGCGCTGCCCCAGTATGGATGACAGAGTCTGCGGATGCTTACGCCAGACTCTTTTTTTTTCGTTCTTTTTATGTTGCTCAGTAGAAAATAAAAAACAATATGTCCGGTCATATTAAAAGCTGGTAAAAGGAGTAAAGGATTTAACGAATTCAAGCGTGTCGCTGGCTGAGTTGATTCTCTGTTTAAGCTGGTCAGCCTGTTTTTCGGTATAAGGTCGAATTTTTTCTTTGTTATTTCTTTTATCTTATTTAAGGCATGAATAAATTTTATATCTCATTGAGATGTGTTTTTTTAACCATGCTGCATGAGAGAGCAATTAATTCGCTGGCACGCATGCTCGCTTTTGTTTGAAAGGTGGGCATGGCCCCCCTGCGCTGGGAGGCCTATGAGCACGTCAAGGAGCTCATGGGGGGGGCTTGTCTGCTGTGGAGGTTCGCGCAGCATGGCGCACTCCTTGTGGACCTGGGGCCAGCCATCGGTAAAAAGCGCGGCTGGAGCGGGGTAGCAGATAGGGTGAGGGGCGTTCGGGCCCCGGTCCGGCCTGCTCAGAGGCGACGGCTGCGTTAGAATCGATCAGGCCGCACAGCCAAGGAGGTGATCATGAAAGTTGCATTGGGCCAGATGGCCGTATCCAAAGATTCCCAGGAGAACCTGAATACCTGTCTGGGGCTGATCGAACAGGCATTGCGCTCTGAGGCGCAGTTGCTGGTGTTGCCGGAAGGGGTTCTGGCGAGAAATGTGGCCGACCCGGAGCTAGTGCTGAAATCGGCCCAAACACTGGACGGTGAGTTTGTCAGCCGACTGCGGACCGCGACCCGTGATACTGACCTTACGGTGGTGTTTTGTATTCATACCCCTGCCAGTGAGGGCAGGGTCTGGAATACGCTGGTGGTCTTGCGTGATGGCCTGGTCGTGGCGCATTACAACAAGCTGCATTTGTATGATGCGTTTTCGGTGCAAGAGTCGCGCTATGTGCAGCCGGGTACCGAGATCCCCGCTTTGATCGAGGTGGCCGGTTTCAAGGTGGGTTTGATGACTTGTTATGATCTGCGCTTTCCCGAGCTGGCCCGACGCTTGTGCATCGAGGGGGCGCAGGTGTTGCTGGCACCTTCGGCGTGGCTCAAAGGGCCCTTGAAAGAGCATCACTGGCGAGTGCTGACGACAGCTCGTGCTTTGGAAAATACAGCCTATATGGTGGCTGTCGGTGAATGTGGTGAACGCAATATTGGTCAAAGTCTGGTGGTAGACCCATTGGGTGTGATCGTGGCGCAGGCGGCGGAGACGCCAACCTTGTTGCTGGTGGATCTTGATCGGGAGCGTCTGGCTTACGCCCGCCGTATTTTGCCTGTTCTGGAAAACCGTCGCTTTGCACCGCCTGAGCTGGCTTGACGAGCGGGGCCTTAGCCCGCCTTGCGAAAAGTCAGATTGACCCGGCCTGAGCCCCACAGGGGATGGGCCGGGCCTTCCAGCCTGCGTATGCCATGAAAATTCAATCTGGAAGGCCCCCACCAGATCAGCACATCACCGTCACGCAGCCGCAGGGTACGCACCGGGGCGCTGCGTGTTGCGCCACCCCATAAGAACAAGGCCTCACGCCCCAAGGACACCGAGACAATCGGGTGCTGCAAGTCGCGCTCGTTTCTGTCCTGATGCAAGGACATATGCGCGTGCTCGTCGTAGTAGTTGATCAGGCAGGTATCTGGCTGCAAAGGGCCCTGGCCTGACTCCTGGGCAATGTGCGTCAGCAAGTCCTTGAAGACCGGAGGCATGGCGGGCCAGCCCAAACCGCTTTGCGGGTCGGTGGGACTGTAGCGATAGCCGTGCTCGTCCGATATCCATCCCAAGTTTCCACAGCTACTTTGTGCGGCTGACATGCGATGTCCTGATGGAACCTGCATATGTCGCCAGGGGGCACTGTGCAGCAGTTCTTGAACCGCCCGCGCCAAAGCGGCGGCATAGGGCAGGGCCAGGCCCGGCAGGGCGATCAGGCCGGTATCCAGAGTCAGGACGTTGCCGGGATCGGGATCAAAGAGTGAGAGCGTGGGCATGCGGGAGTAAGCGAACCAATCAGGGACCAGAGTATAGTAATCGGGATTGCATTTTTGCGACTTCCCAATAGAGGTGTCTATGGTCGAGCTGCTGATTCCACAACGCCAGCACAGTATTGGTGCATTTGAGGTGGGGCGCGTTTTGCCCTTTCGCCAACGGCGTATGGTGGGGCCCTTTATCTTCTTTGATCGCATGGGGCCGCAGGCGTTGACGGCACCGGTAGGGACGGAGAATGATGTGCTCCCACACCCGCATATCGGCCTGTCTACCGTGACCTATTTGTTTGAAGGGGCCATGACGCACCGCGACAGTCTGGGCGTGGAGCAGGACATTACACCGGGTGCGCTCAATTGGATGACCGCGGGTTCAGGCATCAGCCATTCCGAGCGCTTTGAACCCATGCGCGCGCAAGGGGGTCGCATGGATGGTATCCAGGCCTGGGTGGCCTTGCCGGAACACAAGGAAGAACAGAATCCGGACTTTGTGCATTATGAGGCCGAGCAGCTACCTCTGATTAAGGATACGGGCCTGGAAGGTCGCCTGATTGCCGGCTCGGCGTTGGGTTTGTGCAGTCCCGCCAGTGTGGCCTCGCCTTTGTTCTACATGGAGTTGCGCGTGCAGGCCGGCCAGTCTGTCCCTTTGCCAACCGGCCACGACGAGCGCGCCATTTATATCTGTGCGGGTGGGTTGGAAATAGGTAGTCAGCGTTATCCAGCTGGCCAGATGCTGGTCTTTGCCAAAGGTGACAGCCCCCGTATCCTTGCCGAGCAGAGCAGCCACTTGATGCTGCTGGGCGGCGAGCCTTTGGGACCACGCCATATCTGGTGGAACTTCGTGTCCTCGCGCAAAGACCGCATCGAGCAGGCCAAGGACGACTGGCTCAATGGCCGCATCCGCCTGCCGCCACTGGACGATGAGCAGTTCATCCCTTTGCCTGCGGTGTAGGCTCAGGTTGACTGTGACGGTGCAGGCCTTGCACCTGGAAAATGGCGTGCAGCTAAAACAGTCGCTGTGGGGGCGCCAAATCGTACACACAAAAAAAAGCCCTGGAAAGAATCCAGGGCTTTGAAGGCTTGCTCATCAGGCTGGTGGATTTGCCTGTATCTGCTCCATGAGCAGACTGGTTTTTTGATTGACGAACAAGCCTGGCAAACGGAATAGTACCGCTTGTGCAGAATGTTTAGGAAGGCAATTGTACGGATTGCCAACAAATGAAATAAAAAAGACCAGTTCGATAGCAGGGCTATTGCAAGGTGGTGTGCGGTGCCACTGATAGCCAGCGATCATGCCTGCTGATCCATCAATCACGGGCAGGAATGTTCAGGCCCCGTTGCACTGCCGGGCGGGCCTGGAATTGCTGCAGGACACGGGCCACGTTCTTGAATTGCTCGTACTCCACCAACTCGCCTGCGCCGTAAAAACCGATCAGGTTGGCAATCCAGGGGAACAGGGCAATATCGGCGATGGAGTAGCGGTTGCCCACCATCCAGTCCTTACCGTCCAGATGCGTGTCGATCACGCCCAGCAGCCGCTTGGACTCGTTGACATAGCGGTCACGGGGGCGCTTGTCTTCATAGTCCTTGCCGGCAAATTTGTGAAAGAAGCCGAGCTGACCAAACATGGGGCCGACGCCGCCCATCTGGAACATCAACCATTGCAGGGTTTCATAGCGTTGGGCCGGGTCCGCAGAGAGCAACTGGCCGGTTTTTTCTGCCAGATAGATCAGGATGGCACCGGACTCGAACAAGGCCAGCGGTTTATTGCCAGGGCCATTGGGGTCCAGAATCGCCGGAATCTTGTTATTGTTGCTAAGTGAAATGAATTCCGGGCTGAGCTGATCGTTGCGCTCAAAGCTGACCAGATGTGGCTCGTAAGGCAGGCCAATTTCTTCCAGCATGATGGAAACCTTGACGCCATTGGGGGTGGGCAAGGAATACAGTTGCAGGCGCTCGGGGTGCTGTGCCGGCCATTTGCGGGTGATGGGGAAGGCGGAGAGATCGATAGTCATGAGGTCCTTCACAATGGGGTGTAGAGGAAGCCTTGATAGTAGCAAGCGGTACGGCGACATACCGTCGCAGCCCGCCACCCCGTAAGGGATTTGTGCCGCTTAGCGGCTGCGCGGGCGCAAGGGGTCCAGCAAGGATTTCAGGCCGTTGTGGTCCAGCTCGTGCATCAGGGCCAGTAGCTGCCCCAGCCGCCCGGAAGGAAAGCCTTCCCGGGCAAACCAGGTCAGGTAATGCCCCGGCAGGTCGGCCAGCAAGCGACCTTTGTATTTCCCGTAAGGCATGGTGGTGTTCAACAGAGCAAGCAGGTCGTCGCTGGATTCAAACATGGGGGCTTAACGGAGATGGTCGGCAAAGAAAGCGAGTGTACGCTCTTGAGCCAGTTGGTAGGACGCTGGGTGAAAATCGGGGCGATGATCGCAGCCAAAACCATGTCCGGCAGGCTCGTACACGTAAATGGCCACGTCCTTTTGCGCGTCTTTAATGGTCTGAATGGCGCTGGCAGGGATGGAATGATCCAGAGCGCCAAAGTGCATTTGCACCGGGATCTTGGGCTGTTCCTGGGCGTTCTGGGCAATCTGTGAACCATACCAGCAACTGGCGGCTTGCAGACCCTGCAAGCGGCAGGCGGCCAGCCAGCTCAAGGACCCTCCCCAGCAATAGCCCACAATACCCACCTTGCGGGAGCCCAAGGCATCGACGCAGGCCTGAATATCCAGCAGGGTTTTGTCGAGCGCAATGCGATTGCGCAGCGCCAGACCCGCTTGCACGTCCTCGGCGGTGTAGCCCAGTTGTACATTTTTCTCTTGTCGGTCGAACAGGGCGGGTGACAGTACGCGGTAGCCTTGCTCGGCAAAGCGCTCGCAGGTGTCACGGATATGTTGATTCACACCAAAAATCTCCTGCAGCACGATCAAGCCGCGTTCGGCCTGTTCATCGCCGGCGGCATAGGCCTCGAAACGGTGCTGGTCTGCGCTAGTCAAGCTAAGCATGCTCATGGCGGGTCCTTTAGCTATAAAACAATAATTCTCTCTTATAACAGTCGCCCATGCTGGGACGCCAGCCTAGGGACGTTTACAATCCACCCGGAATGGCGAGTAGCTTGACCACTTGCCCAAGCCCCTTCTACTTCAATGGAATAATGATGCGTGACGTGCTAATGGACAGTCTGTTCTGGACGATTGTGATGCCCTGGTTCTTGTTTCTAGGGCTGTTTCTTGTTCCCAAGCAACCTTCCTGGTTGCGAAGCTACGCCTTTCCTGGCGTGTTTGTGGCAGTAGGCCTGGGGCTGCTGGCTGCCGTGGCAGTGGGCGTTGGCATTTTCAGTATTGTGCTGGGTTTGATTGCCTTTGCCGTGTGTTACGAAAAGCAGAAAGCCAGCGCCTGAGTCCGGGGCAATGGCCTGAAAGAAACCATCGCAGGCAGTAGGCCGCGATGGTTTTTTTGCGCGTCAGCCATCCACCGGCTCGGTCGGCGTATCCAGCGTCAGCAGGTAAAAGGCGGCATCGAGCCAGCGCCCAAATTTGAAGCCCACTTCCTTGAACGTGCCCGAATGGGTAAAGCCCAGACGCTTATGCAGGTGGATACTGCCCGCATTGCTGGCATCAATACAGCCCACCAGCGTATGCACATTGGCCAGACGGGCACGGCGGATCAGCTCTTGCATCAGAATTTTGCCCAGGCCTTTGCCGCGATGCGCCGGGTGTACATACACGCTGTGTTCCATGGTGTATTTGTAGGCGGGAAAGGCGCGGAAGCTGCCCCAGGTAGCAAAGCCCATCAGCGTGCCCGCATCGTCCATGACGCCCACCACGGGAAAGCCGTTGGCGCGTTTGGTGGCAAACCAGCTCACCATGGCGTCGGGTGGGCGCGGCACATAGTCGTAAAGCGCGGTGGAGTTCACGATAGCGTCGTTCAGGATCGCCAAAATAGCGGCTGCATGCTGCTCTTCATCGCAGTCTATAAAACGCAGCCCGCTGTCACTGTCTTTCATGGATCTCTTCCTGTTCTGAGCAAGCCAAGCCGTCATCACCGATGGTGACGGGGGGTGGGGCGCCAGCCTGGCTGTGTGGAGTGCTAAAGCTCATGAGCGGTAGCTCTGGCCTATCGTGTGGCGTATTTTATTCCACTATGTTGGGTTGCCAGTGGGAAATTCCTGCTAAGAACGTATCGCAGTTTGCTTTATTTTGAGGTCGTTGATGTTGATCTCCAGATGCATGCCTGAAGAAAAGAAAAACGCGCAGCGTGGGCTGCGCGTTTTGGCACTCTTGTGGCGTGGGTAAAGGCTGATCCGCTGGTCGAACCCTCCACGCCCAGCCATCAATCGTAGCGAGCGGCGATATTGCGTTCGCCGATTGCCAGACCTGTGGTCATGCCCAAGCCGGTGTGCATGACCGTCACTAGTGTGCTGCCATCGGCCTGCAAGACGGAAAACGGAGCCGGTCCTTTTGCACCGTACACCCCCTGCCAGCGTTGAAGCACCTGAACCGGGCATCCCAGCACCGTTTCAGCCAGAGCCAGCAGGTACTGGTCTGTTTCTTCCTGGTTGAAGGGACTGGCTTGCTGGCCGTAGTCGTGCGAATCCCCAATGATCAGGTCGCCCTGAGGGGTTGGGCTCATCAGCAAATGAATGCCTTGCTCCAAGAGCACGCCGTGGCGTTGCTGTACCTGCTCGCGCAGTGTGGCTGCCAGAGGCAGGTCGCTGAAGGCACCATAGTGCAGGCAGGACAAGCCTGTCAGCAAGGGTCGGTCCAAGGCCCAGCCCGCGTCTTGTGCACGCACTTTCAGCATTTGCAGACGGGTCACCGAGGGTTTGACGGTCTCCAGCAGTTCGCGATGCAGGCTGCTGTAGTCATGGCCTGGGCACACAAAAATGCTGTTGGCCGTGAAGTCGCCCACGCTGCTGTGTACCTGACCCGCTTGGGCATAATGCACATGTGCTTGGGTATACACATCGACGCCCATGGCCTGCAGGCTGCTGGTAATGGCGGGCAGGGCGTCGCGCGAGTAAATCTGCAAATCGTCCAGACCTTGCAGCGCACCGTGGTGATGCCCCAAGCGGCCTTCAAACAAGGCGGCCAGTTCCTTGCCGCTCAACATCTGGCATGCCACACCTTCATCCTTGGCACGGCCTTGAGCGAAGTCTTCCAGCAGTTCCAGTTCCAGATGATTGCGCGCCAGTACCAGCGAACCATTGCTGCGCACATGAAAGCCCGCTTGCGCGGCCAGTTCCAGCCACAGTCCGCGGCTTTGGCGAGCCAGTTCCATCATGATGCCCGGAGCCTGGCCGGTGACCAGGACCTGACCGAAATTACGTATGGTGGCGCCTTGGGCCTGATGACTGCGCTCAAGCACAGCCACCCGTAGCTTGCGGCGGGCAGCCGCCCAGGCATGTGCCATGCCCAGGATGCCGCCCCCCACCACGATCACGTCGTAGTGTTGTGTGCTCATTACTTCTTGGCTTCCGATTTACCGTCGTAACGCTTGGTCCATTCGTCGATGATGCGCTCGCGGTTTTCAGCAGCCCATACGAAGTTGTTGTCGATCAGACGCTGGTTCAGGTCTGCAGGCAGATGGGGGTTGGCGGTCGCGATGGAAGGAATGGCCAGAACCGCGAAGTTGGTCTTGTACAGATGGTTGGCGGCTTCGCTGGCAGAAAAGTCAGCCAGTTTCTGCGCGGCTTCCAGGTTCTTGGTGCCTTTCATGATAGCCGCGGCCTCAATTTCCCAGCCCAGACCTTCTTTGGGGAACACCAGCTCCAGGGGAGCGCCTTCTTCTTTCAGGCGGGCGCCGCGGTAGTCAAAGGACACGCCAATCGCATACTCGCCGGAAGCAGCCATATTGCAGGGCTTGGAACCCGAGTGGGTGTAGGCGCCAATGTTCTTGTGCAGGCCGTCCATGAAGGCCCAGCCTTTATCTTCACCAAACAGCTGCAACCAGGCGCTGACGTCCAGGAAGCCGGTGCCGGAGGAGGCGGGGTTGGGCATCACGATCTTGCCGGCATAGACCGGCTTGGTCAGATCTTCCCAGGAGGTCGGCATGGGCAGCTTGTTTTTTTCCAGCTCGACGGTGTTCACACACAAGGCAGCGGCAAACCCGTCCATGCCGACCCAGCTGGGCGGATTGTTCTGGTCGCGCATTTTGGCGTCAATTTTTTCCAGACCCTTGGGGGCGTAAGGCTGCAGCATGTCCTGGCTGGCCATCAGGCCCAGGGAGGAGCCGGCCAGACCCCAGACCGCGTCAGCTTTCGGGTTGTTCTTTTCAGCGAGCAACTTGGCGGTGATGATGCCGGTGGAGTCGCGGACCCACTGGATCTTGATATCGGGGTTCTCTTTTTCAAAAGCGGCCTGGTAGGCTTTGAGCTGATCGGCTTCCAGCGCGGTATACACCGTCAGGGTGGTGGCAGCGTGTGCCAAAGAGGCGGTGCCCATCAAAGCGGCGGCCAAGGAGCTCAGAACAATGGTTTTCATGAAGGGATGTCCTTGTGACAGCAAAAGGGGGAGGGGTTAGAGAGAGTCGCTGGGGTGTTCGCCCTGGGCCATGCGCTCATTGATCTGTTCAATCACGGCAGGCAGTTGGGCAACGGTATCAATCAGATAATGAGGCTGGGCGTGGGCAAACGTGGCAGCAGCGCGATCACGCAGGGTCTGGCGGCTCGTTTCATCCAAGGCCAGAAATTCCAGCTCGGTCAGACCGGCGGCGTTGCCCGAGAGCAGCAAACCCACCGTCCACATGCCGGCATTGCGGCCTTCCTCAATTCCGACCGCCGTATCGTCAATCTTGACGCAGGCGCTGACATTGCGGATTTCCAGACGGATGACGTTTTCCAAGGCCATGGCGGGCCAGGGGCGCGCCTGTGGCACTTCATCGAAGGCCACGTGGTAGTCCACCAGCACTTGCTGGCGATGGGCGTGTTGCAACAGATTGTCCAGAACCAGACGCGGGTAGCCGGAGCACGAGCCAATCTTCAGGCCTTGGCGACGCGCCCAAGACAAGGTTTCACGCGCACCCGGGATGGCCGCGGAGAACTCGCCCACGCGTTCGTTTTGCATGGGCAGGAACGTGTTGTAGATGCGGTCCACATCGTTATCATCAGGCTGGCGATCGTGCAGGGCCACGAATTGGGCATGCACTTCGGGCAGTTCCAGCATGGCTTTGATGTGGTCCCATTTGCCAATGCCCATGGCGCTGCGAGCCTGGTCCAGGTTCAGGGTCAGATCAAAGCATTTGAAGGCTTCAACCAGAATTTGAGTGGGAGCAAAGGAGCCAAAGTCCACCAGCGTGCCGGCCCAGTCGAAAATCAGGGCTTCAAGGTGCATGGCCTGGGAGGTGGATGTATCAAGTGGCGTATTTGCGCAAGTAGGGGAGGGCATTGCGGTCCTATCGGGTTGGAGAAAGAGAGGGAGAGCGCCAGGCCTGGCTGCGGCGCAAGGCGGCACGGCTCAGTACATGAACCAGCAGGCAGACAAAACCGGAGCTCAGCATGATGACCGTACACATGGCCGCTGCCGGGCCAATAAAGCCGGCGTCATCCATATTCATGACGGCGACCGAGGCCAGCACGGTTTGCGGGCTGTAAAGAAATACGACGGCAGACACGGTGGTCATGGCCGAGACAAACAAATAGCGCGCCACGGACAGCAAGGCAGGCAGACACAGGGGCAAGGTCACCCCCATCAAGGTGGACAGGCGTGGCGCTTTCAAGGAAGCCGCGGCCGCCTCCAGCTCCGCGGGAATCGCCTTCAGGGCGGTCACGAAGTTCAGGTGGGCGCTGGTGTACAGGTGAATGACGCTGCACAGGACCAACAAGGTCATGGAGCCATACAAGCCGGCCAGGGGGTTGTTGGGATGGTTGAAAAAGAAGATGTAACCCAAACCCAGGACCAGTCCGGGAATGGCCATGGGGGCCAGCGCCAGCATCTGCAACAGGCTGTACAGACCTTTGTCGGTCCGGCCGCGGGCGGGGAGTTTTTCCAGCACCCAGGCACCCAGGAAAATCAGGGCCGAGCCGATCACGGCGGTGAACAAGGCCATGGTCAGGCTGTTGCGCCAAGCCAGCCAGCCGCCGCCATCCATATTGTTGAAGTCGTAGGACTTCAGGGACAGGCTCAGGTTGTAAGGCCAGAACTTGATCAGGGAGGCCCAGACGGCCATGCCCACGATGGTCAGGATCGCCAGGGAAATCAGCACCATGACCCCCATGAAATAGCGGTCGCGGCGGCGGTGTGGCTGGGGCGAATAGGCGCTTAAAGACCCTTGTGCCTGACCGCGAGCACGGGCACGCAGGTGCCGGTCCAGAAAGAAGGTCAGGACGGCCGGGATCAACAGCAGCACCCCAATGGCAGCGCCTTTGGAGAACTGTAATTGGCCGACCACGGCCTTATAGGCTTCCATAGCCAGTACGTTGTAGGAGCCCCCCACGACCTTAGGTACCCCAAAGTCGGTGACCGTCAACGTAAAGACCAGGCAGGCGGCGGAGAAGACGGCATAGCGGCTGGCAGGCAGCGTCACGGTCATAAAGCGACGCCAGGCGTTGGCGCCCATGGCGCGCGCCGCGTCATACAGGCGGGCATCGGCCAGAGCCAGACCGGTACTTAAAATCATCAAGGCATGGGGGAAGGTATAAAAAGCCTCCCCCAGCACAATGCCCCAGAAGCCGTAGATCGTCTCGCCGCCTATCCAGTGACGCAGCAGTCCCTGATTGCCGAACAAATAGATCAAGGACAGGCCCGGCATCAGCGAGGGCGCCAGCAAGGGCAGCAGTCCCAAAGCCCGGAACAGACCGGCACCCCGGATGCAACAGCGCTGCAGGGCAAAGGCAAAGGCGTAGGCAGCGGGAATGACAATGGTCAGGGTGGTGAGGCCAACCAGAATCGAGCGACCCACCATGTGCATGAAGCCTGGGGCGCTGATGATGGACCAGAACTGGCCCAGCCCGACCAACTGACCCTCGCTGTCCTGAACGGCTCGCAGCAGGATAAACAGCATGGGCAGGGCCAAAAACAGCACCAGCAGGGCAAACAGGGCAATCAAGAGGGCGCGTCGTGCTGCCGCGCCTATCCAGGCAGGCAAGACGCGACGAGTCAGCGGGGGATTCTTCACGCGTGTGTCGGCAAGGGGTAGCCCGTACAGGCTGGTCGAGGGCAGGGCGGCCGTGCCAGCTGGCGGCACGGCAGTATTAGTGGTGGGCATGCAAGGCCTCGCTGGGAAGCTGGATACGACAGCGTCGTGCAGCCAGTGGGTCAAGCAGGCGGTCTCCCTGCTCCGGATTGACGATGGCCTGCACAGTCAAGCCGTCCATGCCCTCCGGACGCAGCGTCAGTTTGTAGTGGCGACCTAGGAAGATGCCATCCACAATGTCTGCCAGAAACGTATTGGTGACCGAAGTGGGGCTGTTGTTGTCCAGAACGCGGATGTTCTCGGGACGTATGAACAGTCGTCCGGCACTGGTTGGTGCCTCCTGGCTCAGATCCAGACGGACCCGCTCGACCAGCACCGAGCAATCATGCAAAGGCGTGAACGGCAGCCAGTTGGCCTCGCCCACGAAACCGGCGACAAATGGGTCTGCCGGGGCGCGATACAGAGCCTGGGGACGATCAAATTGAACCAGGCGGCCTTTATCCATCACGGCAATGCGGTCGGCCATGACCATGGCCTCTTCCTGGTCGTGCGTCACCATCAAGGTGGTAATGGACAGCTGTTTTTGCAGCGCACGCAGCTCGCTGCGCAGGCGTTCGCGCACCTGCGCATCCAGGGCGGACATGGGCTCGTCCAGCAAAAGCAGCGAGGGTGAAGGAGCCAGGGCGCGGGCCAAGGCCACGCGCTGTTGCTGGCCGCCGGACAATTGGGCCGGGTATTTGTTTTCCGAACCGGACAAACCCACCAGATCCAGCATTTCCGAGACCCGCTGACGCACTTGTGTGGCCAGGTCTTTGCGGGGCGACAGCCCATAAGCAATGTTTTGAGCCACGGTCAGGTTGGGAAACAGGGCGTAGGACTGAAACAGGATGCCGTAGTCGCGTTGTTGGGGGGGCAGTTCAGTGATGTCACGTCCAGCCATAACGATGCTGCCCCGGTCTGCCTGTTGCAGGCCTGCAATGCATCGCAGCAAAGTGGTTTTGCCGCAGCCCGAGGGGCCCAGCAAACAGACCAGTTCACCGGCCTGGATATCCAGGCTGACCTGGTCCAGGGCAGTAAAGGAGCCGAACTGCTTGTGCAGTCCTTGTATGGTTAAAAAAGCAGGCTTGGCGCTCATCCCGAGGTTCCGACTTGTCATGAATGTCATGAACGTCAGTATGGGAGTCCTATATGGCGGCCCGATGACAGTACAACGAATTTCTGTAATACGAGAATCGGATAATTTGGGTTTTGAGTTTTCCCAAGGAGAGCGGCAGCATGCTGGCTCTGGAACTAAAGTCCTTTCACGCGACGGCCCATTGTGGCTCGATTACCAAGGCGGCCCAGTTGCTGGGTATCAGCCAGCCCACGGTCACCTCGCATCTGCGGCAACTGGAGAGCCGCTACGGGGTGGAGCTGTTTTATCGGCAGGGCAAAGGAGTCTATTTAAGCCAGCAAGGGGAACGCCTGCTGCCGCAAGTTGAGCAACTAATGCAGCAGGCCGCGCAGATTGATTTCAGTCTGCGAGACTTGCGTGATTTGAAAAGCGGCATATTGCGGGTAGGGGCGACCGGACCGTATTACATCATGGCGGTATTACGGAATTTTCATCAGGCCTACCCAGGTGTGAAAATGCGTTTGAGTATCGACAACTCTCATCGGGTGCTGAGTGCCTTGCACGATTACCAACTGGATGTGATCGCTTCGTCGGCGCTGGTGGATGACTCACGTCTGGTGCGTCTTGTGCTGGCCTCCGATCCTTTAGTGGCCGTGCTGCGCAAGGATCACCCGCTGGCAAGCCGCCAACGCCTGCGGATTGTGGATCTGTGCCGCTACCCTATGTTGATGCGCGAGTCTGGGTCCATGACCCGGGAGCTTTGCTACCAGGTCTTTGGCCAGGCGGGGCAGGAGCCCACACACATTCTGGAAATAGGCAGCCGGGAGGCCATTGGGTGGGGAGTGGTGTGCGGCATGGGCGCCAGCTTGCTGCCTTTGCGTGAAGTGCCGGCGCACCCGGACATCATCAGCTTGCCCTTGAGCGATGTCTCGGCGCACTTGAGCGAATTTGTGTATTGCCTCAAAGAACGCGCGCAGGGTCATGCCATACGCGCGTTTCTGGAGCAGGTGCAGGCCCAGTTGCCCGCACCGGGAGGCTAAGTTCAGTTCAGTTCAGCCAAGCCTTTCTCGAAGGCCTGACGGGCCTTTTGAACGGCATCACGCTGATCCTGAACCGCCTGGCGCTGGCTGGCAATCTGGTCCTCTTGCTGGGCCAGCTGTGCGCTAAAGCGTTCGCCCAAGGTGCTCTGTGCGCTGACCGCGGCCAGATTGGCGCGGATGCGCTCCTGCTCTGCAATCGTCTCATTCAGGCGCTCGACCGCCAGGTTCTGCGCCTGCTGGGCCTGGCTCAGTTGCCGACGCAACTCAATCAGCTTGTCCATCTTGGCCTGCAGGGCCTGGTCCTGGCCGTTGCCTCGCCATTGCACCAGCAGGGTTTCGTCGATGTCTTCCAGACGCAGTTCCGTCTGGTCCTGCAGGCTGAGCTGAGCCGTGACGGTGATGGTTTTACCTTTGGGTACCTTCACTTTCAGGCGGTGTTCCTGGGCTGTGTCGCTATCGTGGGCATCGGATTTGAAGGACCAGCCATCCTGACGCGGTAACTGGATCAGGACGGTCCTATCTTCGTTCGCGGGACCCGTGATCTCGAAACGGAAATTTTGAAAGCGGGTCCATTCCGATCGAGCCACGCCATCGCTGACGCGCGTGTTGCTCAGGCGATATTCCTCTGTCTGTTCTTCACGGATCTGCACTTTGCTGTCCTGGGCAAAGTAGATCAGGCGTTGCTCTCCAGTTGGCAGCCCGGCCAGCTCCGCATCTCCCACATGACCGTCTTGCTGGTCAAAGACGGTGATGATGCCCGGTGGCAGGCTATTGGCCTGCTGATTGTTGACCCAAATGGCGGCCGTGGGATGATCGCCCGCCTGACCACTGCGATATACCGACAGAGCCTCAGCCTGCAAGGACGTGTCCATAAATGGGACGGAGACTGTCTGGCCGGTGGGAACATTCACTGTCTCGGGCAAGCTAAAGCGTACCTGGGTTTGACCTTCCTGAGCTTGAGCGTCGCTGTTGGCACCACCCGCGGCCCATTGTTTGGAAAGGGCGCTGTCTGCCATGTAGGCTGCTTCAGCGATGGGGGCAGGGGCAGGGGGGGCCATGCGGGCACGCATGGCATTAGCCATGGCCGGATGGGCTTGATTCGCGCGCACGCTTGCTTGGGTGTCCGCTTTCGGGGCGATGACGCTGCCCACGGCAACGGGCAGTTCGGGGCGCTCGTTCCAGTAGCGCTCCAGCAGGCGTTGACGCAGCATCACTGGCGAACCCGAGCTTAAGGTGACCTTGACGTTTTTCCAGTCCTCGCCAGTGGTGTTTTCGAAAATGGCCCAGGCCTGCAGTCGGGCTTTGCCCTCTTGCATCATCAGTCGGTAGGAGCTTTTCCAGACTGGGGCAGGAATCAGATAGGACAGACGCGCGGTCTTGGTGTCGGTCTTGTTCAGGACCAATTGAATGTCACGCGATTGCTGATTGTTTTGTCCGGCCAAGACCTGCGCGGCTTGCTGCAATTGTTGCTGCACGGTTTTATCCAGCACTTCCAGGCTGGTGTCGGGACCCAGCTCCAATGTCTGAATCTGGCCTTGCTCCGTGAGCACGCTCAGGATGGCCTGGGAGGAGCGCTCGTTAGTGGCCGCGATGGTCTGTACACCCAGAACGGCACCGCGCACCTGGCGACCTTGCGAGCTGGCGCTCAGTTGTTGCCCTCGCAGGGCCTGCGCCAAGGCGGCGGGCGAGCCCAGATCCTTGGCCGAGAAGGGCAAACTGTCAAAGCTCTCTTTCAACGGGGCCAGGCCGGACAGGGTCAACGATTCAATGCGGCTTTTGCCGTCTACGGCCATCAGGGTTTTTAAAATATCATCGACCTGGTTCAGAGGCACGCGCAGTTGGGCGGTTCCGGTGTCGGTAATCGGGATCTGTCGTTCGATCTCGGCCATACCGGCGCTGGATAAGGTGATCGCTTCGATCTGCTGGGCCCAGGCTGCACTGGCTGTTGAGCCCATCCAGACCAGCATCAAAGCACCGGTCAACGAGCGCAGGCGTGGAGCACGCGCCGCGTGGGGCATAAATTGGTTCATGGCGCTTCCTTATTCATCCATAAGCGAAACAAAGGGTTGAAGCGCATTATGCCTAGCCTTGCTGGGCTCTGTCTGTCATTCGGGTAACAAAAAATGCCATGCCTCGATTTCCCGCAGCCTGGAGCAAAAAATGCTTACGTCATCAAAAGCGCACACGCCTCTGCTAGGATTTGGTCAGCGAGACTGTGGGACACGCACTTTTCATTAATCGGGTGAAGGATCATTATGATGTGGACGTCGTGGGGCAATGCCTGGGCGGGAATGGGAGTTGCTCTGGTTTTGGCCGTCTGTTTTTATTGGCCCGCCCGGCGCCTGTCCTGGAGTCTGCCCATCGAACTGGAGTCCGGCTTGAGTACACGCCCACGTCGACTACACCGGCAATGGGGGTGGGTGTGCCAGGCCCTGGCTTTGGGGCTGATGCTTTGGGCAGGGTGGCGCTGGCAACTGACTCCGGCCGCAGTGGCTGCCTGTGTCTGGATCGCCGTTACCGCTTTACTGGCCTGGATTGATGCGGAAACCGGCTACCTGCCCGATCGCCTGACCTTGCCTTTGTTGTGGCTGGGCCTGCTGGTCAATCTGGATCACACCTTTACCACGTTGCCCTTGGCGGTGCTGGGTGCAGCGCTGGGTTATGGTCTGCTGTGGCTTTTGAATCATGGTTTCCTGCTGCTGACCGGACGTGCCGGCATGGGGTACGGCGACTTCAAGCTGCTGGCGGCCCTAGGGGCCTGGCTGGGGGCAAGTGCCCTGCCCGGCATTCTCTTGTCTGCCTCTGTCCTGGGTTTGCTGGCCGTGCTGATCTTGCGCTTGGGTGGTCGGCTGGCGGCAGGGCAGGCCATTCATTTTGGGCCTTATCTGGTCCTGGGGGGCTGGATCATGCTGTTTTCTCTGCCTCGCCTTTTTTAAGAAGCAGGGGCATTCGCTCAGCTAAACAAGATTTGATGGTTTGCCCATGCCCGCCGCAGGGGCCGGAAGTGTCCACCGACAGGTCTTGTTGACCCTTTTGTGAGTGCGGCGCATCTCGCTTGGCATCCTGGGTACTCGCTCCCGGCCAATAGGTGATAGTTGGGGCTGGCTGGGCAGTCGTGGTAAAACGTCCCGGGCCAGTCGGGCTGGCAGCCATTGTGCCCAAGCGGTCAGCAGACGCACAAGGCGGTTCTATGGACATTATCCCGCTGATAAAGCGGACGGGAACCTGGGGATGAAGGGATGATTATTGTTGTTGGTGCTGGTGTGGCGGGTTTGGCAGCGGCGCGCCGTCTGAGTATGCAAGGTCAGGCTGTGACGCTGGTGGCTCCGCCAGAGCGGCAGCCTTCGTGGGGTGAAACCTTGTCTGAACGCGGTGCCCAGGTCTTGACCCGTCTGGGATGGGAAAGCTGCCTGGATGAGACGGTGGCTCTGCGCTCTCAGGGGCGTTTTTCGGTATGGGGAAATGAAGGGCTGCGCACCGTGCAGGACGAGGATGGTCAGGGGTACCTGCTGGACAAGGCACGTCTGGAGCAGGTGCTGCTTGAACGCTTGCAGAAAGAAGAGAAACTCAGCTTGCGTCGCACACGAGTTCTGAGCCTGGAACACCAGCCTCACGGGCTTACTGTCAGATTGGCGGATGGCACGAGCCTGGAAGCCGCTGCCTTGATCGATTGCAGCGGTCGCGCGGCAGTATCTTGCGGGTCGGTTGCCAAGCGTCAACGACTGGACAGGCTGGTCGCGGCCTGGCGTGTTTTTGATCTACCGCAGGGAGCGGAGCCTCTGGCGGCTTCATTGGTCGAAGCGGCGGAGTTGGGATGGTGGTATTTGTCTCCCATGCCCGGCCATCGTTTGACGGTGGCCTTGTTCTCGGATGCGGATCTCTTGCCTGACGCTTTGAGTCATGATGGGTCGACGTGGGCCGGTTTACTGGCTTGCGCCGATGCAGCGCGCGTGCGTATGGAAAGTCTGGGCTTGATCGATCAAATGGCCGACTGTGCTCCTACCGTCAGCGCAGCTGCCAGCGCCACCGTGTCTCACTTTGTTGAAGGCCGTCTCCTTCGCGCTGGCGATGCGGGCGCCGCCATGGACCCCTTGGCGGCCAATGGTCTGGCTACGGCGCTGTGGAGCGGCTCGCAATCGGCACAGGCGGCTCTGGCCCTGACGCAAGGAAACCCTGAGCCGGCACGATCGTATGAAAAAGACTATTTGCTGGGTCTGGTGCGTCACCTGAATGCTCAACATGCCCTGTACGGTAGGGAGCAGCGTTATGCGGCGCAGCCATTCTGGCAACGCCGTCATCGCCCTTTGGAGTAGTCAGCAAAAGGGTGGGCCAGCCGAGCAAAAGGTGATGGGCCTGTGCATGTCAAAAAGCCGAAGCAGAATAAAGCATCTGTTTCGGCTTTTTTGTCGCTGGATCTTCGGGGTCAAGGAGATCGGTGTCTCCCCCTGACGGTTGTGCTCGTTGGCAAGGGGGCATACATCAGATCTGTCGATCCGGGCAGGTTCGCCTTCGTGCGATGCCATGAACTTTCTGGGGCTTTTCAAACTGGTCTTTTGCGCTGCTGGTTTCACGGTTTCAGCTCAGACTGAGTGGTAGCTCGATAGGACGGCGTACGCATTTACTCAAAAGAGTGCGTTTTATGTCGTTGCCAACAGCCCAAGGCTATTTTTAATGGAAAGATCTCAGTACGGATGCGCTCTTTTTAAGTGGCGGCGCAGGGTTTTAACATATGGCCGCTATTCGTATTTTGTAATGGGCATGTTATGTGCTTGGGCCGCACGAACTGGTTTTCCTGGTTTCAGGTAGTGTAAGTGACTGTTGATCCACACTTTTTTCTTCTTGGCCTGATTTTTCTTGTGGCTTTTCTGCTGCTCGCTTTGGGCCCGGCGCTAAGCTTGTCCGCCCCTGGGGAAGCGCTGCCCAGATATCAAGGTAAGTTGCCCGATTTTTAGTACTTATCTGATCGCGGTGCTTGCGTTTGGTGTTCAGCTTGACTGCTGTACTTCAGGGGGGGGGAAGGTCGGGGTGGGGGCCTCGTGCGCTCCTGTAAGGGGCTCGAAGATCTTAGCGTTTGGGTGCGGACACAGCAAAAAGCCGATCATCTTTTGATGATCGGCTTTTTGAGGAATTTGTGGTGCCCAGGAGAGGACTCGAACCTCCACACCCGAAGGCACATGGACCTGAACCATGCGCGTCTACCAATTCCGCCACCTGGGCTTTGATAAGGGCTGCTGCCCGTCTCAAGCATTAAATTATAGGATGGATCTTTTGGTAAATGCAAGCATTTTCATTGGGCACGGTTTATTTTGATTTTTGGTTGATTGTCATTCTCATTATCATTAATATGTGTCGAGTGATATAGCATAAGAGTGTGACTATGAAATTTAACACAATGGATGTCGAGCGCATGTTGCAGGATATGGGGCAGGGTCGAAAGTACTCTGCCCGAGCTATGCAGCTTATGCTGATGGCCTTGCTCAAGGAAGGCAGCACTCATGGGTATCAACTAATCCGTCGTTTTGCGCAGATCAGCCAGAACAGTTATGTGCCCAGCGCCGGCGCGGTGTATCCGGCCTTGGCCTTTTGTGCGACTCAAGGTTGGGTTCTGATTGAGGAGCAAGGGCGCCGCAAGATGTACAGCCTGACTCCGGAGGGGCTGGCGTATCTTGAGGCGCAGAAAGAGAAGTGTGACTACCTACTGCAGTCCTTGACCTACCGCGGGCGCAAGCGGGTATGGATACGGCAGATGCTGGCTGAACAGAGTAGTGACGAGGATTTAAAGGCCGCGCAGGAACAGACGGGTTGGCTGCCCGAATTTGTCCAGGTACGCCATAGTCTTAAACAGGCCATGTTTGAACAATCGACAGCCAGTCTGGCACGACAGGCTGACGTGGTGGCAATTCTGGAGAAAGCCATCGCCGAAATACGCAATTTGCCCAAGGAGTCTTAAGCATGCAGTCCGAACAATTAACGCAAAAAGTGGCCCATCCCCTGAAGTTGCGATTGCTCACCGTCAAGCATCGCCGTGAGTTGGGACCTCATATGCTGCGCATTACCCTGACGGGTGCTGACCTGGAGGGGTTTTACTCGCCGGGGTTTGATGATCACGTCAAACTGATTTTTCCGGATCCAGCCACCCATTCCCTGCGTCTGCCCCAAATGGGTGAGCGCGGTATGGTCTTTGCGGCGGGGCAGGAAAAACCTCCCATCCGTGATTACACGCCGCGCGACTACCGCGCGGCGGAACAGGAGATGGATATTGATTTTGTGCTCCACGGTGACGGCCCGGCGTGCCGATGGGCCATGCAAGCCAAGGAAGGTGACAAGCTGGGGGTCGCGGGACCCCGTGGCTCCTTTCTGCTCAGCAAGGAACTGGATTGGCAAGTCCTGATCGGTGACGAAACTGCCATACCTGCGATGGCACGACGCATCCATGAACTGCCTGCCACGGTGAACGTGCAGGTGTATGTCTTGGCGCGCAATTTATTGACGGTAGGGACGCTAGCGGCGCCCGATCACGTTACGGTGAACTGGATTCCATCACTGGCCGGGTTGCCGGGCATTCTGGACGCGCTGCGGGCTGCGGCGCAGCCCAGCGGCACCGGCTATGTATGGGTGGCGGCAGAATACGCAGTTGCCCAAGGGCTGCGTGAATACTGGGTGCAGGAGCGTGGCCTGGATAAGAACGCGATTCGGGCCAGCAGTTACTGGCGCCAAGGCGATCAGGGCGATCAGGCCCCTCGTCTGGATTAAGCGGCTTGTTGCTGAGGGTAGGGTTGGGCGCGCAAGCGGCCACCCACGTGCAGCACTGGCTGCAGGTCTGTGTCCAGCGTTGTCTCGGGATGCGCCAGGCGATGCTGGTCAATCAGGCGTGCGATCGCATCCATGTTCAGCAGCAATGTGCTGTCGATATCAGGCTGAAAACGGGTCCAATAGCCGCCCCGACAACTGGAGCCCAGCCAGCGAGGCTCATAATCTCCGACAGTATCCGCATGCTGTTCGCGGACAACGGCCAGCCGCGAACAGCCAGGACGAAGCACAATGCGGTAGCTTTGCTGTTCTAGGGTGAGGTGATAGCAGTACGGTGCAGACATAGTTTCTCCTGTTTAGCTCTTGGAAGCGGCTTCCGGGTGAGCAAGTTGGATTAAAGGACCCGTTGAGCGCCTGCTAGGTCAGGCATAAAAAAACCCGCTGGCAGCGGGTTGTTGTCATAACGATCCCTTTGGTTGCCAGATGGCCATATCTTGAATCCACCTTGTGCGGGTACACAGGTTGGCATGGGTTACCCCAACTCTTGATATGGCAATAAGCATAAAAGCGATTTTCATGAAGCGCAAGAGGCCGACAAACTTCTGTCCATCATAAAAAACAGAAATAGTTTGCGCGAATTGAAAATCGTGTTATAGTTATTTTCTGTCTTGCAACGACGTGTTTTAAAACAAGTGTTGCAGTCAGAGCCCAGGTGGCGGAATTGGTAGACGCGCATGGTTCAGGTCCATGTGCCTTCGGGTGTGGAGGTTCGAGTCCTCTCCTGGGCACCAAAATTCCTCAAAAAGCCGATCGTCGAAAGATGGTCGGCTTTTTGTATTGTGGTTTGGGAAATCGGGGTCGTATAGATATCCAGGCGCAGTTCAATTTGGTCCTTTTCATGCCCCCGACGGAGCCAGCCTGTCCGACCGGTAAGGGACTGTGCGGTTGGGTTCGCGTTCAAGCGTAAACGGCGCTTACAAGGCTGGTTCTTCTGCCTGCAAATAATGCTTTATTTATAAGGTTGGTTCTTCTACCTGCAAAGAGTGCTTTGTATTAGGCAGCTCAGGTCGACGCGCTGTTTGATGGCTTTTATTCTCCAGGCAGGATGGTTAGTGCACTCTTCTCCCTGGCCTTGTTCAGGTGCAGTTGAGCTGGCGTTTGAATCCAGTTCTTTCAACCATCGCCGTTGTCCATTCGATCTTGCTTCGTCCACGTGCTGTCAGCCAGCCATCGATCTGATGGGCAAACAAGCCTATTTGCCTAGCTAGCAATTTGGTCAGTTACTCAGTCAGTCGAGTGGTAGTAGTAGCTTGATCTGTCAGTTAGCCTGCTTGCCGTCCTCGTTCCTTGTCTTGTTTTTTGAAGGAGGAGTGCGTACACCCCTGTACTGAATGGCTAATCGTCACTTGCCGTATTTATAAGATGTATTTAATATATATCTTTATGGGCGGTGGCGATTTCATCAACTGCCTCACCTCATGTTAAAGGGATGAAAAATGCAAGTGGGAATGTTGAAATTGGCGGGTCTGCGACACCCTGAGTGTGCTGACAAAGTGGCGAATGCCTTGGCAGCGGTCCAGGGTGTGCAAGCGGCAGACGCTTCGTTTGAGAATGCGAAGGCATCGGTGCGTTTTGATGAAACCCAGGTGTCGTTGGAAGATCTGCATGCCGCGGTTGAACAGGCGGGCTATCAGATTGCCAAGCCAGCGCATGGAGAGGATGGCGCATGTTGTGGCGGCTGCGGCGGTTAATAGCGGCGACTTTATGAAATGGAAAACCGATTGTTCAAACGCAGTCGGTTTTTTTTGTCCCAAAGAATCAGGCGGGGTTTTTGAGGCAGGGGCCGTGGCAGGCAGAAAAAGATCCCTTTGTTTCTCCCGCATGGGATTGGTGATGTGTTCATAGGCCTGTAAAGAAAGCCACCGATCATGCGGTGTTGATTTCTTATTCGGAAGTGCCTGTGCTTAATCAATCATGCGCTTGTATTGCCGTTACGGCAGTCCTTGGGCTAGAAGCCTTGCTCGCTGCGTACCTTCCCAAGTCCAGTCTGGGACAAGAAAATAAGAAGGCTTGCTGGGCGCCCAGCGAATGGCTTGTCAACGCGCAAGAGCCCGGCAAAGGGTGTGGCTTGGGACGTACACGTGGAGTGGGGGCTGCGGGCCTAACCTTTCATGGGGCCTTGCGTCGGTGCCCAAGCGCCTTGCTGTATGGGCGCACAAAACAAAAAGCCGATCATCGAAAGATGATCGGCTTTTTGAGGAATTTGGTGCCCAGAAGAGGACTCGAACCTCCACACCCGAAGGCACATGGACCTGAACCATGCGCGTCTACCAATTCCGCCACCTGGGCAATATCGTTGTATGCTTATGACTGTGCCAAAAGCCTTCAACGTTTTTGCTGCGTAAGCAGCAAAGAAAAAGGATTATAGGCATACTTTATTAATAATGGAAGTGTCCTTTTGAATAAAAAACATCAAGACAGTACTGAGGACCGTATTCAAACAACGGGCCGTTATGAATTGCCGCCTGACTTCGACCCGGATACCCCGACGCGGGAAGCGATCCTGGCGGGGCTGCGCGAAGATGCAGACGGCCTGACCATGCAGGCTCTGGCACAAAAGCTGGGCCTGGGCAAAGAGATTACGGTGGGTTTTGAGCGGCGTGTGCGCGCAATGGAGCGCGATGGACAACTGCTGATCTCCCCCGAAGGCAAGATTCGCAAAAACAGCCAGACTGGTTTTATCGCGGGCAAGGTGTTGGGTCATCGCGACGGCTTTGGTTTCTTGCAGCGTGACGACGGGCAGCCTGATCTGTTCTTGTCCCCACGAGAAATGGCCAAGGTGTTGCACGGCGACCACGTTATGGTGCGCATCGTCGGAGAGTACCGCGGCAAGCCAGACGCCTCGATCGTAGAAGTGACGGCGCGTCACACCAGCAAGCTGGTGGGACGTTTCCTGCGCGAGCGTGGCACGTTTATCGTGGTGCCCGAAGATCAGCGCATCAAGCATGACATTCTGATTCCAAGCGGGGAGCAGGGCGAGGCCGAACCCGGTCAGGTCGTCACCGTAGCGATTACCCAACAGCCGGAGCGGCATCGTCAGCCTTTGGGGCGTGTGATTGAGGTGCTGGGGGAAATTGACGATCCCGGCATGGAAATCGAGATTGCCGTGCGCAAGTTTGAGGTGCCGGTCGATTTTTCCGATAAGGCGCTCAAGCAAGCCGCCCGCATTCCTGCCAAGGTCAAGCCTTCGGAATATAAAGGCCGTGTCGACTTGCGCGATGTGCCATTCATTACGATTGATGGGGAAGACGCCCGCGACTTTGATGATGCGGTGTATTGCGAACGTGTCGATATCGGAACCGGTAAACGGCCCCGCTGGGCGTGGCGTTTGCTGGTGGCAATTGCAGATGTCAGCCATTATGTGCGTTCGGGTGACGCGCTGGATGAGGATGCGCTGGAGCGGGGTACCAGTGTGTATTTTCCGCGCCGCGTGATTCCTATGCTGCCCGAAAGTCTGTCCAACGGAATCTGTTCGCTTAATCCATCGGTAGACCGTCTGGTCATGGTCTGCGATATGGTCGTGTTGGCGGATGGCGCCAAGTCCGGCACCGTTTCAGCCTATCAGTTTTATGAAGCGGTCATCCACTCGCATGCGCGCACCACCTATTCTGATATCTGGAGCGCCCTGCAGCAGCCCACAGGCCCGGCGGCCAATCAGATCCAGCATGTGCTGGAGCCCGTGCAGAATCTGTATGCCCTGTATCGTGTGCTGGCCGAGCAACGTGCTGCGCGGGGGGCGATTGATTTCGATACTGTCGAAACCAAGATCGTGTGCAATCCTTTGGGCCGTATCGAGCGTATTGAGCCCCTGGTTCGCAACGATGCTCACAAACTGATTGAAGAATGCATGCTGGCAGCCAATACCTGCGCTGCTGATTTCATTGCTCGTAGCCGTCGCAACGGTCTGTACCGTGTGCACGAAGGCCCCACGCCGCCCAAGTTGGAAGCCTTGCGCGAGTATCTGCGCAGTTTGGGTTTGACCCTGGAAGGGGGCGATGAACCCAGCTCGGCCGATTACGCCAAAGTCGTGGCGGCAGCGCGTGGCCGCTCGGACTTTGCCATCATTCAGACCATGTGTTTGCGCTCGATGCAGCAGGCCATTTACAGCCCGGAGAAAACGGGACACTTTGGGCTTGCCTATTCGCAGTATGCCCACTTCACCTCGCCGATTCGTCGCTATCCCGATTTGCTGGTGCATCGCGTCATCAAGGGTATTTTGAAGGGCGAGCGCTATGTTCCGGCTATTGATGAGGACCCGGGGGATGAGGCGCTGCCCGCCAGTAAACGGGATTTTGCGCGGTGGGAAAAACTGGGGGCGTTGCTGTCGGCTCGCGAGCGTCGCGCTGACGAGGCTTCCAAAGATGTGGAAGCCTGGCTCAAATGCTGGTTTGTAAAAGAGCATGTGGGCGAGGAGTACTCCGGCAAGATCAGCGGTGTCACCAGTTTTGGCCTCTTCGTCACCCTGGATACTCTGTATGTAGAGGGTCTGGTCCATGTCTCTGAACTGGGCGCGGATTATTTCCAGTACAACGAAACTTTGAATGAGCTGCGTGGCGAGCGCACGGGCTTGCGTTATCGCCTGACCGATGCCGTGCAAGTACAGGTAGCCCGCGTTGACCTGGAGGCGCGTCGCATCGAGTTTCGTCTGGTCAAGGGAGTCGGGTATAAGGCTGTGAAGGCAGCGGCTGAAGCGTCTGATCCTTCCGAGCGTCCCATCAAGAAAGCTGCTCCGACCAAGCCTTTGGCGTTAAAGGGCACTACGGCGTCCCAACGGCGTGCCTCCCAAAAGCAGGCCGAGCGGGATGAAAAGCGCAGCGCGGAAAAGACGGCCAAAGCGGCCAAATCCACGCGTAGCCCAAGAGGCCGGCGCCGATAGGCGTACAATATCAAGCCGGGCTTTTGCCCGGCTTTCTTTATTTGCTTTGATTTATTTCCTCCAAGGATTGTTATGGCTCAGCAGGTTTTGGCCGGTTTTCATGCCGTTATTGCCCGGGTTCGTTATAGCGCCGCTACGGTGCGCGAGGTGTATGTGGATCAGACCCGGCGCGACAAGCGGATGTTGGCCTTTATCGAACAGGTTGAGCAGGCGGGCCTGAAAGTCATGGCAGTGCCCGTCGAGCGTCTTGATGGTCTGGCCAAAGGCACTCGCCACCAAGGTGTGGTGGCCTTGGCTCTTGAGCAGGAATTGGCGGTTGATGTCAACGAATTGCTGGATGATCTTGAAGAGGCTGGCCAGGTTCCGTTCCTGTTGATTTTGGATGGGGTTACTGACCCTCACAATCTGGGCGCCTGCCTGCGCAGTGCCAATGCCGCGGGTGCGCATGCCGTGATTGCGCCTCGCGATCGTGCCGTGGGCCTGAATGCCACCGTGTCGCGTGTCGCGTGTGGGGCGGCAGAGTCCACCCCCTACATTACCGTGACCAATCTTGCTCGTACCATGCGCATGCTGCGCGAGCGTGACGTCTGGCTGGTGGGGACCAGCGACCAGGCAAGTCATACCTTTCATCAAGTAGATGCGCGTCGGCCTATGGCCTGGGTGATGGGGGCCGAGGGAGAGGGTATGCGTCGGCTGACCCGTGAGACTTGCGATGAGCTGGTCTCCATTCCCATGATGGGGGCTGTGGAGAGCCTGAACGTCAGTGTTGCCAGCGCGGTTTGCTTGTACGAGACGTTACGCCAACGTAGCCAGGCTTAATTTCTTTTAAGTCTTGTTACTTACTTAATTACTTATTTGTATAAAAGACAGCCGCTTTCAGCGGCTGCTTCACCAGATAATAAGTGATTGGCCATCAGCCGGGCGCAAGCCCACCAAGGTTGATGGGATGTACTTGCATTTTGGGCTTTGAAACGATCATGGACGAAAACGGCTTTATTACCTCCACCCTGCATTCTGACCGTCGCTTGGGCACGCAGTACGGCGCTATTCATCAGCCATTGCACCCATCGACCGAGTTTGGCTTTCAGGATGCACGTGAGTTGGCCGCGGTCTTTCAAGGCAAATCGGGCTTCACCTATTCTCGTCAGGGCACACCCACAACGGCGGCCTTGGAAGCCAAGATTACACGCATGGAAAAAGGCGTGGGCAGCGTGAGTTTCGCCACTGGAATGGCAGCGCTGACGGCGACCCTGTTTACCTTGTTGCGTCAGGGCGATCACCTGATTGCCAGCAAATATTTGTTTGGCAATACCAATAGTCTGTTGGGCACCTTGCGGGATCTGGGTGTGCAGACCACGCTGGTGGATGCGACGGATCTGGCGCAAGTTCAGGCAGCACGACAGCCCAACACCCGTATGGTTTTTTTGGAAACGATTGCCAACCCAGGCACTCAGGTGGCCGATCTGCAAGGGGTGGGGCAATGGTGCCAGGACGAGGGCCTCTTGTACGTGGTGGATGCCACTTTGTCCTCGCCGTATTTGTTGCCGGGTCGGGAGTTCAAGGCCTCGTTGGTGATCAATTCCCTGTCCAAGCACATCGGCGGTCATGGCAATGCCTTGGGTGGCATGGTGACCGACACGGGCTTGTTTGACTGGACCACCTATCCCAACATTGCCCAGGTCTATCGCAACGGCAATCCCCAGAACTGGGGGCTGGTGCAGATCCGTAAGAAGGGATTGCGTGATATGGGTGGCACCTTGTCGTCTGACGTGGCCCATCGTCTGGCTGTGGGTTCGGAAACACTGCCTTTGCGCATGGAACGCATTTGCGCTAACGCCCTGGCGCTGGCGCGTCATCTGAAGGCTCACCCCAAGGTAAAACACGTGCGTTATCCTGGCCTGGAAGACCATCCTCAGCATGAGCGCACCGCCCACTTGTTCGGCAATCGCTTTGGAGGCCTGATGAGCGTGGTGCTGGAAGACAAAATCGAAATCTTCGATTTTCTGAATCGTCTGAAGGTTTTTGTGCTGGCTACCCATCTGGGCGATAACCGCAGTCTGGTATTGCCGGTTGCGCACACCATCTATTATGAAATGGGGGCCGAGCAGCGCGCCTTGATGGGCATTGCTGATAACCAGTTGCGTATCTCCGTTGGCATCGAGGAAATTGTCGATCTGACCACGGACTTTGATCAAGCGTTGGCTCAGTCCTGAATACATGCTCTGTCTAGTCCTGGTTCAGCCTAGGCTGTATCAGGGCAAGATGCTGCATCGCCTGTTGCAGCTCTCCCGGCTCCAGATTGGCATAGCC
This sequence comes from Alcaligenes sp. CHO6, assembly GCF_037120595.1. NCBI lineage: Bacteria > Pseudomonadati > Pseudomonadota > Betaproteobacteria > Burkholderiales > Alcaligenaceae > Alcaligenes > Alcaligenes sp. CHO6. The sequence goes on from NZ_JBANCI010000001.1 coordinate 666,478, forward strand.
AAATAGCAGATGGCGCGGTTTGGTGCCGTCTGCTTCCTGGCTGGCGGCCTGGGCCAGAGGGTAAAGCCGTATGCCATAGTGAAGCGCGGTCGAGGCCAGGTGATCGGCGTTCGGGCTTTGCGATGGCAAACGAAAGGCCAGATGCATGCCGGCATTCTGCCCGCTGATCACACCTGTATTTCCCCATATGTGCTTCAGGCCCTGGAGCAGGATATTGCGCTGGTCCAGATAGCGGCGGCGCAAGTGCTGCAGGTGACGTGGGTAGTCGTACTCATCAAAGAAGCGTGCCAGTACAGCTTGTGTTAACCAGGGGGAGCCGTTGTTGAGCAGCGCCTTGCGGGCGATAAAGTCTTGGCTTAGCTGGGGCGGACAGACCATGTAGGCCAAACGCAAGCCGGGACCCAGGGTTTTGGAAAATGAGCCCAGGTAAATGACCTGTCCCGGGCTCATGGCCTTGAGCGCTGCGGGCAAGGCCGGCCCGTAACAGAAGTCTCCGTCGTAATCATCCTCGATGATCAATGCGCCACTGGTGCTGGCCCAGGCCAGCAGTTCCTGACGCCGCCGCACCGTCAGTGTATGTCCCAAAGGGTATTGGTGCGATGGCGTCACAAAGGCCAGTTGGACGGGCCTGTCGGGCAGGTGGCCGGTGCATAAACCCTGCTCATCCACCGGCACTGGAATGCCTTGTGCCCGATGCCGTTCCAGCAGATGCCTGAACCCGTTATAGCCGGGTGATTCATGCACCGCACAACTATGCTCATCCAGGAAATGCGCCGTAATCAGGCTGAGTGACTCCTGAGTTCCTGCGGTGATGATGATGTGTTCCGGGTCGGCCAGTATTCCCTTGCTGGCCGCCAGATAATCCGCAATCTGCAGACGTAAACCCCATAGCCCTTCCGGTGGCGGGTACTCCGCCATGGCTGAGCCGGCGTAGCGCAGCAACTGATTGGACAGATGAATAAACTGACGCAGTGGAAAAGCATGGGCAGAAGGCCGTCCGACCTTGAAATCGAAGCGAACTGGCAGACTGGGGGCGGGCACATGAACCCCGCTGGCCTGGGCGGTGCTGGTGCGCAGACTGCGTGAGCAATGCGCCGTTTGCAACACAAAATCCGGTGCCAGACGACTGCGTCCATGACGGGTAGGGGTGGCCACGAAGAACCCCCGGCTAGGTTCGCTATGAATCAGATTGGAATCAATCAGCAGGTCATAGGCACCCATCACGGTATTTTTGGACACTTGAAGCAAAGACGCCATCCGCTGAATCGAAGGCAGGCGACTACCTTCTTGCAAGCGCCCTGAGCAAATCAGGCTTTCGATTTGACGGGCAATTTGTCGTTTGTAGGGCGGGCTATGAGTATGGGAGAGCGTAATCGGTAAAGAAAACATGGTGGGACTGGAAAGGAATCAAAACCATCGAGAGCGAGCCAGGCTGAGCCACTATAGGTAACCCCTCTCTCTTTTAACTTGAGTTGGCTCAATGTGATGTTTCGTTCGTGATAAATTTGTCCGCTTTGTTGATCTGTCACCTTACCCATCGTCAGCGATTTTTTTATCTCGGTAAGAGTATTTAATTTACTGTAATTGCGATATAAAAAAACCGTCACCATTCTTTGGTCCGTATCCATACCTTCTCATCAAAAAATAACAATCGTTATATTTTGAATGGCCTTGCCCCTTGGCAAGTCACATGTTGGAGGTAATGGAATGTATAGAAAAATGATGACCCTGGCCTTCCTGTCTGCCACCGTCAGCACGGCACTGGCGGAACCGACGCAAGAGCAAGTGCGGGTGGACAAGCTGTTTCAGGAGAACTGTGCGGTCTGTCACGCAGCCGACCGGGGTGGATACATTGCGCCGGGTCTGCACAGGGATCGTCTCGTTCAAAGTGAGATTGCCTTGCGCGGCACCATCATGACCGGAATCCCGGATACCTTGATGCCGCCTTTCGTGGGGCGTTTGCCCGATGAGGATATCCGTGCCCTGGCCAGGCTGATCAAAAATGAGCCTGTGGTGGAACGTCACTGGGGGATGGACCAGATCCGCGCTAGCGTGAAGGTGTTGGTCGATGAGTCCACCTTACCCGACAAGCCCAATTACGAGATCGACTCTGTCTACGATCTGATGGTCATCATGGCTCGTGGACGCTACGGTCGGGGTGACGGCGCCAATCAGGCCCGTGCGGTTTTCATCAATGGCCAGAACAACCAGAAAGTGGGCGAAATTGCGACGGTGGGAGCACCCCACATCATGGAGTTCAGCCCCAGTCATGAGCGCTGGGCCTATCTGAAAAGTGATGATGGCCATGTCTATAAAATCGACCTGTACACCTTGCAGATTGTGCGACAGGCCAAGATTGGTCTGACGGGCACCGGGATAGCACTGTCCAAGGATGGTAAGTGGCTGGCGCTGAGCTCATTCGTGCCCAACAGCATGGTTATCTTGAAAGCCGACACCCTGGAGCCCGTGAAATATCTCGCGCTGGAAGGCGAGGACCCCGATGGCAATTTCATTAAATCCGCTGGCGGTCCGATCATCGGCAGTCGCATCAATAACAAATTTGCACTGACGCTGCGGCAAGCAGGACAGATCTGGATCATCGACCCGGACAAGCCCGACATGCCCGTGACCAAACTGGCCAAGGTGGGGCGCATGTTGCACGATACTTTCCTCACCCCGGATGGGCGCTATTCCATGGTTGCCTCTTACGATGACAACAAGTATGTGGCCATCGACTTGAAAGACGACAAAGTGGTGCGCGATATTCCGGCTGGCTGCCAGCCTCATGCCGGTTCGGGAGCGGTAACGGAAGTCAATGGGCGTATGCTGGCTTTCGGCACCAATATGGGCAGTTGCAAACTGGGCTCTGTGGTCACCGTCTGGGATACCAAAGACTTTTCGGTGGTGAAACAAATTCCGGTGGCGGGCGCCACCGAATCGCCGGCTGCTCACCCCAATGCCCCGTATGTCGCGGTCGACATTATTGACAAAGACAAGCGTGCCGCCTGGATTCAGCTGATCGACAAAAACACCTTGTCCGTCGTGAAAACCCTGGACGTGGGCGGTCACGCCTTCTTTCCCAATTACAACCGTACGGGTGATTACCTGTACGTCAGCTCTGGCTATTGGGGTGATCGTCTGAAGATCTATGACAGCCGCAGTCTGGAGCTGGTGGCCGAGCACAAGATGGAAAGCCCCTCCGGTGTGTTCTCGCGTGCCCGCACCCGTTGGCACACCATCGGGCAGCCTGAAACCCAAAAATTCTAAGCAAAGGAACATCATGAAACAGCTTTTGATGGGTCTGGCCCTGGCTGGACTGATGGCAGTCAATGCAGCCAGGGCGGCGGACGAGCCGGCCGGATTGCAAGGTTCACATGGGCAGTCACAATTGTCGGCTCAGGCCTCTGCCATGCTGCCCCTGTGTGCATCATGTCATGGGCTAGAGGGAATCAGTACAGTGGGCTTGTATCCCAACCTGGCTGGGCAAAAAGAGGAATATCTGGTCAAACAGTTGCAGCAGTTCAAAACGCGAGAGCGCAATGACCCTATCATGAGTCCGATGGCTGAGCCCTTAAGCCCTGAAATGGTCAATGAGCTGGCTGCTTACTTTGCCAGTCTGAAGTAGCAATGAACCGGGCGTCAGTGTTCACTGACGCCTGAAGGATGTGATGCCATGAATGTGTTTCCCTTGTTCTTCAATCTGACTGGCAAGGTCGTCGTCGTGGTCGGTGGGGGGACGGTCGCCGAGCGCAAGGTTCGTCTTTTGCTGCGTGCTGGGGCACGAGTTACCGTTGTAGCGCCCGAGCAAACCCCATGGTTACGGGCCAGCGCCCAAGCTGGTGCCTTGACCAGTCTGTTCAGCTCTTTTGTGGCGGATCATATTCGTCATGCCTGGCTGGTCATCGCAGCCACCGGTCGGCGCGAGATAAACCGTAGCGTGGCGCAGGCAGCCGAAGCCCTGCATTTGCCCTGCAATGTGGTCGATGACGGTGAGCTTTCGACTGTGCAGGTGCCGGCCATGGTGGACCGCTCGCCCTTGATGATTGCGATTTCGTCTGCCGGCTCGGCTCCTGTTCTGGCTCGACGGGTCCGTGAATGGATAGAAAGCGAGCTTCCCGAATCGCTAGGGCAACTGGCGGGGCTGCTGGCTCGCCGTCGAGCAGAGATCAAACAGGCTTTTCCCGAGCCCCATACGCGCCGTCAGTTTTTTGATTCTGTTCTGGATAGTCCTATTCCCGATCTGTTTGCCCAGGGTAAGCCTGAGCAGGCACGGACGGCTTTTGAGACGGCATTAAAGGAGGAGGTGCCTCCTCAGACTATTGTGGTCACCATACTGCCGATTGCAGATTTGGACGCAGTGGATTTGTTAACCCTTCGTGCGTTGCGCAAATTGAACCAGGCGGACTGGGTTTTATATTTGCCGCTTATCTTGCCCGCAATTCTCGAAAAGGCCCGTCGCGATGCGCGCCTGATGCCTTTGGATCAGGGGGGCGTGGTTTTGCAGGAAACCTTGTTGAATCGGGATTTCTGGGCGCCGCTGTGCCGTTCCTGGTCACCCGGAGAGCGTATTGTGATCACCTGGAAAGCATCGTGGCCTGTGCAGCCTTTGCTTGATCTGTTGCGTCACCATGGCGTGCAGGGCGAACTGGCTTAAACAATCTGCGTATTACGGCTGCGGTTGGGGGCAGATGCTGCATTATGTTCAGCTACCTGACTCAGGCACGATGTGTGTTTATTCGTGTCTGCGTTCTGGGCTTTGACTGACCTGCCATTGGTAATGGCTCACCATACAAAACGCACAGGCTGGTACCTGCATTATTGATTGCTGGGGCCGATGCAGCATTTGTCGATGTTTTATTCCAGCAGCTGCCATTGTGTCTTTGTAGAAGTTGGCGTGCAGATCTAGCGGGGATGTCCTTATAAATCTTGCTCAGGATCTGTTGTGAGTGTGATTTTGAACTTGAATGGGAGTGCGGTGTGGGTGTGGGTGGGCGCTGCTTCGTCGGCAGTGCCCAACCTTGCGCAATAAAGAGGGGCGACCTTAGCGAGTGATTTCCTGGTCATTCAGATAGCAGCCCGGATCTTCAGCCCATACATTGCCGGTGCTCTTTTCTGCGCGGGTGCGGGTATTGCCATTACAGATGTCGAGATACGCGCAGCTCGCGCAGCGCCCTTGTACCTGCCGTGGCTTCTGGCGTAGTCCCCTTAGCAGGGGTTCCTGCTGGTCTGACCAAATCTCTGAGAAAGGGCGTTGCAGTACATTGCCCAAACTATAGTGCCACCACATGGTGTCGGGATGCACATTGCCGCGGTTATCGATATTGGCGATGCCCTGGCCAGAGGAATTGCCTCCCCATTGCCGCAACATGTCGATAATTTTCTGCGTATGTTCGGGGTAGTGCCGTCGTACCCAATGTAAAAAGAAAACACCATCAGCATCGTTATTGCCCGAGGTAAATTCCTTGGGGGTGCCAGCTTGCTGATAGGTCAGGCAGGTGGTGAACAGTTGTTCCATTGCCCATCGGGTGAGCGCGTGGTGACTGGCCAGGGAGCGGTTGCCCAGACCCCTGCCCGCGTAGTTCAAATGAGAGAGATAAAAACGGTCAATCTGCTCTTGTTCCATCACCTGTAGCAGACCATTCAAATCAAGTGCGTTTTCTTGGGTTAATGTAAAGCGCAGGCCGACTTTCAGATGCTTTTCACGACATAGACGCAAACCTTGCAACGATGCCGCGTAGGCTCCTTTCTCGCCCCGAATGTTGTCATGTCTGGCTTGCAAGCCATCCAGCGAGATACCCACATAGTCAAAGCCGCAGTCGGCTATCCGATCAATAGTCTGCTCTGTGATCAACGTGCCATTGGATGACAGTCCAACGTACATACCCAAGGCTTTTGCTCGTTGGGCCAGGTCATAAATATCGGGTCGTAGCAAGGGTTCGCCACCCGATAGAATTAATGCGCGTACGCCGAACTGATGCAAATCATCCATGACCCGGCACGCCTGTTCATGGCTCAACTCCCCTGGAAAATGCTTGTTGGTCGAGGCTGAGTAACAATGGCTGCAATGCAGATTGCAACGCCGGATCAGATTCCAGATGACCACCGGGGCCTTGCTTTTACGCATAGGGGGAACCGGGGAGTGCAACGCAGCAACAAAACGGGATAGGCGAAACATGCTTAAGGCCTCCGCAGACGCAAGCCAGTTTTCTTAAGAATGGCCGTGGAAAATAAAATATCGTGATCGTTCAAAACTCCCGGAAAGTCCTGCCTGATTTGTGTACTGATGTGTAGTGCCTGGGCGCGCACCGTGTCATGGTCTTTGCCATGCAACATGGCAAACAGGTTATAGGGCCACTCGGGTAGGCGTCGGGGTCGACGGTAGCAGTGGCTGATGCCCGCTTGTGTAGCCAGCCATGTGCCTACCGTGTCCAGTTTGTCGTCTGCAATGTTCCAGACGCACATTCCATTGGCTACATAGCCCAAGGCATAGTGATTGGGGACGGCTGCAATACGCCGGATCAAGCCGTGGTCCAGCATGTTTTGAAACTGTGTCATGACATAGGTTTCGGACACCCGCAGCTCTTGGGCTAGTTTTAGATAAGGTTGGGGTTCTATCGCCAAGCCTTGTTCAGACGCATGAATCAAAGCGATGTAAGGCTGAGTTAAGCGACGCATGTCAAAGCTCCAGTTTCAGGCTAAGAAGGTATTCCCGCTCTTTCGGGAATGCGAAAACCGGCAAGCCTGTTTCCACCTCGATGATCCTCAGGCAGGACTCGATCTCCAGCATGCTGGCGGCGGCAAGCACGAACCACATATTCAAGGCGTGAGTGCGACGGTAGTTATGCGCTACCTCCGGGTGGCGGTTCACCGCTTTGACGGTGCTTTCCCAGCGCTTTTCCGGCACGGCCATTGCGGCCAGGCAATAAGCCCCTCCCAGGGCTTCGATCTGAAAGAGAGGGCCAAAGCGGGTCAAGACGCCGGATCGGTGTAAGTGCTGCACGCGTGCGATTAGTTCGGACTCCTTCAAACCAAAATCAGGAGCCAGTTGCGCAAAAGGACGGGAGCAGATGGGGAATCCCTCCTGCAAGCGATTCAGGATAGGTCGATCGGCAGCGTCCAATTCGACCGGTGTGTGGCGTAAGGGGAGATTCGTATTAGTCATGATGAGGCTGGTTAAGCAATGCGCCCCGTTGTTTGAAGCAACGTTTGGAGAACAGAACTTCCTGGGGCAACAGGCTCAAGCCCAAATCGTCGTTCAACTGTGCATGTTGGCTCAGCACCTGCCCACGTTCTTTACCGTGAATCATGCAAAACAGATTGTGATTCCAATAGGGTGGAAAGGGCTGGCGCCGATAGCACAACGTGATGCCGCTTTGCTTGGCCAGTTTTTCGCCCACGGCGTCGATATGCTGCGTGTCTACTGTCCAGACGCACATGGCATTGGCCTGATAGCCCAGCTTGCGATGGTGTAGAACCACACCAAACCGCCTGAAAATCCCTTGCGCCAGAAAGTGGCGTAGATGCAGCAGTACTTGCGCCTCGCTTATTTGCGCGTACTGAGCCCAGGGTTTGAACGGTTCGGCCTGAATCTCCACGCCTTGTAATGCGCATTCAAGCAGCTTGCGTTCAACGCTGCCCAAGGCAGGCAGACCGCTGCCGGGCGCTATAGGGTTGTTTACTTTGGTGTGATGAAGCAGGCTGAAACCCAGATCAATGTGATAGGCCTTGAGCATGGGCAGAGACAGGGGCCGTAAGCCCGTGTGGCACGCGATGTGATCGAGCGTTGCGCGCCGTTCTGCTTCATCTGAACAGGTCAGCACAAACCAGAGATTGATGGCGTGCTCCCGTTCGTAATTATGGTTGACGGCCGGTAGCGTGCTGATCCAGTTTGCCACGCCATCCAGCTCTCGGTCTGGAACTTGCATGCCGACCAACGTGCTGCTTATGCAGGCGGGGTTCAGAACCGGTCCAATGCGGCTGATGATGCCTTGGTCGCGCCAGCCTCGGAGGTAGTCCATCACTGCTGGTTCGCTCAGGCCCAGTAGCAGTCCCAGTTTGCGAAAAGGACGTGGCTCCAGGGGGAAACCGTGTTGCCAGGCATTGAGTAGTTGGAAAGCGGAAGGGGAGAGTTCAGAAACCAATGCGACTGCTCCGATGCGTAAAAAACACGCCACTGGGCTGATGAATACTCAGGCTGCTCAGGTGTTTGAAACTGCGGGTGTCGTATACGTTGACCCGGTTGTCATCGCGTGCCGAGATCCAAACCGCCTCGCCTCGAGGCGTAAACTCCATATGCAGCACAGCCTTGCCCACTTCCAGGGTCCGGATCACGCTGGATGTCGCGACGTCAATGACCTGCACCTTGTCGTTGTCTGGAAAGGCGAAGTTCACCCAAACCTGGCGACCATCAGGCTGGGCCATCACAAATACGGCCTGGCCCAGGACCGGAATGCTGGCCTTTTCTTGCCAGTCCAAGGTACTGGCAACCAGCACCTCGTGGCGCCCTATGGCAGGCAGGAATACATTCTGGCCTGCCAGTGCCCAGCCACGCAGATGCGGCATCTTGTATACCGGCAAGGCCGATTCGCCCCGACCATAGCCAGCCAGGATCTTTCGGACACCTTGTTCAGGGTTCCATAAGTCCAGCAACGCCAAGGCGTCTTCGCCAAACAGCCCGGCAATGTAGTACCGTCCGTCTGGGGTCACCATGGCATCGTAGGGCTGGCGGCCGGCCGGAAAGCGACGGGTGATAGGCCTGAGGGGATTGGACAGGTCGGTCAACCAGATCTCGCCTGCCTCGAACAGAGAGTAGACGAACTGCTGATTGGGCAAATCTGCCAGACCCACCACTTTGGCGCGCTTGCCGGGGGCGTAGGTAGAGGGGACCTCGCTGAGCAAAGTGAGGGTATCGGCATCGAAAACCCGGATGCCGCCTGGCTCGTAGTTCTGTACCACAATCAGTCTGCCGTCTTGCGAGATGGCGCCACCGATGGCATTGCCAGACTGAATGATGCGTCGCACCAGAACTTGCCCAAGCAGATCAACCTTGCTCAGGCCGCCATCACGACCAAACACATAGCCGTAGCGCCCGTCGCGGGAATAGGTGATGTGAGCATGGGACAGATCGCCCAGACCTTCGATGCGCGCCAGACGGCTTTGCTGGCTGGTTTCAATCACGACGACGCTGCCAGTGGCGCGCTCGACAACCAGTCCCAGATCGTGAGTGCCTCGTAGTGGTGGGGTCGAGCAGCCGCTTAGCACAAGCAGCAGGCCAAGCGTTATCAAAGCTTTCATGGTTTCTTGTCCGGGGTTCGAAGCAGAAAATCGGCCAGCCACAGGCTTTCCGAGGGGTGGAGAAAGCGATTCCAGCCGGGCATGGCCGTCCCTGGACGGCCGTGCATGGCCGTCCCTGGACGGCCGTGCATGATCGTCAGCGCGATCTGCGCCGCGCTTTGGCCTTGCAGGGCGTCACTCGTCAAGGCTGGGCCCAGCCCGCCGTTGAGCTTCAGACCATGGCACGAACCACATTCCTGATGCAGCAAGCTACGGAGTGATGCTTGACGTTCCGGGCTGAGGGGCGGCTCATGGGCGGCGAGCTGCTTTGGCAAAAGAAATACGAACAACGCAGCCGGCCATAGCTTTATCAGGAAGCGGGCGATATCAGGGCGCCGGCAGCAATGCCTGGCGCTCACGTCAATGCTCCGAATGGCTCAACGTGCCTTGTGTCCTGAGCGGGTGCTCGGGGCCGGGGGTAATCGGGATGCAAACGCACAACGTCTCCGATGATCAGCAGGGCAGGTGGACTGAATGTCTCTGCCAGTTGCGGCAAGGTTTGCAATGTGCCTAAACCCCAGCGCTGATTTTTAAGCGTGGCATCCTGAGCCAGGGCGATAGGAGTGTCCGCGTCGCGTCCATGCTGAATCAAGGCCTGGGCGATATGGCCGCAATTAGCCATGGCCATGTAGAACACCAGCGTACAGGAGGGGTCGGACAAGGACGCCCAGTCCAGTTCCAGACCCCGGTTATCACGCAGGTGACCGGTGACCACACGCATGCTGCTGGCCAGACCGCGATGGGTCAGGGGAATACCCAGGGAGGCAGCCGCGCCGATGGCAGCCGTAATACCCGGCACAACCTCTACCTGAACACCATGCTGATGCAGATAAAGCTGCTCCTCGCCACCTCGCCCAAAGACGAAGGGATCGCCACCTTTGAGGCGAACGACATGCTGGTGTGTTTTGCTCAGCGACAAAAGCAAGGCATTGATGTCGTCTTGCATACCGGCTCTGCAGGCTGCCACTTTTCCAACATCGTGCAAACTGGCTTCCGGGTTGACGCAGCTCATGATCGCGCGGCTGACCAGACGGTCGTGGACGACGGCATCGGCCTGTTGCAGCAGGTATAAAGCCCGCACTGTGAGAAGTTCAGGGTCACCCGGACCCGCTCCAACCAGATAAACCTTGCCGTGCATCGCTGCGCTCCTTGCTGTCGCTAAATATGAAATACAGGGGAACAATGCAGAAAATTGTAGGAGGCGTGCAGGACCTGGCATGGGTATGGTTCATGCTCAGGGAATGGGTGCGGAAAGTGACTTTTCTGACCACCATTGCGATGCTGCTGATGAGCAAGGACGATGCCGTCAGGCGAGCTTGGTCGATGCGCACCGAGCAGGGGGACGCAGACAGGCGTGCAAGTGCTTGAAAGATTATTCAAAAACGCAAGTATCAGCCCGCTAATTTTGTGCCGGGCGATGCCCAAATAACATATTTGCGGCAGGCTGTTAAGTTTCTCGCAGCAAAATAGGGAAAGTCCTGCAACTTGTATCAACAGTGAGCAATGATGCGGGTTACAGAGGTTTTTTTGCTTGACACGGGTATTAAACGAAGGCTTAATACGCGGTAGCCAACCGGGGCACTTGTGCGCCCGGTAGCCATGACAGACAGGGCGCTTGGATGTCCGGTCGTTTGTCACTATTAAGTCTGACCGCCAAAAACTGGTTCCCGCTGGGGGCCCGTAAAATAATTTTCAGGGGTATTTTCTCAATGAATAAAACCGAGCTTATCGAATTCATTTCCACCAAAGCCGATCTGTCCAAAGCTGACGCTGGTCGTGCACTGGATGCGTTTATCGATGCCGTGACCACCACGCTGAAAGAAAAAGATACGGTTACTCTGGTTGGTTTTGGCACCTTTGCTGTGTCGGAACGCGCTGCCCGTTCGGGTCGTAACCCACGTACCGGTGAAACTATCGAGATCGAAGGCGCCAACGTGCCCAAGTTCCGTCCCGGTAAGGCTCTGAAAGACGCTGTGAATTAATTTATAAATTAATTGGCGCAAAAGGCTTGCAAAAAAAATTCTTTGGTCCTATAATTCTTTTTCTTCACAAGAAGAACGGCATCACAGAAATGGGTGCTTAGCTCAGCTGGTAGAGCGGCGCCCTTACAAGGCGTAGGTCGGGGGTTCGAACCCCTCAGCACCCACCATTTCTTTTGCTAGTCGAATCAAGCACTTAGGTAAAACTAAGTGCTTTTTTTGTGCCTGTTTCACCAGCTTTTTAGGTAGTCTAAGGTAGCCTCAACCAACCAAGATTGGCTTGCTACCAACTCTACTACGCCCTACATTGAAGCCTGTTTATGCTTGGATGGTGTGCTGGAGAAATGTAATGGCTGGTAAGCGGATTCGTGCAAACGGCACCTGGGAATACGTATTTAAAAAAGCCGGGTTGCTGGAAAAACCTATCTATATGACGTTCGCCTCTGAGAAAGAGGGCGATGAGTATGCCCAACGGCTCGAGGCGTTGTTGGATCGGGGGATCATCCCTTCCGAGCATCAGCCAGAAGGGCGCATCCTGACGATTGCTGCGTTGGACAGGGAGTACCAACGTGAAGCCCATCCATCTGCGAAGGATGTCGCAGCGCTGCGCGTGATTGTGCGCATGCATGGCGACTGGCCGTTGGCCAGGATCACGGCCGGCTGGGTAGATAATTGGATTTCAGAAATGAAAAGGGTGGAGCAGCTTGCGCCAGCTACCATCCGTGCCCGTGTGGGGGCGTTGGCAAGGTGTACAGATTGGGGGATGAGAAAGGGCTACGTCCAGTTTCCTGATCATCCACTGCGCTCGTTACCGGACGGGTATGCACAGTACACGAAGATGGATGCCGCACTATCTGGTGGCGGACGTGTTGATACGGAGCGGGACCGTAGGCTTGAGCGCGGCGAGTACGAAAGGATACTAGCGGTCATTCAAGAGGGCCGACTGCCCAGAGCAAGGACTGATCTGCCGTATCCGCCAGCCTTGGAGTGCATTTTTATCCTGGCGGTGGAGACAGCGATGCGATTGAGGGAGATGTACACCTTGACGCTTGCTCAGGTGGATCTGGATAAGCGTACGGTGTTTTTAGAGAAAACCAAGAACGGCGACAAGCGTCAGGTACCTTTGTCCTCGGTTGCTATGTCAGCATTGGAGCGATATTTAGCGATTCGAGAGGAGCAGGGGTTGGAGCACGATCGATTATTCCCGTGGTGGGGTGGTCGGTACGATGCTGCAAGCCTTACAAGAATGAGTGACTTCCTCTCTAAGCTCTTCAAGAGAATCTTTGCGGCGGCTGGTATTGAGGATTTGAACTTCCATGACTTACGCCATGAAGCCACCAGCCGCCTCTTTGAGAGAACTCGCTTGTCAGAGACGGCGATCATGCGGATCACTGGCCATAAGAGCCAGCGCATGCTCATGAGGTACGCGAACCTGCGCGGGTCCGACCTGGCTGATTCACTTTGGTGATCCCACGCATACGGTCAGCAGTCTGCTTGATTAAGAGTTGGTCCAAGTAATTGAGAACGTCGCGTGTCAGCATGACGTAGGCGCGTCCGACTTTCGCTGCTGGCACGGCGCCAGACTGGATGATCTCAAGCATGGTCTTGGGGTGCACCTTCAAAATATCGGCTGCACCCCGCAGATCAGTGGTGTGATTGTTGGTTTGCATGTTTCTTCCATAAAAAAACCCGCCTTGGGGGCGGGTAGATTCCAATCTTTGGCCGTTCTGGCCAGGACTTCCAAAATTCGATCTTGCATCAACGGGCCTGTCGAAACTCCCGTAGGAACCGCTGGCGGAACTGCTCTGTATCCAGCTCTGTGTTACGAACTGCAGTGTTCTCTGGGTTGTTCATCCAATTCCACATTGCGGTACTGAGTAGCTGGGCTGCTGTAATTTGCTTTTGCAGACTGTCGATTTCGCACGCCACGCAGGTTCGACCGCGATGCGCCTGGGCTTCACTGTGTTTCTCACAGCTGTAGTTCATGTCTTTTTCCTGATCAAAAAATTAAAGGGGCAGGCTGTCCACCCATTTGAGGAACAGCTCCCAGAGTGTTTTGCGTCCGGCTTCAGCAGCCTCGGGAGAAATGCTCATGCGCCAGGCTCCTTGGCTGCCGGCGCCTGGCGCAGCATCCGCAGCAGGGCAGTGCGGTACTGGCCCAGGCTTTGGTACGAGATAGCGGACGCATCGCAGGCGACAAAGGCCTCGATGTTGGCCAGGGTTCTTTGTTGCTGATCGACTGGGTCTACCATGTCCAGCAGCGCGAGGATATTCAGTGGGTGAGCCACGACGTCAACGAAAGGTCCGAAGTGCCGATTACATGCATCTCTTGCATCCTCGGCTGCTCGGCGCAGGCGTTTTCGCTCTTCGTAACTTAGGCTAGCCATTGATCTCCTCCTTTCGTATTAACTTCACACGCACCTTGCGGCGCTTGGATTTAGACTTTCGTGAGAACCAGAGCGCCAGCAAGTATGCAAGAGTGACGGCCATCATGAACCCAATGCCTGGCAGGAAGCCGTCAAGAAACTTGCTCAGCATCACTAGGTAATTGAACTCAATGCCGAAGAGGGTGACGGTCACTGGCCTGCTCCTTGCGTCGTTGGTCGTAAAAATCCATCCCAGCCTGCCCAGAAAGGAGTGGGTCTATCACCTTGCCCAATGTGTACATGGAGTTGCAGCGCTGGCACTGGACCCGTAAATCCCTGTGTGCACGGATCACTCCGTCGTAGTACGGTGGGCCTATTTCGGGGTGGCTCGGCAGGTAGAACCATGGGTCGGGCTTATGCCCTAAGAGGCGGCACAAGAGTTTCATGCCTGCTCCTTACGGGCTGCTTTGAGGACGGCGCTGGCTTTCTCGGCCCATTGAACAGGGTCGACCAGGTAATGCCCCAGCAGGAAGTGGATTACTGCGGCCTGTTCATTCTCTGCACGCTCGGCAATGGCGTGGCCTCCAGAACGAAGTGTGTCGGCCAACTGGGCACACATGAAGTTTGGCCGCCCGAGGATTGCGATCAGGTCGTCATTCAGTGGCGGAAGCGCATTCACCCTGTCTGTGTCTTGCTGTGCCCGCAGGGTTTCAATCTCCTTACGCAGCGCTTCAATCTCTGCATCCCTTCCTGGGATACCTGCCATCACATCATCGAGCGTCTGCTGTGTGAGGTCAGGCTGGGCGGCAACGGGGGCGGCGAGCACCGGCTTGGCGGCTATCTGTAGCAGGAATGCGCGTAGAGCCTTCCATTCGTGATTACGACATCCGCTATCAACGTAAACCCGGTACTGGTCACCTTTCTTGCTCACGAACTCCCGCGCTGCTTCCAGCGTCACATAAGTGGCGAAATGCTCCCATGTCTCTTCTATACCGGTGCGGGTGTAATTGTCCGGCACGTTTCCAGATTCTTGATATGCGGCTTCGAGCACCGCTGCATCCTCGTCATCAATCTGCTCGCCTTCGCAGAACCAGCCAATGTTGTCGGTGTAATCCAAGTCCAGGCCGGTAATCAGATTGCGTTTCTCAACGGTGAATATCGGATCTGATGTGCAGTGCTCGAAATCATCGGCGGCGATGCGCTGGGCCATGAGAAGAATTGCATCTGGCACGGCCACTGGCTCCGCGCTCACAGGTGCGTTGTTTTGTGTATCTGTGCTCATCGACGTTTCTCCATCAATTGCGGGTAATTAGGATTGGGGGCGGCTTTGGACGTAACAGGGATGAATGCGCGTGTGCCGTATACCTGTGCAGCGCGTTCCTGGTTGATGGCCAGCTGGCTGATAGCCTGGACTGGGTTGTGACGCATATCGTCAGGCATGCTCAGGTTCTGGCGCATTGGCGTCCTCCTTGTCAGCCTTGGCTTTCTTTCCGCAGAAAGGGCAGTACGAGACGATGAGACCAAGGTCCTTGCCCTTCTCGCTGCGGTAGCCAGGAGCATCCGCCTTAATTCCGAACGGGATGCTGATGTACGTGCCAGGATTGGCACCGTCCAGGACGTAGGTGATGTTGCGGCAGCGAACAGACTCAATCGGTGCCTTTACTTGCGGCTGGTGGTGTTCTTTGATCTTTGCTTCGATTTCTTCAATACAGTTGCAGTTCATGGCTTTGCTTCCCATCCGTTCTCACCCCAGACCACACAAGAGCGTTCCAGCTCATGGCACAGGGATGCATATCCGTTATTGAAATGACCGTGATGCTTGGATTTGTGCAGCAGAATCCGAGGCGTGGGGTCATGGCGAAGGGTAAAAAATTGCCCCGGTTCGATGTGTCGAAGGCGGGGCAGGGGTTTGTTGCTGTAGGCGCTTTGTGTCATGCGACTTTCTCCCGAGGGGAGATCTGCTGATCGGAGTAGTTCGCCTGTACCAGGGCATGGGCCAGTGGTGGGCAGACGCTGTTACCGCACATGCGGACTTGAGCCGTCTTGGTCAGCGGGCTGCCGTCAGGTTTTTGATCGATGATGTACGAGTCAGGAAAGCCTTGGGCCCGGTAGAGCTCTCGAGGCGTCAGCATGCGCAGGCCAATATCCACGATCTGATAATCGACGCCATGGACTGTCACCAGCCCGAAACGATCACGGGTGGGGATTGTGTGCAGAGGCTCGCGCAAACTCACCCCATCCTGCTCATTGCCGTAATACTTCACCAAGAACGAGCGAACTTCCCCAACATGCCCGCCGCCGGCTGTCAGTGTCGGCATAGGCTCGTCATGGCTCTGGCCGAATTGGTTGTTGCGCAGCTTCACCAGGTGGCTTGTCACCAGACCTGCTGGGCAGCCAGACGCCATTACGGTGTTCAGCGGTTGCTCAACATCGCGGATGCCGTGGCTGAACCGTTTACCGCCTGCCTTGCCTTCGCCATGCCCCATGTGAATCAGGTTGGCTGTAATCAAGCTGTGGTGATCCACACTTGTGACGGTCCCGATAGGGTCTTGCAGGTCGCTGCCCACTACGCCGGTGTAGTGTTTTGCCAGAAACGCAGCCACAACGGCATGTTTCTGCGACGCGACGACGGTGCTCAACGGCTTAGCCAGGCCTGGAACCCGTGGCGCTTGACCTGGTCGCTCCCCGTAGCCGGTTTGGATCAGGGTGGGTACAACCAGCGCATGATGACCACCCGTTGTTACCGTTCGCAGCGGTTCATCAATACCGGCCCCGGGATGACCGGTTGTATTGGTGACGATAAACGGGTTGGCAGACTCCACCACATACCGCATCACACCCTTTGCAATGCGTCGGCATGTTGCATCCGCCAGTGGGCGCTTAATTCCTAGAGCTCGTCCTTCCTCTTTTGTGAGAAAGATACTTGGGCATGGGATGGACCAGTCGATGATGTCCGATGCCGGGCGCCAGGCCTGTTGGCCCTTGGCTGGCTTGGCAAAGTGCGTCTGCTGCGGCCAGACGATAGGAAGGCCATCACACCGTGCCACCATGAAGAAGCGTTTGCGGATAGTGGGAGCACCATAGTCGCAGGCCCGCAACTCCTTGTATTCCAGGCGGTACCCAAGGGCGCGAAGCTGCTCTTTCCATAGCTGAAACGTTTGTCCCTTACGCTCAGGGCAAGGCATACCGTCATCGGTCAGCGGTCCCCAGGTCTGAAACTCTTCCACGTTCTCCAGAATGATCACGCGGGGGCGCACGGCCTTGGCCCACTTGACGACCACCCATGCGAGACCACGGATGCGCTTGGACACCGGCTTCCCGCCTTTGGCCTTGCTGAAGTGTTTGCAGTCAGGGCTGGCCCACAGCAGGCCGACTGGCCGACCGCGAGTGGCGATGTGTGGATTGATCTCAAACACATCACTGACATAGTGCTCAGTCTGAGGGTGGTTGATGGTGTGCAGGGCAATGGCCTCTGGGTCGTGGTTGACGGCAATATCAACGTGCCGTCCCAGAGCTTGTTCCAGCCCGGTAGAAGCGCCACCGCCGCCTGCAAAAAGATCGACCACTAGTTCGTCGTGAACGGGGAGCTGAAATTGCGGAGTAAGCACAAATTGTCCTCCTGGCGAATACCCGCCAGAAATAAATAGATGAAGGTATGATTGCCTTTCGACCTGAAGGCGAATAACAACTAAGGAGGGGTTAAGGTGCGAATACCAGACACAGTGGTTCACGTAACCGAGCGCAGAGGCGTTTGGTTCTGGGAGTTTTTTGTTAATGGACGTCGCTTTCAATGCACGGACCGGGGGCTACCGTCAGAAGATCTGGCTCGTAGCGAGGGTGAGGCGGAAAAGCGACGTGTATTAGCCGCTATCAGTTCATCGGAGTAGCTCGCCCGAGTCTTTTTGTGAGTTGATGAGGCTTTAGTGGCTGCGTTCGCCGCCCAGTGCATCGACTAGATCACTGATCATCTTGGCCAGCTCGGAGGTCATCAACGTCATGTCGGCATCAAAGATTTCGTCATCGTTCACGGCCGTCACGTCTTGTTTTTCAGTCAGGATGTCCAGCGGGGCCACACGTTTGACGTCCAGTGCGTCGGTCAGCACAAAGCTGATGCGATCTGCCCAGGTCATGGCCAAACGAGTGCATTGCTTGCCGGCTTCAACGTGCTTGCGCACTTCGTCAATGTCGGCGCTTTGCTTTACGTAGCGCACGGCAGCACCGCTATCGCCGGTGGAGCGCAGTTCAGTGTCCTGGTCCACAGTAAAGTTGGCCAGTTGCTCTTCGTCCACCAGCCAGGAGGTCATGGCGGCACCGGGTGATTGCTCGGTGCACAGAGGCTGCACGGGGAAGGGCTCCACGCTCTTGGCAAACAGGCCCAGCACCTCGTCACTCTTGGCAACCGCTGCGGCATCAATCACAAACCAATGGTTTCGTGTGTCGATCCACACCAAAGTGTCGCGCTGCACCGCATGAGAGCGGGGCATCAAGTCAATGATGACCTGCTCTTTGATTTCCTTCATCTGCTTGCGGCCCGGCTTATAGCCTTGCTGCTCTTCGATTTCGCGGGCCTTCTCGCGGGCCGCCTGGTTGACCACAGCGCTGGGCAGCAGTTTCTTTTCAGCACGCATGCAGATCAGATACTGACCGTTCACTTCATGGACCAGCCCACCACGTTCGCGCGGCGGTACCCAGCCCAGGCTGAGAGGTTCTTGGCTGCCGCATGGCGTGAATTGATGCTTGGCCAACATTTCGTCCAGTTGTTGAGCGGACAAGGCAAATGCCGTATTCAGACGATAGATACGCAGGTTTTTAAACCGCATAGGTGTATTCCTTTCAGGATAGGCTATGCTCACGCGGATAAATCATCGCGTGGAGTGGATGGGGAAATGAAAAAAGAGGACGCCGATCAGTTGATCAGGTGCGTGAAAGAGTGTTGGTGGCGATTGCTTATATTTGCCTCTGTACTACTAATGTTTGTCACGCTTGTTGTTTATGGCTGGCCCGCAGCAGACTTGGGTTTCGGTTGGGGGGCCGTTGGGGCAGTAGGCACGATTGTCACCGGTGGAGCAGCTGTGTTTATCGCTTGGATGCAAAGTAGATGGATGGAGCAATCACGAAAGCGGGATTATTTCAAAGTCATACATAAACTTAGTTCGGCACTGTCGTATTTTTCATTTATATTTGAGGAAAAGTTCTTGAAAGGAGCAGAGGGGAAAGACAGTTTTATAGAAATATTTATTTCTGTAAATCTCCCAAAGGCGGAAGAGGATCTGAGAGCAGTTTACGAAAACTCTAACTCAAATTTACTCAGCAATAAAATTCTTAGTCACATGAATTCTCTGCTTGTTGCATGCGAGATTCTTCAGAAAGCAGGAACCTATAAGGATGACTCCTTTTATAAATTGGAGGCGATGGCTAAGAAAGTAGTGTTGCGTGATGCCCAACCTGTTTTGGAGAGTCTCTATAAATTGGTGAAAAGTGAAGTGGAAGCAATATCTGCCGAGAATCACTAGGAAGTTATATTTGTACCCAACATCTGCATTTGTTCAGCAACGATCTCGGTGGTGAAACGCTCCTGACCGTCCTGGCCTGTCCATTTACGGGTGCGCAGACGACCTTCTACGTAGACGGGGCGGCCTTTACGCAAGTATTCACTCGCGATTTCAGCCAGGCGGTTGTAGAACACCACACGGTGCCATTCCGTTTCCTCGCGGCGCTCGCCGGAGGTACGGTCTTTCCACTGCGAAGTCGTGGCAATGGAAATATTGCAGATGGCCGAGCCTTCCGCGCTGTAGCGTACTTCTGGGTCGCGGCCAAGATTCCCGACCAGAATGACTTTGTTGACCGAGGCCATTTACGCAGCCTCCAGCAGGGCGTCCCGCAGCTCTTGCTGATATTTGGTGACCGTCCGCTCAAACTCCATCAGGTCAGATTCCAGCGATTCGATCTGGTTGTCGTCGCGCTCGATGCGGATGATCTTCATTCGGCCCAGGTCGTGAACCCACAGCACCAGATCCACCCATTTACGTCCAAGCAACCACATTGCACCATTGCATTGGTCCACGTAGGCGGCAATATCGCCGTTCACAAAGGCGGTGAACAGCGTGTCGCTGCTGACCATCGTCTTGATTTCAATGATCCCGTCATCGCCCACCAGACCGTCCACGCTAACCCCAAACAGGCGGTCTGAGGTCGTGATGAAACCGGCCTCGTCAACGATGTGCCCCGTTTTGCGCTCATAAACGGCGCGGGCGTAGGGCTCTTGTTCGGTTCCCAGGCGCATGGCGCCGTTTACAAAGACCTGCATGGGTTCACCGCCTTCGCGCTCTCGGGCTACGTCCATAGCGTAGTCCAGACACTTCTTAGAAGGGGCTCCGCTTTTCAGACGGTCGCGGCAGTCTTTGAAACGGCTCCCGGTGATGACGCCTTTGCGGGCCTGGAGCCATTCCGGCGTACCTTGTTCCGCAGTGTGAATAATTAAGCCTTCCATTATTGAGCCTCCGTAAGCGTCTTTTTCTTGTCAGACACAGCCTTTTTGAAGGCGTTGTAGTCGGCAAGGTTGTTGGTTGCGTAGATGACGTTGCCACCTTCCTGCCAGATGGTTTCCAACTGCTCCAGTGTTTCGGCTTTAGCCACTTCGCTGATCCACTCGTCGCGCAGGTCTGCGCTAATCTTCGAGTTCGCGCTGCCTTGCCCGTCATCGTCGTCACCTTTTTCAGAAACGCCAGTGATGGCCTTGAGGGTGTGGCGCTGCAGGTAAGTGACGGTGGAGGCGATGGCCTGGATGTTGTTCTTGCTTCCGCTTTGGTCCGCATTGGCCTCAAGGGACACAGTATCGGTATGACCCTGGCGGTGTTTGAGAATGCAGGTTACGCGGATCAGGTCTTTCTCTTGATGGGTTTTCCAGCTCCAGGCGAAGCCATGCTTTGAAAGGGCAGGGCCGACCGCTTCGACCACATCGGAAAGTTCTGCGTGCTTGTAGTGAGTGCGCCCGTTCTTCCCGGCGAAGTCGACCGTTTTGCGTTTGATGATTTCGACAGCTTCGGACTTGAATGCAGCCAAGGCATCGTTGAAGGCCTTTTCGGCCTCGCGCTCTTCCCAGCGTTGCTGCAGGTTCATCATCTGCTCCACCTGGTCGAGCGTGGCGCCTTGTTTCATGGCGGCCATCATCATGCCCATGGGGGAATTGGCGGGTACTTGATCAACCGGCGCGGTCAGGTCGCGCTGGGGAGCTTCAATAATCTCTGTGCTCATGGTGTCCTCAATATTGGATTCGGATGGCTGGGATCAGGCCCTTGGCGATCAGAATGACGGCCTGTTTGGCGCACTCGTTGGGCAACCCGTTTTCGATAAATGCGGCCAGAGCGGCGTTGTTGATACTGGCTTTGTGCGCGATATCGGCCTCGCGTTTTCGCTGTGCTGCTTCCTCGGCTGCCTTGGCGTCGGCTTGGCGCTTGATTTCTGCCTGGCGGGCGGCTTCGGCGGCATCTTTGGCGCGTTGCTCGGCGGCCAGCTTTTCAGCTTCAGCTCGGGCCTCGGCCTGCTTCTGGCGCTCGATGGCTTTGGCGCGCTCCTGCTCGGCACGTTCCGCTGCGGCCTTGGCATCGGCTTCGCGCTTGGCTGCCGCATCGCGCTCAGCTTGGGCTTTGGCTTCCGCATCGGCTTGGGCCTTTTCAGCGGCTTGGCGGGCAATCTCCGCCTCGCGGTCTTTCTGCTCCTGCTCGGCCTGCTTGCGTCGTAGCTCAGCCAGTTCCGCCTGTTCAGCTTCGTACTTTTGGCGCTCAGCCAGGGCTGCGTTCAGGATTTCCAGCGCTTTGGCTTTTACCCGGTGAGCCTCGGCCTCAAACTCTTCCCAGGACTCGCCAATCACCACAGATTCAACTATTGCGATGCGCTGGCGGAGGGTTTCAACATCAAGGCCTCCGACTTCTCGGGCTTGTTCGGCCATGCCGTCCAGGTCGGCTCGGTGGAGTGCTACCCGGTTGGCCTCTGCTTCTTCCCAGTCCGTGAGCGGCTTGCGGACTTCATCAGCCAGTGCGTCCAGTTCGTCACGCATGCGCTTGCGTTCAGCGTCGATCAGCTTGGGGATTTCCTTGAGCCTGTCTACCTGCTCTTTGCCCAAGCTATCCAGAGCGGTTTTGATCCTGCGCACCTTGAATGCGCGGCTGGCGATTTCCTTTCGGCCCTTGTCGGTCTTCAGGTTCGGCGCATGCCCGGTGACTTCTTGTCGGATGCGCTCGATATACGGGTCCAGACCGTTTGGTGTTTGGTAAATTTGCAGCGCCGTTTCTGCCGGCGGCAGTTCCGTCAGCTCTAAGACTTCGGTCATGTCATGCTCCAATCGCTCGGGCCCCCAGAGTGGGGCCGAAAAAAAGCAGTCCGCAGACTGCTATGGCAATGAGTAGGGTTAGGGGCCAGCCCCAAGGCGGGGTGCTGCTATTTGGTGCGTAGCATCCCTGGCCATCGAACGGGTTGCGGCGGCGAGTGCGGGGGAAGCCGGGGTTTTGGTCTGTCACGGCTGCCTCCAGATGCTAAGAACGCCCTCAATTCCGAGTGCGATAAAGAAAGCGGCGCAGCAAAAGAACACCGCAAAGATGAAAAACTCGATCAGCACGGCAGCGCCTCCAGTTCTTGCTGGGTCATGCAGTTATGCGTGGTATCTGCCCAGTCGCCGATGATTCGTTCGCGTTCGGTGCGCAGGGTAGGGCGCAGGCTTTCATCACCAAGCGCAGCAAGCAGCTTTGCGGAGTAGTCGAAGCCTGCCGAACTGGAAGCCAGAAGCGCATTCTCCATTTCTTCGATCAGCCCTATGCGGCTTACCTTTTGAGGAATCGATTGCAGGGTCCAGGCGATGTTTACGTACAGCGTTTTGCCATGCAGACAGTTGCGGATCTGCTCCGCGATATAGGCGCGGCGGCGCTCCGCCAGCTCGTAAGCGCGTACCTCGCGCTCTGCGATAGCGTTCATGGTTAGCTCCGTGGGGATTGCGCCGCGTCCGGCGCCATTGAAAGGGGAGAGGGTTAGCCTGCGTCTGCCGCCGTCACGGCATCTGCGCAAATGCAGGTGTTGGCGGGGTTCGGGGTTCTATGCCCTCTAGTCGCAGCACTCCCGCCGCCCATGGCGTGGGCGGGGGTGATTTAGAATTGGTTAAGGGAGTGGGAATGCTGCGGCTGGAGGGTGCCCGCTCTTGGGCTTGTGCTCTATTCGCTGGGCTTGGGAGCCTTAATAATCAAGTGCTGTTATGATCGCCACGCTCGAATTGGTTTTTCTTTATCAGGGTGCTGTTGAATGTTTACTAGAATCTTTGGATCAGTACGACGTGAGTATTTGCTTAGGGCTTACGTCATAGGCTTAGCTTTTTTTGCCCTTTTCGTCTTCATGGATTACCAGGCAGGCTGGCCTGATGGTTTTTTTTGGAAACGGACATTCCCAGGCTTAATTTGCTTGGCACTGTTCCCATTCTCGAAGCTTGTTTATGACGAGTTAAAGCGTTTTGTGCTCGGCGACAACGTTTTTATTCTGAACGCCATAGTGATGCTCATAGCTAAGTTAATCATTAATTTCGCCTTGTTTCTGTGTGCTTGGTTTGTTGCACCTCTGGGCATTGCTTACTTGTGGTACGTGTCTAGATCGCGTGCATAGTTTCCTGATCATCAAGGCGGGCAGGGCGCTACTCCTGCTGTGTCGGCTTCGGAGACTCTTAGCTATGCCACCCGGGAATGGTCGCAAACTTCCGTCCGACTTCATATGCGACAGTTTTGCGTGTCTGCTTTCCACGCCGCCGCCATGATGATGCCCCTGTCCTGGCGCAGGGGAGGCAGATCACTATCTGCTGCCAGTACGGCTACCCAGGTCGGCCCGCCGCGAGCCCGAGGAGATCCGGCTATGCCGGCCCGCCTGGGCGGGTGATGATTAAGTGCCAGCTACCGTGGCGATGGCGGCGCGCGCGGCGCTTTCGCTTTGATGCCAGTCGGTGGCCCACAGGGGGCCTCCGTCCGCATCCAACTGCTCGGAGATATACGCAAATTCGCCGGCTCCGGCGTCGTGCTGCAGGCGTGCGCCAACAGGTGGCGTGTGTTTGTGTTCCATGTCTGTCTCCTAGGCGGCTTCTGTGAGTTCATGGGCCGCGTCTTCTGGGGCGCAGCCATCCTCCCAAAGGGCGTACGCCAGATCGTCATCCTCAAGGTCGCCAACGATCTTGCACAGCTTTTTGAGCCACTTGTCGTACTCGCGCTCAAGGGGGAGGGTTGCGCTTTCTTCGCGAGCAAAATTAACCATGTTCATGTCTATCTCCTATTTATCCGTCAGCACCCTGGGTCAAGGCGCTGGTGGATAACGCCGGTCTATTCCCGGCAGTCACCTTCCGTGCTAAGTTGGAAATTCCGTTTACAACTCAACATGGATGGAAAAGAAATGGCTTTGAATGAGGCTCAAGCAACTGGTTTTGCGCAACAACTGCTTTTAGCAATTGCAGAAAGCGGGGAGATAAAAACTATTGGCCCCAACACAACCTCCAGTGGGGTGGACATAAACAGACAGACTGAGAGAGGCGAAAGGGATGCTGCCTATCTAGCATCGCTCTATCGCAGCTTGGTGAGAGGCCTACAGGAGTAAGCCATCAGCTCTTGAGTTCGTTTTTTCGCAACTCACGGTCGGCAGTAATCAAGGCGCCGACCGTCGTCTTTATCAGCTCATCGATATCCGCACTTGTACCGTGCGCTTCTATCGCTGCTACCAGAACTGCTCGGACAGTTTCTTCAGTAAGGTACATAATCCTCTCGCTTCAGTAAGCACCACCATTGATGCTTACCAAAGCGGCCTGTTTCCAGGCCGTTGCTGGGATTCCAACCAGCATGACCGTTTCCGTTTTTGGCCGTCTACACCTCACCCTCTTTCTCCGTAAACCGTGCTTTGACGGACTGGAGACGGCAGGGATACCGCGCAGAGCCACAACCATGCTTGTGGGTGCTATTGAGCCGGACGAACACCCTCACATAGGCGGGGTGAGCAACATCGGCAGGTGTGTTTTTAAAGAGCCTCCGCCTAAGCGAGCGCAGCCTTTGCTGCTGGCGCTCTCTGTACCGTTACTTACCGTGGCTTTGCCTAAAGGTGTTCTGCGGTTTTGGTGAAGCGTTGAATTTAGTTTAGAACACTGAACCAAATAAAGTCAAGTGTTCTAAACTCATCTTGTTTAGTGTTCTGTGTTTTTGCCGGGAGGAGAGATAGCTAGCGCCCCTAGATCAGATGAGGCCCGGTCAGGAGGGCGGCGCTTATGAGGCCGCTATGCAAAGGGGGAGGGTAATAAAAAACCCGCCGAAGCGGGCTCTGTTAGCCGAAAGTCTTGCAATTACTGAATAATCGCTTCGCCAGACACAGACAGGTAAACAATCCTCCCGGTGAGCATATCCACCTCACATCGAGCAGATTGCGGAATATCTATGCCAAACCCGTTTTTGAATTGAAATGAGCCGTGCGGCCACAGAAACTGCCACACGTCTTTAACCTTTCTGCCAGATGTATGCCCAGGCGTGTTGCCGCTGCCATATGAAGCGACGGCTCCTATTGTTTTTTGGCAGAGAAACAACGCTTCCATCTTGGTTTTTTGCTCGGCCTTTTCTTTCGCTGAAATTGCCCGGCTGTCTTCGCTTGCGACCCACCACCACGCCAGCCAAACGGCCACCAGCACGCCAGCCGCAATAGACCAATCCACAGCAAAAACAGTATCCTTGCCGGGGAAGAAATACCACACCGCGACAAAGACAACCACGCCCCCAAGAACAACCATACCGACCGCTGAAACCCAAAAAGCCACACCGCCCCCACCCACGCGCGACGTGCTCCACGCCCACGCTGCCACAGCGATCAGTACTCCCAGCAATCGCCACAACCCATTGCCACGCCGCGCCCTCCTTTTGGGTTGCGCACTTATGTAGCTCTCCGCCTGCTCTCGGGTAGCAAATTTCAAATTATCAACATGCCAAATGCCATCCCCATCCTGCGTAGGCTTACTCATACCCACCTCCACAAAGTCAATGCGGAGATCATAGTCAACGACGAAAGTCTGCGCTAGGTTGGTGGATGCGTCTATACAGTATTTTGGGTCAAGGCAATGTGGCTAACTGTGGGGGATGAGCATGATGTATGAGGTGAAAATTCGCACTATTGTGCGCAGCTGGCTTGCTAGTCTAGGGCTTCATCAATCAAATTTATTGATCATTAGGAGATCGATATGAAGCTGGTACACGCATCCGTTCATACGATGAAGTCCGCGGACGGGCATGATGTTCGATACGCCAGGCTCGGTTACCAGACTGCACGAGGGTATGTGGGCCAGTCGATGTTGCTGAGCCGGTTAACCCCAGAGCTGAGGGCGGTTGCAGAGTCAGGCGAACTGATAACGCTCGGGAATAGGGCGCAATAAACAAAAAAGCCCCTCTTGGGGCTTTCTGGCTATGGGCTCGTTACGTGAGCTGACGTATCAGAACGGAAGGCCGGGGAATCGGTCTTTTAGCTGTCGGATAAGTTTTTGCCGGGTCGACACCATTTGCTTTGTATAGGTTTGATGGCTTTCGACTGTTCGGCGAGCGGGCTCGCGCAACGGAGAAGTGTGTAGTGGGCTGCGACTAGCCTGGTTAAGTTTTTCGTAGATAGTAATACCTTCTGTATGACTTCAAATTACCGCTACCGCCTGGAAATATAGGTTTTCCTAAGCGATGATGTGGCGTGGAATTTGAAGGGTAGTGAGATAGCGAGATTGCTACCTTTAAATGAGATCAGCCTCATTGTACCATTATGGACTTTTCGCCCATTTAAGCATAGAAGTGCTTTGTACCGCTTCTCCGGACCTGGGGGCGTCAGGGCCTGGTCTGTACGCCCAACAAAACCCTCCTCCATGAACTGCACCTCGAAGGTCGGATCAATGTCCAACTTCTGGGGTGCGGTTCAGTGAGGGGCTTTGTCACTCTTTAGTTGAGAGTGTTTATGGTGCCTATTTTGCTTTGAGTGAGACCTCTTGGCGGACCTCCACTGGCTGCAAAGTTTGATAGCGTTGTCGAATATTGTTATATACGCCCGGAGTGTTTTCTACGATAACTGATACTACCATTGCGTAGGGCAGCGGCGGTAGGGAGCTATTGTTTACGCTCATACCTTCTTCACGTGCTCCGTAGGTAATATCGAACATGGGGTCGTCTAATGTTGTGGCGTTAAACCGGTGCTCGTGTTTTAAAGTGGTCTCCCACTTTTGATCGTCAGTACGGGCCTCTAATTCTGATGTGTACATTTTTCCGGCTGAGAAGAAAGAAGCCGTTTTTGTAGAGGACTTTCGCGGACGTAAATGTACAGTAAGTCCAGCACGAGTGTAGTTGACGGCGTGTTCTGGATCCGTTTGGCTTGCAAAGCACAGGGTTGCACTTAAAGTTACGCGGCCTTTCAGCGGGAGCGAGGGAAATGGAATAAAGGCGCGTAAATTCTGGCCTGCGGTTAATGTTCCTTGGTAGATGACCCGGACTTCATTGTCTTCGCATATCAAAACCTCGTCTATATTTTGCGGGAATCGTCCATGACCGCTATGCGACATCAGTATGTCTACTGGTCGTGTTGCATGGTGCGTCATTAACGCTTTAACTGCTAGCATGCTGAGGGGGGAGTTTAATGATGCCTTCACTCCTATAGCGGTGCGGAGTACTGTCGGTGCGCTGAAGCTTGTGCCAGAAGTATGCACAAGCTGATTGGATAGCGCGTTGTACACTACGAAAGGGTGGCTATCTGACCCGCCGAATGCTACTCCGTCTGGCTTAACTAGTCCTGGGCGTCGGCCGGGGCCATAAGAGCTGTATGGAGCCCGCTGCCAAGTTGACTCGACATTATCACAGGCGCCAACGGCTACGGCGTTGACCATGTCGGAAGGCGGCTGTATGCGACATTCCGGCCACTCCTCCTCTCCAGTATTGCCAACAGCA
The DNA here is from genome assembly GCF_037120595.1 of Alcaligenes sp. CHO6. NCBI lineage: Bacteria > Pseudomonadati > Pseudomonadota > Betaproteobacteria > Burkholderiales > Alcaligenaceae > Alcaligenes > Alcaligenes sp. CHO6. The sequence continues at coordinate 694,117 of NZ_JBANCI010000001.1, forward strand.
ACTGTTGCGAAAGTTTGTCCGGATGCTAAATGTTTATCGATTAATGCGCTCCATGGATGGACTTCATCGTCATCCAGAGGCGTATATGGCCCGATGCTGAAATTAATAAAGTCCAGTTTCTTGCTTTCCAGAATTTCATTAATATGCTTGAGCACCTGATATAGGTCTAAATCAGGAACATTGTCTTGGGTCTGAAGATCTGGGCTAATGCATCGATAATGCTGCACATTTGCATAAGGCCTTGGAAAACTGTTTTGGTTTTCTTCTAAGGGGCCGAACAAAAGTGCGCTGGTAACGCTATTACCGTGAGTAAGGTAGTCGGAGGTAGTATGTTCAGTTCCAGGCATAATAGTTTCGGTTGCCCACCGACTGAAGTCGGTGTGGCCGAGACCACCATCAAAAACCCCCACTGATAAAGATTGATCTAGGGCTGGAAGCAGTGGAAGTGCTGGTACTGGCGTTGCCGAGATCCTCATTGCGCGACCACCAACGCGAAGAGATGGCATAGCTCTTACTGCACGTACGAATTGGAAAGTTGCAATGTCCTCGGCTAAGGTTGGTGCAATAGAAATGGGCAGAAATGTTAAGCCTGATATGTTTAATGCCCGATCTAAATATGCGGTTCCACCTAGTGATTCTACGTAATTGGAGAACGCTTCTATGATATCGATATCGTTCTTATTTGCGTGAAGTGCAACCTCTAACGTAGCTGGTTCCATGGACTGATTTGCAAGGAAATTCTTTTCCGCCGCGGTGAATGGTTGAATCGACTCGAACCTGCAAAAAGCCTCTTGATGAGTCTTCGCAGTACGCGGGGATTCCAGCATGGCGGAAAATCTGGAGAACGACTCATCTGCTCCTGTGACGTATAGTGTTGCGGTATAGATGGGATCTGTTTTGGACATCCCCGCAATGTTGACTCGTCGAGGATGTATGTATGTAGAGCGGCTCCCTATGCAGCGAAGTCCGCTCGCCATTAGGAGGCTGTTGGGATGATGGGTCTTTGCCAGAAAAGCGGGATGAAGAGTGAACTTGGCTACTGTTTCACCCCGAGGTTTTGCCGCCCTCGGTATTTTTTGAATAGAATCTTTTAGGATTACGAGTTGTCCGCCGAGCCAGCGGCGTTGCTCTTGTATCCCATATGGGTACTTTTTTGGGCCTGAACTGCGCTTTAATTTATGATTATTGGTTAAGGTTTCTCCATAACCCAAAATTATGTTTGTAGGCATGTGGCTTATTCTCCAAGATAACGCTTTATTACTTTGCTTACAGTCGGATGGGTTTTTCCTAAGCGCGCAGCGATTTCACGCCGAGAGTATCCTTCTAAATGCATTAAAACCATTTCCCCCTCATGCGGTTTTTCAACGCCGCCCTTCGATAAACGGAATCGAACAGAATTTCGTACAAGGGTTTTTAGTAGCTCTGACTGCTCAAGCAGCGCCTCTTTGCGGGAAGATAGTATTATTTGCTGGATTGTGCTAAATGATTCGCCAAGTAATAATGCGGCCAAATTAGAGCGAGCTATATCGTTTTGTACGAATTCAATAAGATATTGCTCAATTAGTTCATGGCTTGGCGTTTGAAAATTTATTATATGTTCAAAACGACGCCATACAGCAGGATCTAATAGATCGCCATGGTTCGTTGCTGCGATTAGCATCGAGTTTATAGGCCAATCATCTAGTGCTTGTAGTAGTACGTTAACGAGTCGCTTAAGTTCGCCTACATCTGTATCGTCATCGCGCCGCTTAGCAATAGCATCAAACTCGTCTAGTAATAAAACACATGGCCTTGATACGGCATGATTAAAAACCGCACGAACATTATTGCCGGTTTTCCCAAGAAAGCTACTCATTACTGTCGCTAGGTTGAGCGTCAGAAGAGGGAGACCTAGCTCTTGTGCCATCCAATGCGCGGCTAGAGTCTTGCCGACTCCTGGCTGTCCGCAGAAAAGCAGCATTCGAGCGGGAGCAAGGCCTTCCTGCAAGAGCTCATTTAGTCGACTCCACTCTTTTAATACCAAATTTAGCGTGGATTGCGTTTCCCTATCAAAAATGGGTTGTTTAGCTAGCTGTACGGGATAAATAGTTTCAACGAGCTCCATTCGAGAGTCCACGTCAACTGGTGCTGGTGCGAACTCTCCTGCTCCACGCATGACATTCTCCATTGATAAAAATTTTGAGATCTCTTGGGCTAAAGTGAGATCGGTTTTTTTGAGCTTGACGGCGAGGCGTCCTACCGCTAGCGCAAATGCGCTTCGCGAACCGGTCATTCCTGCTTTGACGACATTAATAAGCTCTTTTTTTGGTAGATTTTCCACTTAATTCCATATAAATCAATTGGTTGCATGGATTGGTAAATTTTTAATAGATATTTTATATTATATTTACCGGGCGCGCCAGCTTGCTAAGTGGCTAATGCCAGTTGCCTGTTCTCGAGTAAGCTCGCCCTTCGGGGGACGTGGCTTCGGGTAGGGGGGCACCTCTTTTACGCATGCAGGCTGCTGGTACAGCGGAGGGGCTGCGTCGATGAAGCTTTGATTTCTTGGGCTTGATGGAGCGGCTTGTGTTTGCACAAGAAGGATTGTTGAAATTAATCCTTCAATATTTCATGAAATGCCATTTTGTAAATAATTCTATGTTTTTAATGGCGTTTGTTATTTTCGTATAAAAAAGGAGCCAAATGGCTCCTTGTCTCTTCCTGCTCAGTCCGTCTTACGTACAGCCTCCCTGGGCTGGGTCACGTTTCGTGTCATCGATCCGATCCAAATTTCTTAAACTGGATCGGCAGCACACGGACAACCCGGCCAATAATGCGTGTTGCATCCGGGCGTTCGCTCCACTTCCAGTCAGGGTAACTTTTGTTGTCTGATGAAACCACAATGTCGCGGCCAACCAACGATAAGCGCTTACACAGCAGCTCGTTGCCATGGAGGATTAGGTAAACGGTCTCCCCGACATACTCATTCACCGCTGTGTCCACAAAGACTAGGTCATCGGGATTGATCGTTGGCGCCATTGAGTCTTTGGCTGCCGTGATGAGCTTGATATTGCCATTGCGGTTTGTGGTGCCCAGCATTTCCTGCGCAACCTGGGCTGGCAGAAACATTGTTGAGACAACCGCGGGGTGATCATCGTTGGTATAGCCGTCGCCACAAGCTGCACGCACATCTAGCAACTCAAAAACAGCTTGGTCTTTTTTTGAGGTGCGCATCTGACCGGCTTGTTTGTCAGCTATTGGGTCACCTCTCCCCAGAACTAGCCACACATGGCTGTAACCGAATCGCTCCTCAATCCCAAGGGCGTTCTCCATTTTTATGGATTTGATGTTGCCATCTAGCCACTGGGTGACCGTTCCTTTTGAGACCCCAGCGGCTTTGGCCACATCGATCTGATCGAAGCCTTGGTCCCGAAGAGCCTCAATCATCTGGTGCATTCTTTTTTGTAGCGGGGTGGACGTATTCATAGTTTGGAAATCTAAACCGTTTTCGGTTTAGTGTGCTTGACTTGAGTTGGTTCAGAACACTAAACTAAAACCATGGACGCTAAACAAATTATCGATGTTATGGGCGGAAGGGCTGAGGTCATGCGCATCACAGGACTGACCAAGGGCCGCATTTCGCAAATGGTCACAGAGAACCACATCCCTGTGGCGTGGATGGTTGCGTTTCGTGCAATGAAGCCATCTGTATTTGGCTCCGAGCCGATTCGCCGCCCCAAAAAGGAGAACGCCAATGTGTGATCCAGAAAAGCGAGAGCCGATACCCATCGGCCCCACAGATATTTAGTGAAGGGTGGAGGCCCCGGCCTCACCTAAGCCGTGAAATTCATTCCATAGCAGTCGATCTAGCACGCCCTCTACATGAGCCTCTGTTGGGTATTCAAACATTTGCCTGGCCAGCTCTTCGGCACGGTCCAGCAGCTCCAGGCGCTCTAAGTCGATTTCTTCTTCCATGCCGGTAGTGTCCGGCCCATTCAGATTCTTATCCATTCGTAGTTCCCGAGGATTGCAAAGTTCTCAGGGGCTACTTTACGAAAGCAGGACGGATCAATCATGCGAAACGAGTCGCACAAATCCAAGCTGAAGACCTTGCTGCACTACGTCGATCAATGGCGCGCGCGTGCGGGCAGCCGCGAGGCGGTGGCGCTGGCCATTGTTGAAACCCATCAACGCCACGGCCTGGAGTCCAGCAGCAAAGTTCGTTTCGAGACGGCCGGTGACACATTCACGTTGGCTAAGAACGCGGCTGATCGGATCTTTCGCTGGCTCGACGATCAGACCAAAGACAGCAACTACATGCCGGCGAACTTCGAGCAGTCCATTCTGTTGGCCATGCCCGAAGACCTGCGCTACGCGTACGTGAACGAAATGCTGCGTCCGTTGGGTTTCTCGGCGCGCAAGTTCATTTTCTGCTTCGGGCAAGAGTTCGATGTGGTGGACCGCGTGAAGGCGATCAACAAGGAAGGCTCGGAAGCCATGGCGGCGGTGCTGAACCTTTCCCAGGACAGCAGCTTGGATGCGATGGAAGCCGCACACAAGGAACTGTCTGAATCCATTGGTACGCAGCGCGCGGCTCGCTCGGCTCTGGAGGAGCAGATCGCCCAGCGTAAGCATGTGGGAGCCTGATATGCGTTTGATCTATCGGGAGTTCACGCTTCGGGATGGACTGAGTTGGAACAACCTTGTGGCATTGGTGCGGGCGAATGCGCGTGCCGCGATCGACAACGATAAGCCGCTCAAGGTCATCGTGACTCAAGCAGAGGCAAAGCGTCGCAGCGTCCAGAATCGCTACTACTGGGCCGCGGTGATCACTCCGATCGCTGAGCAGGCCTGGGTGGGCGGGCGCCAGTTCAGCAAAGAATCCTGGCACGAACTGTATGGGCGCTTGTTCGGTGTTTGCGAAGACATCACGTTGCCCGATGGTGAGGTGGTTACCCGCCGGCTGTCCACCACCGATATGACGGTCTCGCAGTTTTCGGAGTACTGCGAGCGTGTTCAGGCTCATGCCGCCCAAGAGTATGGAGTGGAGTTCTCATGAGAGCCTGGAACAGCACCTTCAAGGCCCCGACAAAGACTATGGCACGCAGCCCCTGGAAGAAGCGCAGTAACAAGCGCGCAGCGACAAAATCCGAGCGCCAGCATATGAACGCTCAATCTGAGTCTGGTTGCATCCTGTGCCGATTCCTGGGGTACGGGAACACGCCAGCAGAGATTCACCATATTCGCCACGGCATGGGGGCAGGGCAGCGCAACAGCCACCTGATGACTATTCCTTTATGCCCTGAGCACCATCGAGGCGCCACCGGCTACCACGGCCTGGGACGTAGGGCGTTTGAGCGCATGTACGGCACAACCGAACTGGATCTGCTCGGTATGACACAGCGGGAGGCTGTATGAGTGTTGAGGTAATGACCGCTGTGTTTAAGCGGTACCCAGTTGGCGGCGGCGAGATGATTCTTGCCCTGGCGTTGGCTGATCACGCTGATGACGACGGGACCAAGGTTTTCCCCTCCATCGACCACTTGATGACTAAGACGCGCCAATCGCGCCGCACTGTCCAGTACCAACTGCGCAGGATGGAAGAGTCTGGCTGGCTGATTCTGGTCAATAGCGGCAATGGAGGCCGGGGTCAGTCTCGCGAGTATCGAATCAACCTTGATTGGATTAAAGGTGGCGAACTACCGGGCCAAGAAAACGGTGCAGAAATTGCACCCATTTCTGATGAAAAAAACGGTGCAGATTTTGCGCCCATTAATTCACCTGAAAAGGGCGCAATTCAAGACATAAAGGGCGCATCTGACGACACAAAGGGTGCAAACGACGACATGAAAGGGTGCAACGGGTTGCACCCGCATATAACCACCATAGAACCATCAAGTAACCGTCATAAACCATCAAAGGCTGACGCCTTGGTTTTGCCCGACTGGCTGGACTCTGATTCGTGGTCGATGTGGGATGAATTCCGAAAAGAAAAATCCGGTAAGGCTTGGACGGAGGCAGCCAAACGGCTTTCTCTGCGAACGCTTGCCAAGCTGCATGCCGCCGGGCAGGACCCAACAGCCGCTATCGAGCAAAGCATTGAGCGTGGCTGGACTGGGCTTTTTGGCATCAAGGAAAGCAACGCCGGACAAGGGCTCTTAGCGCAGTCCGGAGCCTTGAATCGCCAGGAGGCCCTGGAAGCCCGAAACCGAGAAATTGCCCGTCTAGCCGCTTTGGAGTCCTGAGATGCACGACACTGAAAAACAGCAGTTCTTTGGCCTTATGGCCGACGTCTATGCCTTCTACCACAGGGACACATCACGCTTTGCGTTGAACGTCTGGTGGGAAGCCATGAAACCCTTTGATTACCCTGCCGTGAACGAAGCCATAAACCGGCATTGCGTGAACCCCGACAACGGCCAGTATGTGCCTAAGCCTTCGGACATTGTGAAGCTCTTGCGCGGCTCAACTCAGGATAGCGCCTTGGTGGCCTGGGCCAAAGTGGATAAAGCCGTGCGCACAGTCGGCACATACCGCAGCGTGACATTTGACGACCCGATCATCCTGCTGGTGCTGCAGGATATGGGCGGCTGGATCGCACTGGGGACTAAGAAAGAGGACGAGTGGCCGTTTGTGGCGCGTGAGTTCGAGAACCGCTACCGAGGCTATGCCACGCGCCCCAGCCTGGAATACCCCCGTTGGCTACCGGGTATTGCTGAAGCGCAGAACAGCCAGGCCGGCCAGCCGGTAGAGCCGCCGGTGCTGATCGGTGATGCGGTGCGCGCCAAGCTGGTGCTGCAGAACGGCTCCGAAACGCAACGCATCGGGTTCCAGCAGCTCAGCGACAGAGAAATGCAGGAGGCATTGGCCCCCAGCTCACCGCGGAGGCTGCAAGCATGAAACGCAAGTACGGAAACCGCAAGACGGTAATCGACGGCATCCAGTTTCCCAGCAAGCTGGAAGCCACCCGCTACCAGCAACTGAAACTGCTGGAACGGGCAGGGCAGATCACCGGCCTGGAGCTGCAGCCACGTTTCGAGCTGATCCCCAAGCAGCGCCGGGCAGATGGTAAGGCTGAGCGAGCCTGTGAGTACGTGGCGGATTTCCGGTATACGGACGCCCGCACCGGTCAGCAGGTAATAGAGGACGCCAAGGGCATGCGCACGCGGGACTACATCGTGAAGCGCAAGCTCATGCTCCAGGTCCACGGCATTTCGGTGCGGGAGGTCTGATATGTCATACCCAAGCTGGATGTATCAGGACCCATCGAAGCATGTTGATTTCGTGCGCCGCAAGCGAAAAGAACACCAGGAGCGGCAGCCCGAGGCAAAACGAGAACGAGCGCGGGAAGGATTGAGAGAGCTATTCGGGGAGAAGAGGGATGCAACGGTACGACGCTGATTCGATCTTGTGGAACTGGGCTCGCTGGTGCGCCTCGGGCGAGCGCGTGGGGAACATGCTGGACGTGGTGCCGCATTGCGACGACGAGGAAGCGCTCAAACCGGTCATCTTGCCAGAGCAGGCCGAGCAGGTCGACCGCCTGCATAAGACGCTGCCGCATCATGAACAGATGATCATCATTGCTGAGTATCCGCAGCGCCATGGCTTCTTTCGGGGACTGCCGGCTCGCCAACGCCGTGAAAAGGCCCAGCGATGGATTAAAGCCGTGACCGGTGTGTGTGTACGAGAGTCCGAGTACAAGCTGTACCTGGGGTTGTTCAAGGAATTGGTGTGGAGGAAGGTGCGGTGAAGTACGCCAATGAAGTTATCAATCTCATGGGTGCGCATCCTGGCCGACGTTTTAAGGTTCGGCATATCGTTGGATATGTGGCTCCGAACTCAACCCCTAAGCAGCGGGCGTCTATACGCGTCGGAATTCAGCGTGTGCTTTACGCGCTTGAAACCAATGGGCAGATTGGTAGTTCCCGCGCGCAGACAGTGAATGGCGGCGATGCTGAATATTGGTGGAAAACCGCAACATCAAGTTCTTGCCGACCGCAACAGAAACCGCAACAATACAGGCAGCACAACTGTGCCTATAGGTTTTGAACAGGCCCGCCAGTCGAAAGATCGGCGGGCTTGTTTTATGACTTGGGTTTGGGTGGTGCAGGAGGCGGGGGTGGCCGTTGGTATGTAGGAGGCGGGTTGGCATTATTTTGTTCATGCCCGCCTGGAGTTCTAGCGGGAGTGGCTGGGGGACGTATTTTGCTCATTTTAAAGGCGCTCCTTGGGAAGAATCTCAATCCATTCTATATCAGAAGCTTTGATAAGGAACTCTTGAGGCAGGTCTATGGTTCCTAGCTCGTCGTCTAACCAGGCGCAATTTGTCATATGGAAGTGGTCTTTCTCACCACTGGATGGCCACCAGAGCGGCCAGCCATATAGCCTCCGCTCTCCTTTGATGTGAAGAATGATATATGTCGGGTCTCTGCTAAATGCAGCATGCCAACCACTTGGGTGCGAGCTTTTTTTAGATATTCTTAATGCTCTAAATAGTCTGTGTAGATGGTCTTTATTCCACAAGTAGCTGATAAATAGGCCCGTGAACGTCGCTGTGGTAAGCGATAGAAGCGTTTCTGAATCAGTATCCATCTGACCGAGCGTTACCCAGTTGCCAAGGAAAAGTAAAAACTTTTTTTCAAGGCCGACAAATAAGTTAACGGTCATTGAGTAGATGAGGGCTTCTACTATTCGTTCAAATTGCGACGGGCGCTCGTGCGGGGTAAGTACATAAATCACTCCAGCAACAATGAAGCCAGGAAGTAGATATTGCAATAGAGCGATAACGTCGTTTGTTATGCTGGGCATAGGTCTGTATTAAAACTGAATTGGTCGTGGCTCTTCTATAATTGTACTTTTCGGCTTTGACGTAGGCTATTTTGACATGTTTCCTCTGCGGCTACTGGGTTTGTGTTAGTTCAGTGATGAGCGTGGTAGGCTAGGGCTTAGCTCCACAGGACGTTAGTGGTTTGATCAGCACTTTTTTGACATGAGAAGCCATGCTGTTTACTAGAATTCCTCGGATCAAATTGGATAAGCTCTACCATGCAGTTGAGGGTGCAGAGAAGGTCAAAGGTAGAATATCGGCTATTGTTAAGCAACTAGGCATTGAATTTGATAGTCAGAGTCGGACAGGGTTATCACTCACGTCGCATTCTGATTGGCCAGTGTGCGCGCTAATCGAGTCCCCTTTGGGGCGTGGCAGGCTACGAGTAGAATGGACTGTTTTGGAAAGTGGCGTCGCCGGACTAGTAATTGTTGATCGCGAGGTTTTGACTTCATTTAATCAATTGGAATATCAGCCGGTATGGGCATTTACCGTCCCAGAGTATGGGGATGCATACATAGGCTCGGGCCAAGAGCGGGAGAGCCTCAGAATACATGCATTGACAAGTGGGCAAGTTATTGGCACGGCCTACGAGCTTGGTATGTCGATTCTGTATAAGATCGCTGCAGGGTGTCGCGAGGACGAAGATGTCGGGTAGTACGTAAGCCGCCTTAGGGCGGTTTTTTTACGCCTATCCGGATCGATGCGGATAGGCTCGGGTTCTATGTCGACTGAGCGCCTTCTGGCCTTCCCTTTCGTAGTAAATTTCCAAAACACCCCATGAATGAGGTGCTGACATGGCCCTATGTGGCGCAAAGACGCGCAGCGGGGAGCCATGTAAGCGCCATGCGGTGCCGGGGTCCACGCGCTGCAAGTTACACGGCGGTGGAGCGAGCAAAGCCAATAAGGGCAACAAGCACGCCGCCACTCCAGGGAGCATCTACTCCCAGTATTTCACCGAAGAAGAAAAAGACTTGGCTGCCCAGATTGAACTGGGCAAGGTCGATGAAGAGCTGCGCCTGACGCGGATACGCCTGATGCGCGCTTTGGCTCGGGAAGCCGAGTACGGCAACACCCTGGAGCTGGACAGCGAGAAGCGCGAGCCGGTCATCATCGACGGCGTGGTGGTTGCCGGTGCCGAGCAGGTGACCACCACCAGCAAGGTACGGGACTACACGGGCCTGATCGACAAGCTGACGGCTCGCATCGAGAGCCTGGAGCGTACGCGGGCCGAGCTGGCCAAGAATTCGCCGCCGGACGAAACGCCGGTGGGCAAGATCCAAATCGAGATTGTGAATGCAAAGCCGAACCCTTCGCCTACAGATGACGGAGCCGCAAGCGCGGTTCTTTCAGACTGAGGCCAAGTACCCGGCTTTTATTGGCGGCTTTGGAAGCGGCAAGACAGAGACCCTAGCCAACTGCGCACTGCGCGACGCGCTGCAGTCCTCGGATGCCCTGATTGCCTTGTACGAGCCCACCTATGACCTGGTGCGCCTAATCTTGGCACCGCGGATGGAAGAGAAGCTATCCGACCTGGGCATCCGTTACAAGTACAACAAGCAGGAAAACATCATCTATACCAGCGCGCCGAACTGCGGCGACTTTATCCTGCGCACGTTGGAGAACCCGGCGCGTATCGTGGGGTATGAGTCTTACCGGGCGCATGTGGACGAGATCGACACCTTGAAGAAGGTGCAGGCGGAGGCGGCCTGGCGCAAGATCATTGCTCGTAACCGTCAAAAGCCCAAAGGCGTGGACAAGCCGTTCAACCGGGTGAGCGCCTATTCGACGCCCGAGGGGTTCCGGTTTGCTTATGAGACCTGGGCCCGCAAGCCCAAGCCGGGCTATGTGATGGTCCAGGCGGCCACCTCAAGCAATCCGTTCCTGCCGGATGACTATGTTGATTCCTTGCGCGAGTCCTACCCGGCGCAACTGATCGAGGCGTACCTGCAGGGCCGCTTCGTGAACCTGAACAGCGGCAGCGTGTACCCGTCCTTCTGCCGGCGGCTCAATCACAGTGCCGAGGTGGAGCGACCGAACGAGACGCTGCATGTGGGTATGGACTTCAACGTGCTGAACATGACGGCCACCATCAATGTGATCCGCGATGACTTGCCGATCACCGTGGCTGAACTGACCGAGGTGAGGGATACGCCCGCCATGGCCAAGCTGCTCAAAGATCGGTTCAAGGATCGAGGGCATGCCGTGGTGGTCTATCCCGACGCCAGTGGTCAGAACACGAGCAGCAAGAACGCGAGCGAATCGGACCTGACCATTCTGCGGCAGGCGGGGTTCACTGTAAGGGCGAACAGCCGCAACCCATCCGTGCGCGACCGGGTCAACGCGGTGAACGCCATGCTTCTCAATGATATGGACCAGCGACGCTGGAAAGTGAACACGGATCGCTGCCCGGTGCTGACCGAGGCGCTGGAGCAGCAGGCCTACGACAAAAACGGGGAGCCGGACAAGAGCTCAGGGCATGACCATGCAAACGATGCGCAGGGTTATTTCCTGGTCCACCGTTACCCAATTAAGAAACCGAGCGCCGGACAGCGCCAGATTGGAGGTTTGGCGTAATGTCAGTCACAACCACGCATCCCGACTACGATGCACACCTGCCCGAATGGGAAATGATGGACGATGCCTTGGAGGGAGAGCGGGCCATCAAGGCCAAGGAAAACTATCTGCCCAAGCCAGCCGGCATGGTCGAGGCGGAGAAGCTCAGCGGTGAAAACCGCTACCTGTATGAAGGGTATCGAGAGCGCGCCCAGTACGAGCACTGGGTGCGCGACAGCCTGCGTTCGATGATGGGGCTGGTCTCGCGGCTGCAGCCTGAGATTGAGTTACCCGCGCGCATGCAGGCCATGGAGCAAAACGCTACAGATGACGGGTTCAGCCTCAAGCAGTTGTTCCTGCGTATGGTGCGCCAGGCTGTCTCCCATGGTCGTGTGCCTACTGTGGTGAATATCGATGAGCAAGGGCAGCCATACTTCGCTACCTACCGAGCTACGAACGCCACCAATTGGAAAGAGGCAACGATAGAAGGGCGTCAGGACTTGGTGTTGGCAGTTTTCCGGGAGTTCCGTGAGAAGGGCGATGACGTCTTTTCGCACGACACTGAAGCTGTTTATCGCGTCTATGTGCTGGATGATGGAGTTTGTTTCACCGAGGTGCAGGGCAGCGATGGGCAAATTATTGAAGAGCGCCGGCCGCTGGGTACGGTGGCCACCGGCGGGCAGGTAGCAAAAGGGCTGGAGTTCCTACCGGTCATCTACTGCGGCTCGACCGATAATGCTCCTGCTGTAGACGAAGTGCCACTCTTGACCATGGCGCGTGCGGCAATTAAGTCGTATCAGCTCAGCGCCGACTATTTCACCAGCCTGCACTACACCAGCCATCCGCAGCCGTGGGTGTCTGGACTGGAAGCGGATAAACCGCTCTCGGTAACCGGTCCGTCAGCAGCGTGGGATCTTGGCCCGGACGGCGAGTGTGGCTACCTGGAGTTCCAAGGGGCTGGTATCGATGCCGTGCGCCGTGCGATGCAGGATCAGAAGGGGGCGGCGCTGGAGGCCGGTGCCAAGGTCATGGACATGGCCGGCACCGAGTCGGGCGAGGCCCGCAAGGCGCGCCAGGATGACCAGCACGCGACGCTACACACCATTGTCGTGACGGTGGCCGAAGCTATCGAGCAAGGCCTGCGCTATATCGCTGAGTGGATCGGCGAGAATCCTGACGGCGTAAAGTTCACGGTCAAGCCGGAATTCAGCACGCCAGTGATTGATCCAGCCATTGCCCAGCAACTGCTGCAGGCGGTCATGGCTGGCAAGATCAGTGCGGACGCCTACTGGCAGTATCTGATCCTGGGCAAACTGCCTGAGCGCTCGTATGACGAAGAGGCGCTGCACATCGAGAACCCTGGAGGCGTAGAGAATGGCGAGTCTGAGTGATGCCCAGCGGGCTATTGTTGCGGCGCTGGCCCAGCATTCGTCTTATGGCTATCGGGCATCGTCGCAGGCCGTCAACCGCCTCTGGCTGGAGCTGGATCGCATCGGCGCCGGCTTGGCCAAGGAACTGCTGCCACTGCTGGAGGCGTTGAGCCCGGGCGAGCGGGAGGCATTCCTGGCTGGCCGCTATACGACGGATGCGCTCAAAGCCCTGAAGGGCGAGATCGACCAGGCCGCCAAGGCGTTGGACAGGGCCATCCGAGCAGAATGGTCTACCAGTGCTCTGGCGCTGGCCGGATACGAGATTGCCTATATTACCGAGGTAATGGGCAGGGCCGTCGATGGCCTGCCCAAGGTCAAGGTGCCGGCAGTCAAGGCGCTCAAGGCCGCCGCTGACCGGCCGGTGTTTGGTGGTCAACTGCTGGACGATCTACTGACTGACATCCCCGTCCAGGCTCGTGCCCGGATCTATGCCGGGATTCGGCAGGGGATTGGGGAGGGGCAGACCAACGCCGATATCATCCGAGGCTTGCGGGGTACCGACAAACTGCGCTACCAGGACGGCCTGATACATCGCAGCAAGCTGGACGTGGAGCGGGTGGTGCGCACGGCACGCAACCATGTCTCAAACGTGGCGTATGAAAACACCTACCGTGCCCTGGGCGTGAAGTACTTGGTGGTTGTTGCCACGCTGGACGGGCGCACCAGCAAGTACTGCGCGGCGATGGATGGTACGCGGTACGAAGTTGATTCGGATTTTCCACGCCCTCCGTATCATCCGAACTGCCGTACCGTTCTTGCACCAAGCTTTGATGGTGACCTGGTGGGCAACCGGCCATTTGTGCGTTCGCTTAAGGTGCGCGGCGGCTACCGGATTGGCGAGGACGGTGAGCGTGTCCCACGGCCAGCCAGCTTTCGACCGGTGGGGGACATGACTAAGGCGCAGCGTGAGAAGGCGGAGCTGAAAGTTGGCCAAGTGCAGGCCAGCACAAAGTACGGCAGTTGGTTTCGCGGCCAGGATGCTGCGTTTCAGCGCGAATGGTTGGGACCAGCCCGATATAAGCTGTATCAGGATGGCGGCTACGACTTGAGTCGCTTTGTCGATCCGCGTGGGCGTCAGTACACTTTGCAGGAGCTGCGTCGGCGTGACGCGGATACCTTCAAGAGCATATTCGGTGATTGAGCATCAGCCCTGCGACTTCATGTTTCTCGAATGGTGGAAACACCGCATCGTCGAGCGCCGCCCTTTGCTGGAGCGGCCCGAGCTATGGCTGCACATGCACATCAACATTTCCATGCGCCGACAGGAGCTGGAAGACGACACGTAACCCGCCTCTGAGCGGGTTTTTTTTGGAGGCTGCCCGAGGGGCGGCCTTTTTTTATGGCTGGCGAGGCTGGCCGAAACCTTCCCAAGGGGAAACCGCATGTTTGAAGATCTCGATCTGGCCGAGCTGGGCTTGGACCTGCCCGAGGATAAGGCCACTGCTCTCAAGGAGGCGCTGGCCGCAAAAGGGCAGGAGGCTATCGATAAGGCCGTCACAGGCCTAAAAACCAAGAACCAGGAGCTGCTGGGTTCGGTCAAGACCGCCAAGGGCGAGCTGGACCAATTCAAGGCTCAGTTTGACGGCCTGGACCTTGATGCAGTCAAAGGCCTGCTGAGCAAGGCGGACCAGGACGAGGAAACCCGTCTGATTGCCGAGGGCAAGCTGGATGAGGTGGTTTCTCGTCGGACCGAGCGGCTCCGAGCCGATCAAGAGAAGAAGCTTTTAGCGGAAAAGGAGCGTGCCGACAAGGCTGAGGCATTCGCGGCACGGTTCAAGGACAAGGTCCTGGCCGATTCCATCCGTGAAGCTTCGGCCAAGGCTGGGGCGCTTCCTGAAGCCGCCGAGGACCTGATCCTGCGTGCGCGTAGCGTCTTCCAGTTAAGTGAGGATGGCCAACCGGTCGCGATGGCCGATGGCGAGATTGTCTACGGCAAAGACGGCAAAACGCCGTTGTCCCCACTCGAATGGGCCGAGGGCCTGCGCGAGTCTGCACCGCATCTGTGGCCGCGAGCCCAGGGCGCGGGTGCTGTCGGCGACAAAGGCGGCAAGGGCGGCAAAAAGCGCAGCGAGATGTCGCCTGCGGAGATTGCTGCGTACGTCAAAGATCATGGCCGAGAGGCCTACCTGAAATTACCCAAATAAGGAGCGCATTCAATGCCTACCACTGTCAACAGCGACCTGATCATCTATAACGATCTGGCGCAAACCGCCTATCTGGAGCGTCTCCAGGAAGTGCTGGCCATTTTCAATCAATCCTCTGGCGGCGCCTTGGTGCTGCAGAACGAGAACATCGAAGGCGATTTGCGCAAGCGTGCCTTTTGCAAGATTGGCGGCTCGCTTGAGCACCGTGATGTCAATTCGGCTGCCGACGTAACCGGTAAGAAGATCGGCGCCGGCGAAATGATCGGGGTCAAGACACCCTGGAAGTACGGCCCTTACGAAACCACCGAAGAAGCCTTTAAGCGCCGCGCGCGTAGCCCTGAAGAGTTCTCCATGTTGGTGGGCCAGGATATGGCCGACGCCGTCCTGGATTACTACATCGAAGTTGCCTTCGCATCCCTGGCCGCTGCTATCGGTTCCAACGTCAATATGGTCGCCAAGGCCGCTTTTGCGACGGATCACAAGAAGGTCCTGACCAAGGGCATGCGCAAGTTCGGTGACCGCTTTAACCGCATTGCGCTGTTTGGCATGGACTCCGCTACGTATTTCGACCTGGTAGATGACGCGATCGATCAGAAGATCTACGAAGAAGCTGGCATCGTGATCTATGGCGGCACACCCGGCACCATGGGCAAGCCCGTATTGGTCTCGGATAAAGTGCCCGGCAACAGCATTTTCGGCCTGCAGGCGGGCGCGGTCACCTTGACCGAATCCCAAGTCCCCGGTGTGCGTTCCTACCTCATTAACCACCAAGAAAACCTGGCGCTGGGTTACCGCGCTGAAGGCACGTTCAATGTGGATCTGCTGGGCTATTCCTGGAAAGAGGCTTCGGGCGTGAATCCGAATCTGGCAGCTCTGGGCGCTGGTGCCAACTGGGGCAAGTACGCGACCAGCGATAAGGCGACTGCTGGTGTTTTGATCGATCTGACGCCAGATCAGTCGGGCGGCTAAACCTCTGCGGGGCTTCGGCCCCGCTATTAAGGAACAATCATGAGAGTTCTGTATACGACCCAGGCGGCATTCGCCTTGCCTGAAGGCGAGTCCGTGGCCGTGCGCAACCCGATCTATTTCCGAAGCCCCGAAAGTGGAGTCAAAGAAGTAGCGGTTATGGGGGACTTCCCCGAGATCGTTACGGCTTATGAGGCGCTTGATGTGCCTGTTCACGTTGTGCCCGAGGGCGATCGCCAGGAAGCAAGTCTGGAGCCGGCACAAATGGGGCTGCCTGCCCTGCGCAAGTACCTGAAAGGCCTGGGTATCGATTTCGATCCAAAAGCCAGCAAGGACGAGCTGCTGGCGCTGCTGCCTGCTGCGGAATAGCCATGGAGTACGTGACTGTTTCAGAAGTGGACGAGCTGATGGGGCAGTCATGGGCTGCCGAGGACAAAAAGGCGCGTGCGGTGCTACTGGCCAATGCCTGGATGGGTGAGCAGCGTCTGCCCAGTCTGGACCCTATGCCGCCGCAATGGAAACAGGCTGGCGCCGAGGTCGCTATAGAAGCGGCGGCCGACCGGCTTTACCGTGCGACCGAGGTGGGCGTGACCAGCAAGTCCGTGAAGGCCGACACGGTCGACTCCAGTAAAACCTTTGCGTCCAACTACCAGCAACTGACGGCGGGCGAGCGGCTCGCCCTGGCGCTGCTCAAGCCTTGGATAGGGCGGGGTGGTGTCGTTTTCTTGAAGAGGGCTTGATATGGGACTGCGTGACGAGTTGATGGCCGATATAGCCGAGGCCTTCGATACAGACCTGGCGGATGCGGTGACTGAGTTCACGGGCCGGCGCATCGAGCGCGGGCAAGCCTACGATCCGGTGAATGAGGTCTGGCCAGAGGTAGAAATCACCTATACCGGCCGGGGCGTCATCGGGGGCTACAAGCTGGAGCTGATCGATGGCATCCGGATATTGGCCACGGACTCCAAGCTGACTGCGCTGCAAGGCGATGTGGACGGCACACCCAGGGTAGGCGACAAGATCAACGGCATGGAAGTGCTGAATGTCGGCCAGGATCCAGTCGGTGCTACCTGGACTTTGCAGCTACGGAGGGTTTGACATGGCGACTGGTTGGAGTAAACCGCCCACTGCGTTTATCAAGGTGGTGGAGCAGGATCTCGGGCAGAAGCGGCACCAAGTTGCCGTGGAAGCCCTGGCCGCAGTCGTTGCGAGCTCGCCTGTGGACTCCGGCGCTTACCGAGCAAATCACCGCGTCAGCATCGACGGGGTGGATCTGGGCTACGACCTGGAGAAAATCGACCCATCAGGAGCCGAGACGCTACAAGCTGGCAATGAGGCCATCAGCTCTGCTGCCAGTCCATATTGCGAAACCGTCATCCAGAACAACATCCCCTACGGCGAGGTACTGGAGGATGGCCATTCAGGCCAGGCGCCCGCTGGGGTGTATGGCGTGGCTTTCGCCGCTGTCGTGGAGAAACACACCAAATG
The DNA here is from genome assembly GCF_037120595.1 of Alcaligenes sp. CHO6. Lineage (NCBI taxonomy): Bacteria > Pseudomonadati > Pseudomonadota > Betaproteobacteria > Burkholderiales > Alcaligenaceae > Alcaligenes > Alcaligenes sp. CHO6. The sequence continues at coordinate 711,507 of NZ_JBANCI010000001.1, forward strand.
ACCTTTGAGCAGATCCGGCGCGCTATCACGACGCGAATGTCAGTCTTTCCCGGTATTGACCAGGCGCGCATTGATTATCCCAACTCCCTGACGGCATTCACGCCGCCGGAGTCAGGTCTGTGGTGTCGTCTGAGCATCCAGCATGGGCAAGCCTTCATGGCAGGTATGGCCGACCGACCACATAGCCGCAAGCCCGGCATGATCACCGTTCAGTGCTTCGACCGCATCGGCGCTGGAGTGGGCGCTCTTAATCGCCTGGCCGACCTGCTGGAAGAGCACTTTTCCTACTGGTCCCAGGGCGATTTGGAGTGCCTGGAGGCGAGTCAGGTGGACGTTGGCACCGGCGATTCCGTAGGCCGGCCGCAGGGCCTGGGTTTCTATCAGATCAACGTCAATATCCGGTTTAGGGCTGGATAGTCAGTATCAATCTATCTATTACCGGCTGCGAGCCGGTTTCTTGTTTTCTTGGCAGCCTTAAATCGGTAGATACCGAGCCCGAAAGGGTGGAAGAGCTTTGAAAAGTCCGGGGCTGCCCATTGCGGGCGGCCCTTTTCTTTTCGGAGAACGAAACGATGAAAGAACTGATGTTCCAAAACCAAACCATCCGCTTGATAGACAAGGATGGAAAGAAGTGGGCCAGTGCGGCGGATATTGCACGAGCCCTTGGGTATGCTCGCGCCGATAAGGTGACGCGCATCTATGACCGCCACAAGGCTGAGTTTTCAGCCTCGATGACGCAGATTGTCGAGACCCCCACTTTGGGGGCTTCGGGGAATCTCGTAACCCAAACGAGGGTATTCAGCCTTCGGGGAGCGCACCTGATCGGTATGTTTGCCCGCACATCCAGAGCCCAAGAGTTCCGGCGCTGGGTGCTGGACATCCTGGAAGGGCATCAATCGGCTCAGTCGCTTATTCAAGAGTGGTTCGAGGCTAAGGCCGCACTAGACGCACAAGACCGATTCGCCAGCCTGTGCGGCCGAGGTCTGAGCGAACATAAACGCCGAAAGCCACCCCTGGTAACGCGGGTGAATCAAATATCCGAACAGATGCAGCCATCTCTGCAACTGAACTGACCCGGCCCCGAGCCGGTTTTTTTACGCCATCATAGGAGCACGCCATGTCCAGCGGTGCAAAAGTCACAACCCACATCGTCAAGGAGGTCACGCCCGGCGTCACGCCCAGCTCTGGCTGGCAGACCCTGCGCGTCACCGGCAACACCCTGACCCCCACGCCCAACACCGAAGAGTCCGAAGAAATCACGGACTCACGCATCGGTCAGGGCTCTATCACCACCAGTGTAGACATCGCCGGCGACATCACGGGTGAGCTGTCTTACGGCACGTTTGACGACCTGCTGGCTGCCGCCTTCTATGGCGCCTGGACGGCCAATAAACTGACCGTGGGCGAGACGCGCACTACTTTCAGCGTTGCCAAGGGCTACCGCGATGTCGGTGTCTATGCCTTGTTCAAGGGCGCGCATGTCAGCTCTATGGCATTGGAAGTGCCGGAAGAGGGCAAAGCCACAGTGACGTTCTCGATGTCTTGCCTGGACTATGAGGATAAGGAAACGCCGTTTGCGACCACACCAGCAGCGCCCACGGATACGCCGTTCATGTCTTCGATCAGCGTGGGCGACGTGAAAGCGAACGGCGTCTCGCTGGCTGGCCAGGCCTGCGTCTCCGGCTTGACCCTGAACATCGATAACAACCTGCAGACGCAGCGGTGCTTCGGGGCTGAGCGCCTGGGGCCGGGTGCGCTGATCGAAACGTCGGCCGCCATTACCGGCACTGTGAATCTGGCCTGGTCCAAAAAGGCGTGGGAGCTGTGGAAGAACCAGTTCACGCGCACGCCCATTGCCATTGCCTTCCCAATCACCGACAGCCTGGGCAACAAATACGAGATCTCGCTGCCCGCAGTGGAAATCGATGGCGAGCTGCCCAGCGGTGGCAAGGCCGACATTCTCCAGATCCAGCTGAACTACACCGTGGCTAAACAAGCACCCACTATCACGCGCACGCCTGCTGCGGCGCCAGGACCATAAGGAAATATCCATGGCTTTGAGAATCAACCGCCAAGAGCCGGCCGCCACGCATGAGCGCTGGGAGGATTACGACGAAGACGTCTCCTTCAAGCTTGCGGGCCTGGACACCGACGCCTATCAGATCGCCCTGGAACGTGCTCGCCGCCTGATCGCGCGTGAGGACGCGGGCCAAAGCCTGGCGGCCATCAACGTGTCTGGCAACGACGTGCGCGAGCATGACGTGCAATGCCAGTTGCTGGGCCGTTACATCATCAAGGACTGGAAGGGTGAGATCCTAGACGACGCCGGCGGCGCGGTGCCTTACTCGGCCGAAGGCGCGGCCAAGCTCCTGGCCAGCAACACGGATCTGTTCGTGTGGGTGATTGCTACTGCTGCCCAGGTCGCGGCCGGCGCTCAGAAGGAGGTTCAGGAAACCGTGGAAAAGCCGTCGCCCGGTTCCAGTGGGAAAGAGAGTGGGCCGGGCAAAGCCAAAAGCGAAAGCTGATCTATTCGGCCCTGGGTGCTGAAGTGCCCGACGAGCCGCCTACCGATCCGATCACCGATCACATCATCAGCGTGTACTGCGCGGCTGATCGGTGCCGGGGTGTGGCGGTCGGGATAGGCGGGGCTGTGCCGCTGCCTCTCACCACGGCAAACATCACTGCTGTGGTGGAGGCGTATGGGACGCCGCTTTCTAGGAGGGAGCTGGATGCGGCGGTATTTGCGATTGTTAGGTCGAAGGAGAGCGGATAAGATCGAGAAGACTATGCATTACACAGACTTTTAACTACAATCAGCTAAAATATTGTTACAGACGCCAACCTTAAGGCTTGATTGTTATGAGAGTAAAGTTCGAAACGAAAGGCGCTTTGAATTTAAAATGACGAACTTAAAAAGCCCGTCTACCGTTGGGAGCAATGGGGACAGCGTTTTTAAATGGATCGTGCTTGTAGTGGTGGTGGGCTCGTTTCCATTATGGGCGCGTTTTCTTGGAAATGCTGTTTCTCCCACAATCATTAAGGACGCCATAGCAATTTCTGATCTTATTGCATTCTCTTTCTTGCTAGCAGTGACATCAATGTCTGAAAGCTATGACAAAGACACGCTTTTCGGTTATGTGATGGGAAGGAAGGTGCTTTTTTGGGCATCTGTCACTAGTCTTATTTTGTGCTCGGTTTTTTTTGCTTTATCAATGGCTGGCTTTGAGAACCAGGATCGTGCTTTTCAAATTTCTTGGATTTTGGTTATGGCTAATCTTGCTATCGGTTTTTTTGTTTCTTTTGAATAGGTGAGGGGATGGAAAATTTTTTCTTTTTCATCACAGCCTCTTTTTCCATAATGGTTATCATGGTCTCTATAGTGGCTTCTGTTTTTCTAAAGCTCAGAGCAAGTAGGTGGCGTGGTTTTTTTGGTTTTTTAGAAAAAAAAGATGAGAATGAGCAAGGGAAGTTGGTAGGGCAGCAAGCTGGTGTTGAGAACTTAGTCTTTCATATTAACTATTTTGAGATTGACTTAAGTGGAAAGGATTCTGCGCAGATGGAGAATGAGGTAGTTAATTTTAGACATAAAATTAAACCTTTGGATTTGCCCTGCGAAGGAGTGAGCTAGTGAGGATAGATCCAGAAAACTCAAAATTGTTTCTTAGAGAAATAATATATAAACATAAGAGTGGGAAAACCGAAAGCTCGGGCGAAGATAGGCAAGGGGATGCTCAAGTTCATTTTGGAAAAAGAGGGCTAAGTACTCCGAATTTAGGAAGATCCTATGTCTTAGTGGAGGTTTCGCTTGATATGAATACCGCTGAATTTTATTTAAATGCATCGGGATTTATTGGGTTTCCTGTTGTTGATGGGGTGGTTGAGGTTGGTGAGAATCTAAAAGATAAGGTGAATGCAGTTATTAACGAAAATTTAGGTGCATTGGAAGTTTCAGGTAAGAAATTGATTGACTATTTATTGTCCGCTACCATAACTCAGCCTATGGATTTAACTGTTAATGATTAGTTTTGTAGGTGGTATGTTCTTTACGCCCATCGTGCTATTTGTTTTTTAAATTTTGATGCGCTCCTCTCGTGTTGAATTATTGCGTTTTTTTAGAGCGCGGTATATTTTATTTATGTATTTAATTTGCGGGTCTTGGATGTAAAGGTGTGGTGGTTTTGGGTGGTTGTTGCTTTATTACTTAAAAAGCCGCTTTTCAGCGGCTATTTTTTTGTGGGCTTACTTTTGGTCGGCAGGTTGGTGCCACTGTTGAACGAGTAGTTGTGCTTGCCGGAAATCGAGTATAGGTGCGCCTAAAGTGAGGGTCCAGGCTTCGTCGTGTCCTACAAACATGGCATCAGCGCGATTGTAGTAAGCCCGAAATTTGTCTGTGTGGCGTTTTATTGGGCGATGCCGTTGTGCGGAAACCCAGTAAATGATGTGCACAAAGGCTTCATTGTGCCGTTTCTCTTTGCGCAGCAGATTTGCCATCCGTTCGTGCACTGTCGCATCTAGGCTGAGAGTGTTCTCGACGCTGAACTGCTGCGCGGATGCGTGCGCCATGAAGTGACTTTTTTCATCCTGGCAGGCGCGCCAAGCCGCGTCAAAATCTCCTTGCTTTTCTGCTTCTGCAGCTTGCCTGCGAGCAACTGCGGCGAGAGCTAAATAGTCTGTTTGTGACGCCGGAGAAGATAGAAGCAGATGGTGTGGATTATTTGTCGCGCGAGTTGGGGCGGGCTGACTAGGATCTACCAATGCACCGACTGCGGCAGCGCGTTCTTGCCATGTGCTAGTTGTGGGTTGCGGACTAGAGATTGCGGCTGCTATGTCTGGGGCTTCAATGGCTTCTCGTGTCCAAGATTTTCGCATCAAGAGTATGAAAATTGTCAGGCACGCGATACTGACAATGATCATCGGAGTCCTTAGGCCGCTAAAGGCATAGGCAATGCCGGCAGAAAGTAGAAATCCCACGAACATTGCGGTGTCCCATTCTGTCTTGGTAGCAGGGGCTGGCGGGGCGCTTTTGGCTGGACGTCGGTAGAGCTTTGAGGCAGAGATGCCAGTGCCTGGTAGTCCGGCTGTGACGCGAGTGCCGCGCTTGCTGAGGTTTACGGTGGCGCCGCGCCTTCCGATGGATGTGCTAACTCCGGATTTGCTGAAGTTGAGACGTATTCCTGGCGCTATCTTGACGCTTTTGCTAAATCGGAATGCCACGTAATCCCCGCCTGTATCTACTTGTTGCATTTGACCATAGCATTGATGTCGAACATTTCGGAACTGGTGGAAAAAACAGTGCTTTGGTCTCAGTAGAGGGATTGGCTATGATCTCCGCATTGACTTTGTGGAGGTGGTATGAGGCGTATATTTGCAGCTGTTTTATTGATGTTAGGTGTCGGCAGCGCTACTGCAGAGCCAGTGATCCCCGAGGCGTTGGCTCGAGAAATGGTGGAGGCAAAAGCAGGGCTGGCACTGCAGTACGGCGAAATGTGCTTCCAGCGAGTCCAGGCGCTTTTGCTGGGCTACGAGGCAAAATTGCAGGATAAGGATTTGAGCGCGCTGATTCAGGGCATGCCTAATGATGAGGCGACCGGCCTATTCAGAACTGGGTACGGCCTTGAGGGATTGCGAGATCCTCAAATCGCTGGAACATACTCCGGCTGTCTAAATGAGGCGCGGCCCCTTCTTGAAGCCCCCTAGATGTTTGTTAACTGATTAATTCGACCCCCTTTTCGAAGGGGGTTTTTTTTCGCCTGGAGAAATTGAATGGCGCAAGAATCCCGCCTGGCCATCACGATTGACAGCCGATCTGCCGAGCAGAAAGCCAAGGAGCTGGAGCAGGCGCTCGGCGCGATGGAAGCTGCCGGCATCCGTGTCGTCGGATCAACTCGCCGCGTCAGCGGTGGGTTGGTGGGGGTCGGTGGCGCGGCGCGCACAACTACAGCGAGCGTTGATGGCCTCAATAAAGAGCTGGCAAAGACTGAGCAACAGGCGGCCACCTCGGCAGCCACGATAAATCGTGTTTTGAAGTCAGCGCTGCTCGGCGTCTCTACCATGCGGTTGATCGACATGGCTGACGAGTGGGGACAATACGCAAGCCGCATGCGTATGGCAACCGAAACCCAGGACGAGTACAACCATGCTCAGTCTCGGATGGCTCAATCTGCGCAAACTACTTTTCGAGCGATCAACGAGACGCGTGAGGCCTTTATCCAGCTCTCCCCGGTGTTGCGCGAGATGGGGCTGAGCCTGGACCAGAGCATCGACGCCGTTGATGCATTTTCGGGCCTGCTCGTGGTCAATGGTGCCAATGCCGAGCGCGGTGCCGCAGCAATGGAGGCCTTGGGCAAATCATTTCAACGCGGCCGAGTGGACGCTCAGGCGTGGATGACGATCTACAGTACAGCGGACACAATTGTTGAGCATTTGGCTAAAAGCTCAGGAAAAACAGCTGCGGAAATCCGTCAAATGGGCGTTGAAGGAAAAATCTCCGCCGAAATGATGGCTAAGGCATTAGTGTCAGCGTACGAGCCTGTCATCAAGCAGGTCGAGGGTATGCCCACTACGGTGCGCGACGCCCTAACGAATCTGAATACTGCCTTTGGGGAGTACATTGGCTGGCAAAATGAGGCCAGTGGTGCCACTGCCGCATTAGCGTCGGGGTTGGGGCTTCTGGGTGAAAACTTAAGTGGTGTTTTGAATGCTGGCTTGGTGGTGGGCGGGGCTGCTTTAGCCGCGTACTCCGTTAAAACAGGTCTGGCTCGAATAGAGACGGGCAAGCTAACAGTAGCAAAAATTGCTGGTGCTAATGCAGACCGAGCTGCTGCCCTTGCAGCCCGTTCAGTAGCAGTAGCCCGCGTAGAGCAAGCTAGGGCGACCCTGGCTGCGGCAGTCAGTGAAAAAGAAAAATTGGTGGCCACGTCCCTTTTGGCAAATGCAGAAAGGAATCTTGCGGCGGCGTCTGCTTCAGTTGCGACCGCCACTAGGGCGCTAGGGACCTCTATGCTCGGCTTGGTTGGTGGTCCGATCGGAGCCATAACCCTTGCAACTGGTTTAGCTGCGACGGCATGGCTGGCATTCTCAAAAAGCACGGACGAAGCCAAAGAAAGCCTCATTGATATTGGAGAGCCTTTAGATGAAACCGTGAGGAAGTTTCAGGCGCTTGATGCGGCATCTAGGCAGTTAGTGATTAACGAACAGCTTAAGAAACAAGCCGAGGCAGCAGATGAGGCTACTGATGCCTGGAAGCGCTTACAGAGTTCGACAACAAGAGGCGTTAACGAGTTTGGATCGGCATGGAGTCATGGGCAATGGCGCGAGTTCCGCAGGGAGCTGGAGAGCCTGCATGATGCCGGTGAAAGCCTGGAGCCTGCGCTGCGTAAAGCCGCCGAGGCCGGAGTTGTAGATAAGTCCAAAATTGATAGATGGTATGAGCTGGCCTCCATCCTCGCAAAAGCCAATGATCGAGCAGAAAAACACGGGACAGTGGCAGAACGCCTGGCCAAAAAGCATGAAGAGATTCGAACTGCAGCGCAGGGAAGCGCGAGTGGCTTGAATAGCCTCAACGATGCGCTCGGGATAGAGAAGTGGGATGAATACCTGAAGAAGTTGACTGATGCGCGTGACGTAATAGGCATGAACGCCAAGCAGTTAGGGGCTTTTGAAGCAGCTCAGGCTGGCGCGAACTCACTTCAGCAAGAAATGGCCGGCATCGTCACGGCTCAGACTGATGCGTTCAAAAAACTTCAGTCTGCTATTGATGATAAGGACAAGAAGGCCATTGAAGCGGCTCAGAATAATATCCGAGCCTTAGACATTGAGCGGCAGAAGGTTGAGCTGCTGGCGATTAAGACTCAGGCTCTTATCGCTGCAACAAATGCCTTCGCGCGTGGGGAGGTGTCGGGTGATGTGGCAAGCGGTATTTTGCAGAATATGCTGCAAGGCTTTTCTCAGGCTGAGGCTGCGATTGCTGTTAGCAAGGAAGCAGAAGCACAGATCAAGAATATCTATGCCAACACCAATCCTAGCGATAGCACTAAAGGTGGCGCAAACGCAGCTAAGGAGTCCGCCCGTCTGCTGCAAACACTTCGCGATCAAGTGGCTGTTCTTGGTATGTCCGAGAGCGAGATGCAGCGCTATCAGTTGCGCGTCGCTGGTGCGACACCAGAGCAGCTAAAAATGGCTGACTCTTTGTTGGCGACTAAAGAGGCTTTTGAAAAAACGAAAGCTGCCCAGGAGGCTTATAAGTCCTTGATGCTGGATCTTCGTACGGAAGAAGAGCGAACCAACGATCAATTTAAAGAGCGGATAAAAGTTTTGCGCGAAGCGGGCTTAAGCGCAGAGCAATATCAAGCCTCGCTGAACAAGTTGGTCACGAGCAATATCAGTGTTGCGCCGAAGTTCGATGGAGTAGATGCCAGTGTTGGTGGTGCCTCTGGCGAGCTAATCCGCCTTGCCCAGGCTCGGGCAGAGTTGGATAAGTGGCGCGCTGACGAAATCCAAAAGCATCAAGAGTATTTGAAAACTAAAGAGGGCAATGAGCAAGCTTATGCATCGGCAGTCTTGAAGATCAATCAAGACTATAACAAGCAGCAAGAGGGGCTAGCAGACGCTTGGCGCTCAGCAACGTTAGCTAACTTCGCGTCCGTTACAGGCGATGCGGCTGCAATGCTGAAAGGTTTAGGACATGAGGGTAGTCTTGCCTATAAAGCAATGTTTGTAGCGAGCAAAGCGGCTGGTATTGCACAAGCGATTATTAATACAGAAGCAGCAGCGACTCGCGCACGCGCAGAGCTGGGCCCGATTCTGGGAACACCTATCGCTGAAAAAATGCGCATTCTTGGCTATACCTCGGTCGGCATAATGGCCGCTACATCGTTAAGTGGCATGGCCCACAGCGGAATCGACCAGATCCCGCGCGAGGGCACCTGGCTGCTGGACAAGGGCGAACGCGTGCTAAGCCCCCGCCAGAACAGTGATCTGACCTCCTATCTCAAGAAAGCCAATACGGTGCCCGCTGGTGCCGGGGGCGGCGGCCAGCCGATCCAGATCAACGTCGAGGTCAATATCGCCAACGACGGCACCGCTCGGACCCAGGTTGACGGGGCTGGCGCACAACAGGGGCGGCAATTGGCTGAGGTGGTAGGCGGCTATGTCCAGCAGGCTCTTGTGCGCGAGATGCGCCAGGGTGGTTTGTTGTGGAATCGACAAAATGGGTACTCACGATGATGGAAACATTCGCCTGGGCCCCGGAGCAGCAGAACGTGGCCGAGGAGGTACAGTTTCGCGTGTTGTCTGCCAAGTTTGGTGATGGCTATGAACAGAATGCCGGAGATGGACTCAATACCCGTGAGTCGACCTGGCCTCTGACGTTTTTCGGGCGCGAGGAGCGGATCAAGGAAATACAAGGTTTTTTAGACAGCCATGGCGGCTGGCGTTCCTTTCTTTGGACGCCGCCAGGGCAGAGCACGGCCATTGTGGTCAAGTGCAAGGCCTATTCCAGGCCTCATGGGGGCGGCCAGGCCTGGCGACTGTCGGCCACGTTTGAGCGAGGATTTCGGCCATGATGATCAACAGCGAAATTCAAAAACTCGAGCCCGGCGCGATTGTTCAGGTCTTCGAGCTGGATGCTGAGGATATAGGGGCGGGTACCTTACGCTTTCATGGTTACCCGCAGGACGAGCCGATCTGGTGGCAGGGCAAACGTTACGAGCCATGGGCCATCGAGGCGACGGGATTTCAGCGGGTAGGCGAGGGCCGACAGCCTGCACCGACGGTGCGCGTAGGAAACATCGGTCTGGACTCTCAGGGCAAACGCATTCCTGGCGTGATCTCCGCCATGTGTCGCATGTACGGCGATCTGGTAGGTGCGAGGTTCATCCGGCGCCGGACCCTGGCCAAGTATCTGGATGCGGCCAACTTCGAAGCCGGCAATTCAACAGCCGACCCGACTCAGGCCTTTCCAGATGAGGTCTGGCTGATCGAGCAGCGCACTTCTAGCAATGCGGAGATTGTGGAGTTTGAGCTGTCCAGTCCCTTGGACTTTCAAGGTCAGCAGTTGCCAGCACGCCAGATCACAACACAGTGCGCTTGGACCCGAATAGGGGGCTACCGAGGGCCTTACTGCGGTTACACAGGGTCTGCAATGTTCGATAAGAACGATAACCCGGTCAGTGATCCTGCACTTGATCGGTGCCCCGGCTTTGTGCGTAGCTGCCAGATTCGCTTCGCTGCCCAGCAGGGCTGTACGCCGACGGAGGCAGAAATTAACTTTGGCGGCGAACCTGCCGCTGACCGACTCAGATAGCCGCCTTTGGGCGGTTTTTTTATGGGTGACGTATGCAGAAAAAAACCATTGATGCGATCAAGGCTCACGCTCTGGCTGAATATCCGCGCGAGGCCGTCGGCTTTGTAGTGGCTACCGGCCGGCGCGAGATGTATATGCCGGGTGTGAATGCGGCAGCAAAGCCGGAAGACTATTTCGCCACGCGTCCGGAAGATTGGGCAGCCGCTGAGCAACTGGGCGACGTCATCGCATTCGTGCACTCCCATCCGAATATGCCTGCCACCCCCAGTCAGGCGGACCGGGTCGCGTGTGAAGCCATGGCCGAGCATTTCAAACCGCTGGAGTGGCTGATTGTGTCGGTCATGCCTGGTGAGGCCGCACCACAGGTGGTCGGTATCGAATCGTTCTGTCCAGAGAGCTACCAGGCGCCGCTGATCGGCCGCCAGTTCTACCACGGTGTACTGGACTGCTACACCCTGGTGCAGGACTACTACCGGCGCGAGCATGGCATTGAACTGCCGGATTTCGAGCGTGAGGACGGTTGGTGGGAGGGGGAACAAGAGCTGTACCTGGATAACTTCGCCGCAGCGGGCTTTGTTGAGGTGGACGATGGGCCGCGGGCGGGCGATGTGATCCTGATGCAGTTGCGCAGCGATCGCGTGAACCATGCGGCCGTCTTTCTGGGCAATGTTCCGCTGGCTGAGGCGCCCCACGCCCACCCGGTGCCCGACGCCATGCTGCACCACGCCTATGGGTACCTGTCCGAGCGCATTCCGTACGGTGGGTACTGGTCCCAAATCACTCGCAAAATCATTCGACACAAGGAGCTGCTGTGATTGTCGCTACTGATATTGATGACGAGCTGCGCACTGTGCGCTTGTACGGGAAGTTAGGCGCTCGCTTCGGGCGCGTACATCGTCTGGCCGTGAACTCGGTAGCGGAGGCTATCCGTGCGTTGTGTGTGCTGTTTCCCGGGTTTGAGCGGGAAATGATGACCTCGGGCGACCGGGGCGTGTCCTATGCATGCTTCTTGGCCAAGACCAACATCAACGAGGAAACCCTGCAGGCGCCCGCTGGTCAGGACGAGATTAGGATTGCACCGGTTATTCGTGGTGCTAAGCGTGGTGGGTTGTTCCAGACCGTGCTGGGAGTGGCGCTGGTGGCCGTGGCCTGGTGGAACCCGTTAGGCTGGTCAACTGCTATAGCCATGGGCGTCTTGGCTGCAGGTGCCGGCATGGCAATCGGTGGCGTGTTCCAGATGATGGCCCCCACTCAGCAGGGGCTGAGCACGGCAGACCGACCTGAGAACGGCGCGAGCTACAACTTCAACGGCCCAGTGAATACGACCGCCCAGGGCAACCCCGTGCCGCTCGGCTACGGCAAAAAAATCGTTGGTAGCGCCGTGGTGTCGGCAGGAATTTACTCAGAGGATCAGATGTAATGCGGCTTCTCGACTACAACATTGCGGCGCCAGAGGGCGTCGTTTCTGTATCTGGCGGCTACAGCATTCAAGGGTACAAGGGCGGGAAGGGCGGTGGCGGGTCCACTCGCACGCCTACCGAAGACCAGGACAATCTGCATTCCATCGCCTATGCGTCTGTGATTGACTTGGTTAGCGCCGGGCCCATTCATGGTTTTGTGGATCAGAACAATCCGTTGCGCTCGGTCTACCTGGACAACACGCCCATACAAAACGAAGACGGATCGCTGAATTTTCAAGACGTGCAGCTGGAGTTTCGTGCTGGCACGCAGGACCAGCGCTATATTCCAGGCTTCCCCGCTGCTGAGTCCTCTACTGCCGTGAATGTAGAGCTGCGCTCGGACCAGCCGTTCACACGCGCCATCCAGAACGTGCACATCTCCGGTGTACGCGTGGGTCTGTCCGTGCGCGGCCTGAAGCAGCAATCGACGGAGACCGGCGACATAACCGGCTATCGCGTCGAGTATGCGATTGAGCTGTCCACTGACGGCTCCGCCTTTGCCGAGGTGCTGCGCGGCGCTTTCGACGGCAAAACCACGCAGCAATACTCTCGCTCGCACCGGATTGACCTGCCGCGCGCAAGTACCGGTTGGTCCATACGCGTGCGCCGCCTGACACCCAACAGCAGTAACTCCACCATTAGTGATGTGACCTATGTGGACTCCATCACGGAGGTGACCGACGCCAAACTGCGCCGGCCGATGTCGGCGTGCGTGGGGATTCGCGTCAACGCCAAGCAGTTTCAGTCGATCCCGACGCGTGCGTATCACCTGTACCTGCGCGTGGTGCGAGTGCCCAGCAATTACGACGCCTGGACGCGCTCCTACGCGGGGACCTGGGACGGTACGTTCAAAATGTCGTGGACAGACAACCCTGCCTGGGTGTTTTACGATCTCGCTACGAACGCCTGCGACGGCTTAGGCCGGCTGCTGCCCGCCGGCTGGGTTGACCGCTGGGCGCTTTATCAGATTGCCCGGTATTGTGATGAGCTGGTTCCAGATGGCAAAGGTGGTACCGAGCCGCGCTTTTCGTGCAACGTGTACCTGCAGGACAAGGCCGAGGCCTGGAAGGTGCTGCAGGATCTGGCGTCTGTCTTCCGAGGGATGGCTTACTACGCCCATGGTTCGGTACTGGCTGTTGCTGATATGCCTCGCGATGCCGTCTATACCTACTCGAACGCCAACGTAGTGGACGGGCAGTTTAATTACACTGGTTCAGGCCTGAAAACCCGCTACACCGTCGCTCTTGTGTCCTGGAACGACGAGACGGACATGGGGCGAGCCAAGGTGGAGGTGGTTGAGGACCCCGAGGGTATCGCTCGTTACGGTGTGCGCCAAGTCGAACTGACCGCATTCGGTTGTACATCACAGGGCCAAGCGCAACGTATCGGGCGCAGTGCGCTGTTTACGTCGCGGATGGAAACCGAGAGCGTGACATTTGCAGTGGGCTTATCGGGCACACTCGCCCAGCCTGGGCAAGTGATTGAAATTGCCGATGCCCATTTGGCTGGCCGCCGTATTGGCGGGCTGATTAAGTCTGCAACTACTAATGCCGTGACGCTGGATGCGCCGACACGCGTATCTGCTGGCGATCGGCTGACTGTGGTGCTGCCCAGCGGCGTTTCGCAGACGCGTGTCGTGGCAGCCAGTGTGGGGCAGGGCGCCGAACTGCAGGTGATTCCTGTGGCTACGCCGTTCAGCCAGGCGCCGCAAAGTGAGGCCGCTTGGTCGATCAGTGCGCCGGATCTGGCTACGCAAAAATACCGCGTGCTGACGGTGAGCGAGGGTGCCGGCCTGCAGCACACCATCACCGCACTGCAGTATGTGGACGGCAAACACGCGGCCATTGATTACGAAACCCGAGTTGAGACGCCACCCATCAGCGTGGTGCCGCCTCCAGTACAGGGTTTACCAGCCAATGTAGTGATCACCTCGTACCACGTTCTGGCTCAGGGCCAGGCCCGGCACAATGCGGTCATTTCATGGGATGCGGCCGCCAATGCTGTGGCCTATGAGGTGCAATGGCGCCGGGATAACTCGGAATGGGTAAGCATGTCCCGCACCGGCTCGACCAGTGTGGAGGTGCCCAACATCTACGCCGGCGGCTACGTTGCGCGTGTGCGCGCCATCAACGTGCTGGATGTATCCAGCCTGTGGGCCACGTCCGCGCTGACGCAACTGAATGGTGAGGTGTCGGCGCCGCAACCAGTCCCCCATTTGATCACCGCCTCAATCCCGTGGGGTATCCGACTGAGCTGGGGCTTTCCTACTGGCCCTAACATCATCGAGCGTACCGAGATCCGCTATAGCCCTACGCAGGAGTTTGCTGATTCGTTGCCGGCTGGCAGTTTCGCGTATCCCTCGGACTCGTTCGAGCAGACAGGCCTGGCGATCACCACGCAGCATTTCTTTTGGGCGCGGTTGATCGACAAGAATGGGACGCAGGGTCCGTGGTACCCAGCGGAATCTGCACCCGGCGTGCGCGGCGTCCCCAGTCAGGTGGCCAGCGATTACAACAAGCTGATCACTGAGGAGATCGTGGCTGGCGGGATGGGTGACTTGCTAATGGGCAATATCCGCGAGATCCCGAGCATCAAGGAGGCAGTCGGAGGTCTGACGCTTGAACTGGGCGAGTTAAATCAGCGTGTGGATGAGGTCAACAGTCAGGTTGAGGAGCTGCTTAGCGCTGGCGAGTGGAATGTCGGCGACGCCTATGCCGTGGGTGCGGTGGTGTTTGCTGACGGCAAAATGTACCGGGCAAAGAAGGCAGTTCCAGCAGGCAAGCCAGTCACTGATGCAGCGTACTGGGAGTTGATTGGGGACTACGCGTCGATCACGGACGGTTTAGCGGCCTTGGCGATTCAGTCACAAGAGACGATCAGCCGGGTGGAAAATGCCGAGGGCCTGATTCAGGCCAACGCCGAGCAGATCAGCGCGGTGGCTGGCAAGATTGATGACCCTGACACGGGCCTGGGCGCTCTGGGGTCGTTAGTGCAGTCCATGCGCACTCAGGTTGGCCAACTGCAGGATGGACTGCAGTCGCTATCTGAGTCCACAACCGCGCTGTCCAGTCGGGTCGATGGGTTGGATCAGGCTCAGCGCGGTTTGGCCACAGCGGTCCAGTCCCTGACGACGCGGGTTACTGCGACAGAGGGCCGCCTGGATAGCCAAGCCAGCAGCATCACGCAGCTGGGCACGAGCGTCACGAATGCCGATGCCAAGGCGGTCGCTGCTCAGCAAGCTGCTGCCGCTGCAGCGGATGCGGCTGGCGCTAAGGGCGAAGTGATTTTCGGCAGCACGGCCCCGCCCGCCGCTAAGCGCCTGGCTCAAAACCTGTGGATCGATACCGCGGGCAATGCGAATACGCCTAAGCGCTGGAATGGCTCGGCGTGGGTGGCGGTGACCGATAAAGCGGCATCGGACGCAGCATCGGCTGCAGTTGCCGCAAAGGCTGCCGCTGACGCCGCACAGGCGACGGCGAATCAAAAGGCCGATGCGTCGGCGGTCAACGCGCTGACCACTCGGGTGGAGCAGGCTGAGGGCGGGTTAGCCAGCCAGGGTCAGGCCGTCACTGCCCTGCAGAATACGGTCAATGACCCCAGCACTGGGGTAGCCGCTACAGCCGGTGCGCTGAACGACACCAAATCACGCGTCACTGATGTTGAGGGCCGGCAGGATGCAATGGCCAGCAATCAGCTGATCCTGTCCGCTGACATCAAGCGCCAAGCACCTGATGAGAATGCTGAGCTTGAGCGTGTCCTTAACCAATGGCAAACCCAGGCGGCGCTGTCCGAGTTCAAGAGCGTGCAGGCTGACGAGAACCGTGCCCTGGCAGAGTCGATCACTACCCTGACAGCTGTGATCGGACAGGACTCTGCCGCCGTTGAGGAGATCATGCGGTCTCTGGTCGAGCTGGATGGCAAAATCTCCGCATCCTGGGGCATCAAGCTGCAGGCCAACGCAAACGGCGTGCAATACGTCGCAGGCGTGGGACTGGACCTGACGAATGAGTCCGGCGTGATGCAGTCTACGTTCGCTGTGCTGGCTGACCGTTTTGCGGTCATGCACGCGACCAATGGTGATCCAGTTACGGTGTTTTCGGTGCAGGGTGGGACCAGCATTCTAAATACGGCATTGATTGGCTTTGCGTCGATCACGGAAGCCAAGATTGCTAATGCGGCTATCTC
Source organism: Alcaligenes sp. CHO6 (assembly GCF_037120595.1). Lineage (NCBI taxonomy): Bacteria > Pseudomonadati > Pseudomonadota > Betaproteobacteria > Burkholderiales > Alcaligenaceae > Alcaligenes > Alcaligenes sp. CHO6. The sequence goes on from NZ_JBANCI010000001.1 coordinate 727,455, forward strand.
GCGCGCCAAGATCCAGGACGCTGCAATCAATGCTGCCAAGATCCAGGATGCGGCTATTACCAGCGCAAAGATTCAAAATGCCGCGATTAAAACCGCCCATATTGGGCATGCGGAGGTCGATACGCTGCGGCTTGCCGGAAATTCAGTCTCTGTAACTGCATATGCAACGGCAGGCGCTGGTGAGTTGGCGGCGGGTAGCACGTTCCGATCCGTCGCAGTAGGGCTCGCGCTGATGCACGGTGCCGATGTTGTTGTTACGGCAACAGTTGAAGGGCTGACCAATACTCAGCCCGGCACGCTCGCGGATACAGGGCATGAGCTGGTATACGACACGGGCGGTTACGACGTTGCTGCGTTTAGAACAGTGAGTGATTTTGATAACTCGATGACAGCGCCCGGGGTGGTTGTGTTCAAAGGCTGGGTTCCTGCTGGCTGGCAGCAGTTTTCGATCCGACAGCGGTCCCCGATTATTAGCTCATTATCAGGGAAATGGGTGGGCGCTGCCGCAATCCGCATCGAAGCATTCATGAGGTAAATATGAAAAACACAGTTTCTTTGTTTCGAGACGGAAGATTTATACAGACGCTCCAAGGGCCTCCAGATCTTGTGATTGCGCCATTTCTGGCGCGTTGGGAAGGCGGCCATGCGCCGGGAGCGTTGGACGACTCCTGGTGGTTTTACGGTGGCCAGGCGCGTCAACGTCCGGCCTGCCCGGTCGTGGCAGAGGGCTTGGTGCTGCGCGGGGTTCGCCCAGGCAGCACCATCATTATCGAAGGCCAGCAGTACGAGTGCGCAGAGGGCGGGGACGTGGAGCTGTCGTTTCAGTTCTCCGGAACGTACGAAATCACGGTCACGCGCTGGCCGTATTTGGATGGGAGTTACACCATTGAAAATCCACCACCAGCCGAATAACCACGCAGAACGCCGGCAACGGGAGTATCCGGATATCGGGGATCAGCTCGATGCGGTCTACAAGCTGGCCCGGCATTTGCAGGAGCAAGGCCAGCGACTACCGCCAGATGTTGATAAATGGGTGGCTCAATGCCGGGCCGTCAAAGAGAAATATCCAGCCGCTTAAAAGCGGCTTTTTTTATGGACAGAGATATGAGCGTTCACAAATCGATCGCGCAGGTTTTTGAGAACAATATGGGCAACCGCATCACTCCGGAGCTCGCCGCTGGCATGATCCGTAGCCTGATCGACATTCTGGCGGCCGGCGTTCAGCCTCGGCCCGAGGGTGAGCAGCCGCACGAGCAGGGGAGCGGCAATGGCGTGGTATAGCACAGGTACGGTAAAAGTCACTGTAAACAGCGCAACAGTGACGGGCACAGGTACACAGTGGCTGGCCGCGGCCCGGCAAGGCGAAGCGTTTGTGGCGCCGGACGGGCGCTTGTACGAGGTGTTGAATATCGCATCCGACACTTCCTTGACACTGACTATGCCTTATCTTGGCGCGTCGGCAACTGGCCAGAGGTATGCACTGGCACCGATGCAGGGGTACGTCAAAGAATTGGCGGACCGTGTGGCCGCACTACTGCTGCTCTCCCAGCAAGAGTGGGCCATGGTTTTGAAAGCGGCTGATTTGCAAGCGTCGCCCAACGACCCGACCCGCGAGAAGATTCTGGTAACAGGGAAATCATTCGGTTTGGGCAGCACCGGGGCGCTAGACAATTACGACCTCTGGCCTTCTGCCTCGCTGGATGACACCGGAGTGCCTGCGGGCATGTACTACGTAAACAGCACGATTGCTGGTAAGCCGCCCGGTGCCGCCGCAGGCATCGTGTGGCACCGGCAGGCCGGTAGCGCCGGGGCTCAATTGTTCATCGTTACGACTGGTGGCCTTCTAATCCGAGGACGCACTAGCGGCGGCTGGGGAGGATGGGACCCTGTTCTTCGTCAAGGCGTGTTTGGCCTGGGCGCAGGCACAGTTGCTCCCCCCAACGGCCGGGATGGCGTTAATCCGTTCGGATGGTATTACCAGTCGAGCCCTGTTCCCGCTTGGGGTGGCGGCCAGTTCTTTTTGGATATGCCATACGGCAGTAGCCAGAACGCTGGCTTGCGGTTGTCCACAATTCCGTATACGGACGACTTCTTTCTGAACGGTGGAGTCTCAGGCAAGAAAGAATACCGGCCCGCCTGCAAGTTGGTCCATGACAAAAACATCGTAGGGGATGTCGGGGCCGGTTCTGTGATAGCCGTCGGCTCTAACGCCAATGGCACCTGGGTGCGGTTCGCCGATGGAACACAGATCTGCTATGGGACACAGCTTTTCCAAGGCATCGCCTGGAATCGAAAGACCTGGACGTATCCCCTGGAGTTCTATTCCAGTCCTGTTGTGACCTGCTCTGGCCAGGGGGATAACGGAGGCTTTGCTTCTGCGCCTTTGGTTGAGCCTTATACCCGAGAGGTGTACTTCACCAAAGTTACTGGCTCAGTGGAAAACGATAACTGGGCAAAATTTGGCTGTATTGCTATAGGGAGGTGGAAAGCATGAAGATGACCCTGAATCTGCGGCCACAAGTTCCAATTGGCGAGGTCCGTACTCTGGTCGTTGAAAGACAGGGGCAGACGCTGCGCCTGAACAGCGAATCACTGGATTTGTCGTTTATGCGCCCGGGAGATTATTTGCCAGCCGGCTCGATTGAGCACCCGTTACTTGGCGGCGCGTCTGTCATTCGCGATGAAACAGGAATTCTGATTGATGGCCTGCTTTTTCATATCGCAGCGGATCAAACAGACCCAGCAGCTTGTTTCCCCGAGCCGGTGGTTATTGTCGAGGACGGCATTGTGCCTCTCCCTGCTCAAAGTCCACCGCCTCCACCACCGACCCCAGAGCCTGAGCCCGACTTGGAGCTTGGCGACACCCGCTACATAGAGTCAGACGATGAACATCAAAATTGATACCAACAAACTCGTCACAGTCGCTGCGCAGTTGCAGGCGCACAAAGACGCGAAAATAGTCGCGCTGTCCGCGGCCTGCCGCGCCGCGATTACCGCTGGCTTCGAGTCGGACGCCCTGGGTGAGCTGCATCTGTACCCGAGCAAAGAGACCGACCAGCTCAACCTGGCCGGTAGCGTGACCGATTCGCTACTGGCCGACCTGCCAGCAGACTGGGTAACGCCGTTCTGGTGCGCGGACTCCACTGGGGAGTGGGCCATGCGCCCGCACACCGCCACACAGATCCAGCAGGTTGGTCGAGAGGCCAAGGCTCGGATTCTGAGTTTGATGCAGCACAATGCGGCGCTGGCCGAGCATGTCCAGCTGGCGCCGGATAAAGCGGCAGTCGATCAAATCGTGTGGGAATACCCAGCCGCCTAAGCGGCTTTTTTTACGTCTGCTGCTTTTGCAGCGCTTCACGGGAGACAGCCATGCCGACCGTATTACACAAGGGGAAGGACTTGGAACCGACAAGCACGGGAACATCGGCGGCTGGTTTGGCCGTCTGGAAGGCGATGGGAGGAATAGCAGGAATGGGGGCCATCGGGGCGGGCTTGGCCACGCTGGTGGTGATGTGTATTCTGCGGCCGCGCACGCAGTCCGAATGGATTGTGGGGGTGATCAGCACGGTGGTGGCCTCGATCTCAGGCGGTGCCGCGGTGATCCAGCACTACGAGCTGCACCACTGGGCGAACAACCCGGTAGGTTTGGTGGCCATGCTGGGCTTAGCGTTTGCCTGCGGACTGCCCGGCTGGGCGGTGGTGCGCTGGGCGTTCAACTTTTTCGACAAGCGGCGCAAAGCCGATATCGCCGAAGTAATTGGCGAAATTCAAGATCTAGCAAGGGGGAAGTAAGTGAACAAGCTGATCGAAGTGATCTCGGGCCTTCTGGCCCTTTTTTTTCGGCCACAGAAAGCAGAGCAGGCCACGCCAGAGCCACAGAAGGCTTCACCGACGGGCATGTCCGCCGACGGCCTGGCCATCCTGCGGTATTTCGAGAGCTGCCGGCTGGAAGCTTATTGGGATGCTGACGGCAAAGTCTGGACCATCGGCTGGGGTGACACTGGTCCAGACGTGGTGGAAGGCCTGCGCATCACCCAGGCCGAGGCTGATGAGCGATTGAGGCGTCGGCTGGCCCGCGAGTTCGTGCCTGGTGTTCTGAACGTGCTGACTCGTCCAGCAAATCAGGCGCAGCTCGATGCCATGGTGGACCTTGCATACAACATCGGCGTGGAAGCATTTCAAGGTTCCACGCTGGTCCGCTTGTTCAATGCCGGCGACCAGGCCGGTGCTGCTGAGCAATTCCCGCGCTGGAACAAATCAGGCGGCAAGGTGCTGCTGGGCCTGCGTCGCCGTCGTGCTGCAGACCGCGCTCGTTTCTTGGGCGCGTCAGGGGCTGAGGCAATCAAGATAGGAGCGGCCATTGTTTAAGGCGCTATTTTCTAAGCTGGCAGGCTGGCTGGGGCTGCTAGGTGGCCTGGCCCTGGCCGCGCTGGCGCTGCTGCAGGTCGGGCGGCGTCAGGGCAGGGCTCAGGCAGAGCAGAAACAAACAAAGGCGGACATGGCCGCTGTGGAGGTGGGACGTGACGCAGCTGAAACGATTGAGCGCCTGGATGATGATGCTGTGCGCGATCTCGCTCGCCAGCGGATGCGCGGCACTAAAGGGCGGTAGTTACTGCGCCGCCGCCCAACATCCGTTTGTGTGGCGATCTGATGCCGAGATAGACGCCACGCCGGTACGAGTGGTGCGCTATGTGGAAACGGAGGCTGAGACTTGGGCGCGGTTGTGTCAGAGATAAAGCTAATGCTGACTGGTACCGATGCGGCACTTCTTGGCGGTATGCGGACAGCTCAGTGGAGAAAGAGCGCTTCACTACACCAAGTGGTCGCTGCTTCTCTACTTGGATTGTGTGCAACCTTCAGTGTGATCCTAAGTGCTGGTGCGCCTGCCTTTTTAGAAACCATAGGGAGTTTTGTTGGATTTTATGGGTTTTTGAGGACGCTTAAGCAGTCTTACATCGCAAAATCTGCATTGCTTGTGTTATAAAGCGGCCACCGAAGGAGAATGTGTTCAGAGTAGCTTGCATAAGCTAGCCAACAATATAGACGCAGTGGATAAGTTTATGCTGGGATTCATTATAAAGAGGATCGGGAGTGGTAATAGATTTTCAAGAGATCAGTGATAGCCATGCGTTTGAGAATTTTTGCATGCATCTGCTTCAGGAAATGGGGTTAAGTATTCCCGTTCCACCAGCTATTGGGCCAGATAGTGGTCGAGACATTGTGTGCGAAGAGCCAAGCAAATTTGCGCAAAAAGGCTATAGATGGCTGGTCAGTTGTAAGCATTTTGCTGGCAGCGCCTCCTCTGTTGGCGTCAATACAGATTGGGCAAAACCACACAAATTAATTGAGCATGGCTGCAATGGCTTTATGTTTTTTTTCTCATCAGCCTATACCGAAGGATTCCGCGCCTCGGTTGAGAGTATATGTAATAGAACAGGAAGCCCATACAAGATTTTTAATAAATTTGACATCGAGCAAATCCTACTTTCCTCACCTAGGTATTATCCAATTATTCGGCAATATTTCCCTATTTCGTATGAACGGCTTGTGACGCGGATTAATGGGGACCAATGCTGTAATTTTTTAACACCTATGGATGCTCTATATGCAATTTATGTGAGGTCTGAGCCATTTGGAGGGATAGTCTATAGCGTTATGGGAGAGTGCTGCGTCGAGGGTTATCTAGATTACTTGGATAGTAACGGCATAGAATATGGTATGGTTCAAATTCGAGCTAGCTCCTATGTTTAATGCGCAAATCACGACAAAACAGCTTGCAAAACCTAACTGTCAGTTCACTGTGGAAAAAAGTGTTCCGGTTTTTTCTTAACCTGGATGTTGAGCATCCACTTCAGTTGAGGCGCTAACCGTTTTTGGCCGGTTTCGTTCAAACGCGTTTAGTCTGGCTTGGCCACTGACGAGCGTCTGTGCCACTCTGGCTGGCAGCACCAGAACAGCTTATCTACTTGATCGCTGCGATCGCCAAGCTGATGCATGACAAGAGGGCGGGTGCCAGGTGGCACGTTATATTTCAGACCGTCGGTGAGCCTTCCGAGGTCATGTGGGTTCCAGTTCATCGGCTCTATATAGTCAACTGGCTCGCGGGCCTGCCTGATTCGTCCACACATATAGCACCTTAGATGGAGTTTGTATGGGTGACATCTTCATCTTGCAGCAGCATATGAGTTTGTTCAATGGCGACAAACCGACTGCCGACCTCTTGCGACCACTCCCTCCTGATTATTTTGTGATTCTCCGAGACCTGCCAGACCACATTGCGAAGTCGGCGTATCTCCCAGAGTAGGGCTTTGACGTCAGCGTTTCTCGGATTGCGATCTTGTATTTCGCGTAGCTGGGAGAGCTGGAGGGGAGGGCGAGTCATGGTTGATTACTGTATAAAAAAACAGTAATTTAGCACTTAACCGCTTGGCAGGTGTTACAGGCCATGGACGCAAAAAAGCCCGCCATAGAGACGGGCTGCTTTGACCTAGCTGCGGAGACAATCATTTCCAGTTAGAACCAGTTTTTCCTCTGTCGCAGCTACCAGGATCGACCTTGCAGAAATCGATTTGCTGTAAACCAACCGCAAACTGTTCCGATGGCTCCAGAGACGGTACCTGCAAAAAACCGGCTAAGGATTTCTTCCTTGGTAAGTCGTTCAGCAGCAAAGAGTTGCTCGCGAGGGTCGTAAGACAGCCAAGGCCAGAGATAGTAAGCTATGAGCAAAATTAGCATCACTCCTATTGCCAAGAATAACTTATTGTTATCCCACATCATGAAGTGCCAGATTGTGATGGCCACGACAGTTAGGAGGAACATGATTAGAGCCGAACTGAAGATCGTCGGCAAGACAAGACCTAAATATTTGAGCGTTTCCATGGTTAATCTCTTTTTGTTTGTCACAGAACAAAGTTTTACCATATTTGCTCAATAAAGGTTTTTGCAAGCACGCCATAATTTCAGCATGAGCACCGTCGCCTGGCAGAGAAAAGGAAAATAGGCTGCCAATGTTGTAAATGACCACCAGCTATCTTGCAGGCTGGTTTTTTAAATGGTTGATTGTGTAATTATTTGATTTATAGGGTAATTATAATCCCTTACAAGGCGTAGGTCGGGGGTTCGAACCCCTCAGCACCCACCATTTCTTTTGCTAGTCGAATCAAGCACTTAGGTAAAACTAAGTGCTTTTTTTGTGCCTGTTTTATTGGCCTTATACGTGCGTTCGCCCTTGATTGAACAGGCACACCAGACCGGGAAAAAGGCCTTCAGATGCTGCCAACAGGCGGTAAAGTGGCTGTAAGCGTTCGTAAACGTACTCCTAGGTTCGCCTTTCAGGTTTGATCGAGCCTTAGCGGCTTGGTACAGAGAACAGGCAGTAAGACGGGGTCATGGGTGGTGGCAACCAGCACAGAGTTGCGCTTTACGGTCCGCTTCCGGTCATCCGTGCGCATTTGCGATCAGTGTCCGGGCCGTCTGGCTATTTACTTTGTAACGGTGCTATCTATATTGGTGAATCTCGGCCATAGTGTGTCCAGGGACATTTTTACCCTGATTATTTAGGACATACATTGAAAACAGAAATTGGTATCGTGAAGTGGTTCAATAACGAAAAAGGCTTCGGCTTCATCATGCCGGAGAGTGGCGGTAAAGACCTCTTCGCACACCACAGTGAAATTCAGGGCTCTGGGTTTAAATCTCTTGAAGAAAACCAACGCGTTTCCTTCGTTGCAGGCGTAGGCCAAAAAGGCCCTTGCGCTACCCAGATCCAAATCATCTGATCTCCTGCTAGCCTTGTCAGGCTAGTGTAGCGTTGATCGATAAGACCGGACCCCATGAAGCATGGGGTCCGGTTTTTTATTGGGTGCTTGACGCTCAGATCTTCGGTACTGGCTCTTTGGGACGGCTCGAGCGGTTCTCTTATTTGTTGACGCTCAGTCCGGTGGCCTTCACCTGTTTTACGCCTTCGGTTTTTTCAGCCACTGCAACTGCTTTCTTGTACTCGCTGTCGTTGGAGACGGTTCCGCTTAGTGTTGCAACTCCGTCGTTCATCTCAACAGCAATGTTTTTGTCTTTGAGTGCATGATCGGCATGGAGTGCCGCTTTAATTTTTTGACTGATTTCGGCGTCACCGTGTTTGTCCCCCGCCCCAGCGCGGTGGGTGCTCACCTCTTTGGCATTTGCTTCCCCTGGCGTTTTGGGGTCTTTGCTTGCATGCCCGGTTGTTGCGGAAAGATCCGGGTGAGAGGGTTTGCTGTCCGCGATGACGACCGTGCTAAATCCTAAGCTGAGCGTAGAAGCAAGTAGCAAGTTAGAAAGAGTTCTGGAGTTCATTGTTTCACCTTTTTTCTGGTTAGCTTTCAGAGTGCACCGTTAAACAGGGGGCGCACGTCAGAACAGAGGGACCTGCTTGGATGCGATGGGATAGGGCGTTTGTATCTAACTATCGTGCTCAACGATCGGGGCGGCCATTTGGGTTCGGCTGCCCGGCGAGACAGACGGGCTCGATATGTTGTGGGCGACGTTTGTGTAATCTACGTAGGACGCCACCACGTCTGGATTTTTTCATAGTCCGGCGGGCCAACCATTTCTTTACGGTTCAAAACGTAACGAAGCGAAGACCTGGTATGAGCAGTGGCTCGAAGTACAGAAAGAGTTGCGCATCCGCCTTGACTACGGCCGGCTCTTTCCCTTGTCAGTGCAGTCTTCTTGGCCCCTCTATCTGCCCGCTATATCTAACCAAAGAATCGGTATTTAGCGGTGTGAAACACCCTTGCTAGACTCGTTCTCATTGCTTGGACATGGTTTCAGGGGGGATGGGGAATGAAGCGGTTTCAACAGAAGTGGAAAGGCGTGCGGGCAGGAGCCTTGCTGGCACTGGTGCTGGCGGCGGCAAGTGCGGTGGCAGCCGAAGTCAGTATTCTGAATGTCTCGTACGACCCGACACGTGAGCTCTACGCTGAGTTCAACAAGGCCTTCCAGGCCCACTACAAGTCACAAACGGGTGAGCAGGTGGTCATACGCAGCTCTCATGGCGGCTCCAGCAAGCAGGCGCGTACCGTGATTGACGGGGTGCCTGCGGATGTGGTGACACTGGGGATCTCTTCCGATATCGATCAGATCGCGCAGTCTGGTTTGCTGGACAAAGGCTGGCAGGCGCGTTTGCCGGACAACAGCACCCCTTATACCTCTACGATTGTCTTGCTGGTGCGCAAGGGCAATCCTAAAGGCATTCACGACTGGAACGACTTGATTCGCCCGGACGTCAAAGTGGTGACGCCCAATCCTAAAACCTCGGCGGGCGCGCGCTGGAATTACCTGGCTGCCTGGCTGTATGCCTTAAAGCAAGCCAATGGGGATGAAGAGCAGGCGCGTGATTTTGTGGCCAAGCTGTACCGTAATGTCAGCGTGCTGGACTCCGGCGCGCGTGGCTCGACCACGACCTTCGTCGAGCGGGGTATCGGTGATGTATTGATTGCCTGGGAGAACGAGGCGCTGTTGTCCGTCAAGGATCTGGGGCCCGATCGTTTTGATATTGTGGTGCCCTCCAGCAGCATCCTGGCTGAGCCGCCTGTGGCGCTGGTCGATGCCAATGCCGCCAAGCATGGTACGGAAAAAGTGGCCCAAGCCTATCTGGAGTATTTGTATAGCCCGGAAGGTCAGGAAATCGCTGCACGTCATTTTTACCGTCCTCGACTGGAGTCGGTGGCCGCCAAGTACCGCGATCAGTTTCCAGCGTTGAAGCTGTACAAGGTCGATGATGAGCTGGGCGGCTGGACTCAGGTTCAGGCCAAACACTTTGCGGACGGTGGTGTGTTCGACAGCATCTATTTGAGCAAATAACCCCACTCTTACTGAGGACCGTTCGATGTCACAGGCTCGTCTTTGGGGATTTCTGCCCGCTGGCCGCAAGCAGCGGGCTTTGCCAGGCTTTGGCTTGACCATGGGTTTGTCCATCAGCTATTTAAGCCTGATTGTGCTCATACCGTTATCGGCTGTTTTGCTCAAGACCACCTCTATGGGCTGGTCAGCCTTTTGGGAGACCATCAGCGCCGCGCGTGTCCTGGCCTCGTTGAAGTTGACTTTTGGCATGGCGGCCTTGGCCGCTGTGATCAACGGCGTATTTGGTTTGATTCTGGCCTGGGTGCTGGTTCGATATCGTTTCCCAGGTCGCCGCCTTGTGGATGCCTTGATTGACTTGCCCTTTGCGTTGCCGACGTCGGTGGCTGGGATTTCTCTGGCAGCGATTTATGCACCTACCGGCTGGATCGGGGCATGGGCGCAACCCTATGTCGGGCAAATTGCGTTCACTCCCTGGGGGGTATTGATCGCCCTGGTGTTTATTGGCCTGCCGTTTGTAGTGCGCACCGTTCAGCCAGTTCTGGAGGAATTGGAGCAAGAGCAGGAGGAGGTCAGTGCCTGTTTGGGAGCCGATCGCTTTCAGACGGTCAGTAAAGTGATTCTGCCCGCCATTTTGCCGGCCTGCCTGACCGGTGTGGCCCTGGCGTTTGCCCGCGCAGTAGGGGAGTACGGCTCGGTTATTTTCATAGCCGGGAATGTGCCGATGGTCTCTGAAATTACGCCTTTACTCATCGTGATCAAGCTGGAACAGTTTGATTACGCTGGTGCCTCGGCGCTGGCGGTTCTGATGATGGTCTTGTCATTCATTATCTTGCTGGCAATCAATCGTTTGCAGTGGTATTTGCAAGCGCGTCATTCTGGGCAGGCGCGTAGCAAAGCGGCCAGGGTGGCTGCGCCTTTTGCCTTGGAGGGCGCCCGATGAGCAGCCTGGCGATGGAACCCGCTGTACCTGTGGTGTCGGTGCCAAGGGCACGCCTGCGGGCAGCGCAGGATGAGGGGCCGGTCGTCAAGGCGGTACTGATTGGCCTTGCCTTGCTGTTTTTTGTTCTGTTTTTGCTGCTGCCCTTAATCCTGGTGTTCATGACAGCGTTCAGTCGTGGTGTCTTGCCATATCTGTCGGCACTGAATCAGAGCGATACCATGCATGCGGCCAGTTTGACCGTGCTCGTGGCTGTTATTGCCGTCCCCTTGAATATCGCGTTTGGTTTGGCGGCTTCCTGGGCTATTGCCCGTTTTGAGTTTCGTGGTAAAAGCCTGTTGACCACCTTGATTGACCTGCCCTTTTCGGTCTCGCCAGTGATCGCGGGTTTGATGTTCCTATTGATTTTTGGTCGTCAGGGCCCGTTTTGGGACTGGCTCGATGCCAATAACATCCGTATTGTGTTCGCCTTGCCGGGGCTGGTTCTGGCAACCCTGTTTGTTACCTTCCCGTTTGTGGCGCGCGAGCTGATCCCGCTCATGCAAATGCAGGGTAGCGACGAAGAGCAGGCCGCGCGGGTGTTGGGAGCCAACGGGCGACAGATGTTCTGGCGCGTGACCTTGCCCAAGATCAAATGGGGTCTACTGTATGGGGTGATTTTGTGCAATGCCCGTGCAATGGGCGAGTTCGGGGCAGTGTCGGTATTGTCTGGTCATATACGTGGCCAGACCAATACCCTGCCTTTGCATGTAGAGATTGAGTACAACGACTATCACACCGTGGGCGCTTTTGCCGCCGCTTCGGTGCTGGCAGTTTTGGCTTTGCTGACGCTGGCGCTTAAATTGTGGGCCGAGCGCAAAATGGTTCAAGACGGTCATCGTGGATGACCGCATTCGGAGTTCATTATGAGTATCGAAGTTCGTCATCTATCTAAACAGTTTGGTGCGTTTACGGCACTGGGTGATGTGACATTGGATTTTCCAGCGGGCGAGCTGGTGGCTTTGCTGGGGCCTTCGGGTTGCGGCAAGACGACGTTGCTGCGGATTGTGGCAGGTCTGGAACATGCGGATGCGGGTCAGGTGCTCATCAATGGCAAGGATGTGGCTTCGGTTGGCACCCGCGATCGTCAAGTCGGTTTTGTGTTTCAACATTACGCCTTGTTCCGCCACATGACCGTATTTGAGAACGTGGCCTTTGGTTTGCGCATCAAACCCCGCAAACAGCGCCTGCCCGAAGCACAGATTCGTCAGCGTGTGCACGAGCTACTGGAGCTGGTGCAGCTGGACTGGCTGGCAGATCGTTATCCTGCCGCTTTGTCGGGTGGTCAGCGACAGCGTATCGCCTTGGCGCGCGCTTTGGCTGTAGAGCCTGGTGTCCTGTTGCTTGATGAGCCATTTGGCGCTCTGGATGCCAAGGTGCGTAAAGAGTTACGTTCCTGGCTGCGTCGTTTGCATGATGACTTGCATATCAGCACCTTGTTTGTGACTCACGACCAGGAGGAGGCCATCGAAGTGGCTGACCGTATCGTGGTGCTGAACAAAGGGCGGGTCGAACAAGAGGGCGCTCCGCAAGAGGTGTATAACCATCCGGCCAGCCCCTTTGTATACGAGTTTCTGGGGGCGGCAAATCGCCTGCCTGGTCAGTTCCGGCAGGGACGGTTTGTAGCTGATCCTCAACTGGGTCAGTTCGAGTCCAGCCAGGCCTTGAACGGGCAGGGCGCCGGGCAGGGCGAAGCGGTGGGCTATGTGCGTCCGCATGATCTGGACCTGCAGCGCAAACTGGATGGCCAAGGTATTGTGGTGGCGGTGCAGCGTATTATTCCCTTGGGGGCAACGGTGCGGGTGGAGCTGGCTCTGAACGAAGGAGAACGGGCCTGGGAGGCGGAGTTCGATCATCAGCGCTGGTCTCAGCTGGACTTGTCACCCGGCGAGCGCGCCTTGGCCTTGCCGCGCAAATTCAGTGCTTTTCCTTTGGAAACCCCGTCCGACGTCCGTCCGTCTTAATCTTTCGCAAACGAGGCGTAACAGGCTGACCGTAAGTCGGCCTGTTTGCGTTAGTATCAGGAAAATTTCTTGCAAAGCAGGCTGAACACAGGATATTTTCCTATTTTCCAGTATTGAGAATCATTCCTGTTTCTGTTAAGATTCGATACTTCACTGGGCATCCTGTCCGGTCCCCTCATGGTCCATGCGGGTTGCAGAATGTGTAGAACGGATTATGACCGGAATTGCTTCTCAAACGAATAATCGCTCGATGCTGGCCTTGAAGGCAACCGGGCTGGCATTAGCACTGGGATTGCACGTGGGGGTTCTGGCTACCATCTTGTGGACGGAAAGCCCCAAGATGGTGGGTGAACCTGCTCCGATTGATGTGGTGGGAGTGACCTTGTTGGAGGTAACGGAAGCGCCGGTCCAGCAAGAGCAGGTCAGTGCTCCGCCCGAACAGGTGGTGGCCGAACCTGAGCCAGAGCCAGAGCCAGAGCCAGAACCTGAGGTGGAGCCCGATCCTGAGCCTGAACCGATCGTGGAGCCTGAGCCAGAGCCGATTGTGGAAAAACCGCCGGTGCCAGAGCCTCCCAAGCCTAAACCGAAACCCAAGCCAAAGCCCAAGCCCAAGCCGCAGCCCAAACCGGAAGTACCGCCAGCAGAAACGCCACAGCCTGCCCAACCGGCAGCACCCGCTGCCCAGGCTGGACCGGCCACGGATAATGCGGCTCAAGCCGCGGCACGTTCTGCACAGGGCGATCGTCCCAAACTGATTGGCCGTGTGGATTATTTGGGTCGTCGACCCGTGCCCGTGTACCCGCGGGCTTCGGAACGCCGTCGCGAGCAGGGCCGCGTAGTGGTGCGTGTCGTGATTTCAACCCAAGGAACCGTGCTGGAAGCCAAGGTGCAAAGCTCCTCAGGCTATGAGCGTCTGGATGAGTCTGCACTGAAGGCTGTACGCACAGCGCGTTTTAAACCGTATACGGAAAATGGTGTGGCCTATCGTGCCATGGCCGATATTCCTTTCGACTTTGTTTACTAGGATAGATCAATGATGCAGGAACTATTTCAAAGCGTATGGGTAAGCCTGGCACAAGTTGCAGGGCCTGTTGCCGATCAGGCTGCCGCCAGTGTTGCTGCTGCTGAGGAAGCGACCGGGGTGCTGCACTTTATCCAGCAAAGCGATGTGGTCGGCAAGACCCTGTTTGTGATTCTGGCCTTGATGTCGATTGCCAGCTGGTATCTGATTATCGTCAAGGGCATCTTGTCTTTCCGTCTGAAACGCCGCTCGCAAAGTTTCATGCGCGAGTTCTGGTCGGCCAGCTCGCTTGAGCAGGTTGAAAACGAGATCGCTACCCACGGTGCACGTGATCCGTTCAGCCATCTGGCCAGTCACGCCATTCACGCTCAAAAGCATCACGTCAAGTACGGGGCTATGCGGCTGGAGGAGAAAGGTTCAACGGGTGCGTTTGTGTCGCGCATCATGCGCAAGGTGATGGACGAGGAAACCGCCAAACTCGAAAACGGCCTGACATTGTTGGCTTCGGTCGGTTCCACCGCTCCGTTCGTAGGCCTGTTTGGCACGGTGTGGGGGGTGTACCACGCGCTCATCAATATCGGTCTGTCCGATGGCGTCACCTTGAACAAGATTGCTGGCCCTGTGGGCGAGGCATTGGTGATGACTGGCCTGGGTCTGGCCGTAGCCATTCCTGCCGTGCTGGCCTATAACGCGTTTGTGCGCACCAACCGCGTTTACTTGTCCCAGCTGGACGCTTTTGCGCATGATCTGTTTACCTTCCTGACGACCGGTCAGCCGGTGCAGGATACGCAACCTGTTCTGCGCCGTGTCCCCAGTTCGGGTGGCGGTGCAGCATCGAGCTCGGCAGCCGCTGCCAAGCGGGAGCATTAATCATGGCCTTTGGCAGCTTTGATAATCGTAATTCGGGCTCTGCGTTGTCTGAAATCAATATGGTGCCGCTGATCGATGTGATGCTGGTGCTGCTGGTGATCTTTCTGATCACCGCTCCTTTGCTGTCGCACTCCATCAAGATACAGTTGCCCCAGGCAAGCTCCGAGCCGATTCAGCAAGATCCCAAGACGATTGATCTGGCTATTGATGCGGCAGGGCAGATTTTTGTCAATGAGCAACTGGTGGCCCTGGAAGATTTGGCGGCTACTTTGGCTCCCTATTCCAAGGAGCAGCCGCAGCCGGAACTGCGTATCCGTGCCGATACCGATACTCGCTATGAAACACTGGCCCAGGTCATGAGCCGCTCCAAGGCTTCTGGCCTGACCCGATTGGGATTCATCACCCGTCCAGGCCCAACGACCCAGGCTCCTGTACAAGAGGGTGACGCACAGAAAGGTCCATCAACGGGCGAGACCACGGGCAAGCCGGCACCGGCTCCGTAACGCTGCGCGTAATCCCTCATGTTGTTTTTTCTGGCCCCTCGCTTTGCATCCGCGACGCGAGGGGCCAGTTTCGTAATAAAATCCCTACAATGCGTGTACTAGTTATTGAAGACGACGCCATACTGGGCGCCGCACTGCAGGAGTTTCTCAGCGATCAGGGCTATGCGGTTGACTGGCTTCAGGAAGGTGAAAGCGCCTTGAAGGAGCTGTCCGCCCAAGTCTACGATTTGCTGCTCCTGGACTTGAACCTGCCAGGCATCAGTGGCCTGGAGGTATTGCGGCAGTTGCGCCAGCAGGGCAATGCGATACCCGTTCTGATTCTGACCGCGCGCGACGGCGTGGATGATCGCGTGGGCGGTTTGGATGCCGGTGCGGATGATTACCTGATCAAGCCCTTTGATCTGTCCGAGCTGGCTGCCCGGGTACGTGTCTTTGGCCGCCGCCGCAGCGGGCAGGTGCAGCCTGTTATTGATGTCGGGCCCTTGAGTTTTGATACGATTGGCCGCGAGCTGCGCTGCGCGGGGCAACGCGTGAACCTGTCGGTGCGTGAGCTGTCCGTCCTGGAAATGCTGATGATGCGGGCCGGTCGTGTGGTCACCAAGCAGCAGATTATTAATTCCTTGTCTGCTTGGGATGCCGATTTCAGCGACAATGCGGTCGAAGTTTATGTGTATCGTCTGCGCAAACGCCTGGAAGGCACCGGGGCAGTGATACAGACTGTGCGCGGCTTTGGCTATCTGCTCGATGTGGAGAGCGTGGCCGGAGCATAACGGCAGCCTGTGCCCGCTGCCAGACACTTTAGGTCAACCATGCCCGATCAGCATCTTTCTTCAGCGGAAAAAACCTCCTTGTTGCGATCATGGCTGGAACGCTTTCTTGCCCCCGGCTCTTTGGCCCGCAAATTGATGGGCCGGCTTTTTCCTCCGATTTCCATTCTTGTTGTACTGGATCTGAGCGTTACCTGGGTGCTGACACGTCGTATGAGCCTGGAGGATTGGCTGCTGCGCGATATTTTCTGGACCATGGCCTTGAGCCAGGTCTTGCTGGTCAGTTTGATCGCCTGGGTGCTGTTATCCGGTATTCGCTCTCAGCTTGCCTCGATTGATGATTTGTCACAACAAATACGCAATCGGGCCGATGATGATTTTGAACGCCTGGATGCGAGCGCCTTGCCGGCGGAAATCGTGCCCTTGGTGGAGCACTTTAACGAGTTGCTGGAGCGTCAGCGTGATACCCTGCAGGCGCAAAAGCGCTTTATTGGTCATGCTGCGCATCAGTTGCGTACTCCCCTGACCGGTTTGCAGCTGGAATCGGAGCTGATGTTGGCCAAGCCCTTACCGGACGATATTCGCCAGCGCGCCGAGCGCATCAAAAGTGTGTCGGATCGTATGATTCGCCTCGGTCAGCAGTTGCTGGTGCTGGCCCGCACGGATGCCGATACCAATATCAAAGACAGTTTTGTGCGCCTGGATCTGTGTGAGTGGACGCGTGAGGAGGGCGGTGACTGGTTTTTGCAGGCCCGTCAGCATGGTGCAGAGATCCATTTGCTGGCGCCTGAAAAGCCGGTTTGGATTGACGCGGCTCCCGTACTGCTGCGCGAGCTGCTGTCCAACCTGATGGATAATGCGTTGCGCTATGGTCAAGGAACGGACCGCATTGTTCTGCGCGTGGCCAGCAACCCGCCGTCCTTGTCCGTCGAGGACCATGGTCCGGGTATTGAGGCCAGCGAGCAACAACGTGTCTTTGAAGCCTTTTACCGTTCACCCGGCACGCAGGCCGGAGGCTCCGGTCTGGGCTTGGCCATTGTGCAGGAAATTGCCCGTGCGCATGGGGCCTGGTGGAGTTTGATGAGCCGCCCTGATTTTCCCGGTACCCGTATCACCATTGTTTTTCCTGGCCCGCGTATTGGTGCGCGTCTGACCCGGCACGATACTTTGATTGGAAATTAAGCTTTGAACACAGCAACAGAAAACCCCAGAAAAGCGGCTCGGGCGGCCTTGTTAGTGGGCGCGTTAGGCGTGGTATATGGGGATATCGGGACCAGCCCGCTCTACACCATGAAAGTGGCCTTGAGTGCCTACAGTCAGCCTGGTGCCGAGCAGGTGTATGGCGTGCTGTCCTTGCTGTTCTGGCTGCTGACCGTGGTGGTTTCCATCAAGTACGTGACGGTGGTGCTGCGACTGGATAATAAAGGCGAAGGCGGCACCCTGGCTTTGATGGAGTTGGCTGCCCGTGGTATTCATGGGCCCAAGCGCCAGCTCATTGTGGTTTTGGGGCTGATTGGCGCTGCTTTGTTCTATGGGGACAGCATCATCACGCCGGCCATTTCCGTGATGTCTGCATTGGAAGGCATTGGCATGGTCTCGCATGTGCTTGACCCCTGGGTGGTGCCACTGGCCCTGGGGGTTTTGCTGGCACTGTTCCTGATCCAGTCGCATGGAACGGGAACCATGGGCAAGTTGTTTGGCCCCATCATGCTGATCTGGTTTCTGGTTCTGGGTGGCTTGGGCTTGTGGCGTGTGATCGAACATCCGCAAGTGCTGATGGCCCTGGACCCGCGTTGGGCGGTGGCTTTTATTGCCCAGGCGCCCTGGCAAACGTTTCTACTGCTTGGCGCTTTGGTTCTGGCTTTGACCGGAGCGGAGGCCTTGTATGCCGACATGGGCCATTTTGGTCGTCCTTTGATTCGTAAAGCCTGGTTCCTGGTGGTGATGCCTTGTCTGGTTTTGTGCTATTTCGGCCAGGGCGCCTTGCTGATATCCGACCCGACCGCGATTCGTAATCCTTTCTTTTATCTGGCACCGAACTGGGCGCTGGTACCCATGGTGATGCTGGCAACGGTCGCAACCGTGATCGCTTCTCAGTCCGTGATTTCGGGGGCGTTTTCCGTAACCCGGCAGGCAGTGCAGCTTGGTTTCTGGCCTCGTATGGTCATTCAACATACTTCGGCCAAAGAAGAGGGACAGATTTACCTGCCTCGGGTGAATTTGCTGTTATGCGTGGCGGTGATGGTGCTGGTGCTGAGCTTTGGTTCCTCGGACCGTCTGGCTCATGCTTACGGTTTTGCGGTAACGGGCACCATGCTGATGACCAGTTTGCTGGCCTTGATGCTGTTGCCGCGTCGCGCCCACGGACTCAAGCGCTGGGCCTGGCTGGGGCTTTTGGGTATTTTCCTGGTACTGGACGTGCTGTTGTTCTCGGCCAATGCGCTTAAATTGCTGGAAGGGGGGTGGCTGCCGTTGCTGGTGGGGGCGGTTCTGCTTGGCTTGATGTTGACATGGAGGCAGGGGCGCGCTGCGTTGCACGAGCGTTTGCTGGAAAACAAACAACCTTTGAAGGAGTTTTTGCTCAACCTGGAGGAATATGCTCCAACCCGCGTACCGGGCACAGCAGTGTTTATGAGCACCATCCCAGATTCGGTTCCCCCAGCCTTATTGCATAATCTGAAACATAATAAAGTGCTTCATGAGCAAGTCCTGTTTTTGACGGTGAGCAGTGCGGGCGTACCCTATGTGCCCTTTGGTGAGCGCTATACGCTGCAACGTCTGAGCCGGGGAAGCTGGCAGGCTGTTGCCTCATGGGGCTTTAAGCAAGAGCCTAATGTACCTCAGTTGCTCGAGCAGATTACCCTGGAGCATCCAGAGCTCAATCTGGAGCCTATGCAAACGTCTTACTTCTTGTCCCGTCAGACCGTGATGATCCAATCGCGACAGCCTTGGTATCTGGGATGGCGTCGACGCTTGTTTGCGTTCATGGCTCGCAATGCCAGCCGCAGCACGCGCTTTTTCAAGATTCCACCCAATCGAGTGGTGGAGATGGGCATGCAGGTCGAGTTGTAAACCGAGAGTATCGTTCAAAACGAAGAATGGGCCTGGTAAGGCCCATTCTTTTTAACTGCCAGCCTGCGCAGGCAAAAGTGTGTCCGCGAAGGTTTATTGAGCGGGCACCACCGTTGTGGTCTCGCGCAGGATACCGCCACCTTCCACGCTGCCGCGTACAGTGGTGTCCTGACCGCGCATGGCTTTCAGGCAGTCTTGCTGCCGATCAGCGGGCAGACGATGGCACCGTGCCTGACGATTGGCCTCCAGATTGTGATCCTGTTTGTCCAGCTTATGCTGACGCTCGGCCTGCAAGGCAGCACCAGCTTCACGACGGCAGGTGGTCCGCTGCTCACCGGTAAATTGCTCGCAGCGCTGGATGTCGTGGCGATAGTCTTTGGTCGGGGTTTGAGCCCAGGCAGCAGAGGACAGTAAACCTAGACTGAGCAAGCCTGCACTCAGGATTCGGGATGGGCGTGTATGTAGACTCATCAATCTCACTCCTTTACTTGCTAAGGGAATCACCGGCTTGGCGAGCGCTGTCACGAGTAGGTATGAGCAGGCCGCAAAGCCCCAAAAGCAGCTGCGTATAGGGCAATCCCTGACACGCAGTAAACCCCTATCAGTATAAGTGGAGCAGTTGCAAGTGAGGGTAATAAAACTTTTCCAACTCCTTACTGGGGGGGGTGCTCCTGGGGCTCAGGTTGTGGCGGAAGGAGGTCTGCGGGCAGGGGGGCTTTGTGCGGCATGTCCAGATAGCCGGGCTCATCGGGCCCGTATTCGGCCAGACGTTGACGATATTCACGTTTGATGGCGGCACGCATCAAAAAAATGGCGGTGACCGGGGAGGTAATGATCAGGAGCACGCTGATGATGAGTGGATGCAAAATAGGACGGCTCATCAAATGGCTCGCGCTGATCGCCACAGCCAGTACCATGAAAAATGTTCCTAGCGTATTTCCCATTGTTGGGGCGTGAATACGCGAGTACACATGCTTGAAACGCAGCAGGCCCGCCGAGCCGATCAAGGCCACAATGCCGCTTAGCACCAGTAAGAGGGCGACTGGAATGGCAAGCCACCAGGGCAACAATGTGTCTGTCATGGTTCGATGACCTCGGCGCGCAGCAAAAACTTCGCCATCGCGGCGGAGCCTACAAAGCCAAACAGGGCAATCAGCAAGGCAATGTCAAAGTACAGGGTTGAATCAAAGCGGATGCCCAGGGCCAGCAAGGCCAGCATGCCGTTGATGTACATGGTGTCCAGTGCCAGTACGCGGTCAGCGGCGGATGGGCCTTTGAGCAGACGGATGACGGCACAACACATGCCCAGAACAAAGCAGCCCAGGGCAAACTGACAGGCCCAGTAAACAATATCGATCATTGGAAAATCTCCAGCAGCGGGGTTTCATAGCGCTTCTGAATCGTGTCTAACCATACCTGCTCGTCCTGAAGGTCCAGAATGTGCAAGGTCAGGATGCGGGTCTTCTCATCAAACCCTGACCAGACCGTGCCAGGCGTGTAGGTAATGATGCAGGCCAGAGCAGCCAGAGCATGCGGATCGGTCAATCGCAGGGGGATGGCCAGAAAACCGGGACGCGGCGCCTTGCTGCCTTTAAGGACCAGTTTGCCCACGGCGATATTGGACAGCACGATGTCCCAGGCAACTTGTCCAATCAGCTTTAAGGCCAGAAATGGGTGACGGATGCTGGCCTTGACGGGCCGGAACGGGATGGCTGCCAGACTCAGGGCAGTAGCCAGAAACAGGCCCAGCACCAGATAGCCTGGCGATAGCGAGTCGTTCAGCAGCAGCCACAGGCCCAGCAACAGCAAGGGCAGGAACAGGTGTTTGGTATAGCGTCTCATCACAGTCCCTCCGCCTGAACGGAGCGCACAGGGTTTTGTCGCAGGACTGAACCAATATAAATACGTGGTTCATCCAGTTGCTGAGCAGTCTGTTCCAGGTACGTGGTGATGGGGCCGGCATACCAGCTCAGAATCCCGCAGGCGACAATAATGCTGGCAATTGGCGCTGCCTCGATCAATTTCAGACGAGGGATGGTCAGTGAGCTATTGCTCCAGAACAGACGAATGCCCACCCGCACCATGGCGATCAAACCGGCCACTCCTGAAATCAGGACCGCGGCGGTCAGAATCCAGGCGTTCAGGGGTTCTGGGGATTGGCCCGAAGCCTTGAGTGCGGCCGTCAGCAAGGACAGCTTGGCCACAAAACCGGACAGGGGAGGCAGGCCGACAATCAGCAAGGCGCAGGCAATAAAGGACATGCCTAGAAAAACCATCACGCCGGGGATGGCGACGCCGACCACATCATCGCTATGGTCTTCGGATTCAGGGTCATCCAGATCAAAGACTTCCTGGCTGACAGCCAGTAGATCGGCGCCAAAGGGTTTGGTGCGGCTGACCAGTTCCAGCAACAGAAAAAACGCGCCCAGCGCCAGCACGCTGCTGAGCATGTAGTACAGGGCGGGACCTGTCAGAATCACGCCGGGCATGCCCAGTGCCGCCAGCAAGGTGCCCGAGGACACGATGATGCAATAGCTGGCCAGGCGTTCGGGTTGTTGGGCCGCTATGACACCGATAGCCCCAAACGCCAGGGTGGCAATTCCGGCAGGGAACATCCATGCTACGCCGAAGGCCGCAGGAGCACCCGTGGGCAGGAGCAAGGAGCCGATACGCAGCAAGGCGTATATGCCTACCTTGGTCATGATGGCAAACATGGCGGCGACCGGTGCGCAGGCATTGCCATAGGCGTTGGGTAACCACAGGTTCAGAGGCCAGGCGGCCGCCTTGATCAGGAAGGCAATGCCCAGGATGGCCAGGGCTGCCTCAAATACCAGGCGGTCCGAATCCGGCATGGAGCCGGCGCGCAAGGCCAGGTCTGCCATGTTCAAGGTGCCCGTGACGCCATACACCAGCGCAATGGCGATCAGTAGCAGGAACGAGGAAATCAGATTGACGGCGATGTAGTGCAGGCCGGCACTGACACGCGCCGCGCCTGATCCGTGCAACATCAGCCCATACGATGCCGCCAGCAACACCTCGAAGAACACAAACAGGTTAAACAGATCCCCCGTCAGGAAGGCACCGTTCAGCCCCATCAGCAGTAGCTGGAACAAAGAATGGAAATGGACCCCTACGCGATCCCAACGTGCCAGCGAATAGAACCAGCAGCAAAACGCCAGTACATTGGTGAGCACCAGCAAAAAGGCTGCCAGCCGGTCTACGACCAGCACAATCCCGAAGGGGGCGGGCCAGTCACCGAGCAGGTACACCCCGACCGATTGCGGCCAAATGGGTGCCAGCGTCCCATCGGCCAGCAAGAGCAGATAGACGGCACACAACAACTGGGCCAGCAAGGAGGCAAAGGCGATCAGTAGTTTGTAGTGACGGCGCTTGTCGCGCAGCATCACCATCAGGGCCGCGGCCATCATGGGAATGGCGACGGGCAATACGGGCAGGTGTTGATTGAGCAGACTCACAGGTCGTCTTCCTCGCGGCCATCAACGTGGTCGGTGCCGCTCAGGCCGCGGTTGGCCAAAATAACAACCAGAAACAAGGCCGTGGTGGCAAAGCCGATCACAATAGCCGTCAGTACCAGGGCTTGCGGCAAGGGATCGGCATAGCTGGCACCCAGCTCACTGCTGTTAATAACGGGCGCGGCACTGATGGTGAGTCGTCCCATGCTGAAAATGAACAGGTTGACGGCGTAAGAGACCAGGGCCAGTCCCATGATGACCTGAAAGGTACGCGGGCGAAGCAAGAGCCACACGCCCGAGCCCGCCAGGACACCAATCGCAATTGAAAGCACGATTTCCATTATTTATTCTCCATCCCGGATGCAGCGTTCGAGGCGGATTGCAGCGACGGCAGTTTGCGATAAAAACGTAATGACTGGTGGGCCAGCGCGATCAGAATCAGGATGGTTGAACCAATCACCAGCATGAATACGCCAATATCGAAGATCAGCGCACTGGAGGTATGTACCTCGCCGATCAGGGGCAGGTGCAGATCCCAGCTTTGGGCAGACAAAAAGGGCTTGTTAAAGACCCAGACCAGCATGGCGGCTACGCCAGCAGTCAGCAGACCCAGACCAATCCAGGTTTGAGGCTGAATCAAGGGGCGCGATTCCATCCATACCACGCCACTGACCATGTATTGCAAGATGATGCCAGTAGCCATAATCAAGCCGCCCACAAAGCCGCCGCCGGGCAGGTTGTGACCCCGCAGCAGGAAATACAGGGCAATCAGGGTGGAGATGGGCAGCAGCAATCGCAGCAACACGGCTGGAATCTGCATGATGCCCTCGGGCAGAGGTGTTTTGGGGTCGGGCTCAACAAAAACGGCTTCACGGCTGTCTTTGACGTTCTGACGACGGGCCAGCGGCTGAGCGATGGCCTCGATGGGGGGCCGGAAGCGTCGCAGCAGCGCAAAGACGGTCAGCGCCACAATACCCAATACGACGATTTCGCCAAAGGTATCAAAGCCTCGGAAATCAACCAAAATCACATTGACCACATTTGCGCCACCGCCCAGGGGCAGGGCCTTCTCGATAAAGAAGGGCGAAATTCCACTGGGGTGGGGGCGGGTCATCATGGCGTAGGCCAGGGCGGCGATCCCACCGCCGGCCAGAATGGCAATGATCAAGTCGCGACTGCGGCGCAACAGGGCACGTCCACTGTTGTCCTGAGCGCCCGGCATGTCGCTGACACGTTGTGGCAGCCAGCGCAGGCCCAGCAGGATCAGCACGACAGTGACGACTTCCACGGCCAATTGCGTCAAGGCCAGGTCGGGCGCCGAGAGCCAGGCAAAGGTCAGGCTGGTCACCAGACCGGCGCCGCCTGAAAGGAGCAGGGAAGCCGGGCGATGGAATTTGGCCTGACGCGCCGCGCCGATGGCGCAGGCGATGCCGACCACCCACATCAGGGCGAAGAACGGATCAATCGGGGTGAAGATAGTGGATTTGAACCAGTTGCCGCGAGCCAGCGGCAGGGCCGCCACACTGATCGTCACGACGATAATCAACAAGATCTGGCGCTGCAGACGCGGCGAATACAGTTTGCCCACCGCCCAGTTGGCTGCCACTTCCAGGTACTCCATGGCCAGCTCGAAAAAGCGGCGGCCATCGGCGCGTGTCAGCAGCGGGGTGCGCCCTTGGCGGTTCTTATAGAAGCGGTTGATGATAAGGACCAAAATCACGCCCATGACCGTTGCCACCAGACTCATGACCAAGGGCAGATTGAACCCATGCCACAGGGCCAGGTCGTACTGAGGCATTTCACTGCCCAAAATAGCGCTGGCAGCAGTATGCAGGAAGGGCCCGAAGGTCAGGCTTGGCATAATGCCCACCAGAAGGCAGGTCAGCACCAGAATGGCGCTGGGTATGAGCATCCGGCGGGGTGGCTCATGGGGCTCGCGGGGCAGATCCTTGGCGACGGGGCCAAAAAATACCTGTGCAATGAAGCGCAAGGAGTACGCCACGCTAAAGGAGCCGGCAATGACGGCTACCACCGGCAAAGCGTATTCCCAGGTATTGCCGTTGCTGGCCAAAACAGTTTCGGCAAAGAACATTTCTTTGGAAATGAAACCGTTCAGCAGTGGGACCCCGGCCATGGAAGCGGCTGCAACGGTTGCCAGTGTGGCTGTCAGGGGCATGGCATGGCGCAGCCCGGACAAGCGGTTCAGGTTTCGGGTACCAGTTTCGTGATCCACAATGCCGGCCGCCATGAACAAAGAGGCCTTGAAGGTGGCATGGTTCATCATGTGAAAGACCGCAGCAACCAGGGCAAGGGGGCTGCTCAGGCCAAGCAGCAAGGTAATCAGGCCCAGGTGACTGATGGTGGAGTAGGCCAGAACCCCTTTCATGTCACGCTGGAACATGGCCACGTAAGCTCCCAGTGTCAGGGAGCACAAGCCGGCACCGCCAATAATGACTGCCCATTCCGTGGTGCCCGACAGCACCGGCCACAGACGGGCCAGTAAGAATACGCCGGCTTTGACCATGGTGGCCGAGTGCAAATACGCCGAGACGGGAGTGGGGGCTGCCATGGCGTGAGGCAACCAGATATGAAAGGGAAACTGGGCGCTTTTGCTCAGGGCGCCCAGAGCAATCAGGATCAGCATCCCGGTATACCAGGGATGATTGCGAATCTGCTCGCCCGACTCCAGTACCACGCTCAGATCGTAGCTGCCTGCGGCCTGGCCGAGCATGAGCACGCCTGCCAGCAAACAGAAGCCTCCGGTGCCGGTGATGATGAGCGACATGCGGGCGCCCCGGCGTGCGTCCATGCGGTGATACCAATAGGCAATCAGCATGAACGAGGACAGGCTGGTCAGCTCCCAGAACACGACCATCTGGATAAGGTTGCCCGACAGCACGACCCCCAGCATGGAACCCATGAAGGCCTGCAAAAAGGAAAAAAAGCGTCGTACCGGGTCCTGGGCTGACAGGTAATAGTGCGCATACAGGGCAATCAGTGCCCCCATGGCCGTGATGATGATGCTAAAGAGCCAGGCATAACCATCCATGCGCAACTTGAAGGTCAGGCCGTGGGCTGGAATCCAGGAACGGGAGGACTCGAGCACCTCTCCGCGAGCGATGTCCGGATAGGCGTAGAGGGTCAGTAGGGCGCAGGTAACGGCGACAGCGCCGGCAAGAGATGCTTGGAGTTTGCGAGAGTTCGCGGGCATCAGGGAAGATAGCAAGCTACCGATAAACGGCAGTGCTAGGATCACGAGCAAATACATCTGGCTCCAACAGGCGGTAATTTAGGCGGCTAGCGCTTAATAATACGATATATGAAGCTAATTTCAGCCCAACAGTCATAAAAAAAGCGTTTTTTTAGTTCTTGTGGCCTTGATGCAGGTCAAGCGTGTACCCGCGATTTTCTCTCACAATGAATGCTTGACTAGAAGAAATCGGTCTTTTGCAGGAGGACCCTCTATGCCGCAAACCTTGGAAGCATCGGACGCCAGCGCCCCGACCACACAGGATATCGAGATCTCTGAAGCCTTGATTCGGCGCTTTGATCGTTCCGGACCGCGCTATACCTCCTACCCTACCGCAGACCGTTTTTTTCAGGATTTCCCCGCACAGCCCTACATTCATGAGCTGTCGCGGCACGCCTTAAGCAGCAGCAATCCCCCCTTGTCGGTTTACGTGCATATCCCGTTCTGCCAGTCGCTCTGCTATTTCTGTGCCTGCAACAAGATCATCACTCAAGATCGCAGCAAGAGCGAGCAGTATCTGGATTACCTGCTGCGCGAGATCGATATGGTCACCCAGTATATGGGGGAGGACAGGCGCACCGAGCAACTTCACCTGGGCGGCGGCTCGCCCACGTTCCTGGACAATGAACAACTCACCCGGCTGATGACCAAGCTCAAGGAGCAGTTCATGTTCACGGCCGATGCTGAGCTGGGCATCGAGATCGATCCACGCACCCTGTCCGACGACACACTCCAGAACTTGGCGGCTCTGGGCTTTAACCGTACCAGCTTTGGGGTTCAGGACTTTGACCCTAATGTGCAAAAAGCCATTAACCGTATCCAGCCTTTCGACATGGTCGAACGTGCCATCGAGCAAGGCCGGGCCGCTGGCTTCCAGTCCATCAATACGGATCTGATTTACGGTCTGCCCTTGCAGACCCTGGAGAGCTTTGCATCCACCATTGATTTACTGGTGCAACTGAGGCCGGATCGGATTGCCTTGTACAACTATGCGCATCTTCCCACTCGCTTTAAGGCTCAGCGTTTAATTAACGAGGAACAGTTGCCCGATGCCGACCAGCGTCTGCAACTGTTCCTGATGTCCTCGCAGCGCCTGCTGGATGCGGGTTATGTCTATATCGGTCTGGATCATTTTGCACTGCCCAACGACGAGTTGAATCTGGCCCGCCTGGATGGCAGCTTGCACCGCAATTTCCAGGGTTACACCACGCGGTCAGCCTGTGATTTGGTGTCCTTTGGCGTTTCGTCCATTGGGCAAGTGGGGACGATGCATGTGCAAAATGCCCGCAGTCTGCGCAATTACTACGCCGAAATTGACCAGGGGCGTTTGCCCATCGAGCGTGGGATTGTGATGCAGCAGGACGATCGCCTGCGCGCCGAAGTCATCATGCACTTGATGTGCAGCATGCCCGTACCGATTGCGCGTCTGGAAGCGCGTTACGGCATCGATTTTGCCAGTTACTTTTCCGCTGAGCTGCAAGAGCTCAGCAGCTATGCGCAAGCGGGCTTGCTGACCGTCGACTCTCAGTCCATTCAGGTCTTGCCCAAGGGCCGTTTGTTTGTGCGCGCCTACAGCATGGTGTTTGACAAGTACTTGAGCCAGGAAAGCGGCGCACGCTATTCCCGCCTGATTTAACACCGTGGCCGTTGTCAAAGACGGCCACCTTTTTATTGCCCTGTTTCTGGTCCCGACGTGGCCGGCAGGTTCTTGCATCAACCTAAGGTATTTACATCGTGCTAAAGACGGATTTACGTCTCATGTCCCTGAAGGGAAAACTGCTTTTGCCTATTGTCCAAGGCGGCATGGGAGTCGGTATATCGGCGTCCCGACTGGCCGGCACTGTGGCTGCACTGGGCGGGCTGGGAACCATCTCCAGCGTGGATTTACGGCGTCATCACGAAGACCTGATGGACAGCACTCAGGGTGAAGTCGAAAAAGGTGTGGTCGATGCGGCCAATTTGCAGGCGCTGGATCGTGAAATCAATCTTGCCCGAGAGCGCTCGGGCGGCAATGGCGGCATCGCCGTCAACATCATGAAGGCGGTTTCGCAGTATCCCGAGTATGTGCGCCAGTCGTGCGAGAGCGGTGCGGATGCCGTGGTAGTGGGTGCCGGTCTGCCGCTGGACTTGCCCGAACTGGTGCAGGACCATCCCAAGGTCGCGCTCATCCCCATTCTGTCCGACGTGCGCGGCGTCACCTTGCTTGTAAAGAAATGGCTGCGTCGCAAGCGATTGCCCGATGCCGTTGTTCTGGAGAATCCCCGGTATGCGGCTGGCCATCTGGGCGCAGCCGATGATCAGTCTCTGAATAAACCGGAATATGCGTTTCAGCGCGTGCTGGAGGGATGTCGTGCCTTATTCCGAGAGTTGGGCCTGGAGTCCGAGCGCATCCCTTTGATCGCTGCCGGTGGGATTCACCGTCCTGAACAGTTGCGCCAGCTTATGGATTGGGGGGCGGATGGCGTGCAAATGGGGACGGCGTTTGCGGTGACCGAGGAAGGCGATGCCCACGAGAATTTCAAGCGTGTTTTGCTGGATGCGGAAGCCAAAGACATCGTGACCTTCATGAGCGTGGCCGGATTGCCGGCTCGTGCCGTGCGTACACCGTGGCTGGACGCTTATTTGCACAAAGAGAAAAAACTGCAATCGGTGGCTCGCGAACGGCCGTGCACCGAAGGCTTTGACTGCCTGGCTCATTGCGGTTTGCGCGACGGTGTGCAGCGTCATGGACAGTTTTGCATTGACCGTCAATTGGCGTATGCCTTGAAAGGCGATGTACAGCGGGGTCTGTTCTTTCGCAGTTCAGAGGCCTTGCCTTTCGGCAAGGCCATGAAGTCTGTGCGCGAACTGATGGACTATATGTTGAATGGTCGCAGCAAAACACCGGGTGTGGTCCCTGCAGTCTAAGGACCGGGGCTGGGCGAACTGTCTGGGGTGCGAACTGAAGCAGGACGCTCTCCAGACTAAGGCGCGCAAGCGGTGTCTTAGCCCTTGAGCTCGCGTATCAGGCCTTCTTCAGCCGCATCGATGGTATGGACAGCTTCCCGTCGTTGTGTCTCCAATGCCAGACGACGGGCAATCTCATAGCACTCCTCGATGTGCTGGTTGCCGACCTTGCGCAGTACGACAAAGCTGATAGAGGCAGAAATGGCACTGCCTATCAGCGGGACATATTTGGCACCATATTTACCGGCCAGCTTTTTTGCTCCCAGACGCACCAGAATATTGATGATGCGATCAGTGCTCAGAACGCGGCCCACCAGGCCCAAGCCCATGCTTGTTCCACCGACCACCACCAGCTTCTTCAGCTCGGGGCTCAGGGCGTCCACATCGCTGGCCGTCAGTCCAAAGCGGGCATTAATAATGGGGATGACCTTCATTAAAATGGCCACGTCGGTACCTACGTCCACGCCGGGAACAGGGACAACGGCAGCGGCGGCTGAAAGCAGGGCGCGTCGACTGATCAGTTTGCGACATTCCTCTCGGGTCTTATCCAGTTCCTGCAGGGTCATGGTGCTCATGTGTCTTTCCTGAAATCGAAGCGCTTGGGTCTTCACAAGCCTCACTCTATATGGGGTTAGTGGGCTGGTTTTCCAGTGCTGCTGTCTGTTCGTATGGCATTTATCGTAGTTGATGTCGCCAGTTTGAGGAAAAAAGGGGGTGTTTGGTCGCATTTGAAATTTTTACTTTCAAATGCCATGTTTGCCCCTTCAAAGCCATTGCGCCGTGATTTAAAGCCCGGCGTTTTTTTTTGTTGCACTTGGTGGCATTCTTTAAGCATGCATGTAAGAGTTTATACACGCTCAGCGTAGCGGATTTCCATTAAACTGGCGCCGAAAATAGCATATCCATAGGGGAAGAACGATGCATCGCCAGTCTTTGCTGGGCTTGATGTTCTTGCTGGGCGTCAGTAGCGCCCAAGCCATTACGATTAGCAGTTTTTCGCCCCAAGGGGCGACGTCCGATTTACGGGATGTCAAAGTTACCTTTGCCAAGCCCGCTGTTCATTTTGGCGATTCACAACTGCCGGCACCTGTCCAGGTCCAGTGTGATGATCCTTCCGTTGCGGGGCAGGGCCGCTGGCTGGATTCCCGTCGCTGGATTTATGAGTTTGATGAGCGACCAGGACCTGGCTTGACTTGTACCGCCGTGGTGTCCAAGAGCTTTCGCAGCATTAATAATGAAGCGATTAGCGGACCGGCTCAATATCGTTTCAATTCCGGTGGCGCCATTTTGGAATCCAGCCGCCCGTATTACAGCATTATTGATGAAGACCAGGTATTTTTATTTAATTTCAATGCGCCCGTTAATAGTGCTTCTTTAGTCAAGCACGGGTATTGCCGGGTTGAGGGCATTGGCGAGCGCATTGGCTTAAAGGCCATTGAAGGTGCGCAGCGTGATGCCCTGGCTCGTTCTGCCTTCTATGTGGATGAGGTGGATGAGCGTTATCAGGCCGTGCAATGCGCGCGTCCTTTGCCCGCCGATGCCAGCGTGTCGGTTGTGCTCGAGCCGGGCATCACGACAGCGATTGCCAATCGCAAGGGCGTGCCTAATACCGACCGCTATACCTTCGATTTTTCAGTGCGGCCACATTTCACGGCTTCGCTTTCTTGTCTGCGCGAACGCGCTGAGGCGCCCTGCACGCCTGTTGGCAGTGTGGCTGTACAGTTCTCGGCACCGGTTGCCTATGAGCACCTGCAGCAGATTCGTCTACAAGCCGGCGACAAGGTATGGGAGCCTGTGTCCGACCAGGATGAGGCCTGGCAAGACCGTGGTCCCGGCCAGAATGTACGATTTGAGGGGCCTTTTCCGGAAAATGCCCAGCTGACCATCCAGGTTCCAGACTCCTTGACGGACGATGCCGGGCGGCCCTTGCAAAATCCCGAGGTCTTGAGCAACGGCATGAAGACGACGACGTATCCGCCGCTGGTCAAGTTTGTGGTGGAGCCTTTTGGGATTGTCGAGCGCTTTGGTCATGCTGATCGCGATGGCTCGGATGACGCTGACCCACCCGCCATTGGTTTGAACTTGCGTAATGTGGAAGCGAATCTGACCACTCAGCAGATGCTGGTGTCGGCCGGGCAGGTGGGGGCGATGGCGGTCAAGGACGATAAGGAGGTCCTGGCCTGGTATTCCCGGCTGCGGCAGCTTAACTATTCCTGGTCGGTGGCAGCTGACACGCTGAAGAGCATGATGGGCAGCGATTTTCGCGTAACCGCTCCCATCGATCAAAACGGTTATCTGGATCTGCGCGCTCAGCCTCTGCTTCAGGGCAAGGATCTTAAAAAGCTTGATTTGCCCGGCATGGACCAGAAAAACGAGCGTCCTTTTGAACTGATTGGCGTGCCGCTGAAAGAGCCCGGTTTCCACGTTCTGGAAGTGGCCTCGCCGCGCTTGGGCGCCTCCTTGCTGGAGTCGGCGGGCACCATGTATGTGCGTAGTTCGGTGCTGGTCACCAATCTGGGGGTACACATCAAGCAAGGTGGTGATGACCTGCTGGTTTGGGTCACTACCCTGGATGATGCCAAAGTCGTGCCCGGCGCCAAAATCCGTGTCATGAATTGCCGCGGCGAAGAGCTGGTGCAGGGCGAAACAGGGCAGGACGGGGTTTTTCATCACCCCCATCCTGTCTCCAGCCCGGATTATTGCAATGAGACTGGCCTGTCCGGCCTGTTTGTGACGGCTCGCATCGATAAAGACAACCCCATGGCCAGGGGCAAAGACGAGTTCAGTTTCGCGCTGAGCGAATGGAACGCCGGTATCGAGCCATGGCGCTTTAATGTGCCCTATAACTGGGGCGGTCGCGATGAGCCGGTTGCGCATAGCGTGATGGATCGCAGCCTGTTTCGTGCCGGTGAAGTCGCGCACATGAAACATTACCTGCGTGAGCGGGTACGCGATGGCTTCAAGGCTCCAGTTCGTTATCCCGAGACGATGATCGTCGAACATGAAGGCAGCGGCAAACGGATTGAATTGCCACTGAAATGGCAAAAAACGGCGGCCGGTAGCGTATTTGCATTGACCGACTGGACGATCCCCAAGGATGCGGAGCTGGGTGTCTACCGACTGCGAACCGAAGGCGAGAACCAGTACTTCAATTTTGGCGATTTCCGTGTTGAGCAATTCAAGCTGCCTGTGCTGGGCGGTAGTATCAAGTTAAGTGATGGTCAGGATCGTCCCTATCTGATCAGTCCTGAGCAGATGCAGGCTGATCTGCAGCTGCGTTATCTGTCTGGTGGCCCGGCGGATTTCCTGCCTGTACAACTGTCGGCGGTGGTGCGCAGTCAGTCGCCCGCGTTCAGCACTTACAGTGACTACAGCTTTGCGCCGCCTGAAAAAGCGGATCGGTCGGCGATGTCAGAGGCTCGCGTTTTCTTGAACAAACAACGCTTCCAGCTCGATGCCCAAGGCGGGTTGCGTGCTAAGCTGGATCAGTTGCCTGTAGTGGATCAGCCTTCCGAGTTTTTGGTGGAGGCGACGTTTTCCGATCCCAATGGCGAGATTCAAACCCTGACCCAGACGATTGCGGTATGGCCTGCCGATGTGGTGGCGGGCTTGCGTGCAGGCACTTGGTTGGCGGCGGGTTCATCCACCCAGCTCTCGGCTATTGCCTTAAGCCCTGACGGCAAGCCCTTGAAGAATGTGCCAGTCCGTATTGAGGCCGCCAATGTGCAGCGCTTCTCGATTCGTAAGCGTATGGTGGGCGGGTTTTACAGCTACGACAACCAGGAGCAGCGCCAAGACCTGGGTACGGTCTGCGAGGGACGCAGCGACGAACAGGGGTTGGTGCAGTGCGATGTAAAACTGGAGAAGGGCGGCCAGGTGGAGCTGCGTGCCATTGCGCGTGATGACAAGGGCCGTGAGTCGGTGGCCGCCAGCACGGTCTGGGTCAGCGGTTCGGGCTCGTTGTGGTTTGGTGGTCAGAATGATGACCGGATAGATGTCATTCCTGCGAAAAAGACCTGGGCGCCGGGCGAAAAGGCGCAGTTCCAGGTGCGAATGCCATTCCGTGAGGCCACCGCCCTGGTGTCGGTGGAGCGCGAGGGTGTGTTGCAGGCCCAGGTTGTCCAGCTCGAAGGCGACAATCCGACCGTCAGCGTGGAGATCAAACCCGAATGGGGGCCGAATGTCTACGTTTCCGTGCTGGTGCTGCGGGGGCGTCTGCGTGATGTTCCCTGGTACTCCTTTTTCAGCTGGGGCTGGAGCCAGCCTCTGACCTGGTACAAGGCCTACTCGGAAGGGGGGGGCGAGTTTGTGGCCCCGACTACCACGGTAGATTTGTCCAAGCCCAGCTATCGCTTTGGTCTGGCCGGTATCGAAGTGAGTAGCCAGCAAGATGCGCTGGATGTGAAAGTCAGCACGGATCGCAATCAGTACGCCATCCGTGAGCAGGCCCAGGTGGATATTCAGGTTCTCAAACCGGATGGTTCACCCGCAGCCGGTGCTTCCGTGGCCCTGGCGGCCGTGGATCAGGCCTTGCTGGAACTGAGCCCTAACACGAGTTGGGACCTGCTCACGGCCATGCGTGCTTTGCGGGGTTACAACGTGCAGACCGCTACAGCACAGTCCGAGATTGTGGGACGTCGACATTATGGCCGCAAGGCGGTGGCAGCAGGCGGTGGCGGCGGCAAGAGCCCCACCCGCGAGTTGCTCGACACCTTGTTGCTATGGAAGGGCAATGTGGAGCTGGATGCTCAAGGACGCGCGACCGTGACGGTCCCCCTCAAAGACTCCTTGACCCAGTACCGCATCGTGGCCGTTGCCGATTTGGCTGGTGAGCGTTTTGGCAGTGGCTCCGCCCAGATCGTCACCACGCAGGATCTGCAGATCATTCCTGGTTTGCCCGCGATTGCTCGCGAAGGCGATCAGTACCAGGCTCAGCTTACGCTGCGAAACAGCAGCCCGCGTGCCATGACGGTCAACGTGCAGGCACAGTACCGTGGCAAGGGCTTGCCATCAGCCGCCTTGCCTGAGCAAACCGTTGAACTGGCTTCCGGTTCGGCCAAAGTGGTCTCCTGGCCCATAACGGTCCCAGCCTCCAGTGGCTCGGCTGATTCGCATCAGTTGGAATGGACACTGGATGCGCAGGAAGTGCTGCAGGCGGCGGGCAAGAGCAAACCTGCCAAGGACAGCCTCTCCATCAAGCAGGAAGTCTTTACGGCCACGCCGGTAACGGTTCAGCAAGGAACGCTGGTGTCCGTGTCCATGGAGCAGCCATTGAACATGTCGGTGCAAGTGCCGGCCGGCGCCCTGAAAAATGAGCAGGGCGGGGTGCAGGGCGGCCTGCAAATGTTGTTCCGTTCCTCCTTGGGGGGCGGAATGGAAGGGGTGCGGGCCTGGTTTGAACGCTATCCTTATACCTGCTTTGAACAGCAAGCCTCCCGCTTCATGGGCTTGCGTGCTGAAGGCGCATGGGCTGGTCTGATGCAGCGTCTGCCTTCCTATCTAGACCAGGATGGCTTGCTGCGTTATTTCCCCAGCAATTACGGTTGGGGTAGCCGTGTACTGACCAGCTACATTCTGGATATCAGCTACATGGCTCAGTCCATGGGGCTGAACTATCCCATTCCTGACGGCTTTCGCAACGAGATGCTGCAAGGACTGGAGAACGTGGTCAATGGCCGAATCCCGTCCATGCAGACCGTTTCTCGCCAGGAGCGGGATATCGAAGTCATTCGTGCGGTTGCCGTATTGGCGAAGTACGGCCGTGCGCGCGTCACAATGCTCGATTCGGTCGAGTTGAATTTGCAAAGCTGGCCGACCGATATTCTGCTGGCATGGGTGGATCTGACCCAGCGCCTGCCCGGGATCAAGCAAGCTGTGCAAAGCCGTAAAGAAGCACTGGGGCTGATTCAGGCACGTCTGATCAGCCGCGGAACCCGTCTGGTGTTTGGCGACGATGCACTCAATGGCAGTCCCTGGGCCATGACCAGCCGGGTGACCAATCAGGCTCGCCTGATGCTCTTGGTCAATGAGATGCCTGACTGGACTGAGGACATGCCTCGTCTGGCCCAAGGTCTGTTGGCCGAGCAACAGCGTGGTGCCTGGCGCATGACGACGGAGAACCTCTTGGGCAGCCTGGCCATCGAGCAATTCAGCCGTCATCACGAGCAGGCCCCGACAGGACAGTCCATGGTGATTCTGGGCTCCGAAACGGCCCAGGTGGTGGACTGGGATATGCTGACACCCGACGGCCAGGGCGTACGCTCCACCAAAATGGATGTGCCTTGGCGTGGCGAGCAGGCAGACAACTTGAGCGTTGAGCAACTAGGTGAGGGCAAGGCCTGGATTGACGTTCGCTCTCTGGCCGCTGTGCCGGTGACCAAGCCTGTGGCGGCCGGTTTGAGCATAGAGCGTCAGGTTCAGGCTGTGGAGCAGGCCAAACCAGGCGTGTGGAGCCGTGGCGACATCATGCGGGTGACGATCAAGGTCAAGGCGCAAGGCCAGGCCAGTTGGGTGGTCGTGTCTGACCCGGTTCCTGCCGGCGCGACCATTCTGGGCAGTGGACTGGGTCGGGATTCGGCCATGGCCACGGCTGGTCAGACGCAGTCCGGTCAATGGCCCAGCTTTATCGAGCGCCGCTTCGATGGTTACCGGGCGTATTACGAGCGTTTTGAGGAAGGCACGACGGAAGTCAGTTACACACTGCGCCTGAACACGGTGGGCCAGTTTGTATTGCCGGCCACGCGGGCCGAGGCTTTGTACGAGCCCGATGTTTTTGCTCTCTGGCCTAATGAGCACGTTTTGGACGTTGTGGATGCGCCAAGCCATTAAAGCAGGGTTGCTGTTGTCGGGACTGGCCCTATGGGCCAGCTCCGGACAGGCCACACCCAGCTATGAAGACGTTCGTCGGTCCTTCCGATCGTCTGATGTGCAGGTCCTGGATCGCCAGGGCCAGCTCATCCAGCGGGTGCGACTGGACTTTCATCAACGGCGCGGCGACTGGGTGGCGCTGGAGCAGATTTCCCCGGCTTTGCAATTGGCGGTCTTGATGTCCGAAGATCGCCGTTTTGAATCGCATGGCGGGGTGGACTGGCTTTCAGTGGGTTCTGCGGCCTGGGACGGTGTGTTTGCGGGACGGAGCCGAGGCGCGTCCACCATTACCATGCAGTTGGCCGGGCTGTTGGATCATACGCTGCTTGGCGGACGGGGCGGGCGTTCGGTGTGGCAAAAACTGGATCAGGTAGTTGCCGCTCAATCATTGGAAGATACCTGGACCAAACCGCAAATTCTGGAGGCTTACCTCAATCAGGTAGCCTTTCGGGGCGAGCTTGTCGGGGTGGATGCGATGGCACGCACCCTGTTTCAAAAGCAGGCCGCTGCGCTGGATGCACGCGAGTCAGCGATTGCTGCCGTTTTGCTGCGAGGCCCCAATGCCTCGGCCTTGACGGTCGAGCGTCGGGCCTGCTTGACCTTGCAGGCAATGGGACGCGCCCAGCAGTGCCAAGCATTAAGTCATCTGGTGCCTGTGGCCTTGCGTCGAGCCGGGCAGGCACCACTGGGGCAGACGCAACTGGCGCCGCATTTCGCCCGCTGGGTTCTGGAGCAAAGTCCACAGACCGAAGCAGGGGATCGCTTGCACACTACCCTGGATTCGCGTCTTCAACGGCAGGTTCAAGCCAGTGTGCGACGACATCTGCTGGATCTGCGCACCGCCCGTGTGCAGGATGCGGCCGTAGTGGTGCTGGATAATCATCAGGGGCAGGTGCTGGCCTATGTGGGCTCCAGCGGCGACCTGTCCGAAGCCGCGCAGGTCGATCATGCCCGGTCTTTGCGTCAGGCAGGTTCCACGCTCAAACCTTTTCTATATGAGCTGGCCATCGAGAAACGTCTGCTGACGGCCGCTTCCTTGCTGCAGGACTCACCCTTGAATCTGCCAACCGGCAATGGTCTGTATATTCCACAAAACTACGATAAGCAGTTTATTGGCTGGGTTAGTGCGCGCAATGCTTTGGCTTCGTCCCTGAATATCCCTGCCGTACGCGTTCTGACCTTGCTGGGGCCGGCCAGTCTGGTGGAGCGTTTGCGCGAACTGGGGCTTAATTTGCGGCAGGACGGTGATTTTTATGGTTACAGCCTGGCCCTGGGCAGTGCTGATGTCACCTTGCTGGAGCTGACCAACGCGTACCGTGCTCTGGCTAATCTGGGCCAGGCTCAGGCGGTAAACGTGCGTATGGATCAGTCCATGGCCGCGTTTCGTCCCGTCATGGACCCTGGAGCCAGTTGGATTGTGGGTGATATGTTGTCTGACCGTCAGGCCCGTGTGCTGACCTTCGGCTTGGACAGTGCCTTGAGTACCCCGTTCTGGAGCGCGGTCAAGACCGGAACCAGTAAAGATATGCGTGATAACTGGGCTCTGGGCTGGACGGAGCACTACACAGTGGGCGTCTGGGTTGGCAACAGTGCAGGACAAAGTATGCAAGATGTATCCGGCGTCAGTGGGGCCGCACCGATCTGGCACGAGGTCATCTCTGTCCTGAACCACTACAGACCCGGTCGTCAAACGGTCCGGCCAGAGCAGGTGCAGCTTCGACAAATCGTGTTTGTGCCGGCTTTGGAGCCCAGTCGTGAAGAGTTTTTTGTAGAGGGCACGCAGACCGATCGTATTCAGTTGAACGATGCAAATCTGGCCTATGCCGGTCCGGCCCGTATCCAGGAGCCCGTCAACGGTACGATCTTGGCCTTGGACCCGGATATTCCGCCGCAAAACCAGCAACTGCGCTTGCTGGCGCAGGGGCAAATCAACGAAGCGTTGGAATGGTGGGTCCATGGCGTGAAAGCGGGCGGTGGGGCCCAAGTGCGTATTCCCCTGGTACCCGGTACGCTGCGCATTGAACTGAAAACCGAACAAGGTCGGTTGATGGACCAAGTCAGTGTACAAATTAGAGGTGCACAAATGACAAGCTTTAACAAAGATTAACCGCTTGCTCTTTTGCATGACTGATACACTGCTATCCTTATTGATACTTCGTAAAGAGAGGGGGGAACTTCACTATGATGACTTTACGCACACTGGCTCGAATTTTGGCGCCCGTTGGTCTGCTCGCCTTGGCTGCTTGTCAAACCGTACAAGAAAAGCCGAGTGACGCTGCCGGTACGTCCAGCGCGGCAACGCAGGCTCCCTCTACGTCAGCGCAACAAGCACCCGCTCAGGCCGGGGCCGAGCAACAGGCAGCGCCTGTGCAGATCTTTTTGGCTGATACACAGGAACAAGCAGGTTGGGCTCGCGTCGATGTGCAGCCCAATGGTGTGCTGTTCGTGAATCCACGCGCCGTTGTGGTGCGTGAGGATTTGGTGGGCGTGCAGGCCGGCACCAACGACAGCAAAGAGGGTTTGCTGGCGCTGGATCTGACGCCTGAAGCGGCTCAGCGTTTGCTGCAAGTGACGACCCAGTTCCCCAAAAAGCGTTTGGCTTTGGTCGTGGGTGACACCATGTTGGCGGCACCTGCGTATGGTTCGCCCGTTAAAGACGGCCGCCTGATTTTCATGGTAGGCACGGAAGCCAATGCGCTGGCGGCGGCTCGCGCCATAGCCGGCCCGCAGGCGACCCAAAACAACGGCAAGAAGTAAGCGCGATTGTTTGATTTGAATGCTGCTCTGGCCCTGGGTTCACCCAAGTCCGGCTGTTTGAAAAACGCGGTGGGCGCCAGCCCGCTGCTCTTGTTCCTGACAGGAAAGTCGGTATGGTGAACCCACCAGGCAGTCTTGCTTTCTACATTCTTTCTTTCCGGGTTCTGATCGCCCTGCACGGGGCGGCGCTTGTGTTCATCATGTTGATGGGCACGGGGGCGATCTCATCAGTTTTTGTTCCCGCCTTCTTACGCCTGCCCTTGTTTGTCTTTTTAATGGGGGTGGTGTCAGCGTTTCTGGCCTTGTGCTGGAGCCAGTGGACCTTGGTCTGGCACAGTTCCAGGACAGGGCGCCGTTGGGCCTGGATACCCGGATTCTGTTCTGCCTTCTTTCTGGCCCTGAGCTTGGCGCTGTTTGTGATTGGCGTCTGGGGCACCTTGGGTTTGGCCGACTTTGCCTATCAACATAGTGAATGGCTGACAGGCCAGTAAAGCGGACCGGTTTTTAGTGTACCCAATAGTGATCCGGCAGCATCCTTGAACGATGCCATGCCAGCAGGCTGGGCTTTCGCATGTCGTGTCCTGCCATCTGCTGCGTAGATCGGCGTTGTATTTTCTGCAATAGCCACAATTCCTCCTCGCTTTTTTCAGCTTTGCGGTTTTAAAATATGCGCATTGCGTATATTTCATAAGCGAGAGCTGATATGGCCGTCTCCCAACAAGTTTTTTTGCGTGATGCAATGCGTCGCCTGAACCTGACTCGTGACGTTTTTGCGGCACGTATTGGGGTGAAGCGTCGTGCTCTTGATACCTGGCTGCTGCCGGAAGGCTCCTTGGAGTCCCGGGCCATGCCCGAAGTGGTGCAGCGCTTTGTCACGGAAATCGTGGAAAATGAAGCGTTGCTGAGCAAGTATGCGCAAAGCGCACAGTCCGGCCCCTTGCGTGATCGCATTGCCACCGGTGGCAAACATCAGCTCTTGTCTGTAGACCAGTTCACCCGTGAAACCGTGGAAGAGCTGTGCAGTCTGGCCGACATCATGCAGCCTATCGCCCGCCGTCAGAAAGTATCGCGCGTGCTGGAAGGCGCTGTGCTGGGTAACCTGTTTTTTGAAGCCTCGACTCGTACCCGCGTCAGCTTCGGCTCGGCCTTTTGCCGCCTCGGTGGTTCTGTGTGTGACACGACCGGCTTTACCTTTTCCTCCATGGCCAAAGGCGAATCCATTTACGACACCAGCCGCGTCATGAGCGGTTACGTGGACGCCATGGTGATTCGTCATCCCGAACAGGGTTCGGTTGCTGAATTTGCGCGCGCCACCAACATCCCGGTGGTGAATGGTGGTGACGGGGCGGGTGAACACCCCAGCCAGGCCTTGCTGGATTTGTATACCATCAGCACGGAGTTCTCCCGTCTGGGCAAATTGTTGGACGGCGCACATATCGCCCTGGTGGGTGACTTGAAATATGGCCGTACCGTGCATTCGCTCATCAAGCTGCTGGGCATGTACCGCGGCCTGAAATTTACATTGATTGCGCCTCCTGGCCTGGAGATGCCCGAACATATTGTCGAGCAGGTGGCCAAGCAAGGTAAGCATGTGATCGAGCAGACCAGTTCCTTGGAAAAAGGCTTGCCCGGTGTGGACGTGATTTACGCCACGCGTGTACAAAAAGAGCGGTTTGAGGAAGGGCAGGACGGCAGCTTTACGGCCGACTTTCAAGTTAACAAGGCGATTATTGATCGCTGCTGCGGCCCGGATGTGATTGTGATGCACCCGCTGCCACGCGATAGCCGCGAAGGGGCCCATGATTTGAGCGTGGATCTGAACCACGACCCTCGTCTGGCTATTTTCCGCCAGGCTGACAATGGGATTCCTGTCCGCATGGCTATCTTTGCCGTTTTGTTGGGTGTGGAAACGCTGGTGCAGCACTCGATGCGGGATGTGACCTGGAATCCTCCCTCCCACGTCGGTCCTGATGATGCGGTTTTCCACGGTATGTACTAAGTGGAGCAGGCGTCAGCGCTAAATACACATGAATAGAAAAACCGGGGCTCTGAATCAGAGCCCCGGTTTTTTTGTCTTTGATAAAAGTGCTTTTTAAGTCTGCTGGGTGAGCAGGCTTAGAGCGATATGCCAGGCCGAATCGCCGCCAGGAGGCGAAGAGTCAGCCCGGCAAATCCACCTTTACTTGGACGTAGGCATGGCAAATTCCGCACCCTTGGAGATGCTTTCAGGCCAGCGCTGCATGATGGATTTCTGGCGGGTGTAAAAGCGCACGCCTTCTTCACCGTAGGCGTGCATATCGCCAAACAGGCTCTTCTTCCAGCCACCAAAGCCGTGCCAGGCCATAGGGACAGGAATAGGGACGTTGATACCAACCATGCCCACATGGATGCGGCGGCCAAATTCACGGGCCACGTTACCGTCGCTGGTAAAGCAAGCCACACCGTTGCCGAACTGGTGCTTGTTGATCAGCTCAATGGCGCTGGCCAGATCCGGTACGCGTACGCAGCACAGAACAGGGCCAAAGATCTCGTCCTGATACACGCTCATGTCGGGGGTGACGTGATCGAACAGGGTGCCGCCCATCCAGAAACCGTCCTCGCATCCTTCACCGGCTTTGGCGCCGTCAAAGTTACGGCCATCCACCAGCAGCTTGGCGCCTTCTTGTACCCCCTTGTCGATGCAGCCACGGATGCGTTCGCGCGCTTGAGGGGTCACGATGGGGCCCATTTCGGCGGCAGCATTGGTGCCGTTCAGAATCTTCAGACTGCGAGTACGTTCTTCCAGCTTGGGCAGGATGCGTTCGGCAGAGTCACCCACCAGCACGGCCACCGAGATGGCCATGCAACGCTCGCCAGCCGAGCCGTAGGCGGCGCCGATCAGGGCGTCCACGGTCAGGTCGATGTCGGCGTCAGGCATGACGACCAGGTGGTTCTTGGCGCCGCCCAGCGCCTGAACACGTTTTCCGCCCGTTGCGCCCATTTCATAAATACGATTGGCAATCGGGGTGGAACCTACAAAGGATACTGCCTGAACATCCGGGTGATTGACCAGGGCCTCAACCGCGTCTTTATCACCCTGCACCACGTTGAATACGCCGTCGGGCAGGCCGGCTTGCTTGAGCAGCTCGGCGATGAACAGGCTGGGGCTGGGGTCAATGGGACTGGGTTTGAGTACGAACGTGTTACCGGCCGCGATAGCGACAGGAAACATCCACATGGGAACCATGACGGGAAAGTTGAAGGGAGTGATGCCCGCCACGACTCCCAGAGGCTGGCGCAGGGTCCAGTTATCGATATTGGTGCTGACCTGTTCGGTGAAATCACCTTTGAGCAGTTGGGGGATACCGCAAGCAAATTCCACAATCTCAATGCCTCGGGTGACCTCGCCCATAGCATCGGATAAGACCTTGCCGTGCTCAGCAGTGATCATGGCAGCCAGTTTTTCCTTGTTCTCATTGAGCAAGGCCAAAAAATTGAACAACACACGGGCGCGGCGCAGCGGCGGCGTGTCGGCCCAGGCTGGGAAAGCGGCCTGGGCACTGGCCACGGCGTTGTCGATATCCTGCTGGTTACCCAGTTTGACCTTGGCGCTGACCTGGCCGGTAGCCGGGTTGTATACCGCTTGAGTGCGTGTGCCGGCGCCAGCGTGCTGGCCACCTCCGATGTAGTGAGCAATTTCGGGGGTGTTTAACTCTGTCATGGTGATGCTCCTGCTGGGATGAATGGAAACAAGGGGCGGCAAGTTCGTCAGGTGACTTGCCGCCAGAGTACCAGTTATCTAGTGAGACACGGCGGCAATGCCGACGGCGGTTTCAGCCCGGACCTGCTGGGCGTCAAACCCGGCGCGGTCCTGGCTGGCGCGGCGGCTGCTGTCCAGCTTCGATACCAGGTAGATCATGAAAAATGCCAAAGGCATGGAAATCAGGGTGGGGAAGTCGTAAGGAAATACGGCTTCGGAAAAGCCTAGAATGCGCACCCAGACGGCGGGCGAGAGAATCACCAGCCCCAGGGCCACAAGCAGGCCGCTTAAACCGCCATAAATGACGCCGCGAGTCGTCACCCCGCGCCAGTACATGGACATCAGCAAGACCGGGAAATTGGCCGAGGCCGCGATACTGAAAGCCAGGGCAACCAGGAAGGCGACATTCTGATCACGGAACAACAGTCCCAGGAAAATGGCGACAAGGCCAATGCCAATGGAAGCCAGACGATTGACGCGCATGGCCTGGGAGGGGGTGACCTCGTCACGACGGATCACCTTGGCGTACAAGTCATGCGCAATGGCCGAGGCACCGGCCAGGGTCAAGCCACTGACCACGGCCAGAATCGTGGCAAAGGAGACCGCGGCCAGCAAACCGAACAGGAGGTTGCCGCCCAGGGCCGTAGCCAGATGCATGATAGGCATGTTCGAGCCGCCCAGCACCATGCCGCCCACCTTGCCGTCCACGTAGAATTCGGGGTGATTCGGCAGGATGGCCATGGCAGCCAGGCCCAGAAAACAGATCACCACAAAGAACACACCCATCAGGCCAGTCGCCACAAAGACGGATTTGCGAGCGGCTCGCGCATCGGGCACGGTGAAAAAGCGCATCATGATGTGCGGCAGACCGGCAATGCCAAACACCAGCGAGACGGCCAGTGACAGGCCGGAGAAGGGATCGGCCATGAGTTTCCAGGGGCCTTTCATGGCAGTACCAGCCTGGTGATGGTCGGCCGCAGCGCTGACCAGAGCGGAAAAGTCGAAGTTGAAGTAATACAGGGCCAGGGCCGCCATCAGAAAGCCATTACCCATCATCAGGACGGCCTTGATGATTTGTACCCAGGTGGTAGCCACCATGCCGCCAACGACCACATATACCATCATCAGCAGACCCACCGCTACCACGGCATAGGTGTAATCAATACCAAAAAGCAGTTGTACCAGTTGCCCGGCACCGACCATTTGGACGATCAGGTAAAACAGCACGACGGTCAGCGAGCTGATGGCGGTAAAGATGCGGGTGCTGCGTTCATCCAGACGGTACGAGACAATATCGCTCAGGGTGTAGCGGCCCAGGTTGCGCAAACGCTCGGCAATCAAAAACATGATGATCGGCCAGCCCATAAAGGCGCAGACGGCGTACAGCAAGGAGTCAAAGCCGTTGGTAAACGCCAGGGACGAAATGCCCAGCAGGGTCGCTGCGGACATATAGTCACCCACAATGGCCAGACCGTTTTGTGTGCCGGTAATGCCTCCGCCCGCCGTGTAAAAGTCCGAGCTGGAGCGCGTGCGCGACGATGCCCAGTACGTGATGCCCAAGGTCACCACGACAAAGGCCCCAAAGATCAAAATGGCTTGAGTATTCATGGGTTCACCTTGGCCAGTACGCGCTCGCACAAGGGGTCAAAGCGGGTGTTGGCGATGTGGATATACACGCCAGTCAATAACCAGGACACAACAATCAGTCCTATTCCGTACACCATGCCTGCGTTGACGGCTCCTCCACCGCCCAGGTCATGGGTCAACACAGTCGGCCAGAAAATGGCCATCACAATAAACAGGCCCGTCAGTCCCAGGCAGATGCCGGCGCAGGCAAATGCCAGACGCCGACGCTGCGACTTGAGTTGTTCATATTCCTGTAGTCCGGACAGTGCCCGGCTTAACTCTTGATGCGACAGCATGGTTTTGTCTCCGTATTGTTGTGATTACTGCCCATGTCCGCCTGGCCGATGTTATTTGCTCGGCTTCACTTTATGAGCTTTCTTGTTAACGAACTCGCCCAGGCGCTCTTGTACGTCCCGCCCGGTCTGTACGACCGCTGCCATCAAGCCCTCGGCAAAGAGACCATCGGTGGCAGACATATCGGCAATGCGGCTGATCGAGCTGACGATGGC
Source organism: Alcaligenes sp. CHO6 (assembly GCF_037120595.1). Classification (NCBI taxonomy): domain Bacteria; kingdom Pseudomonadati; phylum Pseudomonadota; class Betaproteobacteria; order Burkholderiales; family Alcaligenaceae; genus Alcaligenes; species Alcaligenes sp. CHO6. Next base: position 771,635 of record NZ_JBANCI010000001.1, read on the forward strand.
GTAGTTCGATAAGAGGGCATTGCCCGCAATGCGCTGGGCCAGTTCCAGGCTCAGCTCATAGGCTGTTTTGGGATTGGCTTCGTTGTTGCACACGTAATGCGCCAGCCCCAGACGCTCTCCTTCCACGGCATCGAGCACACGACCTGTCAGCATCAGTTCGATCATGCGGTTCGGAGAGATGATTTTTGCCGTTCGCACGGTGGCACCACCGCCAGTAAAGATGCCGCGTGTACCCTCGGGCAGGGCAAAAAAGGTACTGCTGTCGGCAACGCGGATGTGCGCGGCACTGGCCAGTTCCAGCCCACCTCCGACCACTGCGCCTTGCAGGCAGGCAATGACGGGAATGCCGCCGTGCTCAATCTTGTCAAAGGCCCGGTGCCAGCTTTGGCAGACACGCAGAAAGTCCACCGCGCTCCGTTCTTTATCGTGGTGCTCTTTCAGGTCCAGGCCTGCGCAAAAGTGATCGCCTTCGGCCTTCATCAGAATTACCCGGATATGCTCGGGAATATTGGAAAAGTAGGCGTCAATTTCAGCGATGGCCTCTTCATCCAGGGCATTGCGCTTGTGCGCCTTGTTCAGCGTGACAATTCCGATGTTGTCCAACTCGGTGGTGAGCAGGAAAGGGGCGGCCATAAAAAACTCCTTGTGTTACGTAAATGCGAGGGCAGTGGTGCAAGTCAGCGGGGATCGGTTTGATCGGTCAGCATCTTGCGCAGCGCCATTTTTTGAATTTTTCCAGTTGCTGTCATGGGCATCTGGTCGATGAAAATGACTTTGTCGGGTACGGACCAGCGGGTGACGCGATCCTGGTAGCGCTTGAGCAGGTGGATCTCGTCCAGCTCAGCGCCTTCGCGGGGCACCACGAACAGGACTGGTCGTTCGCCCCATTTGTCGTCGGCCTGGGCGATACAGGCAGCCAGCTCAACCAAGGGTTCTTCCATGGCGATGTTTTCGATCTCGATCGAAGAGATCCATTCGCCACCGGACTTGATCACATCCTTGCTACGGTCGGTAATGTAGACATAGCCGTCGGCGTCGATGGAGCCTACGTCGCCAGTGCGGAACCAGCCGTTTTCGCTGGCCAGATCGGGCTTGCCGTAATAGCGGTCCATGATCCAGTTGCCCTGGATCAGCAGGTGGCCGCTGCTCTTGCCGTCGCGTGGCAAGGTATTGCCTTGGTCGTCAACGGTCTTCAGGCGTGCACCGAACAGGGCACGGCCTTGAGAGGCTAGAACGTGCTGTTTCTGCGCCTCGGGCAAGGTGCGGTGCTTGGGCAGTAGTTGGCAGACGGTGCCCAGCGGCGAGGTCTCAGTCATGCCCCAGGCATGGCGTACCGTAATGCCGTATTGAGCCCAGCTGGCAATCATATTGGGCGGGCAGGCCGAACCGCCAATCAAAATGCGACTCAAGGTGCTAAATGTCTTGCCTTGAGCGTTGGCGTAATCCAGCACGGTTTTCCAGATGGTGGGTACACCAGCGGACAGCGTCACGCCGGCGCGCTCACACAGGGAATAAATGCGCTCACCTTGCAGATTGGCGCCAGGCAGTACCAGTTTGGCGCCGGACATCAGCGCAGAGTAGGGCAGGCCCCAGGCATTGACGTGAAACATGGGCACCAGCGGCATGACAGTGTCGGCGCTGGCAATGCACAGCGCATTGGGGTGCGCTGAGGCATAGGCATGCAAAAGGGTGGAACGATGGGAATAGAGCGCGCCCTTGGGGTCGCCGGTGGTGCCGGAGGTGTAGCACAGGCCGCTGGCGGTGTGCTCGTCAAAGACCGGCCATTCAAAGCCCGTCGTATCGTTGCCCAGCCAATCTTCATACTGGTCGGCCAGGTCACCTTGTGCCTTGCTACCCATGCGTACCCAGTGTCGGACGCTGGGACACTGGGTGCGCAGATCGCTGACCAGGTCCTCAAAATGTTCGTCATAAAACATCACCGCGTCTTGGGCATCATTGATGATGAAGGCAATTTGCTCGCGCGTCAGGCGGGGGTTGACGGTATGGCAGACCAGACCGATACCCGAGGTGGCATAGTAAATTTCCAGGTGACGATAGGTGTTCCATGCTAATGTCGCCACGCGCTCGCCCGCTTGCACCCCATGCTGTCGCAGTCCCTGGGCCAAATCCTGAACCCGGTGGGCAAAGTCAAAATAGCGGTAGCGATGCAGCTCGCCATTGTCCAGGGCGGTGACGATTTCTTGCTCCGGGTTATTCTCTACGGCATGGGTGAGAATTGAACTGATGAGCAAGGGCATGTGCATCATATTTCCAGTGCCTAACATGGTGATGTCTCCTTGTATTATGACTATCAGCATAGGATGGTTTCGCCCCTTGCCCAATAGCGAATACTGCCGTTGAATATGCAAAAAGTGACAATCTTTGAAGGGTCATGGAAAGATGAATGCTTTGCCCGGCACGCTACCGGTTGCTGTCGATGCTGCGCACACTGCCACGGTGGCGCTGGATCTGGTGCAGGACTGGTTTCACAGTTTGCGCACCAGCTATTCGGAACAGGTGCTGGATCATTGCCTGAAGCAGTCAGGCATCGTGAAGGATTTTATTGATCGCCCTGGCGCTCGTCTGACGCGGGATCAACTGGTGCGCTTGTATCAGGTCAGCGCCCGTAAAACAGGCGATGAGATGATGGGGTTCTGGACCCGGCCTATACGGGCGGGAGCCTTGAAATACATCGTGCGCACGGTGCGGGATGCGCCGTCCATCAATGTGGCTTTGTACCGCTTTACCCAGTTCTGGAATCTGTTGCTGGACGATTTCAGCCTGAATCTGATCCGCACCGATACAGACCTGGGTATTGAGCTGGTGCCCCGCTATGGGGATGCCTGTGTGCATCGTTTCGGACATGCCCTGATGCTCAAGCTCACGCACGGCATCGTGTCCTGGCTGATGGGGCGTGAGGTGTCCGTGCAACAAGTGGCTTTTGCGTTTGCGCGGCCAGCGTTCGCGGCGGATTACTCCGTCTTGTTTCCTGCTTCAGTGAGTTTTGATGTGCCGTGCTCGCACATTGTGTTTGGCGCGGAACTCGGTCAGGTGCGTCCGCAGCGCACTCAGGTGGAGGCCAGGGCCTTTCTGGAGCGGGCCCCGCGCGACTGGATTTTCACCTCGTATCATGAGCATGCCCTGCGATTGAAAGTACGGGAGATTTTGCACACCGATCTGGGTTTGACCCTGCAGGACGTGTCGGGGAAACTGCATATTTCGGCGCGTACCCTGATCCGCAGACTTCAGGAAGAAGGTCTGTCCTTTCAAGGGATTAAGGATGAATTGCGCCGGGATCTGGCGATTTTCAAATTGCTGCGCAAAGATATGTCGCTGGCTGAAATTGCGTATGCATTGAAGTTCAGTTCGCCAGCGACCTTTCACCGGGCTTTCCGTCATTGGACGGGGATGACGCCCGGTGTGTATCGTGCCGCTCAGCAGGAGCTAAGCTGAAGTGGGAGCCAGCAGTCCAGGAAGGACGTGGGCTTACTTGCGTTCACCGCCCAGCACCTCGACCAGGTCGCTGATCATTTTAGCCAGTTCGGACGTCATCAGCGTCATGTCCGCATCGAAGATTTCTTCGTCGTTGACGGCAGTCACATCCTGCTTTTCCGTCAGGATATCGAGCGGTGCGACACGTTTGATGTCCAGCGCGTCGGTCAGTACAAAGCTGATGCGATCCGCCCAGGTCATGGCCAGTCGGGTGCATTGCTTGCCCGCTTCGACGTGCTTGCGCACTTCGTCGATATCGGCACTTTGCTTGACGTAGCGCACGGCCGCACCGCTATCGCCCGTCGAACGTAGCTCGGTGTCCTGGTCAATGGTGAAATTGGCCAGCTGTTCTTCTTCCACCAGCCAGGAGGTCATGGCGGCGCCGGGGGATTGTTCGGTGTAAAGCGGCTGCACAGGGAACGGTTCCACGCTTTTGGCCAGCAGCCCCAGCACTTCATCACTTTTAGCCGTAGCCGCCGCATCAATGGCCAGCCAGTGGTTGCGGGTGTCCAGCCAGACCCGGGTGTCGCGCGAGACCGCAAAAGCACGCGGCATCAGATCTACGATGACCTGTTCCTTGATTTCCTTCATCTGCTTGCGGCCGGGCTTGTAGCCTTGCTGCTCCTCAATATCACGCGCCTTCTCGCGCGCGACCTGATTGATGACTGTGGTGGGCAGCAGTTTCTTTTCGGCGCGCAGGGCGATCAGATACTGACCGTTGACCTCATGCACCAGGGCATTGTTTTCACGGGGACTAACCCAGCCCAGGCTCAAGGGTTCCTGGCTGGAGCCTGGCGTAAAGCTGTGTTTGGCCAGAGCTTCTTCCAGCTCTGCGGCGGAACATGTCCAGTCGGGGGAGAGGCGATAGATGCGTAGATTCTTAAACCACATGGAGACGAAGATAAATAAACGTAGAAAAGGAGCGGGCATACAGCCCGAGGCAATGTTCGATTGTACGCGCAGATGTTCTTGTGCCGCCCGGCCATTTACGCACCCTTGCATTTGCCAGTCCATCTGGCCTTTTTGCGACACGCCAGGCTATCCGCCTGCAGACAGGGCTAACGATTGATATCGTTATGGCGCGTCTCTCGCACAAAAGGCGCACCAATGGCGACGGTGAGCAGGCACACCAGAATCGGGTACCACAGGCCGTCATAAATATTGCCGGTAAGCGCAATCAGGGCAAAAGACAGGGTCGGTAAGAAGCCGCCGAACCAGCCGTTGCCGATGTGATAGGGCAGACTCATGGAGGTGTAGCGGATACGAATCGGGAACATCTCCACCAGCATGGCGGCGATAGGGCCGTAGACTGCCGTGACCAGCGCTACCAGATAAGTCAGCAAGACCACCAGCATGAGCTTGTTAACCTGTTCGGGATCGGCCCTGTCCGGGTATCCGTACTGACGCATGGTGTCGGTCAGTTCGTTTTTCAGCTCCTGCGAGTGCCGGGCAAAATCGGCCCGGCTCAGATGCCCACCCTCAAAGCCATCAATCACATGATCGCCAATTCGGACCTGGGCCACCTGGCCGGGGGCGCCCTTGACGTTGTTGTAGCTGACCGCATGGCTGGCCATATACGACTTCACAATGTCGCAAGAACTGGTGAAGGTATGGCTGCCCACTGGATTGAACTGGAAGGAGCAACGGGTCGGATCGGTGATGACCGTAACCGGGGCGTTGCGTTGGGCCTGCACCAGAGCAGGGTTGGCAAAATAAGCCAGCCCTTGAAACACGGGGTAGTAGGTGAGTGCAGCCAGCAGACAGCCCGTCAGAATAATGGGTTTGCGTCCGACCTGATCGGATAGCCAGCCAAAAAAGATGAACAGGGGAGTGGCCAGCAAGAGGGAGATGACCATCAGGGTTTGTGCCAGCGTGGCCTGCAGTCCCAGCATTTGCGTAATGAAGAACAAAGCGTAGAACTGCCCCGTATACCAGACCACGCCCTGGCCTGCCGTCAGTCCGAACAAGGCCAGCAGAGCGATGCGCAGATTGGCCCAGCGGCCAAAGGACTCGGTAATGGGCGAGGTCGACAGCGTGCCCTCTTCCTTGATGTGCTGAAAGGCAGGCGACTCTTTCAGGTTCATCCGTATCCACACGGAAATGGCCAGCAGCAGCACGGAAATCAAAAATGGAATACGCCAGCCCCAGACGACAAAAGCTTCTTCGCCGACCAGACTGCGTATGCCCATGATGACCAGCAGCGACAGCAATAAACCGACTGATGCCGTGGTCTGAATCCAGCTGGTATAAAAGCCGCGCCGGTGCTGGGGAGCGTACTCGGCCACATAGGTTGCAGCGCCGCCGTACTCACCTCCCATGGCCAGACCCTGCAGTAGACGCAGGACGATCAGCATGATGGGGGCGGCGATCCCGATAGCCTCATAGCTGGGTAGGACGCCCACCAAAAAAGTGGACAGGCCCATCAGTAAAATGGTGATCAGAAAAGTGTACTTTCGTCCAACACGATCGCCGATGCGGCCAAAGATCAGGGCGCCAAAGGGGCGCACTGCAAAGCCCGCCGCAAAAGCCAGCAAGGCAAAGATAAAGCCGGCCGTCGGGTTGACGGCAGAAAAAAAGTGCTGGGCCAAAATGGCCGCCATGGAGCCATACAGATAGAAGTCATACCACTCGAACATGGTCCCCAGGGCCGAGGCAAAAATAACCTTGCGTCCCTGGGTGTCGAGTTTGTTCTTGGTTTTGTGGGAGGCAACACTGGTGATTGTCTGGGGCATGCGCTCAGGCTCTCCAAGGCAAAGACAGTGGGAAACTGACACGCAAGCGCAGGCCACTGGGTTGGCCTCCCGTCAGTGGCATGAAGTCGATGGAGGCGTCATGAATGTCAGCAATCTCCCGCACGATGGCCAAGCCCAGACCACTGCCGTCGGCCTGGTTGCCCATGATGCGATAAAACCGGTCAAAGATTCGTGACTGATGCTCCGCGGGAATACCGGGCCCATTGTCTTCAATCTCCAGCCAGCCTTTGCCGGCTGCCTGACCCGTACGCAGGGTGATCCAGCCACCGGCCGGTGTGTAGATCAGGGCGTTGTCCAGCAGATTGTTGATCAGTTCGTCAAGTAACACCGGATCGGCCTGCAAAAGGATGGCCTTGGGGTGGTTTTCCAAGCCGAGGTCCAGCCCTAGACTCAGGGCGTCCGGCACCCGTTGGCCTACATGCAGTTCAGTCAAGGTGTTCAGGTCCAGGCTCTGCTTGGTGGGGGCATAGAGGGCATCGCTGCTTTCGGCGCGCGCCAGCGCCAGCATTTGCGTGACCAGCCGCGTGGCGCGCTCTGTGCCGCGGACCAGCTGTTGCAGGCTGGCTTCCGTTTGTTGGGGGTCACGCTCTCGCAGGGCCAGTTCGGCTTGTGTGCGTATGCCCGCCAGAGGAGTTTTCAACTGATGGGCTGCGTTGGCAACAAACTGTCTTTGAGTGGCGGAGAACTGGGCCTGCTGAGCCAAAAGACCGTTCATGGCATCGATCAGCGGCACAATTTCGGCCGGAGCCTGTTCCTGGTCCACAGGCGACAGGTCGCCCGGCGCCCGGGCTCGCAGGCGCGCCTGCAGCAGGTTCAGGGGCTCCAGCCCGTGCGTCAGCCCCAGTCCAGCCAGCATGGCTGCCAGCGGCACAAGAATGAATTGCGGAGTCAGCATTCCGATCAGAATTTCCCGGTGTAGCACCGCTCTATGTTCATTCGTTTCAGCGGCAACCGCCAGAAAAGGCGTGTTGTTTTTGTCCTTGCCCCCCCAGACATAGGCCAGACGCAGACTCTGATCGTCCAGAACCACATCCCGGTAACGCAGCAGGTCGGTGTCATAGCTCCAGCTGTCGGGAACTGGCAAATGGGCATTGCCGGCCAACGGGGCTCCATTGGCATCGCGGATTTGCCAGAGGGTGGGCGTGGGACTTTCCTGCCGCAAAATGGTTTGCGCGCCGTGCGACAGCTCAATAGGCTGGTTCAGGTCCTGGCGGCTGATTTCCACCCGCAGCAGGTCCAGATGATCGCGCAAGGTGCGGTCATAGGGCGAGTTGGCAATATGCTGGGCGATGAAATAGGTAATGACAATGCCCACGGTCCACAGCAGAAACAAGGGCCCGAAAATCCAGATCATGATCTTGTGGATGAGCGGACGTGGCGCCCCGCGCCTTTTTCGGGCGGGCGCGACAGTGGCACGTGATGGGGGCGACGCGGGCTGCATGGACGATCCCTTCGCTTAGGCTGGAGCGTCTTCTCGCAGTTTTTCCGGTTCCAGACAGTATCCCAGGCCCCGCACAGTCAAGATGCGCACGCCGCTGGGCTCCAGCTTTTTGCGCAGGCGGTGAATGTAGACCTCAATGGCATTAGGGGTGACTTCCTCCCCCCACTCACAGAGCAGATCCACGAACTGGTTCTTGCTGATCATGCGCCCGCTGCGCGACAGGAAAATCTCCAGCAAACTGGTTTCGCGGGCTGACAGCTCCAGGGGTTGATTGTCGATATACGCCATACGGCCCTTCAGGTCGAAGCTCAGCCGTTTGTGATGCAGCAAGGCGCTGCTGGTGCCGGTACTGCGCCGCGTCAGGGCGCGTACCCGCGCTTCCAGCTCCGTCAGGGCAAAGGGCTTGGACATATAGTCGTCTGCGCCCAGGTCCAGGCCGCGCACGCGCTGCTCCACCGTGTCGCTGGCAGTCAGTATCAGCACGGGAAGCGTGTCCTGCCGCTGGCGGATGGACTGCAATACGGACAGGCCAGGCTTTTTGGGCAAGTCCAGGTCCAGAATCAACAGGTCAAAACTTTGAAGCTGCAAGGCCGAGTCGGCGCTATCGCCATCGTGCACGACATCGACCGCATAGCCTTCGTAGCGTAAGGAGCGAGAAAGTCCATCCGCGAGAATACTGTCGTCTTCAGCTATGAGTATGCGCATGACCCTACACAAACAAATGATTGAATGGCTGGCTGGCATTGTGGCACAAGGCTGTCAGGCCGGTCAGTAGGGGATAACGAGGCTGCAGGCCTAATTTATTTGAATATCTGTGTATATATACAGTATAATTTGATGCAATAATGAGGTTTGAATTTTAATTGTCGTGCCCGTCCGTTGGGGCGCCATTCCACAGTCAAGGATTTTTCATGGACGATAAAAACAGCAAAGCAGTGGCCTCGGAACGTTCCAAGGCGTTGGCCGCCGCTCTGTCGCAAATCGAAAAGCAGTTCGGCAAGGGTTCGATCATGCGCTATGGCGACGACACCGTCGAGCACGACATCCAGGTGGTTTCCACGGGCTCGCTGGGTTTGGACATTGCTTTGGGCGTTGGTGGTCTGCCTCGTGGTCGCGTTATCGAGATTTATGGGCCGGAGTCCTCGGGTAAGACCACCTTGACCTTGCAAGTGATTGCCGAAATGCAAAAGCTCAAGGGAACGTGCGCGTTTATTGACGCTGAGCACGCGCTGGATGTGCAGTATGCTCAAAAGCTGGGCGTTAATCTGGCTGATCTGCTGATCTCTCAGCCCGACACGGGTGAGCAGGCCCTGGAAATTACCGAAGCCCTGGTACGTTCGGGCTCGGTGGACCTGATTGTCATCGACTCGGTCGCGGCTCTGACCCCCAAGGCTGAAATCGAAGGCGATATGGGCGATTCCCTCCCTGGTCTGCAAGCCCGCCTGATGAGTCAGGCCCTGCGCAAGTTGACCGCCACCATCAAGCGTGCCAATTGTACGGTTATCTTCATTAATCAGATCCGTATGAAGATCGGTGTCATGTTCGGCAACCCCGAAACCACCACGGGCGGTAACGCATTGAAGTTTTACTCGTCCGTGCGTCTGGATATTCGTCGCATCGGCTCGATCAAGCGCGGTGACGAAATGGTGGGTAACGAAACCCGCGTTAAAGTGGTCAAGAACAAGGTCGCGCCTCCGTTCAAACAGACCGAGTTCGACATCATGTACGGCAGCGGTATTTCGCGTGAAGGCGAGATTATCGATCTGGGCGTACAAACCGGTGTGGTCGACAAGGCGGGCGCCTGGTACAGCTACGACGGCAACCGGATTGGCCAGGGCAAGGACAATGTGCGGGAATTCCTGAAAGAGCGTCCGGAGCTGGCGCGTGAAATCGAAAACAAGGTTCGCGAGAAACTGGGCGTAGCCTTGATGAGCACCACGGTCAGCCGTGCCGAAGCTGCGCCTGTTGCTGACGCGCCCGAGGGTGATCGTTGATCTCTCCTCCTGAGTTCGATGAGGAGCCCTTTGAGACCGATCCGGAAGAAATCCGGGAACGGAAGCAGGCTCAAAGGGAGCGTATCGCTGCGCTTTCTGCCCGATCTACAAACTCGGGCAGGAATGGCGAGCCAGCCAGCGTTGGCGATGATGCTTCGGCTGTAGAAAAGAAAGCGACCTCCAAACGGGCGGGGCTTTCGCTTAAGGCCAGAGCCTTGAATTTTCTGTCCAGACGTGAATATTCACGTCTGGAGTTGGGCCGGCGCTTGGCGCCCCATGCTGATAGTGCAGAAGAAGTGGAAGCCCTGCTTGACGCACTGGTCGAGCAAAAGTGGCTGTCTGACGAACGTTTTGCGCACAGCGTCGTCAATCGGCGCGCCTCGCGGGTGGGCACCCGGGTCATTTTGCAAGAGCTTCGCCAGCATGGCGTCGATGTGCATCAGACTGAAATTATTAAAGAAGAATTGATGGCAACTGAGCTGGAGCGTGCCAAACAGGTGTGGGGCAAGAAGTTCAGCGCCCCCCCGGATGACCCTCGCAGTTACGCAAAGCAGTATCGTTTCATGGCCAGCCGTGGCTTTTCGGGTCGTATCTTGCAGCAGATCCTGGGCGACTGGGAAGACGATCTAGCCTGAGCAAGCTGCCTCTTTTGCATTGCTCGCGCACTTGGTGATTGCGGGGCGCAGTTGCCGGTAATCCGATCCATTTGCCTACGTTGAACCCTCTCGGCTTGGGGCATGTCTGACTGCCGCCCCTTGCCTGAATTTTTAATCTGACCCGCGGGGTTTATCCTTTTGGCGCAAGGCGTCAATGAGTCACGCTTGAGCAGCCACAATCCCTTGCAGGCTTTTAAAGCAGGTCGCGCGTGCCTGTGCCAGGAAGGCTTGCACATAGTTCGCTTGCACATCTTCACTTCTGACGCTTGCGTAAAGCGTTCGCCACACACCATTCTCCCCCAGGCGACAGGTGCGAATTGAGGCCGGGTTCAAGAACTCCGTCAAGGCCCAATTGGGCAGAGCCGCCACTCCGCGCTGACTGGCCACCAATTGCACGATCATAGGGGTTAGTTCGGCTTGCCGAAGCGCAGCAGGCTCTACATCGGCTGGTGTCAGAAATTGCATAAAAATATCGAGACGGTGGCGCTCTACCGGATAGGTAATCAGAACTTGATCTGCCAGTTGAGACGGTTCTATATAGCGATATTGCGACAAGGGGTGCTGTCTGGAAACCGCTAAAACCAGCTCGTAGCGGAAAAGAGGCTCGTAATGTACAGCCGGATCGGCCTGAGGATCTGATGTAATCACCACGTCCAGGTCCCCGCGCATCAAGGCGGGCAAGGGGGCAAAAGAAAAAGCTGCGCTCAAATCCAGTGTGACATCGGGCCACTCTTGTCTGAAGGCATCCAATGCCGGCATCAACCATTGAAAGCAGGAGTGGCAGTCGATGGCGACATGCAGGCGCCCCGTTTGCCCGGCGGCAAGACGCTGCAGATCACGCTCGGTAGCGCGCACACGCGGCAAGATGTCATCAGCTAACATCAGGATACGCAAGGCGGCCGTGGTCAGGCGGGCGGGGCGGGTGCGACGGTTCAGCAGTGGCACGTGCAATCGGGACTCCAGATCGCGCAACTGGTGCGAGAGAGCAGACTGGGTGACATTCAGGCGCTCGGCGGCCTCTTGCAAGCTTCCGCTGTCACGGATGGCGCTTAGGGTTTCCAGGTGACGGATTTCAAGCATGTTGAGAAAAACTCATATTCCACACAGCGTATCTGATTTTCTTACTAATTATACAGAGGCAATGATTCGCTCCTGCTTGATAAGGGCTCTCTATTGATGCACAGCGTGTTGATGATGACAGTTGTTCATGATCTGGGTGTGGGTGCCCCAGCATCGGGCTAGGGCAGGCTTGGGGACCACTTTAGTCGGCCAAGCCGAGCGGAAGCGTTCAGGTTCCGCGCTCCCCAGCGGGGAAACGGAAATGCCCGGTTGCACTGGACAGGGGGGGTAAAACGGCACACCTGACCAAGTTCACAGGAACGGTGAGGCAGGGTGGATGGGCTTGTCCGGCAAAGGGTCGTTTTTTTCATGCGAATTTGGTATACCGTAGGATGCACCGCGCATGAAACCTGCGTTTGGCCCGCCTGGAATGCGCTTACAGATTATGTAAGTGGCTGATACGGAACATACGAGGTGCGTTATACTTGATCAGTTTCAATCTTGCCGCCTCGTTCATATCAATGCCTTTGCCTCCGCCGTCCGTTGCCCGTGAACCATTGCATACGCGTACCATCACGGTACAGTCGTTCGCACGGGAAGATGGCCTTTGGGATCTGGAGGCGTCGTTGCTGGATGTTAAGTCCTATGACTTTCCCATCCGTAACGGTCAGACCCACAAGGCGGGCGATCCTGTTCACCTGATGCATCTGCGTGTCACCATCGACAGCAGCTTTGCCATTGTGGATGCCGTGGCGGTCTATGACGCAGCTCCCTACCAGGACAACTGTTCGTCCATTTCAGATGCCTATCGCAAATTGGTCGGTCTGAATTTGCTCAAGCAATTTCGTCAGGGTGTCAAAGAGCGTTTCGGACGCTCGGCAGGCTGTACGCACATGAGCGAGTTGGCGCTGGTCCTGCCCACCGCAGCCGTGCAGACCATGGCCGGTCGGCGTCGCAGTAGTGGGGAATCAGAAATTTATCGTACCGACAAGCAGCCTTTCCATCTGGATGGCTGCCATGCCTTGCGCTTGAGCGGTCCCGTGGTTGAGGAGTTTTACCCCGTCTGGTATCGACCCAAAGTGACGGATGGGGTGGAGTAGTTTTTTGTTTTAGTCAGGTTTCAGGCTCAGGCCTGGAGTTCCTGCCTTCTTTTTTTATTGTGTTTTTAGACTGACAGGTATCACATGAAAATTCACGAATATCAGGGCAAAGCACTGCTTAAGCAGTTTGGCGTTGCCGTGCCACGCGGAATTCCTGCCTTCTCCGTCGATGAAGCGGTTGCAGCTGCGCAGGAGCTGGGTGGCTCTGTGTGGGTTGTCAAAGCCCAGATTCACGCCGGTGGCCGTGGCAAGGGCGGTGGCGTCAAACTGGCTCGTTCGATTGACGAAGTGCGTCAACTGGCCTCGGAAATCCTGGGCATGCAGCTGATCACTCACCAGACCGGTCCTGAAGGCCAGAAGGTGGGTCGCCTGCTGATCGAGGAAGGCGCGGACATCAAGAAAGAGTACTACGTCGGTATCGTGACCGACCGTGCTACCCAGCGTGTAGCCGTGATGGCATCCAGCGAAGGCGGCATGGAAATTGAAGAAGTGGCCGAGCGCAACCCCGACGCCATTCTGAAAGAGTTCGTGGACCCTGCTGTCGGTTTGACCAATGAGCAGGCTACCAAGCTGGCCCGCGGTATTGGCGTGCCTGACGCTTCGATCGACAAGGCGGTTGCCGAATTCCAGAAGCTGTACAAGTGCTACACCGAAACGGACGCGGAACTGGCTGAGATCAACCCTCTGATCCTGACCGGCTCGGGCGACATCATTGCGTTGGACGCCAAGTTCAACTTCGATAGCAACGCTTTGTTCCGTCACCCCGATATCGTGGCGTTCCGTGATCTGGCTGAAGAAGATCCTGCTGAGGTTGAAGCCAGCAAATACGATCTGGCCTACATCCAGCTGGACGGCAATATCGGCTGCCTGGTCAACGGCGCCGGTCTGGCCATGGCGACCATGGACACCATCAAGCTGTTTGGCGGCGAGCCTGCCAACTTCCTGGACGTGGGCGGTGGCGCTACGGCCGAAAAAGTTACTGAAGCCTTCAAGATCATGTTGGCCAACAAGGGCGTCAAAGCCATTCTGGTTAACATCTTCGGCGGCATCATGCGCTGCGACGTGATCGCTGAAGGCGTGATCGCTGCGTGCAAGGCCGTCAACCTGAACGTGCCTCTGGTGGTACGCATGAAGGGTACCAACGAAGAGCTGGGCAAGAAGATGCTGGCCGATTCCGGTCTGCCCATCATCAGTGCTGACACCATGGCCGAAGCGGCGACTGCTGTTGTCGCTGCCGCCAAGTAAGAAAAGGTTGAGGATTAGCAAATGTCGATTCTGATCAATAAAGACACCAAAGTCATCACGCAAGGGATCACCGGCAAGACCGGCCAGTTCCACACCCGCATGTGCCGTGAATACGGTAACGGCATGGAAGCCTTTGTGGCTGGCGTGAACCCCAAGCGTGCTGGCGAGGATTTCGAAGGCGTACCTATCTACGCCTCCGTGTCCGACGCCAAGGCTGAAACTGGCGCGACTGTGTCGGTTATTTACGTTCCACCTGCAGGCGCTGCAGCAGCTATCTGGGAAGCGGTTGAAGCTGACCTGGATCTGGTTATCTGCATTACCGAAGGCATCCCTGTTCGCGACATGCTGGAAGTTCGCAACCGCATGCGCGCTGAAAACCGCAAAACCTTGCTGTTGGGCCCGAACTGCCCCGGTCTGATCACTCCTGATGAGATCAAGATCGGTATCATGCCCGGCCACATTCACCGCAAGGGCCGCATCGGTGTGGTTAGCCGCTCCGGCACGCTGACCTACGAAGCTGTTGCTCAAGTCACTGAACTGGGCCTGGGTCAATCCTCGGCTGTGGGTATCGGTGGCGATCCAATCAACGGCCTGAAGCACATCGATGTGCTCAAGATGTTCAACGACGATCCTGATACCGATGCCGTTATCATGATTGGCGAGATCGGCGGTCCAGACGAAGTCAACGCGGCTTTGTGGGCCAAAGACAACATGACCAAGCCTGTGGTTGGCTTTATCGCTGGTGTGACAGCGCCTCCCGGAAAACGCATGGGTCACGCGGGTGCCCTGATCTCCGGTGGTGCCGACACGGCCGACGCCAAGCTGGAAGTGATGGAAGCTTGCGGTATTCGTACCACACGCAACCCATCCGAAATGGGCAAGTTGCTCAAATCGGTGCTGTAAACAAGTAGTACGGGGCCCGCCAAGGCGGGCTCCTTGTCCGGCTGCCTGGCAGTCCGACACGATTGGCCAGCCGGTTTCGTCAAGAAAAACACCACAACCCGGCGCATTCCTTCCCGAATCTGGCCAGCCTGTTCATGCTGAATTGAATGACGTAAAAAGAAGCCCCCTGCGACACTGGCGCTCAGCCTTGTGCGTGATGGGGCATTGTTGTCTTGGGACAGCCCGGCGACAGAAAAAGAAGAAGTGTCCAGCGGCTGGAAAGAGAGTTCATCTTTAGCGACACGGGAACACCATGATCGAATTTCTCCAGACCCTGCATTGGGGTTCATTGTTTCAGATTGTACTGATTGATATTTTGCTGGGCGGTGATAATGCCGTCGTGATCGCGCTGGCCTGCCGTAACCTGCCCAAGCAGCAGCGCATGCAGGGAATCTTGTGGGGGACGGTAGGGGCGATTATATTGCGCGTCGTCCTGATCTTTTTTGCGTTGACCCTGCTGGATCTGCCTTTCCTGAAGTTGGTGGGCGGCGTGTTGCTCTTGTGGATCGGTATCAAGCTCTTGCTGCCCGATGATGACGAGCATGGCAATATTCAAGGCGGTGGCACTGTTTGGGCTGCCGTCAAAACCATCATCATCGCGGACTTCGTGATGAGTCTGGACAATGTGATTGCCATTGCCGGGGCGGCGCAGAATGCGCATTTGGACCACCAGTTGGGCTACGTGATTTTTGGCTTGCTGCTCAGTGTTCCCATTATTGTCTGGGGCAGTACCCTGGTGCTCAAGCTGATCGACCGCTTTCCTGTCGTGGTGACCCTGGGCGGCGCCTTGTTGGGCTGGATTGCCGGTGGCATGCTGGTCACGGACAAGATTGTGGAAAATCAATTTGGCCTCCAGCCACAGCCTGTTAAACTCGGGGTCGAGATTGTTTGTGCCTTATTAGTGGTGGCGCTGGGCAAATGGCTGGCGCGCCGTAAAGGTTCTACCAAGGAAACATAGTTCTATGGCAATTTTTAAATCCTCTGACGCCAAAGGTCAGGAAAGCGGCCTGTCCCTGCTACAGGGCTTAGGAATCCTGGCCATTATCGGTATTGTTGCAGCCGCCATCGTGCGCTACTTTGCTGCATGACCGCTGTGGTTTCTACTCCAGAAGAATTGGTCATTGCCACTCGTGCCAGTCAACTGGCCTTGTGGCAAGCCATGCATGTGCGCGACCGTTTGCAAACGCTGTATCCGCAGTGCAAGGTGTCCTTGTTGGAAATGACAACACGTGGTGATCAGATCCTGGATCGCACCTTGTCCAAAGTGGGCGGCAAGGGCTTGTTTGTCAAAGAACTGGAAACGGCCTTGCTGGATGGCCGTGCTCACCTGGCCGTGCACTCCCTGAAGGATGTGCCGGTGGTATTGCCCGAGTCCTTTGATCTGCCCATCATCATGGAACGGGACGATCCACGCGATGCTTTTGTTTCCAATACGTATCCCAATCTTGCGGCTTTACCTGCCGGTGCCATCGTAGGCACCTCCAGCTTGCGCCGCGAGTCCCAGATTCGTGAGCGTTATCCACATCTGGACATTCGCCCCTTGCGTGGCAATGTTCAGACACGTTTGTCCAAGCTGGATCGGGGCGATTACGACGCCATCATTCTGGCGTCTGCCGGTTTGCGCCGTCTGGAACTGGCCGAGCGTATCCGCGATTACATTTCCATTGAAGACAGCCTGCCGGCCGCTGGGCAGGGCGCCCTGGGTATCGAGATTCTGAAAACTCGCAGCGATGTGGCCCAATGGCTGGCGCCCTTGGCGCATTCCACCAGCCATGTGTGCGCGCTGGCTGAACGTGCTGTATCCCGCGCTTTGGGTGGTTCCTGTCAGGTTCCTTTGGCTGCGTATGCCACGCTGGATGGCGACGAACTGACTCTGAGTGGCCTGGTGGCCGAGCCGGATGGTTCCACGGTTTACCGCGCGCAGATTCATGGTCCAGCTAACAATGCGGAAGAACTGGGACTGTCGCTGGCCGAGGATCTGAAACGACAAGGTGCTCAAGCCATTCTGGATCGCTTGCTGACGGAGCAGCCTGCAGAGGGCGAGTAAAGCGGCATGAACCTGCCCTGCGCATTATTGACCCGACCCGCGGGACGGAACGAAACCCTGTCAGCCGCCCTGGCCGCGCAGGGTTTTTCTTCTTTGGTTTTGCCCGCCTTGAACCTGGAGCCGCAAGACCTCTCCGAAACGCAATGGCAAGACCCCAAGGATTTTGACCTGATGCTTTTTGTAAGCAGCAGTGCGGTCAAGTTCTACTTTGCCGCCTTGCAGGCGCGCGGTCAAAACTGGCCTGACAAGGTCTTGCTGGCTGCCGTTGGTTTTGCTACTGCTGCCTGTCTGCGTGCCCAGCCCGGCGTGTCCCCGGAAGCCGTGCTTCACCCTGAAGGCGTTGATTCCTTGCAGGATTCAGAGGCCTTGTGGGCGGTTCTGGAGCCCCGACTCGCACAACTCGAGCGGGTTCTGATTGTGCGTGGCCATAGCGGTCGTGAATGGTTGGGGCAGCAGTTGGAGAACCACGGTATTCAGGTTCAGCGGCTGGCCATTTACCAGCGTAGCCCTGCCAAGTGGAGCGTGCAGCAGGGCCGTCAAATTCGTGACAGCTTGCAGGTAGGCCGCCTGGCTGTTTTGCTCAGCAGTTCCCAAAGTGCCGACGCCGTATTTGCCAACGTGCAAAGCCTGGGCTTGACGGATGTGTGGTCGCAATGTGCTTACGTGGTCATTCATCCGCGTATTGAAGAACATTTACAGTCCTTATTGCTGCAGGCTGGAATCACAGCGCCACCAATGGTAAAAAGGTGTACGCCAGACGATGATGACATTGTCGCTGCCATGATGGCGGTGCTCTCGCGCGATTAGCCTCACACGGATTACAATCTTGCCATGAACGATAAAACAGAGAACGCATCCGCAAGCGAACCGGGGACTCCCATTTCCAGCCCAGCCAGTACAGCGGCGCCTCGTCCGTATTCTGAACCTCAAGACAGCACGAGGGCACCTGGCAAGCGTAAAAGCGCGGCGGGTCCGGCCTATGCCTTGACAGCTGTTGTTGTGGTGCTGGCCGCTGCCGGTCTTTGGTACCAGAATTCATTGCTGGACAAGCACAAGGCTGAGCTGCAGGCTCAACTGGCGACCAATATCAATTCCACGGAACAAGCGCGTCAGACGGCCCAGCAGGCTCTGGCATTGGCACAGCGGCAGGCTGACAAGCTTGAGCAGCTGGAAAAATCCTTCAAGGATTCCACCGAACAGTTTCATGATCTGAGCCAGGCTTTCCAGACCATGACCGATAGCGGCTCTGAGCTGGTTCTGCTTAACGACATCGATCATCTGGCCACTATTGCCCAGCAGCAACTGATGCTCGGTGGCAATGTGGCCAATGCCATCGTTTCTCTGGAAGCCGCCCAGGCCCAGTTGGCGCGTGCCAATCGGGTGGGTCTGGCTTCTTTGCAGCAAACCCTGAATGGTGATCTGGAGCGCCTGCGTGCGGCAGCGACTGTCGATGTGGCCTCGCTGTCGCGTCAACTCGATACCCTCTCGCGCTACGTGTCGGAAGCTCCCTTGCTGGTACCGGATGATGTGGCGGGGGGAGCTCATACGCAAGCGCTGGACTTGTCCTCTGATGCCGTTGCTCCGGCTCCCGAGTTGCCCGCAGATGCCCCCTGGTGGGAGCGCGGCTGGAACACGGTTGAACAGTGGGGCAGCAGTGCGTGGCGATCGCTCAGCCATGATCTGGGACAATTTGTCTCCATCCGACGCGTGGACGATGCTGCCGCTTTGTTGATGTCACCCGATCAGGCTGCCCGCTTGCGTGAGAACTTGCGTCTACGTGTCATGGCGGCTCAACTGGCCATGATGATGAATCAGTCTGCTGTATGGCAAACAGAGCTCAATGCTGTGGCTACCGCGTTGGAAAAGCGCTTTGACACGCAGTCTGTTCAGGTTCAGCAAGCCTTGCGCCTGACACGGCAGTTGCAAGACACCCGCATTGGGGCGCGCTTGCCGACGGTCAATAATACGCTGGCGGCGATTGAAAGCCTGCGTCAGGCCCAGGCGGGTCGCCTTCAGGACAGTGTGCCCGACTCGGCCACTGAACAGAACGATGCAGATTCCGCTCTGCCTGACCCCTCTCAATCCGCGCAGCCCGACAGCAAGGAGCCCACTGACCCTGTCGCTGAGCCGGTTGAGTCTGGCTCTGCGGCTTCATCCCAGACGGAACCGCCCGTTCAGGCGCAGGGGTAAACTATGCGTACCTGGTTTTGGACACTTATCCTATTTATCGCCGCGGTTGCCCTGGCGCTAGTCTTGCGCGAGCATGCCGGTAATGTCTATCTGGTGACTCCGCATTATCTGGCCCGTGCTTCATTGACCTACGTGGTTCTGTGCATACTGGGCTTGTTCATTGTGCTGTATGTACTGTTGCGTTTGCTGGCCTGGTTTGGTGATGGCCCGGAGCGTTTTCGCTTGTGGCGGGGACGCCGTGCACAGCGACGTGACCAGACCTTGCTGGAAACAGGCTGGATCAGTATTTTGGAAGGTCGTTACGAGCAAGCTGAAAAAGACCTGATGAAGCTGATGAGCAAGACCCGCTCGCAGTCAAGCAAAGTCGTGGCCGGTTTGGCAGCGGCGCGTGCCGCACATTATCAGGGGCAAATTGCTCAGCGTGATCAGGCGCTGGCCGCCGCCCGTGCTGCCGCTGGCAATGATGTGCGTTTGAAAGAAGCCAGTGCCGTAGCCTCGGCTGAACTGTATCTGGATCAGCACCGCACGCAAGAAGCGATCGAGCTGCTTCAGGATTTGCAGGATGCCAGCTCCCGCCATTTGCATGCCACTCGTTTGTTGTTGCGTGCTTATCGGCAAGAAGGCAATGCCGAACGTGTGTATGAGTTGACTCGCTTGCTGATGCGCCGCAGTGGCATTGAACGCCAAGAGGCGCTAGGTCACATTGAATTTGCGGCTGCCGCTCGATTGCGTGCCGGCGGGGCAGAGCAGTTCAAGGCCTTGTGGTCCGATCTGAAGTCTGAAGAGAAAACCTTGCCGGGTGTGGCCCTGGAGGCTGCCTTGATTCAGGAGCGCGACGGTAATTACGAAGAAGCCGGTCGTATCCTGGAGCCAGCAATCGCAGCTAGCTTTGACAGTCGTCTGCTCGAAGCCTATGCCCAATGTCCGCCGGAGTTTGTGGGGCGTCGCTTGGCCAAGGCCGAGGAATGGCTGCGTAGTCAGCCCAATAATCCGGTTCTGTTGTCCACGCTGGGTCATTTGTGCCTGACCAGCCAGTTGTGGGGGCAGGGGGAGCATTACTTGTTGCGCAGTCTGAAAATTCAGGGCGATCTGCGCAATCATGCCTTGTTGGGTAATCTGTACGATAGCCTGGGGCGTCACGACGAGGCTGTTTCGTACTGGCGCAAGGCCGCGTCCATGGCGGGGACCCTACCGGTTCTAGCCGTCAGCACCGCCTTGCCAGCGGCCGATACTCGTCATGACCCCAGCCATACCGATGCTGACAGCCTGCCCTCGCAGGACGAGGGCCTGCCGCATTACACCTACGCAGCCAGCGTCGTGGCCGAGGATTTACCCGATCAGGGTCGGCCTTTGCCGGTGGTTGCAGAGCCTGTTGTGCCTGCTGCAAAACCGGAACAAGACAGCCTGAGCTCTTCCGCTGATTTGGATGATTACTTTGATACGGCTCCCATTCCCGGGGTCGATCTCTCTCAAACTTCGGATCGTCCTCGACGATCCAATGATTAATTTCTTTTATTTTTAAAGGTTTGCACGAATGAGCCTCGCCCACGTACCAGCTGGCAAAAAACTGCCCGACGAGATCAACGTAGTCATCGAAATTCCCATGAACTCGGACCCCGTCAAATACGAAGTTGACGAAAACGGCGTGGTGTTTGTGGATCGCTTCATGCTGACCGCCATGCACTACCCCTGCAATTATGGTTACGTTCCGCAGACCATTTCGGATGATGGCGACCCGGTTGACGTGCTGGTGATTGCTCCTTTCCCCATCCAGATCGGTGCGGTTATTCCATGCCGCCCTATCGGCGTGCTGCACATGGATGATGAAGGCGGTGGTGATGCCAAACTACTGGCTGTGCCAACCGACAAGCTGTACCCCCTGTACCGCAACGTGAAGTCGCCTGAAGATCTGCAGCCTGAAGAGCTGGAGCGCATCAAGCACTTTTTCGAGCACTACAAAGACATCGAAAAAGGCAAATGGGTCAAGGTCAAGGGCTGGGACGGCATCGAAGCTGCCAAGAAAGAACTGGTAGACGGCGCCAAGCGTTTTGCTGACGGCCAGGCAAAATGAGTACCGTCATCCCCACGCCAGCGGTTGCGGCGCTGAACGTACAGGACAGTGAGCAGGTTTTTCCTGTACGCCGCATTTATTGCGTCGGCCGCAATTATGTCGAGCATGCACAGGAAATGGGTTTTACCGGGCGCGAAGATCCTTTCTTCTTCTGCAAACCGGCCGACTCCATCTTGAATGTGCTGCCCGGCCAAGTCTGCGACATGCCTTATCCTTCCCGCACCCAGGATCTGCATCACGAGATCGAGCTCGTCGTGGCTTTGTCCAAGGGCGGGCGTGATCTGACGGTGGAGCAGGCTGCTGAATGTGTGTGGGGATACGCGGTGGGTCTGGACATGACCCGTCGGGATTTGCAGACGCAAGCCAAAAAAGCCGGTCGTCCCTGGGAAGTGGGCAAAGCCTTTGACCACTCCGCACCGACGGGCCCGCTGGTGCCTCGTAGCCGTATTGGCGATCTATCCCAAGGGGCCATTACCTTGGACGTCAACGGTGAGCGACGCCAGACTGGCGATTTGAATCAGCTGATTTGGAATGTCGCTGAGTCCATCGCTTATCTGTCAGGTCTGTTCGAGCTGTTCCCGGGTGATATCATTTTCACGGGAACCCCGGCCGGTGTCGGCTCGGTGGAACGTGGTGATGTGATGCACGGGGTGATCGAGGGTCTGGGCAGCATAGACGTGCGTCTGGTCTGATCTATATGAGTTTGCAGAAAAACCCGCCATCAGGCGGGTTTTTTTATGACTGTCAGCCCTGGGGCCCCTTGTCTTTCCGGTCTGACGAAGAAGCAGCAGACGAGCAGGAGCAAAGGAAACGTGCTGAGTGATCGGATGCTGACACGAATAACGAGGTCTTGCGCGCTGCTGGCGTATAGAGGCTGGCGAGACAAAGCCGTCCCGCTCGGCTTTTCCGAATAGTACGGCCCCCTGACGGCAGGCAGACTGTGAACTGACTTTTGGGAGATTCCAATGAGACAGTTCACCAGACGACAGCGCGGGCAGGGCATGGTCGAGTACCTGATTATTGTGGCTTTGGTTGCCGTGGCAGCCATCGCCGTTTATCAGTCATTTGGTCAGGTCATTCGCAACCAGACCGCAGCCATGGCCAAGGAGCTGGCCGGCGAGGACGGCTCCGAGCAGACACAACAAGCGCAATCTGCTGCATCAGCGGCGGCCGCTCAAGGCGCTGCCAAGAGCCTGAAATCCTTCACAGGCAACGCGCAATGAGACGCCCCATCCATCCGCAACAAGGTGCGGCACTGGCCTGGGGCCTGATCGCGCTGGCGCTCCTTTCTGTTGCATGGGGCGGCTACTTTCATGTGAACCAGATCGCGGAGCAACAAGGACGCTTGTCCCTGGTGCTGGATGCGGCGGCCTATGGGGCGGCAACCGAACAGGCGCGCACCTTGAATCTACTGGCCTATATCAATCGGGCGCAGTTGGGACATCAGCTTGCCCTCGGGCACCTGCTGACGCTGGCAACCTGGGACAGGGCAGCACAAACACAGTCCGGACAGGTGCGTCGGGCCAATCCGCCTGCACACTTGGTCGCGATGATGTTTGGTTCTGCGCATGGCCTGGCGTACACCCGGGCACGTTCGGCCGGAGATAATCAGGACGCTTTGCAGCAGGCTTTTCAAGCACATCAACATGTGATTTATGAGGTGTTGGCGCAAGCTCAGGAACAGTTGGTGCAGGGCTTGCCACAACGACGACAAGCCATTATTCAAGCCACTCTGGACGGCAGCCTGCCAGATTGGCCGGAGCAGGTGATTCGTTGGCACACCGAACAGGACGATTGGCCTCAGTTCCTCCTGCTGCAGTCAGGGCAAGGACAATGGGATAGCGGTCTGAGGCATCTGATCTCCTTGTACGGCTTTCTGGCTCCGCGTGATTACGAGGCCCGCTCCTACCCTGGCGTCGATCGGCGTTGTCCTTTGTGGCAGCATCGATTGCGTCGCGCTGGCCGCACCGCGCTTGATCATCTGGGCCGTTGGCATTCCAACGATACGCAGTCCATGCATATGGTGCGCTCCAATCGTTGGATAGGCTGTTACTTTCGCGAATATGCCATGGCATGGGCCTTACAGACGCCAGCGGGTGCGTCCGGGATTGATGCGCCGCAGGACTTTTCAGGACAAAGTTTTTGGAAGTGGGCGCTGGAGCAGGGTAACAGTTCCTTGTTGTCGGCTAAGAGCAATACCGTGGCGCAGTCCTGGGCGCGGCGCGATGCCCGCCCCTGGAGTCAACGTCCGTGGGTAAAGGGGTATGCGCTGGCTGATTCCAGACGGAATGAGGGGCCAGATCTGGTATTGACCTTGCAGGCTCGTGGTCATCTGGGGCAGACCATTTATACCCGGGCAGCCGCCCAGTCTTTTTTCTCTTTGCCTCCGGGTAGCACAGATGCTGGGGCAGGCCCAAAGCCCAGCCTGTTTATGCCTTTCTGGCAGGCGCGACTAAAGGACGCAGGGAGGCGGCGATCATGAGCGAGCGGCAACAAGGGATGGCGTTACTGGAGGCCTGCTTGCTGGGCATGGTGCTGGCCCTGATGGTGATGGCAGGGCGTTGGCTGATGCAGCAACAGTACCGCTTGCAGCAGATGCAGCAAGCCACGCATCTGAGCCTGTTCCTGCATGACGCCCAAGGAGCGCCGGTTTCTCTGAGCTCTTCTCCGAGTCCCAGCACGGTGACTGCCGGTTTTCTGGAGCTCCCTACATCGCCCGCGCCGTCTTTGCAGCAGGAGCTTTTGAGCCTGTCAGATGGTTTCTGGGCGGTGGAGTCACGATTTTCCCTTCCGTGGCCACAGTGGCTGCGTTCCTTGACCCGCCTAACACAACTCCAACGGCAGTCTCTCTTGTGGGCTGCTGCGGGGCAGGCGGCCTCCACACAAGAAGCGCGACGGCGGCTTGAAAGCAGCAGAACGGCCTGGGCACAGGCGATGGAATCGAGCAGGCGAGCGGCGCAGGACACAATACGGGCCGCGGGTCCCTTGGATGCCGCGTGGGGGCGGGCAGACGTTGACCTGGACTGGTTGGGACCCTGGCAGGATTTTTCACCCGATCACCGAGGCAGGGAGTGAGCATGAGACGGGTATATGCCTTGTTTTTATTACTTTTGTGGACGCTGAGCCCCCTGCCTGTCAAAACACAGACCGTGTCTGGCCCTGTTCCGGATGCAAGGATTCATTGGGATCAAGGGCAGATCACGCAGACCGCACTTGGGCCCATACAGAGCTGGGGACTGACAGCCGATCTGGAGGCACACGTCTTGTCAGACAGTCTTGAGCCGTTCTGCGGTAGCCACTATGGCGCAATCCGCCTGCAAGCGCAGTGGGTCATTCTGCGCGCTCGTGATGGCAGAAACTGTGTGCTGTGGGTGGAGGATATAGCGGCACCCACTCTGTCAGGCTTGTTAAGTGTTTCCGAGCCGGCTCAGACGGTTGTTCCCTCATATATTCAGGCAGTAGCACCCGTAGCTGGCACCGTTTTGTGGCAACACGAACAACCGGGAGAGGCGCAAAGCTGGCTGCTGCTGGCTGAGCCAGGCTGGCAAGCGGAGTTGCGCCGCAACAAGTGGGGTGCGGAAACGGATGGACGTTACTGGCGAAGAGGTCCCGCCGAACTAGATGTAATGGAGCTGGAACACGAGCAGCAAGCCTATTTGCTCGTGATCTGCCGTGCCTGTGAGAAGGAGGCGTCATGATTCGGGCAAAATTTCTTTGGCTATGCCGTCATCCCAGCGTCGGCTTTGGCCTCCTGGCTTTATTGGCTGGCCTGATGGCGGCGGGGGCCAGCAGCCGTTACCTGGAGCGGCAGGAGCAGGCTTTGCGACAGGCTGCGCAGCGTGCCCATCTGGACAGGGTGGTAGCGGCCTCCAGCCTGCCTGCGGGAACGGTGCTGCAAGCGGAGCATCTGGCGGCGCGAGCCTTTCCTGCCGACTTGGTGCCCAGCGATAGCTGGGACGCAGCACAGTTTGAGAACTTGTTGGGACGGGTGCTCAGCCAGCCATTACGGGCAGGTGATCTGATTAGCAATGCGCATGTGCAGGAGGCCAGCGGCCCTTTCTCTCAGCAGCTCTTATCCGGCAGGCGTGCCTTGACGGTGCCGGTCGATGCGATCAGCTCGGTGTCGGGCCTGATCCGGCCAGGAGACTTGATTGATATCTATGTCAGTTTCGAGGACAGACAAAGGCGGGTGACGGCTCCTTTGCTGCAGTCGGTACTGGTTCTGGCGACTGGGCAAAAGTCGGGTGAGGCTTCTGCAACGATGCGCACGGATAAGGATGTCTACAACACCTTGACGCTGGATGTTGGCCCCGACGATGCCTTGAAGTTGCTGGCGGCCAGGCAGCATGGGCGTATCAGTGCTTTGTTGCGTAACCCCGAGGACCACACTCCCCATCAGGCGGCAGTCCGGGGAGAGCTGGCTGATATTTTGGGGCTGGGACAGAGTGTGGTGGCCAGGCCGCCCGTGCAGGTGCTGTATGGCAACAGGCCGGGAGGGCAGCAGGTTCAGGCAGAAGCAGAGCGTCTGGGCTGGCTTGATATGCCTGACAGCTTTTCATTGGGACCGCAGCCATGAGCATGAATCGATCGGGGTCTAGGCGCTTGGTGTTGGGAATGCTTGTTGCCGCCTTGCTGCTCGTCAGCGTGCAAAGTGCAGCTCGGGATCTGGGGCTGCAAGTCGGTGAGCTGATGGTGCTGCCTGATACGCAGGTTGAGCGGGTGGCGGTAGGAGATGGCGATATTGTCCATGCGGTCACGACCGAGTCCGGTGAGCTGATTCTGTTCGCACGCAAGACGGGCAGCACGGTAGTGCAGGTCTGGTCTCTGGCAGGAAAAAGCCAGTCTTATCAGATTGAGGTGCTACCCGAAAATCACAGGCAGACTTTGGCGGAGTTACGAAGTTTGTTGGAGCGTATTCCAGAGCTTCGCATCAGTGAACTAGGCGGCAAGCTGGTGCTGGAAGGAGAGGGACTGAGTGATCAGGACAAGCAGCGTATTCAGGCCTTGAGCCAGGAGCATCCCCAATTATTGGATTTCACGCAGCAAGATGGTTGGGAGCCCATGGTTTTGCTTGATGTGCAGGTGGTCGAGGTGCCGCGCAACAGTTTGCGCGAATTGGGCGTACGCTGGCAGGGGCAGTCCCAAGGGGGCTTGAGCATGGGCGGTGCCTGGGACGCAGCGACGCATCAGTTTTTGGATCGTCCTGGCGAAGCGGTGCTGCCCTTGGCTTTTCCTGCCAGTCAGGGGGCCGCCTTTTTTGGCGTCGGGGCCTTGATGTCCGCACGCGTCCAGGCCATGGCGCAGGAGGGGCACGCGTTGGTGCTGGCCCAACCGCAGCTTTTGGCGCGCAGCGGTTCACAGGCCGAATTTCTGGCAGGGGGCGAGCTGCCTTATACCACCACCGACGACAAAGGAAACAGCAGGACCAGCTTCAAGCCCTACGGCGTATCGCTGCGCATCGTTCCGCGCGTCGAGCGAGGGGGGCTGGTCCGATCACAGATCGAGGTTGAAGTCAGTTCCGTGGATGCCAGTCTGTCCCAGCCTGCCGGGCCATCCTTGAAAACCCGGCGGGCGTCGACCGAGTTCAACGTACGTTCGGGTCAAACACTGGTCTTGGCCGGGTTCATATCGCGGGAAGAGTCTATGCATATGGATCGCTTGCCGGGACTGGCTAGTCTGCCGGTATTGGGAGCCCTGTTTCGTTCTGAACGGTTTGCCCGGCAGGAAACAGAGCTGGCGGTATTTGTGACCCCCACTTTGGTGGCGGCCGAACATCCTGATTTGCTGGCCCGGCAGGCGAATGCCGCTCAGTGGCTGGAGCAGGGCTTCCCTGATGCACCGCGGTTGAATACGCCTGTTCGTGCCCTGTCCGAGGGGAGCCGCCAAGGTCGATGGTCGCAATGGGTAGAGCCACAGAGCGAGGTGTTTCGTGTTGAACCTTGAACTTGAGTCGGAGTTGGGGACAACTCGTTCCTGCACCCTTCGTTTGCCAGCGCTCATAGGCCGCGACCCGGCCTGTGACGTAGTCCTGCCCTCCTGGCGTATCGCGCGTCAGCATGCCAGCCTGCTGAATCGGGCGGGAGCGGTGTATATCCAGGATCATGGCTCCTTGACAGGGGTGCAGCTCAACGGCAAAAGGGTGTACGACGATGGGCCGTTGCGTGTCGGTGACGTGCTCACTGCCGGGGGGTTCAAACTGCGCATTGCTGGCTTGGGGTCGCCACCACGACCTGGCTCTGCGCCCCCCATGACTGAGCCAGAAACGCGGGTGTCGGCGATGGCCGTAGCAACTGCTGCTTCCATACCTGTAGCAGTGTCTGCTCCGTCCAAAGCGGATCAGACATCCGCTAAGGAGCAGATTGAACATGTGCAGGGGCAGGGGGCGCCACTTTTATCAAACAGCGAGCTGTTCAGGCAAGAGCAGCAGCGCTTGCACCAGGCTTTGTTATCGGCCTTGGACCTGGAGCGTCGCGATCTGTCTCGCGTAACGGACAAGCAGCTTGAACAGGAGGCGTTTGATTGTCTGGGCCGTCTGATTCAGACGCAATGTGCGCTACCGCCCCATGAGCAGGCCCGATTGCAGGCCAGTGTATGCGCGGAGGCGGTGGGTCTGGGGCCCTTGGAGCCTTTGCTGGCTGACCCGGCTGTTTCGGAGATTATGGTCAATCGTTATGACCGGGTGTTTGTGGAAAAGGCCGGACGGCTGCAGGCCCATCCCATGGTGTTCAGTAGCGATGCAGCCTTGCGCGCCGTCATCGACCGAATTCTGGCGCCGCTGGGACGACGCCTGGATATCAGTTCTCCGGCCGTGGATGGGCGACTGGCAGATGGGTCCCGTTTCCATGCGGTCCTGTCGCCCATCGCCGTCAAGGGAACCTGCGTGACCATACGCAAATTTCCCAAGCGCCGCCTCGGTCTGGAGGATTTGTTGCAGATGGGTAGTCTGTCTTCAGAGATGGGCGCATTTCTGCGGCAGGCAGTGCAACGGCGTTGCAATATTCTGGTGTCCGGTGGAACAGGGACCGGTAAGACCACACTGCTCAATGTTCTCAGTACCTGTATTGATGAGGGTGAGCGCCTGGTGACGCTGGAGGATGCGGCCGAGCTGCAGCTGCAGCATAGCAATTGGGTTGCGCTGGAAGCCCGCCCCGCCAATGCAGAGGGTCAGGGACAGGTAGATATACGAAGTTTGCTACGCCAGGCCTTGCGGATGAGGCCTGACCGGATCGTGGTGGGGGAGTGCCGTGGAGCGGAGGCCTTCGACATGTTGTCAGCCATGAATACCGGGCATGAAGGCTCAATGGGAACCTTGCACGCGAACACGCCTCGGGATGCCTTGTCGCGTCTGGAAGGCATGGTGTTGATGGCTGGTCTGGACTTGCCCTTGCAGGTGGTGCGTGAACATATCGCCCGGGCCTTGCATATTATCGTGCAACTGAGCCGCTTGCCCGATGGCAGGCGCCTGGTTCATGAAATTGTGGAGCTTACCGGCATCGAGGCGCAGCGTATCCAGTTACAGACCTTGTACTGCTATCGCCCCGAACTGGGCTTTGCAGCCAGTGGCCTCAGGTCCGAACATCTCTTTCAGTCAGGGGAGCAAGCATGAGGCTTTTGAGTATCTTGCTGGCAGTTTGTGGCGCTGGCCTGCTGGCCTATGTGTGCTTGCGTTTGGGGCACCGGCTGCTCATGCATTACAGACAGCAGTTGCTCGGACAGTCTGAACGTAGTTTGCAGTCACATTTTGTTTTTGTGCGCAGTCACTATCTTGGGGGCCTGGCCTGGGGACTCTTGCCCGTGAGCCTATTGCTGGCGTGGTGGCTGATTCAGTCGTTCTGGCTGGCAGTCGCTGTAACAGTGTTTGTTGCGGCGACACCATTGGTGGTGTTGCGTTGGATGGAACGAAGACGGCTGGAGCTGCTTCGACGGCAGTTGCCGGATTTTGTCTTGTCATTGGCCTTGAGCTTGCAGGCAGGACTGGCCTTGCAAGCTGCCATGCAGCAACTGTCGCAGTCTTTGCCGGCCCCGTTGGGGCCAGAGCTACGCTTGCTCTTGCGCCAGCAGCGGGTAGGTTTAAGTCCTCGGGAGTCCTATGGAAATCTCTTGCTGCGCGTCCCGGTGTCCGAGCTCGCGATGGTGACCAGCGCACTGCAAATGGGGCAAAGCACGGGCGCAGGTTTGGGCGAGCGTCTGAAGATACTGGCCCAGACGATTCGGGCACGCGTGAACATCGAGGACAAAATCCTTGCGCTGACTGCCCAGGCGCGCTTGCAAGCGCGAATCATGTTTTGTCTGCCAGCTTTTGTGGCTGGTGCCTTGTACATGTTGGATTCCCATGCATTCAGGCAAGCCTGGTTCAATATCATCGGTCTTTGGGTAAGTGCCATCATCGGCGCCATGTTGCTTGTTGGGCTTTGGTGGATGCATAGGATCTTGCAAGGAGACGGGGAATGACACTTTCCCTGATCTGGCTGTTGTCTGCTGCAAGTGCGGTCCTGTTGGTAATGGGTTGTTTATGGGCCTGGCGCAAGCGCTACCTGTTTTTTCTGCAAGGGGGAAGCAGTTTGGGGCAGGCTGCATGGCAGGCCTGGCAAGCCCCGTTTGCCCAGGGGGTGAGCCTGTGTTTGTCCCTGCCCTTTGTACATGAGTGGTCGGAGCGATCGTGGGGAGCCTATACCCGTCAGATGCAAGCTTACCTGGGTCAGCGAGTGGCCATACTCATTTTGCTGGTGACCGTGATAGGGGCCTGGTACGTGAGTTGGGGTGGCGCCCTGATGGATATTCTGGGAATGGCTGCGGCCGGTTTGCTGCTGAGTGTGCTGCAGGCAGCCTCACGAGGTAGAGCGCTTCAGCGCCGACATCATGTTCGCTGCCGACGGGATCTGCCGTTTTTCCTGGATTTGTTGGTGCTGGCGGTAGAGTCGGGTCTGGGCTTGCAACAAGCCTGGGCACGTGCCTTGGAGGCCACCCCGCAGGGCAGTTTGTCGATCAGTTTGCACAAGGTGCAGGGAGAGCTTCGGGCAGGCAGACGTTTGCCCCAGGCCATGCGCAAGATTGCCTCGACATTCAGAGTGGTGGAGCTGGAGGAGTTGGCCTTGTCTTTGGAACTGGCGCAAGACACAGGCCTGTCTCTGGCCTTGTTGCTGCGATCGCAGGCGGAAAAGCTGCGCGCCCATCTGCAGCTTGAGGCCGAGCAACGAGCGCTCAAGCTACCGGTGTACTTATTGGCCCCTTTAGTGGTGTGCATTTTTCCCTGCACATTTCTGGTGATCGCCATGAGTCTGCTCGGGCCCTGGTTGGCAGGAGGGGCAGGATGACGAGCCTTCCGGGCGCAATGCTGCAGTCTATTTATTTGCTGGAAGCCCGCACTTTTTGGACGCGTTGGCGAGGTTTGAAAGCGCTACCACAGACGAATGGCTGTGTGGCGGCGGTCTGGCTGCGCCCCTGCTTTGCGGTGCATCTATGGGGAATGACCCAGCCCTTGGATATTTGCTTTCTGGACGATCGCGATCAACCCTTAAGATTCTGTCCTTCGGTATCGCCTGGGAGGGTGTGCTGGCTCATGCGGGCCAGATCGGTGTTGGAGGCTCCAGCCGGCTCACTGTCAAGGCCAGAACAATTTGCCCCCTGGGCCGCTGCTATGCAACAGCTGCGGCGGTCAGGGGGCGGGGTATGGATGAATCGACCTTAGATGCGGTGTTGGTCGCGGATTGAGTCACCAAACACGCTGCGGTAAGCCGGGTAAAAGCTGGCGTACAGGATAGCCGCCATTGCCAGATTGATAGGTGTCAGCACCAAAGTGGCTGTGCCCGGGCTTAAACCGGCACCCAGCAGCAGCTCGCCCAGTGTCTGGATGGTGAAGAAGGCGGCAGCCCAGCACAGGCCGTAGAGCAGAAAGGCGGCTTTGTTACGCCAGCAAGCTACCATGGAAAAAAACAGGGCTTGCTTGACCGGGATGGCGTGCCAGCCTACCAGGGCAGGAGCGTGCCAGAACAAGGCCGATAAACCCAGGTACAGGATAAAGAACAGGAAGATAGGTTTGCGAAACGCCGCCATGATGGCTTCAGGGCTGGCCTCGCGGTTATCCATCAACTGCGACAATTCACTGACAAAGGGGAAGGTCGCAATAAAACCCACGGCCAGACAGGCCAACAGGTAAATAAAGCCCAGCTTGATGAGTCGGTTGCGCACGGGCACCGGCTTTAAGGGTTCGGTCCACATGCCCAGACGCATCACTTCCCCGGCATCAATGCGGCGGCAGGCATTCTGGATAATGAAGGTCATGGTGGGGACCAGCACGATCAGCACCATCTGCCCGAAGATGGGAAAGATATTGCTCAGGTTGATCAGGATGGAAGTAATCAAACTCCAGAAAAACAGGGCGGCCGGTTGCAGCTTGAACAAACGCAACCCTTCCTGAATCCAGTACCACCCGTAGAGAAAGGGAAGTTTGGCAGCTTGCATATCAGTATCCGTGTTTATCGAGGAAGCGTCGGCACAGCCTGTTCGCGACGCTGGCGCAGTACGCGCTCAAAGTGCCGTGGATCGTGCGGCTTGAGGGTTTGAGCGGGGCGGGGCAGATAAAAGTCGTACAGGCGCGAGATCCAGAAGCGCAGTGCGGCAGCCTGGATCAGTATAGGCCAGGCGGCATGCTCAGCTTCGGTAAAAGGACGCACCTGCGCGTAGGCCTGCAGCCAGGCCTGGGTCTTTTCCTGATTCAGGGCTCCGCTGAGCCGATCGATACACCAGTCATTGACAGCGACGGCCACATCAAACAACCAGGTATCGCAGCCGGCAAAGTAAAAGTCGATGATGCCACCCATTTGTGGAGCGTCCGATGTACCCGCAAACAATACATTGTCGCGAAACAGATCGCAGTGGGCCGGCCCCTTGGGCAAGGAGCGGTAGGTGTCGCTGTCGGCAAATTCAGCCTGCTCCTGCAGGACGGCCAGGATCAGCTCAGCCTGGCTGTCGTCCAGAAAAGGCAGCACCTGCGGCACGGTGGTTTTCCACCAGCTCAGCCCCCGCAGATTGGGTTGCTCCAGCGGGAAATCCTGAGCCGCCAGGTGGGCCTGGGCCTGGGTGCGGGCGATCTGGCGACAGTGCTCAACGGTGGGCTCGGGCTCGTAGCCTCCCCGCAGGCGCGTGACGATCGAACAGGGCTTGCCGTGCATGACGCAAATGCGTTTGCCGTCGAGGCGGGTCATGGGCTGGGGCACCGGCACACCTTTGGCGGCCAGGTGGTGCATGAGTTCGATGTAAAAAGGCAGTTGTTCCTGGGTCAGAACTTCAAACAAGGTCAGAACATACTCACCCTGGGTGGTGCTCAGAAAGTAATTGGTGTTTTCAATGCCGGCGGTAATGCCGCGTAAGGAAACAAACTCGCCAATTGTGTAGTGTTCCAGCAGTTCGCGGGCGTCAAGTTCGCTGACAGAAGTAAAAACAGCCATGCTTTCAGTGAGGGTCCGGTTGTTGGCGCACTATCGGGCGCGCAAGTATGTCAAACGGCCGATTTTAGACCAGTGCGCCGCCTTTTTGGAGTCTTGCGACAATTTACCGCGCTTTATCTTCATCCTGTGCCGGTCTGAAACCATTAAAATGAACGTTTCTTCTTCGTATCAGGCCTGAAGTCAGGCCATCTGTTCCCTTGCTTATGACTAATTTTGTGATGCCGGACAGCCAGATGTGGCGTTTGAGTGTGGCGCCCATGATTGACGTGACCGATCGCCACAGCCGCTTTTTTCATCGTCTGTTAGCGCCACGCGCTTTGCTGTTTACGGAGATGATCACGACCGGCGCCTTGACTCATGGCGATCAGGTGCGCCATCTGGACTTTGATCAGGCGGAGCATCCAGTTGCCCTGCAATTGGGTGGCAGTGACCGGGACGCCCTGGTCACCAGCGCCCTGGCCGGTGAGAAGTGGGGTTACGACGAAATCAATCTGAATTGTGGCTGTCCGTCGGAGCGAGTCCAGAAAGGGGCTTTTGGTGCCTGTTTGATGAGCGAGCCGCGCCTGGTGGCCGATTGCGTCAAAGCGATGCAAGATGCGGTATCGGTGCCTGTTACCGTTAAGCACCGGCTGGGTCTGGATTACAACGAGTCCTACGATTTTGTACGCGACTTTGTCGGGATTTTGTTTGAAGCCGGCTGCCGTGTCTTTACCGTGCATGCCCGCAATGCGGTATTGAAAGGTCTATCGCCCAAAGATAATCGGGAAATTCCACCGTTGCGCTACGACATGGCGCTGCAATTGAAAAAAGACTTTCCCCTGGCCTTGTTTATCTTGAACGGAGGCATCCAGGAGCCTGATCAGGCGGTGGCCTTGCAAGAGCAGTTCGATGGGGTGATGCTGGGGCGGGCGGCCTGGCATACGCCCGCCGTCTTAAGTGAGATACATCGTCGTTTGTGGCCCGAACATCCCCTGATGGACGAAAACACCGTGGTCGAGCGCATGATTGATTACGCCCGGCATCATGTTCAAGTCGGTGTGCCCTTGCGTATCGTGATCAAAAGCATGCTCGGCTGGCCGCATGGCAAAAAAGGCGCACGTCAGTGGCGCCGTACCTTGTCGGACCACACGTGGCTGTCCAAAAACGATCCAGGCCTGCTTGCGCAGGCCTGGGAGCAATTGCAGAGTCGCCAGTAAAACGGGCCCGGATCGGATGGATCAGGATGCGCTGGCAGCCTCGGAATCGGTCGGCCAGTCGCGGATATACGCCTTGAGCATATTGTTCTCGAACTGCTGAGCGTGAACAATGGCGCGCGCCATGTCAAAGAAGGAAATCACACCCATCAGCACCGGGCCATCCATGACGGGCATGTAGCGTGCGTGGTTGTTCAGCATCAGGCGCTGGACTTCGTCGGCACTGGTATTGGGGGTCACGCTGACGGGGGCGTCATCCATGATGCTGCGTACGGTAAAGCCTGGGGCCTTATTGCCATGGGCGTGCCAGTGGCGAATGATCTCGCGAAAGGTCAACATACCCACCAACTGACCGTGCTCCATGATCACCAGCGAACCAATATCGAGCTCGCTCATGCTCTGCACCGCTTTTTCGACGGTCATTTCGGGGGTGCCTGTATAAAGCGTGTCTCCTTTGACACGCAGGATTTCACTGACTTTTAGCATACTGGGTCTCCTGACCGGGATCGGCGTTTGGTATGGCTGGTTGCTCTGTCAGAATGCCTTGCGGCGACTCGAACAGTGCTTCCAGATTAGAGAGTCGCTGATCGAAAAACTGAGAAAGGTAGTTGAATACATATTCTAGCGGACCCTCGTGTGTATGGGCGCGGTCCAGCAAAAATGCGGTGATAAGTTGATTCAGACTGACCAGCCGCAGATCGCAGCTCAATACCCATTGCTCGTCATTGTTCAGTTGGGTATCGGCAATCAGGCCCATGGACTTGAGCTGGCATAAAACGTTGTAGAGCTCGTCGGGGTCTCGTTCCAGTGTGTGGCTGAGCTCTCTGACGCTTAGGCCTTCCGGGTTCTGGCGGTTCAGCCAGAATTGATGGAGCAGATTGACGGCGTCGGTAAAGGCGATGCCGGGCACATTTGTTTTGACCCAGTTGCGGCCTCGCCAGTCGGGCAAGATGGCGACCATGGAAGCTCCGAGCAGGACGATCAGCCAGGAGATATAGATCCACAGCAAGAAGATCGGCAAGATCGCAAAGGCGCCGTAAATAATCGTATAGGTGGGAAAGCGGGTCAGATAAAAGGCGAAGCCGGCTTTCATCAGCTCCAGCAAGGCCGCTGTCACGACCCCGCCGATCAGCGCATCGCGCCACCATACGCGCCGGTTGGGTACGTACATGAACAGTGCAGTCAGCCCCAGCGCCGTGAACAAAAAGGGCACGTAGGCCAGGGCGAAAGACACAATACCGGACAAGTCCCCGATATACCCCATGGACTCGCGCGCCAGAATGGTGGTTGCCCACAAGCTGGCACCGGTTAGAATCGGGCCTAGGGAAATAATGGCCCAGTACACCAACAGGCGCTGGCCCAGCGGACGTTGAACATGGACCTGAAAAATATTGTTGAACGTCTCATCAATGGTCATGATGAGCATGATGGAGGTGACGATCAAAAACAAGCTGCCTACTGCCGTCAGACCCGAGGCCTTGGCGGCGAACTGGTTCAGATACAGCATGACGTTCTCTGAAACCACCTCGGGCATCAGATTGCGCGTCAGAAACCCTTCGAGGGCATGTTCAAATTCCTGAAACAGGGGGAACGCCGTGAACAGGGCCAGCACCACGGTCAATAAAGGCACAATAGCCAAAATCGTGGTGTAGGTGAGGCTGGAGGCCACCTTCATCAGATCTTTTTCTGCTACCCGCTTGATCGCAAAGCGCAGCACATTCAAAAAGTGGTGTCTGGCAGTGGGTGGCGGGGGCTTCTGCCCGACAGCAGGGTCTGTTGTGTCTGGGTTCAAGTCTGTGGGTTCAGCTTGCTCAGAGGGCATAGGAGGATTCTCGTCGTTTTTCATAGCGGTTTGATGCGGCGGACGCTGCTTTTCGACAGGGTTCAGGTGATAATAACAGCATGCATGAACCTTTAAACCCCATACTTCATCGAGTGGCGGCCCTGGCCTTGGTCGCCTTGATTGTTTTGTGTCTGGCTTGGGAGCTGCATTTTGCGCCCCTGAAACCGGGCGGCTCCTGGCTGGCGCTGAAAGTCATCCCTCTGGTGTTGCCGTTGCGCAGCGTGCTCAAGGGCAATTTATATACGCTGCAATGGACGTCCATGATGATTCTTCTGTATTTCGCAGAAGGGGTCATGCGTGCCTGGTCCGATCCGGTCGCAGAGGTTTTACCCTGGGCGGTGGCAGAAATTGTCTTGTCCCTGATCTATTATTTCTGCGCCATTTTTTATCTCTGGCCTGCCAAAAAAGCGGCCAAGCAGCGCAGCAAAGCCGAAAAAGCCGAGGCTGCCAAAGCCGCCAAATCAGCCTGAGGGGGGCGTATGTCCAGTGCGTTCGATGGTCTGACCATCAGTCATCATTTTGCCGATCTGCCGTCGGCTTTCCATACGGCAGTGCCGCCGCAACCTTTGGCAAATGCCCGTTTGCTCCATGTCAATCAGGCGCTGGCGGCGCAACTGGGTCTGGATGTGTCACGCCTGGGCGAGCCAGAGTTTCTCGATGTCGTCAGTGGCCAGTCTCCCTTGCCCGGGGGGCTGACCGTATCGGCCGTCTATAGCGGGCACCAGTTCGGTGTGTGGGCAGGGCAGCTTGGTGATGGCCGGGCGCATCTGCTGGGACAGATTGATACGCCCGAAGGCCCTCAGGAGCTGCAATTGAAAGGCGCGGGCAAAACGCCATATTCCCGTATGGGTGACGGTCGTGCCGTGCTGCGCTCCAGTGTGCGTGAGTATCTGGCCAGTGAGGCGATGGCGGGTCTGGGCATTGCCACCAGTCGCGCGTTGGCGCTGGTCACTTCCGATACGCCTGTCTATCGTGAAAGCGTGGAAACGGGCGCGATTGTCACCCGCGTCGCCCCGAGTTTTGTGCGGTTTGGCTCATTTGAGCATTGGGCGAACGACGCCGAGCGCTTGCGTGAGCTGCTGGACTATGTGCTGCGCGATTTCTATCCCGAACTGCGCCAGGACGGCGATTCGGAGCAGGAGCGCGTCTGCCGCTTCTTGCAGGAGGTCACGCGCCGCAGTGCCGAGATGGTGGCGGACTGGCAAACCGTCGGCTTTTGCCACGGAGTCATGAATACCGACAATATGTCCATCCTGGGCCTGACCATTGATTACGGCCCGTACGGCTTCATGGACCGATTTCGTGTGAATCACGTCTGCAATCACAGCGACAATCAAGGCCGTTATGCCTGGAATGCGCAGCCTGCGATTGTGCATTGGAACTTGTATCGCCTGGCCAGTGCCTTGATGGTGCTGGGCCTGGATGTGGAAGTGGTGAAAGAGCGTTTACAGACGTTCGAAGCCAGTTTCCTGAATCGCTATCACGCCAACTTGCAGGCCAAGTTCGGCCTGCGTACCTGGCGGGCGGACGATGCCCAACTGGTCGATGACTGGTGGCGTTTGCTGCATAACAGCGGGGCGGATTTCACCTTGTCCTTCCGTGCTCTGGCACAAGCCAGCAAGGCCCCTGAGGCCTTTCTGAGCCTGTTTGATGGCTCAGAAGATCAGGCTCGGGCCTGGTGGCAAGCCTATAGCCAACGTCTGACTCTGGACGGCTCCGTCACGCCTGAGCAGCGCGAGGCCATGAATCGCGTCAATCCCTTGTATGTCTTGCGTAACCACTTGGCCGAGCAGGCCATTCAGGCGGCTGCCAAGGACGATGCCAGCGAAATTGACACCTTGCTGATGTTGCTGCGAGATCCTTACACCGAGCGGGCCGGTTTTGAGGCCTATGCCATGCCGCCGCCTGAAGGCAGTGCGGAACTGGCCGTCAGTTGTTCTTCCTAAAAGACCGGGCGCGGTCCAGGGCATGTCCGGATTCGGGAACAATGCCATAATCGTGCCTGACTTTTAATTTTCCATTTCTTTGCGTTCACTTTCTTTATGTCCGGCAATACTCTAGGTAAAAGCTTCCGCGTCACGAATTACGGCGAATCCCATGGTCCAGCGATTGGCGCAGTGATCGATGGCTGCCCTCCGGGTCTGGAGCTGTCTGAACAGGACATTCAGTTTGAGCTGGATCGCCGTCGTCCAGGCACATCGCGCCATGTAACCCAACGCCGCGAACCTGATCAGGTGGAAATTCTGTCCGGCATTTACGAAGGCCGCACAACCGGCACGCCCATTAGTCTGCTGATTCGCAATTCCGATGCGCGCAGCAAAGATTACGGCAATCTGCTCGATACTTTCCGTCCCGGTCATGCCGATTACACCTACTGGAAAAAGTTCGACAACCGTGACCCGCGTGGAGGGGGGCGTTCTTCGGCTCGCTTGACCGCGCCTACTGTGGCTGCGGGGGCGATTGCCAAGAAATGGCTGGCCGAACACGTCGGCGTCAAGATTCGCGGCTATATGAGCCAACTGGGCCCCATCGCCATTCCGTTCAAAAGCTGGGACATGGTCGAGCAAAATCCCTTCTATGCCCCCGATCTGGATGTGGTGCCGCAGTTGGAAGCTTATATGGACGAGCTGCGCAAAGAAGGTGAGTCCATTGGGGCCCGCATTGAAGTGGTGGCCGAAGGGGTGCCTGCCGGTTGGGGAGAGCCGATTTATGACCGTCTGGACGCTGATATTGCTCACGCCATGATGGGCTTGAATGCGGTTAAAGGTGTCTCCATCGGGGCCGGATTTGATTGCATCACCCAAAAAGGTTCAGAGCATGGTGATGCGCTGTACCCGGATGGATTCAAGACAAATCAGGCCGGGGGCGTGCTGGGTGGTATTTCTTCAGGGCAGGCCATTACCGTCTCGCTGGCGATCAAGCCGACCGCCAGCATTCGTACCCTGCGCCCCTCCATTAATCGGGCCGGAGAAGCGGTCGAGGTTCAAACCCTGGGTCGTCATGATCCCTGCGTGGGTATTCGTGCCACACCGATTGCCGAGGCTTTGCTGGCCATTGTGCTGATGGATCATTGCTTGCGTCACCGCTCGCAATGCGGAGTCTGATGTAAGGGTTTGCGCCGGAGGCCGGCACGTCATTTTCTAGTCAGGTTGGTTTGCAGGAGCTGATCATGAAAGGTATTGTGAACGGAAAACGCGTCTTGGCGGTCGGTTTGATACTGGCTAGCGCGGGTTGTGCGTCGGTCCAGACCACGCAAAGCGGGGCAGTGGGGGTCGAACGCAAACAGTTCATCTCCAATCTGGTCTCTGAGGCCGAGCTGAATCAGGCTGCCGCCCAGAACTATGCGCAGGTCCTGTCGCAAGCACGCCAGCAAAAGGCGCTGGATACGGACGCTGCCCAGACTCAGCGGGTGAAAGCGATCGCTCAACGTTTGATTGGACAGGTTGGCGCGTTCCGTGCCGATGCTCCTGCCTGGAACTGGGAGGTGCATGTCATCAATGCGGACGAGGTCAATGCCTGGTGCATGCCCGGAGGCAAGATTGCGGTCTACAGTGGTTTGCTCAAGCGCATCGCCCCTAGCGACGCTGAATTGGCAGCGGTGATCGGTCATGAAATCGCGCACGCTTTGCGAGAGCACTCACGCGAGCAGGTGTCCCAGAAAATGGCGACTTCCTTGGGGCTGACAGTCTTGTCCGCCCTGACAGGGGTACAAGCGGTCAATGATCTGGGCGGCACGCTGAGTGAAGTGATGTTCGAATTGCCCAATAGTCGCACGCATGAATCCGAGGCAGACTTGATCGGTGTTGAATTGGCAGCTCGTGCAGGGTATGACCCACGGGCTGCCGTGACGCTATGGCAGAAAATGGGGTCTTTGGAGCAGAGCCGAGCCCAGCCCGAGTTCTTGTCGACTCACCCGGCGTCCTCAACTCGCATTGCAGATTTGCAGGCGATCTCGGAGCGGGTCATGCCCTTGTATCAGCAGGCGGCCAAGCCGTGACGGGGTGACCGCGTTCGGACCACAACCCAAACCGGTGCCGGTTTGGGTTTTTTTATGGAACGCGGTTTACTTGCCCATGCTTGGCGTTCGCCACACCCGGGTTGCCCAGCGAGGTGGCATGCATGTCCAGACAGAAAGAGCCGTCCTTGATTGGTGAAGTGTGTCAGTACACCCGCTCGACCAACACTTTGCCCAGGCTGCTTTTGTCCAGCGCCAGTTTGGTCTGAATGAGGCCTAGCGTGACAGCGTTTAGTCGGGGAGGCGAGTGGTGCTTATCACTCTTTAGCCAAGCCCTGGCTGTGAATCACGGGAGTTGACTGCGCGAAGCAGAATATGGCTTGAGTGTCTGCCTTGGATTCGGGGAAAGCGTCCTATCGTGGTAGTTTCAATACTAGGATGGTGATTGGTCTTGTCCCAGTTACTGCGCCTGTCATAATAAGTGCAAATTTTAGTGCGCCCCGTGTGCTGCGGGACGCAATCACAACTGAATCGCGAGAGTGCAATGGCAAAAACCTTATACGATAAGTTGTTCGACGAACACGTCGTACATCAGGACACGGATGGCACCTGTTTGATCTACATTGATCGCCACTTGCTGCATGAAGTGACCAGCCCGCAAGCCTTCGAGGGTCTGACTCTGGCCGGACGCAAGCCTTGGCGCGTCAGTGCCAATCTGGCGGTGGCAGATCATAACGTCCCCACCACCTCGCGTCAGAATGGCATTGAAGATCCCATTTCGCGTTTGCAGGTCGATACCCTGGACGCCAACTGCGAAGAGTTTGGCATTACCGAATTTCGCATGAATGATGTGCGTCAGGGCATTGTGCATATTGTCGGTCCTGAGCAGGGGGCTACCTTGCCCGGCATGACGGTGGTGTGTGGCGACTCTCACACCAGTACGCACGGTGCCGTGGGCGCTCTGGCCTTCGGTATTGGCACCTCTGAAGTTGAGCATACGCTGGCCACCCAGACCTTGCTGATGAAAAAAAGCAAAAGCATGCTGATTCAGGTGGATGGCAAGCTGCCCTTTGGCTGCACGGCCAAAGACCTGATCCTGTATGTCATTGGGCAGATCGGCACTGCCGGGGGAACGGGCTACGCCATTGAGTTCGGTGGCTCGGCCATTCGTGCCCTGTCCATGGAAGGACGCATGACCGTGTGCAATATGGCGATTGAGGCCGGGGCTCGTTCAGGGATGGTTGCCGTCGATGAGCAAACCATTGAGTACCTGCGTGGTCGACCTTATTCGCCCAAAGGCGCGTTGTGGGATCAGGCCGTTGCGTACTGGAAAACCTTGCATACTGACCAAGGGGCGCAGTTTGATCGCGTGGTTCAGATTGATGCCAGTCAGATTACCCCTCAGCTGACCTGGGGAACCTCGCCTGAAATGGTACTGCCCATCGACAGCCGGGTGCCGGACCCCGATAAAGAAAAAGATGAAGTCACCCGTAATGGTATGGAGCGTGCCCTGGAGTACATGGGCCTGACGCCCAATATGCCCCTGACTGATATCCGTATCGATCGCGTGTTTATCGGCTCCTGTACCAACGCCCGCATTGAAGATTTGCGCGCCGCAGCCGCCGTGGCCAAAGGGCGCAAAGTGGCTTCCAATGTGAAGCAGGCCATGATCGTCCCCGGCTCTGGCCTGGTCAAGCGTCAGGCTGAGCAGGAAGGGCTGGACAAGATTTTTCTGAATGCCGGTTTTGAGTGGCGCGAACCAGGCTGCTCCATGTGTTTGGCCATGAACGCCGACCGCCTGGAGCCGGGCGAACGCTGTGCCTCAACCTCCAACCGTAACTTTGAAGGACGTCAGGGGCAGGGTGGACGAACCCATCTGGTCAGCCCGGCCATGGCCGCAGCGGCCGCCATTGCGGGCCATTTTGTCGACGTGCGTTCGTTCAACTGAGGAAATCCACACCATGCAAGCATTTACTACTCATGACGGTCTGGTCGCTCCCTTGGATCGGGAAAACGTGGATACGGACCTGATCATCCCCAAGCAGTTCCTCAAATCCATCAAGCGCACCGGCTTTGGCCCCAATCTGTTTGATGAGCTGCGTTATCTGGACCACGGCGAGCCTGGCATGGACAATTCCCGCCGTCCGCTGAACCCGGATTTTGTGTTGAACCAGGACCGTTACCAGGGCGCCTCCGTGCTGCTGGCCCGCAAGAATTTCGGTTGTGGCTCCAGTCGCGAACATGCCCCCTGGGCCCTGATGCAATATGGCTTTCGCGCCATTATCGCGCCGTCCTTTGCCGATATTTTCTTTAACAACAGCTTCAAGAATGGGCTGTTGCCCATTGTATTGAACGAGCTGGATGTGGCCCGTCTGTTCGATGAGGTCAAAGCCTTTCCTGGCTACAAATTGCGTATTGACCT
Source organism: Alcaligenes sp. CHO6 (assembly GCF_037120595.1). Lineage (NCBI taxonomy): Bacteria > Pseudomonadati > Pseudomonadota > Betaproteobacteria > Burkholderiales > Alcaligenaceae > Alcaligenes > Alcaligenes sp. CHO6. The sequence goes on from NZ_JBANCI010000001.1 coordinate 813,485, forward strand.
GGCTGAACAGTGCGTCATTACGCCCGAAGGTCGTGAGCTGCCGTTCACCATTGATGCTTCGCGCAAGCACAGCCTCTTGAATGGACTGGATGAAATCGGCCTGACTTTGCAAAAGGCGGACATGATCCGTCAGTACGAGGCCGAGCGTTTGGCCCGTCATCCCTGGCTGGTGGGCCAGCCAGGGGCCTGATGCCAGGCGCAAGATCGTCCCGCTAGGATTTTGTTGGGATGTTCCGGCGATCGAGCCGGAACCTTTCCCTCCCACTCTCTCATTTTTACGTCCCATTGATCATGACTCATAAAATTGCAGTATTGCCCGGTGACGGCATCGGTCCCGAGATTACCGAACAGGCTCAGCGTGTGCTGGGCGCTCTGGGCCTGGATCTGGAGATGACCGTGGCCCCGGTGGGCGGCGCCGCTTACGATTTGCACGGTCACCCCTTGCCACCCGAAACCTTGAGCCTGGCTCAACGCTCCGACGCCGTGCTGTTCGGTGCCGTGGGTGACTGGAAATATGACTCGCTGGAGCGCCACCTGCGCCCCGAACAGGCCATTTTGGGCCTGCGTCGTGCGATGGGCCTGTTCGCCAATCTGCGTCCCGCCATCCTGTACCCGCAACTGGCCAACGCTTCCACCTTGAAACCAGAAGTCGTGTCGGGTCTGGATATCCTGATCGTGCGTGAACTGACGGGCGATATCTACTTCGGCCAGCCGCGTGGCTTGCGTACCGTGGAAGAGGGTAACTTCGCAGGCGAGCGTCAGGGTTTCGACACCATGCACTACGCCGAAAGCGAAGTGCGCCGTATTGCCCACGTGGGTTTCCAGGCCGCACAAAAACGGCAGAAACGTTTGTGCAGCGTGGACAAGTCCAATGTGCTGGAAACATCCCAGTTCTGGCGCGACATCATGATTGATGTGGCCCGTGAGTATCCGGACGTCGAATTGAGCCACATGTACGTGGACAACGCTGCCATGCAATTGGTGCGTGCGCCAAAAGAATTCGACGTGATTGTCACAGGCAACCTGTTTGGCGATATCCTATCGGATGAAGCCGCCATGCTTACGGGCTCGATCGGTATGTTGCCCTCGGCTTCTCTGAATGCCTCCCAGCAAGGCTTGTACGAACCCAGCCATGGCTCGGCCCCCGATATTGCCGGCCAGAACAAAGCCAATCCCCTGGCCACCATTTTGTCTGCCGCCATGTTGCTGCGCTATTCGCTCAATGCAGAAGATCAGGCCAAACGCATTGAGGCGGCGGTTGCCAGCGTGCTGGAGCAGGGCCTGCGTACCGGCGACATCTACGAAGACGGTTGTCAATTGCTGAGCACCAGCGCGATGGGGGATGCAGTGCTCAAGGCTTTGCGATAGTATCTTTTATCGTTTTATTTTTTTATATATCCAGGTGGTATTACCATGACTCAAGCGGTAGGTTTGGTCGGCTGGCGTGGGATGGTGGGCTCCGTGCTCATGCAGCGCATGCGCGACGAAGGTGATTTTTCCCTTTTTCAGCCGGTGTTTTTCTCGACTAGCAATGCTGGCGGCGCAGCTCCCTCGTGGGCTGATGGCGCTGGCCCATTGCAGGATGCTCACGATATTGACGCTTTGAAAAAGCTGCCCATTATTGTGACCGCCCAAGGTGGAGATTACACAAGCCAGATCTACCCCAAGCTGCGTGCCGCCGGCTGGAACGGTTTGTGGATTGACGCGGCCAGCACGCTGCGCATGGATGAAAACTCCGTGATCGTGCTGGACCCCATCAACCGTCCTGTTATTGACGCGGCGCTGGCCAAAGGTGGCAAGCAGTTTATTGGCGGCAACTGTACGGTCAGCTGCATGTTGATGGGCCTGGGGGGGCTGTTCAACCAGAATCTGGTTGAGTGGATGACCAGCATGACCTACCAGGCTGCCTCGGGCGGTGGCGCTCAGCACATGCGTGAGCTGCTGACACAGTTTGGCCTGATCAACCAGTCCGTTGCCAGCTTGCTGGACGATCCTGCTTCGGCCATTCTGGATATTGATCGCGGTGTCTTGCAGACTCAGCGCGATCCCAATCTGCCTCAGAAAAACTTTGGTGTTCCACTGGGCGGCAGCCTGATTCCCTGGATCGACTCCGACCTGGGCAACGGCATGACGCGCGAAGAGTGGAAGGGCGGCGTGGAAACCAACAAGATCCTGGGCCGCGGTGCACAGGACAAGCACATTCCTATCGACGGCCTGTGTGTACGTATTGGTGCCATGCGCTGTCACAGTCAGGCACTGACCATCAAACTGACCCGTGATGTGCCGCTGGACGAGATCACGGACATCCTGGCGGAGGGCTCCAAGTGGGCCAAGGTCGTGCCCAACGAGCGTCAGGCCACGATAGAAGCGCTGACGCCGGTTGCCGTGACTGGCACGCTGGACATTCCAGTAGGTCGTCTGCGCAAGCTGAACATGGGCCCCGAGTACTTGAGCGCTTTCACGGTGGGCGACCAGTTGCTGTGGGGTGCTGCCGAGCCATTGCGCCGCATGTTGCGTATTGCCCTGGGCGAGCTCTGATCATGGCTGGCCGTCTGCATCCTGTACGTACGCTGGGTTCGGCCCTGCTTGTGGCCGGGATGCTGGCGGCCGCGCCGGTGTGCGCGCTGGAGCTCGGTCATAGTCGTCTGGTGTCCGCGCCCAATCAGCTTTTCACGCTGGATGTGGGTATTCGCCAGATCAGTCCCGAAGAAAGTCTGTCATTGAAAGTGGCGCCCGCACCGTTGTCGGCCTGGCAACAGGCTGGCTTGACACCGCCCGTTGATCTGGAGTCTCTCAGAGCATTCATCGAGCGTGACGAGCAGGGGCAGGTGCGACGTATCCGGCTGTCCTCCGAGCAGATGTTCTCGGGTTCTGTTGCGGATGTGCTGTTGCAGATTCAAAGCGACAGCGGGCAGTTCTTGCATCAGGTCAGTGTTCTGGCTCCCGCCCCACTGACTGTCCGGCCGGTGGCCCAGGATCAGGTGGCTCGTCCGGCCCCTGTGGCGGTGCAGGTTTCAGCTGCGTCGAACTCATCGGATACGAAAGGCGCGAATGCGGTGCGCGTCCGCTCGGGCGATACCTTGCATGCTTTGGCCCGTCGCCACGCCGTGGCCGGTGTCAGCGCTTACCAGTGGATGCGGGCGGTGCAGCAGCACAACCCCGATGCCTTCATCGATCAGAACATGCATCGTCTGAAGGCCGGCAAGACTCTGCAGATTCCGGATGCGGCGGCCATGTTGGCGATAAACGATGCCCAGGCCCGCCGTTTCTACGTGGATCAGGCCCAGGCGTTGCGCTTGGCAGCGCAAGCTGGAGGCGATCAGGGCGATGCGTCCCAAGGTCGGATGCAGACCGAGAGTGGCGAATCCGCTGCAAATGGGGCAGGCCAGGATCGTCTGCTTCTGTCGGCCGGTTCTCAAGCCCGTGATGACAAGCAGCAATTGCAGCACGAATTACGTGAGACCGGGGATCGTGTTTCGCAGTTGGAAGAAAATGTCTCGACGCTGGGCCGTGCCTTGCAGTCCCAAGGCGAGGCGGCCAAAGACTTGATTCTGGACTCTGCTAACGAGCTGGGTCTGGGCCAGTCCGGCAGTGAGACGACCCACCCATCTTCTCAATCTGGCGCTTCTGGCGCCGCTTCTTCTGCCGCGGTGGCAGGAGCGATTTCCGTGCCTCCCGAGCCCGAGCAGGGCAAGATGGCCGGTGCAGTTAACAAGGCAAAAAAGACCGTGTCCTGGATACAAGAACATATGTTGGCCGTCATGGCCGTGGTACTGGCGTTGATCGTGGTCCTGGTGACCTGGGTCTTGCGCCGGGCCAATACCGAAAATCGTCATGGTGATGATTCGCCTGCGCCTGTCAGCGAGGCAATGGTTCGGGAGAAGCTGGAAAAAATCAATCTGGACCTGGATCAGCCGCCTTCGGACGAGCCTCCTGTACGTCAGTAAGGCAATAAACCCACCATGAAACGTATTGCACTGGGTGTCTGCTATGAGGGGACGCCCTGGCTAGGCTGGCAAAGTCAGGCCGGTGGCAACACCGTTCAAGATGTTCTGGAGCAGGCACTGGGCCGTTTTACGGCCCAGCCCGTTTCTACGATCTGCGCCGGGCGCACGGATACGGGCGTTCATGCGCTCAATCAAGTGGTTCATCTGGACACGACAGTCGAGCGTAGTCTGGAGTCCTGGGTGCGCGGGCTTAACGCGTTGTTGCCGGACTCGGTAGCGGTGCAATGGGCGCGCGAAGTGCCGGAAGACTTCCATGCGCGCTTTTCCGCGCAAGGACGTCACTATATCTACCTGCTGCGCCAACACCGGGTACGCTCCCCTTTGTTGCAGGGGCGGGTTGCCTGGGTGTTTCGTCCTTTGGAGCTGTCCCTGATGCAGCAAGCTGCCCAGCACTTGGTGGGTGAGCACGACTTCAGTGCGTTTCGCTCCTCGCAGTGCCAGGCTGCCAGTCCCGTAAGGACCATGACCCAGATTCAGATTCAGCAGCAGGGTGATTTTTTTCTATTTCGCTTTAGCGCCAATGCGTTTTTGCATCACATGATCCGTAATCTGATGGGCATGCTGGTCTATATCGGACAAGGCCGCCAGCCTCCCTCCTGGGTGCTGCATCTCCTGGCCCAGCGTGATCGCCGCTTGTCGGCTCCGACTTTTGAGGCCAGTGGCCTGTATCTGGCCGGGGTGGATTATCCGGCTCACTTTGATCTCCCCACGTCGGACCCCGATGACTTGCTCTATGAATTGAGCGGACTGCGTTTTGCCAAGGCAGCTGAAAATAAATGATGATCTAGCGCATTTCTAAAGGGTTTATCCCCGGTATCCGAATCGGCTTCACCTGTTTCAATCGTATAAAATGTGAAGCCATTTTCTTTCTTACATTCTTATCTGTATAAGGCCGACCACCTTCGGGCATCCGCCACAAGCGAGTCCTGAAGGCGACCATATCCTGAGCAAGGCCATGAAATTCTTTTTACGATTGTCTAGTTTGATCGACCGACTGAACACGGTCGTTGGTAAATCCGTAACCTGGCTGACCCTCATTGTGGTGTTGGTCAGTGCGATCAATGCCGTGGTGCGCAAGGTCTACGGCATTAGCTCCAACCAGTGGCTGGAATTGCAATGGTATTTGTTCGGTGCAATTTTCCTGCTGGCGGCGGGCTATACCTTCTTTGTCAATGAGCATGTACGGGTGGATGCCGTGGCAGAACGCTTCCCACCTCGTGTTCAAGTCTGGATCGACATTTTTGGCGTCATCTTTTTTCTTTTGCCCGCCACGCTGTTGATTTTCTGGCTCTCCATTCCATTTTTTGAGCAGTCTTATGTGTTGAACGAGCAGTCCTCCAATACGGGTGGGCTGGCGCGTTGGCCGGTCAAGCTCTTGATTCCGGTCGGATTCGCCTTGCTGGCACTGGCCGGTATTTCGCATCTGATCAAATGCATCGGCTTTTTGCGGGGTGCTTGTCCCAACCCCTTGCTTAAAAACGGCGGGTTAAGTGCTGAGGAAGAGCTGGCCAAGGAGATCCTGGAGATAGCCCGGGCAAATGACGCAACGATTTCTGTTTCTAAGGGCCAGTAACAATGGAATTTCTGGTTGATAATCTGGCTCCGATCATGTTTTTTAACCTGATCGTGTTTTTGCTGTTGGGTTTCCCCGTGACGTTTACCTTGTCGGCGATCGGGGTGTTGTATGGTCTGGTCGCCATTGAGCTGGACATGATGCAGCCGGCCTTGTTCCAGGCCTTGCCGCAACGGGTATTTGGAATCGTCGAGAACGACACCTTGCTGGCCGTTCCCTTCTTTACCTTGATGGGCCTGATACTGGAACGATCGGGAATGGCGGAAGATCTGCTTGATACCATCGGGCAGTTGTTCGGCCCCTTGCGCGGCGGACTGGCCATTGCGGTGGTACTGGTCGGTGCCATGCTGGCCGCCACCACAGGCGTGGTGTCGGCTTCGGTGATTTCCATGGGCTTGATTTCCTTGCCCATCATGCTGCGCTATGGCTATGACCGCAAACTGGCTACCGGCGTGATCGCTGCTTCGGGCACGCTGTCGCAGATCATTCCTCCCTCAATTGTGTTGATTATTCTGGCTGACCAGCTGGGTCGATCCATAGGCGACATGTATCGCGGTGCGATGCTGCCTGGCTTACTGCTGGTGGTGATTTATATTCTGTACATTGTGGTGATGTCGTACATCAAGCCCAAGTCGGCGCCAGCCCTGCCGCCCGAGGCCCGTGTGTACATGGAGCCTGATGGCAGTCGTGGCCTGACTTCCCTGGTAGTCCTGACGATCGTGGCGTCTGCTGTGGCCTATTTTGGTTCTCAGCACTACTTTGCCACGCATCCCAATATTCCGATGGACGAGCATATTGTTGTGCTGATGCTGCTGTGGGGCATGACGGCCTGGTTGATCGCGCTGGCCAACAAGCTGCTCAAGCTCAAGATGCTCTCCAGGATCGCCGAGCGCGTGGTCTTCGTGATGGTGCCGCCCCTGTTTCTGATCTTTCTGGTGCTGGGCACAATCTTTATTGGCGTGGCGACACCGACCGAGGGCGGGGCAATGGGGGCTGTAGGGGCCATCATCATGGCCGTATCGCGTGGGCGTTTGTCCTGGAAGCTGTTGCGTCAGGCGATGGAGTCCACCACCCGTCTGTCCTGCTTTGTGGTCTTCATTCTGGTGGGCTCTACGGTGTTCAGCCTGAGCTTTCGCGGCATCAATGGCGATTTGTGGGTGGAGCACCTGTTGATCGACATGCCTGGCGGAGAGTGGGGCTTTCTGATCATTGTCAGCATTCTGACCTTTCTGCTGGCCTTCTTTCTGGACTTTTTTGAGCTGGCCTTTATTATTGTGCCGTTGCTCGGGCCGATTGCCGACAAGATGGGGATTGACCTGATCTGGTTCGGTGTCTTGCTGGCGGTCAATATGCAGACTTCCTTCATGCACCCGCCTTTTGGCTTTGCGCTGTTTTTCCTGCGTTCGGTCGCTCCGAAAGAGGATTACACCGACAAGGTAACGGGCGAGCGGGTCAAGCGAGTGGCAACGACCGATATTTACTGGGGATCGGTGCCCTTTATTATCATCCAGTTATTGATGGTCGCCGCTGTGCTGGTCTTTCCCGGGCTGGTCACGCATTACAAAGACGGCGAAGTTCTGTTGGAGGACTCGCAGATCCAGTTTGGTACCGAGTCGACCTACGGCTCTGATAGCTATGGCTTTGGTATGGATGACGCCGCCAGCAGTTTCCAATAAAGTCGTTCCATCTTTCAAACGGGGGCATCGGGCCCCCGTTTTTTATTCGAGGATCAATGATGTACAGCCGTACCCGAGTCAAGATTTGTGGCTTTACCCGAGCGCAGGATGTTGATGCTGCCGTCCAATTGGGCGCGGATGCGGTGGGGTTTGTGTTTTATCCGAAAAGTGCCCGCATGCTCAGCACCCAGCAGGCTGTCGCCTTGCGCGCCCATGTCCCGGCATTCGTGCAGGCGGTAAGTCTGTTTGTGAACGCCCCCGAAGGCTTTGTGCGGGAGATTCTGGAGCAGGTGCAACCGGACCTGCTGCAATTTCATGGGGAAGAAAGTCCGCAAGAATGCCGGCGCTATGCTCATCCGTATATCAAGGCTTTCCGTGTCGGGGCGCCCGGCCTGGACACGGTAGACAGCCTGTTTGAGCAGTGCATGAAGTATCCCGATGCGCGAGCCTGGTTGATGGACGGCTATCACGATGCTTATGGCGGCACGGGTACGGCCTTCGATCCGGCCTTGATCCAGGGCCTGCAACTGCGTCTGCGCTCCCAGGAAGGCCTGCCGCCCCTGGTTCTGGCTGGAGGCATGCGTATCGATAATGTGGCCGATCGAGTCGCATTGCATCGACCTTATGCGATTGATGTGAGCAGCGGTGTTGAGCTGGAGCCCGGCGTCAAATGCCCTGCCAAGATGGGTCAATTCATGCAGATGTTGAGCGAGGCTTCCCTGAACTAGGGAATCTTTACGCGCGATGGCTGTCTGTTCTTGTTGGCCCGACCCGCTTAAGGCGGGTCTGTTTTTATCTGGTCTTGTCAGGATTTATGGTTATGCAAAGCATACAGCTCGGTCCTTTTACCTTTGCCACGTCCTTGTTTGCGTTCTTGGTCGCGGCCTTCTTGGGGCTGTTTTTGGCGGCCTGGCTGGACAGACGCCGACAGACCCGGGCGGAATCAGTCTTATGGCGCGCCGTTCTTCTGGGGGTCTTGGTCGGCCGCCTGGGCTTTCTCATTCAGCAATGGGAGTTCTACCAAAATGACCCCTTGAGCTGGCTGGATGTGCGCGATGGCGGTTTGATGATTCCGGCTGCAGTGACGGCGGGCTGGTTCTACGTGCTGTGGCGTGTGCTGCGTGACAAGGCGGTCTTGCCAGCGGTGGCCGGTGGCCTGGCTATTGGTGTCGCTGCGTTTTCGCTGGTTATGGTCGCAACGGGCCGAGGTGGCCTTGAACCATCCATCCCCTTGCCCGAGATAGACTTGATTCCCCTGCAGGCAGACTTCAGTACGCCGGACAATCTGGATCAGTACAAGGGGAAGGTAACCGTCGTGAATCTCTGGGCCAGCTGGTGCCCGCCGTGCCGTCGCGAGATGCCAGCATTCCAGCAAGTGCAAGCCAGCCGAAGCGATGTGAATATTGTGTTCGCCAACCAGGGCGAGGAGCTGACGGCGATCCAGCACTATCTGAATGAGGAAAACCTGGAATTGGGCAATATGTGGCGCGATCCGCATATGCAGCTGGGGCAGGCCGTGCGCAGTCGGGGTTTGCCAACGACCTTGTTTCTGGATGAGCAGGGTCGTCTGGTGGATGTGCGGGCCGGAGAATTGTCGGCAGCGACCTTGAATGACAAGATCAATACCTTGCAGTGAGCGGGGGGCGCATTGTCCATGGCGTTCTCAATGAGCTACGGCGCGCTAGAGAGCAAGTGAGGGCGGCGACGAACAGCTTTTGGCTGAGAAGACCTGCGGCTGGTTGCGTTTCAGTGCCCTGGCACGCAATGGCCCAGTGTTCCTGAAACTGGGCCATCATCGCTTACGTATCAGGCTTTTTGCAGAGACATCTTTTCTTCTGGTGTTGTCGGGCGCTGTGCGTATCGATTCGCAATGAAGGCGCAGGCCATCAATTGAATCTGATGAAAGATCATGATGGGTAGCAGAGCGGGGCCAATCGCAGCGCCGGTAAACAGCACTTGGGCCATGGGCACACCGGTTGCCAGACTTTTTTTGGAGCCGCCGAACACAATCGTGATTTCGTCTTCCTTGCTAAAGCTCAGCTTGCGGGCCATCCAGGTCGTCAGAAACAAGATAATGGCCAGTAACACCACGCAGACCACGGTCAGAATAGCCAGGGACTTGGGTGGAACAGCTTGCCACAGACCGCCGATTACCGACGCGCTAAAAGCCGTGTAGACCACCAGCAGGATGGAAGACTGATCCACACTGCGCAGCCATTTGCGGTTGCGATCCATCCACTTGCCAATCAGGGGGCGCATCAGATGGCCCACGACAAAAGGCAGCAACAATTGCAGGCTGATCTTCTTGATGGCGTCCACCGTCGAGCTGGCCGAGCCGCCGTCCGCGTCCAGCAGGAGCTTGAGCAGCACGGGAGTGAGCACAATGCCGATCAGGCTGGAGGCCGAGGCACTGCAAATGGCGGCTGGTACGTTGCCGCGAGCAATCGAGGTAAAGGCAATGGCCGATTGCACGGTGCCGGGCAAGGCGCACATATACAAAATGCCGACAAATAAGGGCATGCCCAGCAAAGGCAACAAAATGGGCTTGGAGATCAGGCCCAAAAGAGGGAACATCACAAAGGTGCAGGCAAAGACCAACAGGTGCAAACGCCAGTGGGTTGCGCCGGCAATGATGGCCTCGCGAGACAGCTTGGCGCCATGCATGAAAAACAGCAGGGCAATGGCCAGACCGGTAATCACATCAAAAATCACGGCGCCCTGACCATAGGCGGGAAAGAAGCTGGCCAGCGCCACAACGCCGATCAGGATCAGAGTGAAGTTGTCAAAAAGCAGTCGCAGTTGAGAGAGCATGGGTTTGTGAGAGGCTTGAAAGGCTTGCGTTATGAAAGGCCTCACTTTACCGTAGACTTTTTTGGGTGTTTATCGCTAAACGGATATGGATTATCGACAAACGGACATTCTGCAACCCGCCGAGCGGGTTCCAGAGAGTTTGCAGCAGCTGCGGTATCTGCCCAGACCACTCTATGGTCAGGAACGTACCTTGCCCAATCAGGCCATTGCGCGCCCGCATCGTCATCCTTGGGTGCAATTCTCTTATGCGCTGACCGGTGTGATTGAGGTGCGCACGGCCAGTGGGCGTTTCATGGCACCGCCCCAGCAGGCGGTCTGGGTGCCAGCAGGCGTCGAGCATGGGGTACGCAGTTCACCCGATGCCCAGATTCGCAGTCTTTATATTGATGTCAGCGCCTTGCCGCAGGCACCCCTTGCGTGTCGGGTGGTGGCGGTGGACCGCTTATTGCGGGAATTGATTCGCGAGTTTAGTTTATTGCCGGTCCTGTATGAGCGAGAGGGGGCGCAAGGGCGTTTGGTACAGGTTCTGCTCGATCGCCTGTTGGCCGCCCCTGAAAGCGGTCTGATTCTGCCCTGGCCATCGGACTCACGCTTGTTGCAGGTTTGTGAGCAGCTTCAGGCTCAGCCAGCGGTCGATTGGAGTTTGCACGAGCTGGCTGAGCAGCAAGGTTTGTCAGAAAAAACGCTAAGCCGTCTATTCCGGCAACAAACTGGTTTGACTTTTCGGGTGTGGCGCCAGCGCCTGCGCGTCATGAGCGCCTTGCCCTTGTTAGAGCGCCACGAGCGCGTGACTGATGTAGCCTTGGCCTGTGGCTACGAAAGCATGTCGGCTTTTGTGGCGGCATTTCGAGACTTGATGGGTCAAACGCCGGGCGAGTTTTTCCGTCGCCCCTTGGGCCCGCTGGATGAGTAAGTCCGCACAAAATGACAGAGCAGGCGGTGGGCGTCGGGCGTGTCCTGGATCGGGTCGGCCAGTGCCTGTGGGTCGATGCCTTGTGCTCTCCAGAAGTCGGCCTTGCGCAAGACACAGTAGCGCAGCAAGCCGGCGAAAAATTCGGGGTGAAACTGGACCGACCATTGCGATGGGCCATAACGCAGGATTTGATGAGGGTCCTGCGCGGAACGACCCAGCACTTCTACGTGATCGGGCAGGCTCAGCACACTTTGTTGATGGGTGAGCAAGGCAGGAAATTGCATGGGCAGGTCTGCCAGCAGTTCATGGTGTTGCGCCTGCTCTGAGAGCTGGACAGGTAAATAGCCCACCTCAGCGCCTTTTGGAGCGTAATCGACGCGTCCACCCAAGGCATGAGCCATCAGTTGATGACCGTAACAAATGCCCAGCAGAGGCATTTGAGTCCGATAACGCTCACGAATCCAGGCGGCCAGGTTCTCGCTCCAGTCAAGACGATCAGTGACCATGTTCCAGGAACCGCTGATCACCACAGGGTCCGGGCAGTCTGCAGCGGGCAAGGCTTTATCCTGATGCACACGCCAGGTACGGATGTTGACCGGCAGTGTTTGCAGTGCGCGTTTGAACCAGGCGTTCTGATTGCCAAAGCGCTGCTCAACATCCGGCGGAGGTGAACCGGCCTGAAGAAAATGGACGTCCATCATGCTTGCCCTCGAAACAGGCTCCACGTGACCATGCCCAAGCCCAGCATCAGTAAAGAACCGATGACATGCACGGCAATGCCGCCCAGTGCCCACAGATAGCGCTGCTGCATCATTAAGGTCATGATCTCGGCAGAGAAGGTGGAAAAGGTAGTCAGGCCACCCAGAAAGCCGGTCATGACAAACATGCGCCAGCCTTCGTGACCCAGTCCCCACTGGTTGAAACAGGCCATGGCGATGCCCATCAAATAGCCGCCGATCAAGTTGGCCAGCAAGGTGCCTGGTGGCAAGGTGGGGAACAGGGTGTTGAGTGCCTGACTGAGGAACCAGCGTGCCAGCGCGCCCAGGGCGCCGCCGGCGGCAATATAAAGCATGGCTACGGGCATGAAAGGCCTTCGGGTAGGGGGGCAAACTGTCAGCGAGCAGTCAGCCGATCGCGATATATACCTTAGATAGCGTGTCATTATGCTCTTGTACAGCTGAAAAGGCGACCTTGCCCAAAGCGCTGTGTCCAGCTAATGTAAGAGCGCAATTATCAGACGGACCACCGTGAATTTCGGTTAGACCGCCCTTTTTTGGAGACTTTGTGGTGAGTATTTACGATCAGGATTTGCCCCAGACAGACGCCAACTATCGTGTTTTGTCGCCGCTGGATTTCATCGAGCGCAGTGCTTTTGTCTACCCTGACTACCCGGCTCTGGTTTACGGGCCCGCCCAAGACGGTATCAAGATGAGCTGGTCGCAACTGTATGCCCGCACCCGTCAGTTGGGCAGCGCGTTGTCCAAGGCCGGCATCGGCAAGGGCGATACCGTGGCCGTGATGCTTCCCAACACGCCTCCCATGGTGCAGGCACATTTCGGCGTACCCATGTGTGGTGCCGTTTTGAATACGCTCAATACCCGTCTGGATGCCAGTACCATCGCCTATATGCTCGATCATGGTGAAGCACGGGCCGTGCTGGTCGACAGCGAGTTTGCCGCCGTCATGAAGGAAGCCTTGAGCCTGCGTGAGAGCAAAGCGCCCATCCTGGTCATTGATGTGGTGGACCCCTATTTCGACCAAGGGGCCGAAGGGATCGGTTCGCAAACTTATGAAGCGTTTGTGGATGGTGGAGATCCAGATTACGATTGGCAACTGCCGGCCAACGAGTGGGACGCGATTGCCCTGAATTACACCAGTGGCACAACGGGCAAGCCAAAAGGCGTGGTCTATCATCATCGGGGGGCGTATCTGGGGGCGCTGTCCAACGTGCTGGAGTGGGACATGCCCAAGCATGCCGTTTACTTGTGGACCTTGCCCATGTTCCATTGCAATGGCTGGACTTTCCCTTGGGTGATCGCGGCTCGTGCCGGTGTGAATGTCTGTTTGCGTAAAGTGGAAGCGCAGGCCATGGTCGACAATATGGTCGATTACGGTGTTACCCATTACTGTGGCGCGCCCATCGTGCACTCCTTGCTGGTCAATGCCGATGAAACCCTGAAGTCTCGTTTGCCCAAAGGCGTGTCCGCCATGGTGGCGGGTGCGGCTCCACCGGCCACCATGATCGAGGGCATGGAGCGCATGGGTTTTGCGCTGACCCATGTGTATGGGCTGACTGAAACCTACGGTCCGGCGTCCGTCTGTGCGCAGCACGCTCCCTGGAATGAGCTGGGCATCCAGGAGCGCGCGCAGCGCAACGCCCGACAGGGGGTGCGTTATCACCTGCAAGGGGCGGTCAAGGTTCTGGACCCGCAAACCATGCAGCCGGTTCCGGCAGACGGTCAGACCATGGGTGAGATCATGTTCCGCGGCAATATCACCATGAAGGGGTATCTGAAAAACCCCGAGGCTACCCAGGAATCCCTGGGAGCGGGGTGGTTTCATACTGGCGATCTGGCGGTGTGTGAACCCGATGGCTATGTGCGCATCAAGGATCGTAGCAAGGACATCATCATTTCCGGGGGCGAGAATATTTCCTCCATTGAAATTGAGGATGTCATGTACCGGCATCCGGCGGTGCAGGCGGCGGCCGTCGTTGCCCAGCCCGACGAGCGCTGGGGCGAAGCGCCGCATGTCTATGTCGAACTGCGCCCTGGCGCCCAGGTCACGGTCGAGGAGTTGCGCGCGCATTGCCGGCAACACCTGGCTGGCTTTAAAATACCGCGATATTTCAGTTTTATGGAATTGCCCAAAACGGCAACCGGTAAAATACAGAAATTCGCGCTGCGTCAGCAGGCCAAGCAAGTCGCTTCGGACTGAGGCCGGCGTTATTTAAAAAGCACACAGGTCGCTTCGGGCGGCCTGTAGGCACTTATGGAACAGGACGGTTAGGAATGCCATCTTTTGACGTTGTATCCGAGGTCAACACGCACGAGCTGCGTAACGCAGTCGAACAGGCCAGCCGCGAACTGGCCACCCGTTTTGACTTCAAAGGTACGGATGCCAAATTTGAACTTGAGGATGAAACCACGATTTTGCAGTCGGCTCCCAGCGTTTTTCAGCTCGAGCAGATGATGCAGATTCTGCGTGGCCGTATTGCCGCCCGTGGCATTGATGTGCGCTGTCTGGAAACCGAGAAGGTGCTGGAGAATGTGGCAGGTGCGCGTCAGAAAGTGAAGGTGCGTCAGGGGCTGGATCAGCCTACGTCCAAGAAGCTGATTGCTGCCATCAAGAATGCCAAACTTAAGGTGGAGACCCAGATTCAAGGCGAGAAGCTGCGCGTTACCGGCAAAAAGCGTGATGATTTGCAGGCGGCCATCGCTTTGTTGAAGCAGACCGATGTGGAACTGCCCTTGCAGTACGATAACTTCCGCGATTAAACCGAGTGAAATGGCACGGTGGTGATGTTGGGCCGCCGTGTAGCTGTTATGACCTTACAGATTGAGTTAATGCGTTTGCACGACCTGGACCAGGTGCTGGACGTTCAGGCCGATGTGTATGACGCAGATATTCTGGAAGACCGCCACTTTTATCAGAACCGTCTGGATCTGTCCCCCGAGAGCTGTTGGGTAGCACGTGACCGGGACGGTCAATTGCAGGGGTATCTGGTGTCTTATCCCTGGGCAGGGCTGTTACCTCCCTCGCTGGGAGACACGCTTGAAGAGTTGCCTTCGCTGGCCGATCAATGGTTCATTCACGATTGTGCCGTGCGACGCCATGGACAGGGCCGTGGCATTGCAGGGGCGCTGCTGCGTACCGGCCGGCAGTATGCGCGGCAACGGGGGTTGCGTCGGGGTAGTTTGGTGTCGTTGGGGCCGTCGGTCGGCTATTGGCTCAAACGGGGGTATCAGCCTGTACAGGGCATGGAGCCCGCGGTCCTGGAAAACAAGCTTCGGCAATATGGGCAGCAAGCACGCTTTATGCATTGCTTGCTGCCTTTGGACTGAGCGGCCTGGAGGAGCCGGTCGGGCGGTGAAGCCCGTGGGGGCACCTTAGGTATTGGCCAGTTGCAGGGCGGTTTGCAGCAGGACATTGGCTCCCGCCTGCGCCCATTCCGGGGAAATCGCTTCCGATTCGTTATGGGAGACGCCGCCGACACAAGGACAAAAGATCATGGCGGTGGGCGCCACACGGGCAATCCAGGTGGCGTCGTGTCCGGCGCCCGACGTGATATCCATGTGTGGATAGTTCATGTCCTCAGCAGCCTGGCGAATGATTCCCGTCATGTCAGCATCAAATTCGACAGGATCGTAGTGGCCTATTTTTTCAATGGAGAAGGCCACGCCATGGGCATGACTGATCTCGCGGATTTTGTCCCTGACCAAAGTGCAGATCCGGTCGAATTTATGTTTGTCTGCCGCCCGTATATCGATGGTGAAGATGACTTTGGCGGGCAGAACGTTGCGGGAGTTGGGATAGACTTTGATCTGACCCACGGAGCCGGCTGCATTGGGCTGATGGGCCATGGCAATGTGGTCGACCGCATCGATAATGCGTGCCATCGCCAAACCGGCGTTAGCGCGCATGGTCATGGGAGTGGAGCCGGTGTGAGCTGAACGTCCCGTCAAGGTCACCTCCAGCCAGGATTGGCCCTGACAGTGCGTGACCACCCCCACCGTTTTGTGCTGAGCCTCCAGAATGGGGCCCTGCTCGATGTGGTATTCCAGATAGGCGTGCATCGTGCGTTTGCCCACAGGTTCTGACCCTAGCCAGCCCAGACGCGTCAGTTCCTGGCCAAGCGTGATGCCCGCCTGGTCTTTCAGGCCATGTGCATACTCCAAGGAATAGACCCCTGCAAAGACGGCTGAGGCGAGCATGGAGGGGGCGAAGCGGGAGCCTTCCTCGTTGGTCCAGTTGCTGATGACGATCGGGCGTTGAGTACGGATGCCATGATCATTAAGGGTGCGTACTACTTCCAGACCGCTTAATACGCCCAGGACGCCATCGTATTTCCCGCCCGTCGGTTGGGTATCCAGATGAGAACCAATATAGATGCCAGCTGCCTGCGGGTCGCTGCCGGGCCGACTCGCAAAGAGGGTACCCATTTGATCGACCGTAACGGACAGACCGGCCTGTTGACACCACTCTACGAATAGCTTGCGTCCTTTATCGTCTTCGTCGGTCAGGGCTTGTCGATTGCAGCCTCCAGCAATGCCTGGGCCGGTTTCGGCCATTTTTTCCAGTGAGTCCCACAGTCTGTCAATATTGATGCGGACTGTTTCGGTGTTGGCGCTCAAGGCGGTGCTCATGATCAGGCCTCGCTGTTTTCAAGGGTTTGCAGGGCCGATTCCCAGTATCGGATGCCAGGGTCGGTTTCCAGCTGACCCAGCTCATTGAACAGTTCGGTGCTGAGATAGCGCTCGCCGGTATCGGGAGCCATAGCCAGGATGACACTGCCAGGTGCCGCAGATTGAGCCAGTCGCATTGCTGTCGCAATGGTGGCGCCCGCCGAAATGCCCACCAGAATTCCTTCCTTGGCGGCCATGAGCCGGGCGGTTTCCAGAGCTTGTTGCCCAGTGATCGTTACCAGCGAATCGATGACATCGCGATCGAGCAAGCTGGGGACAAAATCCGGCGTCCAGCCCTGGATCTGATGGACTTCCCAGTGACCTTTAGCCAGGATCTGGGCGTTCTCGGGCTCGGCCACGACAATGTTGATGTCTGGTCGAGCCAGCTTCAGCATTTGCCCCACGCCGGTCAGCGTTCCGCTGGTTCCAAAACCCGTCACCAGATAGTCCAGTCGTTTGCCGGCGAAGTTACTGAGAATCTCGGAGGCGGTCGTCATGCGGTGATAACTGGGATTGGCTGGGTTTTCAAATTGCCGGGGCCGGAACCAGCCATTTTCTCGGGCCAGCTCATCCGCGATTTTATTGCCGCCGCTGCTGCCCAGATGCCCCGGAATCAGAATGACCTCGCCGCCCAGCGCCCGAATCAGTTTGCGGCGTTCCATTGAATAGTTATCCCCCATGACGGCGATGAACTTGTAGCAGCGTGCGGCGGCCACCATGGCAAGCGCGATCCCGACATTGCCCGAGGTGCATTCGATGATGGTGTCTCCGGGCTTGAGCTCACCCTTGGCCTCCGCGTCCAGGATGACCGACAGGGCCAGCCGGTCCTTCACCGACCCACCCGGGTTGAACGATTCGAGTTTGACGAAAAGCTCAACCCCTTCGGGGGCGGTGTTGTTGAGTTTGACGATGGGCGTGTTGCCGATCGTGTCCAGAATGGAATGATGGATTGTCATAGGGATGAGAGGGTTTATTGTGTTTCTTGACGGCTGAATAATTTGAAGGGGAACTTCAAATTCTGCGTGGAGGCATAGCTGCTCAGGAAAATCATGAAAATCCCGGCAATTTGGAAACCGTTCAGGCTTTGATCGTAGAACTGATAGTCAATGAAGATGGCGACGGCCGGGTAGATGAACGTCATGATGGCAATGGTGCTGGCCGGCAGTTTTTTATAGGACGAGTACATCAAGACATAGGTCAAGCAGGTGTGCACCAGGCCGAGCGTGACCAGACAGGCCCATTGAGTCGGGGTGATCGTTCCCACAGTCTGTAGTTCGGCAAAGGGGAAAAGCACGAAAATTCCTACCACCAGCTGTATCAGGGTGACGATAAACGGCGAAATCTGAGACAGGAACTTGACGAGGACGGCGGACAAGGCCCATAACACGGCAGCGGAAAGAGCCAGCAGTGTTCCCCATAGTTGGGCGAAGGACAGCGAGTCGTAGGTCTGGGCAAGATCGGCGACCAGCGCTACCCCTACAAACGCAATAAGCATCCAGAACAGTTTGGATTTTTCGGTCTTTTCCTTGAAGATGACCGACCAGATGATCAAAAAGAAAAAGGGCTGGGTGTGGTAGATCGTGGTGGAGGTCGAAATGGAGGCGACCTTGAAGGACTCGAACAGCAAAGCCCAGTTAAAGACCAGGAATATGCCGCTGGCAATAATGAGCATCAGGTTTCGGGCCGTAAGCTGGCTATCGCTGAATTTCTTGCTCGCCAGGCAGTAGATCAGCAGAAAAACCGAGCCCAGCAGGCATCGATAAAAGACGACGTTGTAGGCATTTTGACCCGATTCGATAACGAACAGGCCCACTGTGCCCATCATGATCATGGCGAGCAAGAGCTCTATCAGGCCTTTGTTTTTGTCATTGCTAGGCAAAATTTTCTCCCGTTTTTTTCTGTGTGAAAGGGCAGATGGCCGGACGCGGTACCTGCGGTTCTGAAAGTTGGTATTGTTTCCACTCCAGATTCTCGACGGTGCCGTAGGAACCGAGTTCCACCGGTCTGAAACCCTGGTTGTAGTCGGCGACGCGGTCCCTGATCCGTGTACGGGTGGCTTGGCCATCGGGTGTTTGCCCATTGGCAACCAGATCAAAGTTTCGGCGTGCATTGATCACGAATACAAGATGAGAGCCCAGGTTTCGGTTTTGCAGTTGAATGTGCTCCGGAGAGCTCATATTGATAAAGTATTCAATCCCGCAGAAACAAAAGCTCCAGCTGGCGTCATCGGGGTTGGGTGAGACGCTGTCCGGCCAAGGGGAGGGATCATGGCGATGCGCGTGATTGAGTGCTTCCCAACCATGGGCCAGCAGGCTGTGGCCATCGTGAAAATCCGGCGAGAAAACCACGAGCAAGGGATTGAACAGCCGCTCGCTTTCAGGGGTGGTGATGATGAACTCGGAATACGACTTCAGGCCCTGAATAAAATCCTCATACTCGTTGCCGGGTGATCCTTTATGACAGAACACCAGATAGAGGGACTGGATTTTCCATGCTTTCAGACTGAAGATGCAGGGGAAATCGGGATTTTGTATTTTTTGCTCGATTTCATTCCATGCTGTGTTTTCCCACGCCTGCATTGACGGCAGCTTCTCGTGCAGATCCTGCTGTGAAATCAACATTCTCTCCTCCCGGGGCGGTGTGACAGCAAGACTAGTTCAGTAAGTCAGTGACGAGGGTTTCAATATTGTTTAGCCACGGCTGGTTGTCGTCGTCCTGCGCGCTGAACTCGGCCAGCTCCAGACCTTTGACCTGATCAATCGGCAGGGCACGGAAAATGGCGCGCAATTGCTCCAGGGTGATTCCACCCTTGACTTTGTATTCGGCGGGCACGTTGCCGGGTTCTAGCACATCCCAATCCACGTGAATCCAGATTGGCGAGTCCCCAATCAGCGGAAGAATCGTCTCGGGCTTTACGTGGGCGGGTGGGATGACGCGAACGCGGTGCTGCTCCAGCAGGATCTGCTCGGCAGCGTCGATATCATGGGCGCCGACGATAATCACGTTCTCGGGAGGGATGGTGGCATCCAGCTCGGCGTCCCAGACTCCACAGACGGCGCTGACCACCATGCCACCCAGATATCCCGAATCGCTGCTGGTAGGGGTGTTGAAGTCGCCGTGGCCATCAAACCAAAGCAGCTTGATATCAGGATATTTTTTTACGACTTCAGGAATGGTGGCCAGGCTGGTGGGACAGGTGCTGGTGGTCAGGATGACCCGCTTGTTCTTGCTGAGCTCCTGGCTGAGGGCAGCGGCCATTTTTTCCAAGTGTGGACGGGCTTTATCCAGACTTTCGGGCCATTTGTCTTTTTCAGCCGGGCTGAGTTGACCGACTGTAATTTCTTTTTTGCCCAGTAAGGCCGCAAGATGCTGTGCTGTATAGCGGGAGCCTGCCAAGGTATTGTCGGTGCGGTCCGCAACACGGCCTTGCGAGCATAACAAGCTGATATCCATGAGGATCTATTCCGAAAAATCGTTGAAATGACTTTTCGATAGTATTTAGGCTTGTTATTACTGTCAATATTGTCCTGTGTCAAAAAAACAGGCCATATAAACACTTGATTTTTCTAGACTGATGGAAAAAATTTTAGCGTTATCAAGTGCGTTAATTATTGTTAATGAGCTAATAATTTACGGTGTTTTCTCAGGATTCGACTTTCTTAATACTTGCTTAGCCGATTTTTGAGTTTCTATATATTTTTTTTGTATTGCCAGCGCCCGAAAAGTAGGTTTTATCGTGCCTGCCAGGACAGGCAGGCACCGGATTTTTCCCGAGTAGCGTTGAGGCCGGTCTGTCAGGGGCGGAGTCGGTAGCCGGTCTTGAATATCCAGGCCGCTACGCCTAGAAAAAGGCTTAAAAACAGCAGTGTCATGCCCAGGCTGAGCCAGACATTGACGTCGGCCAGATCAAAAAAACTCCAGCGAAAACCGCTGATCAGGTACAGGACCGGGTTGAGCAAGGTCAGCTTTTGCCAAAATGGGGGCAGCATGTCGATGGCGTAGAAGGTGCCGCCCAAAAAGGTAAGGGGAGTCAGGATCAGCATGGGCACAAATTGCAGCTTTTCAAAGTTGTCGGCCCATATGCCGATAATAAAGCCCAGCAGGCTGAAGGTCAGGGCGGTGAGCACCAGAAAGGCCAGCATCCAGACCGGATGGGCAATCTCATAAGGGACGAAGAGCCGCGCGGTGATCAGGATGATGGCGGCCAGAAACAGCGATTTGGTGGCCGCAGCGCCGACAAAGGCTAGGGTAATCTCAAAATGGGAGATGGGGGCCGACAGGATCTCGTAAATATTGCGGGTAAAGCGCGGAAAGTAAATGCCGAAGGCTGCGTTCGAGACGCTGTGGGTCAGCACGGACAGCATGGTGAGCCCGGGCACGATAAATGCGCCATAAGAGATGCCGCCAATCTCATTGATGCGATGGCCAATGGCCGCACCAAACACCACAAAATACAAGGCAGTCGAGATCACGGGCGCCACAATGCTTTGCAGCAGGGTGCGACGGGTGCGTGACATTTCGTAGCGATAAATAGCCAGGATGGCGTACCAGTTCATGACTGTGCCCCTACAAACTCAACGTAAATATCTTCCAGACTGCGCTCCCGGGTGTGGATGTCGGTAATTCGCAAGCCGGCCTGTCCCACTGCCGCCAACAGGGCGCTCAAATCATGGTCCTGCTCGCGATTGGCCAAGGGGTATAACAAACTCATGCCATCAGCGGCCGCTTGCAGACCCAGGCCGGCCAAGGAGGCGGGCAGGGCGACCAACTGCTCAGCCAGATTCAGGAGCAGTGTTTTGCCGCCCAGGCGACGCATCAACTTGTCTTTGGTTTCCACCAATTGCAGCGAGCCTTTATTGATAAAACCGATACGGTCGGCCATCTCCTGTGCTTCTTCAATGTAATGCGTAGTCAAAATAATGGTGACGCCCTGGCTGCGCAGTCGTTTGACCAGGGCCCACATGCCTTGGCGCAAAGCCACATCCACGCCAGCGGTGGGTTCATCCAGAAAGAGGATTTCAGGTTCGTGCGAGAGCGCCTTGGCGATCAGGACGCGCCGTTTCATGCCGCCCGACAAGGTAATCAGGGGACTGTCTTTTTTGTCCCACAAGGACAAGTCTTTCAGAATCTGCTCAATCAGAGCCGGATCGGGCGCTTTGCCAAACAGGCCCCGGCTAAAGTTGACCGTGTTCCAGACCGTCTCGAACGAGTCCGCGCTAAGCTCTTGTGGCACCAAGCCAATTTTCTGGCGGGCGCGTTTGTAGTCGCTCACATTGTCGGCGCCATCGACCTGCACGGTGCCGCTGCTGCGATTGACCAATCCGCAGATAATGCTGATGAGGGTGGTTTTGCCCGCACCGTTGGCGCCGAGCAAGGCAAAAATCTCGCCTCGCCAGATATCCAGATCCAATGAGTGCAGGGCTTGATGCCCGTTTGCGTATTGTTTGCTCAGGCCTCGGACACGCAAAATAGCGTGAGAATCGGGAGTGTTGCGCATAGACAGTAAAATGCCCCTTTTGCTGGGCTGACAGGGTTTGAATAACGCAATGGATATGACGATGCCAACTAGCTTACCACCGCAAACGCAGAGTGAGGTTTTGAGTGATGCCCAGGCCATGGCTTTGGCCCTGGAGCAGGCGCGGCAGGCAGCGAGCCTGGGAGAGGTGCCGGTCGGTGCAGTCTTGCTGGATGCAGACGGCAGACTTTTGTCCGTGGGTGCCAATCGCACCGTCTGCGATCATGATCCCACCCAGCATGCCGAGATCGTGGCTCTGCGGGCGGCAACGCGTAAAGTGGGTAATTACCGCCTGCCCGGAGCGAGCTTGTTCGTGACCCTGGAACCTTGCATGATGTGCCTGGGCGCTTTGATGCATGCGCGCCTGTCACGGGTGGTGTGGGCGGCGGCTGATCCCAAGACCGGGGTGTGCGGCAGCGTGGAGTCCTTGCATTTGCATCCCACGCTTAATCATCACACCCGGGTGACAGGTGGGCTGATGGCCGACGAGGCCGCTCAGGCTTTGCGCGACTTCTTTCGCCAACGGCGCGAGCAAAAGAAGTTGCAAAAGCAGGGTCAGCAAGGCCAATCCTTGGTGGATGGCGCACCGTAGTCTGGCTAAAATAACAAACACTTTATTATCAAGGTTAATCATGAGCAGCCCCGAGCACGACCCTCACCATCATCACCACGAGCATGGCCAATGCCAGTGTGGGCAGCCGGACAGCTCGGGCATCTACCTGTTTTCGCCCTCTGGGCACCTCATGGAACCCCAACGGCTGGAGCTGGCCAGTCAACGACTGAAGCAACAGGGTTTTGCCGTGGATATCGACCCCGATGCCCTGGCCGTCCACGAACGCTTTGCCGGCACGGACGCTCAGCGTCTGGCCGCCGTGCAGCGCTCCTTGCAGCAGCCTCAGCCCATTGTGATGGCCACGCGAGGTGGCTACGGCCTGAGCCGCATATTGGGTCAGATCGATTGGCGTGCGGTGGCTGATAGTGGCAAGCGTTTTGTGGGCATGTCGGATTTCACGGCCTTCAATTTAGCGCTGCTTGCCCAGACCGGCGCCATCAGCTACACCGGGCCTACTGCGATTGCGGATTTTGGCGGAGAGGAAACGGATGAACTGACCACCGAGCTCTTTGGTGAGTTGATGCGTGGCGAGTTGGAGTTGTTCAGTTTTGAGTCCGAGGATTCGGATGCGGTCGACGGTCACGGTGTGCTGTGGGGCGGCAATCTGGCCCTGGTTTGCTCCTTGCTGGGCACCCCGTATTTCCCGCAGGTGGATGGCGGAATCCTGTTTCTCGAAGATGTGGGCGAAGCTCCGTACCGGGTCGAGCGCATGTTGACACAGCTTTGGCATGCCGGCGTGCTGAACCGTCAAATGGCGGTGGTGTTGGGTCGTTTCACTGCCTACAAGACAGGAGCTTCGGATAACGGCTTCGAGATGGAGTCGGTGGTGCGCTGGTTGCGTGAAACCGTCAAGGTTCCGGTCGTAACGGGACTACCTTATGGCCATGTGGAGGTCAAGGTTAGTCTGCCTATTGGGCAGGAAGTGGGTCTGGCCACCGAGGATGGCATGGCTTATCTGGTCCTGGATGAGCACGAGCACTAACGGATTTCGCGCCTGCTTGATACACTACTGGGTTGAACTCAACCTTTTTCAAAGTACGTTTACGTGATCTCCACCGCTAATTTAACGATCCAGTTTGGTGCCAAGCCTTTATTTGAAAACGTCAGTGTCAAACTGGGCGGAGGCAACCGCTACGGCCTGATTGGTGCCAATGGATCGGGCAAGTCTACCTTCATGAAAATCATTGGCGGCGACCTGGAGCCAAGTGGGGGTAATGTATCGCTGGACCCCGGCGTGCGTCTGGGTAAGTTGCGTCAGGACCAGTTTGCCTACGAAGACCAGCGGGTGCTGGATGTCGTCATGATGGGCCACACCGAAATGTGGAACACCATGCAAGAGCGTGATGCCATCTACGACAATCCGGAAGCCACTGAAGAAGACTATATGAAGGCCGCCGAGCTGGAGGCCCGTTTTGCCGAGTACGACGGCTATACCGCCGAGAGCCGGGCCGGTGAATTGCTGATGGGCCTGGAAATTCCGGTCGAACAGCATCAACTGCCCATGAGCGAAATTGCGCCGGGCTGGAAACTGCGCGTGCTGCTGGCTCAGGCCCTGTTCTCCAATCCCGATATCCTGCTGCTGGACGAACCGACCAACAACCTGGATATCAACACCATCCGCTGGCTGGAAGATGTGCTTAACGGCTATCAGAGCACCATGATTATCATTAGCCACGATCGTCACTTCCTGAACCAGGTCTGCACCCACATGGCCGACCTGGACTACGGCGAGCTGCGTGTCTATCCCGGCAACTACGACGATTACATGCTGGCTTCGGTGCAGTCGCGCGAGCGTGTGCTGGCAGCCAATTCCAAGGCCAAGGAACGCATAGGGGAACTGCAGGACTTTGTGCGTCGTTTTGCGGCCAACAAGTCCAAATCCCGCCAGGCTACCTCGCGTCTGAAGCAGATTGGTCGTCTCAAGGCGGACACGATCGAGGTCAAGCCCTCATCGCGCCAAAACCCGTTTATTCGTTTTGAGCAGAAAAAAGTCTTGCACCGCCTGGCGGTGACGGTCGAGGGTTTGAGCAAATCCTATGACCATCCCGTCATCAAGAATTTTTCTGCCATGATTGAAGCGGGCGAGAAAATCGCGATTGTGGGTGCGAACGGCGTGGGTAAGACGACCCTGTTGCGCTTGTTGGCCGGCGATCTGGCCCCCGACAGTGGTTCGGTGGTCTGGTCCGAAAATGCCGATATCGGTTATATGGCGCAGGACGTCTCGGATGAGTTCGATACGGACGACAATGTATTTGACTGGATCAGTCAGTTCCGTCAGGCCGGCGACGATGATCAGTCTTTGCGCTCCGTACTGGGCCGCATGCTATTTTCAGCCGACGACATCATCAAGCCTGTGAAAGTACTGTCCGGTGGCGAGAAAAACCGCATGACCTTCTCCCGCCTGATGTTGGGCCGTCACAATGTCATGTTGCTGGATGAACCGACTAACCACCTGGACATGGAATCGATCGAATCCTTGCAGATGGCCCTGGAAAAGTTTGAAGGCACCCTGATTTTCGTGTCCCATGACCGTGAGTTCGTCTCCGGTGTGGCAACCCGCATTATCGAAGTGATGCCCGAAGGCCGTCTGGTGGATTACCGCGGCGGCTATGAAGACTACCTGGCCAGTCGCGAACAGGACTGAGGGTAGGGGTGGCGGTCTTTACCCTGCGTGAGCCCACCAGCTTCGAACAGGACATCAAAAAAAGCCGTTTTCTGGCTTTGGCTGCGCCTGTCGACAGTGCCAGCCAGGCCTTGGCCTTCTTTCAGGCCAGGGGTGTGCCCGATGCCACGCATAATTGCTGGGCCTACAAGATCGGGTCTGAATACCGCTTTAACGATGATGGCGAACCCGGCGGCACAGCCGGGCGTCCCATTTTGCAAGCGATAGAAGGCCAGGATTGCGACCGCGTCGCGGTGCTGGTCATTCGCTGGTTTGGGGGCGTCAAGCTGGGCACGGGTGGCCTGGTGCGTGCCTATGGCGGCGTCGCCGCTCAATGTTTGCGTCTTGCTGACAAGCAGGAACTGATTCCCATGGCCGCCTTGCGCTGCCGCTGTTCATTTGCCGATCTGGCCCTGGTGCAATCCCGTTTCGACAGTTTTGGCGTTCAGGTTCAGGACGAGCAGTTCGATGCAGAAGGCGTGCGCTGGCTATTGAATCTGCCGCTCGGGCATCAAGCAGACTTTCAGCAAGCCTTTATCAATATGACGCGCGGCCAAGGTGAATGCGAGCCTGTCGAACAGGCATAAATGATCGCTTTACGGCAGACTGGCTCTGGTCTGTTGTCGCTAGAGCGTCTGCTGCGGTTTTCTGGACGAAAAGGTATCTTTTCCAGACGATTGTCTCTCTGTGCCGTCCAGTCTGTGGCCATACTACCTCTCTGTGATTCCTTTTACGTCCTTATCCGGCCAGTGGGTTCGATTGGGTCCAGTCTGCATTGGGGGTACGTCATGACTTATGAAATCCATGCCAGCCAGTGGCTTAACACCTCGGCACCTTTAAGCCTGGCGTCCTTGCGGGGCCGGGTAGTGGTCGTCACCGCCTTTCAGCTGCTTTGCCCTGGTTGCGTCATCAACAGCCTGCCACAAGCCAGAAAACTTGATACTCTGTTTTCGCGTGATGATCTGCGCATCATCGGTTTGCATAGCGTGTTCGAGCACCACGATGTGATGGGGCCTGCCGCTTTGCAGGCTTTTGTTCACGAGTACCGTTTGAATTTTCCCATCGCCATTGACCAGCCCTCAGACACCGGCCCCTTGCCGCGTACCATGAAGGCATGGGGTTTGGGGGGGACGCCCTCAACGATCATCTTTGATCGAGACGGCAAGCTGGCGTTGAAAGAGCTGGGGCATCTGGATGATTTACGTCTGGGGGCCTTTGTCGGTCAGCTGATTGCCCGAAATACTCATGTGCAGGATAAGAAAGGGGAGGAGGCACAAGCGGTCGCGGACAAGAATGGTTCTGCATCTTGCGGGCCGACGTGTACCTACTGAGTTTTTTGCTGAAAAGGGTTTGTCATGAAGATTGCGGTGTTTGATACCTATGTGGTGCGCCCTGATGGGCGTCGCATGCACTTTGATATTTTGGTCAGTGACGACGCCAAGGATATGGACAAGGTGTTAAGTTATGGCCAGCGTTATCTGGCGGCCAAAGGGGTGAATGTGGAGACTTTCACCTCGCGTGAATGCCGTTTTTGCCATACGGAAATCGCTTCGGCGCCGGTAGAGAACGAAATCAAACGGCGGGGCTTTGCCATCATTGAGCTGGAGAACTGCGAGTAGGCTTGCTGCAGACAAAAAAACGCCAGACTGCATGTCTGGCGTTTTTCTTGTTGGGAAGCCGATCAGGCTTGATCAGGCTCCTGGTTTTGCTGGGCGGCAATTTCAGCGTGGACCTTTTCCATGTCCACCGCCTTGACTTGTTCGACCAGGTCGTCCAGCTGGGCCGCCGATAGGGCGCCGGCCTGCGAGAACAGCAGAACGCGCTCGCGAAACACCATCAAGGTGGGAATGGAGCGGATACGCAGGCCCGCGGCCAGCTCCTGCTCTTCCTCGGTGTTGACTTTGGCAAACGTGACATCCGGGTGCTTGGCCGCTGCCGCGTCAAAGACGGGGGCAAATTGGCGGCATGGACCGCACCAGGGCGCCCAGAAGTCGATAATCAGTGGCTTGCCGTCTTCCACGGCGGCCTGGAATGTTTCTTCGTTCAGTTCGACGATGCTCATGGGGGAGCCTCCGCAATAAAAAAGCGGCTGATGGTGTTCAGCCGCTTCGTTAAACATGCAATCAGTGTACTCGTTTTCCAGACAGCCCTAAAGCGCCAGACGAATTTGCTGTAAGGTTTTTCATTCCGTAGCGATTGCGTACTTGATCACAAACAAAATGGCAACAATCAGCGTGGCCAGGTGAATACTGCGCCACCGGCCCGTGCTCAGCTTCAGGATCACATAGCTGATAAAGCCAAAGGCCAGACCATTGGCAATGGAGTAGGTGAACGGCATGGTCAAGGCGGCCAGCGCAGCAGGCACAGCCTCGGTCATGTCATCCCATTTCACTTCGGTAATTTCGCGCATCATCAAGCACGCTACGTACAGCAAGGCGGGGGCGGTGGCGTAACCGGGAACGGTCGCGGCCAGCGGCGAGAAGAACAGCGCCAGCAGGAACAGTACGCCAATGGTCAAGGCCGTCAGGCCCGTGCGGCCGCCGGCCTGCACGCCTGAGGCGCTCTCGACATACGCGGTGGTGCTGCTGGTGCCGAGCATGGAGCCGGCCACAATGGCGGTACTGTCAGCGAGCAGGGCGCGGCCCAGACGGTTGGGTTTGCCTTCTTCGATCAGACGGGCACGTTTGGCAACCCCGATCATGGTGCCGGTAGCGTCAAATACCTCAACCAGAACCAGCACCAGAATCACGTGAACAAAACCCGTGTGCAGGGC
This sequence comes from Alcaligenes sp. CHO6, assembly GCF_037120595.1. NCBI lineage: Bacteria > Pseudomonadati > Pseudomonadota > Betaproteobacteria > Burkholderiales > Alcaligenaceae > Alcaligenes > Alcaligenes sp. CHO6. The sequence continues at coordinate 841,433 of NZ_JBANCI010000001.1, forward strand.
GCCCATGATGTCCAACTGCATGAAGGTGGGCATGAGCGACGGAGGCGCGGAGACCACGCCGCCAAACTCGCTATGACCAGTCAGCATGGACAGAATGGTCACAGCCAGAATACCGATCAGGATCGCACCGCGTACCTTCAGTGCATCCAGGGCAGCAATGATAAAGAAGCCCAGAATCGCGTACAGGGCCGCGGGCTGGGTCAGATCACCCAGACCAATCTTGGTCGCGGGGTGGGCGACGACGATGCCCGAGTTCATCAGGGCGATCAGGCCCAGGAACATGCCGATACCGGCGGCAATCGCGCTTTGCAGGGATTTCGGGATGCCCCGGATCAGCCATGACCGGATGCCAGTCACCGTCAGGATCAGGAAGATGACACCCGAGATAAACACGGCGCCCAGTGCCTGTTGCCAGCTATAGCCCAGGGTTGCGACCACAGTGAACGCAAAAAAGGCGTTCAGGCCCATGCCCGGTGCCATGCCGATGGGCCAGTTCGCGACAAAGGCCATAATGAAGGTGCCCAGAGCGGCGGCTAGGCAGGTCGCTACAAAGATGGCATTGCGATCCATCCCGGTGGACGACAGGATGTCTGGGTTCACAAAAATGATGTAGGACATGGTCAGGAAGGTAGTAATACCTGCCAGGACCTCGGTGCGAACGTTGGTGCCGTGCTCAGCGAGTTTGAAGAGACGTTCAAACATGGGCAGCCTCCTTGTGATTATTAGGCGATCGGAGCGTGAGTGTATCGATGCGGGATTTTAACCACGAGTGTGCCACTGCGTCCCCCCCTTTTATGCGATGTATCGGCACAACCCCGATACTATCGGCTGGTTTCAATGAAGGGATAAATTCCTGTTTTCCCCAATACAGCAGGCTAAAATAAGTGCCATGAATATTCTTGGATTTGAAAGTTCCTGCGATGAAACCGGCGTGGCGCTGGTCAGTACGGAACAGGGCCTGTTGGCCCATGCCTTGCACAGCCAGATTGCCATGCATCGTGAATACGGTGGTGTGGTGCCTGAGCTGGCCTCTCGCGATCATATCCGCCGCGTCCTGCCCTTGACTCGTCAGGTCCTGGCCTCCTGTCAGATGCAACTCGATCAGGTCGATGCCATTGCCTACACCGCCGGTCCCGGGCTGGCGGGCGCCTTGTTGGTCGGGGCCAGCGTGGCGCAGTCGATTGCCTGGTCACTGAAAAAACCCACCATTGCCATCCATCACCTGGAAGGCCATTTGCTCTCGCCGCTTCTGGCAGAACCGCGACCGGAATTTCCGTTCGTGGCCTTGCTGGTGTCGGGCGGGCATACGCAACTGATGCGCGTCGACGGGGTGGGGCAGTATGAGCTGCTGGGCGAAACGCTGGACGACGCGGCTGGTGAAGCCTTTGATAAAAGCGCCAAGCTGATGGGTTTGGGCTATCCCGGTGGGCCAGCCTTGTCGCGCCTGGCCGAGCAAGGCGATGCCACGGTGTACGAGCTGCCGCGGCCCATGTTGCACAGCAAAGATCTGGACTTCAGCTTTAGTGGCCTGAAAACTGCCGTGCTGACTCGTTTGCGCAAGCTGGAGGCGCAGGAGGGAGGGGTAACGCAACAGCAACGTGCAGATCTGGCTGCCGGCACCGAAGCGGCCATCGTGGATGTATTGGCGGCCAAGGCGATCAAGGCCTTGAAGCAAACTGGTCTGAAGCGCTTGGTGGTGGCCGGAGGGGTGGGCGCCAACCGTCATTTGCGCGGCTATTTGCAAAAGGCCGTGGCGCGTCTGAAGGGCGAGGTATTTTTTCCGCCCTTGGAGTTTTGTACCGATAACGGGGCCATGATTGCTTTTGCGGCGGCGATGCGGGTCAAGCATGGCCTGGCCCGCCTGGACGATAGTCAGCATGGCTTTGCCATCCGACCTCGCTGGGATCTGGCCTGCGTCAATCAGTCCGTGTCCCAGCTGAAGCCCTGAAGATTACTTCTTTTTGGCGCCGATCTTGCTTTCTTTGCCGGTCATCAGGCGACGGATGTTTTCCTGGTGACGCCACAGTAAAAAGGCACTGATCAGGACCAGAGCGGTGGCAATGGAAGTATTCATGGGCCAGACGACCTTGGCGCCGAGCAGGTAATACAAAGGGGCGAAGATCGCGCTGACCAGGGCGGCCAGCGAAGAGTAGCGGCTGACATAGGCGATGATCAGCCAGGTGAGGGCGGTGGCCAGCGCCAGCCAGGGCAGCAGCGCTAAAATGACCCCCAGTGCGGTGGCCACACCTTTGCCGCCTTTGAATCCCAGAAAGACCGGGTACAGGTGACCTAGAAAGGCACAAAAGGCACTGATTCCCAGCAAGGCAGGCGCCCAGCCCCAATTGCTGATGGCTTGTTGGGTCAGAAAGACAGCCAGCCAGCCCTTGAACGCGTCGCCCAGCAAGGTCAGAATGGCTGCTTTTTTATTGCCGCTACGTAGTACATTAGTGGCTCCCGGATTTTTCGAACCAAAGGTGCGCGGGTCCTGCAAGCCCATGATCTTGCTCACGATGACGGCAAACGGCAAGGAGCCGAGCAAATAGGACAAGAGAGCGACCAGCGGGGCGGCCACGGCAAAAGAAACGGCGTTCATGAGGATCGAGCTCCACAATTATTGTTGCGCGGATTCTACCGGCCTTGCAGCAAAATACCAAAGGCAGCGGGTACAATTTGTTGCCCCTGTTAGATTTTTAACGGAAAAGTAAAGCATGCGTATTCTGGTCTCCAATGATGATGGCTACACGGCAGCCGGTATCGAGGCTTTGTATGAAGCTTTGCAAGGACTGGGCGAGCTCACTGTCATTGCACCCGAGACCAATTGCAGCGGTGCCAGCAATTCCCTGACGTTGAATCGTCCCTTGTCGCTGCGCCAGGCCAACAATGGTTTTTATTTTGTCAATGGTACACCGTCCGATTGTGTCCACGTGGCCCTGACCGGCTTGCTGGATTTTCGTCCTGATCTGATTGTGTCCGGCATCAATAATGGCGCCAATATGGGTGATGACACCTTGTATTCGGGTACGGTTGCCGCAGCGATGGAAGGCCATCTGTTCGGTATTCCCGCCATCGCTTTTTCCCTGATCGAGCGCGGCTGGAAGAATCTGGACAGTGCTGCCCGCGTGGCGCGCGATTTGGTCGAGCGCTGCCAGCAGCGTCCTTTGGCGGCCAATACCTTGCTGAACGTGAATATTCCGTGTCTGCCTTATGAGGCGCTCAAGGGCATGCAGGTGACCCGTCTTGGCAAGCGGCATCCCTCGGAGCCGGTAGTCAAGAGTCAGACGCCCTATGGAGAGCCGGTCTATTGGATTGGTCGCGTTGGCGGGGTATCCGATAGTGAGCAGGGAACAGATTTTGGTGCTGTCGAGCAAGGGGCCGTTTCTATTACTCCCTTGCGTGCCGACTTGACTCATCACGAGCAGCTGGCGGGTTTGCGGGACTGGGTGCAATGACAAGTAAGCCAGGCAAGCGCTATCCTTTTGCGGACGGAACACGCAACCGGTTTGGAAAATCCAGCCTGGGCAGTGGTCTGTCGGCCACCAACAGCAATACCCGTATTGTGCAGCGCGGTCAGTTACAACCCGCACCGACGGTGGTGTTGTCTGCACAAGTGTCAACAAGTGTCAATCTGGGTTTGAACTCGGAACGCTCGCGTGGCATGATGATCGAGCGCTTGCGCCGACAGGGTATCACTGATGAACGGGTGCTGGCCGCCATGCAGGCGGTGCCGCGCCATCAGTTTGTCGATCAGGGTCTGGCCAGTCGGGCCTACGAAGATGACGCCCTGCCTATCGGCTTTGCGCAGACCATCTCTCAGCCGTGGGTCGTGGCCCACATGATCAGCCTGGTATGCGACCATAAAATACCGAGTAAAGTGCTGGAAGTGGGGGCCGGGTGTGGTTATCAGGCCGCTGTTTTGGCACAATTAGTAAAAGAAGTGTATGCCGTAGAACGCATCAAAGGCCTGTGCGATCTGGCGCGTGACCACATGCGCCAACTGGGCCTGTCGCAACGGGCACGCATAATGTTTGGTGACGGAATGCAAGGTTACCCGGCGGCGGCGCCATATGATGCTATTGTTGTGGCGGCAGCCGGCCCGGTCATTCCGAGAAGCCTGCTGGAACAATTAACAGTGGGGGGGCGACTGATCGCTCCCGAAGGTACGACACAACAGCGCCTGGTTTTGGTGGAACGCACCGGACAGGCTGCTTGGCGTCGTGAAGAACTTGATGCGGTTCGCTTCGTGCCGATGCGAGCCGGAACCCAGATTTAGTCAGATATTCTCAGGAGATTTATATGCAGCATGCAGTCAGGTTACCGTTAACCGCTGCTTCCACCGGTACACAGTGGTTCTTGACGCCCCGTCAGTGCCTGGTGGCGGCTGTGGTCACCAGTACCCTGCTGGCTGGTTGTGCAAGCCGTACCGAGCGCGCCCCAGTCACTGACCTGAGTTCTTCTTCAGCAGCGGGCAGTGTCAGCACGGCTTCGGGTACGTACGTCGTACGCCCCGGCGATACGCTCTACAAGATTGCACAAGCGCACGGCATGGACGTGAACTCGCTGATACAGTTGAACCAGATTACCGATCCATCCATGCTGCGTGTGGGCCAAACCCTGCGTCTGGATGGAAGTACGTCGATGGCGGCGACCACTACACGTCCTGCCAGCAGCGGCAGCACCCAGACCTCGCCGGTCAGTCCTGCCACCCCTGTCAAGACGGAAACGCCGGTGTCGGCCCCTCGCGCCAGTGATGCGGCGCTCATTGCCTGGGGCTGGCCAGCCAGTGGCAAGATTATCCAGGGTTTCAATGCCTCCACCAAAGGGATTGATATTGAAGGCAAGGTGGGGGACCCGGTTGTAGCGGCGGCTGACGGCAAGATCATGTATGCCGGTAACGGCGTGCGTGGCCTGGGTTCCATGGTCCTGGTCGGCCACAGCAATGGCTTTATTACCGCCTACGCGCATAACAGCGTCCTGCATGTAAAAACAGGTCAGCAAGTGAAGAAGGGTCAGCGTATTGCCGATCTGGGCCAGTCGGACACGACCTCGCCTCGTCTGCACTTTGAGATTCGACGCTCCGGTACGCCGGTTAACCCGATGTCTTATCTGCCTGCGCGATAAACTCGGTAGTGTGTCTGAAAAAAGCGGCTTCTGGCCGCTTTTTTTTGTCTGACGTGTTTGGAGTGGAGCGCCGGGCCTGAATGATCCCAAGACGGATCTTGAGGGGGAAGCCAACAGCCTTCTTTGGTATCTATGTGCCGCATAGGTAGTGACCTTGCGGAACCGCCATGGTCGGATTGTGCTTGTTTTTACCCGTTGAGCCGGATGCTCATTGTAAAATCATCGATTCGCCATCGCTAGCGGCGGTGCAACTGCGCCTATCTGCCTGGCAGGACGCTTATTTGGGTTTTTATCGAATGTCTGACGTATTGTTAATTGAGTCGCTGGATCTGGAAGGCCGCGGCGTCGCCCACAAAGAGGGCAAAGTGGTGTTTGTGGAAGGCGCGCTGCCAGGCGAGAAAGTGTTGGCCGAGACGGTGCGCTCCAAAGACTCGTATGACAAGGCCCGCATGACCGCTTTGCTGCAGGCTTCGTCCCAGCGTGCCGAGCCTCCCTGTCCCAATTTCGGGGTTTGTGGCGGTTGCGCCATGCAACATCTGGAGCCCTCGGCCCAGGTGGCGGTTAAGCAACGTGTGCTGGAGGATTCATTGGCGCACATCGGCAAGGTCAAGCCGGGCCGGGTGCTGGCGCCCTTGCATGGCCCCTACTGGGGCTACCGCTACCGTGCGCGCTTCTCCATGCGTTATGTGCCCAAAAAGGGAGGAGTGCTGGTAGGCTTTCGTGAGAAGAATGGCCGTTATGTTGTGGACATGACTGAATGCCGCGTGTTGCCTCCCAAGGTATCGGCTCTGCTCGAGCCCTTGCGCACTTGCCTGGCAGGCCTGTCGCGCCCGGACCGATTGCCACAGATTGAGCTGGCCATGGGCGACCGGGTCATTACCCTGACCCTGCGTCATATGGAGCCGCTGACCAGCGAGGATATCCAGCGTTTGCAGGATTTCGGGCAAGAGCACGACATTAGCTGGTGGTTGCAGCCCAAGGGCCCGGAAACGGCGCACCCCTTGTTGCGCGAAGATGCGGACAAGCTGGCCTATGCCTTACCCGAGTTTGATTTGCGCATGCCGTATCGTCCTACGGACTTTACGCAGGTGAACCACGACATTAACCGTAGCCTGATCTCGCGTGCCTTGACCCTGCTGGACGTCAAGCCCGAGCACCGTGTGGCCGACTTGTTCTGTGGTCTGGGTAACTTCAGCCTGCCCCTGGCACGTCGTGCTGCCGAAGTGGTCGGCATTGAGGGCAGCAGCACCTTGACCGAACGTGCTGGTGAAGCGGCCTTGGTTCACGGCTTGCAGGACAAGGCTACATTCACAACGCTGAACCTGTTTGAAGTGGATGTGCAATGGCTACGTGATCTGGGCCATTTTGATCGTATGTTGATTGACCCGCCGCGTGACGGTGCCTTCGCGGTGGCCACCGCTTTGGCGCAACTGGAAAAGCACGAACGTCCCGAGCGTCTGGTTTATGTGTCCTGTAGCCCTGGTACCTTGGCCCGTGACGCTGGTGTGCTGGTTCATCAAGGTGGCTACACATTGGAATCGGCGGGCGTGGTGAATATGTTCCCGCATACGGCGCACGTTGAGTCGATTGCTGTTTTTACGCGTTAAGCACGTCCTGGACAGACTTGTTATAGAGCGCCTCGCAAAGTGGACAGAGTTCCAGTTTGCGGGGCGTTTTTTTTCCTCACGCCAGCCCTGCCCACTCAATCGCCTACGCTGCTGCCTTCAAGCCCAAAAACGTGGGCTGAACGGCGTTTAAAGGCGGATCGAAGGTTGACTCAAGGCCGTATGCACTGTTTGGTAGGGCGCTCGGAGTGGACTTCCTGTTCTTGCCATGCCAGCGGGTAGCACGCTGTTCTGCATTCGGGCGCGTAGGGGCCACGCAGCTTGATCCGTGCTGTGATCCGGAGTGAGCCCGTTTCTGCTGTTACAGGTCTGGGGAAGGCGTGGCCGCTTTGCTGGCGTGGGCAGCCAAGCCATCGTGTATCAGTTCCATCATCATTTTGAATACCTGCTCGGAGTGCAAATGCACAAAGCGCGGCAGAACCCGGCGCAGCATGGGGATGTCTTCAGCAGGCCACTGTTGAAGTTCGTCCAGTTCTTGGCTTGTCACGGGACGGATCAAACCACTTAGCTCACCTTGAATCAAGCCGTAAAGGGCGGCATACCAGCCTACACAGGCGGCGGGGATCTCGGCATCACTCAACCCTGCATCGCGCAAAGCGCCATACACCTGCTCAAGGACCAGGTAGTCGGCACTGCCGGTATTCAGAAAACGCTGCATTTGTTGAAAAGTCTGCGGATAATTCAACGCCAGAGTCCGATATTGTCGGGCCAGATCATAGAGTCGTTCGTCCCAGGGCAGGTGACGGTCTACGGGTTGAATGCGACCACTTAAGTAATCCGCCATTGCACGCAGCAGCCCTTCTTTGGACTTGAAGTGATAGAGCACGGCCATGGGGTCGCAGCCTACCCGTTCCCCCAATTTCCGCAGTGAAAAGCCATGATCCCCAGCTTCTTCGATCAAGTTGACCGCCGCCAGCACCAGCTCGTTCTTATTGAGTTTGCGTGTTCGGGTCGCGGTGAGAGGGGATGCGTGCGCCAATAGTGTTCCTTTAGTGCGAGAAAAGAGTAACGGGTCAATTTGCCAAGTTTAACTCTACAGAGTAGAATAAATTCAATTCTACAGCGTAGAAGAAGATCGTTCCATTCCGTTTTTGCAACGGGATGTTGATAACGAGACAGAACGGAACGCCGCGTTGACGGGGCGTCACCGGAGCATTCCGCTCTGTGATCCAGGCGGCCAAAGGGCCGTAACAGACACAGGACATTTATGCTTATTTCCAAACCCACGCTTTTAAACGATGTTTCTCATGCACAGAGCTTGTTGACCAGTAATCCTCGATTGTGGAACTGGCGGCAAGGCCATCTGAACGACGCGGTCGCGCCTGCTACCTACTACGAGGCGTCTCTTGCACCCTGGACCCGCTTTGAACCCCTGCAAGCTGACACGCACTGCGATGTGCTGGTGGTCGGTGGCGGCCTGTTGGGGGCCTCGACCGCCTTGCACCTGGCCCGCTCCGGTCTGGATGTGGTGCTGGTGGAAAAAGACAGTATTGGCTCGGCGGCCTCAGGCCGCAACGGCGGGCAACTGACACCGGGTCTGGCTCGATGGGAAGCGGCGGACATGATCGCGCATCTGCCCTTGGATGAAGCTCGTCGCTTGTGGCGCTTTGCCTCGCACGAAGCCATGGATCTACTGGATCAGATCGCTCAGGATTACGAACTGGATTTTGATCGTCGCCGCGGCCATTTGACGGCTGCCGTTCATGCCGGCCATATGGGTGCTCTGGTAGAGGGGGCGGATGCCCGCCGCTATCTGGGTGATACCGGTGTGGAAATTGTGGGTAGTTACGAGCTGGAGCAGGAAATCCGCTCGCCGCTGTATCACGGTGCCGTGGTGGATACCTTGGGTGGTCAACTGCACCCCTTGGCGCTGCTGCGCGGACTGGTGTATGGCCTGGTTCAGCATGGCGGTCGAGTTTACGAAGGCAGCCCGGTCCAGGAGATCGAGCAGACGGAAAAGGGCGCCTTGGCCATCACCCCCGGTGGCACGATTCTGGCGCGTCAGGCCTTGGTGCTGGCCGTGCATGACACGACTTCGCAGTTCTTGCCCACGCAGTCCAATACCACTGTTCCGTTCTATACCTATGTAGGTGTGACTGAACCCCTGGAGTGTCCAGTCAGCGAGCTGCTGCCAACCGACCGTGCGGTGTATGACACACAATTCCAGATCGACTACTACCGAGCCGTGCGTCAAAACCGTTTGCTGTTTGGCGGGCAGGGCACCGGTACCAGTTGGTCTCCTGACCGTATCAATGACTACTTGCTGGATCGTATCCAGACGGTTTTCCCGCAGCTGGAGCAGGTGCAGTTGGACTTTTCCTGGAGCGGGATCAGTGACTTTACTCTGAACGGTGCCACGGACTCGCGCAAGACCGAGGATGCGGTTCCCGTGTACATGGTGCATGGCTGGAGTGGTCACGGCGTGGCGCAAACCGTGCGTATTGGTAAAGCCATTAGTGACGACGTCATGGGTCGCAACGAGGACTTTGCCATGCTGACGGATATTACCCACCGCAGCATCCCTTTGGGCCATCACTTATCGGGTCTGGCCATCCCCGTGGTCAAGGCCGCGATAGGCATGATGAGCGCGGTTAATCCCGGTCGCCTGGTGTCTTTCTAAGTACGCTTTCAAGTCCCTGCTCAGCGGCGTTGACTAGGGCAAGCCCTTACTTGTTTTCGATCCTGATTGCTTTACATTGTGATTTCCTATTTGTATTGGCTTCAATATTTTAGGTTCATAATAATTTTCAGTATCATAAAAACAAGGGACAGATATGCAGAAAGGGCTTGTTCGTACCGGGCTTGTGGCCGCTGGTTTGATCTTGGGTTGGGCGGGGGCACCGACCCACGCGCAAGTGCAGTCGGTAGAGGTGATGCGGGACAGTTATGGCGTGCCGCACGTCTTTGCCGACAGCCACTATGGCTTGTATTACGGCTATGGTTATGCGGTCGCCCAAGACCGTCTGTTCCAGATGGACATGGCGCGTCGCTCCTTTGTCGGCACAACCGCCGCCGTCTTAGGCCCTGGTGAGCAAGATGCCTACGTCAAGTACGACATGCAGGTGCGGCAGAACTTCACCCCGGCTTCCATACAGCGGCAGATCGCGGCCTTGCCCAAGGATGAGCGCGATATTTTTCGTGGCTATGCCGATGGCTATAACGCCTATCTGGAGCAGGTGCGGCGTCGCCCTGAGTTGCTGCCCAAAGAATATGTGGATTTTGATTTCCAGCCCGAGCCGCTGACCGACTTTGATGTGGTCATGATCTGGGTGGGCTCCATGGCCAATCGCTTCTCCGACACGAATCTGGAAGTGACGGCACTGGCCATGCGTCAGTCTCTGGAGAAACAGCACGGCCCGGAACGAGGCCGTGCCTTGTTTGATGAGCTGCTGTGGATCAATGACACAACAGCTCCCACTACGGTTCCGGCCCCCGCTGCCGAGCACAAGCCGCAGGCACAAGCAGGGACGCAGGATCTGGCTCATGTTTCCTCGCCAGTACTGGCTACCGAGCTAGAGCGCCAGGACAAGCACTGGGGCGGCCGTGGCCCGGACTTCGCGCCCAAGGCCAGCAACCTGTGGAGCACTCGCCCCGAGCGAGTGCAGGAGGGCTCGACCGTACTGATCAACGGCCCACAGTTTGGCTGGTACAACCCGGCCTACACCTATGGCATTGGCTTGCATGGCGCCGGCTTCGATGTGGTGGGTAATACGCCTTTTGCCTATCCGATCGTACTGTTTGGCACCAATAGCGAGATTGCCTGGGGGGCGACTGCTGGCCCGCAAGATGTGGTGGACATATATCAGGAAAAATTGAACCCCTCGCGTGCCGATCAGTACTGGTTCAACAATGCCTGGCGCACGATGGAGCAGCGCAAGGAACGTATCCAGGTACGCGGTCAGGCTGATCGGGAAATGACGATCTGGCGCACCGTGCACGGCCCTGTGATGCAGTTTGATTACGATCAGGGCGCGGCGTACAGCAAGAAACGCAGCTGGGATGGCTATGAGGTGCAGTCCTTGCTGGCTTGGTTGAACGTGGCCAAGGCCCGCAACTGGACGGAGTTTCTGGATCAAGCCAGCAAGATGGCGATTTCGATCAACTGGTACTACGCCGACAAGCACGGCAATATTGGTTATGTCTCGCCGGCCTTCCTGCCCCAGCGTCCTGCCGATCAGGACATCCGTGTCCCTGCCAAGGGGGATGGCAGCATGGAGTGGCTGGGCATCAAGAGTTTCGACGCGATTCCCAAAGCCTACAATCCACCCCAGGGCTATCTGGTCAACTGGAACAACAAGCCTGCGCCGGACAAAACCAATACGGATACTTACTATTGGACCTATGGCGACCGCATGAATGAACTGGTCAGTCAGTACCAGCAGAAAGACCTCTTCAGTGTGCAGGAGATCTGGGAGTTCAATCAAAAAGCCTCCTATAGCGATGTGAACTGGCGCTACTTCCGCCCACATCTGGAAAAGCTGGCGCAACAGCTGCCGGCCGACGATAGCAGCAAGGCGGCGCTGACGATGTTGCTCGCCTGGGATGGAATGGAACAGGATCAGGGAGGGCAAAATGCCGGACCGGCGCGGGTGCTCTTCAAGACCTGGCTGGAAGAAATGTACAAGCAGGTCTTGATGCCGGTGGTGCCTGAATCGCATCGCGCCATGTATAGCCAGACTGGTTTTGCCACGCAGCAAGGTCCCAACCCCGGTTCCATCAACTTGAGCATGGGCACCAAGGTCTTGTTGCGTGCCTTGGCGCTGGAAGCCCATCCCGATCCCAAGCGTGTGAATGTCTTTGGTGAGCGCTCTTCTGAAGAAATCATGCTGGAGGCTTTGCGACATGCGCAGGCTCGCTTGAGCCAGGAGCAGGGCGCTCAGATGGCGCGCTGGACCATGCCGACCTCCGTGCATCGTTTCAGCGACAAGAACTTCACGGGAACCCCGCAGACGATGCCTGGCAATACCTTTGCCTTTACCGGCTATCAGAATCGAGGCACGGAAAATAACCGCGTGGTGTTTGATGCCAAGGGCGTGGAGTTCTGCGACGCCATGCCGCCCGGCCAAAGCGGTTTCACCGACCGCAATGGAGTGCGCAGCCCGCATTATGAGGATCAGCTGAAGTTGTACGAGAACTTCGAGTGCAAGACGATGGATGTGACGCATGCGGACATTCGTCGTAATGCGCAAAGCAGCACGATGCTGTTGATTCAGCCTCAGCCTTAACGTTGAGTGCGGCACCTGCGCTTTGAGGCGGTGCCGCTTTTTTTGATCGTTGCTGGAGGGCTTAGCTGGCCAGGAGATGTAGCCCGAAGTTGTAAATTAGTAAAAATAGCCTGTCAGTATCAGGAGCGAAGCTGAGTATGAAGTCCAAGCTGCAAATCCGGGCAGGATCGGAAGTGGGTTGAAGCGATATAAATGTATTGACTCAGGTTGATCTGACAGACTCTGGCAGGTCTATTGGGCAGAAAACGACCCGGAGCGGAAATAGGTGGTGAGCCCCGAACTCAGCGAGGAGCTGTCAGCGCAATTTGAGCGGCGCCCATCGCGACAAGATCCTCCAATTCGTGAACTGTCCGTATCTCGCACTTTTTTAGCATGCTTGGGATCGCCGAGGCTTCGATTTGGGTTTGCGCCTCTGCCCAATACCCAACAAGTTTGAGGGTGCCCCCGCCGACTGAAAGACGATGTGGGTTCAATAGATTGATGATTCCCCCAAGTGCACGCCCAAGAGCGCGTCCTCCTTCCGCAATCACTTCTAATGCCGCCAGATGACCTCGTTGGCTTAACAGTGCTAACTGGTTTGCGTCAACGTTAAGTCTATTGGCCATGTAGCGTCCACCAGCGATGTCGTCGAGTCTTTCCCACTGTGAGCCAGATGCCTGCACTGGCCAATATCCAAGTTCGCCAGCCCACCCCCTTGCACCGCGGAATACTTTGCCGTTGAGCATAAGACCACAACCAATGGCAGTACCCACCATAACGGTGACGGCTGTCTTGTCACTAGCCAAGTCAATTACAGTAGCGTGTAGTGCTGCATTCGCATCGTTTACCAAGGAAACCTGGTCGACTTTTTGGCAAAGCAGAGTATTTGCTCTCCACCCAGCAAGTTTCGGCAAGACATCACAGGCAACCACAGTATCGTTTTCGACGACGCCAGGTACAGCGATGCCAATCACAACGCCTGGTTCGACGTATTGCCCAATAAAATCTTTTAAGATATTCCTTAGATCAGCAGCACCGAAATCGGGTCCGGTTTCGAACCGCAGGACGTGATCCCGATACCTCAGTAGTAGCTTTGTCCCACCAAGATCAACTCCTACAGCGGACTGGAAGACCTGATTCATCATGTTTTACCTCAGTAGAGTTGTGTCCGCTTTTGGCTGAGAGCAGCAGTTCCAGTCCTAAGCCTAACGCAACTGACAAAACACGTCAGACCAAATCTGAGTCAACACCTGTAAAAAAAGCCGCTCCTGGAACAGGAGCGGCTTTTTCTGCTTTCAGGCGAAGCGTTTATCAACCTGCTACACGATCCAGAATGCGCTGTGCCTCGATGCGGACACGCTCGGGGGCGGTGCCACCGATGTGTTTGCGCGAAGCGACCGAGCCTTCCAGTGTCAGCACGCCAAAAATGTCCGACTCGATACGGCTGTCGAATTTCTGCAGCTGTTCCAGGTTCAGATCAGCCAGATCGCAGCCCAGTTGTTCGCACTCGCGTACGGCCAGGGCCACGGTTTCGTGGGCGTCACGGAACGGCAGGCCTTTCTTGACCAGGTAGTCGGCCAGATCGGTAGCGGTTGCAAAGCCTTGCAGGGCGGCGGCGCGCATCGCTTCTGGCTTGACCTTGATGCCGGAGATCAGGTCGACAAAAATGGTCAGGGTGTCGCGAATGGTATCAGCCGAATCGAACAGACCTTCCTTGTCTTCCTGGTTGTCCTTGTTGTAGGCCAGCGGTTGGCCTTTCATCAAGGTCAGCAAGGCGATCAGGTGACCATTGACGCGACCCGTCTTGCCACGGGCCAGCTCGGGAACGTCGGGGTTTTTCTTTTGCGGCATGATGGAGCTGCCGGTGCAAAAGCGGTCGGCCAGATCGATAAATCCCACGCGTGGGCTCATCCACAGCACCAGCTCCTCGGAGAAGCGGGAGATGTGCGTCATGATCAGGGCAGCAGCGGCGCAGAATTCGATGGCGAAGTCGCGGTCCGACACAGCATCCAGCGAGTTGCGGCACACATCGTCAAAGTTCAGCAGCTTGGCAACCATTTCGCGGTCGATGGGGTAGCTGGTACCGGCCAGGGCGGCAGCGCCCAAAGGCAGACGGTTCACGCGTTTGCGGCAGTCTTGCAGACGCTCGGCATCGCGCTGGAACATTTCGGCGTAAGCCAGCAAATGGTGGCCAAATGTGACGGGCTGGGCCACTTGCAGGTGGGTAAAGCCGGGCAAAATTGTATCTGCCTGGGCCAGGGCCAGCTCGGCCAGCTTGCGCTGCATCTGGGCCAGCAGGTCCAGGGCAATGTCGATTTCATTGCGCAGCCACAGGCGAATGTCGGTTGCCACCTGGTCATTGCGCGAACGGCCCGTGTGCAGGCGTTTGCCGGCATCGCCAATCAGCTCGACCAGGCGCTTTTCAATGTTCAGGTGCACGTCTTCCAGATCCAGCAACCACTGGAACTGGCCTTGGGCGATTTCGTCCAGAATCTGGCTCATGCCGCGCTCAATGTCGGCTTTGTCCTGCTCGGTGATCACACCGACAGCAGCCAGCATGCTGGCGTGGGCCAGGGAACCCTGAATATCAAAGCGGGCCATGCGCTTGTCAAAGTCCACCGACGCTGTGTAGCGTTTGACAAGATCAGAGACGGGCTCGGAAAAACGAGCCGACCAGGCCATGGCTTTATTGGCAAACTGGTCTTGGGAAGAGGGGGGGGTGTGTGTTGACATAGAGGGCAATTATAGTGGATCGGACGGACGAACGCAGGTCATCCAGTCCCGCAGGAAACAGACGCTGTGCAGTATATTAGAGAGTTTTCAGACTCTAGGAAACCAGGCAGACCTTTTTGGGGCTGGCTGGATAAGGAACACGACATGGAGCAAGAACGCACCTTTGCCGATTTGTTGGGCTGGCAATGGATCGAGGCGTATTTACCGCAGGATCGCTGGGTACAGATCCTGGCCGGCCTGGCCATGCTGACCGTGCTGGTCTGGATTGTCAGCTGGTTGACCACGTCGGTGCTTTCCCGTCTGGTACGGCGTTTGTTGAAAGTGGCAGGCAAGGATGATTGGGCGCGGGCTTTGGTTAAAAAGCGCTTCGTGCGCAATGTGGGGTATGCCGTGCCCTTGTTGGTGGTCAGCTCCAACCTGACGTTGCTGCCATTGACCAAGACCTTGCTGGAGGTGGTCGAGCGTGTGGCTCTGCTGGGCTTTCTGGTCTTTTTCATCATGGCAATTGTCAGTTTGCTGGGGGCCTGGCAAGAGGTCTATGCCAACTCCAGCAAAGGGCGCACCAAATCCATCAAGGGATACGTGGAGGTTGCCAAGATCGCGGTCTGGGCGGTGGGCATCATCGTCATGATCTCCATTATTCTGGACCAATCCCCTGTGCTGCTGCTCTCCGGTCTGGGCGCGCTGTCGGCGGTATTGCTGCTGGTTTTCAAAGACACTTTGCTGTCGCTGGTGGCCAGTACGCAAATGAGCACCAATGACATGCTGCGCATTGGTGACTGGATCGAGATGAAACAGGCCGGTGCGGATGGCTTTGTGATTGATATCGCTTTGCATACCGTCAAGGTGCAGAACTGGGACAAGACGGTCACTACCATTCCGACCTACAAGCTGTTTTCCGAAAGTTATCGCAACTGGCGCCAGATGTTCGAGTCTGGTGGGCGACGGATCAAGCGCACCTTGAGTATTGATGCGTCCAGCGTGCGGTTCTTGACCCCTTCCGAAGTGGACAGCCTGTCGCGTTTTGCCTTGCTGCGCGATTATCTGAACGAGAAAAAAGAAGATCTGGAGCGCTCCAACCAGGAGCTCAGCCGTGCGGGCATGGATGCGGTCAACTATCGCCGCTTGACCAATCTGGGTACGTTTCGCGCCTACTGCATGGCCTATATCAAGCGCCATGCTGAAATCCATCAGGACATGATTCAGATGGTGCGCATGATGGAGCCGACTGCCGAGGGTATTCCTGTCGAGGTGTATTGCTTTACCAATAAAACGGCCTGGGTGGACCATGAGCGTATCCAGGGCGATATTTTTGATCACTTTCTGGCGGTGCTGCCTGAAATCGGTTTGCGTCTGTTCCAATCGCCTACTGGCCGGGATCTGAGTCTGGGCCTGAGCCTGGCAGCAGAAAGTCACCGCTCCTTGCGGGACAGTGGCAAAGAATCTCTTTCAATTTGACGTGTGAGTAACCATGAAACAAATTACGGCCATTATCAAACCTTTCAAGCTGGATGAAGTACGTGAGGCTCTGGCAGAGCTGGATGTGAACGGCTTGACCGTGACCGAGGTCAAGGGCTTTGGCCGTCAGAAAGGCCACACCGAGCTTTATCGCGGGGCTGAATACGTGGTGGACTTTCTGCCCAAGATTCGTGTGGATATTGTGGTGGCGGCAGATCGCTGTGATGCCATCATCGAAGCCATTATCAAAGCGGCTCATACCGGCAAGATTGGCGATGGCAAAATTTTTGTGACGCCGGTCGAACAGGCTATCCGTATTCGTACCTCGGAAAGCGGCCGCGATGCGCTCTAACAGGCACCCGTGTCCCGGTATCTCGGGCTCTGAGCGCAGCACGATAAGGACGGACTGATGCGATACGCACCCTTGGGTTCCGCTTCGCGCGTCTCGCGCGTGGGACAAGGCAGCTGGTATGTCGAGCAGTCGGATCGGGCGCAGAGTATTGCGGCCTTTCGGGCGGGCCTGGATGCAGGAATGAACCATATCGACACGGCAGAAATGTATGGGGATGGTCAGGCAGAAAGCCTGATCGGGCAGGCCTTGCAAGGTCGTCGCCATGAGGCGTTTCTGGTGTCTAAGGTCTTGCCCTTCAATGCCAGTAGGCAGGGCGTGATCCGCGCTTGCGAGGCCAGCCTGAAGCGTCTGGGCACCGATTATCTGGATCTGTACTTATTGCATTGGCCGGGCCAGATTCCTTTGGAAGAAACCTGCGCAGCCTTTGACAAGCTGGTGCAGCAAGGCAAGATCAAGCAATGGGGCGTCAGCAATTTTGACGTGCCGGAACTGGAAGCGCTGTACGACATCGTGGGCCCGGGCGAGATCGCCTGCAATCAGGTTTTGTATCACCTGAACGAGCGTGCGATTGAACACGCGGTCATGCCCTGGTGCCAGGAGCATCAAGTTAGCGTGGTGGCGTACAGTCCCTTCGGTCATGATGATTTTCCGGAGCCGGATTCTGAAGGCGGGGCCTTGTTGGCCGAGATTGCCACCCAATATCAGGCCACCGTGCGTCAAGTAGCTTTGGCCTTTTTGCTGCGTGACCCCCATGTGTTTGTGATTCCCAAGGCATCACGTGCGGCTCATGCCCAGCAAAATGCGGCTGCTGGGGATCTGATATTGCAGCCCGAGCATATTCAGGCACTGGATGCCCAGTTTCCACGCGGGCCCAAGCCGCCTTATTTGCCGATGATTTGAACGCAAGAAGAACGGCCCCAAAGCTAGGGTTCCATCCAGGGCTTTGGGGCCGTTTTCCATGAGCCGTCGCTTTGCGGTTGTCGCTTTGCTTAACTGGCGAAGTAGGGCTGACGCTTGTTCTTGAAGTACAACCAGGCCAGAGCCAGCATCACCACGGCGGAAATCGGTAAAGTCCAGGTGTTGACGCCATACCAGCCATACACGGCCAGCACACGGCCCGAGGTGAAGGAGGACAAGGCCACACAGGTAAAGATGATGAAATCATTCAGGGCCTGCACCCGGCTACGCTCTTCAGGGCGGTAGCAATCCACCACCATATTGGTAGCGCCGATAAAGCCGAAGTTCCAGCCCAGCCCCAGCAAAATCAAACTGACCCAAAAGTGCGGTACGGTCATGCCCAGTAAAGCCACCATGCTGGCCAGACCCAGCAAAAGCACACCAACAAAGGTGACCGGGATCTTGCCAAAGCGCTTGATCAGATGGCCGGTGAAAAAACTGGGGCCGAACATGGCCAGAATATGCCATTGAATGCCCAGCGTGGATTCTTTAAGGCTGTGGCCATGCATGACCATAGCCAAGGGCGAGGCCGTCATCAGAAAGTTCATCAGCACATAAGAGGCGACCCCGGCGATCAGGGCAATGATGAAGTAGCTATTGGAGGCAATCTCGCGCAAGGGGCGGCCGGTATAGGGCACTTTCTGCCGCTGGTGGCGTGTACCGGGTGCCAGACGCAAGCTGAAGGCGAAAGGCAACACCAGAGCTGCCAAGGCGGCTTGTGCCAGGAAGGCAGCGGCAAAAGGGTGGTCAGGCCAGATGTCTTGCGTATGGATAATGGTCTGGGTGGCGATAATGGCGCCGAGCAGCCCACCGGCCATCACCCAGGAGATTGCTTTGGGTCGGAAGATCTCGCTGGCCTCGTCGGCGGCGGCGAAACGATAACTTTGCACGTAGGAGGCATAGAATCCGGCCAGCAGTGTGCCCATGCAGAACATGGCAAAGGACAGGCCATAGATTCCTGCAGCGGCCAGCAGACCCGCTGCGACACCCAGCAAGGCGCCAATCAGGTAGCCGCCCTGGCGTCCCAGGCGGCGCATCAGATAGGCGGCCGGCAAAATACCGACTGCCAAGCCCAGATTGAAAATACCCACCGGCAAGGTTGCCAGATCGGGGCTGCTGGCCATTTTCTGGCCGACCAGACTGCTCAAGGCCACCACCAATGCCGGATTTGCTCCCCCCAGCGCTTGCATTCCAGACAGAATAAAGGCGTTGCGGCGGCTTTGATCGACTTGCGTGGACATGGTTAGGCTCGTTATATAACTCAGTATTATTAACTAATGTCGAAATATGACTAAGCCAGTGTAGCACCGTGATCCCAGAAGGCGGGCATGAAGGACTCGGCCACCAAAAGGGGCTGACCGTGGCGCCAGAAAACCGAGCAGCGTGACAGAATCAGCGGCGCGTGGGGTACCGGCTCCTTATCCTGTTTGCAGGCACGCTCAACACTGCGGAAAAAGCTCATGCCGCGATGTAAACGGCAACTGAGAAAGGCCGAGCGTTGTATCTGGGCATCGTTATAAAGCATGTCGGCCAGCGGGCGGCTGCGCAGCCGTCGTATGCCTTGCCAGACACTGTGGGAGGCAGCCAAGGGCGTGAAACTGCGGGCGACCACGCAGCGGATTCCGTCCACGCTCATGGACACTTCCCGTACCCAGGCCAGCGTGCCCGGCGGCTTTCGGATCAAAGCGGCCTCTTGCGGGTTCAGGCGGCAGGCGTATTCGCGCACGACGTCCAGATGGACCAGGCCCAGCCGACGCAGGCCCGCGGTCAGGGCGCCCGGACGATGAAGCCAGTACTTTTGAGCAGGGCTTGCGCTGGGATGGACCTGCGCATGCCAAGGTTTTTTTATGCTGGAGGGAAATTTCATGTCCTGTATTATCGCCAAAGCCATAAAATAGCGCTCATGGAAAAAGAACGTATCTCAAAATTGATGGCCCAGCGCGGCATGTGTTCACGCCGTGAGGCGGACGCTTTTATCGAGCGCGGCTGGGTCCGTGTGGACGGTCAAATCGTCTCTGAATTGGGGAGCAAAGCCTACCCCAATCAGAAAATCACACTGGAAAAGCAGGCGCGTCAGCGTCAGACTCAACGTGCCACCATCTTGCTGCACAAGCCCGTGGGTTATGTGTCGGGACAGGCCGAGGCCGGTTACCGCAATGCGGTGTCGCTGATCAGTGCCGCCAACCAATACAAGGGCGGCCGTGGCAGTCAACGCTTTGACCCGGCGCATTTGCGCGGTCTGGCGCCTGCAGGCCGTCTGGACATTGACTCCACCGGTTTGCTGATCCTGACACAGGACGGTCGTATTGCGCGCCAGATTATTGGCGAAGACTCGGTCATCGACAAGGAATATCTGGTGCGAGTGACCGGCAAGCTCAGCGAACGGGGGCTGGAGCTGCTGAACTTTGGTTTGAGCCTGGATGGCAAGCCTTTGCTGCCCGCCCAAGTGTCCTGGCAAAACGATGATCAGCTGCGTTTCATCTTGCGCGAAGGCAAGAAACGCCAGATTCGCCGCATGTGTGAACTGGTTGGCCTGAAAGTGGTGGGCCTGAAGCGCGTGCGTATTGGCGAACTGGTGCTGGGTGATTTGCCTATGGGCCAGTGGCGCTACATGAAAGAGTCCGAGCGTCTGGCCTAAAGGCAAACGGGGCGGTTTACAGCCCCGAATGACGAAGTTGAAAGCTGGCCTTGTCATCCTGGGCCAGCGTTTTTGTTAACCAAGGCATGCTTTGTTCCAGAGCGTTGAGCAGCGTCCAGGGAGGATTGCTGATGAACAGGCCACTGCCATGCAAACCCAAACCATTTTTGGCCGGAGCACGAACCGTCAGGCTCACATGCAGCCAAGGTGTCTCCAGTTGCTCCAGCTTGCGTTGCAAGGCCTGTACTTCGGGGCGTTGCACAATCGGATACCACACGACCATGCAGGCCTGGGCAAAACGCTTGAGGGCGTTTCTGACGCTGTTCAAGACTTGCTGATAGTCGGACTTGGCCTCGTACGAAGGGTCCATTACCACGATGGCGCGTCGTGATGGCGGCGGCAGTAGCCGTCCCAGCTGTTCAAAGCCATTTTCCTGATAGAGGCGCACCCGGCGGTTTCCTTGAGGAAACAGTTGCGCCACGTTCGTGCTCAAAACGTCAAATTCAGTCGGGTGCAACTCGAAGCCATGAAAGCTGTCTTGCGCACGCAGATGCATCAGGGCCAGCCAGGGAGAACCGGGATAATAGCGGGCGGTTCCGTCCGGATTCAGGTCGGCAATGGCGTCAATATAGTGCTCCACCAGCTCCGGGTACTCATCTTGCTGCAAGACGCGGTCCAGGCCGTCGTAGAACTCGCCTTTGGTTTGCGCCCAGTCGTGTTCCAGATCATAGATACCAGCACCGCAGTGGGTGTCGATGATGCTGAACGCGCTGTCTTTGTGAGCGTAATAATTGAAAATATGCAGCAAGGTGGCGTGTTTGAGTACATCCGCGTGGTTGCCGGCGTGAAAAGCGTGACGATAGCTGAACAAAAGAAATCCTGGTGTTGCGGTTGAGTTAAAGCGTGTCGGGGCGGATCGTGGTGACCTTATCGGTGAAGATGGCATTGCATCCCCAGTCCAGCAGTTCGCGCACTCGCTCGGCGTCGTTCACGGTCCAGACGGCGACGGTATAGCCTTTGCTACGGATCGCCTGCACCAGGGCCTGGCTGACAAAGCGGTCGTTCAGATTCAGCCCCATACAGCCCAGACGCTCCAAACGCTCCGGCCAATCAGCAGGAACTTCCTCTTCAATCAGTAGGGCTCGGGGCAAGGTAGGTGCGGCTTGCTGCGCCGCCTCCAGAGCGACTTCGGAAAAAGAGGACATCAGCGGAGGCAGGCTGGCCTGAGCCCATAAAGCCTGGGCAGCCAGGGCGACCTGACGTCCGGTTTCCACCTCGTGTCCCGCGGTGGGCTTGATTTCGATATTGCTGTGAACCTGATTGGCCAGGGTAAAGGCGGCAATCGAACCTAGAGTGGGTATGGGCTCTCCAGCATAGGCCGAGGAATGCCAGGCGCCAAAGTCCAGGGCGGACAGTTCGGCCAGTGTCAGTCGGGAGGCCAAGCCTTGTCCATTCGACGTGCGCTCCAGCGTGTCGTCGTGCAGCAGCACGGGAACCCCAT
The DNA here is from genome assembly GCF_037120595.1 of Alcaligenes sp. CHO6. Taxonomy (NCBI): domain Bacteria; kingdom Pseudomonadati; phylum Pseudomonadota; class Betaproteobacteria; order Burkholderiales; family Alcaligenaceae; genus Alcaligenes; species Alcaligenes sp. CHO6. Next base: position 863,019 of record NZ_JBANCI010000001.1, read on the forward strand.
CACGGCTCAGTTTGACGTCGTACTCCATCATGCGAAAACCGTTCTGTGTACCGACCCGAATGGCGGCCAGGGTATTTTCCGGCGCAATCTTGCCTGCACCACGGTGGGCGATCAAAGCGGGGTAGGGCCAGTGATGATTCATTGAAGGCATGGCGGACTCGCAAGCGGCGTGATAAAAAGCCAATGTACTATTTTAACCGGGGCTGTACACTGTACGGTTAAGGTTTTGGATTTACAATCCGATCCTAGGCCACATCAAGTACTCATAACGCCCTATTTGGAGCGCTGTTGGGCACTTCGTGAAGCCACAGTTTAAGCCAAACACACTTGATTCAAACACGGTATATTTTCAGGCCGAGCCGGGCTCTCTCTCCGGTCTGATGCGCCGCCCGCAGCACCTTGCTGCAAGCGAAAGTAGGTGATGATTAATGTTCGAGATTATCCGTAAGAACCAACGCGTCATGCAGCTGGTGTTGTTAGTGCTGATTCTGCCGTCTTTTGTACTGATTGGCGTCAGCGGCTACTCCAGCTATGTTTCTGGCGATAGCGATATTGTCAAAGTTGGCGATAGCGCTATTACCAGCCAGGAATTTGATCGTGCGCGCCGCATGCAGCTCGATGATATGCAGCGCAACAATCCTTCCGGTTTTGATCTGGCCCAGGCCGACAGCATAGAGAGCCGTCGTGCTTTGCTGGAGTCTTTGATCGATCAGCGAGTACAAATTGAAGTGGCTACTGCTGACCGCTTCAACGTGTCTGACATTGCGCTGCGCGATTACATTGCCTCCATGCCGGAGTTTCAGGAAAATGGCGTCTTTTCGCCGGCTCTGTATAGCCAGGTATTGGCCTCGGCCGGTATCAATACCCGCGATTTCGAACAAAGCCAGCGTGGCCAGTTGGCCCTGCAACGTGTTCTCGGCCCAGTGGCAGCCAGCGCCTCCATGCTGCCCAGCGTGATGAACAAGCTGGAGATCGCGCTGACGGAAGAGCGTGGCGTGCGTGTTCGCAGCTTCCTGACTCGTGACTTTGAATCCAAGGTGCAGATCAGTGATGCCGACTTGCAAGCCTGGTATGACGCGAACAAGCAATCGTTGGAACTGCCCGAGCAAGTCAAGGTGGAATATCTGCTGCTCAATGAAGCGGCGGCCTCCAAGGATTTGCCCACCCCGACCGATGAGCAGCTCAAGCAATACTACGAGCAAAACAAGGCGCGTTATGTGCAGGCCGGTCGGGTCAATATCAGTCATATTCTGGTGACCTTGCCGGCTGGCGCCTCTGACAGCGAACGCGAAGCGGCCCAGACCAAGGCGCGCGAGCTGGCTGAAAAGGCACAGGCCGATAAAGAGAGTTTTGCCGATTTGGCCCGCGCCCATTCCCAGGACGAGGGTAGCGCCCGTGAAGGCGGGGAACTGGGGTGGATCAGCAAAGGTTCCTGGCCCAGCGTGCTGGAGAACGCCGTGTTCGCCTTGAAAAAAGGCGATGTGTCGGGCGTGATCGAAGGGCCTAATGGTTTTCATATCTTCAAGAGCAATGAGGTTCAGCCAGAACAAGGTGAGTCCTTTGAGCAAGCCCGTAGCAAGGTGCAGGATGAAGTGCGCAAACAGCTGGCCTCGGAGCGCTTTGCCGATATGGCCAGCAAGCTGACCAATCTGGTATACGAAAATGAAGACAATCTGGAAGCGGCCGCCAATGCACTGGGGCTGACCCTGAAACAGGCCCAAGGCGTCAGCCGTCAGGGTTTGATTCCGGCTTCCCAGGTTGACGGTGAATTGGCTGCGGCCGACAGTCCCGATGCGGCCGTGCTCGATGACAGTCGCGTGCGGCAGGCCTTGTTCAACGCTGAAGCCATGGCCTCGCGCAAGAATGCGGGTGTCGTGGAAGTCTCGCCAGACACGTTGATCGCGCTGCGCGTTGTGGATGTGAAGCAAGCGCATGTGCCGGCACTGGATAAGGTGCGCGGTATTGCCGAAGAAAACCTGCGTCGTGAAAAGGCTGCTGCATTGGCCGTTCAGGCCGGTGAGGACTACTTGAAAGAGCTGCAGGCGGGGGCAGAGCCTGAGAGTTTCTCGGCCCAGTTTGCCGTGAGCCGTGCCGAGTTCCCGGAGATGGATGAGGCCTTGTTGAACAAGGTGCTGGCCAATCCGGTGGACAAGCTGCCCGCCTATGTGGGTGATCGTCAGCCCCAGGGCTACACGGTGGTGCAGATTTTGAGCCATCAGCCAGGCAAGGCGGGCAATCCTGGTCTGGACATGCTGACTGCACAACTGACACAAGCCATGGCTCGTACCGAGACGCAGGCTGTGTTGCAGGCCATGCGTGTTGAGGAAAAGGTTCAGCTTCTGCCCGAGGCGGAAAAAGAGTTGAGCGCTAGCGGCGATAACGAATAAGGCGACGCGCATCACACGACACAACCCTGGAGCCCGTGGGCTCCAGGGGCATTTTCAAAGAGTATGAGCATGACTCACACGGATATTTCGATGGTACGGCGGCGCCTTATAGGCGCCGCAACTGTTTGGGGCTTGACCGCTCCGTGGTGGGCCCACGCGGCGCCGCCTGCGGGCACATTCATCGAACGTACGCTGCACCACCCAGTGCCGGGCGGAGTGGCCGTGCTGGACTTGGGAACGGCCGCCACGATGCCGGTAGCGAACTTTAACGGCCAGCGTGTCCTGGTGATTCAGGATGCTGACCGGCATTGGAAAGCCATTGTGGGCCTGGACCTGAAAACACGGCCTGGTCAACACAGCCTCGTGGTGCAAGGCCAGCCTGCGGTGGGGTTCCAGGTGGGCAGCAAACGGTATCGTGAGCAGCGTATCACCCTTAAGAACAAGTCCCATGTGAATCCGGACCCGCAACAGCAGGCCCGTTTCGAGCGTGAGTACGAAGAGCAGATGCAGGCTTATGCCAGTTTCCGCGAAGAGGGACCCAGCAATGTGGTTTTTGAAAAACCAGTGCCGGGGCGTCTGACCAGTCCTTTCGGTCTACGCCGTTTCTTCAACGGTGAAGAGCGCAACCCCCATTCCGGCCTGGACTTCGCAGCGCCGACCGGCACGGCGGTCAAGGTGCCGGCAGACGGAATCGTGACCATCGTGGCGGATTACTTCTTCAACGGCAAAACTGTATTTGTGGATCATGGTCAGGGCCTGATCACCATGTTCTGCCACTTGTCGACCTTTGATGTACGAGTTGGCGACCGCGTCAGCAGGGGTGATGTGGTGGCACGTTCGGGTGCGACGGGCCGTGCAACGGGCCCTCACTTGCACTGGAATGTCAGTCTGAACAATGCTCGGGTAGATCCAGCGATCTTTATTGGTGCTTTTCAGGCCTAGACAGGCGCAACAAGGTTTTTCATGATGATCGGTTCGGCGTATCGACGTGGTTTGCGCGACAGCGCCTCCATTGCTCTGGGCTATGTGCCCGTCGCCATTTCGTTTGGTTTGGCTGCCGTGCATGCGGGTCTGTCGCCGTGGTTGGCGGTGGTGGTGTCTCTGGTCGTGTACGCCGGCGCCAGCCAGTTTATATTGATCAGCCTGCTGCTTGCTGGTGCCGCCTATCCCAGTATTTTGGGGATTGTGCTGGTAATGAACCTGCGTCATGTGTTTTATGGCCCCAGCCTGATGGGTTTTTTTACCGGTCCCAGGACGGTCTCCAGCCTGTTTTTGGCTCCTGGCCTGACCGATGAGGTGTTTGCGGCCTCTGCGGCCGGCATAGCGCGTCAACCACCCCTGGAACAGGAGTCCTGGTATTGCGGTTTGCAACTGGGATCGTATCTGTCCTGGGTGCTGGGTACGGCGGTAGGCGCTTATTTTGCCAGCGACTTGTTGGGGCAGTCACCGGTTTTGGAAAAAACCTTGGGCTTTGTTCTGCCAGCGCTGTTTTTTGCCTTGCTGCTGGAAATCCGCCGCTCGGCACCCATGGCCGTGCTGCTGGCTGCGGCGTTGGGAGCCTTGCTTGCCATGACTTTGCTGCCCTCGTACTTGGCCATTATTGTGGGCATGCTGGCCGGGGGTTTGATGGCTTTGCGCCGCGCGTAGGGGGTGGAGATGGACTGGAGTTTCCTGCTCATGGTTGTGCTGGCTGGACTGGGCACATTTTTGATTCGCTATCTACCTTTGCGCCTTGGGGGACGTCAGCACAAAGCTGATCCCAGTCGTATTTCGATCTGGCCCCGTTTGTTCGGTGCGATTGGTCCTGCGGGCGTGGTGTCCTTATTGGTCGTGTCCTTGATATCCTTGCTGCGTCCCGATCAGTTGGCCCTGGATTTGCCCCCTTTGCTGGCCGGCCTGGCCGGCGTCTTGCTGGGCCGTCGCTGGCCAGGGGGGATTGCGGGATCAACATTGCTGGGCGTGGTGGCCTATGGCTTGTGTACGGCCTATGTCGGGGTCTGAATGCTGTGGCCCGCGCTTGTCTTTTTCACGGTAGGCCGATATCTACGCGCTGACTGAGGCGGCAAGCCAACAAAAAGCCTACTGTTGTCAGTAGGCTTTTTTGTTTTAAGGGCAGGCCTTGCTTGGGCGGATGGGCTTAGCCTTTGACACGCACAATCTTCTGAACCTGAGGAACGTGTCGAATCGCCCGGATAACGCGGGCCAGATGAGTACGACTGTCCACCTGAACGGTCAGATGCAGTACGGAAGTGGCTGCCGACTCGTCGGGCATGGAGATGTGCAAGATGTTGGAGTCGGCATCGGTAATTTCAGCCGCCAGACGCCCCAGAACTCCCCGTTCATTAATGGTGGTGATATCCAGTCGGGTGGACAGATGGCGGGCGGTATTACTGTCCCACATCACCGGCACCCAACGCTCCGGCTCCTTGGCCTGGGCGCGCTGTGCCACCGCGCATTCCGCCATGTGCACTACCAGGCCATGGCCCAGGCGAATCCCCCCAATAATGGCGTCACCAGGCAAAGGCCCACAGCAGGGGGCCAGTTGCACGGCTTGACCTTCGTTGCCATGAATCAGAATAGGGGCCGAGGTGTTGGCGCTGATTTCGTCAAATTCAGCAGCTGTTGTTTCCAGCAAAGGGTTTTCCGGGGCAAAGCGCCGGGCTACCACGGCGGCCAGACGTTTGCCCAAACCGATATCGGCCAGAATTTCTTCACGGGATGCGGCGCCCGATCCCTTGGCCAGCTTGTCCCAGTTGGGGTCGTCGTCTGTGGCGTGAGGCAAACCTAGCTGGTCGAAGGCCTGATCGAGCAAGCGACGGCCAAAGGCGACGGATTCCTCGTATTTGACGGTGCGCAGGTAGTGGCGAATCTCCGAACGGGCGCGGCCCGAACGGACGTAGTTCAACCATTGGGCACTGGGTCGGGCAGCCGGGGAGGTAATGATCTCCACCGAGTCACCGCTTTTCAGCTCAGTGCGCAAGGGGGCGAACTCGCCATTGATCTTGGACGCCACGGCGTGATTGCCAATATCCGTATGGATGCTGTAGGCAAAGTCGACTGGCGTTGCGCCGCGTGGCAGAGAAATAATCTTGCCTTTAGGCGTGTGAACGTAAACGGCATCGGGAAACAGGTCAACCTTGACGTGTTCCAGAAATTCCGTGGAGTCACCCGTCTGGCTTTGAATATCCAGCAAGGACTGCAGCCAGCGGTGTGTGCGCTTTTGCAGATCATTCAGGGTGACGTCATCTTCTTTGTACAGCCAGTGAGAGGCGACACCTTCCTCGGCCACATGGTCCATTTCACGCGTGCGGAACTGGAACTCGACGGGGGTGCCGTAGGGGCCAATCAAGGTTGTGTGCAGGGACTGATAGCCATTTACTTTAGGGATGGCAATGTAGTCCTTGAATTTCCCTGGCACGGGGCGATAGAGCTGGTGCAGGGTGCCCAAAGACAGGTAGCACTCGGGCAAGGTATGCACAATGACGCGAAAGCCGTAAATGTCCAGCACATCCGAAAAGGATTTCTTCTGCTCGACCATCTTGCAGAAAATGCTGTAGAGCGACTTTTCGCGGCCGGAAATTTCGGCATCAATCCCGGCAGCCGGCAAGGCAATCTTGACGGCTTCGGTGATCTTGCTCAAGACTTCTCGGCGGTTGCCACGCGCAGCCAGCAAGGCCTTGTGCAGCACTTTATAGCGGTTGGGATAGATGGCCTTGAAGCAGCGGTCTTGCAGCTCGCGAAACAGGGCATTCAAGCCCAGACGATGTGCAATCGGAGCATAAATGTCCAGGGTTTCCTGGGCCACACGGCGGCGCTTTTCGGGCTTGACCGCGTCCAGCGTACGCATATTGTGCAAGCGGTCAGCCAGCTTGATCAGGATGACGCGTACATCGCGCGACATGGCCAGCAGCATCTTGCGAAAGCTGTCAGCTTGCTGTTGCGTTTTGGTGGCAAACTCCAGCCGTTCCAGTTTGGACAGGCCATCCACGATCTCGGCTACATCTGTACCAAACTTCTCGGCCAGTTCCTGCTTGGTGACATCCTGATCTTCGATCACGTCGTGCAGCAGGGCTGACATCAGGGCATCGGTATCCAGCTTCCAGCCGGCACAGATTTCCGTAACGGCAATCGGGTGCGAGATATAGGGTTCACCACTGGCGCGAAACTGCCCCAGATGCGCCTGGTCGGAGAAGCGGTAGGCTTCGCGTACCCGTTCCACATCTTTGGGGTCCAGGTACTGCGAGATGATCTTGGTGAGGGGAGCCAGCGAGGCAATCGGCGGGTTGGCGCTGTCTGGCACGGCCGATGCCTGGGCCGCGGGCGTCTTCTCTTTAGGCTTGCGCCGCCCTAGCCGTGAACCTTTTTTAAGGACGGCCAACAGCCCAGACGATGCGCCCCGTAAACCAGAAAATGCCATACTGTGCTCCGCCCGTGTCGATCAGGTAGGAACTTTACGCAGCATTTCCAGACCGGTCGCGCCCGAGGCAATTTCTCGCAAGGCGGTAACCGTAGGCTTGTTCTTGCTCTCCAGGCGTGGTTCGTGGCCTTGGGCCAGTTCACGCGCACGGTAAGCTGCGGCCAAAGTGAGCTTGAAACGATTAGGGACCTGCTCCAGGCAGTCCTCGATAGTGATGCGAGCCATAGTAGACCTGTTATCAAAAAGAAATAAGAAGGAGATCAGCCCTGGTTCAGCAGGGCATTTGCGCCTAATTGTTGAAAGAGTTGGCGATGCCGTACTGACTGAGTGGCAGTGCGCAAACGACTGGCCTGCACAATACTCAATAGCTGCTGTAATGCCGTATCAAAATCCTCATTGATAATAGCATATTGACAGTCGTGAACATGGGCGATTTCGTGCTCGGCCGCCTCCAGGCGACGGGCGATCGTCTCTTCGCTGTCCTGGCCGCGTTTGCGTAAACGCGCCTGCAAGGTGGGTAAGGAGGGCGGCAGGATGAAAATGCCTACGGCCTCAGGAAAATGGGCTCGGGCCAGACGAGCGCCTTGCCAATCGATTTCCAGCAACACATCACGGCCTTCTTGCAAGGCTTTCTGAATGGGTTCGCGCGGGGTGCCATAGTAGTTGTCATGGACTTTAGCCCATTCCAGCATGGCGTTGTCAGCACACATCTGCTCAAAACGTGGTTTATCCACGAAGAAATAGTGCTCGCCGTGACTCTCTCCGGGACGCGGCGCGCGCGTGGTGGCCGAGATGGACAGCATGATGTTGGAATCGTTGGTCAACAGGGCGTTGACCAGACTGGATTTGCCGGCCCCGCTAGGGGCGACAACCATAAAAACGGTGCCAGGATAGCTCGTGGACATGGAGAGCGGACTCAAATAGTGGTGTTTTTATAAAAAAATTAATGGCTGTCTGGGTCGGTCTGCCCAAACTCATTCAGGACAGCCTGCACACTGGCCGTGTCGGCGCACAGAAAGACGACCGTATCGTTGGGGTTCATGGAAAACAGCACGGCTTCCACTTCCTGCGGGGCGTCCGTTGCCTGAGCAATGGCCATGACATGCACATCGCCTCCGGCCTCGAATTGTTCGGGAGGCACAATGGTGGCAACCGCATCCAGATCAGGTTCGCTGACGGCCAGATAGGCCCAGACCTTGTGTTCCTCTTCCAAGGTGATCTCAAGCACATAGGCTGAGTCGGTCTGCTCGATGATTTGGCTTTGAATTTGCATAATGAAGTGAGTGTGTCAGCTAAAAGACAGGATGGCGGTAACGGGGGCGTGATCCGAAGGTTGCTCATTGGCGCGTGGCTCACGGTCAATTTCGCAGGCCAGACAGCGCGCCTTCAGTTCATCAGACAGCAGGGCATGGTCAATACGCAGCCCGGCATCACGGCGAAACGCAAAACGGCGATAGTCCCACCAGGTGAACGGGCTACCCTCTTGCTCAAACAGACGGTAGGCATCATGTAGTCCCAGGGCCAGCAAGCGCTCGAACGCCGCGCGCTCGGGCGGGGAGACCAGCACATCCACCCCCCATTTCACGGGATCGTAGACATCCTGGTCGGCCGGGGCAATATTATAGTCGCCCAAAATAGCCAGTCGGGGGTACTGCTGCAATTCTTTTTCCAGCCAGTCGTGCAAGGCGGCGAACCATTCCAGCTTGTAGCTGTATTTGTCGCTGTCCAGCGATTGCCCGTTCGGGCAATAGGCGCTGACGACACGGACCGGGCCATCCGGCGAGGGGTAGGTGGCAGCCAGCAGCCGTTGCTGGGGGTCCTCGTAATTGGGCAGATTGCGTTGTACGTCCGTGCCTGGCTCGCGGGAAATCAAGGCCACGCCGTTATACGTCTTCTGACCAGCCCAATGCGCGTGATAGCCCATTTCCTGAAAGGCCTCCAAAGGAAAACGTTCGTCCGGCAGTTTCAATTCCTGAAGACAAAGTACATCAACGGGGTTGGCTGCCAGCCAGTCCAGCACTTGGGGAAGACGAACGTTCAGAGAATTGACGTTCCAGGTGGTTAATTTCATGGTGTTCGACAATCGACTTGAATCGGTGAAAACCGTTTGCAGACGGTCTTATGGTTATGGGTGAGGCAGAGGCGGCCAGCAGGGCGGACAAAGCCGCTCGATGACCTGGAGCATGCGCGAATGCCGCCATCATATCAGCGCAGGCCAAAGGCTGGTTTTAAAGCCAGCAGGCTTGCGGGGGTGAATCAAATACGGATGGCGGATGTTTGTACTAGGTCGTAGTAAAAAGCAGACACGTGAGGCCAGGAGTTTCACTGTTCATTATTTGCATGTAACAGCTCCAAAGACAGGGTTCAAGACCTCGCAGGTCTTACATGCACAGTGATGTTTTTAGGGCACGAAAAAGCGGGCTTTTTGCGCAGATCACGCGCGTGCTTGTGTTAAATTGCAGGCCAAGTTGGATTGGTGGGCCAAGTGGGATGAAAATGCTTGGCCGCAGCGCAGAGTGTGCCGATTTGCAGCCCAGGAAAAGTGAATAAAAAAATCGCCCTAAAGGCGACTTTTTCTGTGTACATCAAACCGGAACTTAAGCCAGTTTTGTCGGTCTTGAATGCAAGCAAGATGGAGGCGTGTGCTGGAATCGAACCAACCTGAACGGATTTGCAGTCCGTCACATAGCCAATCTGTCACCACGCCTTTTGTTTTGTCCTGGGACATGTAAAATTATGCCCAAGGACGTAGGGAAAAGCAAGTGTCAAATGACGGGACGTGAAAATCGGTACGATCTGCAGCACAAAAGCGACTGGCGTCCCTCCCTTTTTTTGCCGCCCCCTGCGGCACTCCCTTGTATTAAGGACATGGCATGCAATATCAATTCCCCATTGTGATCATCGATGAGGATTTTCGTTCTGAAAATGCGTCTGGTCTGAGCATTCGTGTATTAGCAGATGCGATCGAGGCCGAGGGCTTCGAGGTGTTGGGAACCACCAGTTATGGCGATCTGAGTCAGTTTGCCCAGCAGCAAAGTCGTGCCAGTGCGTTTATTTTGTCCATCGATGATGAGGAGTTCACGCAAGATGGAGACAGTGCGCCTGCGCTGGTCAATCTGCGTGCCTTTATCCGGGCTGTTCGCCGGCGCAATACCGATGTGCCCATTTATGTCTATGGCGAGACCAAAACCGCTCGTCATATGCCAAACGATATTTTGCGCGAGCTGCAAGGCGTCATTCACATGTTCGAGGACACGCCCGAGTTCGTGGCGCGTCACATCGTGCGGGAGGCGCGCAGTTACGTGGAAGGGGTCAAACCCCCCTTTTTGAAAGCCTTGCTCGATTACGCCGAGGACGGCTCCTATTCCTGGCACTGCCCCGGTCACTCCGGTGGCGTGGCCTTTCTGAAAAGCCCGGTGGGGCAGATTTTTCACCAGTTCTTTGGTGAAAACATGCTGCGGGCCGACGTCTGCAATGCCGTCGAGGAACTGGGCCAATTGCTCGATCACAACGGTGCCATTGGTGCCAGCGAACGCAATGCGGCGCGCATCTTCAATGCTGACCATTGCTTTTTCGTGACCAACGGCACGAGCACCAGCAACAAGATTGTCTGGCACCATGCTGTGGCACCGGGTGATGTGGTGGTCGTCGACCGCAACTGCCACAAGTCCATCCTGCACAGCATTGTGATGACCGGTGCCATTCCGGTGTTTTTGCGTCCGACTCGTAATCACTTCGGGATTATCGGCCCCATTGCGCGTAGCGAATTTGATATCGAAACCATTCGCGAGAAGATCCGCAACCATCCGTTGCTGTCTCATCTGGATGCCGATACGGTGAAACCGCGTGTGCTGACGCTGACTCAGTCCACCTACGACGGCATCATCTATGACACTCAGGTCATCAAAAATGCGGTGGATGGTTATGTGGAAGTGCTGCACTTTGACGAAGCCTGGATTCCGCACGCGGCGTTTCATCCTTTCTATGGTCAGTTTCATGCCATGGGCAAGAACCGCCCGCGTCCTCAAGAGACGATGGTGTTCTCCACCCAGTCCACGCACAAATTACTGGCTGGTCTGAGTCAGGCCAGCCATGTGCTGGCTCAGGATTCGGTTACCCGTAGCCTGGACCGGCACTTGTTCAATGAAGCCTATCTGATGCATACCAGCACCAGCCCGCAGTACGCGATCATCGCGTCCTGCGATGTGGCGGCCGCCATGATGGAGCCGCCCGGCGGTCGCGTGCTGGTCGAGGAGAGCATTATCGAGGCACTGGATTTTCGCCGCGCCATGCGCAAGGTGGAATCCCAGTTCGATGAGGACGATTGGTGGTTCAAAGTCTGGGGCCCGCCGACTTTGGCCGAAGATGGGGTGGGCCAGCCCGAGGACTGGATCATCACGGACGATCCCGAGCATAGCGAATGGCACGGTTTTGGTCCCCTGGCAGACGGCTTCAATATGCTGGACCCGATCAAGGCAACGATTGTCACACCCGGCCTGGATCTGAAGGGGGCATTCGGGGAAACCGGCATTCCCGCCTCCATCGTGACCAAGTTCCTGGCGCAGCGGGGCGTGATCGTGGAGAAGATTGGGCTCTACAGCTTTTTCATCATGTTCACGATTGGCATTACCAAAGGCCGCTGGAATTCCCTCGTGACTGCCCTGCAGCAATTCAAGGATGACTATGACCGCAACTTGCCAGTCTGGCGTGTCCTGCCGCAGTTTGCGCGCCAGTACCCGTGCTACGAGGAAATGGGCTTGCGCGACTTGTGTCAGCATGTGCATCAGCTTTACGCCAAGCACGACATTGCCCGCCTGATGACCGATATGTACCTGTCTGATGTGGTGCCGGTCATGCGTCCGGCGGATGCCTTTGCCTGCATTGCGCAGCGCCGCACAGAGCGCGTGGAGATCGATCAATTGGAAGGTCGTGTCACCACGAACCTGATTACACCGTACCCACCGGGTATTCCATTGCTGATCCCCGGTGAAGCGTTCAACAAAACGATTGTGGACTTCCTGAAGTTCTCGCGTGAACTGCATCGTCAGTGCCCGGGTTTTGGGACTGATATTCACGGTTTCGTGGAAGAGGTGGATGCCACTGGTCAGAAACGCTACTACGTGGACTGCGTGGCACAGTAAATAAAGCAGTGTGCAATCCAAGGCCGCAGAGGGAACCCGGCCTTGGGCTAGAGCCGTTAAGTGAGCGGGCCAGGTGATAGGCCTTCAAGATTCTGGGCAATTTCCAGACTTGAAATGTCGGTCGTCAGGCCCGTTTTTTTACGGCTTGGCTATCTGTAACGAGCCCTTGTGACACGCTCTTGTTGCAGTGTCTTGTCACACGCTTTGAGCTATGCGTAAAGCACATTCGAGCAGCCGTGAGGTCAGGGCTTGTGGGTCACGGTCTGCCCGCAAGATCGCCACCACCCGACGTTGTAGGCTGGGGAGCTCGATGGGGTATTTATGCAGTTGATGCTCGTGCAGCAAGGTGTCGGGAATACGGCTGGGCAAAATACAGTCGCCCAGTCCGGACGCCACCAGTCGCAACATGGCGTCTATAGTCTCGACCTCAGCCACAAACCCGGATTGCAGCCCGCTGCTGTGAATCATGCGGCGCAGGGCATAGTGGGGCGGAAAACCAATCAGGCGCAAGTCCTGATGACGGAGGTCCGTGCTGGGCACGGCCTCGTGTCTGGCAGAGATGCGGCACATATGATCGTCAAACAAAGAATGGGAAATCAGCCCTCCGCAGTCTACGGCCGAATCGTAGACAAATCCTACGTCGGCTTTGCCGCTTTCGACCAAGGCCACCACTTCTGGTGAGCTGCGCCCCAACAGAGACAAGTTCACGCCAGGGTGGGTGCTCATGAAAGCGGCTGCAACATCCGACATGAAGTAGTAGCTTAGGGTATGCACCGTCGCCAGCCGTACCGTGCCCGAATGGATGCCATGTTCCTGGCGCACGGCGTGGATAGCGCTGTCAATGCGGCTGTATGCCGGTTCAATTGCCTGGCGCAGTAGCTCGCCGGCATCGTTCAGGCTGACGCCGCGTCCGGTGCGGATAAATAGCGTCTGGCCCAGGCTTTGCTCCAGTGCGCTCAGTTGTTTGCTCAGACTCGATTGGCTCAGTCCTAAATCTTCAGCCGCTTTGCTGACGGAGCCTAATTGTGCAATACGCAGAAAACTGCGCAAGGATCGATCCAGGTGGTCGGTGGGGTGTGAATCGCGCATGTCGTGGTCTCTTTATTGTTGTAATCCAACTTGTGAAGCGAGAGGGGAGGGCCGGGCCTTGTTCGGTTCCTGCCAGCAAGGCAGGGCGAAGAAGTCGATGTCCTTTTTGTCTATGAAAAGCTCGGTTTTAATTTCTTTTATTTTTGCTCAACGTCGTCTAATTTGATCTGATAATGCGTTTATAACGCGTGTTGAATTGATTTGTGGTCTAATCATTGATATAATAAAGAAATCGGGGTGCTAAGGGCAGCGCCCCCTGTCGATATTGAGCAGGAGTTATTCGTGAGCAAATCGAAACCAGTACGTCGTAAGCAAGCCTTTGAGGTCGAGCCCTTGAATTGGGTGGCTCCCAAGAAAGCTGTCGTGGAAGCCGATCAGAAGTCCAAGGCGGACACTTCCAGTGAGCAGAATCAGGACAGATGAGTTCTGACTGAGAGCTTAAAAAGCGCAAGCCCGGTTGCTTGCGCTTTTTTATGCCTGCCCGGTCTGTCCCGGCACGCTAAGGCCAAGGGCGATGCGCTGCAGTGGGGGGCAGGTGGCCTTGCTCCAGCAGTTGCAGGCTCACTTGTTCGAAATGATTCCAACTTGCCAAGGCCAGTTGGGAACCGGTGCTGACTCGTCGCACACCTATGGCGGCCAGATCGGGCACGGTCAGGCCGGGGTGGATCAGCAGAACATTGACCGGGGTAGGGGCCAGTGCCCGAACAAGACGGGCGATGTCGTCCAGCACTCGCAAACCGGGGGCGTAAACCACGTCAGCCCCGGCCGCCGCAAAGGCCTGTAGTCTTGCTATGGTCTCCTCCAGGCTGAGCGCACCGATCAATAGGCCTTCACAGCGGCCCACCAGCATGACATCCTCACCACTCTCGCGAATCGCTTGTTTGGCGGCTCGCATCCGGGCAACGGCCAGATCCAGGTCATACAGGCCCTGCGTCTGCCGATTTTCAATGGACAAACCGGCGATGCCGGTTTCAATGGCCAGACTGACGTTAGTGGCCACGTGTTCGGGCTCATCGGCAAAGCCATTTTCAAAGTCGGCGTTGATGGGCAGGCTGGTACAGGCGCTCAGCTCGCGCAAGTGGCCGAGCAGGGCGTCGCGCCCCACTTCAAAGTCTTCCAATCCTCTGGACCAGGCAAACGCGGCGCTACTGCTTGCAAGGGCTTGAGCGCCCATGCGCTCGAGCCGGCGGGCACTGCCTATGTCCCAGGGATTGGGCAGAATCAGTAGGCCATTTTCATGCAAGGCCCGAAAACGGCGACGTTTTTCCTGTGTGCTGACGCTCATGCAAGCCTCCTGAGAATCAAAAACGCAAACCGGAGTTTGCGTTTAGATGCTTGGTCGCGTGTTATTTTTTCTTGGCTTTTTTGCGGATGACCAACACGGGAATTTCCGAATACGTCAATACGTGCTGGGTTTCGCTGCCCAGCAACAGACGTTTATAGCCTTTGCGTCCGTGCGAGGACATGACGATCAAGTCGGCCTTTTGTTTTTCGGCAGTGGCGATGATTGCATCGGCTACCAGTTCTGATTTCACCACCAGGCCTTTGACAGACACGCCAATATCTTTACCGGCCTGCTTGACTGCGGCCAGTTCGGATTGTGCGTGTTCCACCCAGGATGCTTCGATGCGGCTATCGAGTTTTTGATCCAGAATCGGGCCTCCTTCCAGGTAACTTTGGCGGTACCGGGGAATGACGCGCAAAGCCAGCAGTTTGGCGCCGGTGGCTTTAGCCAGGTTCAATGCATGGGTGACAGCATGGGCGGACAGTTCTGAGCCGTCGGTGCAGACCAGGATACGCTCGTACATGAGGGGCAATCCTTTAAAAAGAGTTATCAAGAACGTGTCTTGTGGGTAAGGTATAAAACCATACTGCGAATTAAGGTCTTTGTGTCTGCTTTATAGTTTTCCATGGCAGCCGTGTATATTCGAGTGAACGTTTTTGTCAGCTTGGCTTTTTTTATGCAGGTCATCTTATCCCAATGGGATGGAGGGAGATTCATATGAAAGAAGTGGTGGTGGTCCAGGCATGTCGTACTGCGATTGGGGATTTTGGGGGGGGCTTGAAAAATGTGTCCCCCATTGAAATGGGGGCCACCGTATTGCGGGCGGTGCTGGACAGAAGCGGTGTATCAGCGGCAGACGTTCAGCATGTGGTGATGGGGCAAGTCATTCAGACCGAGCCGCGTGACATGTATTTGTCGCGTGTGGCCTCCGTGCAAGCCGGCGTGGGACATGGAACGCCGGCCATGAATGTAAATCGGCTGTGTGGCTCCGGTCTGCAGGCGATTGTCTCGGCCGCACAAGGCATTCTGGTGGGTGATGCCAAGGTTGCTTTGGCAGGCGGAGCAGAAAGTATGAGCCGAGCCCCGTACATGGCCAGCGCTCATCGCTGGGGCGCGCGCATGGGTGATTCGGTCATGATGGACATGATGACGGGGGCGTTAACCGATCCTTTTGATCGCGTTCACATGGGGATCACGGCCGAGAACGTCGCCCGTCAATATGGCGTCACCCGTGCCGAGCAGGATGAGCTCGCCCTGGAGTCGCACCAGCGTGCGCGGCGGGCGATTGAACAGGGCTACTTCAAAGAGCAGATCGTGCCGATCATCCAGAAAAGCCGCAAAGGCGAGATTGTGTTTGATCAGGATGAGCACGTGCGTCTGGATGCCACCATGGACAATTTCACGGGTTTGAAGCCAGTGTTCCTGCCCGAGGGAGGCAGTGTGACGGCCGGCAACGCTTCGGGCCTGAATGACGGAGCGGCCGCCGTTTTGCTGATGTGCGCCGATGAAGCTCGCCAACGCGGCCTCAAACCCTTGGCCCGGCTGGTGTCATGGGGACACGCCGGTGTGGACCCGAGCATTATGGGCATTGGACCTGTGCCAGCCAGCCGTTTGGCGCTGGAACGTGCGGGCTTGAGCGTGTCTGATCTGGATGTGGTTGAGTCCAATGAAGCCTTTGCCGCCCAGGCATGCGCGGTATTGCGCGAGTTGGGGCTGGACCCGGCGCGAGTCAATCCCAACGGCAGTGGTATCAGCCTGGGTCACCCGATTGGGGCGACAGGTGCCGCCATTACGGTCAAGGCCTTGCATGAGCTGCAGCGTGTGCAGGGCCGCTATGCCCTGGTCACCATGTGCATTGGGGGCGGGCAGGGGATTGCCGCTATTTTTGAGCGTCCCTGAGCTTGCGCAGGTCGGTTGTCCCGGCCTTGATGAGAGGATGGAAAACCCGGGGAGCGGATCAAACCGCTCTCCGGTTTTTTTTGGTTCAGGCGTATACATCCTGACAAAACCGGTCTAGCCACGTCCCCTCTTGTGGGCCCCTAAGCACCCAGTCAATAACACGGAATTGTGTTGAAACCACGTCTAGGACTGGCTGGTCGAGCAGCGAGTCTTTGCGGCTTCTGATCGGGATAATGGCAGATTCGCATTCAAGGCGGTCGAGCCCGCTACGCCTTGACCACCCTGGGTCTGGAATGGCGGTCAGGATACGGTCGTCATGGTGGGGCGCGTCTGAATCTGCTCTTTGCTCTGCGGTGATCGCTGTTATGATGGCGCCTTGCTAAAAAACGCCGGAAGTGGCGCAATGCCGCCTTCCGGCGATGTTTTCTGTGTCTGCAGGTTCGGACCAGGGCGTGGCCCCGCGCTGAGCACTCGGTCTGAGCGGGCGGGCCTGACTGATTTGCAAGGAAGAGTTTCATGGCAGGTGAGCAGGGGGATGACAGCCCCACATTGTCGGAAAGCGAAGGGATTCGTTATCTGCACTTTGGCACGGAGTGGATTCAAGGCGCGATGCGCATTCGCAAGCCCGCCGAGCTGGTCTTGGCTTATACGCAGCAAATGATGGCCTGGTTGCTGTTCATGGAAGACCCCAAACCTGAGCACAAGCTGGCCATTCTGGGTCTGGGAGCCGGGTCCTTGCTGCGTTTCTGTTTGAAGCAGACGGCGTGCCAGGTTCAGACCGTCGAGTGGAATCCCTCGGTCATTGGCATGTGTCATGCTTTCTTTCGCTTGCCTCGCAGCGCGCGCTCGCTGATCGATCAGGCCGATGCCGGCGTATGGGTACAAGACAGCGGGCAACATGGTCAATATCGGGCCTTGATGGTGGATTTGTATGATGCCGATGCGCAAGGTCCTGTGCGAGACAGTCTGGAGTTTTATCAGGACTGCCGTGCCGTTCTGGAAGACGAGGGCATCATGACCGTCAATCTTTTTGGCGCGCATCCCAGCTTCAAACATAATATTGACAACATTCGCGCCGCTTTTAATGGCAAAGTACTGCTCTTGCCCGAAATGGATGAGGGCAATCAGGTCGTTCTGGCCTTTAAAGGCAGCACCCTGGAGATGACCGCGGGCGAACTGCTCAGTCGTGCCGGGCAGGTGCAGGCTGATTATGGTTTGCGGGCTACGCGCTGGGCGCGCGAGCTGCTCTCGTTTCGACGCCAGATGCAGGGCCAATAAGGCCTTGGGGCAGGGATTACCTCAGGGGGAAAATTCCGGCTGTTCGCGTTAGACTTAAAACCTAAAATTTTCGTTTTTTTGCATCTAAGGAGTATTGGATGAAACTGATCAGATCGGTGCATCAGGTGGCGGCCGCTTTGGCTTGTGTTGGATTGATGTCGGGCGCTGCCGTTCAAGCGCAATCTGTATCGGTGTCGTCAATTGTGGAACATCCGGCCTTGGACGCCATTAAGGATGGGGTACACAAAGCGCTGACCGATGCCGGGTACACCGAAGCCTCCGGCTTCAAATGGCAGTTTCAGACCGCGCAGGGCAACCCTGCGATTGCCGCCCAGATCGCCCGCAAGTTTGTCGGCGACAAGGCAGATGTGATCGTGGCCATTTCGACGCCGTCCGCGCAGGCGGTGGTGTCGGCAACCAAAACCATTCCTGTGGTGTATTCCGCGGTGACCGATCCCGTGGTCGCGCATCTGGTGCCCAGCATGGCGCCCTCGGGCACCAACGTGACGGGTGTGTCCGATGCCCTGGCCCTGGAAGCCCAGGTTGATCTGATCAAGAAAGTTGTGCCCGATGCCAAGCGCGTGGGCATGGTCTACAACCCTGGCGAAGCCAACTCCGCCGTGGTTGTTAAAGAAATGAAAGAGCTGTTGCCCAAACACGGCATGACGCTGGTTGAAGCCACTGCTCCTCGTACCGTGGACGTGGGTGCAGCGGCGCGCAGTCTGGTGGGCAAGGTCGATGTGATCTACACCAATACTGACAATAACGTCGTGTCGGCTTACGAGTCCTTGGTCAAAGTGGGCGTTGATGCCAAGGTGCCTCTGATTGCATCGGACACCGACAGCGTGGCCCGCGGTGCCATTGCGGCCCTGGGTGTGAATTATTACGATCTGGGTCTGCAAACCGGTCAGCAGGTCATTCGTATTCTTAAAGGCGAAAAACCGGGCGACATGGCTTCCGAGACCAGCACCAAACTGGAGCTCTACGTCAATCCGGGCGCGGCCAAGCGTCAAGGTGTTTCGCTCAACGAGGACTTCGTGAAGTCCGCCACAAAAATCGTCGAATAAACCTGAGCTGACTGCTTCTTGCAGGTGGGTTGCCACAAGCTGCCCGCCTGTTTCTTTTGTATCCTAGACGTCCAACAATATGTCTATCTATTCAATGTGGGGGGCCCTGGAAATTGGTCTGATTTTCGGACTGGTTGCTCTGGGGGTTCTGATCTCTTTTCGCATCCTGCGATTTCCTGACCTGACGGTCGATGGCAGTTTTCCTTTGGGTGGGGCAGTAGCCGCCATCCTTATCAGCCAGGGCAATGACCCGTTTATAGCCACCGTGGTCGCAACCTTTGCCGGTGCCATCGCGGGCACCATCACTGGCTGGTTGAACGTGCGTCTGAAAATCATGGATCTGCTGGCCAGTATCCTGATGATGATTGCCTTGTACTCCATCAATCTGCGTATCATGGGACGCCCCAATGTGCCCTTGATCATGGAGCCAACGGTCTTTACGATTCTGCAGCCCGACGCCATCGCCGACTATATTGCGCGTCCGTTGTTGTTGATTGGCCTGGTTCTGGTGGCCAAGCTGGCACTGGACTGGTTTTTCGGCACGCAAACGGGTCTGGCGATGCGGGCTACCGGAGCCAACGCCCGCATGGCGCGTGCGCAGGGTGTGGCAACCGGCAATATGCTTTTGCTGGGCATGGCCATCTCCAACGCTCTGGTGGCCTTGGCGGGAGCCCTGTTTGCTCAGTCGCAGGGCGGGGCCGATATTTCCATGGGGATCGGGACCATCGTCATTGGTTTGGCTGCCGTGATTGTGGGCGAAAGCATCCTGCCTGCCCGCAAGCTGTTTTATGCGACGCTGGCCGTGGTGCTCGGTGCGATTCTGTACCGCTTCTTCATTGCCTTGGCGCTGAACGCGGATGTGATCGGTCTGAAAGCGCAGGATCTGAACCTGGTGACTGCCTTGTTGGTGACGGTGGCGCTGGTGATTCCGTTGCTCAAGAAAAAG
Organism: Alcaligenes sp. CHO6; assembly: GCF_037120595.1. Taxonomy (NCBI): domain Bacteria; kingdom Pseudomonadati; phylum Pseudomonadota; class Betaproteobacteria; order Burkholderiales; family Alcaligenaceae; genus Alcaligenes; species Alcaligenes sp. CHO6. The sequence continues at coordinate 882,528 of NZ_JBANCI010000001.1, forward strand.
CGTGCTCGTAAACAGAAGGGGGCCCAGTAATGTTGGAAGCAAAAAACCTGTGCCTGACCTTTAATCCAGGCACGCCTATTGAAACCCGTGCCTTGCGCGGTCTGTCTCTGACGATTCCTGAAGGCCAGTTTGTAACCGTGATCGGTTCCAACGGCGCGGGCAAGTCCACCTTCTTGAATGCCATATCGGGCGATCAGTCCGTGGATGAAGGCCACATCCTGATCGATAATGTGGATGTCACACGCCGTCCCGTCTGGGAGCGCGCCAACTGGGTGGCCCGGGTGTTTCAGGACCCCATGGCGGGCACCTGTGAAGACTTGACGATCGAAGAGAATATGGCGCTGGCCACCTGTCGGGGCAGTCGTCGCGGTTTAAGCCGTGCAGTGCGGCACTCCATGCGCGCCGAGTTTGCAGCGCGTCTGGAAACCTTGGGCCTGGGGTTGGAAAACCGTCTGACGGATCGTATCGGTCTGTTGTCGGGCGGTCAGCGCCAGGCGGTCAGCTTGCTGATGGCCGCCTTGCGCCCCTCCAAAATTTTGCTGCTCGATGAACATACCGCCGCTCTGGACCCGCGTACAGCCGACTTTGTTTTGCAGCTGACCAACCGCATTGTGCGTGAGGGCGGGCTGACCACCATGATGGTCACGCACAGTATGCGTCAGGCGCTGGATGTCGGCGATCGGACGGTAATGCTGCATCAGGGCAAGGTGGTGCTGGATGTCAGCGGTGAACAGCGCAAGGGTCTGGATGTGCGTGATTTGCTGGAGATGTTCGAGAAGGTGCGGGGTGAAACTCTGGCCGACGATAGTTTGTTGCTCGGTTAGAAAGCACTATTCCGGATCTGGAAAACCGCGTCAACTCTAGGGGGTTAAACGCGGTTTTTTATATTCATCAAACCCTAGGTATATGATAATACGTGTTCTTTTGAGGTGGGCCGACGACGGGACGGGGTTCAGGTGGGAGCGGGCTACTCGTAGGCGCCAAATGATTGCATGATCGGAATGAGTCTCATCGCAAATTTTGCTGTTTGATTTAGGCTTTTTCGACATATACTTGCTGCTTGTCCAAACCATACAATCCAGTCAGTTTAAGCGTTAAACTCCCATGCAACGCTTAGCTCAGGAGTTCTTCATGTCATTTAAAAGCTTGCTGGGTCGACAGCCATTTCGCATTGCTGTCTTCTCTTCCCTGGTTCTTCTGGCCGCCTGCGGCAACAAAGAGCCTCAAGCTCCGGCCGGCGGGATGAAGGTCCCGGTCAGCGTGATTACCGTCCAACCGACCTCTACCGAGTTGTTCTCCGAGCTGCCTGGACGAGTCGAAGCGATCAAAGATGCACAAATCCGTGCCCGTGTGTCCGGCATTGTTGAAGAGATCAACTTTGAGCAAGGCGCTGAGGTCAAGCAGGACCAGCTTTTGTTTACCATTGATCCCGCCCCTTACCGTGCGGTGCGCAATCAGGCGGCGGCCCAGTTGAAAAATGCTCAGGCTGATGCGCAAAGCGCCCGTCAACTGGCACAGCGGTATGAGCGCCTGATCAAGGAAAACGCGGTTTCGCGTCAGGATTACGATAACGCCAAGGCACGGGCCATGCAGGCTGAGGCCTCCATTGCCGCCGCCCAGGCGGCCCTGGAAAGCGCCACTATCGATTTGGGATATACCAAGGTTGTCTCTCCTGTTGCCGGACGCATTGGCAGAGCGCTGATTACCGAAGGCGCTTTGGTGTCAGCGACCAATGCCACGCACATGGCAACGGTACAGCAACTGGATCGTGTGTATATAGACGTGACCCGTTCGACCGCCGAACTTAGCCAGCTGCGTCGTGCCATGGCCGATGGGAGCCTGAAGTCGGCCGGCGAGGGCCAGGCCAAAGCCAAGGCGGTGCTGGAAGATGGCTCGCTGTACGACCAGGACGGCGTGCTGCTGTTTAGTGGTGTCAGTGTGGACCCGTCCACCTCCCAGGTTACGCTGCGGGCCGTGTTCCCCAACCCCGATGAAATTCTCCTGCCAGGTATGTATGTTCGCCTGCGTCTGGAGCAAGGGGTTATTCCCGATGCCTTGCTGGTGCCTGCCCAGGCAGTGCAGTACACCTCGGATGGCTCATCCAATCTTTACGTGGTTCGTGACGGAAAAGCTCAGTCCGTACCCGTGGTGCTCGGACCTGAGCACGATGGCCAGTATGTCGTGAACAAAGGCCTGCAGGCCGGTGACCAGATCATTGTTGAGGGTTTCCAGAAGATTCGCCCCGGTGCCCCGGTCCAGACCATTCCCTGGAAGGGGGATAAGCCCGCCGCGGCGCCAGCCTCTGATGCGACTCCCGCACAGCAGCCGGCCGCAGCGGCTGAGCCAAACGAAGCCAAGTCTAGCGAGTAAGCGACATGCCTCAGTTTTTTATTGAAAGGCCCATTTTTGCATGGGTCGTTGCCTTGGCGATCACGCTATTTGGCTTATTGGCATTGCCCAATATGCCCGTGGCGCAGTATCCCGATGTGGCACCGCCTTCGGTCACGATCCGGGCGACCTACCCGGGGGCGACTGCCGAGGATGTGGCCAGCACAGTAGCCAGTGTGATTGAAGACCAGTTGAACGGCGCCAAGGGGCTGCTGTACTACGAGTCTGTCAGTGACTCCTATGGCTCCACTGAGATTACCGCCACCTTCCGTCCCGGCACCAATCCTGATCTGGCGCAGGTGGACGTGCAGAACCGGGTCAGCAACATTACCGCGTCCTTGCCGACGGCAGTGATGGAGCAGGGCCTGCACGTCGAGCAGTCCAGTACCGGCTTTTTGCTGGTGGCGACCTTGTCCTCGACAGACGGCAGCCTGGATCAGACCGCGCTGGCCGACTACATCGAGCGCAACATCAAAAACACGATTTCCCGTGTGCCTGGTGTGGCCCGATTCCAGTTGTTTGCCTCTGGTCGAGCCATGCGGGTCTGGCTTGATCCGGCCAAGCTGGTCGGCTATCAGATGACCCCTTCGGACGTCACCACGGCCATCCGCCAGCAGAATATGCTGGTGTCTGCCGGTATCTTGGGCGGGCCTCCTAATCTGGAAAGTCAGCGTGTGGCAGCGCCCATCACGGTCAATGGCCAGCTCCAGACCGTGGAAGAGTTTGAGAACATCATCTTGCGCTCCCAGCCGGATGGTTCGACGGTGCGTATCAAAGATGTGGCGCGGGTCGAAGTGGGGGCGGACAACTACCAGTTTGGGGCGCGCCTGAACAGCAAACCTACAGCGGCCTTTGCGATTTCCCTGCTGCCCGAGGCCAACGCCCTGGATACCGCGGCGGCCATCAAGGCCGAGATGGAAAAGCTCTCCGAGTTTTTCCCGGATAATATTCGCTACGATATTCCTTACGACACCTCGCCTTACGTGGACAAGTCCATCACGCAAGTGGTCTACACCCTGCTGGAAGCCATGGTGCTGGTGTTTATCGTGATGTACGTGTTTTTGCAGAACGTACGTTACACCGTCATCCCGGCCTTGGTGGTGCCCGTGGCCATTCTGGGTGCCTTTGCGGTGATGCAGGTGCTGGGCATGTCGGTAAACGTGCTGACCATGTTCGCGATGGTGCTGGCCATTGGTATTTTGGTCGACGATGCCATCGTGGTGGTGGAGAACGTCGAACGTATCATGGTCGAGGACGGGCTCTCGCCTAAAGAAGCGACCAAGAAAGCCATGCCGCAAATCAGTGGCGCCATTGTAGGTATTACGCTGGTCTTGTCGGCGGTGTTCCTGCCCCTGGCTTTCATGGCCGGTTCGGTCGGCGTCATTTACCGTCAGTTCTCGGTAGCCATGGCCGTGTCCATCGCGTTTTCCGGTTTCCTGGCCTTGACCTTCACGCCTGCGCTGTGCGCGACCTTGCTGAAACCGATTCCGAAAGGTCATCACGAAACCAAGCGTGGCTTTTTTGGCTGGTTCAACCGTGTCTTCATGCGTACGACCAACGGCTATGAAAGCTTTGTAGGCAAGACCTTGCGCCGTGGCGGCCGGATGATGTTTATCTATCTGCTTATGGTGTTGGTGCTCGGCTTCCTGTATGTGCGCATGCCCACTGCATTCCTGCCCGAAGAAGACCAGGGCTACGTGATTGCTAATATTGAGCTGCCCGCCGGCTCGACCGCCAACCGCACCATTGAAACCATCGCCAAGGTCGAGGACTACTTCAAAGAGCAGCCTCAGGTCGAGAACATCATTGCCGTGCAGGGTTTCAGTTTTAACGGTAGCGGCTTGAACTCGGCCATTGCCTTTGTGCCCTTGAAGGACTTTAACGAGCGCAAGGGAGAGGAAAACTCGGCACAGGCCATTTCCGGCCGGGCCATGGGTCAACTGCTGTTCGGTTTGCCTGACTCCATGGTGATCGCCATTGTGCCGCCGGCCATTTCTGCCCTGGGTAATTCCTCGGGTATCGATATGCGGCTGGAAGATCGGGCAGGCATGGGCCACGACGCACTGATGGCGGCAGCCGATCAGTTGTTAAGCCTGGCCAAGCAAAGCCCTGTTTTTGATCCACAAAGTGTGCGTATCACCGGCCTGAGTCCGGGCAAGCAAATTCGTCTGGAGATTGACCGGGACAAGGCCGCGGCCTTGGGGGTGAGCTTTAGCGAAGTCTCGTCCCTGATCAGCGGTGCGCTGGGTTCGTCCTTTGTGGGTAAATTCACGAACCAGGGTCGGGTGCAAAACGTCTGGCTGCAGGCTGATGCTCCCTACCGCATGACCATCGATGATGTGCTCAAACTCAACGCGCGCAATAGCGAAGGCAAGATGGTTCCGCTGTCCGCTTTTGTCAGCCAGACAACTGAGCAGGGTCCTGTGCAGATCGTACGCTACAACAGTTACGAGTCGGTGCGTATTGGTGGCGGTCCTGCACCCGGCTACACCTCCGGCGAAGCCATGATCGAGATGGAAAACCTGATGAAGCAGCTGCCTAGCGGCTTTGGGGTGGACTGGACCGGTCTGTCATACCAGGAGCGTCAGGCAGCGGGTCAGTCGACAATTTTGATGGGGCTGGCTGTGTTGGTGGTGTTCATGCTGCTGGCGGCCTTGTATGAAAGCTGGGCCATTCCACTGTCGGTGATGCTGGCGGTGCCGTTGGGCATGCTGGGGTCGGTGTTGCTGGTCTCTGGTCTGGGCATGCCGAATGATGTGTACTTCCAGGTAGGTATCGTGACGGTGATCGGGCTATCAGCCAAGAACGCGATTCTGATTGTGGAGTTTGCCAAGGATGCGTATGCCCGGGGCGCGACACTGATCGACGCCACCCTGGAAGCAGCCCGTCTGCGTTTTCGTCCTATTTTGATGACCTCCTTTGCCTTTGTGCTGGGGGTGGTGCCACTGGCGACTTCCAGCGGTGCGGGCGCAGCTAGCCAGAACGCCGTGGGTCTGGGTGTGCTCGGTGGCATGTTGGCCGCCACGCCTTTGGCTGTCTTGATGGTGCCGACCTTCTTCGTCGTTATCCTCAAGCTCTTTAAAACCAAGCCTCGCTTGTTTGGCGAAGCCGCCAAACTGCACGAGGAAGAACTGGCCAAGCAAGCTGCGCAGCAGCCCGGTTCGCAAGGAGGACAGCACTGATGTCTAGCATGTTTTTACGTAGTCCCCTGGTGCTGGCTGTAGCCTTTGCCTTGTCGGCATGCTCCTTGGCGCCAAAGTATGAGCGTCCGGCGGCGCCGGTGCCCGCTCAGTTTCCCCTGGCCCAGCAGGGCCAGACGGAGGCGGTGCAGGCCGCCGATCTGGGCTGGCGTGAGTTCTTCACCGATCCACGCTTGCATGTCCTGATTGAGCGCGCTCTGGAGAACAACCGCGACTTGCGCATTGCGACTCAACGTATCGAAGAGGCGCGCGCCCAATATGGCGTGGCGCGCAGCGATCAACTGCCCAGCATTGGCGTTCAGGCAGCTCAGCAGGCCACTCACACGCCCGCAGAGCTGCGTCCTGCTGGCCCGACCTCGGCTCCGGTGACCCGCACGTTCCAGGCTGGAGTGGGCATCACTGCGTTTGAGCTGGACTTTTTCGGTCGTGTGCGTGATCTGGCCCGTGCCGCTCGCGAACAGTATTTTGCGACTGAGCAGGCCCAACGCACGGCCCATATCGCGCTGGTGGCGGGAACGGCGGAGGCCTACTTCAAGGTACGCACGGCTGAAGAGCTGCATGCCTTGATGAGCAACACCTTGCGCAGTCGTCAAGAGACTTTGCGTTTGGTGCAGTCCTCCTACGATGCCGGCACGGTGTCTGCTTTGGACCTGAATCAGGCCAAGGTGCAATACAACACTGTGCGGTCCGATATGCAGGCGGTCGAACGCGATCGTCAACGTGCTTTGAATGCCTTGCAAGTCCTGCTGGGTGGTGAGATCCCGGATGATCTGCCCGCTGGCTTGCCCTTCACCCGTGCGCAGTTGATGCCCCGTTTGCCGGTGGGCTTGCCGGCGCAGTTGCTGGAGCGTCGTCCTGACATTCTGGCCGCCGAGCACGTGCTGCGCGGTTCGAACTACAGCATTGGTGCGGCGCGCGCGGCTTTTTTCCCGCGTTTGAGTCTGACCGGTTTGTTAGGCTTCATGAGCCCGGAGCTGGGTGGTTTGTTCAGCTCAGACAACCGGTACTGGCAGTTCCAGCCGCAAATTACCATGCCCTTGCTCTCGGGCAGCACCTGGGCCAATCTGGATCTGGCCCAGGCGCGTCGTGATATTGCGATCAGCCAGTACGAGAAAACCATTCAGGATGCGTTCCGTGAGGTGGCCGATGCACTGGCGGGCGAGGCGACCTATGGGCAGCAGATTGATGCCTTGCAGGAAGTCGATCAGGCTGCCAGCGAGACCTTGCGTCTGGCCAAATTGCGCTACGAGGTGGGGATAGACAGCTTTTTGCAGGTGCAAACGGCCGAAGTCAGCCTGTATGGAACCCGTCAGGCTTATATCCAGACGGGTCTGGCCTCGCTGATGAACCGGGTGGAGTTGTATAAGGCCTTGGGCGGTGGATGGTCTGCCGAAACCGTCCAGCCTGACACAAAGATCCAGGCAGCCGGGACAGCACCGGAGTAAACAGGCGATAATGTGTCTGGTCATTCATCCCTGAAACTACGGAGGTCCTTGGGGAATGTTAGAACTGGGCGTCAATATCGATCATGTGGCAACGCTGCGCCAGCAGCGTCTGACCACCTACCCTGATCCTATTCAGGCCGCTTTGCGAGCAGAAGAAGCCGGAGCGGACCTGATTACCTTACACCTGCGTGAAGATCGGCGTCATATTCAGGATGCCGATGTCGAGGCCCTGCGCCCTGTGTTGCGCACCCGGATGAATCTGGAGTGCGCCATCACTACCGAAATGCTGGACATCGCTTGCCGTATCAAGCCGGATGATGTCTGCCTGGTTCCCGAGCACCGAGCCGAACTGACCACCGAAGGGGGGCTGGATGTACTGGGGCATCTGGATCAGGTCAGGGCAGCGGTTGAGCAGTTGCAGGCTGCGGGCATCCGTGTTTCGCTTTTCATTGACGCTGATCCCGCGCAAATTCGTGCTGCCAGTCAAGTGGGCGCCACGGTGATCGAGCTGCATACCGGCGCCTATGCGGATGCTCAAACGCCCGAGCAGGCTGCCAGCGAGCTGGAACGCATTCGTGCGGGTATCGCGCAAGGCGTCTCGCAAGGTTTGCGTGTGAATGCGGGTCATGGCCTGCATTACGGCAATGTCCAGGCCATCGCGGCGTTACCAGGTCTGGCTGAGCTCAATATTGGTCACGCCATTGTTGCGCAGGCTGTCTTTGATGGTTGGGAAAAAGCCGTGCGCGACATGAAAGCCTTGCTGGTACAAGCGGGCGCTCCTGCTCACGCCTGACCGAGCCCTGCCAGCCGGGCAGGGCATTCTTTACTGATTCTGGAAGCACTATGAGTACCATTGATTCCTTGTTGTCCCGACGTTCCATCAAGCTGGTGCAAGGCCCCGGCCCGAGCGAACAGGAGTTAGACCTGATTTTGCGCGCTGCCGTTTGCGCTCCCGATCATGGCCGTTTGCAGCCCTGGCGCTTTTGCCTGATTCGTGGTGAAAATGTACAGGCTTTGGGCGAGTTGGCGATTGCGGCTAACGAACGCGCGGGCACACCCTTGACCGAGCAGAAGGCGGCCAGCGTACGTGCCTGGTTGGCAAAAGTCCCTTTGCTGATTGCCGTGGCTAGCCACATCGATCATGGCGAGGAAAAAATTCCTGAGCTGGAGCGTGTTCTGGCAACGGGTGCTGCGGTTAGCAATATGCTGCATGCGGCTCACCAACTGGGTTTTGGAGCGTTCTGGAGCACGGGCCTGGGGACCTACGGTGAGGAAGTTCCTGAAGCCTTGGGCTTTGACTCCCTGGATTATCAGTTCCTGGGCTTTGTGTCGGTGGGTACGCCCATTCACACGCTAGGTCCTGCGCAACGTCCCGAGCCGCAGCAGTTTGTGACGGAGTGGCGCGCGGCCTGAGCCTGAAGTCGGTGCGGCTGAGCAGCCCATCCAAGACACAAGAAGCAAAAAGCCTGAGCTCTCCTTGAGCTCAGGCTTTTTTGTGTTTGTGCGGGTGAAGGTGGCAAGTCGGCACAAGCGGTCAGAGTCCGCGCTTTTTCAGCGGCGTAGATCGGCTTGGGGGAAGCCGCTTACCACCCGCCGGGGCCGATGTCTCAAAGCGGGCCTGCAGCGGATGCACGATTACTTCGGGGCGGCACGGCAGTCTTATCTGGCGTACTCGGGTGACAACAGCCGCCCTCCAGCCCATCCAGGATCGGACAGTCGGGATGCTGGTCGCCCTGACATTGCTCGGCCAGGACACGCAGTTTGGCAGCCATATCCAGCAGCAAGGCCGCCCGGCTTTCCAGGTCCTGAATATGGGCTTGAGCCAACTGCTTGACCTCAGAGCTGGGGCGCTGCTGATTGCGCCATAGACTGGTCAGTTGTTGAATATCGGCCAGATTAAAACCCAGTTCTTTGGCGCGGACGATAAAGTGCAAGGTGTCCAGGTCCTGAGCCTGATAGATACGATAGCCGTTCGGAGCACGGACACTATTTACCAGGCCCAGATCCTCATAGTGCCGGATCATCTTGGGTGTCAGGCCGGTGACGCGGGCCGCTTCACTAATCAGCATGGGCTTTCCTCTGGCAGTGCAAAAGGACTGCGTTATGATTAAACGGTTCAATTCTGCACATTGTAGAACGGGCTGTCAGACCGGTCATCTGGCCCCTGATAGCCTTGTTACACACTCAAGGAGCGGTTTATGAAGGAAATTCAGTGTGATGTTGCCGTGATCGGAGCGGGAACAGCGGGCATGACAGCGTATCGTACGGCTAAACGATCTGGTAAACGAGTGCTGATGATCGAGTCTGGCCCGTATGGCACGATGTGTGCCCGGGTTGGCTGCATGCCCTCCAAACTGCTGATTGCGGCTGCGGATGCCGCCCATCATGCTCGTCACACCGCGCCTTTTGGGGTTCATGTGGATGGCGCAATCCGTATCGATGGAAAAGAGGTAATGGATCGCGTGCGTCGCGAGCGTGACCGTTTTGTGGGTTTTGTAGTGGAGGATGTGAACGGCTTTGATGAGAAGGACAAGATACGCGGCCACGCCCGTTTCTTGTCGGAGCACGTGCTGCAGGTGGATGAGCACACCCGCATCACGGCAGGGAGTGTGATTGTCGCTACGGGTTCCACGCCAGTGCGCCCGAAAGAGCTGGAGCCTTTGGGCGCCTTGCTGATCAGTAACGAGGACGTTTTTGATTGGACTGATTTGCCGCGCAGTGTGCTGGTAGTAGGGACGGGCGTGATCGGATTGGAGCTGGGGCAGGCTCTGGCTCGGCTGGGCGTTAATGTATCGATCATCAACCGCAGTCAGAGTCTGGCGGGACTGTCCGATCCGACAGTGCGCGAGGCTGGGCGGGCTATTTTCAGTCAGGAGCTCGATATCCGCGCGGACGTGACCGTGCTGGGTAGCGAAGTGGTCAATGGCAAGGCACGGGTGCATCTGAAGGTGGACGGTCAGGAACGTGTCGAAGATTATGATTATGTATTGGGAGCGGCCGGCCGCCGTCCTCAACTGGATGATCTGGGCCTGGAAAATACGCCTGCGCAATGGGACGACAAAGGCCGGGTGGTCTATGACATGACCAGCCTGCAGATCAAAGGAACCTCTATTTACCTTGCGGGTGATGTCAACCAGCGTGCACCTATCCTGCATGAAGCGGCTGACGATGGTCGCCTGGCGGCTTTGCAGGCCCTGAGCGAGGGGCAGGACGAGCCGATGGCTCGCCGGGCCCGTATGGCGGTCGTATTCAGCGATCCGCAGGTGGCCGTGGTGGGGACTCCCTTTAAATCACTTCCGCAAGGGGCCGTGACCGGTAGTGTGAACTTTGGTAATCAGGGACGGGCGCGGGTCATGCTGGTCAACCGTGGCTTGCTGCATGTGTATGCAGACCAGGACGGGGCATTTCTTGGGGCTGAGATGGTGGGGCCTCAAGCAGAGCATATTGCCCATTTATTAGCCTGGTCATTGCAGATGGGGCTGACGCTGGACCAGATGCTGGCCATGCCTTTCTATCATCCCGTACTGGAAGAGGGCTTGCGTACAGCCTTGCGCCAGGCACAGTCTGCGTTGCGAGGCCAATAACTCAGGGGTTGGCGGGTCGGCCAGCAGTGGTTTGCCGGCCTGTCAGGCAGAGAGCGTGGGCATGTCTGCGTTTGTTCACCAGGTCGTGCCCGTAGTGGAATCGCCAGAAAGACGAAGCCCCCTCTTGAAGGGGGCTTTTTCAAGGTAGCAGACTTCGCACACCCTCTGCCAGAACCTGTACCGACTCCGTATCCGGTGCCAGATAGCGCGCCCTGCCTTGCTGATCGAAGATATATACGCCACGGCTGTGCGAGACTTCGTAGTTCTCCGGCGCCTTGGGGTCTGGTTTTTCGATCTGGTATGCCACCCGATAACGCCGGGCGAGGTCTGCAATCTGCTTTTCTGAACCGGTCAGTCCCGTCGTGTGCTTGCCATCAAAGGCGGCCACGTAGCGGGCCAGTGCATCCGGGGTGTCGCGGTGCGGGTCCACGCTGACAAATAGGATGCGCACCTGCTCAGCCTTGTCTCCCAGAGCGTCCATGACGGCACCTAACTGGGCCAGGGTAGTGGGACAGACATCGGGGCAACTGGCATAACCAAAAAACATCATGACGACTTTATCTTTGAAGTCATCCTGAGTGAGTGTTTTGGGACCAGCGGCTTGTAGGGAAAAGCGCAGATCGGGCAGGAAGCCCCGTACGGGATGCAGATTGGCAGCAGTCGCGCTGCCAAGCAGGAGCAAGCTCAGCGCCAGTGTCAGACCATATTGCTTAAACAAGACAAGAATGGGGTTTACTGGGCTGGGCCGCATCCGGCTGGCTGTCATGAGCGTCCTCTGGGTTTAGGCGGGCTCGGGTGTGAGCCCGCTGTGACGGAGCAGGGCGGTGATGGAAGGGTCTCGACCTCGGAAAGCACGGAAGGAGTCGGCAGCGGGACGCTCGCCCCCCACGGACAAAATCTCGCGCCAGAAGCGATGGCCGGTATTGCTATCGAGGGTATCACGCGCCCCATCCGAATGGGTATAGGCTTTTTCCTCAAAGGCCGAGTAGGCATCGGCAGACAGGACTTCGGCCCATTTGTAACTGTAGTAACCCGCGCCATAGCCACCCGCAAACAAGTGCGAGAACTGATGCGGGAAGCGGTGCCACTCTGGCGGAAACAGCACGGCCACTTCCTGACGTACCTGATCCAGAATCTCCATGACGGCATCGATGTCCAGACCGCTGTCGCGCGAATGGATCAACATGTCGAACAGGGAAAACTCGAGCTGACGCACCATTTGCATGCCGCTTTGGAAGTTGCGGGCTTGATTGAGCTTGTTGTAGAGCGCGCGCGGCAGATGCTCGCCCGTTTCCACGTGGGCGGTCAGCATCTGGACGACAGGCCACTCCCAACAAAAGTTTTCCATAAACTGCGAAGGCAGTTCGATGGCGTCCCATTCCACGGCGGAGAAGGCCGACGCTGCTGGATCGTCCACGCGTGAGAGCAAGGCATGCAAGGCGTGGCCCGACTCGTGAAACAGGGTGATTACATCATCATGCGTCAGCAGGGCCGGGCGACCTGCCTGGGGTTCGGCAAAATTGCACACCAGATAGGCGATCGGCAGACACAGTTGCTCACCCAGGCGGCGGCGACTGCGTTCGCTATCGACCCAGGCCCCCCCTTGTTTGCCTTGACGGGCGTGCAGGTCCATATACAGGTAGCCCAAGGTTTTGCCATCCGAGGCAAGAACTTCAAATGGACGCACGGCAGGATGCCATACGGGGACGTCGCTGGCGCGCAAGGTCACATCAAACAGGCGCTGAATGACCTTGAACAGGCCGTTGAGAACAGCAGGCTCGGTAAAGTACTGTTTGACCTCATCTTCCGAGTAGGCGTAGCGCTGTTCACGCAGGCGCTCAGAGCAAAAGGGGACATCCCAGGCTTGCAGATTGTCCAGACCCAGCTCTTTCTGGGCAAAGGCCTGCAACTCGTCCAGATCTTGACGCGCGTAGGGGCGTGCTTTGGCCGCCAGGTCGCGCAAAAAGCCCATCACCTGTTCGGGAGTGTCGGCCATGCGGGTTTCCAGACGCATATGGGCGTAGCTGGCAAAACCGAGCAGGCTGGCTTCCTGAGCACGCAGCCTCAGCAGGGTTTCGATGGCCTGGGAGTTATCGAATTGCGCATCCCCCTGATCGGAGGCAATGGTGGTGTAGGCCCGGTACATCCGCTCGCGCAAGGCCTGATTGCGGGCGTACTGCATGACGGGCAGGTAACACGGCATTTTCAGTGTCAGACGCCAGCCTTGCTGATCGTTCTCTTGAGCGGCGCGTTGGGCTGCGGCCAGCACATCGTCCGGGATGCCGTCCAGCTCAGCCTGATCGGTGACCAGGTAATGCCACTGATCAATGGCATCCAGTACGTGCTCGGAGAACTGCTGCGAGGTTTGCGCCAGTTCCTCGGAAATGCGGGCGTAGTCCTCACGAGCCTGACCTTCCAGTTGTACGCCGCTCAGGCGGAAATCGCGCAGGGCCAGGGTAATGATGCGTTGGCGCTGAGGTGTCAGGGCCGCAAAGGCCGGGCTGTCGGCCAGGGCCTGATAGCGTAGAAATAAAGGTCGGTTCAAGCCCACCCAGGTCGAGAACTCGCTCATGCGCGGCAGGCACTGGTTGTAGACGGCCCGCAGTTCAGGCGTGTTGATAACCGAATTCAGGTGACCGGCTACCGACCAGGCGCGATACAAGGTCTCGGTGGCATCCGTGATGGGCTCGACGATGTTGTCCCAGCTGGGTTCGCTATCGTCGTTGGAGACTGTCTCTACGGCTTGGCGGGCCAGGGCCAGAAGTTGGTCCACCGCCTGCTCGATGTGTTCGGGCTGGATGGCGGGATAGTCAATAAGGCTGTCGATAGGAACCAGTAAGGGATTTGTCGTCATAAACCGTTGAATAAATTAAAGACTGATGGTGGCCGAGCGTTCGGCCGCTTCCAAGGTGTTGACCAGCAGCATGGCAATGGTCATGGGGCCGACGCCACCGGGCACGGGCGTAATGGCCGAGGCCACTTCGCTGGCACTGGCAAAGTCCACGTCACCGCACAGCTTGCCGTCGGGACCGCGGTTGATGCCCACGTCGATCACCACGGCACCGGGCTTGACCATATCACCGGTAATGATGCCGGGGCGGCCTACAGCCGCGACCAGCACATCGGCGCGGCGGGTCTGAGCGGCCAGATCACGTGTCTTGGAGTTGCACAGGGTGACCGTAGCGCCCGCCGCCAGCAAGAGCATGGCCATGGGTTTGCCCACGATATTGCTGGCGCCAACAACGACGGCTTCCGCACCGCGCAAGGCCACGTGTTCCGACTCCAGCATTTTCATCACGCCATAGGGCGTGCAGGGAGCAAACAGAGGTTTGCCGGTCATGAGCATGCCCGCGTTGCTGACGTGAAAGCCGTCCACGTCCTTGTGGGGAGCAATGGTTTCGATCACTTTATGCTCGTCCAGATGGGCGGGCAGGGGCAACTGGACCAAAATGCCGTGTACCGAGCTGTCCTGATTCAGGCGCTTAATCAGTGCGAGCAGTTCCGTTTCGCTGGTATCTGCAGGCAGGCGGATGATGTCGGACTTCAGGCCGGCGGCTTCACATGCCAGGCCCTTGTTGCGCACATAGACTTGCGAGGCGGGATCTTCCCCGACCAGCACCACGGTCAGGCCTGCCTGGATGCCGTGAGTCTGCTTGAGTTTGGCAACACGTTCTGCAACGTCCGCCTTGATGGCGGTGGACAGCTTTTTTCCATCAATAATACGAGCACTCATTTACACGTCCTCGGACTTGGTGAGGGCGATTTTCATGAGGTCGGCAACCGTAGTGACTTCCAGTTTTTCCATGATATTGGCGCGATGCGCTTCGACAGTTTTAATGCTGATGTTCAAGTCCCCGGCAATTTGCTTGTTCAGGCGACCGGCAACAATGCGCTCCAGCACTTGTTGCTCGCGCGCTGTCAGGCGGCCCAGGACTTCTTGTTGATCTTTTTGCGCCTGCGCCTGAGAGGCGCGAGCGGTAGCCTGTTCAATCATGCGGCTCACGATGGTGCGCAGATCGGCTTCGTTAAAGGGTTTTTCCAGAAAGTCGACCGCGCCTTTCTTCATGGTGCTCACGGCCATGGGGACATCACCGTGACCGGTAATGAACACGATCGGGATAGTGGATTTGCGGGCAATCAGCGCTTCCTGGAGCTCCAGGCCGCTCATGCCGGGCATGCGCACGTCCACGATCAGCACGGCCACCTGGGCCGGGTCGTACGCACCCAGAAACTCTTCGCCCGATGCAAAGCAGCGGACCCGGTAGCCGTTGGCTTCCAGTAGCCAGCGCAAGGAGTCCCGTACGGCTTCGTCGTCATCGACTACGTAGATGGTGCATGGCATTTGCGGGCTGGTCATTCGGGTATCTCCAGTTTGTTATCAAGGGTGTCCGCTACATCGGGCGCTGCACAAGGTAGACTGAAACGAAAGATCGTTCCACCCTCGGGATTGCCGACTGCCCACAGGCGGCCGTGATGCGATTCAATAATTGTGCGGCAGATGTTCAGGCCCATCCCAAGGCCTTCGGACTTGGTACTGTAAAACGGTTCAAAGAGGCGCTCGGGATCTTTCAGGCCATGACCACGGTCGATGACGGCCATCTCCAAAAGCGATTCTTGTTGGGTAATCACCAATTGAAGCACATGATGCTCGCTGTGTTCCATGGCTTCGATCCCATTTTTGAGCAGGTTCAATAATACCTGTTCTATGAGAATGGGGTCGGCAATGACGTCTGGAACGGGATCGGGGATGCTCAGTTCGATTTCGATCTGGCGTTTGCGGGCGTCAATTTCTGCAAAGCCCACGGCATTTTCCACAATGCGCATGACTTTGACGCGCGTGCGACGCGGCTCACTGCGTTTGACGAACTCGCGGATGCGGCTGATGATCTTGCCGGCCCGTTCGGCCTGCTGGGCCGCTTTTTCCAAGGCAGCCAGCAAGGTCTCGGGCTGGTAGCGGCCTGACTTGAGCATGGCAACCGCGCCCATGCTGTAGTTGTTGATGGCCGTCAGCGGCTGATTCAATTCGTGGGCCAGCGAGGAGGCCATCTCGCCCATCGTGGTCAGACGGCTGGTCAGCTGAACTTTTTCCTGTTGAATGCGCGAAGCCTCTTCGTGTTTGCGTCGGTCGGTAATATCGCGTGCCACTTGCAAACGCACACGGCGGCCATCGGTCCAGGCCAGCATACGATGGTGGACCTCGAACCAGCGGGCCGCTGATTCAGAATAAATTTCCACGGTCTCGTCCGTGAAGCGACCGAGACGCCCTCCCAGCAGTTCGGCATGGCCGTTGGACTGGGCGCCAAAGAAGCGTCGATAAGTGCGATTGGCAAACAGCAGCTCCAGGCCCTCGGAGGTATCGGCGACCACGGAAATGGCATCATCCAGACCCTCCAGTACGGTCATGAAGCGTTCGTGAGCGGCGGTCAGGGCTTCACGGATACGTTTGGGTTCGGTAATGTCGGTCATGGAAGTCATCCAGCCGATCTGCTCTCCGTTGGGGGCGCGCAAAGGCGAGACGTACATGCGGGCGGTAAAACGCGATCCGTCCCGTCGCTGGGCTTCCACTTCCAGTCCGCTGCTGGGGGTTCGTCCGGACAAGAGCAAATCCAGCGTTTCCTGGTGCTGCTGATGACGACCGGGCAACCAGTAGGGGAAAGGGGCGGTGCGACCGACCAGATCGGCCTCGTTCCAGCCAATCATTCTGCAAAACGCAGGGTTGACATAGGCAATGCGGCCTTGCATGTCAAAGACGCGCATCCCCGTGGACATGGAATTTTCCATGGCGCGTCGAAACCCGGTCTCGGCTGTCTGGGCGGCCTCGGCGTGGGTGCGAAAGCGGGTATAGCGCCACAAGGCCAGCAGGCTGACCACAATGACCAATGACAGGGCCAGAATCACCATCATCAAACGCTGCTGGCGCGTTTCCTGATCGATGGTCACAAACATGACGCTGTCGTTTTGCAGACGTTGCAGCCAGAGAAATACCCCCATGACACAGAGGTAAAGAAACAGCACGACAACCGGCGTCAGCCAATAGAATCCACGCCGGTTCTGCTTGGCCTGATCGTAGAAGGTTGAAGGGATCAGAGACTTTTTAGGATGAGTGGCCATAACTGCACGAAAAGAAGTATGGCTGAATTGTAATGTAGGGCTATTTTTTTTAGTGATATTTCGTATTATGAAAACACATACCATAAAATGAAATTTTGCTTGAGCGTTTCTAGGTTCTTTCCTAGAATGGGTTGGTGCAGGCGTACCCCGCCTTGAACGCTCACAGTCCGCAATACCCGCTTCGGTCAGGATCGCTTTACTTCTCAGGAGATGGGCGGCTCAGCGTCGAGCAAGACCGGACTACTACCACATATATGGAGACACTATATGTCCTCAACCCAAGACAATAGTTCGGCTCAGGTCAGTCAAGACCAGGCCCTAGAAACAAAAGAGTGGCTTGACGCCCTGGAAGCGGTGGTGGACCGTGAAGGCCCGGCCCGCGCTCACGAGCTTATTGAAAAGCTGATTGATCTGGCCCGTCGTTCTGGCGCCCATATTCCGTTCTCGCCCAACACGGCGTATGTGAACACGATTCCTCCCGGTCTGGAACCTGCGCACCCTGGCAACCTCGCTCTGGAAGAGCGCATTCGTTCCTACATTCGCTGGAACGCCATGGCCATGGTGGTGCGTGCCAACCGCGAAACCCCTCCTGATGGGGGTGGTCTGGGCGGTCACATTGCGTCCTTTGCCTCCTTGGCGACCATGATTGGTTGCGGTCAGAACCATTTCTGGCACGCCGAGACCGAAGATCACGGCGGCGACATGGTGTTTTTCCAGGGCCATTCCTCGCCCGGTATCTACGCCCGCGCTTTCATGGAAGGCCGGATTAGCGAAGATCAGTTGAACAACTTCCGTCAGGAAGTGGACGGCAAAGGCTTGCCGTCTTACCCGCATCCCAAGTTGATGCCCGAATTCTGGCAGTTCCCCACGGTATCCATGGGTCTGGGCCCATTGATGGCCATTTACCAGGCCCGTTTCCTGAAGTATCTGCATGCCCGCGGCATTGCCGATACCAGTGGCCGTAAAGTCTGGGTGTTCCTGGGCGACGGCGAGATGGACGAACCTGAATCCCTGGGTGCGATTGGTCTGGCTGCCCGTGAAAAGCTGGACAACCTGATTTTCATCGTGAACTGCAACCTGCAGCGACTGGACGGCCCTGTGCGTGGCAACGGCAAGATCATCCAGGAACTGGAAGGAACCTTCCGGGGCGCTGGCTGGAACGTGCTCAAGCTGATCTGGGGCGGTTACTGGGACCCATTGCTGGCGCGCGACAAGGAAGGCATCTTGCGCAAGGTCATGGAAGAAACCGTGGACGGCGAGTACCAGGCGTACAAAGCCAATGACGGTGCCTATGTTCGTGAACACTTCTTTGGCAAGCATCCTAAGCTGCTGGAGATGGTCAGCCGCATGAGCGATGAGGACATCTGGCGTCTGAACCGCGGCGGTCATGATCCTCACAAGGTGTATGCGGCGTTTGACGCTGCCACCAAGCACGAAGGTCAGCCTACCGTTATTCTGGCCAAGACGATCAAGGGCTATGGCATGGGCCACGTTGGCCAGGCCAAGAACCCTTCGCACCAGCAAAAGAGCCTGGATCTGGACGCTGTGCGCGAGTTCCGCGACCGTTTCAATATTCCGGTACCCGATGACAAGCTCGAAGAACTGCCGTACTTCAAGCCTGCTGACGACTCGCCTGAAATGCAGTATTTGCACGCTCGTCGCAAGGCATTGGGCGGCTACCTGCCCAAGCGTCGCACCAAGGCTGATGAACAGTTGACCGTGCCGACCCTGGAGGCGTTCAAACCTATGCTGGAGCCCACCGCCGAAGGCCGTGAGATCTCCACGACGCAAGCATTTGTCCGTTTCCTGAATACCTTGCTGCGCGACAAGCAGGTCGGTCCGCGTGCGGTGCCCATCCTGGCTGACGAATCGCGTACCTTTGGTATGGAAGGTCTGTTCCGTCAAATCGGCATTTATGCGCCGGAAGGCCAGAAGTACACCCCGGTCGATAAAGATCAGGTCATGTACTATCGCGAAACGGCCAATGGTCAGTTGTTGCAGGAAGGGATTAACGAGCAGGGTGCATTCAGCTCCTGGATTGCGGCTGCCACGTCGTACTCCAACAACAACCGCATCATGATCCCGTTCTTCATCTACTACTCGATGTTCGGCTTCCAGCGCTTTGGCGATCTGGCCTGGGCAGCGGGTGATATGAAAGCCCGTGGTTTCGTGCTGGGCGGTACCGCCGGTCGCACCACGTTGAATGGCGAAGGTCTGCAGCACGAAGATGGCCACAGCCATATTCAGTCCTCGCTGATTCCCAACTGCGTGTCTTACGACCCGACCTTCGCGCACGAAGTGGCGGTGATCATGCAGCACGGTCTGAAGCGCATGGTTCAGGATCAGGAAGACGTGTACTACTACGTCACCTTGATGAACGAGAACTACGCCCAGCCCGGTCTGGTCGAGGGTGACGAAGAAGGCATCCTGCGTGGCATGTACAAATTCAAATCGGTCGCTGAGGACGCCAAGCTGCGCGTTCAGCTGATGGGTTCGGGCACGATTTTGCGTGAAGTGATTGCAGCACAAGAGCTGCTGGAAAAAGACTGGGGCATTGGCTCTGATGTGTGGAGCGTGACCAGCTTTACCGAATTGCGCCGCAATGGTCTGGACTGCGAGCGTGAAGCTTTGCTCAACCCTGAAGGCAAGGACCTGCCCGTACCGTACGTGACGGCCCAACTGGCCAAAACCGATGGCCCTATCGTGGTCTCGACCGACTACGTCAAGGCTTTTGGCGACCAGATTCGTCCTTTCGTGCCCAAAGATCGTACCTTCAAGGTGCTGGGTACCGATGGTTTCGGTCGTTCCGACTACCGCTTCAAGCTGCGTGAGCACTTTGAGGTTGACCGTCACTTTGTGGTGTTGGCCGCGTTGCGCGCACTGGCTGAAGAGGGCAAGGTTCCGTTCAGCAAAGCGTCCGAGGCCATTGCCAAGTACGGCATCAATCCTTCCAAGGCCAACCCGCAGCACGCATAAGGGACTGAACCATGAGCAATATCATTCAAGTCAAAATCCCGGATATCGGTGCTGACGACGCAGTCGAAGTGATCGAAATCCTGGTCAAGGAAGGCGAGACCATCGAGGTCGAGCAAAGCCTGATTACCGTGGAGTCCGACAAGGCTTCCATGGAGATTCCCTCGTCCGACGCGGGCGTGGTCAAGTCGATCAAGGTCAAGCTGGGCGACAAGGTTAAGGAAGGCAGTCTGGTTCTGGAACTGGAAGCCGCCGAAGGCGCGCAGGCCGCGCCTGCCGCTGAGCCTGCCAAGGCCGACGCTGCTCCTGCTGCTCAAGCTGAAGCGGCGCCTGCCGCTGCCGCGGCAGCTCCCGCCGGTGTCGAGCAGCAAGTGACCGTGCAGGTTCCTGATATCGGCGACGCTCGCGATGTGGACGTCATTGAAATCATGGTGCAGGTGGGTGACACCGTTGAGGTGGATCAAAGCCTGATTACCGTGGAGTCGGACAAGGCCTCCATGGAAGTGCCGTCTTCCCACGCTGGCGTGGTGACCGCCATCAAGGTCAAGCTGGGTGACAAGGTCAGCCAGGGCAGCGACATCCTGGAGTTGACGGTGCAAGGTAACGCCGCAGCGCCTGCGCCAGCCAAAGCCGAGGCCGCCCCCGCTCCCAAGGCCGAAGCGGCACCCGCTGCAGCAGCTTCTGCTGCCAGCTCTTCGGTGGTGGTGGGTGCGGGTGCTCCCGCCCCAGAGCGTGTTTCGCCTACTGCAGCGTTTGCGGATGCCGAAGTTTCCTTGCGCAATCTTCCCCATGCGTCGCCCAGCGTTCGCAAGTTCGCTCGCGAACTGGGCGTGGATCTGGCCAAGGTCCATGGCTCCGGCGACAAAGGCCGGATTACGGCGGACGACGTGCGCGGCTTTGTCAAGCAGGTCATGGCGGGCGGTGCCGCTCCGGTTACCGCTGCTGGTACTGCTGCCCAGGTCGGTGGTCTGGACGTGTTGGCCTGGCCCAAGGTGGACTTTGCCAAATTTGGTCCTGTCGAAACCCAAGCCCTGTCGCGCATCAAGAAAATCTCGGGTGCCAACCTGCATCGCAACTGGGTCATGATTCCGCATGTCACCAATAACGATCTGGCTGACATCACGTCGCTGGAAGCGTTGCGCAAAGAGCTGAACGAGGAATACAAGAAGTCCGGCGCTCGCGTCACCATGCTGGCTTTCGTCATCAAGGCTGCCGTGGCTGCCCTGAAGAAATTCCCCGAGTTCAATGCGTCGCTGGACGGCGACAATCTGGTGCTCAAGCAGTACTACCACATCGGCTTTGCCGCTGATACGCCTAACGGTCTGGTTGTGCCTGTCATCCGTGATGCCGACAAGAAAGGCATTCTGGATATCGCGCGTGAAACAGGCGAACTGGCCGCCGCGGCCCGTGACGGCAAGTTGAGCGCAGCTCAGATGCAGGGCGGTTGCTTCACCATTTCTTCGCTGGGCGGTATTGGCGGCACGGACTTCACACCCATCATCAATGCGCCAGAAGTGGCCATTCTGGGTCTGTCGCGCTCCTCCATACAGCCAGTCTGGAATGGCAAGGAGTTCGAGCCACGCTTGATGTTGCCGCTGTCCCTGTCCTACGACCACCGTGTTATTGATGGTGCCTCTGCCGCCCGTTTCAATGCCTTCCTGGCAACGATGCTGGCTGACTTCCGTCGCATCGCATTGTAAGGAGTTGTCATGAGTCTGATTGATCTGACGGTCCCGGATATCGGTGACTCCGGCGAGGTGGATGTTATCGAAGTGCTGGTGCAGGTCGGTGATACGGTCGAAGTCGAGCAAAGCTTGATCACCGTGGAGTCCGACAAGGCCTCCATGGAAATTCCTGCCGCTCAGGCAGGGGTGATCAAGGAATTGCTGGTCAAAGTGGGTGACAAGGTCTCCCAGGGGTCGGCCATTGCCAAGATCGAAGTAGCGGAGGGCCAGGCGGCCCCCGCTGCAGCACCCGCCAAACAGGAAACACCTAAAGCAGCGGCTCCTGCCGCTGCCGCTCCGGCCGCGGCACCTGCTCCGCAGGCTGCCAGCCATCAGGGTGCTGCGGATGATTCCGTGGATGTGGTCGTTCTGGGCGCGGGCCCGGGCGGTTACAACGCGGCTTTCCGTGCCGCTGACCTGGGCCTGAAAGTGGCTCTGGTCGAACGCTACAGCACCCTGGGTGGTGTGTGTCTGAACGTGGGTTGTATTCCTTCCAAGGCCTTGCTGCATACCGTAGCGGTCTACGAGGAAGCCAAGTCCCTGGCAACACACGGCATCAAGTTCGGTGAAGCGCAAATCGACATCGACGCGCTGCGCGACTACAAGAACAAGGTGATCGGCAAGCTGACCGGTGGTCTGGCCGGTATGGCCAAGGGCCGCAAGGTGCAGGTTGTGGTCGGTAACGGCCAGTTCCTGGATCCCAATCACATCGAAGTGACCGCCAACGACGGCACCAAGAAAGTGATCAAGTTCGCTTCGGCCATTATTGCGGCCGGTAGCCAGTCGGTAAAACTGCCGTTCCTGCCCGACGATCCACGCGTAGTGGACTCCACCGGCGCGCTGGAACTGAAGTCTGTGCCCAAGCGCATGCTGATCGTGGGTGGTGGCATCATCGGTCTGGAAATGGGTACGGTGTACTCGGCGCTGGGCGCACGCCTGGACGTGGTGGAAATGCAGACTGGCCTGATGCCGGGCGCAGACCGCGACGTGGTCAAGGTGTGGGAGAAGATGAACAAGCACCGCTTCGACCACATGATGCTGGAAACCAGCACGGTGGCTGCCGAAGCTCGTGATGATGGCATCTGGGTGACATTTGAAGGCAAGAATGCGCCAGCCGAGCCGCAGCGTTACGATCTGGTTCTGCAAGCCGTGGGCCGCTCGCCCAATGGCAAGAAAATTGGTGCTGAGAAAGCGGGCGTACATGTCACCGACCGTGGCTTCATTCCGGTTGACAAGCAACAGCGCACCAACGTGCCACATATCTACGCTATTGGCGATATCGTGGGGCAGCCCATGCTGGCACACAAGGCCGAGCATGAAGCGCATGTGGCCGCTGAAGTCATCGCCGGCGAGAAATCCTTCTTTGATGCTCGTGTGATTCCTTCGGTGGCCTACACCGATCCGGAAATCGCCTGGGTGGGTCTGACCGAAGATCAGGCGAAAAAAGACGGTATCAAGGTCGAGAAGGGCGTGTTCCCCTGGGCTGCGTCTGGTCGTGCCATTGCCAACAACCGCGATGAAGGCTTTACCAAGGTTCTGTTCGATGCGGAAACCCACCGTATCGTGGGTGGCGGCATTGTCGGTACCAATGCAGGCGAGCTGATCGGTGAGCTGGTGCTGGCCATCGAAATGGGGGTGGACCCGGTCGATCTGGCCAAATCCATTCACCCGCACCCCACCTTGTGCGAGTCGGTCAGCAAGGCTGCGGCCGTCGCTGAAGGGACGTGCACGGACTTGCCGCCAACACGTCGCAAGTAATACCAGTATTCGCCTGATAGTTAAGGCGTATTGGCTCACGGCAGGTGCTATCATCAGCGCCTGCCGTTTTTATTTTGTAATTGGTGTTGTCCATGACTCATCCTGTTCTGAAAGCCGACTCTTCGCTAAGCGATTGGCTGTCCTATTTGGAAACCTTGCATCCGTCGACCATCGACCTGGGTCTGGGCCGGATTCGCGAGGTTGCCCAACGTCTGAACATCAAATTGGATGGGGTGGTCATCACCGTGGGTGGTACCAATGGTAAAGGGTCGACCTGTGCCATGCTGGAAGCGATTCTGCTGGCCGCGGCCTACAAAGTAGGGGTGTACGCCTCCCCGCATCTGGTGCGTTATAACGAGCGCATCCGCTTAAATGGCGAGATGGCGGAGGACGCGCAGATCACGGCGCAGTTCGCTCGTATCAACGAAGCCCGTGGTGATCTGACGCTCACCTATTTTGAGTTTTCCACGCTGGCTGCCTTGATGCTGTTCCAGGAGCAGCGTGTGGACGTGGCGGTGCTGGAAGTCGGTCTGGGCGGGCGTTTGGACGCCGTCAATATCGTGGATGCCGACTGTTCGATCATTACCAGCATTGATATTGATCACGCAGAATACCTGGGCAATACCCGCGAGCAGGTGGCTTGGGAAAAAGCCCATATTTTCCGTCCCGGTCGTCCCGCCATTTGCGCCGATCCAGTGCCACCACAGACCATGCTGGATTACGCCCAGGAGATTGGCGCCGAACTCTGGTTGTTTGGCAAGGATTTCAACTACTCCGGCGACCGCCAGCAATGGGCGTATGGCGGGCGTAGTCAACGACGGGCTGCCTTGGCCTATCCGGCCCTGCGTGGCGCCAATCAGCTGCTCAATGCATCTGCCGCCCTGGCGGCGCTGGAGTCCTTGCATCCTCGTTTGGCCGTCCCTGCCCAGGCGGTGCGTGCGGGCTTGCTGCGTGCGCATATGCCGGGACGTTTCCAGATTCAGCCAGGTCAGCCTTGTGTCATTTTCGATGTGGCGCATAATCCGCATGCTGCTGCCGCTCTGGCGCAGAACCTGGACAATATGCCTCCTTACCCCAAGACAATTGCCGTTGTGGGTATGTACAAGGACAAGGATGTGGATGGCGTCATCGCACGTCTGGCAAGCCGTATTGACCACTGGATGTGCGCCAGCCTGGAAGGGCCGCGCAGCCTGTCGGGTCACGAGTTGGCGGAGCATGTGCGTACCGTTCTGGCCAGCGATCAGATGCCTGCTGATGTGTTGGCACCTGAAGCGGAAAGCAGCGGGCATCGACCCGGTGTGCGCCCTGTTGCGCGTGCTTCGGTCAGTAAAGCGTCAGCGGTCGTATCCAGTTACAACAGTCCCCGGCTCGCTTACGAGGCGGCATTAAAAGAGGCCGGTGACAATGATAGAATTGTCGTGTTTGGCTCGTTTGCGACAGTCGGGCCGATTCTTGAAGCCGCAAACGAGCGCACATCTTCCTGATTATCGGCAAGACTGCTTATTTCATAGGTCTAGGGCTCATGGGTTTATTTTCACGTAACGATACTTCCTCATCGTCGGGTCGCCGCTCCAGTGCTTCCAGCGATTCACAATTATCGGAACTGCGTGGACGGGCTCGTCGCCGTCTGATCGGTGCGCTGGCGCTGGTGCTGGCCGTGGTGGTGCTGGTGCCCATGCTGACTGCTGACAAAACTCCGCCCGAGCCGGAACAGTCGCTGGCGCTGGGCCCGATTACTCAGCCCGCAGGGCAGGGTACGACGCAGACTCGCCCTGGCGAGCTGGTGGTGCAGGAAAACACGCCCACCCCGGTGATTGAGCAGCCCGACGAACCCTTGGTCGCCGACCCTGCTACCAGTAGCGATGGTGGACTGGCCGTGGTCGATCCCGGCTTGCAAACCGATCCGGCCCAGACTGGCACGCCTGCTGTACCAGCGCCTGAGACTAGCCCTCCAGAGCCCGTCAAGCCCGTGGAAAAACCCAAGCCTGTTGAAAAACCCAAGCCAGCTCCCGCCCCGGCTCAAAACGGTCGTACGGATGATGGTTCGTATGCCTTGGCTCTGCTGGAGGGGCGTGTACCCAACAAGCCTGCGCCTGCCGCTAAACCGGCCGCGCAACAAGGCAACTTCATTTTGCAGATTGTCGCCTACTCCAATCAGAACGATGCCCAGTCGCGCCGTGATCAACTGGTATCGGCCGGTGTGACCAATGCCTATGTGGAGACAGCGCAAAGCGGTGGCAAACCAACCTATCGTTTGCGCGTGGGGCCATTCCCTACGCGCGAAGCGGCTCAGGCGGCCCAGGCGCGCTTGCGTTCGCTCGGTTACGAGAACAGTTTTATCTCGGCTAAGTGAGCAGCTTCGACTATATCGTCCTTGGGATTGTGGGTGTGTCAGGCCTGCTGGGCCTGATACGCGGATTGATCAAGGAAGTGCTTTCGCTCAGCGCCTATTTGCTGGCTTTCATGGCCGCAATCTGGTGGGGGCCACGCACATCAGGCTGGATACAAGTCTGGGTAGAAAACGGCTTATTACGTACGGCTTTGGCTTACGGAGCCGTTTTTTTTATGGTCTTGCTGCTGGTGGGGCTGTTGAACATGCTGCTGGCCAGCTTGATCGAGCAAACGGGGCTGACGCCTGCCGACCATGGTTTGGGCGGCCTGTTTGGCGTGGCCCGTGGCGTGCTGCTGGTGCTGATATTGGTCATCCTGGCCGGGCATACCGATTTACCTAAAGAGCCGTGGTGGGAGCAGGCCAAGCTGGCTGAACCTGCAATCCGCGCGGTGCAGTCGATTAAGGCCATGCTGCCGCCGTCTTTGGCAGAATGGCTACCTTATTGAGAACACACTAACGGGAACCAATCATGTGTGGAGTTGTAGGGGTTGTTGCGCGCAGCCCTGTAAATCAGTTGATCTATGACAGTTTGCTCTTGCTGCAGCACCGTGGGCAGGATGCCGCGGGGCTGGCGACCT
Organism: Alcaligenes sp. CHO6; assembly: GCF_037120595.1. Classification (NCBI taxonomy): domain Bacteria; kingdom Pseudomonadati; phylum Pseudomonadota; class Betaproteobacteria; order Burkholderiales; family Alcaligenaceae; genus Alcaligenes; species Alcaligenes sp. CHO6. The sequence continues at coordinate 908,681 of NZ_JBANCI010000001.1, forward strand.
GGCACGACCAGTTCTTCAGCATGCACAAGGCATTTGGCCTGGTGCGGGACGTATTCCGTACTCGCAACATGCGCTCCTTGCCCGGCAATAGTGGTATTGGCCATGTGCGCTACCCCACGGCCGGCTCCAGCCAGAGCGTGGAGGAGGCGCAACCTTTTTACGTGAACGCCCCCTTTGGTCTGAGCTTTGTGCATAACGGCAATCTGACCAATTGGCGTGAGCTGCGTGAAGAACTGTTCACCATTGATCGTCGCCACATCAACACCAACTCGGACTCCGAGGTTCTGCTGAATGTGTATGCGCACGAGTTGCAGCGTGCCGCTACCGGCCCTGAACTCTCTCAGGACGAAGTGTTTGAGGCCGTGGCTGCCGTGCATCGTCGTGCCCGGGGCGCCTATGCGGTGGTGTCGCAAATCGCGAACTTCGGTCTGGTTGCCTTTCGTGACCCGAACGGGATTCGTCCCTTGTGCCTGGGTCGCAACGTGACCCCGAAGGGTGAAGAATGGATGATCGCCTCCGAGTCCGTAGCCCTGACGGGTTGCGGTTTCGAGCTCGTCCGTGATGTGGAGCCCGGCGAGGCCATCATCGTGGATCTGGACGGTAATCTCAGCAGCCGTCAGTGCGCCGAGAACCCACGCCTGAATCCCTGTGTCTTTGAATACGTGTATTTTGCTCGTCCTGACTCCACGGTCGACGGCGTATCGGTTTATGACGCCCGCTTGTTAATGGGTGAGTACCTGGCCGAGAATGTCGCCAAGAACCTGCGTCTGGCCGATATTGATGTCGTCATGCCTATCCCTGACTCGGCCCGTCCATCGGCCATGCAGTTGGCGGCTCACTTGAACCTGAACTACCGCGAAGGGTTTATCAAAAACCGTTACGTGGGCCGTACCTTCATCATGCCCGGTCAGGAAGTGCGCAAGAAGTCGGTGCGTCAGAAACTGAGCGCCATTCCCATGGAGTTCCGTGGCAAGAATGTGCTGTTGGTGGATGACTCCATCGTGCGTGGCACAACCAGCCGTCAGATCGTGGATATGGCCCGTGCCGCGGGTGCAAACAAGGTGTTTTTTGCGTCGGCCGCGCCACCGGTTCGCTTCCCGAACGTTTACGGCATTGATATGCCTACGGTTTCTGAGCTGATCGCCACTGGTCGCGATGTGGACCAGGTTGCCAAGGAAATTGGGGTGGACGGACTGGTCTATCAGGACCTGCACGACCTGGAGCAATCACTGCGTGATCTGAATCTCCGCTTTGCTGGATTTGAGTCTTCCTGCTTTAGTGGCGACTACGTAACTGGCGATGTGGATGAGGCATATTTGAATCTGTTGGCGGAAGGTCGTAAAAGTGGCCGTGATGTTCCGGATGTGACCGATTAAGCGGATGCCCGCTCGTTGGAGAAAAGCCCGCTCTAAAGCGGGCTTTTTCTATTCCCTGTTCCGGATGCCTTGCGTGTAGGGTGATGTAAATTTTTCTTGTTCGCCAGTAGTGCGCCTGCTTCTTTGGCTTGGTGTCATGTGCTTGGCGTCACGGGCCCCTAATAGGCCTGTTTTCGCTTTTGGGGATTGCTAGGCTCTGACAGGGGTATGGAATCGAGCGCAGCACTTTGCGCGTTCATAGGAGTGCTACGGTTATCCACCCGATGTGCCGATTGACACCGTAGCCGTGGTGCGTAGAGCTGAACTGGGCTGTGCTTTGCTGTGCTTGTGTCAAGGGCAATGCGCTTTGAAAAAAAGCCCTGCAAGACTGCAGGGCTTTTCAGGAGGGCTGGCTGTATCAAGCACGGCGTCGCGTGAGCAGGGTCAGCAGCAAGCCCAGCCCCAATAGCACAAACAGTCCCAGGCTCCAGTAGGCATATTCAATGCCCAGCAGGTCTTGACGGGCATCCATGCAGGAGGCGTAAATGCCAAACAGCCAGGGCAGGCTGCTTTCCAGGCCGGACTGGGTGATGAAGCGGTCCGCAAAGGTCTGGTCGCAGCTGAATAAATGCTGTGCGACCGAAACCTGATACCAGGCCGCCAGCACACCGCCCACGCTCGTCGCCAACCCTAGCAGGCTGAACAAGGTGGAGCTGCCCGAATGGCCGAGCTGACGCAGGACGCCGGCCACCAGGCTACATAGACCCAGCACAATGAAAATCAGACGTTGCAGTACGCACCATGCGCAAGGCGGGATGCTAAAGACGTGCTGCGATAGCAGGGCGATACCCACACCTGCGAAGGCGAGCAGGGCAATCAGATAAAAGGGTGCAGCGGACTGGCGGAAAGAGGCGGCCATGGTATCAAGATGCATTTAAAGAATGGAAGGTAGATGCTTCGTGCAGCAAACCCAGGAAAAGTTCATGGAAACCGGCCCAGGTAATCTGCACGCCCAGGCACAACAGGATGAAGGCGGATAGACGCATCACGACAGCCGTGCCATTTTTACCCAGTTTGTATAAAAACTGGGAGGCAAAGCGCAGGGCCAGAAACACGATGACGCTGGCTGCGGCAATCGCCGGTAAGGCCCCCGCGAGCTTGCTCATGGTGCCGGTGACCGAGTTGTCGTGCAAGGTCGCGCCGACCGTGAGCGCCGCCGATAGCGAGCCAGGGCCGCACAGCATGGGAAAAGTCAGTGGATAGAAGGCTTTGGAGCGAATCTGCTCCCAGGAATAGGACTCGGCCATGTTCTGGGCATGGGCCGCGTCAAAGTCCGAGGCATTGATCAGGCGCCAGGCGGTGCCGATCACCAGCAGGCCCCCGCCAATGCGAATGATAGGCAGGGAAATGCCAAAAAAGTTCAGCACGATATTGCCAGCGACCATTGCAATGGCCAGCATGATGAAGATGTTGACGGCCACTTTTTTGGCCAGGCGGGCACGATCGGGCACGCTGGCGCCTTCGGTCAGCGTCAGAAAAATAGGAGCGGCCGCAGGCGGGTTGAGCATGGGCAAGAGCGTGGCCAATGCAAACAGGAAGCTGCGGCTGACATCGGCGAATACGGAGGAGAGTTCCATTAAAGGGGGCGGGCTTATTGAGAAAGGGCTAAACGGACATCGCGCTCCAGGCGCAATTGATGACGGTTGTGTTCGAGGGCGGCGCCACTGAGGATAAAGACGTCTTCGACGCGATCACCCAAGGTCATGACCTTGGCCGAGCGCAGCCGTACGTCGTGGCGCTCGAATACCTGGGCGAGACTGTACAACAAACCGCGCCGGTCCGTGGCGCTAAGTGTCAAAATCCAGTCTTGTCCCTGCTCGTCCTGACGCAGGTCCACGGTAGGCTGGATAGGAAACACACGGGCCCGGCGAGAACGAATGTCGCGGTAGGGGTCATGAGCTGGCTCTGAGGGCAGCACTTCCTGCTCCAGTGCCTGACAGAGCTCGGTTTCGATCAGCAACGGGTCGCGTCGCAGCGCATGGTCGTAGGCGGGCAGCATGACAACAAAGCTGTCCAGCGCCCACCCATGCCGGGTGGTGTAGATACGGGCATCCTGAATGCTGACGGACTGGCTGTCAAAGTAGCGGCAGATGCGCAGAAACAGGCCGCTGGCATCCTTGGTATAGACCAGCACTTGCAGGGCGTCGGTTTGTCCGGCCGGCCGTATGCGCACAATGGGCGTCTGGCTGTGCGACTGGTGGTAGAGCTGAATGGTATGCCAGGCGATTTCGCTGGCGTCGTGGCGCAGGAAATAGGGTTTGTCCAGCCACTGCCAGAATTCCTCGCGAGCCTCGTCCAGCAAGCCCGCCAGACGGATTTCCCCTGCGGCATCGCGCTTGCGCTGATCCAGGACGGAAACCCCGTCCTTAGCCTGCCTCCCCAGCGCTGCCAGCGTCAGGTTGTACAGGTCCTCCAGCAGTTTGCCTTTCCAGGAGTTCCAGACGGTCGGACTGGTGGCGCGGATGTCGGCGACGGTCAGCAGGTACAGCGCGGTCAGGCGTCGTTCCGTTCCCACGGTCTGCAGGAACTGGAAGATGACATTCGGGTCGCTCAGATCGCGTTTCTGGGCGACCTGAGACATGGTCAGATGTTCCCGCACCAGAAACACCACCAGTTCCGCGTCCACGGGTATCAGATTGTGATCCAGGCAAAACGCCAGTGCGTCCTGTGCGCCCAGTTCGGAGTGATTGCCGCCACGGCCTTTGGCGATGTCATGGAACAGGGCGGCAATGTAGAGCAGCCAATGACGGTCAAAGCCGCTCATCAACTGATTGGCCATGGACAACTCTTCGCTGTGCTCGGCCATGGTGAAGCGGCGCAGATTGCGTATGACCTTCAGCGTGTGCTCGTCCACGGTGTAGGCGTGAAAGAGGTCATGCTGCATTTGTCCGACCACGCGCCGGAAAACCGGCAGGTAGCGGGGAAGCAGATTCAGTAGATTCATCAGCCGCAGGGTATGCACAATCCCCTTGTTCTGTTGCAGGATCTCCAGAAACAGGCGTCGATTTTTGGGCTCGGCCCGAAACTTGGCGTCGATCAGCCGCCGTGCATGCCACAGGGCCCGCAAGGTGTCGGCCTTCAGGCCGCGCAGATTGGGCTGCTGCTGCAAATGCAGCATGGCCACAAAGATCAGCGACGGGTCCTGCTCGAAGCCGTCGGGCTGGCGCAGCTCAAGCTGGCCGTGATGAATCTGGAACTGGCTGTCCAGAATGATCGGGTCCTGATCGGTTTGCGGAAATAAATGTTCCTCAATGCTGCGCATCAGGATCAGATTGAGCTGGCTGACAATTTTGGCGGCCCAGTAGTAGCGCTGCATCAGCAATTCACTGGCGCGGCGGGTGGCGGTGGGCTGGAAACCGTAGATTTCTGCCAGACGCGGCTGAAGATCAAACAGCAGCCTGTCTTCGGCGCGGCCCGTTAACAGATGAAGCTCAATGCGCAGGCGCTTGAAGGCTTGCTCGACGCGTTGCAGGGCGTTCAGTTCGGATTCGGTCAGTAATTCTGACTGGGCCACAGCCGCCCAAGTGCGTCCCAAGCCGGCGGCCCGGGCCATCCACAGCAGTACCTGCAAATCGCGCAGGGCACCTGGAGACTCTTTGCAATTGGGCTCCAGCGAATAGGGGGTGTCCTGCAGATGGGCATGACGTTGCTGCTGCTCGGCCTGCTTGGCCAAGAAGAAGGCCTGCGGGTCCATCTGGCTTTGTAGCTGCCGTTGGGCGTGGCGCAGCAGGAGTGATGAACCCGCCAGCCAGCGACTCTCCAGCAAGGCGGTTTCCGTTGTGATGTCCTGGCTGGCCTGTTCCAGACATTGAGCGGGCGTGGCCACATTGTGGCTGGGTGCCAGCCCGATGTCCCACAGAGCGGCAACCAGAGCCTGAATGCGATCAATATCCTGCGCATTAGGTTCGCGCTGCAGGAGGATCAGCAGGTCTACGTCCGAATGCGGGTACAGTTCGCCGCGCCCATACCCGCCCAGAGCCGCGAGGCTGGCCTGGCGGGGCAGGGGATAATGCTCCAGCAACTCACGCAGGCCCTGATCGCAAATCCTGCACAGGCTCTTGAGCAAGCGGTCGCAATGCAGATCCTGTCTGAAGCGCTCGTAGGCCCGAGCCCGGCGGCCAGCAATTCTGTCGCGAAGCTGGGCCAGGAAAGACATGGTTCAGGCCTTGTTGATGATGGCTGGAGGGGCCGGCATGCCGGGCGAGACTGTCAGCACTTCGTAACCGGTGTCGGTCACCAGGACTGCGTGCTCCCATTGGGCTGACAGGCTGTGGTCGCGGGTCACCACCGTCCATTGGTCGGCCAGGGTGCGCAGTTCACGACGACCGGCGTTGATCATGGGCTCAATGGTGAAAATCATGCCCGGTTCCAGTTTTACACCGGTGCCGGGCTTGCCGTAATGCAGCACTTGCGGGTCCTGGTGGAATTTCTGGCCCACGCCGTGTCCGCAGTATTCGCGTACGACGGAAAAGCCCTGCTTTTCGGCGTGCTGTTGAATGGCGTGACCAATATCGCCCAGCGTGGCGCCCGGCTTGACCTGGTCAATGCCCAGCCACATGCATTCGTAGGTGGTCTCGGTCAGGCGGCGGGCCAGGATGCTGGGTTCGCCCACGTAGTACATGCGGCTGGTATCGCCAAACCAGCCGTCCTGGATGATGGTGACGTCCATATTGAGAATGTCGCCATTTTTCAACACTTTATCGCCAGGAATGCCGTGGCAGATCACGTGGTTGACGGAGGTGCAGATAGAACCGGGAAAAGGCGGGTAACCGGGAGGCGCGTAGCCAACTGTGGCGGATTTGACTCCCAGCTCATTGATCCGCTCCATGCACAGACGGTCCAGTTCGCCCGTGGTGACACCTGCTTTGACAAAGGGGGTCAGGTAGTCAAGGATGGATGCCGCCGTCTGGCAAGCGGCGCGCATTTTTTCGAGATCAGTGGGGTCTGTGACGAGAATACTCATAGCAACTTGAACAGGTCTATTGAAAAATAGTAGAATTATAGGCTTTTGTGAATTTTGCAGTTGTGCGCTGGGTCGGTTTAGCCCCGCTTTGGCTCATTCGGACGGTTTGGTTAATCCGAATAAGTGGCTTAAAGAAGAGCCGGAAGGGAGCCCGAACAACGGGTTTCAAACAACGGCGTGCAACAACAGGGCTTGCAAATAACAGCTTACCCGGCAACGGGTGCCAAGCAACAGCCGCCAGGCAAAGCGGGCCACAGGTTGATCCTTCAGGCTTGCTGGCTTGTAGACGCTGGCAGGACCAGGAAAATACGGCCGGACAAGTGCTTGGATCAAACTCAGGCTTTATCCAGTCTGCCCGGACTAGCCGGAACTGAGATAAACGTGCTGCTGTTTTAAAAAGAAGCGTGTTGTGTAGCACAGGCATGATTCACAACGAATATATGGTCAGCCAGCGTTGCCAGGCCTTGCAAGAGCAACTTGGGCAACGCCCGGTTCTTGTTCGGGCGGTGCTGGCTAGGCAATCCTCTAGGATACACCTGCAAACCCGGTGCTGTATGCAGGCGGTGGCCAGAAAAGTTACAGATTTGGGCCTGGGTGGCGGACGTGTGGTCCGTTACAAGGTGCAAATCCGTTGTAGTGCAGGCGTATGCCCATGTTGGGCTGCGTTTTTATGTTTTAAGTTGTAAATCGCGTGATTGCCCGTCTCGGGGTGTCTGGAATGCAGCCTAGGCTGCGGCCCTTACCGGATACCGGGCAGTTACAAGACCAAACCCTTGGAGAACTTTATGTCTTTGATGCGTGAAATGCTGGAAGCCGGTGTGCACTTTGGCCACCAAACTCGTTACTGGAATCCCAAGATGGCTCCGTTCATCTTCGGTCAGCGTAACAACATCCACATCATCAACCTGGAAAAAACGGTTGTTCAGTACGAAGAAGCAACCAAATTCTTGCGTCAACTGGCCGCTCGTGGCGGCAACGTGCTGTTCGTAGGCACCAAGCGTGCTGCTCGCGAACTGGTGGCTGCTGAGGCCGAGCGTTGCGGTATGCCTTACGTTGACAGCCGCTGGTTGGGTGGCATGATGACCAACTTCAAAACGGTCAAGACTTCCATCAAGCGTCTGAAAGAAATGGAAGGTCAGATGGCTGAAGGCCGTCTGGAAACCATGAGCAAGAAAGAAGCCTTGATGTTCGAACGCGAACTGGAAAAGCTGAACAAGGCCATCGGCGGTATCAAGGACATGAACAACCTGCCTGATGCCCTGTTCGTGATCGACGTCGGCTACCACAAGATTGCCGTGGCTGAAGCCCGCACGCTGGGTATCCCCGTTGTGGCCGTGGTTGATACCAACCACTCCCCAGAAGGTCTGGATTACGTGATTCCTGGTAACGATGACTCGGCCAAGGCAATCGCTCTGTACGCCCGTGGCATGGCTGACGCCGTGCTGGCTGGCCGCGAGCAGAACCTGAACGGTCTGGTTGAAGAAATTGCCGCTGACGAAGAGTTCGTTGAAGTTCAGGCTGACTCTCAGGAGTAACAGGCTCACGGCTGCCTGTCAGACGCCATAAGTTGTCATGGCAGGCAGTTACAGTGACCTTTCGTATCGCCCCGGCTTGGCCGGGGCACGTTCTACAGAATTGGAGAAAACCGTGGCTCAAATCACCGCATCGATGGTTAAAGAATTGCGCGAGAAAACCGACGCGCCCATGATGGAATGCAAAAAAGCACTGACTGAAGCCGACGGCGATATGGCTCGTGCTGAAGAAATCCTGCGCGTGAAGCTGGGCAGCAAGGCAAGCAAGGCAGCTACCCGCGTTACCGCTGAAGGCCTGGTGTCGGTCTACATCGCTGAAGATGGCAAGACCGGTTCCGTGGTTGAAGTGAACTGCGAAACGGACTTTGTCGCCAAGAACGATGATTTCATCGGCTTTATCAACGATATCGCTCAGTTGGTTGCCAAGAATAATCCTGCTGATCTGGCCGCTCTGGCTGAATTGCCACTGGCTGACAGTAACGTTGAAACCGTGCGCGCCGCTCTGGTGGGCAAAATCGGTGAGAACATCTCGATCCGTCGCTTCCAACGCTACGAAACAGCTGGTCAGCTGGCCAGCTACGTTCACGGTGGCAAGATCGGCGTGCTGGTGGATTTCGCCGGTGGCGACGAAGAAGTGGGCAAGGATCTGGCCATGCACATCGCGGCAACTCGCCCCAAAGCCATGGACGCGTCGGGTGTTGACGCTGCCGAAATCGAAGCTGAGCGCTCTGTGGCAGCTCAGAAAGCAGCTGAATCCGGCAAGCCTGCTGATATCGTTACCAAGATGGTCGACGGCGCTGTAGCCAAGTTCCTGAAGGAAGTGACGCTGTTGAGCCAGCCTTTCGTCAAGAACGACAAGCAAAGCGTGCAGCAAATGCTGGACGAGAAAAAAGCATCGATCGCTGGCTTTACCCTGTACGTAGTGGGTGAAGGCATTGAGAAGCGTGTTGAGGATTTTGCCGCTGAGGTAGCAGCCGCTGCCGGCCAAGCCTAATTCAGCTTGTTTTTTCAGGGCAGGCACCGTAGTGGCGGTGCCTGCCCTGCTGCTTTACACTCTCTTCTGTCTTCGTCACTTGGAATCCCACCCATGACTACCCCTCATTACAAACGTGTTCTGTTGAAGCTCTCCGGCGAAGCGCTGATGGGCGAGGACTCGTTCGGTATTAATCGCAGCACAATCATTCGTATGACGGAGGAGATCGCCCAGGTTGCCCAGTTGGGGGTACAACTGGCTATCGTGATTGGCGGGGGCAATATCTTTCGCGGCATCGCTCCGGGTGCCCAGGGCATGGATCGTGCGACAGCCGATTACATGGGCATGATGGCCACCGTCATGAATGCCCTGGCCTTGCAAGATGCCTTAAAGCACCGTGGCCTGGATGCCCGGGTGCAATCCGCCCTGAATATTGAACAGGTCGTAGAGCCTTACATTCGTCCCAAGGCGCTGCGTTATCTGGAAGAAAACAAAGTTGTTATTTTTGCGGCTGGTACGGGCAACCCGTTCTTCACCACGGACACGGCAGCGGCTCTGCGCGGCGCCGAAGTGGGAGCGGAAATCGTACTGAAAGCCACCAAAGTCGATGGCATCTACAGTGCCGATCCCAATAAAGATCCAGGCGCGACTCGTTATTCGCGTATCAGCTTTGACGAAGCGATCGTGCGTCGTCTGGAAGTGATGGACGCCACGGCCTTTGCGCTGTGTCGCGACCAAAAACTGCCCATTAAAGTGTTTTCGATCAACAAGCCCGGTGCGTTGACTCGCGCGGTCTCTGGCGAGGACGAGGGCACCCTGGTTCACGTTTAAAGTTATAGGAATTTAGTCCATGAGTCTTTCCGAGATCAAAGCATCGACCGACAATCGTATGGGCAAGTCCATCGAGTCTCTCAAGACGGGCCTGGCCAAGATCCGCACAGGCCGCGCCACTGCGGGCTTGCTGGATCACGTGCAAGTGGAGTACTACGGCTCTATGGTTCCCGTCAGCCAGGTGGGCAATATCACGGTGGTCGATGCCCGCACGCTGAATGTGCAAGTGTGGGAAAAGCATATGGCCGGCCCGATTGAAAAAGCCATTCGCGACAGCGACCTGGGATTGAACCCGATTTCCATGGGCGAGAGCATTCGTGTTCCCATGCCTGCCTTGACCGAAGAGCGTCGTCGCGATCTGGCCAAAGTGGTGCGTAGCGAAGGTGAAGATGCCAAGGTCGCCATCCGTAATCTGCGCCGTGATGCCAATGACACGCTCAAAAAGCAAGTCAAGGACAAGGAAATCTCCGAGGACGAGGAGCGTCGTGCCCAGGACGAGGTCCAGAAGCTGACCGACAAGTATGTTGCCGAGGTCGACAAGTTGATCGCCCAGAAAGAAGCCGAGATCATGACGGTCTAACGGCTTTTGCACAGGTGGCTAGGTGATTTCATTCAGTTCTACCCAAACGATTCCGGAACACGGTCAGGTTCCTGGCCACCTGGCGATTGTCATGGACGGCAATGGACGATGGGCGACCCGTCGTCTGTTGCCTCGCACGGCAGGGCACTTGCGGGGTGTGCAAACTGTCCGGCGTGTTGTTGAAGCCTGTGGCGAGCTTGGCGTGCGCTATCTGACCCTGTTTGCGTTCAGTTCCGAAAACTGGCGACGCCCTGCGGAAGAGGTGTCCCTGTTGATGGGCCTGTTTGTCAAGATGCTGCAAAAAGAAGTGGCAACACTGAAAAAAAACGGCGTCCGACTTCATGTTATTGGCGAATTGTCTGCGTTTAGTGAAGAGTTGCGCGGCCTGATTGCCGACGCTCAAGAGCAGACTCGCGATAACGACACCTTACATTTGACGATTGCCGCCAACTACGGCGGTCGTTGGGATATTTTGCAGGCGACGCAAAAAGCATTGGCTGCCAATCCCCAGCTGGTCGATCATCCCGAACAACTGGATGAGGCCCTGTTCAGTCCCTACCTGGCGATGTCCTACGCTCCTGAGCCGGATCTGTTTATCCGCACGGGGGGCGAGCGCCGTATTTCGAATTTTCTGATCTGGCAGATGGCCTATACCGAGCTGTATTTCACAGACGTGTACTGGCCGGATTTTGACCGGGCGCAGCTTGAACAGGCCTTTGAGTGGTATCGTGGGCGCGAGCGGCGCTTTGGGCGCACCAGTGCCCAGGTGCAGGGTACCCTCGCGCCTTGACGGAGCCTAGTCTATGTTGAAACAACGAGTCATTACCGCCCTGGTCCTGCTGGTCATTCTGGGCGCGGCCATGCTCGCTCCCGTACGCTGGCCTTTGCTGGCGATTTTTGTGCTGATGAGCACCTTGGCCTGCTGGGAGTGGGAGCGTTTGAGCCTGTCTCAGGCGCAGCAGCGCTGGGCCTGGCCGCTGGCCTTGCTCAATGGTGCCCTGATGCTGTGGCTCAGTGTGTACTGGTATGAAACCGGTCCGCAGGGGCAGGCTGCTGACCTGGTGTACCGGGGGCTTGTACCAATAATGGCGGCCTTGTGGGTGGTGGGTGCCACTGGGCTGGTGCTGCAAGGTCAGGCCACACAACGTGCTCAAGGTGTTTTGCTCAGTGTGATGGGCGTACTGGCGCCCCTGGTCGCCTGGGCCAGTCTGTATTTGTTTCTGCATACGCAGGGCATGGTCTATGTGCTCTCCCTATTGGTCCTGATCTGGGTGGCGGACATCGCCGCTTACTTTGCGGGCCGTGCCTTTGGCAAAGCCAAGCTGGCTCCGCGTGTCAGTCCCGGCAAGACCTGGGCCGGGGCAGTGGGTGGTATGGTTGCCGCTTCCGCCTGGATGCTGATCAGCGCCAATTGGCCCGGGAGTTTTGGTGCTGATGTGATGCAGCGCTGGGGCTGGGTGGCCACGGCGGTATTGGGTGTTGCCCTGGCCGCCCTTTCCATCGTGGGTGACTTGTTCGAGTCTTTGCTCAAGCGCCGTGCTGCAGTCAAGGATTCCAGCCAATTGTTGCCTGGCCATGGTGGCGTATACGATCGTATCGATGCCTTGTTGCCGGTTGCTCCTGTGGCCTTGTTGTTAAGTGGGGCGTGGCTCTTTTAGTCCGGTGTGACTTGGACGAGTATGCGTCAAGGAAGAACTCATGAGTTTCCAGCAAGTATGTGTGTTAGGGGCCACTGGCTCTATTGGTGTCAGCACACTTGATGTGATTGCTCGTCATCCTGATCGGATGGCGGTATATGCCTTGAGTGGCCATAGTCGCATGGAGCTGCTCGCCCAACAGGCTCAGGACAGTGCGGCTCGCGTTGTTCTGGTGCCGGACGAGGCGGCTCGCAGCCGTTTTCTGGATGCATGGCAGGGTGGTGCTTTGCCGGAAATCCGGGTAGGCGCACAGGCGCTGGCCGACACGGCTGCCGACCCCCAGGTAACTACCGTCATGGCGGCCATTATTGGCGCGGCTGGTTTGCCTTCGGCCTTGGCCGCCGCGCGTGCCGGTAAGCGGGTATTGCTGGCTAATAAAGAGGCCTTGGTCGCCGCAGGACGTATTTTCATGCAAGCTGTGCAAGAGGGCGGGGCACAGTTGATGCCCATCGACTCCGAGCACAGTGCCATTTACCAATGTCTGGCGGGCGAACTGCCTGCCGAGCCTGGCCAGCCGGTTGCCGGCTTGCGTCGTTTGTTGGTGACGGCTTCGGGTGGGCCCTTTCGCTCGCGCGCACTCTCTGAGCTGGAGACGGTTACACCGGAGCAGGCATGTGCTCATCCCAACTGGAGCATGGGTCGCAAGATTTCGGTGGATTCGGCCACCATGCTCAACAAGGGTCTGGAGGTCATCGAGGCGCATTGGCTGTTTTCTGTGCCCGTTGACCAGATTGATGTGGTGGTGCATCCGCAAAGCGTGATTCACTCCATGGTCGAGTATATAGACGGGTCCGTCATGGCGCAGTTGGGGCAGCCTGATATGCGTACGGCGATTGCCTATGGTCTGGGCTTTCCGGAGCGCTTGTACAGTGGCGTGGGTCTGCTCGATCTGGCCACGATGGGACGCCTGGACTTTGAACAGCCCGATTTTCAACGTTTTCCCTGCTTGAAGCTGGCGTATGAGGCCTTGCGCGACAGTCAAGCCGCCTGTGTGACCCTGAATGCGGCCAATGAAATTGCCGTGGACCGTTTCCTGGAAAGGCAGATTGGCTATACTCAAATTCCGGCGGTGATCGAGCACTGTCTGGACAAGCTCAATGGCCGGGCCAGTCAGGCTTTGGATGCCCTGGATGGGGTTCTGGCACTGGATAGCGAGACACGGTCACTGGCGCTGGACTATTGTCGATTTTCAGCGCGTATTTAACAGGAATTAACATGCTCTTCACCGTTCTGGCTTTCCTGGTGGCCCTGGGCGTGCTGGTGACCTTTCACGAGCTGGGTCATTACTGGGTGGCTCGTCGTTGTGGAGTCCGTGTCGAGCGCTTTTCCATTGGTTTTGGCAAGGTGTTGTACCGTCGTTTCGACAGGAACGGCACTGAATGGGCCGTATCGGCGCTGCCCTTAGGTGGCTATGTGGCCATGCAGAACGATCCACCTGCTCACGCGACGCAGGCGCAGATCAACGAATCCTTCAATCACAAACCCTTGCGTCAGCGGGCCGCCATTGTGCTGGCCGGTCCCCTGGCGAACCTGATCCTGGCCGTGGTGATCTACGCCGTGGTCGGTTTGTTGGGCACGCAAGAGCCCATTGCGCAAATCGGCCCCGTGCCTGCAGGGACGCCTGCTGCACAGGCCGGCTTTCAGGCGGGAGACCGTTTGGTGTCGGTCGATGGCAAGCCTGTTGATTCCTGGTTGCAGGCGCGTTGGGCATTCATGGATGCCTTGTCTTCCGGCGGCGAGCTGGAAGTGGGGGTGAAAGACCAACTGGGGCGGGAACAAAATCGTTACCTGACTTTGCCGGCCGGCGAGATTTTGCCGGATGGACAGGACCTGATGGCCCAGGCAGGCCTGGTTCTGCGTCCGGCTCGTTCGATTGTGCAGGAAGTGTTCAAGGAAAGTGCGGCCGAGCAGGGCGGGTTGAAAGAAGGGGATGTCATCGTCCGCCTGGGTGATCTGGCCGAGCCCGGCATCACCCCGTTTGTCCAAAAAGTGCAACAATCGGCCGGCCAGACCCTGGAGCTGGATGTACTGCGTGCGGGTGAGCTTGAGCGTTTGCTGGTCACGCCCGCGAGCGATTCGCAAGGGCTGGGACGCATTGGTGCGCAGGTGGCGGCAGACATGCCCATGACACTGGTACGTTATGGCCCTATCGAGAGCGTGGAGCGCGGATTTACCCGTACGGCTCAGACATTCTGGTTCTCTTTGAAGATGATTGGGCGCATGATTACCGGGGAAGTCTCTGTACGGAATGTCAGCGGGCCGGTTACTATTGCCGATTATGCGGGTCAGACCGCCAGAATAGGCTTGATCGCCTACCTGAATTTCCTGGCGCTGATCAGTATTAGCATTGGTTTACTGAATTTATTGCCCGTACCTATGCTGGATGGCGGGCATCTACTGTACTATGCCATCGAAGCCGTACGCGGCAAGCCCGCTTCGGAGCGCATGATGCTGCTGGGTCAGCGCCTGGGTTTGGCCTTGTTGGCCGTACTGATGAGTATTGCTTTTTTTAATGACATCACCCGCCTTTTCAGTTGAGAGCGGGTGGCATACAATTTCCAACCATTTGACCGACCAAGGATTGTCCAGGATGTCGTTTAGCCGGAAACCTACTTTTGCGTTGCGTGTTCTGCCCGTATTGGTGGCAAGTTTGCTTGCTCCCGCCTTGGCGAATGCATTTGCACCGTTTGTCGTGCGCGATATTCAAGTCAACGGTATCCAGCGGGTCGATCCCGGCGCCGTGTTCGCGTCTTTGCCTGTCAAGGTTGGTGAGTCCTTCTCGGAAGAGCAGGCCGCAGATGCCATTCAGCGTCTGTACGCCACAGGCTTTTTTAGTGATGTGCAAATTGACACGGGCACCAATGTGCTGATCGTCAATGTCAAAGAGCGCCCAACCATCGCCTCCATATCTTTTAACGGCATGCGCGAGTTCGATGCCAAGAATATTACCAACTCCCTGGCTCAGGTAGGCTTTGGAGAAGGGCGGGTTTTTGACCGTTCCATGCTGGAACGGGCCGAGTTTGAGCTGAAACAGCAGTACTTGTCCAAGGGCAAGTACGGGGTGGAAATTACCCCTATCATCACGCCGTTGCCGCGTAACCGTGTCGGCGTCAGCTTTGACATCTTTGAAGGCGGTCTAGCCAAGATCAAGGAAATTCGCATTGTCGGTACCGAGGCGTTCTCGCAAAGCGATTTGCTCGACCAGATGGAGCTGACCACCTCGGGCATGATGACCTGGTACACGGGCACCGACAAGTATTCCCGCGAGAAGCTGGAAGGTGACATGGAACGCATCCGTTCCTACTACCTGAATCGAGGGTTTCTGGAGTATTCCGCCGAGCCGCCTCAGGTGTCGATTTCGCCCGATCGCAAAGACATTTACATCACCCTGACGATTCACGAAGGCAAGCCGTACACGCTGAGCAGCGTGAAGCTGGCCGGGGATTTGCTGGGTCTGGATGATCAGATTCAACCACTGGTTCAGCAAAAAGAGGGGGAAGTGTTCTCCTCGGAGAAAACCAGCGGTACGGTGAAAGCCATTACCGAATACCTGGGTGGCCTGGGCTATGCGTTCGCCAACGCCAACCCCAATCCGGTCCTGGATCGCGAAAATCATACGGCTGACCTGACCTTCTATGTTGATCCGGGCCGTCGCGTGTATGTGCGCCGTATCGAGGTGGGCGGCAACGTCCGCACGCGTGACGAGGTCGTGCGCCGTGAGATGCGTCAGCAGGAGGCTGCCTGGTACGATTCGGACGCCATCAAGTTCTCCCGTGATCGCGTGGATCGTCTGGGCTACTTCAATGAAGTGGATGTCAATACCAAGCCTGTGCCCGGCTCGCCGGATCAGGTGGACGTCCAGGTGGACGTCAAGGAAAAACCCACGGGTCTGGTCAACCTGGGTGTCGGGTATGGCTCCACCGATAAGCTGATGCTCTCGGCCGGGATCAGCCAGGACAATATTTTCGGTAGTGGCAATAGCTTGTCCTTGCAGGTCAATACCAGCAAGGTGAACCGTACAGCGGTAATCAGCCATACCAATCCGTATTGGACAACAGACGGCATCAGCAAAACGACCTCGATTTACTATCGTCGTACCACGCCCTACCAGTCCAATGACGGCTGGGGCGACTACCAGAACACCGCGATCGGTGCCGGTTTGAACTTTGGTGTGCCCATCTCGGAATACGACCGTATTTTCATGGGCGTCAATTTCGAGCAGAACAAACTATCGCGTCTGAGTCCTCAGTACACTCCGCTTGCCTACCAGGATTACGTGCAGGAGTATGGTGAGCGTACCAACACCTTCATTTTCAATCTGGGTTGGTCCAAAGATACCCGTGACAGCGCGATTGCTCCCAAGAAGGGAAGCCTGACCAGCTTGTCGGCCGATATGGGTACGCTGGATTTGCGCTACTACATGCTGCGCGCCAGCCATCAGCACTACATTCCATTGGGTCGCGCATACACGCTGGCCTTGAATGGAGCGATTGACTATGGTCGCAGCATTGGCAGCAAGACTTTCCCGGTTATCAAGAACGTTTACGCCGGTGGTATCGGTTCGGTACGTGGTTACGAGGGTGCGTCCCTGGGCCCACGAGACACCCTGACCGGTGACTATCTGGGTGGTTCGCGCCGTATGGTGGCCAATGCCCAGCTGTACCTGCCGTTCCCAGGCGCATCACGTGACCGCACCTTGCGTTGGTT
Organism: Alcaligenes sp. CHO6; assembly: GCF_037120595.1. Taxonomy (NCBI): domain Bacteria; kingdom Pseudomonadati; phylum Pseudomonadota; class Betaproteobacteria; order Burkholderiales; family Alcaligenaceae; genus Alcaligenes; species Alcaligenes sp. CHO6. The sequence goes on from NZ_JBANCI010000001.1 coordinate 925,379, forward strand.
CGTTTTTGCCGATGCTGGCAAGGTCGACAACACGAGCGGTGGTTGTGCAATGGGTCGCCCTGATCGTCGATCTGAAGATCCCTGCGGCTGGAAGTACGCCGCCGGTCTGGGCTTGTCGTGGGAATCCCCGCTGGGTCCTTTGCAGCTGTCCTACGGTCGCGCCTTGCGCGCCAAGGAAGGCGACGACAAACAAGCCTTCCAGTTCCAGATTGGTACCGCTTTCTGATGTTCGTGTTTAGTGGCACAATTGCACTATTCTGCAGCCTAATTTGCAAGGTAGATTTTTCATGAAGTCAAACATCGCATTAAAACTTACAAACATCGCCCGCAGCTTGTCGCGTGGCAATAAAGCGCTCGTTCTGGCTGCCGCGCTGGGTGTTGGCGCCATGACCGCTGCACCTGTTGTTCAGGCACAGACAAAAATCGGTTTTGTCAGCACAGAGCGCATTTTGCGCGACTCCAAGCCAGCCAAAGCGGCCCAGACCAAGATCGAGGCAGAATTCAAGCGCCGTGACGAAGAGCTGGAGCGCATGGCCAACAACCTGCGTTCGCAAGCTCAGAAATTCGACAAGGACGCTCCTGTGCTGTCCGAGTCTGATCGCGTCAAGCGTCAGCGCCAGCTGGCTGATCTGGATTCCGACCTGCAGCGCAAACGCCGTGAGTTCCAGGAAGACTTCAATCGTCGCCGCAACGAAGAATTCTCGGCCATTGTTGAGCAGGCTGATGCCGCCATCAAACGTATTGCTGACTCCCAGGGCTACGACCTGATCATTCAGGACGCCGTAACGGTTAGCCCACGTGTGGACATCACCGAGGAAGTTCTGAAAGCATTGGGCGGTTGATGCACTATGCCGGTATTGCTGAACGTTGATCAGGCTGTACAGCTGTCTGAACTTATAGACGCCATCAACAAGACCGGACTGGATTGCAAGCTGCCAGAAGGCGTGAAAGAGCCTATGCCCCGGATTCGGGGCCTAGGCTCTTTGCTTTCTGCGGGCCCGGAAGAAATCAGCTTTCTATCCAATCCCAAGATGCAGGATCTGCTGCAGCAGACTGCCGCCGCGGTGGTGATTTTGACGCCGCAAGTCTACGAAGGTCTGGACGTTGAGCCCTCCTTTATCCCGGTTCTGTGCTCTCAGCCGTATTTGATGTATGCGCTGCTCGCACAGCGTTTTGATCAAGTGCGGATGGCTCAGTTGCCCACGGGTATTCACCCCAGCGCTGTGATTGATCCCAGTGCTGCATTGGGCGACGGTGTGTCGATCGGTCCATTTTGTGTGGTGGAGGCAGGCGTCAAGATCGGACGGGGCACCCGTTTGGGTGCGCATTGCGTGATTGGCGCAGGCTCTACCTTGGGGCAGGACTGTTTGCTGCATGCGCGCGTGACCCTGTATCACGAGGTGCATATTGGTGATCGCGCCATTTTGCACTCGGGTGTGGTGCTTGGTGCAGACGGCTTTGGCTTTGCTCCGGACCCCGTCAAGGGCCAGGGCGCCTGGGCCAAGATTGCGCAGATCGGTCACGTGCGGATTGGTGATGATGTTGAAATCGGAGCCAACACCACGGTGGACCGAGGAGCGTTGGACGATACGGTGCTGGCCAATGGGGTCAAGCTGGACAATCAGATCATGATCGGGCACAACGTGCAGGTCGGTGAACATACGGCCATGGCGGCCTGTGTGGGGGTGGCCGGCTCAACCCGGATCGGGGCGCGGTGCACGATTGCCGGGGCGGCCATGCTGTCCGGGCATCTGGTCTTGGGTGATGATGTGCACATCTCGGGCGGTACCGCCGTTACCTCCAGCATCAGCCAGCCCGGACGTTACACCGGAGTTTATCCCTTTGCGGGGCATCAGGACTGGCAGAAAAATGCTGCCGTGCTGGGGCAATTGAGCGGTTTGCGCCGTCGCCTGCGTTCCTTGGAACGGCAGCAGGCGGATGGAGCAAATGAATCATCTGAACATATCAATAAAAATTAAGCAGGACAGGACATGGAACTCGACATTCGACAAATTATGGATCGCCTTCCTCATCGTTACCCGATGTTGCTGGTGGATCGCGTTTTGGAACTGGTGCCTGGCAAGAGCATCGTCGCCATCAAGAACGTGTCGATGAATGAACCCTTTTTTACTGGCCACTTTCCGCACATGCCGGTTATGCCTGGGGTCTTGATCATTGAAGCCATGGCCCAGGCCGCCGCCTTGTTCTCGTTTACTGATCCTGAAGATCCGTACGCGAAAGTGGACAACAAGCTGGCTTACTATCTGGTCGGTGTGGATGGTGCGCGTTTTCGCAAACCCGTGATGCCGGGCGATCAACTGCGCCTGGAAGTGACGGCTGACCGCATCAGCCGCGCGTTGTGCAAGTACACGGGTCGCGCATTGGTGGACGGCCAAGTGGTCGCCGAAGCCAAAATCATGTGTGCTATCCGACAATTGGAAGAATAGTTTATGCGTATTCATGAAACGGCCATTATCGAAGCGGGCGCTCAGCTTGCCGATGATGTCGAGGTCGGGCCCTACAGCATCATTGGGCCCAATGTCACGATAGGGGCGGGCACCAAAGTAGGCCCGCACTGCGTGATAGATGGCGTGACCACGATCGGTCGCAACAACCATTTCTACCGTTTCTGCTCCATCGGGGGCATGCCGCAGGACAAGAAGTACGCCGGGGAACCCACTCGTCTGGAAATCGGCGATGGCAATATGGTTCGTGAATACGTCACCATTAACACCGGCACGGTGCAGGACGTGGGAGTGACCCGTGTTGGCAACGACAACTGGATCATGGCCTACACCCATATTGCGCACGATTGCCAGATCGGCAGTCATACGATTATTGCCAATAGTGTTCAGTTGGGCGGCCATGTGCATATTGGCGACTGGGCCATTCTGGGCGGCTTGACCGCCGTGCATCAGTTCGGTCGCATCGGTGCGCACAGCATGATTGGTGGCACCAGCTCGGTCCGTCAGGACATTCCTCCTTACGTGATCGGTGCAGGTGATCCATTCCGTCCAGTCGGTGTCAATAGCGAAGGCCTGGGTCGTCGTCACTTTTCTGCCGACGCGATTTCGGCCGTCAAGGAAAGCTACAAGCTGCTGTACCGTCGTAAATTGACCGTCGAGCAGGCCGTTGAGCAGATGCAGGCCTTGCAGCAGGCGCAGCCCGACTGCCGGGCAGCGGTTCAGGTCATGATCGATTTTCTGAACGATTCCAGTCGGGGTATTTGCCGACCATGAGCAGCGCCTCCAGCCCAGTAGCGGCACGTTCAGGCGGGTCGGGGCAGACAGGGGTCAAGCAGGATTTGCGCATTGGGATGGTGGCGGGTGAGCCCTCTGGCGATTTGCTGGCTGCTCGCATCATTCAAGGCTTGCGCCAAGGCCATCCCGACTTGCGGGTAGAGGGCATAGGCGGACCCGAAATGGCGGCGCAGCAATTTCATCAGTTTTATCCCATGGATGCCTTGACGGTATTCGGTTATGTCGAGGCGCTGAAACGCATTCCCGGGCTGGTTTCTACCTACCTGGGCATGCGCAATCAGTGGTTGCGGCAACGCCCTGATGTGTTTGTAGGCATCGATGCCCCCGACTTCAACTTGCGTCTGGAACATCGTCTGCGTCAGGCCGGGGTTCCAACGGTGCATTTTGTGGGGCCCTCCATCTGGGCCTGGCGCTATGAGCGCATCCATAAAATCCGCGAAGCCGTGTCTCACATGTTGGTGCTGTTTCCTTTCGAGACCGAGATCTACGAGAAGGAAGGCATTCCCGTGACCTATGTGGGTCACCCCCTGGCGGCGAATATTCCCTTGCAGCCGGACAAGGCCGACGCGCGTCGGCGGCTGGGCTTGCCCGAGACAGGGCGTATATTGGGCGTCTTGCCTGGCAGCCGGTCTTCCGAGGTCAAGATGCTGTCACCCCGTTTTTTGCAGGCGGTGCAGATCTTGCAGGATCAGGAGCCGGATTTGATGATTCTGGTGCCCATGGTCAATCCTAAGCGCCGTCAGGAATTTGAGGAAGCACTGGCCCAACACCCCGTCCGTAACTTGCACATTATTGATGCCAATACAGCCGGTATTCGTCAGCCTGATTCGGAAGGCGTGGTTCGTCCACCCGCCTGGACGGTGATGGAAGCCAGTGACGCTGTGCTGGTGGCCAGTGGTACTGCCAGTCTGGAAACCGCCTTGTACAAGCGGCCTATGGTTATTTCATATGTGCTCAGCCCCATGATGGAGCGCATCATACGGTGGAAGTCTGGTCAGGACCGGCCTTATGTGCCTTGGGTGGGTTTGCCTAATGTGCTGGCTCGGGATTTTGTCGTACCAGAACTGCTGCAAGAAGACGCCGAGCCCAGGAAGCTGGCGCAAGAGTGCTGGAAAGCCTTGAGCGATCAGAGCTATGTGGCACATATCGAGCAAGTCTTTACCGAAATGCATTTGATCTTGCGTCGGGACACACCCGCGTTGGCGGCCGAGGTCATTGTGAATATGGCGCGTGCATGAAGCAGCTGGATTTATTAGTCAGTAATGCCTCGACGGGTTTGGTGGCGGGGCTGGATGAGGCAGGACGTGGCCCTCTGGCAGGTCCCGTCTTTGCCGCTGCCGTGATTCTGGACCCGAGCAATCCCATTGAAGGCCTGAATGATTCCAAGAAGCTGACCGCCAAACGGCGTGAAGCCTTGGCGGTGTTGATCAAGGAAAGGGCGTTGGCCTGGGAAATTGCCAGCGCTAGTGTGGCGGAAATTGACGACATCAATATCTTGCACGCGGCCATGTTGGCGATGCAGCGAGCCTGCAATGGCCTGAGTGTCAAACCCGAACAGGCCTTGGTGGACGGCAATCGCATTCCCACTGGCCTGTGTTGCCCGGCAGAAGCCATCATCAAAGGTGACGCCAGCCATGCTGCCATTGCGGCTGCATCAATTTTGGCGAAAACAGCGCGGGATGCAGTCTGTCTGGAATTGCACCGAGACTATCCCGAATACGGTTTTGACCAGCACAAAGGCTATGGGACGGCCTTTCATCTGCAACGTTTGTCCCAGCACGGGCCGTGTCCCGAGCATCGTCGAAGTTTCGCGCCGGTACGCGCATCTCTAGTTAGGTAAGTTGAAGAAAATGAGGCTGATTGAATCCAAAGATAATGCGCTTTTCAAACGAGTGCAGCGCCTGGCTCACGACAAACGCGAGCTGGATGGGGGCGATCAGCTGATTTGGTTGGAAGGCATCCATCTCTGCCAGATGTGGCTGGAGCGCCGTGGCTTGCCGGAACTGGCGGTGTTTGAAATGGATCGCCATTCGGACGAGCTGTTGGAACTGGCTCGTTTTTTACCGGGTCATCTCAGTGTGACGTTCAATGCCACGCTGATGAATGCGGTGTCCCAGGTAGGCCAGGGGCAAGGCGTGGGCTTTATTGTGCGTGTGCCGCGCGGGCAGGCGTGGACAGCGCCTGCTGGAAGTGCAGTCTTGCTCGATCAGGTGCAGGACCCCGGCAATGTGGGCACCGTACTGCGAACCGCCGTGGCGGTGGGCATGGAGGCGGTCTACTTGACGCCGGGCTGCGCCAGTGTCTGGTCCCAGAAGGTGCTGCGTAGCGCACAAGGCGCGCATTTTTCTATTCAGATTCATGAGCAGGTCGAGGGCCTGGAACTGCTTGAGAAAGCCGGCTTGCCGGTTTTGGTGACCTCTCTGGGGCCTGACACTCAAGACCTGTATGAATCTGCCTTGCCTGCACACGCAATATGGGTGTTTGGCAACGAGGGGCAGGGCGTCAGTCCTGCTTTGCTGGTCAAAGCCAGCCAGCGTTTGTTCATCCCCCAGGCGCCCGGGGTGGAGTCCCTGAATGTGGCCATTGCCACGGCGCTGTGTTTGTACGAACAGCGTCGCCAGCATAGAAAGTAATAGCGCTGCTGTGGGTGGGTGGCAGCGGCATGCTCCTTGCGTGGCCTGGGCAAGACGTGGGTTGAATTTGTCGTGGCACGGGTCGGACAGACAGCCTTGAAATTCCCCTCTCCACGACCTTGACGATGTCGCGTGCGGCGTGTCTTGAGGGGCTAAACAAGCGGTGATGACTCTGCCGTCCAGCGTGATGGGCATGCTCGCGCCTGAGAGCCGGGGCGAAGGCTGATCAGGGGGGGGTACATTCTGCCGTACATACGGCTGGTGCTGCGGGATAAGTGGGCCGGAGAAGGATTAAATAAAAAAAGCCCGAGTTCGGTGAAACACCGACTCAGGCCTTACGCTCATTGCCGCTCCGCTTTGTTGCACTGCGGGCAAACACTGGCGTCGACTTCAGTAAGAACGGCGGTCCAAACCTACATCATCCAGAATCTTGGTGGAGATTTCCTCAATCGATTTGGTCGTGGTCGACAACCAAGGGATGCCTTCCATGCGCATCAGGCGTTCTGCCTCGGCGACTTCCATGCGGCACTGCTCAATCGAGGCGTACTTGCTGTCGGGACGACGTTCATTGCGCACTTCGGACAGGCGGTCCGGATGAATGGATAAACCAAAGATCTTTTTTCGGTAGGGGGCCAGGGTGGCTGGCAGGGTGCCGCGCTGAAAGTCTTCCGGAATCAGCGGGTAATTGGCGGCCTTGACAGCGTACTGCATGGCCAAGTACAAGCTGGTCGGGGTTTTGCCGCAGCGTGACACGCCCACCAGAATCACATCGGCTTGTTCCAGGCCATTCACATACTGGCCATCGTCGTGGGCCAGGCTGAAGTTGATGGCTTCAATGCGGCTGTTATAGCGCTTGGACATGCCGCCCGAGTGCGAACGGCCTACGGAACGGCTGGATTTCACGCCCAGGGCACGCTCAATGTGTCGTACAAAGGCACCAAACAAATCCAGGAAAGTGCAGTTGGCCGCGCCAATGATGTGGGCCATCTTGGGGTCGACCAAGGTGCTGAACACCAGGGGCTGCTGACCCTGGTCCTGGGCACACTGATTGATGCGGTCTGCGACAGACTGGGCTTTCTCGATGGTGTCGATGAAGGGAATCCGGACGGCCTGAAATTCGAATTGAGCGAATTGCGACAGGACGGAGTTGCTGAAAGTTTCGGCGGTAATGCCCGTGCTGTCGGAAACGACAAAGACGGTACGCTCAATAGGAGAAGAAGACATGGAATAAGTCGTGCACAAAGCTCGGGAAACGGTACAATTTGCAAGATTACCATTTACCGCTCGAATCGGGGTATGGAAAGGCAGGTTTGCTTAAGACAGATTGCACAGACACCGCTGTGACGGTCCCTGTCTTAAGCAAACACGCTTTTTTTTCTATTCAAGGTGACTTATGTCTTACGTAATTGGTTTCGACAAGCTCCGCATGACGGACGTCGACACAGTAGGCGGTAAAAACGCCTCGCTGGGTGAAATGATCAGCCAACTGGCCGATGCCGGTGTGCGCGTGCCAGGTGGTTTTGCCACCACAGCCGAAGCATTCCGCGTTTTCCTGAAAAACAACGATCTGGACAAGCGCATTCAGCAGCGTCTGGACGCTTTGGATGCCGACGACGTTCGTGAACTGGCTGCGGCCGGTGCCGAAATCCGTCAGTGGATCATCGACACGCCGTTCCCGGCCGAGTTTGAAAAAGCCGTACGTGAGGCGTTTGCCGAGCTGGACGCTGACGGCAAGGGTTCCTTTGCCGTGCGTTCGTCCGCCACCGCCGAAGACTTGCCTGATGCTTCCTTTGCCGGTCAGCAGGAAACCTACCTGAACGTGGTGGGCATCGACGAGGTGCTGAGCAAGATTCACCACGTGTTTGCTTCCCTGTACAACGACCGCGCTATTTCTTACCGCGTCCACAAGGGCTACGCCCACGCTGAAGTGGCTCTGTCTGCGGGTATTCAGCGTATGGTGCGCTCGGACAAGGGCAGCGCTGGTGTGATGTTCACCCTGGACACGGAATCGGGCTTCAAGGACGTCGTCTTTTTGACTTCCTCCTACGGTCTGGGCGAAACCGTGGTTCAAGGTTCGGTCAATCCGGACGAGTTCTACGTGTACAAGCCAACCCTGGCTTCCGGTCACTACCCCATCATCAGCCGTCGTATCGGCTCCAAGCTGATCAAGATGGAATTTGACGAAAGTCGTACCACCGATCACGCTGTGCGTACCGTGGACGTACCTGTGTCCGAGCGCAATCGTTACTCCCTGAGCGACGAAGAAGTGATCGAACTGGCCCGTTACGCCACCATCATTGAAAAACACTACCAGCGTCCTATGGACATTGAGTGGGGCCGTGATGGCATCGATGGCAAGATCTACATCCTGCAAGCCCGTCCCGAGACTGTGAAGTCCCAGCAAGGCAGCAACGATGTGCAAGAGCGTTACCGCCTGAAAGCCACGGGCGAGGTGCTGGTCACTGGCCGCGCCATTGGCCAGAAGATCGGCTCGGGTAAAGTCCGCATCGTGGCTGACGCCTCCGAGATGGATCTGGTCAAACCCGGCGACGTGCTGGTGACTGACATGACGGACCCCAACTGGGAACCCATCATGAAGCTGGCGTCGGCTATTGTCACCAACCGTGGCGGCCGTACCTGCCACGCTGCGATTATTGCTCGCGAACTGGGCATCCCCGCCGTGGTCGGTTGCAACAACGCCACCGACGTGCTGAAAGAAGGTCAGGAAGTGACGGTGTCGTGTGCGGAAGGCGACGAAGGCCGTATTTACGACGGTCTGCTGGAAACCGAGATCGAAGAAGTCAGCTGGGGCCAGATGCCCGAGATCGGTCTGAAAATCATGATGAACGTGGGTAACCCACAACTGGCTTTCGATTTCTCGCAAATCCCCAACGATGGTGTGGGTCTGGCTCGTCTGGAATTCATCATCAACAACAACATCGCCATTCACCCCAAGGCGGTTCTGGACTACCCGAATGTGGATAGCGACCTGAAAAAGGCGGTGGAATCGGCTGCTCGTGGCTACGCCAGCCCACGTGCTTTCTTCGTGGAGAAACTGGCTGAAGGTATCGCGACCCTGGCCGCTTCCTTCTACCCCAAGCCCGTCATTGTGCGTTTGTCGGACTTCAAGTCCAACGAATACCGCAAGCTGGTGGGTGGTTCGCGCTACGAGCCCGAGGAAGAGAATCCCATGCTGGGCTTCCGCGGTGTGGCTCGCTACCTGTCCGAAGACTTCGCAGAATGCTTCAAGATGGAATGCGAAGCCCTGAAGAAAGTGCGTGACGAAATGGGTCTGACCAACGTCGAGATCATGGTGCCATTTGTGCGTACCCTGGGTCAGGCAGAGCGTGTGGTTGATCTGCTGGCTTCCCACGGTCTGGCTCGTGGCGAAAACGGCCTGCGCCTGATCATGATGTGCGAAGTACCTTCCAACGCCATTTTGGCCGACAAGTTCCTGCAATACTTTGACGGATTCTCCATCGGTTCCAACGATATGACTCAGTTGACTTTGGGTCTGGATCGCGACTCCGGTATGGAACTGCTGGCTGCCGACTTCGACGAGCGCGACGAGGCGGTGAAGTTCATGCTGAGCCGTGCCATCAAGGCATGTCTGGCCCAGAACAAATACGTTGGTATTTGCGGCCAAGGCCCCAGCGACCATCCTGATCTGGCCAAGTGGCTGAGCGAAGAGGGCATTATTTCGCTGTCGCTGAACCCTGACACGGTTGTGGACACCTGGCAGCGTCTGGCCAAGGCTTAAGTCCTGATTCCTGCCAGCGTCTGCCTGGCAGGGTGCTGGCGGAAGCCAGTGGCTAAGCGCCACAACAACACCTCGGTGTGCAATAGGCAGGCCGGGGTGTTGTTGCATCTGGGGGCAGGGTTATCTTGCTGGCGGTTCAATCCCTGTGAGTGACTTTGCTTTTGCCTTAGCCGCTCCTTCGATATTGCGAAACGTCTCTGTAGGCCGCTACGGTTTTTCAACGCACCGTTCGCGAACACGGACACGGTCAGGCCTAGGAGGGGCAGTTCCTTATCGATCGGACAGGGTAGAGGGAGGGAGGGGTGTAAGCCCCTTTGCTAGGCTGCCTTCGCGCAGAGGGCGGGCTCGGTGTGTGGGGTGCGTGTGCCGGGTTGGCGGCGCAAAGACGCTGCGGGCGGCGCAGCGTAGTCGGGTAGGTTTCCAGGAAGCCAGTGTCTTAACTGGCTGGGTCAAGCTGATAAACGTGTAGGAACATATCCAGAATGTGTTCGGTTTCGTTTTGAATGCGTTCTTCGTTCCAGGGCTCCATGGCTCCCATGAGCAGCAGCACAATCTCGCTTTCACTCAGGCAGCGAAAGTGTTCCACCATTAAGGTCGGGTCCAGCTTGCGCAGGGTGCCGCGCTCGATGTGGCGGGCAAAAAAACGCTTCACACCATCCCAGATCTGGTCGTCCAGCATGTCCATGAAGCGCTTGCCAATATCGCTATGGCCACCTACCGAAACTACAATACGTAGCAGTTGAGCCGTTTGCTTCGAGTACAGGTTGCTCAACATGGGAAGCAGGAAACGCCGCAACTCCTCGCGAATATCACCTTCATAGTCCAGCTTGGTCAGGACCTGCTCGGTAAATCTCTGGGCTCCCGTCAGCAGGACAGCCAGCAAGAGGTCTTCTTTGGAGGGGAAGTAATTGTAGAGCGTGCCCTTGGAACCGCCTGCCAATGCGGCGATTTGGGACATGGACGTAGCCTCAAAACCATTCTCACGAAAAACCTCGGAAGCGACTTCCAGGATTTTGTCGCGGCGTTCGCGCCCCTTTCGAGTCGCACGTTGGGATTTTCGGGGAACATCGTCATGCATAGTGGCAGGCAGAAAGGAAGTGAACAGGACAAAGTCAGCATCATACCGTATCAATGGCTGTTGTGCTGCTGCCCTATTTCGATCGTTAAGGGAAGGCAAGACTAACGTCCCGATTTTACGCCATGCACCACGCAAAGACGTATTTCTTTGCGTCAGTCTTTGATCTGCTACCCATTCAGGCCTCTAAAAACAGCACGGGTCCTTGGCGGTCCACAAGCTCGTCTGGCTGAGTGACCCAGATCGTGTTTGCGTATCGCTATAGTCCTTATCTGTTTTGATTTAAAGTATAAGGCGACGGTTCTGATACTCTCTTTGCTTGAGGTAAGTCCCAAGGAGTTTTGGATGTCTACTACGCAGCCGTATCAAGTGGTAATCGTTGGGGGTGGGGCAGGTGGGCTGGAGCTGGCCGCCAAGCTGGGGCGTCAGTTCGGGCGCCAACATATCTTTTTGGTCGATAAAGACAGCGACCATATCTGGAAGCCGTCCTTGCATGAGGTTGCTGCGGGCACCTTGGATATTCATCGCGAGGGCCTGTCGTATTTCATGCTGGCGCGCGATTGTGGCTTTACCTTTATTCAAGGTGAGATGACCGGCATAGACCGTGCCCGACGCACGATCACGCTGGCCCCGGTTCTGGGGCCCGATCATGACGAGGTCTTTCCCGAGCGCAGCCTGAGCTACGGCACCTTGGTGATGGCTGTGGGTAGCAAATCGAATTTTTTCAATACGCCGGGCACCCATGAGCATGCGCTGGCGCTGGACTCGACACATCAGGCCGAGCGTTTTCGTTTGAAGTTGCTCAATGAACTGATCAGTGTGACCCGTCGCGCGCAGCGAGAACCGGGGGCGCCACTCTATATCAATATTGTGGGGGGCGGGGCAACCGGGGTGGAACTGGCCGCTGAGCTGCTCGAGGCTCGTGCGGATTTGAGTATTTACAGTATTCCAGGCAGCAGTTCTGACCGCGAGGTGTGCATTACCCTGTTGGAAGGTGCTGATCGTATTCTTTCAGCCTTGCCGCCCAAACTGTCTGCCACCGCGCAAAGTTTGCTGGCGCAGCGTGGCGTGGCCGTGCGTACCTCGGTCAGGGTCAGCCGAGTGGCCGCTGATTACATTGAGGACGCGCAAGGGGGGCAGTATCCCAATGATCTCTGCGTCTGGGCGGCTGGAATTGAAGCCCCCGCCTTTTTGGCGCAGTTGGGTCTGCCCGTTAACCGAATCAATCAACTGGTGCTCGATGCCTGCCTGGCCACGCCGGACCCTTACATCTGGGCCTTGGGAGACTGCGCACAGGTGCCATGGGACAAAGAGGGTCAGTTTTTGCCTGCCCGTGCCCAGGTCGCTCACCAGCAAGCCAGCTATTTGCGCAAGCGGCTGGCGGCACGCATTCAGGGCAGGCCGGTTGATGAAGCGCCCTTTGTTTACAAGGATTATGGTTCGCTGGTATCGGTGGGCCACAGTCGCGGTGTCGGCAGCCTGATGGGGGTGCTGTCCGGCAAAAGCTGGTTTGTGGAAGGGCTGCTGGCGCGCATCATGTACATGAGCCTGCACCTGATGCATTACATGGCGATTTTGGGGTTTGCACGTACCGCAACCCTGGCTTTGGGCCGCTTGCTCAGCAAACGGGCCGCCCCTCGTGTTAAATTACATTGAGATTTAGAACAAAACGGGCTTTTCAGCCCGTTTTATTCATTTGTCTTACGGCGGGTGTCGTGTTTCATCAAGCGTTCTTGTTCGCGCTTCCAGTCTTTGTCGCGGGAGACATCACGTTTATCGTGCAGTTTTTTACCGCGCCCCAGACCGAAGTCCAGCTTGATACGACCTTTTTTGTAGTGGAGGTTCAGGGGAACCAGGGCGTAACCGCGCTGCTCAACCTTGCCGATCAGTTTACTGATCTCCTCGGCTTTGAGCAGCAGTTTACGGGTACGAGTCGCGTCGGGCCGGATATGGGTTGAGGCGGTGGGCAAGGCACTGACGTGCATGCCCAAAATAAACAACTCGCCCTCGCGCACGATGACATAGCTTTCTTTGAGCTGGACATGCCCAGCCCGGATCGCCTTGACCTCCCAGCCTTCCAGGACCAGACCGGCCTCAAAGCGCTCTTCGATAAAGTATTCGTGGGTAGCCTTGCGATTATCAACAATACTCATGAATTAATTGCCAACCATAGATTGTAAAATCAGAACATTCTATCTATTAACCAGACCTGATGCATACAGTAAAACGCTCCGTCCTTCTTCCTTATAGCTGCGAACAGATGTTTGACCTGGTTGCAGAGGTGGAAAAATACCCTGAGTTCATGCCTTGGTGTGGTGGCGCCAGTGTCAGCCAGCGCGACGAAAAGGGGATGGAAGCCTCAGTCACCATCAGCATCGCGGGTATTCGCCAGACCTTCACCACCCGTAACGAACACGACTATCCTAACCGCATTGTGCTGCGCCTGGTCAAAGGGCCGTTTTCTGCCCTGACGGGGGACTGGCAGTTTACGCCCTTGGGGGAAGACGGGTGCAAGATCGTGTTCACCATGGAGTACGAGTTTTCCAGTCGCGCCCTGGAGATGGTGGTCGGTCCCATTTTCAACCGTGTTGCCAACAGTTTCATCGACTCCTTCACCCGTCGCGCACAAGAGGTGTACGGTGACTGAATTATCCGTTAGCGTTGTGGTGGCAACCCAGGCCCAGGTCTGGAAAGCCGCCTTGCGCTTGCCGGCTGGCAGTTGTGTGCGTGACGCTTTGCTACAGGCCGGTATTGCGCAAGGATTGCGTGAATGTGGCTTGCCGCCCCTGGATGAGGCGTCGAGCCTGGAGGGCTTGAAGGTCGGCGTCTATGGCCAGCGCTGTCAGCTCGATCAGGTGTTGCGTGATCAGGATCGCGTTGAGATCTACCGTGAACTGGTCTTTGACCCCATGGACTCCCGCCGCCGCCGCTATGCGCACAAGCTGGCGGCTCGCGCTGCTGCCCGACCCCGCCGCAAGCCCGTCCGCGCCTAGTTCTTCTGCGCCTGCGCGTCAGGCCGCTACTTTCGGCTAGACTGTCGCCTCCTGCCTTGCACTGCCCCCTATGAAACGGCTGATTGTCATCAGCACGACAACTAAAGGGGGCAGCTCGCATTATGGTGGGTAAAAATAAGGAGACGGACATGATACTGACAGACGATCAGAACGCGTTTGCGCAAGCGGCTCGCGAGTTTGCGCAAGGTGAGCTGGCACCCCATGCGGCGCATTGGGACGAGGAACAGATTTTCCCGATCGAGGCCTTCCGTAAAGCGGGTGAATTGGGTTTTTGCGGCTTGTATGCTCCGGAGTCCATCGGCGGCCTGGGGCTGGGGCGTCTGGAGTCCAGCCTGGTGTTTGAGGAAATGGCGGCGGTTGATCCCTCGACCACGGCATTTCTGACGATCCACAATATGGTGACCTGGATGGTTGGCACCTGGGGCACGGATGAGGTCAAGTCCCAATGGGGCGAACTGCTCAGCAGCGGACAGAAACTGGGCTCATATTGCTTGACAGAGCCTGGTTCGGGTTCGGATGCGGCGTCGCTGCGTACCCGTGCCGAGCGTGACGGCAATGACTATCTGATCAGTGGCAGCAAGGCCTTTATTTCCGGAGCGGGCGATACCGATGTGCTGGTGGTGATGGCCCGTACCGGAGGCGGTGGTCCCAAAGGCATTTCGGCTTTTGTGGTTCCTGCGGATGCGGCGGGTATTACCTATGGTCGCAAAGAACTGAAAATGGGCTGGAACAGTCAGTCCACGCGCGGCATTACCTTTGAGCGCGTGCGCGTTCCTGCCTCGGCCATGCTGGGCCAGGAAGGCGAGGGCTTCAAACTGGCCATGAAGGGCCTGGACGGTGGGCGCATCAATATCGCCTGCTGCTCGGTAGGCGCCGCCCAAGGCGCTTATGATGCGGCCCGTCAGTATATGCAGGAGCGCCGCCAGTTCGGCAAGCCGCTGGATCAGTTTCAGGCGCTGCAGTTCAAATTGTCCGATATCCTGACCAGCGTTGTGGCTGCCCGCCAAATGGTGCGGCTGGCGGCCTCTCATCTGGACGCCGGTAGCAGCCAGGCCAGTACCTACTGCGCCATGGCCAAACGTATGGCCACCGATCTGGGTTTTCAGGCCTGCGTGGATGCGCAACAGCTGTTTGGCGGTTATGGTTACCTGAAGGATTATCCTGTCGAGCGTCTGGTGCGCGATACGCGGGTGCATCAGATACTGGAAGGCACCAACGAGATCATGCGTGTCATCATTGCACGACAAATCATTGATCTTGGAGCTGATATTCGATGACGGATTCTGTTTTGTTTGATCGGCTGCCCGGCCAGAACGGGAAGGCGATCGGTGTTGCTACGCTGAACCGCCCGCAAGCCCTGAATGGACTTAATCTGGAAATGTGCCAGCTGCTGTTCAAGCAGTTTCAGGAATGGGCGCAGGACGCCAGTATTGCCATGATCGTCTTGCGCGGTGCCGGAGAAAAGGCGCTGTGCGCAGGGGGCGATCTGCATTCGCTGTACGCCTCGATGCAAAAGAACCAGGGGGGCTCGGCCTGGAATAATGAGTATGCCCGCGAATTTTTCGATGTGGAGTACCGCCTGGACTATCTGATCCATACCTTCCCCAAGCCGATTTTGTGCTGGGGTGACGGTATCGTGATGGGTGGGGGCGTGGGCCTGTTCAACGGCGCCAGCCATCGTGTGGTGACAGATACCACGCGTTTTGCCATGCCCGAGATCTCCATTGGTCTGTTCCCGGATGTGGGCGGTACCTGGATGCTGTCGCATCTGCCTGCGGGGATCGGCCATTTCCTGGCCCTGAGCGGCGCGCAAATCAACGCCTCGGACTGCCTGTTCCTGGGCTTGGCGGATGCGTACTTGCCACGAGCGCATTTCGACGCCTTGCTCAAGGCCCTGCAAGCCACGGATTGGTCTGATGAACGCGCTGCTCGTGACAGCAGCCTGCATCAGGTCCTGCGCACTCTGGCAGAGGGCGCTCGCCCCGATAGCGGCCCACTGGAGCAAAATTACGCCATGCTGCGTGATGTCTGCGCCAGCCGTGAATTTGAACGCATGACACAGGCTCTGCAGCAGTGGCAGGATAGTGCCGACCCCTGGCTGTCGCGTGCTGCACAAACCTTCGCCAAAGGGGCTCCTGGTTCGGCTCGCTTGTCCTTTGAGCTACTGGAGCGCGTGCACCACCTGTCCTTGGCCGATGTTTTCCGTCTGGAATACATCGTCTCGCTCCAGTGTGGCGTGCAAGGCGATTTCCAGGAAGGCATACGCGCACTGCTGATTGACAAGGACAAACAGCCACGCTGGAATCCGGCGTCACTGGAACAGGCCGATGCCCGCTGGGTGGAACGCTTTTTTGTTCCGGCGTGGCCTGCAGACAGGACTCATCCCTTGGCTGACCTGTAATTCAGGCAGACCGCTGCGGCGCCTGACGGCGCCGTTTTCATAATGACGAGGAGACAAAATGAGTAACACGATTGCATTTATCGGGCTGGGCCATATGGGCAAACCCATGGCGCTGAATCTGCTCAAAGCCGGTCATCGTTTGAAAGTCTTTGACCTGAATGCGGAAGCCATGAAGGAATTGCAGGCGGCGGGGGCGCAGGTGGGCGAGTCAGCCGCGCAAATCGCCAAAGAGGCACAGATGGTCTTTACCATGCTGCCCGCTGGCCGCCATGTTCGTCAGGTTTACGAGGTCGAGAACGGCTTGCTGCAGGCGGTGGCCCCGGGCACGGTGCTGGTCGATTGCAGCACGATTGATGCGCAAACCAGCCAGGATCTGGCGGCCAAGGCAGCCAAGCTGGGCTTGTTGATGCTGGATGCGCCTGTCTCCGGTGGTACGGGTGGCGCAATTGCCGGTACCTTGACCTTTATGGTTGGGGGTGAGGATCAGGCGCTGGAAAAGGCGCGTCCTTATCTGGATGCGATGGGCAAGAACATTTTCCACGCCGGTAAAGCCGGTGCGGGTCAGGTTGCCAAGATTTGCAACAATATGCTGTTGGGAATTTTAATGGCGGGTACCGCTGAAGCCTTGGCGCTGGGCGTTGCCCATGGTCTGGACCCTGCCGTGTTGTCGTCCATCATGGCGCGCAGCTCGGGGCGCAACTGGGCCACCGAACTGTACAACCCATGGCCCGGTGTCATGCCGGATGTGCCGGCCTCGCGTGACTATCAGGGGGGCTTTGCCACCGGTCTGATGCTCAAAGACCTGGGTCTGGCTGCGGATGCTGCCGTGAGCCAAAATAGCGCGACGCCGTTAGGCGAACTGGCCCGTAACCTGTTCGCCTTGCATGCGGCCCAGGGTCAGAATGCCGGACTGGATTTTTCCAGCATTCTTAATTTGTACCGTCAGAGGCGCTAAGTTCTGGGAGAGCGTAGGGCAGGGGCTGCAATTCCAGTGCCTGTCCTTGCTCCAGTTGAAACTGGCCTTGCTCCAGGTCCGCCAGTACCACTTCCATCAAGACATACAGACGCTGCTGCTGGGCCTGCCAGGCACGATTAATGATACGGGCGGCAACGATCGGCTCGGCCCCTCCCTCGGACGGGACTAAGAATACGTCTGCTGCTTCCTGGCCCGCAGGGGGCGCATCCAGCCGGTCCGTGCGGGCGGCCATCATGCGACGCTTGATGGTGCCCCGATAGTGGCTGCGCGCCACGACCTCCTGGCCGGGATAACAGCCTTTTTTGAAGTTGATCCCGTCGATCAGGTCCAGGTTCAGGGTCTGGGGAATGAACAGGTCCTGCGTAGCGGCGCTGATCCAGGGCAAGCCCGCCAAAATATCTGCTGTTTCCCAAAGGCCTTCAGAAGCCTGCGCGTTCGCATCTTGCTGCGAAGAAATCCGCCAGTGCCGATTCATGCCCTCCAGCGTGCCGGGGGCTTGAATCAGGGTGTCGCCACCCTCGCGCTGCAAATTCCAGACGGCTTGGGCGGCAGATTGATCGGCCACACCATAAACCTGCAATTCGGCCAGGCTGATGGTGACCTTGCTGCGCAGCACGAACATGCGCAGGCGCTTGATCAGCGCTTCGCTGAGATCACGACGCACCAGAGCAAATACGGTGTCGGTCGCTTCGCGCCAGAGCACCAGGGTCGCCAGGCTGCGCCCTTTGGCGGTGCAGTAGGCGGCCAGACAGGCACGATCGGCAGCCAGATGCTCCAGGTCATTGCTGACTTGGGCATGAAGAAAGGAGACGGCATCCGCTCCCTGAAACTGGAGGACGCACAAATCGGGCAAGGTGAACGAGAGAGGGGCAGACATTCCGGTCATGGCTGAGCGAAAGAATAAATTTAAACATCAATCATACCGTGGGTAGGGCCTGTTCCAGGCTCATATCCCCGCTGACAACAGGGCATGTGCGTGTTCGCGTGTTAAGGGGACGATCGGCGCACGTCATTTCCATGCCGCCTTGTGACACATCGTCAAGAACAGGCCGCCCCATTCTGTTTACAATAGCGCTCGCATGAAAAAAAACGTCAAAATCTTCTCTGCCCTGTTGGGCCTTGTGGTGGTTGCCGCCTGTGTTCTCGCGGGTGGCGCCTGGTATTGGGCCAAGAAGCTGCCCGTGAACATGAGTGCTGAACGCATTGATTATGTGGTCCCTGCCGGTTCAGGGCCGCGTGCGATTGCGCGCAGCATGCAGCAGGCTGGCATTGATATCCAGGAGGACGCCTTCGTCTGGATGGCGCGCCTGACGGGTCTGGATACCTCGCTGCAGGCCGGCGCCTATGAGGCGGTGCGTGGTGATACCCCCTGGACAGTGATGGAGCGGATGTCCAGCGGCAATATGCTGCAGACCCGCCTGACCATTCCGGAGGGGTGGACCTATCAGCGCATTCGTGACACGCTGGCGAACAACCCGCAGGTTCGACAGACCTTGGGCGAGGTCAGCGATGCCGATTTGTTAAGCCGCCTGGGTGTTGAAGTCGGACATCCCGAAGGTTTGTTTTACCCCGATACCTATGTCTTTGTTCCGGGTACGGCTGACGTGGATATCTTGCGACGCGGTTTTCTGGCCCAGCAGGAGCTCTTGGAGCAGTTATGGGCCGACCGTGATCCTGATTTGCCGTTGAAAACGCCTTATGAGGCGCTGATCATGGCCTCCATTGTGGAACGTGAGACGGGTCACAGCCAGGATCGGGCGCGAGTGGCGGGGGTGTTCATGAACCGCTTGCGCGTGGGTATGCCTTTGCAGACGGATCCGACGGTGATTTATGGAATGGGTTCAGCCTATGAGGGTCGTATCCGCAAGCGTGATTTGACAACCGATACGCCCTGGAACACGTACACTCGTGCGGGTCTGCCGCCCACTCCGATCGCCAGTCCGGGCAAGGCCTCCTTATTGGCGACTTTGCATCCGGAAAAGCACGATTTTTACTATTTTGTGTCGCGGGGTGACGGTACCAGCGAGTTCTCGGCCAATCTGGCGGCGCATAACCGGGCCGTGGCCAAGTACATTCTCAAGCGTTAGCGCCAGAGTGCAAGACAGGCCGGCGCTCGATGAAGGAAGGCCGGCCATGGCAGATCCTGTCCGACCGGGGCCGAGCTGGCGGCCTCTTACGCCAGCAAGCCGTGGCGCTGGGTAAATCCGCGCCAGAGGTCATGGACCTTGTTTGCCAGCTCTGGCAAGCCGGCATCGTTTCGGATCAGGTAGTCTTGCGGGGCACGCGCGATCCCCCATTCCGAGGAGTGCTGGCTGATGACCGGGTTGCCAGGGCGTTCAATATGCCATATCTCCCCGCCATTTTGACGGATGAAGTCGGCTTCGTTTTCGTAGCGAATATCTTTAATCAGCAGGCAGCGTGCCTGGCTCATATCCGGTAGCTGGTGGCTCGGTGCACGCAGGGGCAAGGCCTGACGGCGTTGCTCGAAGTCGGGATACTGCGACAGGACCCGGCTGCGCAGGTGTTCAACGGCCTGACGTGGACTGAGTCCCCAAAAGCTGTCCACACGGTCGGCTTGCTCGCCGTCCAACTGTTCGGCCGACAAGCCGTAAAGAGCGGGCAAAGCCAGGGCCCAGACCGAATAGTCCTGCGGTTTGCGAACCAGGGCGGCGCCTGGCCCGAACTTCAGCAGATGTTGGGCGCGGCGCAACCAGTGATCGGGATCGCGTTCGCGCATCCAGTCTGTTCCCAGCAACTGAAAGCACTGCCGCGGGGAGCGCTGCCATAGCGCGATAGGGACTTCTTTCAGGCTGTCGTCAGTCCAGGCCTGGGCGGGACTCAGGCCAAACAGCACCTCGCAGCCCATTTTGACAGGGTCGGCCAAGGCATAGGCAGCCAGTAAAGGGGTGTGGGCCAGCAAAAGATTGGCCACGGTATCTTTGCCTGAACGCGCTTTGGCGGCCAGCCCGATCAATAAGCTCACTTCATCATCCTTGGTAGTGGAGCAGGCATTTTACCGGTTCATATTACAATGTGCGCTGAGCCGTTCAGGCAAGGGAGACCATCTTGTCTTTCTGGCGTGAATCAGGCCTGTTGATGTGCAACCTTGAGGCAATACGGTGTCTGATAGTTTGACTTTTCTACCCTGGCAAATCGAGACGGCTCAGGCCTGGCTGGGTAATCGAGAGCGTTTTGCCCATGCCTGGCTGATCCATGGTCTGCCCGGTATCGGCAAGACGCAGTTCGCCCGGGCGGCTGGAGCCAGTTTATTGTGCGAGCAGCCTGTTCAGGGACTGGCTTGCGGCCACTGTCAGGCCTGTCAGTGGGTGCGTGGGGGCAATCACCCGGATTTGCGTCTGTTGCGTCCTGATGCGATTGCCTTGGAGGAGCAGGGACCCGACATGCAGGAGGGCGATCTGGCCAAGGACGCGGCAGCCCGTAAAAATCC
This sequence comes from Alcaligenes sp. CHO6, assembly GCF_037120595.1. Classification (NCBI taxonomy): domain Bacteria; kingdom Pseudomonadati; phylum Pseudomonadota; class Betaproteobacteria; order Burkholderiales; family Alcaligenaceae; genus Alcaligenes; species Alcaligenes sp. CHO6. The sequence goes on from NZ_JBANCI010000001.1 coordinate 945,946, forward strand.
GTCTCGGGAAATCCGGGTGGAGCAGTTGCGACAGTTGCAGCACTGGTTCAATACGGCCACGCATCGGGGAGGCTGGCGCGTCGCGGTCGTGTATCCGGCTCAGGCCTTGAATCTGGTGTCTGCCAATGCCTTGCTGAAGGTGTTGGAGGAACCGGCCGATCGTACTGTTTTTTTGCTGGTGGCCGATGCCCCCGATCGACTGCTGCCAACGCTTGTCTCACGCTGTCGCCGCTTGCCTTTGCCGGTACCGGATGCTCAGCAATCGGTGCAATGGCTGCAGCAGCAGGGGCTAGAGCACGCATCTGATTGGTTGGCAGCCTGGGGGGGAGCTCCCTTAAAGGCGTTCAGCGCCAGTGAGGCGATGCAGGCGCCGTGTCCGGACTGGCTCAGTGCCTGGATCGAGGGTGTCTTGAAAGCTGGCCGTGAAGCGGACTTGTCGCTGGCCGATACGCTGGAAAAACTTCCGGTTCAGGAATGGGTCGATCATTGGCAACGTTTGTTCGTTGATATTCAGTTAAGTGGTTTTGCCCAGTCGGCGCGTTACTATCCCTCGTTGCAAAAACAGATTGATGCGCTGGCGGCTCAGGCCAATTCGGCGGCCCTTACCGAAGCGCTCAAATGGCTGGCCCAGCAAAAGGCGCTGGGCAATCATCCGCTCAATGCTAAATTGTTGGTTCATCATGCCTTGGACCGCTTGCACCAGGCATGTCGTCGTGTTTAAGAAAAGTACCTCTCATCATGTTTGTTGATTCGCATTGCCATCTTAACTTTCCCGAACTTGCTGAAAATCTGGACGCCATTCTGGATAAGATGCGTCAGAACCAGGTGGGCTGTGCGCTAGTGGTCAGCGTCGATATGGACGACTGGCCCGGTTTGATGGAGTTGGTCCGTCCGCATACCCATTTGTTTGCCTCGGTCGGTGTACATCCGGACTACGAAAAGGTGACCGAGCCCACCGTGCAGGAGCTGGTGACGCTGGCTCAGGACCCGAAAGTCGTGGCTATCGGAGAGACGGGCCTGGATTACTACCGTTTGCAAGAGCCGTTGGAGTGGCAGCGCGAGCGCTTCCGTACCCATATACGGGCCAGTCGTGAATCGGGCCTGCCCTTGATTATTCATACGCGTTCAGCCAGTGAGGACACGATTGCGATCATGCGCCAGGAGCAGGCTCAGCTTGCGGGGGGCGTCATGCATTGCTTTACGGAAACCTGGGAAGTGGCGCAGGCGGCCCTGGACCTGAATTTCTACATTTCCTTCTCGGGCATCGTCACCTTCAAAAATGCCACCCAGCTCCAAGACGTGGCGCAACGGGTGCCGCTGGACCGCTTGCTGATTGAAACCGATTCGCCCTTTCTGGCTCCAGTTCCGTATCGAGGTAAAACCAATAATCCTGCTCTGGTCATTCATGTGGCCGAGAAGATTGCAGAATTGCGGGGTATTTCCGTCAAGGAGGTGGAAGAAGCCAGCACAGAGAATTTTTTCAGATTATTCAATAAGGTACGGCTCTAAGTTAATCTGAATGAGAGATTCGTTTATTACTCTGCGGGATTGAGTAGAGCATAGCCAGCAGAACGTGGGATGCCTTTTGATTCTTAGGCAATGTGTCAAATAGTCAGGCTAAGTGATTGATTTTAAATAAGTAGTGCCTGTGTTTTCGGGATGAGGCAAACGCGGATAAGCCCTCGCTCCAGACGGAGCAATAGGCGGTGACATTGACAAACAAGGCGGCGCGGTCATGCTAGTCACGCACGGCTTTGACGGGCTCCTCGTGTCTGAGACATGCTCAGGTTTTTTGATATTAAATTTCTGTTTATTATCAATTGCTTAGCGGATTTATATGATCCTTTTTCTGAGAAAATACCTACTGCCAAGAGGGAACGGCTTGAGATTCGAAAGAGCTTGTTTTTCCGCTTCAATACCTCATCAAGCACCTTAAGAAAAGGACTTAAGATAATGATTTTTAATAAAAAAGTAATAAGAAAGCCTGTTCTTTCCATGATGCTGCCTCTGGCCCTGCTGCTGTCCACCTCTGTGCAGGCGCAGGAGCCTGAGTTGGAAAGCCGGAACTGGTATTTGGCGCTGGAAAATGATCGCCCCAACATCATTGAGCAGGAGTTCATCAAAGGGGCGAACCCTAATGCGGTGGACTCCAAGGGCAATCCCTCTTTGATGCTGGCGATCCGCAACAAGTCCTGGAAAGTGGTGGATACCTTGCTGGCCAATCGCCAAACCAATGTGAACATTGAGAACGAGGCCCGTGAAACCCCCATGATGTATCTGGCCCTGATGGGGGAAACCGACCGTTTACGTGATTTGCAGGCACGAGGAGGGCAAGTGAACCGAGTGGGTTGGTCGCCCTTGCACTACGCAGCCTCTAAAGGCCATGAAGACACGGTACGCTACCTGCTGTCGCAAAAAGCGATTGTGAATGCGCCCGCACCCGACGGTACCAGTCCCTTGATGATGGCGGCCTTATCGGGCAAACGTGCGGTGGTGGATCTGTTATTGGCGGCCGGTGCAGACCCAGGCATGCAAAATGCCCAGGGTTTGAGCGCTGCAGACTGGGCGCGTTCAGCCAACCACGATCAATTGGCCGCCTATCTCGAACAGACGCTTGCCCGCAAGGCCGGCTCGACTCCTCCTCCCGCAGGATCATCTTCGGGAGAGAGTGTACAGACCTATGGTGTGCCCGAACGCGTGGAGCAGCCCGATCTTAATCGGGTCCAGACTGTCACGGTCGAGCCTGCCGCTTCGCCTGCGGCGGACAGTACAAGTCCTGCTCCCGCCGCTTCCAGTGGTACCAGTCGTTACTTTGATCTGGATCGTTTCGACAAGCCCGTTCAGCCTTAAGCCTTGGGCAATAAAAAAGGAGCCTTCAAGGCTCCTTTTTGCTGAGACGGCGAACTTGTAAGGCTTGCTGGTGCTGGTCCCACCGTTTTCTGTTGTACCTGTGCGTGTCGATTTGCTTTGTAAAAGCGATCAGGCCACCTGGCACTTCTGGCCGTGTCGGCTACGCGCTTGTTTGATGTGCTCTGCTTGGCTGGGAGGCCTGGACAAAACGGTGGAAACCCTGCAGATACGTGCTCAGCAGGTTCAGGGTGTGCTCATCGTGTAACGTGCCCGCTGCGTCAAAGGAGTTCTGTGCGCGAGACACCATCAAAGATCCCCCGCTGTAGAGGGACACACCCAACATTTTCAGTGTGGGCAGCCAGGCCGCCTGGGATGAAATCGTGCCAAATCCCCCCATGGAGGCACCGACCAACCCCGTTAAACGTCCTGAGAAAATGGCGTTCCTATCAGTGCGTGACAGCCAGTCAATGCCGTTCTTGAACACGCCGGGTACGCCATTGTTGTATTCGGGGGTGACCAGAAGGAGCGCGTCTGCATTCAGAATTTTTGCTTTCAAGCTCAGTACCGCCTCTGGAATGCCGTTGCTGCTTTCGAGATCGCCGTCATACAGGGGGATGCCGTGCAAGGTTGCCACTTCAACCGTCATGCCCTGAGGGGCCTGGGCTTGGGCTGCATGAGCCAAGGCGGTATTGAAAGAGCCCTGGCGCAGGCTCCCAGAGAGGGCCAGCACACGACAAGGCCTATCTGAACTTACGACGTCCCTGGTCTCACGCAGCGCTTCGCTGAGTTGATCAATGACCTGAATCCATTCGGGCGCATCCTGCAGGCGTTTTTCCCGAATGAAATCCGCCTGGGAGGCATCCCAAAAAGGGGCATCCGCCAGCAGGACGTCGTTGGGCAAGGGGCGGTGTTCGTTCAGAAAGCGGGCAATCGCCTCAGGTGAGTTCGGCAAACCCAATTGGGCAAACAGGTCGTGAAAGCGGAACAAATTATCAGACATGATGGCGGGACCAGGTAAAGAGGGAACAGGGCGCTGGCAGCAGGCTGGGTTTCGGATCGGCAGGGCAGCGATGCCGGGCTTGGGGTAGCGTGCAACAGCGTGTGGGCTAGGACAGGCAGCCAGAGGAAGGCCGCCTGTCTGCTCAGTCAAGCGGTTTGGCTAGTTGGCGGGCAGATAGTCGGGGCGCAATATGCCTTTCAATTGGGAGTAAGGCAGCAAGAACTCAGGCTGACCGAAGGAATAGGGGGCGATCTCATAGGGGTTGTACTTCACCAGCAGCCCCTGGTCCGTCAGCGCAACATTCTGAGCGGGCTGGAAAGGCCACATTCTGTCCCAGCCGGCGCGATCCTCGCGCGCTTCGCTCAGGCCGGAGAGCCAGTTCTGATGGGCTTGACGTACCAGTTCCTGGAAAGGTTTGATCTGGCCTGGGGCGATAATACGATCCAGGGGCAGGGCCATTTTCAGGCGATTGTCCCAGTTGATGAACTGCGTGGCCGTAATACCGTGAGCGGCACCGGTCATGTAAATGCCTGAACTTAGCTCTACAACGGTCAGATCGCGGTTGCGGTAGCGCGTACGGGCTGACAGATGAACTTCATCGCGATGATTGGCCGTGGCCCAGTAGTAGTTCTCGAACTCTTTCAAACCACGATAACCGGGATGACGGTCGGTGATGACGGTCATGTGTGCCAGGCTTTCATCGACCAGCCCGGTTAGCTCAGGATTACCGGGGAAAATCAGGGATTTGACTTCCAGGCGCGGGCATTCGCCGGTACAGCCAGGCTTGATGTGCTTGTAGTTCAGGGATTGGGTAAAGACACCGTCTTTCTCCGTCTGATCCTGGGTTTGCGTGGGGATCAGGGAAATATTGGAGCTTGGCGTGCTGGAGCACGCCGACAGAGCCAGGGTTGTCAGGCCAATAAGCAGCAGCTGATAAGGGCGCTGTAAGGTCATGGAGTCGTAGTCCTATCGAATGGTTTTGGAATCTTGGCCAAAAAGGATTTGACGGGCTTTCTCATCATGGACGGGAGAGCCAGGGTTGATTGTCTCGACCAGTGCGTAGGCACGACCCGTAGCAGGCCGTTCGGCAATACGCTGGAACCAACGCTTCAAATGGGGAAAGTCGTCCAGGTTCTGGCCTTGGCGCTCATGCGAGACAATCCAGGGGTAACTGGCCATGTCCGCAATGGAATAGTCTCCAGCGATAAAGTCGCGCTGCGCCAGATGCTTGTTGAGCACGCCATAGAGGCGACCTGTCTCACGCACATAACGGTCTATCGCATACTCGATTTTTACCGGGGCATACACATTGAAATGATGGTTCTGACCGGCCATGGGGCCCAGCCCTGCCATTTGCCAGTAGAGCCACTGCAAGGTTTCGGTGCGGATGCGCAAGTCTGCGGACAGGAATTGTCCGGTTTTTTCGGCCAGATACTGCAAGATGGCGCCTGACTCAAACAAGGAGATGGGCGCGCCGCCGTCTTGCGGAGCGTGGTCGACAATGGCGGGAATGCGATTATTGGGGGCGATACGCAGGAACTCGGGTTTGAACTGGTCGCCCTGAGCAATATTGACGGGGTACAGGGTGTAAGGCAGACCGGACTCTTCCAGAAACATCGTGATTTTATGTCCGTTGGGAGTGGTCCAGTAATACAGGTCGATCATGGGTTCTCCTGGCTGAATGAAGATGCGGGCCTGTTTGCCGCAAGCAAGCCGGATGACGGGGCCGGCAGCACTGGGCTACTATTGTTTGCCTGAATACGGTTTATAGGAAGTCAAAGACTGTTATGAGCAAAATCTATCATAATCCGCGCTGCAGCACTTCGCGCAATGCCCTGGCCCTGATGCGAGAAAAAGGACGGGAGCCCGAGATCATTGAATACCTGAAAACGCCCTTGTCGCGCAGCGAACTCAAAGCGCTGATTGCGGCCACGGGTCTGACGGTGCGTGAGGCCATGCGCAGCAAAGAAGCGATTTACAGCGAGTTGAATCTGGATAATCCGGATTTAAGCGACGAGGAGTTGCTCGCTGCCCTGGAAGCCAACCCCATTTTGCTGAATCGTCCCATTGTGGTGACGGAAAAAGGGACGCGTCTGGCGCGTCCCCTGGAAGTGGTGCAGGAAATCCTGTAACTGGATTTCCTGCAACGGCGGGCAGGTCTGGATCAGGGCGCGATGGCCTCCAGGGCGATGCGGATGGTGACCTCATCACCGACATGGGGCACATTGGCAGCCATGCCAAAGTCGCTGCGCTTGATCTCGATCTTGCCATCCGCACCCAGGGCGGGTTTATTCAACATCGGGTGCTTGGGCATGGTCAGGAACGACTCAATGTTCATGGTAACGGGCTTGGTAATGCCCTTGATGGTCAGATCGCCTTTGGCGGACACAGGCTTGTCGCCGTCGAATTGAATTTCCTTGGATACGAACGTGGCTTCAGGAAACTGGGCCGTATCAAAGTAATCCTTGCCTTGAATGTGTTCATCGAACAGGGGAAAGCCGGTGCTGACCGAACGGGTGTCGACTTTCATGTCGATGCTGCCGGTTTTGGCTTGCTGATCCAGGGTAACCGTGCCTTGTGCTTTGTCGAAACGCTGGTTTTGAGTGCTCAGGCCCAGGTGCTTGTAGCTGAAGTGTACAAAGGTGTGGCTGGGCTCAACCTGATAGCTCACCGGCGCGGCTTGAGCGGCAAAGACAAGGAGGAAGCTGGCGGACAGAGCAATCACTGGTTTGATCATGAGGGTGTAATCCTTGCTGATGCGGGTAGAAAAGAGGAATGAGGGCTGATGCGTCGGTTTACCGGGCATCAATCTTGAAATTGACGGTGATCTCGTTGGCCACGATGTCGTAACTGGACCAGGAGCCTTCACCGATCGAGAAGTCGCCACGCTTAATGTCAAAAGCGCCGCTGAACGTAGCTTTATCGCCTTCGGGTGCCATGGTTGCCATGACAGTAACGGGCTGTTCACGGCCTTTGATCTGCAGCGTGCCTTGCACTTCATATTGCTGGGCGCTGACGGCACGGAAACGCTTGGAGCTGAAAACGGCCTGGGGATGCGCGTCAATGTCGAACCAGCGTACGTCCTGCAATTCGTCATCGGCTTCTTCCGAACCGGTATCCACGCTATCCAGTGCCACTTTCAACACCACCTTGGACTGATCCAGGGCGTCGGGGTTGAAGTTCAGCTCGCCTTCAAACTTGCGAAATTGGCCATCCAGCTTCACGCCCATTTGCGAATACTGAAAGCCGATTTCGCTATTTTGGACATCCAGCGTCTGGTAGTTCTTGGCATTGGCCGCCAGACTGAGACTGAGACCCAAGGAGCCGGCCAGAAGGGACACGAAGACAGATTTTTTCATGATTTGGCTTTGCCTAAAGTAAAGGTGATGCGGCCGAGCAAGCCGTCACGGTCAATGAACTGATGCTTGAGGGCCGCCAGAACGTGCAGGCTGACCATGGCAATCAGGGCGTAATTCAAAAAGATGTGTACTTGGACCAGCAACTCTCCCAAAGGTTTGTCTTTGGAGACCAGATCGGGCAGGGGGATCACGCCAAACCAGACCGTCTGGAATCCTTTGGCCGAGCTCATCAGCCAGCCGGTCAGAGGGATGGCCAGCATCAACAGATACAGGAGGGCATGGCCGCTATGCGCCAGCGCCCGGCTCCAGAAAGACATGCTGGCGGGCAAGGCAGGGGGGCGGTGCAACAAACGCCAGATCAGGCGCAGCACCAGCAGTAGCAGCAGGGTGATGCCAGCCCACTTGTGCCAGGAATAGACTTGCAGTTTCAGGGGGGACAGCGGCAAGGTTTTCATGGTGTAGCCCACGATGACCAAGGCAGTCAGCGCCAATGCCATGATCCAGTGCAAGATGCGGGCGATGCGGGTGTAACGGGGCTGATCCTCTGGGACAGAAGTGTTGCTCATTGATAATGCCTTTCATTTACGAAGCCTGGAAACTTTAACCTGTTTGTAAGCTTCCTAAAAGACCAGATTTTGCAATGCAGTAATGCAAATTTGAGGGTAGTCGCGCTGCGACCTTGCTATCGGCGTCTTTTCTTGTCAGCGTGTGACAAGGCTGTTAGGGTGGTGCGAGCGCGGGATACACTCGATTTTTCAGCTCGCGAGCAAGGAAGTATCTATGTGGAAGACAGCGTTGGTCGTTGGGGCAGCCGCCTTGTTGGCAGGGTGTCAGGACTCCAGGCAGGCCAATGAGGAAAATTTCAGCACAGCTATCCAGTCTTATCTGGATAGCCGGGATGGTTTATGTGTCGGTGTGCCGGGACGAAGTTATCCTTACCAGGCTGAGCATGACTCGCCCCTGATCGTGGAGGATCGGGCTCGTCTGGCGGCCTTGGCCTCGGTGGGGCTCGTGCGTCAGGTGGGGACAGAGCAGGCACCGCGCTACGAATTGACGCCTCAGGCCGATACCTATTTGCGACGTGCAGGCTCCGAGCCGTCCCAGGGCGAGCGTGATGCCTTTTGTACGGGCCGTCTGGTTCTCAAACGCATCAACTACTTCACAGAGCCGGCCAGTGCAGGCGGATTTACCGTCAGCCAAGTTAACTATGTTTATCATCTGGCTGATGCCGCGCCGTGGATTACGGATGGAGCCGTTCTGGATGCCTACGAGGACCTGCGTGCACTGACAGCACCAGAAGTTCAAGGGCAGGCACGGTTGATTCTGACCAATAAGGGTTGGGTACACCAAAATCTCTTTCGTTAAGTCAGGCGGTCTGGCTGCCGTCTGTCTTGCCTGGGGGGCGGCGCGCCGGACTTGAACAACCAAGACCAGGGGAGGGCACCGATGGCAGTACCGCAAAACAAACAGGAGTTACTGCAGGCTATCTCTAGTAGCTATCAACAACTCAGGGCAGAGTTGCTGACGGTTCCTGAGGAGCGATGCCGCGAGCGCAGCCTGCAAGGGCATGTCAAAGGAACACAGATGAGCGTGTCGGATCTGGTGGCTTATTTAATCGGTTGGAACGAACTGGTATTGAAGTGGAGTCACGCCAAAGCCCGGGGGGAAGCGGTCGATTTTCCCGAACGTGGTTTCAAATGGAACGAGCTGGGGGCCTTGGCACAGAAGTTCTACGCGGATTATGCCGATCTTTCTTATTCGGAACTGCTTACCCGTCTCCAGGATGTCTATGGCCGGATTGTGGAGCTGGTCGGACACTGTACCGACCAGGCCTTGTACGGTGCCCCTTGGTACAAGACCTACTCACAGGGGCGCATGATTCAGTTTAATACGGCCTCGCCGTATGCCAATGCGCGAAATCGGCTGCGCCAATGGAAGAAAGCAAATTCACTGGCCTGAGCCGGCCATATTGCACGCTGCTCCCTGGGGGCTTATCATAAAATGCAATTAACGGAAAAGACGGGCACGCCATGAAAAAAAGGTCTACACGCGAAGAAGGGCAGTTTGACCTGCCACTATTGGGCGTAAAAGCCGCCGACATTTCGGCGGAAGCCTTGTTTGATACTTGGCTGCAGCATCAGCGTCCCCCCATGGCAGCCAGTACGCAACGAGTGTATCGAACCTTATGGCGGCGCTTTTTGCAGGCCCTTCATGAGCATCAAAAACAGTACACGCAGATTCAGCCCACGGATATTCGTGACTTTTTGAGCAATCTGGACGATGTGCGCCGACCTCAGCGCGAACGCTATCAACAAGTCATCGCCCGCGCCTACGAGGAACTGTGTCGTCAGGATGGTCGCTCCGAAAACCCCGCTCTGGCGCCAGCCATCAACGATCCCTTCAAGGAAAGCTGGCGGCAAGCGCCCGACAATCAGGCCACTCAATTTCTGTCGGTCGAACAATGTCGGGCGACGATCAAGTCATTGCGTCATCGGCGCCGCGTTCTGGAGCTGGCCACTGATATGACGGTCGCCACCCGGTGGCGTGAATATCGGGACATGACCATTGTGGCGGTGATGCTGGCGACGGGTCTGCGTCCGGTAGAGTTGGGACACCTGCATCCCTCGGCCATCAGAGCCACCCAAGTGGGGGTTGAACCCCTTTCTGACGGGCAGGCCGATGAGGACGAGGGCATGGCCCTCTGGCGCGATGGCTCCCTGCTCATCAGTCTCCCGGGCGCGGCAAAGCGCGATGTCAGGGTGCCCGTATGGTGTGATGAGATGTTGCGTAGCTGGTTGATCTTCAGTGGCCTTCAAGACGCTGGAGCCTGGGTGAAAGAGAGTCGCGTCTTTCCGGGCAGCCGTCAGATCAGCGCGGCTCGTCCCCAGGCGCAGATGAATCCAGCCACCCTGGCGCGTATCGTCAGTAAATGGGGCATCAAGCAGATGGATTTGTTGATGACGCCACAACGCTTGCGCAACACCTTTGGTGCTGGCCTGATTGAACGCGGCTTTTCTCTGCCTGAAATTGAAGAGGTGATGGGTTACGCCCCGGGCGCGGCCAGCGCCTGGCGTCTGCAGGCTGCCTGGCTGGCTTGGTTGCAGGCGCAAAAAGTGGTGGCGACCTCATTAACGAGGCCCAGTACGCAATCAGACTGAAGGGCTAGTCATGGTTTGTTCGCTTCCAAGGGGCATAATTTCAAATCCATTAAGCCGGTTTTTTTGACCAAGGAGTTTGAATTGACATCCACACCTGTTTTTCGTCGGGCGCTTGCAACCGATCTTGAGGCGATCGTCACCATGTTGGCCGACGACATTCTGGGCCAAAAACGCGAAGATACACGCTTGCCCCTAGCCCGGTCCTACCTGGATGCCTTTGCCGCCATAGAGGCTGATCCCAATCAGTATCTGGTCGTGGTGGAACTGGATGGTCGTGTGGTGGGTACGTTGCAGATCAGCTATATGCCGGGACTCTCTCACCAAGGCGCATGGCGGGGCGAGATCGAGTCTGTTCGTATTGCCAGCTCGGCCCGTGGTTCCGGCCTGGGCCGTTTGATGATCCAGTGGGCCGTCGAGCAGTGCCGTCAGCGCCAATGTCGTATTGTGCAGTTGACTTCCGATATGGCCCGAACGGATGCACATCGGTTTTATGAACAGCTGGGCTTTACGGCCAGCCACAAGGGTTTCAAGCTGACTCTGTAAACCTGTCTTGTTGAGGCAGTTTGCCAGGGAGCGCGGTGCGAACAAGAACGATAAAGACCGCTCAGACAGCAAGGAGTTTTTTCGAATTCAAGAACAAGCGCTCGAGCCTGTCTGTAGGCAGAATAAGGCGCAGCCGAGGTATTATGGTTTTCTGACTCTGAGCCATTTCATTGAACATGGATTTTATCTATTCTTCGTTCAAAAAATATGTTCTCGTGTGTGCGCAAAAAAATCCGGCGTGACGCTGCCTAATGATGAACCCGGCGTTATTTCTAAAGGGCCTGATAATAAGGAATCAATGAAACTGAGTATTCTGGTTTGATTGACGTTTGACTCTTGCTCGATCTATCTTTCCTGTTGCTGCTTTCTATTCTTAATCACCATATAGTCAAAGACGGAATGGATTGACGCTGCAGTACATGTCTTAGACAGGGAGAGAGTCCGATGAGTGTCAAAGCGAAAACAAGGGAGATCGCCATTGAGCCCGGCCCGACCGGCGTGTTTCTGGGCTACAAGTCCGCTGGTGTCAGCGCCAATGACAAGCGCTATCGCAGCACGATCAAGTCTTATCCGGAAGGCAAAAAAGACGATTGGTCGGGTTTGTATGTGGCTGAGGATAGACTCACGGCAGAAGGGTATTTACCGGACGCTTTACCGCCGGATGGTACCGGCGAAGCCTATATCAATCTGATTTATATAGAGACCTCAACCGTTAACAATTTCGCAGGTAAGGGGAAAAAAACCCATTTTGTTGATATTGCCGGTAATGAAATAGCAGACCCTGAAATTCCGCAATCAGAAAAATCAAAATTGGTCAGGGAAGCATTAAGTGAAATTGGTATAAAAATTCCAGATGACAAACCGCTGATTCAGAGTCTGGGACTGCAAGGTTTCATCTATCGAGGGCCGCATACCGCCAGTGAAGAGGAAATTATCATCCCTTTCCATTTTATTAATGGTATACGGGCGATTTCATTGGCTAATTTTCAGACTTTCAAATTCAGAGATCATATGCCGGTAGGAAGTCCGGTACTGAACCCTGCACTTGGCATTCGCAACCCCGATGCCTCCATGCGATCCAATGCGGCTCTACCCTTAGCGCCTTGAGAAAACAGCCCCAGAAATAACCGGTTCCCGTCTTATCCAACCTTCCCGCCCCCAGACTCCTTGATGATGTCAAGTGGCACTGTTGTCTAGCACATCCGCTTTGCGGGAGCTGCAGCCAAGCTGCGGGTGTAAACGGCTGAGCGTTTACCAAGTGTTTATTGAATCGTCTCAAACGGTGAAACAGCAACAATAAGATTTGGACGGTCATTAAACGTGACATTTCTACACTAGGTTCATCAGTAGCAGATCGCCGTTTTTCCGGTGATCCGACTCAGGGAGCACGTAGAGATGTTGGACAAGCAGCTAGGCGTACGGGCCATCAATGAAACACTCACTCATGGGCACATGCCGCGTGACGGTGAGACATTTGCGTCGCTTCAGGCTGAAGTCGGAAAGCGTGTGGACATGCATGCCGCCACGCCGGTGGACTGGTCACTGGTCGCCTCTCTGGCAACTCAGGTACTGGATAAAGAGGGCAAGGATTTGAGTGCCGGGGTGTGGTTGTGCGCAGCCTGGTTGCATGAGTACGGTACGCGTGGTCTGGCAGCTGGACTGCAGGTGATCCGCGATCTGCATACGGTGTACTGGGACGTCATGAGTCCGCCTGCGGCACGCATTCGTGGCCGGCGCAATCAGGTGCAATGGCTGCTGGACGAATGTGACGCAGTATTGTCCGAGCCCGATTGGGACACAGAGGGACTGGATTCGCAGCAACGCGACGAGGTTCTTGCCCTGTGTGATGAGCTGGATGCGTTCTGGCAGGCTAAAGACGATGAACCGCCGGCGTGGTGGCGTTTAGGCAAGCGTCTGGGAGAGTTGTTGCCGACCGCCCAGAGCGAGGCCCCTGATGCACAGACTTCGTCTGAAACGCCTGTTCCTGATTTCCCGCGTTCTGAACCGGCTCAGGACGAGCCTGCGGTAGCGACCCAGACGGCCGCCCCGGTACGTGTAGCCAAAGAAGTCGCTCAGCCTGTGCACTCTGAGGTGGCGCCTGATTCCGTGAGCGACAAGGCCCTTGCCATCGCTGCTGCAACGCTAAGCGACGTGGTCGCGGCCGAGCGCTATGTAGAGCAAAGCGTCGCGACGATCCAGGAGTCTTTGCTGACTCTGGACGATGCACTATTGGCTACGGCCTGGCTGCTGCGGTTGAACCGGCAAAGCGCCTGGCTGTTTCTGGATACCTTGCCGCATGCCCAGGAAGGGGTGACGCGTGTTGCTCCGCCGCCTGTCGCGGACTTGGCAGTGCTGGAGCGCCTGAGCGAAGCCCAGGACCCGGCGGCGATATTGCGCTTTGCAGAGTCGCGCCTGGGACGCATGCGTTTCTGGCTGGATTTGAACCGCCTGTCCTATCAGGCGGCGCAGGCTTTGCCTCAGGGACAGCCCGGTGCGCAAACCATTCTGATCGAAACGCAAGCGATCTTGCAGCGTTTACCGGGGCTGGAGCGCTTGGCTTTTAGCGATGGGCGTCCCTTTGCCGATGAGCAGACGCGTGCGTGGCTGACCGCGTCCGGGACGCGGGTGACTGAGCCTGCACCGGCCGCTGGCCATGCCGAACCGCCTACAGAGACGGCGCGGGACGGTGAAGGATTGGATGTGTTTGGCCTGACCTCTCTGGTCATGGCGGCTGGAGCCGAGGCCGAAGCTGCGCGACGCTTGCTGGATGGAGCGTTGGCGCGGTTAAAGACGGGTGGCGAGCAACTGATGCGCGCCCGATGAAAGAACAGACCCCGATTTTCTAAACAGGAGAAACCGACATGGCTGCTGATGGTTCCGTCGCCCCCAAAGAGCGCGTCAATATTGTGTACAAACCCGCCACGGGTGATGCCCAGGAGCAGGTGGAGCTGCCGTTTCGCCAGTTAGTGCTGGGCGACTTTACCTTGCGCGAAGACAGTACGCCCCTGGATGCGCGTACGCCGGTCAGCGTGGACAAGGATACGTTCAACGACGTGCTCAAGGCCCAGAATCTGTCGCTGACCTTGCTGGTGCAGGACAAGCTCAATGAGCAGGCCGGGCCGGACGATCAACTGACTGTGGACCTGCGGTTTGAGTCCATGCGCGACTTTCAGCCCGATGCGCTGGTCGATCAGGTGCCCGAACTGCGCCAGTTGATTGCCTTGCGCGACGCACTCAAGGCATTGAAAGGGCCACTGGGCAATCTGCCTGATTTTCGCAAGCGTCTGCAGGGACTGGTACAGGACGAAGGCACGCGTCAGCGTCTGCTGGCTGAGTTGGGCGTACAGGACAAGCAAGGGGAATAAACATGACTGCAAACACACCGGAACAGCAGGCTCAGACTGCGCAAGGCGCCCAGGAAGGCGGTTCGCTGCTCGATGAGTTGATTGAATCGACTCGCCTGCGTCCTGATGATGAGGCCTATGCCATTACCCGCCAGGGGCTGGAAGCCTTTGTAGCCGAGCTGCTTGAGCCAGGTCGCCAAAGCGAGAAGATCAGCCAGGGCCTGATCGATGAAATGATCGCCAATCTGGATCGCAAACTGTGCCGTCAGGTGGACCAGATTTTGCACCATGCCGATTTTCAACGTCTGGAGTCGGCCTGGACAGGGCTGAAATTTCTGGTCGATCGCACGGATTTTCGTGAGAACAACAAGCTGGCCATTCTGAATGTGTCCAAGCAGGCACTGCTGGAAGACTTTGAGGATGCCACCGATATCACCCGCTCGGGCTTGTATACCGCTGTCTACACGGCGGAATTCGGACAGTTCGGTGGTCAGCCGTTTGGTTCGATCATCGGCAATTACGAATTTGGTCCCGGCACCCAGGACATCAAGCTGCTGCAGTCCTTGGCCAGCGTGTCGGCCATGGCGCACGCGCCCTTCATTGCATCGGCCGGACCGCAGTTTTTTGGCGTGGATAATTACTCGGCACTGCCCAATCTGAAAGATCTGAGTGCGGTTTTTGAAGGCCCGCAATTTACCAAGTGGAATTCATTTCGTCAGTCCGATGACGCCCGCTTCGTGGGCCTGACCTTGCCGCATTTTCTGCTGCGCGTGCCTTATGGCGAGGACACGGTACCGGCCAAGACCTTCAATTACAACGAAGATGTGTCGGGCGGCAATCAGAACTTTCTGTGGGGCAATGCGGCCTTTGCGTTTGCAGACCGACTGGCCGACAGCTTTGCACGTTATCGCTGGTGCGCCAACATCATCGGTCCGCAAGGCGGCGGGGCGGTCGAGGATCTGCCTATTTACAACTACGAGGCCATGGGCGAGACCCAGACCAAGATCCCGACCGAAGTGCTGATCTCCGAACGACGCGAATTCGAGTTGGCCGAACAAGGCTTTATCGCCCTGACCATGCGCAAGAACACGGACAATGCGGCCTTCTTTTCGGCCAATTCCTCGCAAAAGCCTAAGTTCTTTGGCAACAACAAAGAAGGCAAGGTGGCCGAGACCAACTACAAGCTGGGCACGCAACTGCCTTACATCTATGTGGTGAGCCGTCTGGCGCACTACATCAAGGTGATCCAGCGCGAGAACATCGGCACCTGGAAAGAGCGCAATGACCTGGAAGCCGAACTGAACGAGTGGATTCGTCAGTACGTGGCCGATATGGATAACCCGAGCGCGGGTGTACGCAGCCGTCGGCCTTTGCGACAGGCCGAGGTGACCGTTTCGGATGTGGAAGGCGATCCAGGCTGGTACCGCGTGGGCTTGAAAGTGCGTCCGCACTTCAAGTACATGGGCGCATCGTTCACCTTGTCGCTGGTGGGCAAGCTGGACAAAAACTGAGTTTGAGGGCGGGCGATCCTGCTGACACAGGATCGCCGCCTTGAGGCACCGGCGCGACGCCAGCCAGACGTCGTGGTGTACCCGGTATTGGCAACTACTGCTTAAGTCATCACACAGTCAGTTAACAACAGGAGTAATTTACCATGCCTATGCCATGCTATCTCACGCTTGAAGGCGAAACCCAGGGCAAGATCGAAGGGTCCTGCGAAGTTCAGGGTCACAGCGGCAAGATTCTGATCCAGGCCGTCGATCATCGTATTGAACTGCCCAAGAGCCCCCAGACGGGCCTGCCCTCGGGCAAGCGCCAGCACCTGGGTATTACCTTGACCAAGGAAATCGACAAGTCCTCGCCCAAGATCTTCCAGGCACAGTGCTCGGGCGAACAACTGAGCAAAGTCGAGCTGGAGTTTTACCGTATTAGCCCCAAGGGCACGGAAGAAAAGTACTACACGATTCGCCTGGAAAAGGCCGTCGTCACCAGCTCGCGCACCTGGGTCCCTAACTGCCTGGCTCCCGAGAACCGCCAGTTCGGCCACATGGAAGACATCGCCCTGACCTACGAAAAAATCGTCTGGACCTGGGAGCCGGACGGCATCGAGGCCGAAGACTCCTGGCTCACACCAAAGTAAGAGGGAAAAGGGATGCGCGAGTTGCGTCTGCTGGAGCGCATTGCTGCGCTGGAGACGGGACAGATCCAGACCCAGGCCACGCGTGCCCAGGTGCTGGTGGTCTCGATACGCGAGCATCTGCAGCGCATCCTCAATACCCGGCGCGGCAGCGTGCCACTGGACCCGGAGTTCGGGGTGCCGGATTTCACCAATCTGGCCGGCTCCTTTAGCAGCGGGTCCACGCGCGAGATCATCGACAGTATCACCCGCATGATCGAACGCTACGAGCCGCGCCTGAAAGCGCCCAAAGTGCAGGTCAGCGAGCAGGGCAGTGAAGTGCTGTCCTTGAGCTTTTCGCTCGAAGGTCTGGTGCAGGTAGACGACCACGAGCTGCCAATACGGCTGGCTACGTCAATCTCCTCGTCTGGCCGGGTGTCGTTGCAAGCGCAATGACAAACGTGTTGGCCATTGCGTGTGCTCCAGGGAAATGGGAATGTTGAATCGATACTACGAACAGGAACTGCATAATCTGCGCTCCTTGGCCGCTGAGTTTGGGCGTCGCAATCCCGCTCTGGCCCCCTTGCTGGGCAGTGCGGCCGCGGTCGATGCGGATGTAGAGCGTCTGCTCGAAGGCGTGGCCTTCATGACGGGGCTTGTGCGCCAGCGTCTGGACGACGATTTTCCTGAGTTTGTGCAAAGTCTGGCGCAACTGATGTTTCCGCAGTTCCTGCGGCCGGTGCCGTGCATGACCATCATGCAGTACAGTCCGCGCAGCGTGACAGGTGAAACCTTGCAGGTGCCGGTCGGTACGACTTTTTCCTCTTCCGGCGAGCGCGGTGAACGCGCGGTATTCAATGCGATTTATCCAGTCGCTGTTGAGCCTTTGCGTCTGGAACACGCCTATTGGGATGCAGGCCAGCGCGCCAGTCAGGTGCCGGCGCTGGTGCTGGAACTGGCTCTGACAGGCTTGGATGCCGCTCAATGGGAAGGGAACTCGTTACGGCTGTGGCTGGGCGGCAGCGAGACGGTGGCCAGCGGCTTGTTTCGAATTCTTATGCGTGACACGCGCGCCATCTATGTCGGCTCGCCCCAAGGCAGCATGGTGCGGCTGGAGCCGGCGTGTCTGCGTCCGTTTGGCTTTGACCCCGCCTATCCCTTATTACCCTGGCCGGCAGGCGCGCATCCGGCCTGGCGCATTTTGCATGAATATTTTGCCCTGCCTGAAAAGCTGCGTTTTCTGGAACTAAAGGGACTGGAGCGCTGGCGTGCCCGCCAGGGGACGCGGCTGGTGTTGCGTTTTGAGTTTGACCGTCTGCCCGACTGGGCTCCTGAGGTCAGTGTGGACAATTTTGTCTTGCATGCGAGCCCGGCCGTCAACTTGTACCCCCTGGATGGCCAGCCCTTGTACGTGGATCACCGGCAGCCGGAATATCGTATCCGGCCAGTCACGGGGCGTCAGGGTGCTCAGATTTACAGTGTGGACCGGGTGGACCTACGCAGTGCGGATGGGCTGGAACAAGGCTATCAGCCGGCCAGCGACTGTGTGCCGGGCGCCCAGTCCTATCACATTCGCGTACGTGCCTCGGCACTGGGCTCGGGTTGTGAGCATTATTTAAGCTTGCCAGGCGCTGGGCTGGTGCAAGACGGTGAGCAGGTCCTGTCCTTGCGCCTGAGCTGCACAGACGGCAGCGGGCCGGATGATCTGCGCCTGGGCGAGATCTGCGAGGCGACCGACCGGTCGCCGGTGCGGGTGACCTTCTCCAACATCACCGGGGTCACCTCCTATCGCGAACCCTATCTGGCGCAGGATTTGCTCTGGCGCGTGCTCTCGCACATGCAGGCCAATCAGATGGCGCTGTCCAGTGCCGAGAGTCTGCGCAAATTGCTGTTGCTGTATCTGCCCGAGCAACGCGGGGAGTCCGGGCAGCGGGCCGCCGGATTGCGCCAGATCGAATCTATTCAGCAGGTGCAGGTGCAAAGCCAGCGGCGCATGGTGCGCGGCATGCCTGTGCAGGGCAGTACGGTTCGCATCGAGTGCGCAGGAGATCATTTCTCAGGTCCCGGCAGCCTGTATCTGTTCGGTTCTGTCTTGAACGAATTTTTGTCCGGCTGCGCCACGATGAATACCTTCATCGCCTTGACGCTGCATGACACGGTCCATGGGGAGACGCTGCAATGGCCAGCGCAAATCGGTCAGCAACGCCTGTTGTAGAGGCTGGGCTGCTGCAGGATTTGCAGGCCCAGGCCCCCCAATACAGCTTTTTCCAGGCGGCGCGTTTGCTGCGCCAGCATCTGGGCGACGATGCGGCCTTGCGCGAGCGCGTGCGTATTCGGCCGGCACTGACATTGGCATTCCCCGAGTCGGATCTGGCCAAGGTCGAACGCGGTGTCGATGGCCGTTTTCATATTGAAGCCAATTTCTTTGGCTTGTATGGGGTGACCTCGCCGCTGCCCACGTTTTATACCGAGGACCTGATTCAAGAGGCGATGCAGGGATATTCGGCCCGCCGCGACTTTATCGACATTGTGCATGCGGCGCTTTATCCGCTGCTGTATCAGGCTTGGGAAAAGTATCGCATCTGGCTGGCTGTGCACGAGCGTCGTGACGGCCAGCGCCTGCGCCAGCTATATGCCCTGGTAGGGCTGCGTGAGACGCCTGAGCGCCAGGATGATGCGCAGGCGCTCCTGCCTTTTGCCGGCAATCTGGGCATGAAGTCACGTTCCGCCTTGGGTTTGCAAAGCCTGTTGGCAGGTTTGTTGGGGGGCTTGCCGGTGCGGGTCCACCCCTGTGCACCGCGCTTTGTCCGCATTGCCCCGGTCTATCGCAGCCGCTTGGGCGGACAGGCCTGTAGTTTGGGTGAGGACAGTGTGCTGGGCGAACAGGTGCTCGATTGCGCCGGCAATGCCGATATCGAAATTGGCCCTTTGCAGGCCGAGTTGTTTCACGACTTATTGCCGGGTGCGCCCTTGTTTGATCGGGTCAGCCGCACCGTGGCCTGGTATTTACAGGCTCCGCTGCAGTGTGAGCTGCAGTTGTGGCTGGAGCCGCAGCAGCGCCAGGGGGCCTGTCTGGGCCGGGGTTGGCAGCGGCTGGGATGCAATACATGGCTGGGCCAAGGCCGTAGCCGCGTACTGGCCGAGCGGCCGGTGCGTTTCGGCTTGAATCTTTTTACTGCGGAGAACGATGATCATGATGCTCGTTGACTTAAAGCCTTTGTTTGCCAGGCTCAATCCCTTGTGCACAGCGGCCGTGGAGTCTGCCGCAGGCCTGACCCTGGCACGGGGGCATTATGAAATCAGCATTGAGCACCTGTTGCATCGCCTGCTGAGCGAGACGGGCAGCGATCTGGCTCACATTCTGGCCCAGAGCCAGATTGATAGCCTGCGACTGGCCGCCCAATTGGAGGATGCACTGGCACGCTTCAAAAGCGGCAATCCGGGTCGCCCGGTTTTCTCGCCCATGCTGACGGAGTGCTTGCAAGACAGCTGGCTGGTCGCCTCGGTCAATCTGGGGGGCCGCCATGTGCGTAGTGGTGCCGTGTTGCTGGCCTTGTTGATGCGGCTGGGTTATTACGCCGCAGGTACACCGTGGGGCGAGAGTTTGCGCGCCCTCTCCAGTGAGCAATTGCACAAGCAGTTTGCCGCCTGGACCGGGACGTCGGCTGAGCAGGCTTACGAGCCGCTCGACGCGTCCAAGGGGGCACCGCCCACGGCGACCTCGGCCGCTGATAGCGCACTGGCGCGGTTTTGCGAAGATTACACCGCCAAGGCGGCGCGCGGTGAGATAGATCCGGTATTCGGGCGTGACGATGAGATCCGCCAGATGATCGACATTCTGGCGCGTCGTCGCAAGAACAACCCCATTTGCGTGGGTGAACCCGGCGTGGGCAAGACAGCGGTGGTCGAGGGGCTGGCCTTGCGCATCGAGCAAGGCGATGTGCCGGAGTTTTTACGCGGTACCCGCTTGCTGGGCCTGGACCTGGGGCTGCTGGAGGCCGGGGCGAGCGTCAAGGGAGAGTTTGAGCAACGGCTACGTGGTGTGATTGATGCCATCAAGGCCTCACCGCAGCCCATTATCTTGTTTGTCGACGAGGCGCATATGCTGATTGGCGCCGGTGGCGCCAGCGGTGGCAGCGATGCCGCCAATCTGCTCAAACCGGCCTTGGCGCGTGGTGAGCTGCGCACCATTGCCGCGACCACCTGGGCCGAGTACAAGAAGTATTTCGAGCGCGATCCGGCCCTGACGCGACGGTTTCAATTGATTCGACTGGACGAGCCTGACAGTGCCACGGCGGTGCAGATACTGCGTGGGCTCAAGAGCCGCTACGAGGCGGTGCATGGTGTGAGCGTGCGCGACGATGCCTTGCAGGCCGCAGCCACCTTGTCGGAGCGCTACATCACGGGTCGACAGTTGCCGGACAAGGCTGTGGATTTATTGGATACGGCAGCAGCCCGCGTGCGTATCAGTCTAGGAGTCAAGCCTGCCGGGGTGGAGCGGATAGAACGTCGTCTGGCGGGTTTGGCCCGCGAGCGTGAGGCCCTGGAACGCGATCAGGCGCACGGTCATCGTATCGAGGCGGCGCGTCTTGAGCAGATCGATGCACACGTGCAGCAGGACCAACAGGATCTGGATGCGCTGGTCGAACGCTGGCAGGCCGAACGGGCAGCTGCCGAGCAGGTCCTGGATTTGCGGCAGCGTCTGGCCCGCTTGCAGGCAGACCCCGACAAGGCCGGACCTGAACACGGTGATGCGGCGGTGGAGCCGGACTTGTCGCCCGAGGATTTGACCCAGGCGTTGAGCCAGGCACGCGAGCAATTGTGCCGCCTGCAGGGCGATGCCCCTCTCTTGTTTACGGAGGTCGGGCCCGATACGGTCGCGCAGGTGGTCTCGGACTGGACCGGCGTGCCACTGGGCAAGATGCAGCGCGATGGGGCCAGTGCCGTGCTGGGACTGGCGGGGCAGTTGTGTCAGCGCATCCGGGGTCAGGATGAGGCCCTCGCGCAGATAGCCCAGGTGCTTAAGGCGGCGCAGTCCGGCTTACGCGATCCGCGCCAGCCGCTGGGCGTGTTTCTGTTGGTCGGTCCTTCGGGGGTGGGCAAGACAGAAACAGCGCTGGCGGTGGCCGATGAGATGTTCGGCGGTGAGCAGGCGCTGACCACCATCAATATGAGCGAATTTCAGGAAAAACACACTGTCAGCCGGCTGGTCGGCTCACCTCCCGGCTACGTGGGCTATGGCGAAGGCGGCGTGCTGACCGAGGCTGTCAGAAAACGGCCCTACAGTGTGGTGCTGCTGGACGAGGTGGAAAAGGCTCATCTGGATGTGGTCAATCTGTTTTATCAGGTGTTTGACAAAGGCTCGCTGGCCGATGGCGAAGGTCGGCTGATCGACTTTTCCAATACGGTCATTTTCCTGACCAGCAATCTGGCCACCGACATCGTGACGGCCGCCCGGGTCGAGACCCCCCCGCCGCAGACTGATGAACTGGCCGAGCGTATCCGCCCGACACTGTCGCAGCATTTCAAGCCGGCTCTGCTGGCGCGCATGACGGTGGTGCCCTACGGCACGCTGTCGGATGAGGCTTTGGCGCAGATTGTGCAGATAAAACTGGCTCGCATCGTGCAGCGCTTGCAAGTTAGCAATGGGTTGAGTCTGGAATTTACCCCCGCAGTTGCTCAGGCCATTGCGGCGCGTTGTACCGAGGTAGACAGTGGCGCGCGCAATATCGACTTTATTTTGCGCAAGAGCCTGTTGCCGGCGCTGTCTGACCGGGTGTTGGCCTGGATGGCCGACGGTGATGGCTCGACCGCCTTGAGTGTAGATGTGGGCCCGCAGGCATCGCAGCCCTGGGTGATACGGATGGGGAGCTAAGGCATGCTCAATGACTACGATACCGAACAGGCCTTGGCCAGCTTCCGTTGTGGCCTGGCCGATCCTGACCTTTTTCTGGTGACGCGCTGGTCCGGCGAGGAGGCCGTGTCGCGGCCTTATCGTTTCGAGATCGAGCTGGCCTCCGCACGCGACGATATCGATCTGGAAGAACTGCTGGGAGCGCGTGCTACCTTGAGCGTGCTTGATGCGCAGGAGCGTTGGCTGCCCTGGCACGGCATTATTACCGAATTGCGGCAGACGCATCGTGATGATGGCTTTGCCCATTATCGAGCCGTGCTTGAGCCGCAAATGGCGCTGCTGCGCATGTTTCGCCTGTCGCGGGTCTATATGGAAGCCGATGCACAGGCAGGCGGTAAACCTGATCTGGGCACCATCATTCGCATGGTACTGGCGCAGTGCGGCCTGAGCCGGCAAGGCGAGCCAGCCCAGGATGCCGGCGCGCAGTATTGCCTGCGTTTGCCCTCCGACCTGTTGATGGCGACGCGCACTGCGTTTATTTGTCAGTTCGAGGAGAGCAGCCTGGACTTTCTCTCGCGGCGACTGGAGCACGAGGGCGTCTACTACTGGTTCGAACAGGGCGCAGACCATGAAATTCTGGTGTTTGGTCATGAGCGCACGGACCAGCCTCGGCAGGCTGTCCCCCTGTATTGGCGACCGGCCGGTGCCTTGAGCGGTGAACAGAATCGGATTGGGGTTTCGCGTTTCGATCATGCGCTGAGTGTGTCGCCGCGCTCGGTGGTGCTGCGGGATTTCTCGGTTAGCCAGCCTTCATTGAATCTGACCATGAAAGCGGCTATCGACCCGCAGGGGCAGCCGCCACAAGACAGGTTCGATGGCGTGGGAAGTGTGGAGATCTATGGGGCCCACTTCAGCAAGCAGGACGATGGCGAGCGCATGGCGAGCTTGCGTGCCGAAGAAATTGCCTGCCAGCGTAGTCGTTTTCAGGGTGTGGCTTTGGCGCCGGGAGTACGGGCCGGTTATCCCGTGCAGTTGCATGAGCATTTCCGCCACGATTTCAACCAGCGCTACTTTGTGATTGCGCTGCGCCACGAGGGGCGCCAGCCCTTGCCGCGCCAAAGTGGTGCGGCGGGGCATGAGCAGGTTTTTTATCAGGCTTCCTTGACGGTGCTGCCCGAGGTGCGTCAATTTCGCCCGGCGCGCGTCACTCCCAAGCCCCGTGTGGTTGGCTTCTTGAGCGCGATCGTCGTGGCCGAAGGCCAGGGCGAATATGCCCAGATCAACGAGCACGGTTGTTACCGCATACGCTTTTTGTTTGCCCCTGTTGATGCGAATCGCCCCGATGGTGGCAACTCCGCCTGGGTGCGCATGGCCACGCCGTATGCGGGCAGCCAGCATGGCATGAATTTTCCTTTGCTCAAGGGAACGGAGGTGCTGGTGTCGTTTCTGGGCGGCGACCCGGACCGGCCGGTGATTGTTTCGGCCATTCCAAACGAAGAAAATCCTAGCATTCGCAATCAGGATACGGCGACTCAGCCGGGCTTGCGCACGGCCGGTCAGAATGCTCTGGAGTTCGAGGACAGACTGGGCGCCCAGCATACGCGTTTGTCCTCGCCTACGCTGGGGAGCACTTTCCATCTGGGCGCGGACCCGGCCAGCCCCCATCGCTCGGGCGTGCGTCTGAGTACACAGGGGCATATGGGCCTGCTGGGACGCTCGTTCATTCAACAAGTGCCTGGTGTTTACCACCTGGAAGTGGGCAACAAGGGCAATGTTGATACCGATCCCGAACCGCGCGAACGCCTGAAGCAGGCACAGAATCAGGCCATGGCCGACTTTCTGGAAGAGGAGGCCAGCTTGCCGACGGCCACCGCGCCCGTGCAGATGAAAGCCCTGGAGGCCAAACGGGCGCTGTTGGCGCAGATGTTGGCCCAACTGCAAAAGAATGCGCAGGCCACGGCAGGCGGGCAGCCTGATCTGGATGGGGCCTTAAAGCAGTTGCAAGCCCTACTGGCCAAACTAGATAGCGCTTTGGACAGGCTCGAGCAAGGCAAGTCCGTATCTGAGGAACCGAAAAAAGAAGGGGAGGCAGCGGGCGAGGATACCGGAGACAAGAAGGATACGACGGAGGCAAAGAAGGAAAAAACGTCCAGCGAAAAGTTCAAAGAACTGATGGATGAGATCAATCAATCGGCCAAGAAGGTCAAGGAAGGGACCGATGGCTGGGTGGATGTGTCCTACATCAAGGCACCGGAAAAGGTGCTGGATATTTCGCTGCTGAATGTCAATCCCATCAAGATATCCACGTCGCTGGGCGCGGAAGTCAGTGCCTCAGCCTCGCTCAAAAGCAGCATTACCGTGGGCTATAGCGTGGGGATCAAGTATAGCGGCTCCAAGGAGCTGGATCTGCGCGACTACACCAAAGTCGAGTTGAGCGATCAGAGCCGCATTACCAAAGGCGATGAGAAGAAGATCATCCTGGGGGCCGAGAAACGGGTGGTGCGCAGTCAAAGCACCAAGGTGGTGGATATGGAGGGCACCTATGGCAAGCAGTCCATTACGGTGGCCAATGCCTACTCGCTGACCAGCCGCACAATCAAGTATGTCGTGGGAACCGGAGGAATCGATACGCTGGTCGCTGGCAATGCCACCGTAACTGGAGCGCCCACGTCTTTGCTGTCCTGGGAAGTCCTGATCTCCAAGATCAAGATCAGCAAGGCTCAGGTCGTGATTAAAGCGGGTAATGCCGGTGTGATTCTGGAATCCATGTCCATGACGGGGCAGCTCAAGGTGAAAGACACGGTGGTTTACATGAAGGCTCCCATGATTGATGTGGCCGGCCAGAACGTACGCATCAATGGCACGGCCTCGGTCAATATCAAGGCCAACGGCATTGTGAAGCTCAATTAGGAACATTGCCCCTATGGATATCGACAAACCCGATGATGTGCTGCTGATGCAGGCCTACCATGCCCAGGCAGGGCAAGCGCGCTGGGTGGTGACCTTGGGCTATGTCTGGCAAGCGGGCGGATGCCTGCCCGAAGCCCAGGCCTGGCCGTGGTTGCTGGCGCATTTTCCGGATGAGGCCTTTGATGCGGGTTTGAAAAAGACACGGGGCAGTTATGGCGTAGCGGGACAGGCCTGGGCGCCCCCTGGGCAGCACACGACGGCCATGGCGGTCCAGGTCCAATTGGGCCACTTGCAAAAAACCCTCCATGTGCATGGCACGCGTCGCTGGCAACACACGCTGGCAGGTTGGCGTGCCAGTGCTGCCGAGCCGTTTCAGTCGCTGCCCTTGACCTTGCGCCAGGCGTATGGTGGCGCAGGCTACAACGAAAACCCATACGGTTGCGGGTGGTTGAAAGACCCGGAGCAGGCGCAGGGTGTCTTGCTGCCTCATACCGAACATCCGGATACGCCGGTGCTTTCGCCGGCTGACCGATGGGGGCCGGCGATATTGACGCGTCTGCCCGCTGGCGCTGGCTCACGCATGCGTTGGGTGGGGACGGTGGATGAACGCTGGGAGAAAGAGCGCTTTCCCTGGCTGCCTGATGATACTGATCCGCGATTGTTCGATGCTTTTCCTCAGGATCAGGTACGGGATGGTTACTGGCAAGGCACGGAGTCCTGGCGTGTGCAGGGGATGCATCCGCAACGACCGGAAGTGTCGGGCCGCCTGCCAGGCCTGCGCCCCCGTTTGCTGCTGCGCAGAAAAGGGAGTGAACGGATTGAGGAGGCGGTCCTTGATCTGGATACGGTGTGGCTGTTTCCTCAAGATGAACGTGTCCTGATGCTGTATCGGGCCAGCATCCCGGTCCAGCGTGCCGATGCGGCCGATGTTGCCGCTGCGGCAGTCTTTACCGAGTACGCGCACGAGCCGGCTGGCAGCCTGCCTGATCTGCAGGCACGTTGGACAGCGCTGCATGCAGCCGCTGGTGCGCAGGGTATGGCGCACGAAACACCGCAGGACAAAGAGATGGAGCCGTTGAGCGACCTGCCGCAGATGGCCGACGCGTCGCAGGCGGACCCGCAGATCCTGGCCCAGTTGCAGGACAGCCTGGAGCAAGGTCGAGCGCAGGGCAATGCCTGGATTGCGGATATGGAAGAACGTCTGGCTCCGTATAGCCCGGTTTCCTTGCCGCGCATTGCGCCTTTGGCCGCTCTGGTTCTGAGCGAAAAGGCCGAGGATAGCGATCCGCTGCAAAGCATCGAACATGCCTTGCAACAGGGACAGGACCAGTTGCTGGCGCAGGTCAAGGACGTGGCCACGCGTCTGGAGCTGGATGAAAAGCCCTTGCTGGCGCTGGCGCAATTACCTCGCGCCCCCTCGACCTCCGGACCGGTGGACATGCTGGCCGAGATACAGGCTGCCAAGGCCGGTTGGGCCGATGTGCCGCCTTCCGCCTTTGATGCCTTGGAGGAGCAAGGGACTAGCCTGCACGCTGAGTTGGCCGAAATGGATCAGCGTCTGGACAGTCTGGCTGCCGAGCTGGCCGTGTTGCAGGCTGGGTTGGCTGCTCAAGGAGCACCGCAGCAGTTTATCGACACGCTGGAGCAATTTCATGCCCACCGACAGGCGGGCCATAGCCTGCGCGGGTGTCATCTGATGGGGCTGGATCTGCGGGGTGTGGAGCTCGACGGGGCCGATCTGAGCGGCGCCGTGTTGGAAGCATGCATTCTGGCGGGCAAAAGGATCGATGCATTGAATCTGACCGGTGCTCGTTTACAGAACTGTGATTTGCAGGGCGTTGTTCTGAGCGCGGCCCGACTGGCTGCTGGGCAATGGGAAAACTGTTCGCTGGAAGGTGGCGGCTTTGCCCAGGCACAGGCCGAGCGCCTGGGAATGACGAGTTGCCGTCTGGCAGGCAGTAATTGGCATGCCGCACAGTTGGATGGCGCTGATCTGTCGCAATGCACGCTGGATCGGGCGTGTTTCTCGCAAGCGGTATTACGGCGCGCCACTTTTTCCGGCGCGCAGGGCCACGATGTGGACTGGGTGGGCGCGCAGATGGCCGATGTGCGCTTGGACAGTGGCTGCATCTTGCGTGAGGCCGATATGCGGTCTGCCGATATGCGGGGGGCCAGTATGCAGGACAGTGACTTGCGCGGCAGCCGCTTCGACCAGGCTGATCTGAGCGATGCTTTTTTACAGATCTGCGATTTACGCGCTGCGACGGGCTGGCAGGTGCAAGCTGCACGAAGCATTTTCAAAGAAGTGAATTGGACAGGAGCGCGCTGGCCCGGCGCCAATTTTCTGGATGCGGCGTTTGATTACGCCTTGATTGACCAAACCGATTGGCGTGGAGCCAATCTGTATGGAGCGCAACTGGGCAGTGCCACAGTGCGTAGCGTGGACTTGGAAGGGGCGCTGCTAGGCCATTTGCCTGACTGGGCCCGACACACACAAGGAGGTAAATCACGATGAGTTTGAGTGCAGAGCAGTTGCTGGCCCTGATCGAACAGGGCCCAATTCGAGATCTGGATTTGTCCGGCGGTCAATATAGTGGTTTGAAATTCGACGGTTTGCGGGCGGACGGATTGAACCTGCGCGGTGCCGATCTGAGCGCCTGTGATTTATCGGATGCGGTGCTGGTCGACTGCCAGTTCCAGGGGGCGCGCTTGAGCGGGGCCGCACTGAGCCGGGCGCACTTTGAGCGCTGCGATTTCAGCGGCGCGGATTTGAGCGCGGCCTCTTTGGACGATGGCTGGTGGCTGCAGTGCAATTTGAGCCAGGTGCAGGCTAGTCAGGCACTCATGCACGGCGTGACCTGGCAACACTGCGATCTGAGGGGCTTGCGCCTGCCCGAGCAAATCGGGCCGGCCTTATGGATGGATTGTGAGGCGGCTGGCTTGCAGGCGGTGGCCGCGCAGTGGTTTCAGGTTCAGGTGCGTCGCACCAGTCTGGCGCACGCGCATCTGGCACAAGGCCGTTTCGAACAATGTGCGTTTGAGCATTGTGATCTGGAGCGAGCCGACCTGTCGCAGATTGTGGCTCCGTTTCTGTCGCTGGCTTACAGCACGCTGGATGGAGCCTGCCTGGACGGGGCCCGTCTGGAGGGGGCCATATTCAATTATGCACGCTTGCCGCAGGCCAGTGCGCGCGGAGCCCGTCTGGCACAGGCCAGACTGGGGCATACGCATGCGCAGGGGCTCTGCCTGTCGGGCGCCTGTCTGGAATATGCCGATGTGAGCTATGCGCGTTTGCAAGGGGCTGATCTGAGCAGCGCGCAGGCCAAAGGCATGCGCGTACACGGAGCCGATCTGCATCAGGTGTGCTGGGATGGCTGTGACAAGCAAGACCTGCAGGGTGACGATATCCCACGCCTGCAGGCCGAGCGCTGGCGTGCCGACGCGCGCTGGACTTTGTCGGCTCTATAAAAAGGAGATGCAGATGTCTTGTCTGAGTTCAGGTTCTGAGCAGCCGTCCATCGCGCAGGAGCCCTCGCAGGTCGCTCAGTGGCAAACCGTGCCGGCCAAAGTCTATGTCCAGGCCGGCCAGCGCTGGGGCGTGCTTGGCACGATGGGCAGTTGCTTTGCACCGCTGGCAGCCTCCTGCCTGTTGCAGCCACAAGTAGGCGATCTGGTCTTGCTGACGTTCGATGGGCGGCAGGCCTACATCCTGGCGGTGTTGGAGCGCTCCGGTCAGACGGCGCAGCTGCAGCTGCCCGCTGATACCGTGGTGCGCAGTGCTGGCAGCGTCCGTGTCCAGACTGGCGGCGGTTTGCATTTTCAAGCGGCGCAGGCCGTGGTGCTGCAAGGGGCGGATGTGGCGCTACAGGCGGAACAGTATCTGTTACAGGCCCGGAACGTGCATCTGGCCGGACAGTCCCTGCACAGCTATTTTGCACAGCGGCAGGAGTATAGCGGCCAGCGTCAGCAGGTCGATGGCCAGAGCCAGCTACATGCTGGTCAGCGCGTTACGCGTGTGGCGGGACACGATGACTATGCGGCTGCCTCTCAGCGGCTGGTCATCGAGCGGGATTGGCGTGTGCGGGCCCGCAGCGCTGAGCTGCGTGGCGCCCAACGTGTGGTCGTGGACGGCCAGCAGGTGCATCTGGGCTAGGCCCGGTATTGCCAAGGAGATTTTTATTTATGTTCATGCTCAACAATGGCGGGGCGCAGGCCAATGCAATTCCCGATGTGTGCAAGGTGCCGACTCCGGCCGGTCCCGTGCCTACGCCTTTTCCCAATCTGGCGACGACGCAGATGGCCCAGCCCTCGGGCTTGGTGCGCAATGTGCTGGTGGTCAATATGCCGGCTTTGAATCAGGCCAGCAAAATCATGATGAGCAGCGGTGATGAGGTTGGCACCGTCGGCGGCGTAGCCAGCAATCGAATCAAAGGTGAAGTGCAGTTCATGAACGGCAGCATGACGGTGATGGTGGGTGGCAAACCGGCTGTGCGGATGGGCTGCATGACGGGCCACAACGGCATGCCGGTCAATTCGGTCGGGACGGTGATCAGCCCTAGTCAAAGTACGGTGATGGTGGGGAGCTGAGGATGAGGCACAGTCATAGTGTTCGTATGGGTCGCCGCGCCGCGCTGGTCTTGCTGGCCGCACTGGTGTTGACCGGCTGCGGCATGTTCAAAACCAAGTCCAAGGACGAGGCCTTGAAGGATCTGCAGTGGGAGTACGAGCGTGATGCGCTGGTGCTGGAGGTCAATGCCGACCCACAGTTGAACACCTGGGGAGGGCAGGCGCATACGGTGCTGATGGTGGTGGCGCAGATGGTCGAACCCTCAGTGTTTGAGCCGTATTCAAGCAGGCCCGATCAGCTCTCCAGTCTGTTGATGGCCGATAGCGCGCCGACGGGTTTGCTCAGTCTGGATCGTATTTTTATCGAGCCGGGCGTCAAGCGGCGCATCCGGCTGGCACGCATGGACAAGGCCCGTTACGTCGCCGTCGCGCTGGGCTATCAGCACCTGGACCCCGCCCGCAGCACCCGTCTTTATCAGTTTGGCGCCAAGCTTGACAGCCATGGCCTGATGTTCCGTGAGTACGAGGCCCGGCCCGAGCCGTTGCGCATTCGTCTGCGGCTGGGCCCGCAAGCCATCATCGAGAGTCAGACTGATACTGTCATTCCGCCCCCGGCCACCTTGCCGGCAGCGGGCCCCTGGCCCGTCGGTCACCAACACCCATAGAGATTTCATGAGCGTTCATCCTTTGCAACCGATCTTCTGGCACCAGGGTCTGTTTTTGCAGCCCCAGCATTTCCAGCATAACGACAATCTGTTCTACCAGCGTCTGGCTTTATTCATGGCCCAGACTCAGCCGTACCCATGGGGTGTGCTGCAACTGGAGTTGGACGAGGCGGCATTGCAGACGCTGGATTTCAGGGTGCTGGCCTTAACAGCGCGGCTGCGCGACGGCAGTTTCATTCAGTATCCCGGCAATGCCGTGATTGAGTCGCGCGGTTTTGAACTGGCGGATCTGGCCACTGGCCGTACGGTGTACCTTGGACTGCGGCGCATGATGCCTGGCCAGGCCAATGTGAGTGTGGTTGACGATCCGGGCCAGGCTCAGACGGTGAGCACGCGCATGGTGGCGGCTGCCGATCCGGTCACGGTGGCGGATGATTACGCGCAGGGCCCTGAGGGGCAACTGGACTTGATGAATTACGTCTTGCGCGTGTTCTGGGACGAGGAATTGCCTCAGCTGGGTCATTATGAACTGCTGGCTGTGGCGCGGCTGGAGCAGGACGGCGATCAGGCGCGCTTGCAGCGCCAGTACATCCCCCCCAGCCTGAATTTGTCGGCCAGTCCCTGGCTGATCGAGACGATACGACGCATCCGCGACGAGCTGACCGGACGCGCACGGCAGTTGGAAGTCTTTAAACCTGGCGGCTTGGGCAGGACGGAGGATTTGGACGGTAACCACCTGAGCTTGCTGGTGGCTTTGCAGGTGCTCAATCGTTATGGCCCCATGCTCAATCATGTGCTGGAGGCTCCGCAGACGCATCCCTGGCAGGTCTACGGCTTGTTGCGGCAGTTGGTCGGCGAGCTGTCCACGTTCTCGGAACGCTACGACATGATGGGCGAGACCCGGGACGGCAAGGTGCTGGCCCCGCCGTATCAGCACGAAGATCTGGCAGCGGGGTTTCACGCCATGAGCACCCTGATCAGCGCCTTGCTCAATGAAATTGTTGCGGCTCCTGAATTGCTGATCCGTTTGCAGCCTGTTGGCGCCAGCGCAGGCTTGTACGAGGCTGAGCTGCCGGACGCGTTTTTTGCCGCTCGGCAACGCTATCACCTGGTGGCCTATGCCGGAGTCGAGCAGCAAGAGCGTTTGCAATCGCTGGCGGGCGACTTCAAGCTGTGTGCTCCCGATCAGGTTGAATTGCTGGTGACCCATTCGCTGGGAGGGGTCGAGCTGCTCAAACTGGCCGAACCGCCACGTGGCATTCCTCGTCGTCCGGGAGCCTTGTACTGCTACATCGATCCCATGTCGCCGGGCTGGGCGGCACTGGAGCAGACACGCGCAGTGTCCTTGGTTGCGCTGGGCGCGCCCGAGAACCTGCAGATTGAACTGATTGTCAGCAAATGGTGAGCGCGATGCCCATGATACAGGACAGTAGCCTGGCTTCTTTCTTTTTGACGGTCATGCGTCAGGCGCGTACTCACTTTTCTCAGGAAGCCGATTCAGCCCAAAGCGGTGCGGCGTTGATCGAGGCGCTGGATCAGGCCTGCGCGCGCGCCCGTGAGCGCGGCTATGAACAGGCCGAGGTCGGCGCCGCCCTGTTTGCCATTGTGGCCTGGATTGACGAGGCGGCCATGACCAGTCCCTGGCCCGGAGCCGGACACTGGCGTTTGACGCCGTTGCAGCGTCATTACTTTGCCACCACGCGCGCTGGCAGCGAGTTTTATCAACGGCTGCAGGCCCTGCCCGAGAATGCCACGCAGGTGCGTGAGGTGTACGGCCTGGTGCTGGTTGCCGGATTCCAGGGTGAATATGCGGCGCGCGCGCCCGGTGAGTTTGAGTCCTGGCGAGTGCAGTTGCTCGAGCAGATACGTCATGAGCAGGGCATGCCGGGTTTTGCGGCGGGACAGGCGCTGTTTCCGCAGTCGGGTACCGGACAGGCCACGCCCCCGCGGCCAGCCGGGCGATTGACGGGGCGGCCCAGTGGATACACGGTGACGCTGCTGCTGGCACCCTTGCTGCTGGTGCTGGTGCTGTATCTGTATCTGGATCACTCACTGGCCAATCTGGCCAGCGCTTTGTTGATGGACCATTGATATGTTGAAACGAAGTTTGCGTGTGCTGGGCTTCTTGGCGCTGCTGCTCGTGCTGACGGGGCTGGCCTGGTTGTATGTGATGCACAAGGGCTGGCCGCTGTGGGCCTTGCCAACGCTGGTGCTGGTCGCGCTGTTGCTGATCTGGCTGGCTGCGGGGCTGCGTCGGCGCTGGCTGGCGTGGCGTTTGCGCCGGCGTCTGGCGCGGGACATGCCGCGTGTGGCGGGCAGCCAGCATGCCGCGTTTGACGCCCAATGGGGAGCCGGCTTGCAGGTGCTGCGTCAGGCACGACTGGGGGGACGGCGTTCATCGTTGTATGCCTTGCCCTGGATGCTGAGCCTGGATGTTGGACCTTGCCAGACTCAGGACGATTATGCCCGGCTCGCGGTGCAATCGCTGCCCGCAGCGGGGCCAGGCCTGGATCAGGGCGTGGGCTGGTTTTTCATGAAAGCCAGTGTCATGGTGTGGGCTGGGCCGGTGCTCGGCGCGGATGAGCACACGGCCCAAGAAGCGGCATGGTCGCGTCTGTTGCACCAACTGATGCGCACGCGCCGACGCGAGCCGCTTAACGGCTTGGTTTTCAATATCGACTTGTCCTGGCTATTGCAGGCCAATCAGGAGCAGTTGCAGGCGGCGGGCAAGCAGATGCGGGCTCGCCATGATGCCTTGGCGCGTGTTTTTCAGGCGCGCATTCCTGTCTGGCTGATGTTGCAAGGGGGTGAGAAGGTTCCCGGTCTGTCTGCCTGGCTGCAGCAATTGCCGCCCGAGGTCTACGATCAGGCGCTGGGCTATATGGTGGGCGGACAAGGGGCCGAGCAGGGCTCGCTGCAGTTTCTGGCGCAGGCGTTCGAGTCCGTGGGGCGACGAATGGCGCAATTGCGGATTGTACTCGGTCAGCATGGAGTGCAGCCTGCGCCGGTGTTTGAATTGCCCGAACGTATCGCGGCACAACAAGCCATCCTGCAAGACTTGCTGGCCCCGGCTTTCGAGGCCACGCCGTATTCGGCCACCCCTTTATTGCGTGGCCTGTACTGGCAGGTGCGCACTCCGCATCAAACTCGTGAAGGCATTGCCTTTGCCCGCGACGTGCTCGATCGCATCCTGCCGTCTTGCCGGTATGGCTGGCAAGTCTTCGACCGCTGGTCGCCCTGGCGCCGTGTGTTGCGTCATTCTCTGGTTCTGGCCTGGCTGCTCTTGTGTGGTGCGCTGGCAGGTGGCTTGTTTTACTCCAGTGAACGCGCCCGCTCGAGTTTGCAAGCCTTTGCGGCCCAACCGTTGCAGCAGCTCGAAACACGCATGCAAAAGGGTGCGCTGGACGAAGATGTGCAGTCGCTCAATATCTGGCGCAGTGCCATTGGCAGGCTGGACAGCGCCAATCACGGCATCCAGGCCTGGTTGCCGTTTCAGGGCCATGTGCGCCAGGTACAGCAGTTTTACCAGCAACGTTTTGTGGATGCGTTCCGGCGCGAAATCCTGCAGGCGTTTCTGGACCCATTGATTGTGCAGGATCTGCCACGCGTCAGTCGTAGCGGCAGCGAGACAGAAGTGGCTGCCTGGAGTCAGTATTTGGTGCGTCGCATCAATCTGGTGGCCGGCCAGTTACGCGGCAGCCCGCTTGAAGGTCGGCCTTTGCCGGGCATGGAGCTGGCGACCTTGTATGGCGACTCGGCCTCCCGGCAAGTCGGTCTGCAGACGGGTGTGCTGCTTGGTCAACAATATGTGGATTATCTGCGCTGGTCCCCCGAGCGGGTTCAACTGCAAGGGGAGCTGGATGCGTTGCAGGCTGCGCTGCGCCAGCTGGGCTTGCGTGCTCGCTCGCCCTCCTGGTTGCTGGCCTGGGCGGATTTTCAAAACAGCATCCGCCCGATTACGCTGGCGGATTTCTGGAGTGTCCGGCCCGATGCTAGGGCGCCTGTGATCGCTGCCGGTTTGACGCAGACCGGTACGGCAGCGATCTCGGGTTTTGTCCAGGAGCTGGCCGAAGCCTCGGGTGAGCGCAGTTTCTGGATGGGGCAAAGTGATGTGCTGGAACAGGGTTTCCGGCAACTGTCCTACGACGCCTGGTATCGCTTCATTGTGCGCTTTAACGATGCCCGTTTTTATTTGCAGACCGAATCGGATTGGGATGGCGCCATCAGCAGTCTGTTTTCAGTGGCTGATCCCTATGCCCGTCTTTTTGAAGCGGTCGATGGGCTGTTTCAGCAGGTGCCTGCCGGAGAACGCCCGGCTTGGGTGGCTAGCATGCTGACGTTGCAGCAACTGCGTCTGGCCGCCCGTCAGGCCCCCGCCCAGGAGGGTCTGGCAGGCTGGCTGGATCAGGCTCAACGCGTCAATGCACTGGGGCATGTGGGGCTGCGCTCGGTGCAGCAGGGGGAGTCGTTGACACAAAGCGTGCAGGGCGTCAGCGCCAGTCTGGCGGGCATTGCGCCGTTGCGTGCCTATCAGACTCAACTTGCCGATGCGATCAAGCGCTTGTTGCAGGGGCCGGGCAGCGCGCAGGAACTGGCACGCCAGACCTGGGGGTTTGGACAGGACCCGCAAGTGCAAGAGTCGTTGCTGCACGATGCCCAACACAGTCTGGATGACTTGCGCACCCAGTTGCAGCGCGATACAGCCCGTGAGGATGCCGTGTGGACTCTGATGCGTGGTCCGCTGGCCTTGGTGCTGGATTACACCGCCCGGCGCACCGCCTGCGGTTTGCAGGATCAATGGGCCGCTTCGGTCTTGAGTGTGGTACAGGGTGTGCGCAGTCCCGTCCTGGCCTATGAACTGTTGTACGGTGATCGTGGCACCGTGCCTCAGTTCTTGCAGGGTGATTTGCGCTACTTTGTGAGCCGTGATGCGCAAAGTTACGGACCGCGCAGTGCGCTGGGGCAGAGCATGCCGCTTAGTGGACAGTTCTATGCCTACGCGAACGCCGTTCAGGCGCGGCAGGTGGCGCATGCCGAAACGCGCCTGCACGATGAACAGGCGGCGCGTGCGCGCGGTAGCCAGATCGAAACCTTGCAGCAGGAGCTGGCTGAGCTGGATAAACAGGCCAAAGCGGTTCAGTCCTTGGCCGCGGCCGTTGTGATCGATGCCGAGCCGCCGCTGCTCAACACCGGGGCGCGTCAATTGCCTCAACGCACCCGCTTGAGTTTGCAATGTGCCAGCGGTGTGACGCGGCTGGATAACTTCAACTTCCCCTCCAGGGCTACCTTTGCATGGGCACAGGGGCAGTGTGGTGATGCAGTGCTGCAGATTCAGTTTCCAGGCTTTGTGCTGGAGCGGGTCTATCCGGGCGCAGAAGGCTTTATCGACTTTTTGCACGAGTTCAGCAGTGGTGAGCACCGTTTCCAGGCCAGCGACTTCCCGCAGCAAGAAGAGCGTCTGATCGATGCCGGCGTACAGTGGCTGGTCTTGAACTGGCGTTTGCAGGGGCAACGTAATCTGGTGGATAACGTGAACCAGTTGCATCGCATTCAGGCCCGACAGGCTCAGATCAACGAGCAATTGCTGACCCTGCGCGAGGCGCAGTCCGGCGTGAGCAGTCCGATGGCGCAACCGAGCTGGACGCAGGATCTGGTGCCCGAGCGCATTGTGACCCAGTGCTGGCGTTCGCCAGTAACGGTGTTTCAGAAGGAGGGACCATTGCCGCCCGATTCGGCCCCGACTGCACCGGCACCGCAAAAGCAGGCTGTTCAGCCCGCTTCAAAACGGGCCGCCAAACCTGCGCCCGAGCAAGTGGCGGCCTCATTAGCGACGCCGGCTCAGGAGCGGTCGCAGCAGGGCTGGCGTGTTCAGGTGGGGGTGTTTGCCGATCCCCGCGCTGCCGTGGAGCAATTGGATGCGCTGGGGATTGACGCCGTGCAGATTCCCTTGCCTCGTCCGGGACGCAAAGATCTGTACCGGGTGCAAAGCCCGGTTTATGACAGCCGCGAACAAGCCCGCATCGTGGCCGGGCAGATTGCCCAGGCCTTGCGGGTCAACCCGGAATTAGTGCCTGGCGATCGTTAAGCCAGTGCTGGTAGGCCAGCAGCCCATGCTGGTCCATGCTTTCCCGGGCCTGCTGCCAGTGTTGGCTGGCCAGGTCCGGGCATTGGCGCTGTAGCCAGATATCGCCGCGCAGACACTGTATTTCTGGAAGCATCAGCACGGAACCGTGTTGTTCGCTGATCTGTTCGGCTTCGGCCAATACGGCAAACGCGGCGTCGTCGCGCGCCAGGCTAAGCAGGGCGCGAGCTAGCATGCACAGTTGTCCTTCCACAGCAACAGGCATATCCATGCGTATACGTTCGATCGCGGCCTGCATGGGCTCAATCAGGTCCGCGTTGCGGGTCTGTAGCACAGCGGGTAGTAATTGATGCATCTGCGCCAGTGCAATCCAGACCGTATCGGGCTTGGCCGGTGACTGCGTTCCAGTCAACGCCAAACTCTCCTGAGTCATTTCCTGCAGATTTCCGGCCAGGTAGTAAATACGCATCAGATGTAGCCGGGAGGCAATGGCGCCCGCCAAAGGATGATGGTGGTAGCTGGCCAGGGTGATGGCGTGGCGGGCATTTTGCAAACCAGTGGAAAAATGGCCTTGTAAGGCCTGACACAATCCCAACGAGGCATAGGCCAGCGCCTGCGAGGGCTTCTGGGATGGCAGGGCCTGGGCATCCTGGGGTTCGGCCGACATGCCGATCAACGGCAGGGCCCGCACCAGCAACGTTTCTGCCTGTACCGGATCGCCCCGCCACAGGCGATGCTGGGCCAATGCGTACCAGGCCCAGCCTTGCCAAGCCTCGTTGAGTTGATCCTGGGACAAGCGCAGTACTTTTTCGGCAATCGGCAAGGAACCGTCCAATTGTCCGCGATTGTGACGGGTCAACCATTCGCCCCACAGGCTGGCCAGCAAGGTCAGGGGCTCTTCAGGGTCCCTGAGCTCGTTGACCTGCTCGAAGGCTTCTACCGAACGGGGAGAGCCCGGGCCCGTGGCCGCGGTGCTTAAGGAGGCTTTAGTCAGGTGCAGTGCAAAACTGGTTTGTGAATGCACGGTGGGATCGGCGATGAAGCGCCGGCTGCGTAAAGCCTGTGACAGGTAGCGCTCGGCTTCCTGTAACTGGCCGTGTTCGAGTGCGTGCTCGATGGCGCGTTGCCACCACTGGACCGTATCCTGGTAGCGAACTTGCCCCAGTAGGGTGGCAATAGCCGATGGCGCGTGATTATGCTCGACCATATGCTCGGCCAGCCGTCGTCCGAGTCGTTCGCGCTCGGGACGGATAATGAGCTGGCGCAGACAGTTGCCCAGTATATCGGGGCAGCGCCAGCGGGATTGCTCGGTGGACATCAACCATTCATGCTGCTCCAGGATCTGCAAAGCGGTACGGATGGTCGATTGGGGTTGCTCCAGCAAACGGCTGGCAAGGCGCTCGTCAATATCGGGCAGCAGGGCTGCCAAGTAGGCCAGTTCGCGTTGGAGCGGCGTCAGGCGGCGCAAATGGGCGGCGCACTGGTCCAGCAAGCGCGGCACCAGGGTCAGGTCCTGACCGAGCTGATATAAGTGCAGCAGTTCGCGTGCCAGCATGGGGCTGCCTTCACTGTGCTCGATGATGTGCGTGCGAATATCGCGAGGCAGCTTGATCGAGCGGCTGCGCTGACTGATCAGTTCATTCATGTCCTGGTGGGCGAGTGCGCCAATCCGCAAGGGCAGGACAGGCCAGGACTCGGGCAAGGCCTGGCGAGAGGTGGCCACGATGCGCAGCCGCTCCTCGCCTGCCAGCAGACGCTGCAACAATTGTAGGCTGGCGGCATCACACCAGTGCAAGTCCTCCCAGGTCAGCAACAAGGTCTGGTTCCGACAAAGCGCGTGCAACAGGGCCAGCAAGACGTGTTGCGTTTGTTCACGCACTACGCTCTGGCCGAGTGTGGACGGTTCAATCAAGGTCTGATGCAGAATATCGGCCTGCGCAACGCTCAGGTCGTACTGGGCCATCAATCGTTGATGTAGCTGCGCGTCCTGCTCGCCGTTACGGGTGTCGGCGGTATTCGGTGTGACATATCGCAGCTCTTTTTGCAGCCAGCGCAGTACCGGCGCGTAAGGGTTGCGTACATCATTTTCCTGGGTCTGCAGCGCCACGACGGCACCTTCCACATTGCGCACATAGTCCTGCAGCGAACGCAGCAGCTTAGTCTTGCCCATTCCGGTATGACCATGCAGCAACAGCATGCGTGGCGCCGCGCTAAGACGACCGCTCCAGTATTGAAGCAGAATATCGAACTCGCGCAGCCGTCCGTGAATGCGGCCGGTATCGGTGGCGGTTTCGCTCAGGCGTAACTGGTATGAGGATGGTTCTTTGCCTGATGGCAAGGCCTCCAGAGACCAGGACGACAGGCGTGCAGCCGCCTGACTGCTGAGCAAGACCGCCCCATTGTCTGCTTGCCAGGCCAGGGAAATGACGGATTGGCAGAGCAAATGGTGTGCGTTGATGGGCGTGGTCGGATCAATGGGCAGTACATCAGCATGAACGGCCAGGCCAAGACTGACTTGGGCTGGCCGGCTGAGACCGGCCAGCGTGCGCGCCAGGGTCAGGGCAGGGGCCACGGGACGCTCATTGATGGCGGGGTAGCCGAAATGCGCCAGCAAGGTGGCGTTATGTTCCTGTTCTATCCAGGCCCCGTGTTCGCGAGCACAGCGCACCACACGCTCATGCGTTTCGCGCAGGAGAAAGGTTCTGGTTTCGTAATCCGTCTCCATGGGATCGTCGCCGCTGTCCGGGTTGGGGCGCCAGCCAATCGCAATGGCTACCGTAGCCATGGCCCGAAAGTGGTAGCCTTCGGGATCGGACGGCCCATGTAAGGCGGGCGCTGCGTTAACACCGGTGCCCAGCAAAGCGCGCGTCTGTGCGTCAGGTTGTACACCCAGACGCTGCTGGAGCACATCACAGCATTGCTGATAGGCCAGCATGGCCGCGTCATGATCATTGTCCTGCACCAAAAGTCGGATAAGTAAGCGGTGGCAGGATTCATCCTCAGGCCACAGATTGACCCAGGTTTTGGCATACGCCAGGGCTGCCTGCTGCTGTTCGCTGGCCATCAATGCCTTGATCAGATG
Organism: Alcaligenes sp. CHO6; assembly: GCF_037120595.1. Taxonomy (NCBI): domain Bacteria; kingdom Pseudomonadati; phylum Pseudomonadota; class Betaproteobacteria; order Burkholderiales; family Alcaligenaceae; genus Alcaligenes; species Alcaligenes sp. CHO6. The sequence goes on from NZ_JBANCI010000001.1 coordinate 985,475, forward strand.
GTGTCGGCATTGCGCCAGCTCGATGTCCAGGCGTGCATTCCAGTTGTTGTGCCAGCTCATCAAACTGTCACTACCGGGCAATTTAAGGCCCTCCAGAAATGGACCTTGGTACAGGCTTAGTTTGTTGCGCGCTTCGTCCAGCTCGGTCGCCGTGGAACTGCCTATGTACAGAACGTCACTCCAGACGGTATCGGACTCCAGTGTCAGGCTTGCCGTGGAGCTGAGCAGCACCTTGGACAGGGGGGCCAATGCCTGACGCAACACATACAAGGCATGGCGCACCCGAGCGCGCCCCTGCTCGGGGTCGCTCTCGGGCCAGAGCATATCGGCCAGCTTGACTCGTGCTATTGCCTGGCCCTGTGCCAGCACCAAAAGAGCGAGCAGCAGCTTGACCTTGTCATAACTTAACAGGTGACTGCGGTCCTGCCCGTCGATCAATAAACGAAAGGTTCCCAAACAATAGAGTTCAATTCGGTTGGGACCCTGTCTCGAGATCCCCGTTTGCATTCCCATCTTGTTTTCCATCCCTGCCGACTGCACCCTGCGTTAGTAAATGTTAGAGTGATGCAACAAAAGGCTTCATTCTGGTTTGCAGGCGTTTATTTTTGGTTTAACCGGGAAGGAAACCTGATCCCCAATACCGCTATGAGGGATCCATCAAGCTTGGCCGCGCGAACACAAGGCATGCAGCGGGCCGCGTCGGCATGTAACAAAACTAATTAGGCCTCTGATTTATTACGCGGCTGTGGCAAAACACAGATCACATGGGGGGCGATAATTGGCTGTTAGTTGCTTTGTGAGGATTACGGCGGCTCAAACGCGACATCACATGGCGCTGAAAAAACGACTATTGGCGGGCCGGTCTGCGTAGCAGGATCGACGGAGCAGGGTACAGGTCCCGATAGAATGGTGTTGCTCCGGCCGTGCTCAGATTCGCCAGAACTGTCGCGCATGGCTGGTCTTGCGCTTTGCACGCAAGGCTCAGGGCGGTTGCCCTTGTCGGCTTGGGTCTGTGCCCCAACCTTATGGTGCTTTCCTTGTCGGGATTTGACGTGTACTCAGAACGGCTGGGGCACCGGAAGTCATTGTTTCTCTCTGTACTGGGCACAGACCGTTCCCTCCATGTGGGATTGTTCAATGCTAGTTACGAGTAAATCACTACACGCCGTATGCAGTGGGTGTCCGCTTCCCTCTAGAAGGCAAACAACCCAGATACTTTTGACCTTGCGTTTAAAAGAAGGGGCTTGCCGTACACAGTTGCGTATTAAAACGACTATGGCGATTGTGGAGGCTTAATGGATATGGGCTGAGTCGTTGAGTGCTTAGCCAGGCGTTCCGTCATAGCCTTGCAACATGGCTATGAGTGAAAAAGAGTGCAGATTCTCTTAGAGTTTTTTTATCGAGCATGCTTTGGAAAAGAGAAAAATTTTAAGCCTGAGCTTGCAGAATGTGTGTTAAAAACGCATGGCTTTTGGAATTATGCCAAGCTGATCGTTTAATACAATTTGTATCTCTTTATATAAAATGACACACATCATAAAATTAATTATTTCGTTTTTAACCCTGATAAGTCTTGGTGGCTGTGCTGCTGAAATAGGCTCCGCGTTAGGTATTCAGCTTATAGAAAAACCGATGGTAAGGGGGGAGAGCATAGAAAAATATCGTGATGCTTTTGGTCGTAGCGGGGAAGTTGAAACCGTTTTGAATGGAGAGCCTGCCTATAAGTGGAATCTTTCCTACTACCAACGAGTCACCGTGGAGGCAGATACTTACGCATACCATAACTTGGATCGACCAGGAATGACGACAGGTATTATTTATGAGGACAGAGACATACTCCGTCCCTGTCAGTTAACGATGTCCTACGATCCAAAGACGCGTTTAGTGACGGATTTTGAACTCACCAATCCCGCAAAATGTGGCGAAGTCCGACGTGCATTGCGGGAAATTTAACAACAAAAAACAGTAATGATAATAAAAACCAAGAATCAAAAAATAAGAGTGTAAATAGTAATAAATAGCGGTTTATTTTTATAATTTAAATATATGTTAAAGACAATTTTATCTTTCGTGTTTCTGGTGTTGCTGATAGTGGATACGCCAGCTGTTTTTGCCGCTGACGTCAAAGGTTCTAGCGATCATCCGCTTTTGAGTCGATTCCCAGAGGCAGAGATTCGCAACTATTTGAGAAAAAACTACGATGCCGCCGTGTTGCCTGCGGGAATCATTAAGGACAAGAAAGCACCGGGGCAATTGCTTGAATTGGAGGGTAAGGTCACTCGCATCGCTTACCGGATTCCGGGTGAGCATTCAGCATTGGAGGTTCTGCGAAATTACGAGGAAGCGCTGCAGCAAGGCGGGTTTGAAACGCTGTTTGCCTGCCATGGCCCAGAGACGTGTGGTCCGGATATGATGCCCTTTATTTCCCTTGAGGGACGCGTTCGACCTACTGCATTTGGCGATGCGGTCTTTGGTAGTTCAAGTGAGCGTGTTTTGCTCACCCGTCGTAGTGATGAGGCAGGAGAGGTCTACGTTTTTCTGCATGTGGTGGATGATGCGTCCAATAACAGGACCTATCTCTATCAGGAAATCGTAGAAGGTGCCCAATTGGAACTGGATCAAATTAAAGTGCTACAAGCGGACGAGTTGCAACAATCACTCGAACGCCAAGGGTATGTCACGGTTCCAGGAATTTACTTCGATAGCGCTAAAGCGGAGATAAAACCAGAATCGGATACGGCCTTATCAGAAATGGCTAAATTGCTCTCTAGCCATCCAGACCTAAAAGTATATGTGGTGGGCCATACGGATAATCAAGGTTCGCTTGATGCCAATCTGACTTTGTCGCAGAGTAGAGCTCAGGCAGTTGTTCAGGCTTTACATACTTCATATGGTGTTAAGGCGGAAAACTTGCTGGCTAAAGGTGTCGCATCTTTTTCTCCGGTAGCAAGCAATGCAGACGAAAAAGGGCGCGCGCGCAATAGACGAGTTGAGCTAGTAGTGCAGTAAAAGGCCATCTCAGTCGCAAGCAACGAGATGACCAGAACCAGTGTGCTGGCTGCGGGCTCGGGCGATCAGGGATAGGGCTTGCGTTCGTTCCGTCGTCCTACACCGCTCTGTATGTGTGGCGGGTTGATCTTGAGCGGCTGTGCTTGGCGTGCTTGTGGTGGCTACACTCATGCCACAAAACACATCGAGCCCAGCCCTAGGGGCAATCAATCCGATATAAGGGAACTGAAAGCGCGCATTGCCCAGGATTGGGTGTAGACCTTATGGGTGCAGGTGGCCGGTGCACCGAAGCAACGACAGGCGGCCGGATTTTGACTGTATTGAATGCTTTTTTGCTTGAAAATCAGTTGCTTGAAGGTCCCGCGAGATTGCTGTGTGGGACAAATAAAGACCTCTTGTTTAGTTCGCTGGCAATTATCGCATAATGTGGCTTTATGTTAAGTCGCCTGTTAATTAGAGTTTTTTATACAGTAATTTAAGCAGAGATTTCGTTGGTTTTTCAACGAGGTTTTTTAATGCTTACATTCACAACTGTTGCCACTAAAGGTGGCGTTGGCAAAACCACATTAACTGCCAATTTGGGCGGATTGCTTGCTGATTTCGGATATCGCGTTCTTTTAATTGATGCGGATATTCAGCCATCTCTAACACGCTATTACAAACTGGCTCATCAAGCTCCTCATGGCTTAACGCAAATGGTGATGTCGGGAGCACTCACCACGGACTGCATTAGTCACGTCGAATTTCCACCTGCTGAATTTGAGAGTGATCGTTCAAGTTTGAATGTGCAGGGCGGTTTCTTGCATATTGTGTGCTCCGACACTCAGCGTGACGACAGCCCCCTTCAAATCTGGTTGTCTAATCAGCTTGATCGCCTGGTGCGTATTCGGATGGCCCTAAGTAACCCGGATATTCGTGCTCAGTACGACGTCTGCATCATCGATACCCAAGGGGCAGTGGGCCACCTACAAGACGCCGCCGTCAATGCGGCGGATGTGCTTCTCGCTCCTGTAGCCCCTGATGTTCTGTCGGCCCGTGAGTTTGTTGACGGCACGATTAAACTGGTGGCTCGTCACGAATCTGCCTCCAATCTTGGCTACAAGGTGCCCGCCATTCAGTGCGTGATAAATCGCACCGAAAATACCGTCGATAGCCGCACCATGTCCAGCCTAATCCGCAATCAGTTCATTGAAATGAGCGGGCGTGTCACCGTGCTGGCCACCCAGATTCCACAAGCGGTCGCGTACAAAAAAGCCGCTACCGCTCAAGTCCCGGCTCACTGGATTGATCCGGTCAGGGCAGGCGATCACATGCACAGTTTGCTATGGGAATTGATCCCCAATCTGAGCAATAAATTCACTCCCAATCACCGCAATGAGTTAGCTCCCGCGCTAGCGGCATTGCATGTCCCTATCTCCACGTCTGAAGAGCCAGACAGCCCGCTAACGACTAACTCGTAGAGCGTGCCATGTCTAAAACTCCGGAATTGCTGACCGCCAGTCAGCGTGCCGCGCAGTTGCGCATGAACGCTGAGTTGGGCTCAACATCAAGAGAGACCAGTCCCGTGTCCTCAAAAAAATCGAACTATCAAGACATTGCAAAACGCTCCCTGATGGGTACGCCTCCACCACTAAATGCCATGGGAGCTATGACGCCCATGGATGTGGTCGATGGCAGTATCTCAAATTTGGCGATTACCGATATTGATCGGTACGAATTTGATCCGCGTACCGAAATTAACCCACTCTATGACGAGATCAAGGCGTCGATTCGGGCCAATGGCATCTTGAACCATATCAGCGTTACTAGGCGTCCTGGTCAGCCGCGCTATATGGTTTACGGTGGAGGAAATACACGGCTGCGTATTGCGAAAGAGCTTTACGAAGAGGGTGACCAACGCTTCGCACGCCTGACGGTTATCGTCAAGGTCTGGAAAGGGGATGCTCCGACTATTGCGGCGCACCTGGCTGAAAACGAGCAGCGTGGCGACATTTCGTTTTGGGAAAAAGCCCAGGGAGTGCTGTCGTTTAAGGAGCATTTTGAGAAGGAATCGGGCAAAACACTTTCGACTACAGAATTGAACCGAGAGTTGCGCCAGGCCAGTGGCCTGAATTTCGGCATGAGCATGCTGCAAAACTTCCTTTTCGCTGTGGAGTATTTAGCTCCAATAGGTCCTTGGCTCAAAATTAGTGACGTTAATCTGGTTCTTAAACCTCGTGTAACACAGCTTTTAAAACTAGCTGACAAATTCAACCAACAGCCTATTGCTGAAACAGCATTACAAACAATCCTGCACAAGTATGCCGCGTTACTTAGCCAGCAATCCGCTGCCCGTCAATTGAGTAACCGTACTAGTGCGGAAGAGGTCAGCGATCGGGATGTACCTGCACTTTTACAAGTGGAGCAACTACTCGAAGAGGTCACCATAGCGGTTGCTGCGGCTTTGGAAGTGATTCCCGATAAGTTATTAGCCATGGCTCAGGCTTTGGAAGCTAACCCACGTATGGCGGTTGAAACCCTTACGTTGATTGAGGCGACAGTTTCAACCTCCGTAGGCCAATCGTCCGCTGTTCCTGAACCGTCAATAAAGCAAACTCCAACGCAACCTCCGCTAGGTCGAATGTTGGCCAGTGTGCCTGCTCCTATGAGTAAGCCCGACAGTTCTGGCGGTGCCTTCCTACCAGTCTCCCCATCGGTTTCGCAGAGCGTGATTATGAGCGGGGAGAGCGAAGGATTTGATCCACAACCGATATTTACGGTGTTAGGAGAGTTTCAAAGTCTGATCGATATGTCTGATGTGCTTTTTAAAAGCGATCAGCCACATCACATCTTTGGCTTTTATCTGGACTTCCCTGCCCAAGGTATTGGATATGTCGATGGGATTGAGCTGGAGCCAGAATTGGTCATTTATCGCAGAGCCCTCTGGAAAATCCTGATCAGTCTCACCGGTCAGCTTGATCGTCGATTTACGCAGCTCATTCCACACGAAGCCGATGGCTTCACCATTGCTTGGAAACAGCTTTGGGAGCAGGGCGAGGAGCAGTTTCAGGAAGGAGCGCTGGAGTTACTGGGCGAGGCATTCGACCATGTCTCGCTCCAAAGCGTGAGCCTGGTATTGCGGCATGAGCAATTGGGGCCGTTGGTGACTCGTCTGCTCACAGAAATGGAACGGGTTCGTACTCGTTACCCAGAGCGCCAACTGGACGGGTTTATGCCCTTGTTCATGCCGGATGTGACGGAGGAAATTTCATGAATAAGATTCCTATTCAATGTCCTGTTCTACGGCGCATGTTACTAGCCCACATTATTGAGCAAATCGATGGCGGGCACATGGACTCTCTGCTGCGTGCAGGCTACTCCCCCGAGTTTCTTGATGATCTGCGTTACCGGACTACTCGGGACATCACGAATCTGGCCAACTCACCACAGGAAATGTGGTTTTCACTGTCTGAGCAGGTCATTAGCAAGGGGCTACATCTGCTCGATATGCGTCGTGAACACGCCAAGTTACGCGAATACTTCGTGATTCATGGCGCTTCGCGTCGGATGGTGTGTGCGTATTTCAAGTTGTCCCACGAGGAGTATCGGGACTTGCGCGCACAGCTCAGACCGGGAGGGGAGCCCGGTGGCCGTACAGCCCTACCTCCAGTCGCTGTGCGTGATGCCATCCATCGAGCCTGGTTCGATATTCAGCAATCGATGTCTGATAAACCCTGCCGAGACCGAATCTACGCCTTACACCAACAGTTTCCTGAGCTGCGAATCAGTGTACTCCAGCAAACCATTGTCGAGTTTGCTGAAGATGATGAGCTTGGTTTGGAAATAAAGCCGACGACGCCACCGCTGCAAGGATAAAGCCACATGGACGAAATTATGACTATGCCAAGTACTTCTACAACTGCGTTACATCCGGCGACTGTCCCTGCGTCAGAGCGTGATTACTGCGGTCAGGCTCAGGGCGAGTGGGCCTTACCGTCTCCTCATGTCGGTGACTCTCAGAACAGTAAAGACGCGCCAAGGGAAGACTTTCTAGCGCAGGCGGCGCTGTTGAATTTGATGGGGCAAACGCCAATCAGCTTTCATCGTCTGTATGTCGACATTACGGGCAATGTCATCACGGGCTTATGGCTTTCGTCTGTGTTGGAACGGGTTGCTCAAGCTAAGCCTGAGGAGTTCCAGGAGGATGATTATGTGTTTCGACTATCAGCGACGCAGTGTCATCAGGTCACAGGGATTACTGCCTCTCAGCAGCGGACATGCCGACGAGATTTGATCTCATTGGGCATGCTAAGTGAACAGTCCGGACCAGGTCGTGTACCGGAATACCGCTTGCATCTGAATGTTGTCGCAGATGCCATTCTCCAAGCGTCCGCTTCTTTGGCCAACTCGCTCGAGGAGGTTCATAAACAACAAGGCTCATCGTCGTCACAACCCGTTCTTTCCAAGCGATACGGATGAGATGGCTATGGGTGCCGCATTAAACACCGATACAACAACGGCGTCTCTAATTGATGAGGCTATGCAGTTGCTCACCAGCCAAGGGTTTGTGCAGTACTACCCAAACCTGGCTGAAACGCTGGGCAATTTCAAAGCTGCTTTGTTTTTGGGGCATGCGCTCTATTGGGCTCGGCATACTGCCGTTCACTATAAAAATCGTGATGGCTGGTTCTTTCTGACGGCAAAACAGTGTACGCAAGCAACGGGATTGACCACCCGAGAGCAGGAGAGCGCTCGTCTCTTGCTCGTTCAACATTCGCTGATCCAGGAAAAGTTGGCTGGTAGACCGGCCAAGCTCCACTATCGTATCAACCTTGATCGTCTCGCTTCTTGCCTGGGGATCTCAGTTGTTGATCAGAAAGCAAACTGGGCGCAACTCGCACCATTGCTGAAACGCTACGTGAGCTTCTATCGGCCATTGGCGGATATTGCGGGCAATGTGGCCTCTGGCTTGTACCTATCGTATCTGCTGATTCAGCAACGGCATGTTCTTACTTACAGCCGAAGCATCGAAGGTGAATTTACGCTGTCTCAACAGGCGATTCGTAACGCTCTATGCTTGACCAGTAAAACACAACGCAATGCCCGTGATCGCCTGAAACAAATGGGTTTACTCCAGGAGGCAGGTAATCGCATACGCATTAACTTGTTGGCCTTATGCCCTTTATTGCACGGTCAGGAGCAGTACCCCCTCAAGTCTGAGTCTACTGATCAGCCACCCATTGCTGCTACACCGAAACTGACATCGGCATCCAAACCTGACCCTGTGAATGGGCAGAAGCCTGCGCCATCACGATCAAGCAAATTATTTGGAGCTGGCACACAGTCACAAAGGCCGCTGTTTGATTTGGATAGTGCTGGCGCAGCACGGGCAAACGATACCCTCCAGCACGCGCTGCGTGACCCTGCCAGTATGAATCCTGGACGTCTCTTTGCTCAGGCCTCAGTCAGTCCTGGTGCAGCTTGTGGACAACTCACAAAAGCAAGCGACCTCACAACTCGCCCAGTTGCCCAAACCGCGAAACTTGATGCCCAAACCGCAAAACTAACTTGCCCAAAACGCGAAACTAAGCTGCCCAAACCGCGAAACAACAATACAACAATATCTCTTCAAACAACTACAAGACCCGCCATCACCACGGCGTCTGCAGGGGATAAGTCCAAGGCACTGGCCGAGATAGCGGGTTGTCGTCGTGATGATTTGAATTTTCAAAACGACGAGGTTGATATCAGCCTACCCAGTGTGCTTGGCAAGCAATGGCATGAGGCTGTACGGAAAGTGCTGGCCACAGCTAAACCCGAACATCGTCAGTGTTTACTGGATGAACTGGAAGGCCAGTTGCGCAATCCAGGTAAGCAAATCGCAAATCCTCCTGGTTACTTGCATTCGCTGCGTGTTGGCTTGGAATCGGGGCGTGTGCATCTGGCGTATGCACAAAGCATCGCGAGCCAGCGTGAACAAAATCGACATGCGCAGGACGCCGTCCAAGAGCACATCAAGGCGCTCAATACAAACCTAACGACTTCTCTGCCTCCAATGACAAAAGAGGAGGCTTTTGCCCAGTTGCGCCAGCAAGTGCAAGCCATGAGGAAGCAGTCATGAGGACCTGGCTGACCAGAACTTCATTCAGTAGGACATTTTGTCCTAATCCCCAACAGTTGGGAGGTAGCCCATTTTGGGCCACCGCACACAGTGTGGGAGGTGGCCCGTTTTGGGCCACTTAACAGAACACATTCAGGAGATCGTATTAATGACCAACGAACAATTGTTTATCCATCTTCTGCATAGACTACAGAAATACAGCGATGCCCTGGTTCTTCATGTACTGCTACAAGACCACGGAGATGAGCGCCGAGTTCGGACGTCCGCTACCAAGATGGCTTTGGACTCATTGTTAGGTCAAATCAACCGTCGTCAAGTTCAACGCGCCTTAGAGCGATTGGAGACGATGGGACTTATTAATGTCATGCCTCAGCCCAATTACCGCACCTTGGTCACAGTCAACAGTGACGCCTTGTTGGAGTTCCTCAATCAAGACCCTTTGAGCGGCATGTTACCTGGATTTCGTGCCAATACGTTCCCGTTTCTGGATGCTGTCAACGCAACACCGCTGGCAGATTTCAAGGGTTCGACGATCTGATGATGTCCATCACCACCCATTCATTTTTCTCTTCTCAGTGACTACCTATGCCTACTTCGACTGATAAGCAGCCACGACTCAAGTCCGGCGACAAGCCCGCTGCCATTCCCGCACCCAAGTCTCTTATTGGGTTCTCTACGGAGGAGAACTCCCCATTCACCGATGGGTATTCGATTACCGGCGAAGAAGCTTTGCTGGCTGCGTATATGGCAGGTCCGATGCATGAGGATGATCCTCTTTATGAACGGTATATCGAACTGGAAGATCGCAAAGATCAATTGGCTCGTATGCAGGCCAAGTTCCACACACGCAAGGGGTCTGATCCCGACGTTAAGCCTGCTGAGTTCTTCGCTATGGATGACCTGGGCTCACTGGTTGATTCAGAAGACGATCTGATGACCTTGCATACCAAAGAAGCGTTCAGGTTGTTTATGGGGCGAGTTCGTGAGCCTGGCTCGGATGTGGCACCTATTGTGGGTGGTCGCCGTGTCGCCAGTTCGTTGCGCAGCTTATGGCTGCTAACGGGCAATGACAATCCCTATGCCGATTGGTCTTTGCTGCGTCATGAGCAATCCATGGAAGAAGTGAATGAGCGGCTGCAAGAGGAGATCAAGGCTGCCGAGACTTTGCTGTCTAGTCAGCAGCAACGAGGGTTGAGTTATTCCGTCCTGAAGTCTGCACAACCGCAGTCTTTGCAGCTGGGGTTCCGATCTCCCTACGGATACAGCATCAGCCGCTTGATTGTTGATTACGACTACTTCATCCGTTTGCAAAAGACCCTGGGCCGCAAGACGCTCTTAAGCGATCAGCAGATGCGCCGCTCAATCACGGAAATGACTCGCTTTATCCGTCGCGTATTCAATGAAGTCGCCAGGTTTTCACGTTGGCTCATGCAGCCAGATATTAATGCGCTGTCCCGACTGGACTTCATTACGGAACATGCTTCAGAAGAAGGCAAGCAGCGGGTAGAGTTCGTGCGCGAAGTATTCGGCATGGTGCCTGCCGATGTGTTCACCGCCAAGCTGCAACCACGGCACTCTCGACGCCGGTACACATTGACTGAGAAGGAAAGGAACCTGTTGCAGTCAGTTGGTGTGCAACTGGCTGAAGCTGAAGCAAAGCGCGCAGCCGATGAGTATCAGGATGCCGATTCTGATTTGGTGTGAAGAAAGGGTTTTGTGAAGAAAGGGTAAATGAATGGCAAAGCAGACTCGAAGTCAACGTGTCAATGTAGTTGAGTGGGCAAGGGGGACCTTGGAGAACGAAACGTGTCAGAGCGTGATTGACACAAAGCCCTTTACGGGTAGGGGCACCGCCCAGACGCTGCGCCACCATCTTACGCAAGTTGACCAGGTTGAGGCAGACATGGTCGCTCTCTGTGCTGCCACAAAGAAAGTGGCTGGCTATTCCATGTATCTGGCCGAGCACCGTCGTAAAGCGGATGGCTATATGGCTCTGCGTTGGCGAGAGATTGGCACAAGAAAGCATCTGTCATGGGAAGAGGCGCATGCAAGATATTCAGTCTTACCGACCGTGCTGCGGCAGTGGTACGAGCACGCCAATGCCCAGGCACAAGAATTCAATTCGCAACACCTCAAATTGCGCGGGCTCGTACGTGAACTGAAGTTATTGAGCCAGCAACGCAAAGTGCCCACTTTTGCTAGGCCAATTCCGAGTCGAAGTAGGGCGTGATCCAGTTAACGCAGGGCAATCCGACCATATGGTCAAGTCGTTTGTTTTTCACCGAAAGGAGTTGATATGCAGAACTTGTTTATTGGTAAGGGCAACCTGGGCGACTCACCCACCTTGAAACGTATTCCTCGTAAGAACAATTCGGGGGAAGAGTTTAGTGTGTGCAGTATGCGTGTGTATTTTGGGCGTTATGGGGTGGACCAGGCCACCGGCGAAGTTGGGCAGATTGGGGGCTTCTGGCGCGAGGTCGAGATCTACGGCAGCAAGGCCGAGGCGTGTGCACAGTTCTTGCGCAAGGGAGCTCGCGTACTGGTAATTGGAGAGGAGCGGGATTTCTTTGCCAAAGATGAGACCACGAATGCCGAGGTACAAGTCATCAAGATCGTTGCTGAGGATGTAGCCCTGCAGCTCACTCGTATTGAGTCGATCACCTACAAACAAGCAAACCGACCTTCGTCAGCCCGTGATCAGGAGGCATCGTTGGATGAGGATGTGCCCGCTTGATCAGTAAAACAGTGGCCTGGTCTACAGAAACGGAGGAAATATGCAAGTAAAGTTGGCGTGGCTTGTTACGCAGGTGTCAGTGTTAACAATGACAGTAGTTGTGATTTGTTACGTATTCAATAGTGTTCTTGAGATTGAAATCAATGGCGGCTTTCTTTTCTTGGCCTTGTGTTCGTTAATCTTAGCGGTTGTGGTTCCGATTGTGCGTTTTCTGTATCTGCTTGAAAGGGAAAGAGAATCGAGTGTTTGAGTGGGAGGCAGGCGCCCTGGTACCAGCAGGGTGCTTGCGCGGGAATGGTCCCGATTCACTAAAAAGAGGAAGAGGTGATGAAGCCTAAATATGACGTAATTCTCATTACGGGCAAAACAGGTGTGGGTAAATCTAAATTGATTGCTTCTGTATTTACCGGGGAGGGCATCTTGCTACTCGATCCCTTGGTGAACCCCATTGAAAACTGGCTGTGGCCAGATCCAAAAAAAACCAAAACGATTGTTATTGATCATGCCCTCCATCTCGATAAGGAAATATTGAATGAGGTTATCGGTTGGTGTAAGTGGAAGGGCGTTGCTCTCTGGATTGCGGAGCAGAATATTTCTGAATTGAGGACGCGTGGCATTCAATTGGACGGAGAGGTTTTCGAATTAAATTTAGTCTATAAATCTGAGCGGGAAAGGGAGGGAGCTGTAAGAGATCATCGAGGCATTGCGCTTGCCAAGCAGCTTCATAAAACAAATTGTGCCACACAAGCGATCTCACCCGAGATGCTGGATACCGTACTTGATAACACAAGCACAAGAATCGTTCTCCAACCTGATAGTGCTCTAAAGGGTTCAATATGAATTATGCAGCTATGCAGGACGCATTATTTTGGATAGTTGTTTTTTTAGCTGTAATCGCTTTAATTGCAAGTCTCGTATATATTTTTTGGGTTCCAGACCCTAATCAACCGGCAGAGAAAAGAAGGATAAGGAAAGCAATACGTATCCATCCACAAGTTGAAGTCTTAGTTCGGAAAAGACTTGATAGCGGCGAGGTGGTGACGAATTTTGATTTAGACAAGATTGTTGAAGAAGTTAGCTTAAATTGCTGGAAAAAAACAAATATTGAAAGACAGCGCCAAGATGTTGGCGAAGTCTCTTCTTAATTGGTGCCTGGAGCCTTAAAAATGTTAATTTTTGGGATATCTGCGATTGTTTTTTCAATAGGTGCTCTTGCCCTAATCTATGGGCTAAGCATGCATGGCAGTGATTTAGGGCTCTTCTCTTTCAGTATTGGTGGTGTTACTTCAGCCCTCGGTTTGATTGCTATGGCTGTTGCTTCGTTTTCGGCGTTTTAGGTGCTGCCATTGAGTATTGCGCCAATCTCCCTCAAGGCCCCTGAGTTACTGATTCAAGCCGTTTTTGACGGTCGTAGGCTTGGGCTACAGCTGTTCAATATTTCAGGAATGGCTGCCCGGTTGTCCAAAGCTGGAGCATGGTGGTGTCCAGGACGGCGAATGTGGGTATTGGAGCAGGCTAACGCGGACCATGCCCTGGCTTGGTTAGAAGCGCTCTATCTGCGTGAGCATGTTGAGTTTGACGGGGTTGCTGCGCTATTAAAAGCAGCTATAAGGGCACCCGAGCCTGATTACTTTACCCAACTGCTCGACGTCCAAATTTTTGAGCTGGCCAGAGGCGACCTCAACCATGGCCAACATGCCGTCAGCTTTTCGTACGATGGGCTGTGCGTGCGTGCCATGCGTGCGCTACAGGGGAGATTTCATAAACCCGCTGCAGCGTGGCAAGTACGTGGTGACGTAGCTCACATCCAGAAGATGCTCCGTGACCTGGCAGGCGTGGCCCCTGAATTTTCGTTCGTGCATGAGCAGCCCGTCGTACTCGAAGAGCTGGTATCACCGAATGCTGACGAATCTCCCATTCAGGTTCCTGCTGCAACACCTGAGCGAGGAGATGGCAGTCCTGGTCAAGATGTAGACGGCGCGGGTTTTTTGTCTGCTGACCTGGAACAAAGTAGTTCAGTTGACATCGATGAGGCTGTGCTGGCCGCTGCTGCTGTGGGCGCGGGCTTACGAGACTATCAGATCGAAGGGGTACGTCACCTTGCTGGGCAGACAGGAGCATGCTTAGGCGACGATATGGGTCTGGGCAAGACACGCCAGACAGTTGTGGGTGCTCGCCTGGCAGCAGGGCAGGGAAGAGTGCTTATTGTCTGTCCCGCCTCTCTGCGTATCAACTGGGAGCGTGAGATCCATGCCGTGTACCCCGATGCTATTGTCGGCTTTGCAGGGGATGATCGAATCTCGACGTTATACGGCTGTCAGTGGGTCATTGCGAACTACGAACGATTGGGTGGCCTGGTACGAGAAGTCGGGTTGGCGTTCGGGGCCATGGCTATTGATGAAGCGCATTACCTGAAGGAGCATAAATCTGGGCGTACACGCAATGCCTTTGTGATGGCCACGCGTATTCCGAAGCGCTATGTGGTGACCGGTACACCGCTTCTGAATCGTGAAATTGAGTTGCACACGCTTTTGCGTTTGACGGGCCACTCACTTGGCCATATGGAGCTGAAGGAGTTCCGCAAAGAATTCACTGGATCCCGTGATCGTCGAGCTGCATTAGCCCGTGCCTTGGGCGGTTGGATGCTGCGCAGGCGAAAGGACGTGCTCGACCTTGGCGCCAAAACGCACTCGGTGCGCTATATCTCACCTAGCGAAGGCTTGGCTGCCTACAAAGAGATTTACGATGACATGAGCCTTATGGCCATGCCTAAGATCACTAAGCTGCGCCAGTGTCTTGAAACGCTTAAAACACCGTTCCTGATAGAAACGGTTGAGAGCCTACAGGCCGAAGACAAGATCATCATCTTTTGCGAGTACATGAGCACGGTCAATGCCATGCATGATGCCTTTACGGCCGCTGGTATTAAGGCTGTGCGTCTGGTCGGAGCTGACTCTGCTATCAAGCGGCAAAAGGCCATCGACACATTCCAGGATGACCCCGAGGTCCGGGTGTTTATCGGCACTACGATGGCAGCTGGTGTCGGTATTACTCTAACCGCTGCTAACTACGTGGCCTTTGCATCGATGCCCTGGACCCCCGCGCTCATGCGCCAAGCCGAGGATAGGGCGTACCGGCTGGGCCAGCAGCGCGATGTGATGGTTATCGTGCCGCTCATACCCGACACGATCGATGAGGCTGTGTGGAAGATCCTGGAGGGCAAGCGTGAGACAGAAATTGATGTCGTAGAGGCTGTGACAATGACACAAGCAAATGAAGCCGCTGCGATCACGAATGCAGCATTGCAACGATGGATGCAAGGGGAGTCCGCCGCGCTTGCTCACGCTTGAAATCTGGTTAAAGCCAGTTTGACTGCTGCGATTAAATCGAGTAGGTTGATTCTGTACCGTTTACCGATTGAAAGCGGTTCAGATGTGCTCAACCCTGAAAGTGCATCGAGGCATTGCCTGGGCTTTTTACACCCTTGCGGGCAGCAACCCGCAAGGGCTGCTGCTCCTTTTTTTTTAGGAGCGAATATGCTTTTAATTACATCCTCTCCAGGGGACATTCTGATGGCCAAACTTCACCTGGTTTATGCGGACTGGGATGCCGAGGCTGGTGTTTGGGTCGCAACGTCTCAGGACGTACCTGGCTTAATCACCGAGGCACCTACGATGGAACAACTGACACAAAAGTTGGACGTAATGGTGCCGGAGCTTTTGGACGCCAATGGTGTTCATAAGGATGCCACTGGTGAGAGTTTTGAACTCATTGCTAGGCGTGTTGCACCCCTCCAACGTAGCCAAGCTTGAGATGGGTGCGAGCTATACGCCGCAGCTGATAAAAATTCTCATACAAGCAGGCTGCGTCGAAGTACGCAAAGGGAAGGGCGACCATGTTATCTGGTATTCGCCTCTTACTGAAACCCACTTTCCAGTGGACTCTAAGATATTGTCTCGACACACTGCCAATGGTGTGCTGAAACAGGCAGGGCTGCCTAAGCAGTTCTGAGGCATCCTTTGTTTTTTGGCTCACCCTTTCCGTGGGGTGGGCCATTTTTATTATTCCGGTCATTAAATGGTTGAAACGTAGAATTGACTTCGACATTAATCGCTGATAATTTACTGTCGTGAATCGCCATAAGGCACCCCACAGCGGCGTCTCAACTCTTGAAAGACGCACGTACTGATCCTCTAAGACAGTACCAGAGTACATCTTCTTCTTTGCTACCCGGACAGGGAACCCGCTTTCCCTGTCCAGGCCATTCGGCTCTTGGGTGGGTGCGTGTTCCTCCAGTCCATTTTTCTGGAGTTCACTATTATGACTAACGCTTCCACTCAAACTTCTAACCACTTCAATCTTCACGTTAACGGTGTCGGTTATCTGAACCGTATTCGCTGGGTTGAAACCAAGGGTTCTGGCCGCAAAGCAAAGCCTTTTCTTTCTTGCTCGATTTCTGCCATGCGTGGAAAGACGGACGAACCTGACTACACCTACTTTGACCTCCGGGTCTCGGGGAGTGAAGCCATCGAAATGGTGGAAAAACTCAAGGGTGATGTCGAGGCTAAACGCAAGGTTTTCGTCTCGTTCCGTGTGGGTGATATTTACGCCCATTCCTACATGCGCAACCTTCGAGATGAGAATGGGCGCACTACTGGCGAGCAAGAGCCTGCCGCACTGATCAAGGGACGTCTGTTGTTGATCAACAGTGTCACTGTTGATGGCGTTAATATTTTCCGACGTGAATCGCAAGAAGAGTCCAGCGTGGATGACACTCCTTTTCAAGAGGAGGCTCCTCTGCAGAACCCCTCGACCGATGATGAATCTTCTCAGGATGTGCCTGAGCAAGTGCAGTCTGAAAATAAAGCACCACAGGAAAACGCTCAAGGTCCAGCAACGCCAAAGTTCAACAGCAACAGCACTCCGGTGCCGGTGAACCAAGGCGCTGCGGCATATCAAGCAGGATATGGAGCAAGTAGTGCGCTTCAATACGCTGCAAACTATGCTTATCAGAGCGTTGCTTAACCTACGCCTCATCAAAACCCTCGTCACTGTTCCCATTTGGACGGTGCGAGGGTTTTTTCTTCGGAGCTGCTATGACACAAAATAATCGACAGTTCTCTCAGTCTGCTTGCTTTGATCGCGAGAACCTGATGAGAGCAATCGTAAAGGCAGGGCAACGAGCTGGGATTATCCGTCTGGATCTGGAAACATGTAGTGTTGCTGAGTGTTTACATATCCTGGATTGTTTAAGTGAGCCTATGGTAAAAACAGACAACTAATTTCAGTTGGCTTTTTTCTTGAAGTCGTGATGATTAGCGACTAAACTTCTTCGGTTTTGCGAGTGTTTTCAGGTGTCACTTGAATAACCTGGTCGCCTTCGGGCACGACACGTCAACCCCTGAAACGTGAACGCTCTGTATAGAGTTGGGGTACATATCACACGAGTACGTCCGTTGAATTGCACGTTCAAACAGGAACCTCACGTGCTCTAAATTACTATCCGATCGCAAGTTGGATAGCCACCATTTAAGCCCCCCTGTACCCGTCCGGCGTATGCTGCACGGGTACTTTCATTTCACACCCCACCGGGAGATCTCTTCCGGCTGGATTTGGTCTCCCTGTCTTTATGAAGGAGATCACGATGATCCGTATAGATGGAGCGCAGCTGCGCGTAAAACGGATTCGACAAAGTCGAAATGGTGCGTTCTGCGTTGCAGACCTCTCAACTGCTTATGGTGAGTTCAAGGTCAAAGACCCCCTCCTGGATCAGTTTGAGGAAGGTGAGTACCAGGCAACTGTGTGGATTAGTGAAATCTATCTGTCGCAATACATCGCGTTTGGCAAAGGTGTGACAGAAATTCGTGCTCGTTTGCACGATTTACAAGTTGAGAGCCAGGCCGAATTATCGACTGCTCATGAGCAAGCTGAGCCTGACCCCATTGACGAGCAAAGACCTGTACGGGTTGCACCACCTAAAAAGCCAGTTCCCCCTCCATCTACCGCAAAAGACTTTAGCCACTTTAACAAGGGTGGGAAGCCCCAGTCAGGGTCTTCGGGTTCTGGACCACAAGAGTCAACGCAGGGAGGGCACGATGGGTTGCTTGACGCGGAGATGCTCCGAGCCATTGTCAACCGAGATCCCATCAAACTTGATGCGACTGTAGAACGTGCGCTGCTACGACGGCAAGCAGCTGAACTTGGCCAACGTCATGGCTACCGTTTCGATGCGAAACAACAAATCTGGTTTGCCCAGTAAACCCTCATTTCTAAACCGCCCAAAGGTGGCGGTTTGACTTATGTTCTTGATGCTATCGAGACCATGAGCCAGACCGCACAGTGCATTGGTGCATCGTTGAATCTGGGAGGCGGCGTCCTTATGCGTCCGCAGCTTTTGCGCTAAGCCGGAGCTGGTGATAGCAAAACCAGCCACGTACCTTGCGCGCCGTTTCTTTTGTCACCAGGACCTCCATTTCGGTGACGCACACCTTGGATTCGCCAAGGGGAGTGAGGGGGTATGAATTTTAATTTGTTATTTAAGCCCGGAACCTAGATGGGTTCCCTTGCGAGCCAGGTTAATCATGCCCGGCCTTCAAGGGAAATCATCTAAGCAAACCAACGATGGTTTCAAACAGGTGCGTTCAACCCTGGAAACGCACCAAGGTGGCTTTGGCTACCTGGGTATTTGCTTTTAACCGATGCACGCGGGGTTCTCCTGCGCTTCTTATTCACCCCATGGGGACACCGTGTCCCTGGGGGCTTGGTCGTCCCCTTTTCTTAGAGGACGATCATGGCTCAACTGCATTTTTTTCCTATCACCGTGGCTCAGCGTAAGAATCTGCACTCGATCTTCAATGACTGGCTCTCTCAGGCGAGTGATGAAGGTTTTGAACAGTTCCTGGCGGTTCGACATGAGCTTGCACCTGCACAGGTGTGCTCCTTCGTACGCCTCGTTCAAGGTTGCTCCGTTCGGCAGGATCTGGCTCAACGTCTACCTGGCGATCTCAAACAACGTCTGCAAGCTCATCGTTGGCTGCGATTCGGGGCTACAGTCGTAGCCGCTTAACGTATTAACCCACCCTTGAGGGCTTTGACCCTCAAGGGTAATAGCCCTCTTTATTTTTAAAGAGGTACGGTATGTCACTACAGCCATCTGACTTGTTCCTGCTACGGCAAGGTCTGGTCGATGCCGGTATGAAGCAAGAGGTTGCCGAAAACAGTGTTAAACACGACATTGCCATGCTTCGCACTGAGCTGCAGCACGACATTGCTATGTTTCGCATTAAGTTGACGCATGACATTGAGGTGAGAAGGCGGGAGATGATCACCCTCGTCTGTTTTATCTTGCTACTTGTTGCTTGTGCCAGCCTGATTGGCATCGTCATAAAGGCGCATTTCGGTGCGCCGCTATGGCAAGTGCTACTGCGGTTAGCCGCTTAATATTTAATCCACCCTTGAGGGCTTTGCCCCTCAAGGGTAATAGCCCTCTTTATTTTTTAAGAGGTACTATATGCCAATGAGTCCATCTGACTTGTTCCTGCTACGGCAAGGTCTGGTCGATGCCGGTATGAAGCAAGAGGTTGCCGAAAAGGTGGCCATCGCAATGGAGGGTGCTATGGCACTCACACTTGATCAAGTGCTGGAGAAGTGGTCAGCCAAGGTTGAACACGACATTGCCGCGCTTCGCACTGAACTGAAGCACGATATTGAAGTGACCAGAAAAGACATTGAGGTGACCAAGCGGGATATGACCATCCGTCTTGGCTTGATGCTGGCTGGTTTTGCCGGTCTGATCCTAAGCGGCATGAAAATGTTCATGCTCTAGCGTTTAGCACGCGATTGTTTCCGCACACCTCGGTGTGCCTTGATGAGGAGTGCGCTCCTCCTAACTAGCGAATGTATGCCAGGTCTTTCATCGGTCTGGTGACATTCGCTTTTCTTTTGTCTTTCCATTTTCACCCCTGCGGGCACAGACCCGCATGGGTATGGCCTGCGCATTTTTAGTGAGGCCGACTATGACTGAACAGACTCAACCTGTGTGCAGAGATTCCTTCGATCTCTCGCCTCTTGCCAATGTGCTGCCGCGCTTTGAACTCGGTGTGGTTGTGGCTACGCCAGGTGTTACCAAGCTGGATCAAGAAGGCACGATCAACGCTTGTGAGTACCTGGCTCGTCACGCTGTTGGTGATTGGGGGGATCTGTGCCACGAAGATTGGCGATTTAACCAGCGGTCCCTAGCGTGTGGAGGGCGACTGATGTCGTCGTATCGCGTCAATGACCAACTCAAAATCTGGATCGTTACAGAATCGGATCGATCCTGCACCACGCTGACATTGCCATCGGAGTACTGATCCTCTAACCCATGCAAACCCATCAGAATGGGTTTGCATTATCTCTATCACTTTCCCGGCGGGATGATCCGTCTGGGTCTCTCGTCGTTTATTTTTCGGAGGCCCACATGATCGTTGTCCGCTATTTCACCTTACCGCTTTACACCACTGACAGAAACCGTACCGATGATCGACTGATCTGGACCGGGCCAGAGCCTGTTCCAGCCATTGGCGAAACTGTGATGGTCAGGCTCAACAATATTGGTAAATGCAGAATCGTTTGCTTTGCCTCACAAGGTCCGTACCTTGGGCTGCTTGTTTACCCCCTTCAACCACCCAGTTGGTGGGTTTCTCAGAATGGCGAGCCTTCACCTGAAACAGCAGGCCTGGTGTTTGGCCGTGAGATCTCGCTCATTGATGCTCAGGAGGCGTGACATGGCTCTTTTGTTCACTCGCTTGGCACGTAACTTCGTCAAAGCCGGATACTACCCGACCGATGATGAGACTTTGCAGCGGATTCAACACTTCCTCATGCCAGCATCAAGACCCATGCGATTGCTTGATCCATGTTGCGGGGAAGGTGCGGCGCTGGCTGACATCCGTCTTGGCCTACAGGAGCGCGCTGGTGACGCTTCAGTAAGCATTGAAGCTCTGGGGGTTGAGTTTGATAAAGAACGCGCCTGGCACGCGAAAACCCTCTTGGATCGGGTTATTCACGCGGACCTTCATGACGTCGTGGTTAAGGCTCGCAGTATTGGCCTACTGTTTCTGAATCCTCCTTACGGGTTTGGGATCAGTGATGCGGCGAACCTGGCCAACGCTGATTCTGACAAAGCCGAGCGTCTGGAGCGCACGTTCTTAAAGAAAACGGCATCATTCCTGGTTGAGGGCGGGGTGCTTATCTACATCATTCCGTATTACGCCTTAGATGCTGAGATTCGGACATTTTTGGCCCGTAATTTCGACAATTTACGGTTCTTTATGGCCCCCGAGCAGCAATTCAAACAATGTGTGATCTTCGGGACCAAAATCCGAAGCACACATCCACGTAAAAGCGTTCTTGATTGGCTTGCGCAGGCTCAGGCCGGAGAGTTCGTAGATCAAGTATTGCCAGAGGTCTGGGATGATGAGCCCTACCAGGTGCCAGCAGCTGATGCGGAGCTTGACTTTCATGCGGTGCGAATCGATTCTGCTCAATTAAAAGACGAGCTCAATACATGGAAGGCGAGTCTGTTGTGGCAAGGCTTTGATGTTCATTTCTCTCAGGTGCGGACCAGTCACAGAAGGCCGCTTCGTACGATGACTCAATGGCACCTGGCGCTTGCGCTGGCAGCCGGACAGGTGACTGGCTGCATTGAATCCAAAGACGGGCGAGTTTTTCTGATTAAGGGGGATACCTTTAAGAAGAAAGAACGCATCCAGAACCTGGAGGTGGATGAGAAGGGGAATGTTTCAGAGACCATCACGATGCTGGATAAGTTTGTACCTACGATCAATGCCATTGAATTTACTGCCGATCATCGGCTTGGTCAGATAGTAAAGATCAGCTGATGCTTTATCCCTCGGTGCCAATAGGTGGCGCTATTCACCCTTCATTAGAAGGGTTCCTCAAGGGGCCTGGTCCAGACCATTTGGGGAAACCTTCTCATCAAACCTAAAGGGGTTTCTATAGATGCGTTCAACCCTGTAAACGCATCAAGGTGGTCTTTTACTGCCTGGGTAGTTTTTCTTATCTGCTGCAGTCATGCATGGCATGTCAGCAGCCCGTCTTATCCCTTGGGGACATCCGTCCTCAAGGGGCCGGCTGTCTCCACTTTTTGGAGATACCCATGTCTTCTTTTGATACGTCGATTTTACCCATTGCGCCGCCTGTATACGCTCAGGCAGCGCCTGAACCCGCGCAACTGCATGTTGCTGATGCGCATGGGCACTACGTGTTGGCGACTCCAGAGCAGATATTGGAGGCCGCACGTGAGGCGATTGTGTCTTTAGTGCCTTCGGGAACTCCCATGTCAACGCCGAGCATTGCGGAACGCTATGCCGTTGCTCGTTTGGCTGGCCTAGAACACGAGGTTTTCGCTGTCTTCTTTTTAGACAACCAGCTTCGCCTGATCCAGTATCGGGAATTGTTCCAAGGCACCCTGAATCAAACGGCTGTCTATCCTCGTGAGGTCGTTAAAGAGGTGCTCAGGAGCAATGCTGGCGCGGTCATTTTGGCTCACAACCATCCAAGCGGAAAGTTAGAGCCTAGCCAGGTAGACCGCCAAGTCACTGAGCGGCTGAAAAAAGCATTGGAGCTGATCGATGTAAGGGTTCTGGACCATTTGATCGTCGGGCCTTCAGCCGATACCACTAGCTATTCGTTCGCTGAGCACGGCGACCTGTAACTTGAGTCATTTCTTGTTTGTTTAGCCCGCATTTGGGCGTTTTTAACCTGTACCCATGGGGTCGCTGCGGCCCTTATGGGGCGTTGCGACTCATTTTCTGGAGTTTGTCATGAGTCGTCATTACTTTGAAACCACCTATAAAGATCATCCCGTTACCGTGCTGTTAGGTTGGGATAGGGCTTTGGGGCATTATTTTTTGGTCATCGAAAAGCAGGTGGATTTTGTGGATCCGGATGTGACCGGGTTCGATGATCAGTATCTGTATAGCAATCTTTATGAGTCCAACCCATTTGGTTTGAGCCTGGAGCATTTTAAAGCGGTGTTGCACCGGCTCAAAATCACTGTGCCAGCAAATATGTTCACTGAGGTCCAACGCGACTCCTGGAACAACGTGGGGAATCGAGACATCACCTATCAAGCTGACGGCTCATTTGCCGTGCGCTCGGCTTGACCATCTCTCTAAACGGCGCGGCCTGGCCCCTTCCTCCTTTGTGCGAGGAAGGGGCCAGTCGCATAACTATGGAGCTCGGTGATGTACCAAGTAGAGGAGTTTCCTGAGGTCTGGGCAGATGCCTGCATCCGAGAGTCGGACGGTCGCTTTTTGTTCGTTTCGCTGTATGGACGCGATGGATCGCTGATGCAATTCATGGCTGCGATGCAGTTGGGCAATAAGGAAGGCGGTATACAACGCTTTCACTTGCGCGGCGATGATGGCCAACGCCACTTAGTGGAGGTTGGCGGTGTGGATCGCTTAGGCAAACACACCGGCAGGTTGCCTAAGCAAAACCTGTTTGGTCCTTTGGGGCAACTGTGGGTATTTGACAAGAATCTACAGGAGCCAGACCGTGCCAATCGAATCGGTTGGGTTCTTCACTATTCAGCAGTGAGCGACTTGGTCAGCCTTAACGAGGCTCAGGAGAATGATCTCGATGATCGTGCCTGGCAACTGATTAAAAGCTTGTCGCCGGTGGCCCTTCTGGACCATTGGCGTGCAGAGGTTTTGGCGTGGTGCCGTGATAAGCAAGCTGTGCAGATAATGGGCAGCGATCTGTATCCCACGCTTGGCCCTGTCAAGGCAGTTCGGGTGAGTCTAAGTGAGCATTTTCTTGATTTCATCTCTGATGGGGTCAGGGTAGGGCGCCTACGTTTGCAGTTGTAGTTTTTCTAAGCTGATTGGCTGATTTCCGGATCCAGCCTTTTCTACATTTTTTTCTAACCCATGCGGGGAGCAGCCCCGCTGGCTCCCCGTATTCCTTTTGTGGAGAGCCAATATGGGCGCTATACATCCCCAGCTAGATACCCCAGAGCAAAATGCCGATGAGCTGCATATGCCTCTGGCCATTTTTATTGATCAGTTTGGTGAGGGCTTGTTGGAGCAAGTCCGTCGCCAGAACCCGCCTATTTACGATCCGGACCTGGACACTCAAACTCGCGTTTGGCGTGCGCGGCAACACGTTCTGGACAATCTGACCCGTCAGCCATTTGAGGCCCAGGCCCATGCTGTACACGCCGTTGTGAAGCTGTTGTTGGATCACAATGAACCGGCAGCGGTACTCAATGCGGATATGGGCACGGGCAAAACCATGATGGCCATTTGTGTTGCGGCTTTAATGCAGAGTACGCATCCACGTACCCTGATCGTTTCGCCGCCTCACCTGGTCTATAAGTGGCGACGTGAGATCCTGGCCACCGTCCCTGGTGCTAAGGTTTGGATTCTGAATGGGCCAGATACGCTACGCAAACTGTTGGCGCTACGAAATGCCCTGGGTTTGAAAACCAGTAAGCCAGAGTTCTTTGTGCTTGGGCGTGTGCGTATGCGCATGGGGTTTCACTGGAAACCGGCATTTTTGACTCGCCAGGTATTGCAAGATGGTCAACGGTTTAGGTTTGCTTGCTGCCCTGATTGCATGGAACCCATCGAACGTGAGAATGCGGATGGTGAAATGATGCCGCTCTCCGTTGAGGCGGCCGCACTCATGCTTGCTGATAGACGCTGCAAATGCAGCCACTGCGATAGCACGCTTTGGACGTTGATTCGTGCAGGTAAGCGTATCGACTCCATGCACGATCTGGTGTTGGGTGCTTTGAAGCAAATGCCGACGATCGGAGATAAAACCGCTCGCAAATTGCTCTCGATTTTTGGAGAGGATCTGCTTGGGGGAATGCTCGACGATAACGTCTATGAGTTTCTCAACCTCATGGATGAGTCTGGCGAGCTTGTTTTCTCCGATCGGCAGGCCATGCGTATGGAGCGATCCTTCGCGTCCTTTGAGTTCAGTATAGGGGAGGGGGGCTATCAAGCCACTGAGTTCATCAAACGCTACTTGCCTCGTGGGTATTTCGGTCTTTTGGTTGTAGATGAAGGCCATGAATACAAAAATGAGGGCTCAGCCCAGGGCCAGGCCATGGGCGTGCTGGCCAGCCAATGCCAAAAAACACTGCTGCTCACTGGGACACTGATGGGGGGCTATGCCGATGACTTGTTTCATCTTTTGTGGAGAATAAATCCGACACAGATGATTCAAGATGGCTTCAAACCTGCTCGTAATGGGTCAATGGGAAGCGCAGCTATGGCGTTCATGCGTGAGCATGGCGTGCTCAAAGACGTGTACAAGGAAAGCACTGGCCCATCGCATCGCACCGCTAAAGGTAAGCAGATGACGGTACGGACCAGTAAAGCTCCTGGCTTTGGTCCGGTTGGCATTATGCGGTATGTAGTGCCGATCACTGTTTTCCTGAAGTTGCGCGACATTGGCCAGAACGTCTTGCCTGACTATGACGAGCACTTCATTAACGTACCAATGAGCCAGGCGCAGGATGAGGCCTATCAGCGCATGGCAAAGCACCTGGTGTACGAGCTCAAGAAGGCGTTGGCCCAAAAGGACAATAGCTTGCTTGGGGTTGTGATGAATACGCTACTGGCTTGGCCAGAGTGCTGCTTTCGCCCAGAAACCGTCCGGCACCCTCGAAGTAAGGCAGTCTTGTTTTCTCAAGGGCCTGTTTTTCAGGAGTCAGAGCTTACCCCCAAAGAGCAACAGCTCTTAGATCTGTGCAAACAGGAGAAGGCCAAAGGAAGAAAGGTGCTGGTGTACTCGATTTACTCGGGTACACGTGACACCACCGCTCGGCTCAAAAGCCACCTTGAGATGAACGGCTTCAAAGTTGCTGTGTTGCGTGCTTCTGTTGACGCAGCTCGACGCGAAGACTGGGTTGCTGACCAGGTGGAGCGGGGTATTGACGTCCTTGTCACCAATCCAGAGCTGGTCAAGACTGGCCTGGATCTGCTGGAGTTTCCTACGATTGTGTTCATGCAGTCTGGCTTTAACGTCTACACGTTAATGCAGGCGGCCAGACGGTCATGGCGGATTGGCCAGAAGCATCCAGTCAAGGTCGTGTTCTTGGGCTACTCAGGTTCCAGCCAGGTGGAGTGTTTAAGGCTGATGGCCAAGAAGATCGCTGTTACGCAGTCAACGTCAGGGGATATGCCTGATTGTGGCTTGGATGTTCTGAATGATGCCGGTGACAGCATTGAGGTCCAGTTGGCCAAGCAGTTGTTGGCCAACGCATAGCATACTTTTCCTTTTCACTTTGCCCCTCAATATGAGGGGCTTTTTTTTTGGCGACGGATGATATAAATCTCCGGAGAATGCAGGTGGTGATCGAAGCGCAAACACCAGCCTGTCAGCTATTTCCAGACGTCAATTATCTGACCCCAATCTGTCGTGTACGCCGGTGTCATGCGTTCTTGCTTCATCTTCCACACAGCATCAACTGGTGCGAACGAACTAGCCGCTGAAATCGTGCTGCGACCGTACCGTTGATTGATGCCATCCAGCACAGCCATCAGCGCAGATCGGTCGGAGGTATCGACCACTGCACCGGAAGAGAATAAGGTGCGCTGCGCATCCGCTTGCTGCTGCGTAGCGAGATCCAACAGGCAAACCCCCGCTTTTGCGTATTTGAAACCTTCACGATAGATTTGATGCAGGCCCTGCAGCGCAGCTTGTACCAAGCTGGCCGTGCTGTCCGTCGGCGTCAACAGGCGTGCCACTGTGCCGCCGGAGTACTGGGGATCGTTGCGAAAATAGCTAGTGCGAATGAACACGAGAATTGACGCTGTCACGCCCTCCTGGGCACGCAGCTTCTCAGCGGCGCGACTCGTGAACGTGCTGATGGCCTGTTCAAGATCCTGCAGATCAAGAACAGGCTTGCCGAACGAGCGTGAACACATGATTTGCTGCTTGTCTGCTGGCACTTCTTCCCATTCGAGGCAGCTTTCTCCGAATAGCTCCCTGGCGGTCTTGGCCACAACAATTGAGAATCGGTCCCGCATTACACGCCAGTCGGCTTGGGCCAGGTCAGCAGCGGTATTGATGTTTAAAGCCTGCAGCTTGGGCGCCAGCTTCCTGCCCACACCCCAGACCTCGTCAATTGGCACATGGCGGATTGCACGCATCAAGTCCGCCGTGGCCAGCCCTGACAAATCGCACACACCCTGTAAGCGCGGCATCTTTTTAGCCAAGTGGTTTGCCAGCTTGGCCAACGTCTTTGTCGGCCCGATGCCCACGCATGTTGGAATCCCAACCCACTGCCTTACGCGCTGGCGGATCTCGCTTCCAATCTCTCGCCCCGTGCCGGGCACCCCGGTCAAATCAAGAAATGACTCATCGATCGAGTAAATTTCTTGGAGTGGTGAGAATTGGCCAATCACATTCATCATCCTGCTACTCAGGTCGCCGTAAAGGCTGAAATTCGCAGATAGTGCGATCAGGCCATGAGTATCGGCCAAGTGCTTGATCTGGAACCAAGGGGCACCCATTTTGATACCCAAGTCTTTGGCCTCTTGCGTCCTGGCGATAGCACAGCCATCGTTGTTGGAAAGCACAACCAACGGCCGCCCTTCATATGCTGGGCGCATCGCACGTTCGCAGGAGCAATAAAACGAATTCCCATCGATGAGTGCTATGCGGGTAACAGGCCTTTGAGCGTCCATGTCACTACCCCCCAAACGATCAACTCTTGCCCATCACGGAACTCGATATCGGTAAATGTCGGGTTCGCTGCCTGTAGCTTCACCCGACCAGCCCGACGAAACAAGCGTTTGATCGTGAACTCACCATCGATAACGGCTAAGACGACATTGCCGTGCTTTGCCTCCAGAGATCTATCGATTACCACGTAGTCCCCGTCGTCTATCCCGGCGTCACGCATGGATGGGCCACGCACGCGCATGAAAAATGTCGCGTCAGGCTGATGAATCAGCAACTCATTGAGGTCGAGCCGTTTTTGGGTATGGTCTTCCGCAGGGCTTGGGAATCCACACTGTACAGTCGCAGAAATTGCCCAGACCTGAACTGGAAGCTGCGTCACAGGAAGTGGAGTATTCATAATTCTTACTGGATAAATAAACAGTGATTTTACAGAATAAAACTGAAAAGTCATTTCTGCTTGTATCTCAGTAAGTTTTTAGAGCATGGGACACTACGACCCGGCCGACCGCGCCAATGGTTGATGAAGCGCCCAAACTCTCTTGACCTGACTTGCGCTGCATCCGGCCAATCTTGCCGTAGCAGCAATACTGTGGCCTGCAGACCGCAGCGCAATAATCCGATCGTGCATTTGGGTGTCAGCTTTGCGGCCAGCATAGCGCCCAGCATCCTTGGCCAGCGCCACGCCTTGTCGCTGCCGCTCGCGCCGATCTTCATAGTCGTCGCGAGCAATCTGCAACGCCAGCTTCAAAAGCATGTCCTGGACGGATTCCAAAACAACCTTGGCCACGCCTTTCGCCTCGGCGGCCAGCTCCGTCAAATCCACAACACCAGGCACTGCCAGCCTGGCGCCTTTGGCCCTGATCGAGGCTACCAGGCGTTCGGCCTCTACTAGCGGCAAGCGGCTGATTCGGTCGATCTTTTCCGCAACCACGACTTCACCTGGTTGCAGGTCGGCAATCAGGCGCAGTAGCTCGGCGCGATCGGCCCGTGCGCCGCTGGCTTTCTCGCGGTAAATGCCGGCGATGTAAAAGCCGGCTGCTTTCGTGCTCTCTACGATGGCATCCTGCCGGTTTAGGTCTTGGTCCTCCGTGCTCACGCGCATGTAGATGCGTGCCACCTTGAGGGCAGCGCCCGGTGCCTGGTGGTGTTCACTTGGACTCATTATTTATATTTCGCCTAGTAAGCAGAGCAACAATCGCAAAGCCAAAAGCTAGCACTGCGGTTGCTGCATGCCATAGAAATTGTTGGAAGTCCGTGCGAGCCATAAAAAGATGGATGGCCGATACTGCGTTGGCAACGCCACCGCTAAAACAGAGCAATGCCATAAACACCGTAATACTTCTCTGCCTATTCACGCCGTCACCTTTTTGACTGGTCATTTTGGGTATACCCATCTTGTCCACCCTTGGGAAGGGTAGCCAAAAATACTGCTTCCCGATCCTATTGAGCCAGGCGGTTCTTGGCTACTTAAATGAACCATTTTTATGGCTAACTCCCTTTAGAGCCAAAAAACTGACTTCTCAACCCTTCGCTTGTACCGCGTAGTCTTTCTGCACTACGCCATTGTTCGAACCTGTATTGACCATTACAGGTCGTACCCAAACTACTTTGCTTTTCAGGCGTCGTAAATGACCGCGTCGCAGATGCATGCGGGGGCTTGCATGCGTTCCACCAGCTCTGTCGTTTTCAGAAGACGGCTGCACTGAACGTCAGAAGCCGACTGCACTATAGCAGCGGAGGGGTTGGATCCATCAGGCAACGACGGGCTGCTGCCGGCCATCAGCGGACGCAGGGAGGACTTTCCGCAACCGGCCGTTCGATGCGGCACCGATGGCCTTCGCGCAGGGGTAGTGAATCCGCCAGGATTGACTTGCGCTGCCCTACCTCTCACTAGTGAGGGGCGGCAGCGCATCAAGCGGTGAGCGCACTCCGGCACCGCCAACTTTCAGCACATGCGTGTAAATCATCGTCGTAG
Source organism: Alcaligenes sp. CHO6 (assembly GCF_037120595.1). Lineage (NCBI taxonomy): Bacteria > Pseudomonadati > Pseudomonadota > Betaproteobacteria > Burkholderiales > Alcaligenaceae > Alcaligenes > Alcaligenes sp. CHO6. The sequence continues at coordinate 1,015,001 of NZ_JBANCI010000001.1, forward strand.
AGACGTCGGAATGGCCGAGCAGATCCTGCACGGTTCGAATGTCGTAACCGCTGCGGAGCAAGGCCGTCGCGAACGAGTGGCGGAGGGTGTGCGGTGTGGCGGGCTTCGTGATGCCTGCTTGTTCTACGGCACGTTTGAAGGCGCGCTGAAAGGTCTGGTCATACATGTGATGGCGACGCACGACACCGCTCCGTGGATCGGTCGAATGCGTGTGCTGCGCAAAAACCCAGAACCACGGCCAGGAATGCCCGGCGCGCGGATACTTCCGCTCAAGGGCGTCGGGAAGCGCAACGCCGCTGCGGCCCTCGGCCTGGTCCTTCAGCCACCATGCCCGTGCACGCGACAGCTGCTCGCGCAGGCTGGGTGCCAAGCTCTCGGGTAACATCAAGGCCCGATCCTTGGAGCCCTTGCCCTCCCGCACGATGATCGTGCCGTGATCGAAATCCAGATCCTTGACCCGCAGTTGCAAACCCTCACTGATCCGCATGCCCGTTCCATACAGAAGCTGGGCGAACAAACGATGCTCGCCTTCCAGAAAACCGAGGATGCGAACCACTTCATCCGGGGTCAGCACCACCGGCAAGCGCCGCGACGGCCGAGGTCTTCCGATCTCCTGAAGCCAGGGCAGATCCGTGCACAGCACCTTGCCGTAGAAGAACAGCAAGGCCGCCAATGCCTGACGATGCGTGGAGACCGAAACCTTGCGCTCGTTCGCCAGCCAGGACAGAAATGCCTCGACTTCGCTGCTGCCCAAGGTTGCCGGGTGACGCACACCGTGGAAACGGATGAAGGCACGAACCCAGTTGACATAAGCCTGTTCGGTTCGTAAACTGTAATGCAAGTAGCGTATGCGCTCACGCAACTGGTCCAGAACCTTGACCGAACGCAGCGGTGGTAACGGCGCAGTGGCGGTTTTCATGGCTTGTTATGACTGTTTTTTTGTACAGTCTATGCCTCGGGCATCCAAGCAGCAAGCGCGTTACGCCGTGGGTCGATGTTTGATGTTATGGAGCAGCAACGATGTTACGCAGCAGGGCAGTCGCCCTAAAACAAAGTTAGGCAGCACAGAGCGACCATTTCATGTCCGCGAGCACCCCCCCCATAACTCTTCGCCTCATGACCGAGCGCGACCTGCCGATGCTCCATGATTGGCTCAACCGGCCGCACATCGTTGAGTGGTGGGGTGGTGACGAAGAGCGACCGACTCTTGATGAAGTGCTGGAACACTACCTGCCCAGAGCGATGGCGGAAGAGTCCGTAACACCGTACATCGCAATGCTGGGCGAGGAACCGATCGGCTATGCTCAGTCGTACGTCGCGCTCGGAAGCGGTGATGGCTGGTGGGAAGATGAAACTGATCCAGGAGTGCGAGGAATAGACCAGTCTCTGGCTGACCCGACACAGTTGAACAAAGGCCTAGGAACAAGGCTTGTCCGCGCTCTCGTTGAACTACTGTTCTCGGACCCCACCGTGACGAAGATTCAGACCGACCCGACTCCGAACAACCATCGAGCCATACGCTGCTATGAGAAGGCAGGATTCGTGCGGGAGAAGATCATCACCACGCCTGACGGGCCGGCGGTTTACATGGTTCAAACACGACAAGCCTTCGAGAGAAAGCGCGGTGTTGCCTAACAACTCATTCAAGCCGACGCCGCTTCGCGGCGCGGCTTAATTCAGGTGTTGGGCGTCAAGGAAAACTTAATGGCAATCCGAATCTTCGCAATACTTTTCTCCACTTTTGTTTTTGGCACGTTCGCGCATGCACAAGAAGGCATGCGCGAACGTTCTGACTGGCGGAAGTTTTTCAGCGAATTTCAAGCCAAAGGCACGATAGTTGTGGCAGACGAACGCCAAACAGATCGTGTCATATTGGTTTTTGATCAGGTGCGGTCAGAGAAACGCTACTCGCCGGCCTCGACATTCAAGATTCCACATACACTTTTTGCACTTGACGCAGGCGCTGCACGTGATGAGTTTCAAGTTTTCCGATGGGACGGCATCAAAAGAAGCTTTGCAGCTCACAACCAAGACCAAGACTTGCGATCAGCAATGCGGAATTCTACTGTCTGGATTTATGAGCTATTTGCAAAAGAGATCGGTGAAGACAAGGCTCGACGCTATTTGAAGCAAATCGACTATGGCAACGCCGATCCTTCGACAAGTAATGGCGATTACTGGATAGATGGCAATCTTGCTATCGCGGCACAAGAACAGATTGCATTTCTCAGGAAGCTCTATCATAACGAGTTGCCCTTTCGGGTAGAACATCAGCGCTTGGTCAAGGACCTCATGATTGTGGAAGCCGGTCGCAACTGGATACTGCGCGCAAAGACGGGCTGGGAAGGCCGCATGGGTTGGTGGGTAGGATGGGTTGAGTGGCCGACTGGCCCCGTATTCTTCGCACTGAATATTGATACGCCAAACAGGATGGATGACCTTTTCAAAAGGGAGGCAATAGTGCGGGCAATCCTTCGCTCTATCGAAGCGTTGCCGCCCAACCCGGCAGTCAACTCGGACGCAGCGCGATAAAGCCGCGCAGCGCCGGTTACTTCTACGTTAGACGGCAAAGTCACAGACCGCGGGATCTCTTATGACCAACTACTTTGATAGCCCCTTCAAAGGCAAGCTGCTTTCTGAGCAAGTGAAGAACCCCAATATCAAAGTTGGGCGGTACAGCTATTACTCTGGCTACTATCATGGGCACTCATTCGATGACTGCGCACGGTATCTGTTTCCGGACCGTGATGACGTTGATAAGTTGATCATCGGTAGTTTCTGCTCTATCGGGAGTGGGGCTTCCTTTATCATGGCTGGCAATCAGGGGCATCGGTACGACTGGGCATCATCTTTCCCGTTCTTTTATATGCAGGAAGAACCTGCATTCTCAAGCGCACTCGATGCCTTCCAAAAAGCAGGTAATACTGTCATTGGCAATGACGTTTGGATCGGCTCTGAGGCAATGGTCATGCCCGGAATCAAGATCGGGCACGGTGCGGTGATAGGCAGCCGCTCGTTGGTGACAAAAGATGTGGAGCCTTACGCTATCGTTGGCGGCAATCCCGCTAAGAAGATTAAGAAACGCTTCACCGATGAGGAAATTTCATTGCTTCTGGAGATGGAGTGGTGGAATTGGTCACTGGAGAAGATCAAAGCGGCAATGCCCATGCTGTGCTCGTCTAATATTGTTGGCCTGCACAAGTATTGGCTCGAGTTTGCCGTCTAACAATTCAATCAAGCCGATGCCGCTTCGCGGCACGGCTTATTTCAGGCGTTAACCTCTGAGGAAGAATTGTGAAACTATCACTAATGGTAGCTATATCGAAGAATGGAGTTATCGGGAATGGCCCTGATATTCCATGGAGTGCCAAAGGTGAACAGCTCCTGTTTAAAGCTATTACCTATAACCAATGGCTGTTGGTTGGACGCAAGACTTTTGAATCAATGGGAGCATTACCCAACCGAAAGTATGCGGTCGTAACACGTTCAAGTTTTACATCTGACAATGAGAACGTAGTGATCTTTCCATCAATTAAAGATGCTTTAACCAACCTAAAGAAAATAACGGATCATGTCATTGTTTCAGGTGGTGGGGAGATATACAAAAGCCTGATCGATCAAGTAGATACACTACATATATCTACAATAGACATCGAGCCGGAAGGTGATGTTTACTTTCCTGAAATCCCCAGCAATTTTAGGCCAGTTTTTACCCAAGACTTCGCCTCTAACATAAATTATAGTTACCAAATCTGGCAAAAGGGTTAACAAGTGGCAGCAACGGATTCGCAAACCTGTCACGCCTTTTGTACCAAAAGCCGCGCCAGGTTTGCGATCCGCTGTGCCAGGCGTTAGATGCACTAAGCACATAATTGCTCACAGCCAAACTATCAGGTCAAGTCTGCTTTTATTATTTTTAAGCGTGCATAATAAGCCCTACACAAATTGGGAGATATATCATGAAAGGCTGGCTTTTTCTTGTTATCGCAATAGTTGGCGAAGTAATCGCAACATCCGCATTAAAATCTAGCGAGGGCTTTACTAAGCTTGCCCCTTCCGCCGTTGTCATAATCGGTTATGGCATCGCATTTTATTTTCTTTCTCTGGTTCTGAAATCCATCCCTGTCGGTGTTGCTTATGCAGTCTGGTCGGGACTCGGCGTCGTCATAATTACAGCCATTGCCTGGTTGCTTCATGGGCAAAAGCTTGATGCGTGGGGCTTTGTAGGTATGGGGCTCATAATTGCTGCCTTTTTGCTCGCCCGATCCCCATCGTGGAAGTCGCTGCGGAGGCCGACGCCATGGTGACGGTGTTCGGCATTCTGAATCTCACCGAGGACTCCTTCTTCGATGAGAGCCGGCGGCTAGACCCCGCCGGCGCTGTCACCGCGGCGATCGAAATGCTGCGAGTCGGATCAGACGTCGTGGATGTCGGACCGGCCGCCAGCCATCCGGACGCGAGGCCTGTATCGCCGGCCGATGAGATCAGACGTATTGCGCCGCTCTTAGACGCCCTGTCCGATCAGATGCACCGTGTTTCAATCGACAGCTTCCAACCGGAAACCCAGCGCTATGCGCTCAAGCGCGGCGTGGGCTACCTGAACGATATCCAAGGATTTCCTGACCCTGCGCTCTATCCCGATATTGCTGAGGCGGACTGCAGGCTGGTGGTTATGCACTCAGCGCAGCGGGATGGCATCGCCACCCGCACCGGTCACCTTCGACCCGAAGACGCGCTCGACGAGATTGTGCGGTTCTTCGAGGCGCGGGTTTCCGCCTTGCGACGGAGCGGGGTCGCTGCCGACCGGCTCATCCTCGATCCGGGGATGGGATTTTTCTTGAGCCCCGCACCGGAAACATCGCTGCACGTGCTGTCGAACCTTCAAAAGCTGAAGTCGGCGTTGGGGCTTCCGCTATTGGTCTCGGTGTCGCGGAAATCCTTCTTGGGCGCCACCGTTGGCCTTCCTGTAAAGGATCTGGGTCCAGCGAGCCTTGCGGCGGAACTTCACGCGATCGGCAATGGCGCTGACTACGTCCGCACCCACGCGCCTGGAGATCTGCGAAGCGCAATCACCTTCTCGGAAACCCTCGCGAAATTTCGCAGTCGCGACGCCAGAGACCGAGGGTTAGATCATGCCTAGCATTCACCTTCCGGCCGCCCGCTAGCGGACCCTGGTCAGGTTCCGCGAAGGTGGGCGCAGACATGCTGGGCTCGTCAGGATCAAACTGCACTATGAGGCGGCGGTTCATACCGCGCCAGGGGAGCGAATGGACAGCGAGGAGCCTCCGAACGTTCGGGTCGCCTGCTCGGGTGATATCGACGAGGTTGTGCGGCTGATGCACGACGCTGCGGCGTGGATGTCCGCCAAGGGAACGCCCGCCTGGGACGTCGCGCGGATCGACCGGACATTCGCGGAGACCTTCGTCCTGAGATCCGAGCTCCTAGTCGCGAGTTGCAGCGACGGCATCGTCGGCTGTTGCACCTTGTCGGCCGAGGATCCCGAGTTCTGGCCCGACGCCCTCAAGGGGGAGGCCGCATATCTGCACAAGCTCGCGGTGCGACGGACACATGCGGGCCGGGGTGTCAGCTCCGCGCTGATCGAGGCTTGCCGCCATGCCGCGCGAACGCAGGGGTGCGCCAAGCTGCGGCTCGACTGCCACCCGAACCTGCGTGGCCTATACGAGCGGCTCGGATTCACCCACGTCGACACTTTCAATCCCGGCTGGGATCCAACCTTCATCGCAGAACGCCTAGAACTCGAAATCTAACGTCCGTTCGGGCATCGAGGTCCATGTCGGGGTGGGACGGGCCCGTGGCTTCAAGATCACTTGCAGTCCGACCGCGATGTCTTGGTTGCGCGAGAGGTTGTCGATATCCTCCACTTCCATCATCAACCCTGGATAATGCCGCCGCCGTCATCGCCGCCGACGCCCGTGCCGGGCTTTTCGGGCCTGTCAGGCTTGCTCGGCCTTCAGCCTGCCTGGGCGAGATCTCCGGCGGACGGATTAACGGCGGAGCTTCGCCGCCTTTCGTGCGTGTGAAGGCCGAAGATAGTTCTCTCAAAAACATCCGTTTATGAGAGATACCAAATGTCATTTTCAGAAGACGACTGCACCAGTTGATTGGGCGTAATGGCTGTTGTGCAGCCAGCTCCTGACAGTTCAATATCAGAAGTGATCTGCACCAATCTCGACTATGCTCAATACTCGTGTGGGCTCTGTTGCAAAAATCGTGAAGCTTGAGCATGCTTGGCGGAGATTGGACGGACGGAACGATGACGGATTTCAAGTGGCGCCATTTCCAGGGTGATGTGATCCTGTGGGCGGTGCGCTGGTATTGTCGCTATCCGATCAGCTATCGCGACCTTGAGGAAATGCTGGCGGAACGCGGCATTTCGGTCGACCATACGACGATCTATCGCTGGGTCCAGTGCTACGCCCCGGAGATGGAGAAGCGGCTGCGCTGGTTCTGGCGGCGTGGCTTTGATCCGAGCTGGCGCCTGGATGAAACCTACGTCAAGGTGCGGGGCAAGTGGACCTACCTGTACCGGGCAGTCGACAAGCGGGGCGACACGATCGATTTCTACCTGTCGCCGACCCGCAGCGCCAAGGCAGCGAAGCGGTTCCTGGGCAAGGCCCTGCGAGGCCTGAAGCACTGGGAAAAGCCTGCCACGCTCAATACCGACAAAGCGCCGAGCTATGGTGCAGCGATCACCGAATTGAAGCGCGAAGGAAAGCTGGACCGGGAGACGGCCCACCGGCAGGTGAAGTATCTCAATAACGTGATCGAGGCCGATCACGGAAAGCTCAAGATACTGATCAAGCCGGTGCGCGGTTTCAAATCGATCCCCACGGCCTATGCCACGATCAAGGGATTCGAAGTCATGCGAGCCCTGCGCAAAGGACAGGCTCGCCCCTGGTGCCTGCAGCCCGGCATCAGGGGCGAGGTGCGCCTTGTGGAGAGAGCTTTTGGCATTGGGCCCTCGGCGCTGACGGAGGCCATGGGCATGCTCAACCACCATTTCGCAGCAGCCGCCTGATCGGCGCAGAGCGACAGCCTACCTCTGACTGCCGCCAATCTTTGCAACAGAGCCCGCCGTGCTAGTCTGCTCGGTGATGGTGGAGTGAAGCCAACCCGCAATCGGGTTATGAATCTGCATCGCGATTCGCAATCAGCTGTCTCTTGAGCATGTCGAACTCCTGCGATGTTATCTCGCCGTGCTCGTGCTGCTACACCAACTTGTCCAACTCATCCGCCACACCGCTCCCCACCACCTGCGATGGCCAGGTTGTTTGCTGGGCGCATTGGCGGAGTATCGTCTCGACCCGGGACACCCACACCGGCACAACCTTACGGGAGTGATTCACTGTCAAAGAATCGGCCCGGTGCTCTGACGCAAGTATCGGGATGGTCACCATTTGTAAGCCGTAGACCTGAGTGGTGATCAAGACTTCGATACCACCGACCGTACCGGTACTAATCGACGACGGTCGTGTTCGTCGCCTGCCGCAGGGACTCTGCACACCTCCGTTTACGCATGTGCCTGGAGGAGTTGGAAATCGTCGTGTTCGGGAAACATTAAACACAGGATGGCAGCGATCTGAGCCAGCACATGATCAGCTAGCTCACCATCCGGATCGACGGCCCACTGCATCGTCGCGCCAGCGATGACCGAGTGCAGGAGCAACTCAGCTGCCGCAGGAGCACCTGGGGGCAGTCGCTTGCGGATCCCCTCCACCACCGCGCGGTTCCGCTGGATCGCAAGCGTGCGTAGCTCCGGCACCTGGAGCTCGTACCAGGAGATGAGATAGTTCACCGAGAAGTCGTTGCGAGTGTTCATGCTCCGAACGAGCACCTGCAAAAATTCCCAGAGCCCTTGCGGCCCTGCGCCTATCGGTATCGCATTCAGGTAATGCCGCACCTGCTCGACGCCGCGCTCCATCATCCTCACCAGCAGCGTATCGCGGTTGGTGAAGCGCTGGATTAACGCTGCGCGGGAGAGCCCCACCTCCTTTGCTACTCCGCTGAGCGTGAACTCTATGGGACCGCAACGCTTCAGCACTACGGTGGCGGCCTCGAGTACCTCGTCATCGGACTTGAGCTTGGGGCGGGGCATCAGTGTTCACCTTCTGTATGGGTTGGGGCGGAGGCTGTGGCTGCCGCCGCCATTGTAGCAAATTGAAGACGGAGCGAGAGTAGAGCCACGAGCCCCGCAAACACGGCCGATACAACGAGGCCAGGGAGCGGACCAGCAAGGTCGACAAACGCGCCGGCCGCAAGCATAACCATGGGCGAGGCTGACAGCATCACCGCCGAGACCGTGCCGAGTACCCGGCCGAGAAGTTCTGGCGGCGTGCGGTTGTAGATGGCAGCGTTGAGAATGGGAGAGACTGAGCCGGTCAGCAGTCCCACGAGCGCGCCCAACAACATCAGCACCGGCACGCCTGGCAACTGTGAAAGCAGAAGCGAGCCCACCGCAGAGCCACAAAATGCCACCGCCAGCCAGTTCTGCGCTGATATCCGGGCGCCGACCGACGCATGAATGGCAATGCCAAGGAGACCACCAGCCCCCATCATTGAGGAGAACAGCCCGAGCTCTGCTACTTGGCGTCCTGCATCTACAAACAGCGCAGGCATGATGACGCTGCCGTTGGCGCCAACGATGCCCACGAAGATCATCACTATACCAAAGAGAGGGCGCAGCAGGGGTTCGCTCCAGAGAAAAGCGACGCCGGCGCGCATGGAGAGAGTCGCCGTCGTGGTCATCGTCCGAGCGGCACGCGCGGGAAGCACCCACGCGCCGAGCAGACCTGCAAGGACGGAGCAGAACGCCGTCAGCCCGAGCGTTGGCGCAGCGCCAAGCAGGCCGATTGCGGCCCCCCCAAGGGCCGGGCCACCTAGAATCGCGACGTTCCCGATCACCGCTTTCAGTGACGAGACGCGCTCAACGGAGAGCCCGGCGACGTGGCCGAGTTTGGGCAGCTCACTGTCCTGCGCGGCCATACCGGGTGCGTCGAACGCGGCACCGAGCACCACGCAAGCGATCAGCCCAGTGTTCGAGAGGGCGCCAACGGCATCGAGCAGTGGGATGCTCGCCATGGCCACGCCGCCCACCACACCCGAGATCAATGCGACGGGCGCGCGCCCGAACCGATCGACGAGGCCACCACCAACCCACGCGCCGATGATGGTCGCGATGACGCTGCTAGCGGCCGTGGCGCCCGCCCAGGCCGCGCTCTTTGTATGAGACAGGACGAACCATGGAAGCGCGAGGGCCGCCACCGCGTTGCCGATCCGGAAGAGAAAGGTCGCCGCGAACAGCGTCGCGAGCGGGCTATATCGACGTTCGCTCATTCCGCTGCGGCGAGCTGCGCCTTCGCCGCAGCGAGGTACTCTTCGTTACCCGAGTCGAGGGCGAAGAGTGCGTAGGTGACCGCCCCGAACGCAAGGCGCTCCGCGATGTGGTGGGCGAGCCGCGGCCACACCCGGCCACCGGCCGCTTCATACGTGAGGAGGAGCTTCGCGAGCCCCTCTTCACCAAAGACCATAAGGTGCGCGGCCATGTCGATGGCAGGGTCATCAACGCGGGCCTCGCTCCAGTCGATCATCCCGCTGACGCGCTCCGTGTTGTCGATGAGCACATGGCCCACGTAGAGATCGCCATGCACCACCACGGAGAAATCTGGCCACGACGAATCGTCGTCGAGCCAGCGCTGCCACCGGTGGAGGCGCTTGTCGTTCACCACGAACTCGCGTCGGACGCGGTCAACGTCGTCGGCCACCTTCTGACGGGCCTGCGTCGGTGTACGGATGAGCATCCCCGCATCCACGGCGGCGGAAATGGGGACGGCATGCAGGGCGGCGAGCGCGGTCGCGAAGCTCTCCGCGAAGACCTCCGAGTCCTGCGGCACGACCCAGTCGGGCGTGGACGAACCAGGCTGGATGACCATCGCAGTCGAGTCTTCGAGCATGGGATAGGCAACGAGCTCGGCGTTGGCCACGCGCCAGTCCGGCACCGCGAACGGCAGGCGATTCTTGAGCATTGCCAGCACCCGCGCCTCTGGTTCGACCTTCGCGCTTACCTCGGCTCGGCGCGGGATGCGCAGCACCCACCGACGTCCATCGTCGACGGTGGCGATCACGATCCTATAGTCGAGCCCAAGCTCATTGACAGTCAGCGGGCCATGGAGCTTGAGCCCATGTCGGGCTGCAAGTGCGTACAGTTGGAAGGTATCGGCGGTCGTGACTACGGTCATGATTCACTCCTGAGGGCTTGACGGGTTTAGCCACCTAAATATAACAGTCACGTCGGTTATATTCAATCCTCATGCGAATCGGGGTACGACCCACAGCCCCCTCAGTACAGGTCCATCGTCACACCCGAGATCGTTGGGGTCCAGCTCCCAGTGGTTCGGAGCAACGGGCGGCAGGGCAATGATCCGAAAATTACCCCTTCCTTTGCGTCACCACAGCTTGCACCAACTGACCCTGAATTAAAAAATTGAAAAACTAACTTTTGGGTGTTGACTTAAAGCAAACCAAGCATATGCTAACCAATAGTTAGCAAATTGATTTCGCACGATGGACAACCCCAGCCGGAGGACCAGCACAACACTGGCAGCGGTGGCAACAAACCGCTTGGGGAAATAACACCGGCAACCGGGCTGACTAACCTCCCCGCTCTCCCTTGGCAAGGCTGGAATGCATGCCGACCAAGGTGAATGGAAATTAAGGCAGTGACCGGCTGACAGCTGGAAAGACAGCACAGTTGAAGTGATAGCGAACACAGCGAGTGGCGGGTCTGACTCCCCAGCCACCCACCCGGTGAAAGGCCGGGACACAACCGGGATTGCATTGCAGGTGAGCCAAGGCCCATGGGGTACCGCACGAGAGACCCGGAGACCAATGCAATCCACGGTTGTGGTGAATGGGAAGGTCTTTGCGCCAACCGGCATTCGTAGGGATGCCCCCTAGACCTCGGCCGGTGTCAGACCCGGCCACCACAACCAACCGATATGACCACCCCAAGGAGGTGATCACATCTCCCACCGCAGGGTTAAGCGGATGCCTGGTCCCGCTGTGAAGCGCCACCCAGGCCCTCGCCGAGAGGCGACCGTTTCGAATGGTAGGTCTGCCCGTGAGGGCGCACCGGTACCGACAGCAAGAACGGCTGACTCACTGTGAAGTGCTCAAGCCACCACCACAGGTGCAATGCATGTGGTTACAGCTCTCTCCTGGCCCCGTCAACGGGGCCTTTATCCCACAAGCGATAGCGGCCCGACAGCGGGTCACGGACTCCTATTGCCTGTCGTTTGTGTGATGAGACCAGTTTCTGGAAGAACGGAGGCATCCATGCACCCACGCGAGTTCATTGCCAAGCACATCAAGGCAACGCTGGAGAAGGAGGAATTTCCCCCTCATGCGGTCTCGCTGGGGGTGAAAGAAGCCACCTTCTTTTTCGACCGAACACCCAGCTTCGCAAAGGGGAAAGTGTTCGATGAGTGCCTCAAGGCGGCCCGTGCAGTAGCCAGGGTCGCGAAGAAGGCCAAGCCATGATCCGGGGAGCGGGTCATATCTCAACAAAGGGGCGAATAGAGAAAACGGAATCTATGGTCACTCCCGTTTTTGCAACACCGATTTTGACGACAAGTTGGCTTGCTTGAATCTATCCGGCGTCTGAATGGGATTTTATTCCCGCGCCTCGATGAGTTCCGCGCCTGATGAACCTCCAGAAAATATACGGCTTCAATGAGCCTTTCCGTTTTACAGGTTCCTCAACAGGCCGGTGGGCCGTTAGTATCATCAATATCAGTATTCGCAAAACCAGATGAATGATTGTTTAAACTGGTGTATTTCTGCCTTTATGCTTCGTAAGTTTGCTGTCGCGCCGTCAGTGCCCAGGCTATTCTGGCCAGCTTGTTTGCCAGAGCACAGGTGACGACAAAGTTGCTTTTCCGACACAACAACTCCCTGACCCAGTCGGCCAACTTGCCAGACTGGTGTTCCAGTTTTTGTATGAATACCCTGGCACACTGAACCAACAAAGTTCGGATCTTTTTGTTGCCCCGCTTGCTAATCCCTAACAATGTCGTCCGACCTCCCGTGCTGTACTGTCGGGGTACCAGCCCTGTTGCCGCCGCAAAGTCACGGCTGCTGGCGTACTGCTTCCCGTCGCCAATCTCAGTTGAAATAGTACTGGCAGTCAGCGTTCCAACGCAGGGAATACTCAGCAAGCGCTGTCCAACCTCATCTTCGTCCAACTTTCGTTTCAACTGAGATTCCAGATCTTTAATCTGCTCAACAAGATAGTGATAATGCTGTTGTAATTTCAGCAGTAACTGGCTGAGATAAAGAGGCAAACTACTGTCCTCAAGAAGGGTACTCAGTCGACTAATAACGGCAGCACCTCGCGGAACGCTGATACCAAATTCCAGCAGAAAAGCATGCATCTGATTAGTTGTTTTCACCTTATCCTGAACCAGGGATTCACGGACACGATGCAGAGCTCGCATTGCCTGCTGAGATTCGGTTCTGGGCTGCACGAAACGCATAGATGGACGTGATGCTGCTTCACAGATAGCTTCAGCATCAACGAAGTCATTTTTGTTGCTTTTAACGAATGGGCGGACAAATTGCGGTGATATCAGCTTTGGAAAATGCCCTAACTCTGCCAGCTTGCGTGCCATAAAGTGAGAACCGCCACAGGCTTCCATCGCGATGGTTGTTGCCGGGCATGTCGCCAGAAATTCGATTAGCTTTGGTCGGGTGAATTTTTTACGGTAAACGGCCTTCCCACGATGATCCTGACAATGAATATGGAAAGAGTTCTTACCCAGATCGATACCAATAAGCGCAATGTTTTCCATGATGGTTCTCCGAATGAAAGCCTGTCCTCAGCATAGTACTGGGAAGGAGGGAGTGACCATCTCATTAAAAATCGTACGTTAAGGTTTTCCGGGCAGCCTTAGCGGCCGAAACTTCCCGTCCTCCAGCCTGCGGCTCTGCCGCCAGACATAATCGCCGGTCAGGTTGATGTGCTCCCACCCCAGCGGCGACAGGTATTGCAGCAGCTCGCTATCCACCGACTTCCCCGCTTCGCTCATCGCCTGGGTGGCGCGTTCCAAGTACACCGTGTTCCACAGCACGATGGCGGCCGTCACCAGGTTGAGACCGCTGGCCCGGTAGCGCTGCTGCTCGAAGCTCCGATCCCTGATTTCGCCGAGGCGGTTGAAGAACACCGCCCTGGCCAGGGAGTTGCGCGCCTCGCCCTTGTTCAGTCCGGCATGCACGCGGCGACGTAGCTCTACGCTTTGCAGCCAGTCGAGGATGAACAGCGTGCGCTCGATCCGGCCCAGTTCGCGCAAGGCCACGGCCAGACCGTTCTGGCGCGGGTAGCTGCCGAGCTTGCGCAGCATCAGCGAGGCAGTGACGGTGCCCTGCTTGATCGAGCTGGCCAGGCGCAGGATGTCGTCCCAGTGGGCGCGGACATGCTTGATGTTCAGGGTGCCGCCAACCATTGGGCGCAATGTCGGGTAGTCCTGGACGCTATTCGGAACATACAGCTTGGTTTCGCCGAGGTCGCGGATGCGCGGTGCGAAGCGGAAGCCCAGCAGGTGCATCAGGGCGAAGACGTGATCGGTGAAGCCAGCCGTGTCGGTGTAGTGCTCCTCAATCCGTAGGTCGGACTCGTGGTACAGCAAGCCGTCAAGCACATAGGTGGAATCGCGCACGCCGACATTCACCACGCGGGTGCTGAACGGTGCGTACTGGTCGGAAATATGGGTGTAGAACAGCCGCCCCGGCTCGCTGCCGTACTTCGGGTTGACGTGCCCGGTGCTTTCACCCCGACCGCCCGCCCGGAAGCGCTGGCCATCGGAAGAAGAGGTCGTTCCGTCGCCCCAGTGAGCGGCGAAGGTATGACGGTACTGGTGGTTGACCAGCTCGGCTAGGGCCGCCGAGTAGGTTTCGTCTCGGATGTGCCAGGCTTGCAGCCAGGATAGCTTGGCGTAGGTCAGGCCGGGGCTCGACTCGGCCATCTTGGTCAGCCCGAGGTTGATCGCATCGCCCAGGATCGCTGACAGCAGCAATGTCCGGTCTTTGGCCTCGGCACCGTCCTTCAGGTGGGTGAAGTGGCGGCTGAAGCCCGTCCAGTCGTCCACGTCCATCAGCAGTTCGGTGATCTTGATGCGCGGCAGCAACTGGCTGGTCTGGTCGATCAGCGCCTGCGCGGTATTGGGCACCGCGGAATCCAGTGGGGTGATCTTCAGCCCCGACTCGGTGAGGATGGCATCGGGCAGCTCGTTGTCCTTGGCCAGGCGGGTGACGGTGGCCAGCTGCTCGTCCAGCAGCTGCAAGCGCTCTTCCAGGTACTGGTTGCTGTTCGGGTTGATCGCCAGGGGCAGAGCCTGCGCATGCTTGAGCGCGGCGAACCTCTCTGCCGGCAGCAGGTAGTCGTCAAAGTCGCGGAACTGCCGCGAGCCCTTGACCCAGATGTCGCCGGATCGCAGCGCGTTCTTCAGCTCGGACAGGGCGCAGATTTCGTAAAAGCGCCGGTCGAGGCCTTCCGGGGTGATCACTAGCGGCTTCCAGCGCGGCTTGATGAAGGCGGTGGGCGCATCGGCCGGCACCTTGCGCAGGTTGTCGGCGTTCATCTCGCGCAGGGCCTGCACGGCCGCCAGCACGCCTTGCGCGGCCGGCCCGTGCTGTTCCCCAACTTTTCGCTCGGCGAAGAGTATGAACATGCGCCGCCGGCGACGAATCGCCAAATCTCACCGTATCTCCCGAGCGGACGATTTCGCACCGGTCTGCCCGTCGAAGGGCTTGCGATCGAACGGGGCGACCTTTTCTATGCATGTCCGCGAGCCAGCGTCTTTTATGGCACGGCGCTCGACGCCGACCTTCGGACGCGCGGCGTAAGCACGCTTGTCATGGCCGGGATAAGCACCACCGGCGTTGTTCTTTCAAGCGTCGCCTGGGCTAGTGATGCGGACTACGACGTGCGTTTGGTCCAGGACTGCTGCTACGACCCGGATCGGGATGCCCACGAAGCTCTGTTGCGTTCCGGGTTCGGCGGACGTGTACAGGTCGTGTAATTTTCGGGCCTCGCATGATCGCGGCCATAGCCGCAGGTGGATTGGTGCGAGGCAGGGCCAGTCCAAGTCAGGGTGCGGTCATCGCGGCGCCTGCAACTCTCAAAAACCCATCGCCGTAGCGGAGGTCTTGTAATCGCATGTCATTACGCACGCCCGATTTATTGTTCACAGCGATAGCACCTGCCATTTGGGGCAGCACCTACATTGTCACCACCCAATACCTGCCGAACTTCTCACCGATGACGGTCGCGATGCTGCGGGCGTTGCCGGCGGGTTTATTGCTCGTGATGATCGTCCGACAGATTCCAACGGGAATCTGGTGGATGCGCATCTTCATCCTCGGCGCACTTAATATTTCGCTATTCTGGAGCTTGTTGTTTATTTCGGTCTACCGCCTGCCGGGCGGGGTCGCGGCGACGGTAGGCGCTGTGCAGCCGCTGATGGTCGTGTTCATCTCTGCCGCTCTGCTAGGTAGCCCGATACGATTGATGGCGGTCCTGGGGGCTATTTGCGGAACTGCGGGCGTGGCGCTGTTGGTGTTGACACCAAACGCAGCGCTAGATCCTGTCGGCGTCGCAGCGGGCCTGGCGGGGGCGGTTTCCATGGCGTTCGGAACCGTGCTGACCCGCAAGTGGCAACCTCCCGTGCCTCTGCTCACCTTTACCGCCTGGCAACTGGCGGCCGGAGGACTTCTGCTCGTTCCAGTAGCTTTAGTGTTTGATCCGCCAATCCCGATGCCTACAGGAACCAATGTTCTCGGCCTGGCGTGGCTCGGCCTGATCGGAGCGGGTTTAACCTACTTCCTTTGGTTCCGGGGGATCTCGCGACTCGAACCTACAGTTGTTTCCTTACTGGGCTTTCTCAGCCCGGGGACCGCCGTGTTGCTAGGATGGTTGTTCTTGGATCAGACGCTGAGTGCGCTTCAAATCATCGGCGTCCTGCTCGTGATCGGGAGTATCTGGCTGGGCCAACGTTCCAACCGCACTCCTAGGGCGCGTATAGCTTGCCGGAAGTCGCCTTGACCCGCATGGCATAGGCCTATCGTTTCCACGATCAGCGATCGGCTCGTTGCCCTGCGCCGCTCCAAAGCCCGCGACGCAGCGCCGGCAGGCAGAGCAAGTAGAGGGCAGCGCCTGCAATCCATGCCCACCCGTTCCACGTTGTTATAGAAGCCGCATAGATCGCCGTGAAGAGGAGGGGTCCGACGATCGAGGTCAGGCTGGTGAGCGCCGCCAGTGAGCCTTGCAGCTGCCCCTGACGTTCCTCATCCACCTGCCTGGACAACATTGCTTGCAGCGCCGGCATTCCGATGCCACCCGAAGCAAGCAGGACCATGATCGGGAACGCCATCCATCCCCGTGTCGCGAAGGCAAGCAGGATGTAGCCTGTGCCGTCGGCAATCATTCCGAGCATGAGTGCCCGCCTTTCGCCGAGCCGGGCGGCTACAGGGCCGGTGATCATTGCCTGGGCGAGTGAATGCAGAATGCCAAATGCGGCAAGCGAAATGCCGATCGTGGTCGCGTCCCAGTGAAAGCGATCCTCGCCGAAAATGACCCAAAGCGCGGCCGGCACCTGTCCGACAAGTTGCATGATGAAGAAGACCGCCATCAGGGCGGCGACGACGGTCATGCCCCGGGCCCACCGGAACGAAGCGAGCGGGTTGAGAGCCTCCCGGCGTAACGGCCGGCGTTCGCCTTTGTGCGACTCCGGCAAAAGGAAACAGCCCGTCAGGAAATTGAGGCCGTTCAAGGCTGCCGCGGCGAAGAACGGAGCGTGGGGGGAGAAACCGCCCATCAGCCCACCGAGCACAGGTCCCGCGACCATCCCGAACCCGAAACAGGCGCTCATGAAGCCGAAGTGCCGCGCGCGCTCATCGCCATCAGTGATATCGGCAATATAAGCGCCGGCTACCGCCCCAGTCGCCCCGGTGATGCCGGCCACGATCCGCCCGATATAGAGAACCCAAAGGAAAGGCGCCGTCGCCATGATGGCGTAGTCGACAGCAGCGCCGGCCAGCGAGACGAGCAAGACCGGCCGCCGCCCGAAACGATCCGACAGCGCGCCCAGCACAGGTGCGCAGGCAAATTGCATCAACGCATACAGCGCCAGCAGAATGCCATAGTGGGCGGTGACGTCGTTCGAGTGAACCAGATCGCGCAGGAGGCCCGGCAGCACCGGCATAATCAGGCCGATGCCGACAGCGTCGAGCGCGACAGTGCTCAGAATTACGATCAGGGGTCTGTTGGGTTTCACGTCTGGCCTCCGGACCAGCCTCCGCTGGTCCGATTGAACGCGCGGATTCTTTATCACTGATAAGTTGGTGGACATATTATGTTTATCAGTGATAAAGTGTCAAGCATGACAAAGTTGCAGCCGAATACAGTGATCCGTGCCGCCCTGGACCTGTTGAACGAGGTCGGCGTAGACGGTCTGACGACACGCAAACTGGCGGAACGGTTGGGGGTTCAGCAGCCGGCGCTTTACTGGCACTTCAGGAACAAGCGGGCGCTGCTCGACGCACTGGCCGAAGCCATGCTGGCGGAGAATCATACGCATTCGGTGCCGAGAGCCGACGACGACTGGCGCTCATTTCTGATCGGGAATGCCCGCAGCTTCAGGCAGGCGCTGCTCGCCTACCGCGATGGCGCGCGCATCCATGCCGGCACGCGACCGGGCGCACCGCAGATGGAAACGGCCGACGCGCAGCTTCGCTTCCTCTGCGAGGCGGGTTTTTCGGCCGGGGACGCCGTCAATGCGCTGATGACAATCAGCTACTTCACTGTTGGGGCCGTGCTTGAGGAGCAGGCCGGCGACAGCGATGCCGGCGAGCGCGGCGGCACCGTTGAACAGGCTCCGCTCTCGCCGCTGTTGCGGGCCGCGATAGACGCCTTCGACGAAGCCGGTCCGGACGCAGCGTTCGAGCAGGGACTCGCGGTGATTGTCGATGGATTGGCGAAAAGGAGGCTCGTTGTCAGGAACGTTGAAGGACCGAGAAAGGGTGACGATTGATCAGGACCGCTGCCGGAGCGCAACCCACTCACTACAGCAGAGCCATGTAGACAACATCCCCTCCCCCTTTCCACCGCGTCAGACGCCCGTAGCAGCCCGCTACGGGCTTTTTCATGCCCTGCCCTAGCGTCCAAGCCTCACGGCCGCGCTCGGCCTCTCTGGCGGCCTTCTGGCGCTCCTGCTGCGGCGTCCGCTCGTGGGCCGTGGCGCGGGTCCGCGCGCCGGCCTCGTGCGCCTGGCGCTCGCGGGCGAGGTCCAGGGCGGCCGTCTTCACGTTCTGCCTTGCGCAGATGAGATAGGGGAGCCCGCAGAATTCGGAAAAAATCGTACGCTAAGGTTTTCCGGGCATCCGTAAGGGCCGAAACTTCCCGTCTTCCAGTCTGCGGCTCTGCCGCCAGACGTAATCGCCGGTTAGGTTGATGTGCTCCCAGCCCAGCGGCGACAGGAATTGCAGCAGCTCGCCGTCCACCGGCTTGCCGGCCTCGACCAACCCCTGGGTGGCGCGTTCCAGGTACACCGTGTTCCACAGCACGATAGCCGCCGTCACCAGGTTGAGGCCGCTGGCCCGGTAGCGCTGCTGCTCGAAGCTCCGATCCCTGATTTCCCCAAGGCGGTTGAAGAACACCGCCCTGGCCAGCGAGTTGCGCGCCTCACCTTTGTTCAGGCCGGCATGCACGCGGCGGCGCAGTTCAACACTTTGCAGCCAGTCCAGGATGAACAGCGTGCGCTCGATCCGGCCCAGCTCGCGCAGGGCCACGGCCAGTCCGTTCTGGCGCGGGTAGCTGCCGAGCTTGCGCAGCATCAGCGAGGCGGTGACGGTGCCCTGCTTGATCGAGCTGGCCAGGCGCAGGATGTCGTCCCAGTGGGCACGCACGTGCTTGATGTTCAGGGTGCCGCCGATCAGCGGGCGCAACGTCGGGTAGGCTTGCACGCCCTGCGGCACGTACAGCTTGGTTTCGCCGAGGTCGCGGATGCGCGGCGCGAAGCGGAAGCCTAGCAGGTGCATCAGGGCAAAGACGTGATCGGTGAAGCCGGCCGTGTCGGTGTAGTGCTCCTCGATCCGCAGGTCGGACTCGTGGTACAGCAGGCCGTCGAGCACATAGGTGGAATCGCGGACGCCGACATTCACCACGCGGGTGCTGAACGGCGCGTACTGGTCGGAGATATGGGTATAGAACAGCCGTCCCGGCTCGCTACCGTACTTCGGGTTGACGTGCCCGGTGCTCTCGCCCCGGCCACCCGCGCGGAAGCGCTGGCCATCGGAGGATGAGGTCGTGCCGTCGCCCCAGTGGGCGGCAAAGGCGTGGCGATACTGGTGGTTGACCAGCTCGGCCAAGGCCGCCGAATAGGTTTCGTCGCGGATGTGCCAGGCTTGCAGCCAGGACAGCTTGGCGTAGGTCAGGCCGGGGCTCGACTCGGCCATCTTGGTCAGCCCGAGGTTGATCGCATCACCGAGGATTGCGGACAGCAGCAACGTCCTGTCTTTGGCCTCGGCCCCGTCCTTCAAGTGGGTGAAGTGGCGGCTGAAGCCCGTCCAGTCGTCCACGTCCATCAGCAGTTCGGTGATCTTGATGCGCGGCAGTAACTGGCTGGTTTGGTCGATCAGCGCCTGCGCCCGATCCGGCACCGCCGCATCCAGCGGGGTGATTTTCAGCCCTGACTCGGTGAGGATGGCATCGGGCAGCTCGTTGTCCTTGGCCAGGCGGGTGACGGTGGCCAACTGCTCGTCCAGCAGCTGCAAACGCTCTTCCAGGTACTGGTCGCTGTTCGGGTTGATCGCCAGGGGCAGGGCCTGCTCGCGCTTGAGTGCGGCGAACTTCTCGGCCGGCAGCAGGTAGTCGTCGAAGTCGCGGAACTGCCGCGAGCCCTTGACCCAGATGTCGCCGGAGCGCAGGGCGTTCTTCAGCTCGGACAGGGCGCAGATTTCGTAGAATTTCCGGTCGAGGCCTTCCGGGGTGATCACCAGCGGCTTCCAGCGCGGCTTGATGAAGGCCGTGGGTGCATCGGCCGGCACCTTGCGCAGGTTGTCGGCGTTCATCTCACGCAGGGTCTGCACGGCTGCCAGCACGCCTTGCGCGGCCGGCGCGGCGCGCAGTTCCAGCACCTCCAGCAAGGCCGGCGTGTAACGGCGCAGGGTGGCGAAGTTCTCGCCGACCAGGTGCAGGTGGTCGAAGCCTTCCGGCCGGGCCAGCAGCTCGGCCTCGCTGACGCTCTCGGTGAACTCGTCCCAGGGAATCACCGCCTCGATGGCGGCATAGGGGTCGCTGCCGCTTTCCTTCGCTTCCAGCAGCGCCTGGCCGATCCTGGAGTACAGGCGCACCTTGTCGTTGATCGCCTTGCCCTGCTTCTGGAACTGCTGCTGATGCTTGTGCTTCGCGCCGCTGAACAGCTTGACCAGGATGCGGTCATGCAGATCGACCAGCTCATCGATCACGGTCGCGGTGCTCTCCAGCACCACGGCGGCCAGGGTCGCGTAGCGGCGCTGCGGCTCGAACTTACCGAGGTCTTTGGGCGTCATCTGCCCACCCTCGCGGGCCAGCTTGAGCAGGCGGTTCTGGTGGATGTGCCGGCCCAGGCCTTCGGGCAAGTCCACCAACTGAAATGTCTTCAGCCGCTCGATGTGTTCCAGCATGTGCCGAGAGTTGGGTTTCAGCGGTGCCTGGCGCAGCCAGGTCAACCAGGTGATGCTGCTGCCGGCCTTGAGCTTCAACAGCTCGTCCAGCTTGGCCCGATGCGAGTCCGTGAGTGGTTCGACCAGGGCGCGGTAGACCCGCCGATTGGCTCGCGCAATGGCTTCCGAGCAGGCCCGGTCAATCACGCTCAGCGCCGGCAGGATGCGTCGTTTCTGCCGTAGGCTCTCCAGGGCCTGACCGGCCAGCAGCAAGCCTTTGTCGGTCTGCTGGGCCAGCTCGGTTAGCTCGCGCACCAGGGCGCGGAAGTCGGACAGGCCGAACGGGGCCAGTTGCAGGTAGGTGCGCAGTTCCTGGGCATGCTCGCGACGGGTCACGTCGCGCTCGCCGTACTTTGCCCAGCTCGCCGGCTCGGCCTGGACTTGCTTCGCCACCCACAGGATGACCGGCTCGGGCAGCTCGCTGTCGGTTCCCAGCGCGTAACCGGGGTAGCGCAGCAGGCAGAGCTGCACGGCGAAGCCGAGGCGGTTGGCGTCGCCGCGTCGCTGGCGGATCAGCGACAGGTCGGAGTCGTTGAAGGTGTAGTAGCGGATCAGGTCATCCTGGCTTTCCGGCAGCGCAAGCAGGGTGTCCCGCTCCGTGGCCGAGAGGATCAAGCGACGCGGCATGTGTCAGTCGTCCGTGCGGAGGTACTGGTAGAGGGTTTCCCGGCTGATGTTGAACTCGCGGGCAAGCTGCGCCTTGGGCTCGCCGGCCGTCGCTCGCTGCCGCAGGGTAGCAGCCTGCTCATCGGACAGGGCTTTCTTGCGGCCCCGGTACGCGCCACGCTGCTTGGCCAAGGCGATGCCCTCACGCTGCCGCTCGCGGATCAGGGCGCGCTCGAACTCAGCGAAGGCCCCCATCACCGACAGCATCAGGTTGGCCATCGGCGAGTCCTCGCCAGTGAACACCAGGCCCTCCTTCAGGAACTCGATGCGCACGCCGCGCTGAGTCAGCTTCTGTACCAAGCGACGCAGGTCATCGAGGTTGCGGGCCAGCCGATCCATGCTGTGCACCACCACTGTATCGCCTTCGCGGACGAAGCTCAGCAGCGCTTCGAGCTGGGGGCGCTGGGTGTCCTTGCCCGATGCCTTGTCGGTGAACACCTTGCTCACCTGGGTTTGTTCCAGCTGGCGTTCCGGGTTCTGGTCAAAGCTGCTGACCCGGACGTAGCCGATGCGGTGCCCCTGCACGATGTCTCCTTGGTTGAAGGCGGCTTAAGTGCACTTTCTGTTCCGTTGTGCCTCAAAGCCCATTTCTGTCAGGCTGAAATCTATAACCTTCGCGGGCATGTGTCAAAAAATGGGAAAGCAGACTCTATTCTGACGAAGCGGCGCGGCCCTGCCTGACATCAAGTTAGGGTATAGCCTAGATTGACATGCGCGATGCAACCCTTAACTTGCTTGCACCTATCGTTTCCATGCTAGCTTTATCGTAACGCTCAAGAAATTGGGCTTAATGCCGAAAACAATAAAATAAAACAGCCAACCCTTGAGGTTCTTATGCGCCAGAATTTACCAGTGACGGGTCGAAACTTAGAACTCCCAAAAGATGCCAATATTCTTTCGACTACCTCCCCTCAAAGCCATATCACGTACGTTAATCCTGACTTCATTAAAATCAGTGGTTTCACTGAGGAAGAACTATTAGGCCAGCCTCACAACATCGTAAGACACCCAGATATGCCGCCTGCTGCATTTGAGCATATGTGGAGTACATTAAAATCTGGCCGCTCATGGATGGGGCTAGTAAAAAATCGCTGTAAAAATGGCGACCACTATTGGGTAAGTGCTTATGTAACGCCAATAGCTAAGAATGGTTCGATTGTTGAATACCAGTCTGTAAGGACCAAGCCTGAACCTGAGCAGGTTTTGGCTGCGGAAAAATTATATGCTCAATTGAGAAGCGGGAAGGCCGCGAGGCCGAAATTGGCTGCTAGCTTTTCCGTGAAAATACTCTTGCTCATATGGGGTAGTATTATATCAAGCGCAATGGCTGCCGGCATGCTTACTGATACATCAATAAGCAGCTTATTGTTAGCCACTTTAATGTCAGGAAGCTTAAGCTCTGTTAGTGTTTTGGCTATTCTCTCTCCTCTTGGAAGACTGGTTGAAAGAGCCAGGAATATTTCCAATAACCCATTAAGTCAATCCCTCTACACTGGGCGCACCGATGAGTTTGGCCAAATAGAGTTTGCTTTACGAATGATGCAAGCTGAAACAGGCGCCATAGTAGGTCGCATAGGTGATGCATCAAATCGGCTTAGCGAACACACCCGAGGCCTACTAAAGGATATTGAGTCAAGCAATGTACTTACAGTTGAGCAGCAGGCAGAGACAGATCAAATAGCAACGGCAGTAAACCAAATGGTGGCAAGCATTCAAGAGGTTGCGAGCAATGCACAGCATGCTGCAGATGCGGCCGGAAGAGCAGACACTGAGACGGCATCTGGCCAGCGTCTGGTAGCCCACACAAGCCAGTCAATCACTGCCCTTGAAGGTGAAATTAGGCAAGCCACTCAGGTTATTCATGAGCTTGAAGGTCAAAGTAACGAGATATCAAAAGTTCTTGACGTTATACGAGGGATCGCCGAGCAAACGAATTTGTTGGCACTCAACGCAGCAATTGAGGCCGCGCGTGCTGGTGAGCAGGGGCGTGGTTTTGCTGTTGTCGCCGATGAGGTTCGCAGTCTTGCTGCTCGCACACAGCAATCGACAACGGATATTCAAAGCATGATCAGCGCTCTACAAGAGCGAGCGCAATCCGCTGTTACAGTCATGGAGCAAAGTAGTCGGCAAGCGCACACGAGTGTAGCTCACGCAGAGGAAGCAGCTACAGCTCTTGATGGAATTGGCCAACGCGTTAACGAAATTACCGACATGAACGCGCAAATAGCGACTGCGGTCGAGCAGCAGGGAGCAGTAAGTGAAGACATAAACCGCAGTATTATCAATATACGCGATGCTGCTGATACCAATGTACAGACCGGGCAGAATAATTTGCAAAGTGCGAAATCTGTCGCTCAGTTAACTAGCGCTCTGAGCGAACTGGCAAAACAGTTTTGGGAAAAACGAGGATAACGCTTTTCAGTATCTCGACAGGGATAACTTACTTTACCATCGGTTATCCCTTTTAGCCGCACAAATTTTAGCCATGGCTTTTCAGGAAGTCAGGGCTATCAGAATGGCCTTAGAAAGCCTAGTCAAAGAGCTGTCACGAGAACACCGTTAGCTTAGCGTACGATTTTTTCCGAATTCTGCGGTTCCCCCAATACCGACAAAGCGCCGAGCTATGGTGCAGCGATCACCGAATTGAAGCGCGAAGGAAAGCTGGACCGGGAGACGGCCCACCGGCAGGTGAAGTATCTCAATAACGTGATCGAGGCCGATCACGGAAAGCTCAAGATACTGATCAAGCCGGTGCGCGGTTTCAAATCGATCCCCACGGCCTATGCCACGATCAAGGGATTCGAAGTCATGCGAGCCCTGCGCAAAGGACAGGCTCGCCCCTGGTGCCTGCAGCCCGGCATCAGGGGCGAGGTGCGCCTTGTGGAGAGAGCTTTTGGCATTGGGCCCTCGGCGCTGACGGAGGCCATGGGCATGCTCAACCACCATTTCGCAGCAGCCGCCTGATCGGCGCAGAGCGACAGCCTACCTCTGACTGCCGCCAATCTTTGCAACAGAGCCTCCGTCGCCATGCTCACCTCGCTTTGGTGCACACGAGTATTGAGCATAGTCGAGATTGGTGCAGATCACTTCTGATATTGAACTGTCAGGAGCTGGCTGCACAACAGCCATTACGCCCAATCAACTGGTGCAGTCGTCTTCTGAAAATGACAAGCTCCACGCTTGTGAGTTTCGTGTTGCTCATCAGTTAGCTGCAAGATTTTGTAAGTGAAAAACGGTTGCTGGCCTTTCTTCATGCGTTTCTTGTTCAATGCGGCCGGTGCACTGATTTCTTCCGTTGTTACATTGGAGCAGTTGATGACGCTGCAGGCCTGCACAACCGCCTGCACTTCGTCCCTTGAGTCAAGGATGATTTGTGCATATACCTTCTCAATGTCACCACCATAGTTGGACAAGGCTTGCTCATAAAACTCGGGAAACAGATAGAAAGGCTCAGCTCTGAAATGCTTGGCTTTAGAGTTGGATAGACCTGCCTCGATGGTGGCTTTGTGGGCGATGCGGCTTGCTGGTAAGGTCTGCTCTAGATCCACCTCTTGGAGGGTGTTTTCGTAGGGAAGGAACGAACCACCGAGAGCAACTGTCCATTGTCGATGCTCAGGTCCCCAATAGATAGGGAGAACGAAAACGCCTCCTTCAGGAAAGGCTTTAAGAATATTGTTTAGCCCAGGCAATAATTCATACTCTGGACTGGCCTCCCAACAAAGAGCAATACGTTTAGTCGATCGTGAAAATTGAAAGTCGCCTAATTGCTCAACCTCCCCATCTTTCTCCCATGGCGCTTCAAAGGTCACGCATGGGAAGGGGAGGCGAGTAAGGTCTAGGTGGGCTTGTCGAAGGTCTTCCGGGGCAATGAGATCACAACAGTTCGGCAAGATAAATTTAACGCTGTGTTGCAACATCTCTATCAAGCGTCGATAAACTCTGGCTGATTGCGGGGCCGCGCTTCGCAAAGAGAATTCAAGATCACGCAAGTCTTCGATGGCGTGTGCAGAGTAGTTCAATGGCTGCGCCACATTATTTTTCATGGTTGATGCCGTGAGTAAAAGAGTGGTCAATGGGGGGCAATAGAGGCTCAACGGATAATCGAACATATTCCCGAAATTTAAACTTCTGTGCTTCCTACCCAGTGGTGCCCGAGGTAAGCATCTGCTCCCCATCTGGTTAGAGGGATGAGGCGCTCTGCCTCTGCGTTCAATGTTTCTGTAGTCCAGCCTTGTTGGGGAGCAGAGAGGCTGCCCAAGACCTCGCCTTCGAGAGAAGTCACGAGTAAACGAGAATAACGGATAGAAGTCAGGATATTGGTCTCACCAGGTCTGACGTCTGTAATGAAAGTGATCATTGATTTTGAAAAACAGAAATCGCTTTTTGGTCAATGATTAATCTGTATCAGCGTTATTTCCTCAACGGTATCCACTTAGCCTCCTTTTCATTGATATCGCGCTAGTCACAGCATAGAGAGTCATCAAAGCACCGATTAACACAAAAATATAGTATGGGTAGGGGCCTAGCGCTCCTCCAATGGTCACAAAAGCTGAGTCAGGTGGATCTGGTTTCCACTCATAGATGGCGATTAATCCAAGAATTAACGAGGCTAAGCCTCCCACAAATGTTAAGCCGTAGAAACGAAATAAAAGAATTACTGTGGATGTACCCATTTTAGTTGGCTCCTTCGCAGGTTTGTGTATTTAGCAAGTAATGACCCCGTGGGATTTCTAGTCAGCCTATTTCCAAATTATCCTTAGCCACCTTTATTGGGTCGGCTCGATTAGTGACGGTCACGGATATACCGTACTTTCGGCCTCGGGCATGGTAGAGGTTCAGAACAGCCGTTTCCATAGGGGACAGCGTTGAAGCGACGCGTCCATCCAGGGCTTGGATTTCTGCTATTTGTGGGTTTGAGTTGAGCATGTTGCCAGCCTCCATAGTTTGAGTTCAATTACTGCTAACAGCAAAGTCTTCACGGGAACGGCCTTCCGATTCAATTTGCTTGATCCATGTCGGCGTGCGTCCTCTACCAGTCCACGTATGACCATCTGGGTGCTGATACCTGATTTTCGATACTGCTTTCGTCTTTAACGGGTTTTTGTGAAACGCCTGGGCAATATCTTCAGGTGTTAGGTCGTGCTCCTTCATCGAGCGAAGAATATCGCTGATTACTTTAGATCTTGTTTTCTGTTTCAATTTATCGGCATCACGTTGCAGTCGAGCAATTTCATTTTTTATTTCGGTGATGGAATTAAATTCTTTTCTCATGCGTTCCTCTTTATTATCTCTCAACCGGCGAAACTGAGAGGTGGCCTTTCTAACGTGGATGTTGGCCAGGCACCAGCGGCCTGGCTAACTTTTTTTCTTGAGTTAGAACAACGACATCACAACAATGAATGACATTCCGATCATGATGGTTTTCTGTACGCCACTTACAAGCTCAACCTTTTCGATTGAACCAGTTGAGTAGTTTCGAAAAAGCGCCGTAATAAACGACATCAAGATAAGGGTAACAAAAGCAGTTGATATCGCAAAAATGATCGCTCTTAAATTGCCCATGCTGACGCCAGATCCAGATGCAAATCCTTGCTCCAGGCTTTCGGTTAAAGGCAGGCAGGCTTCACCTTCACGGATACACGGATCGATGGGTGGTCGGTAGGTGCCACCTTGATCAGGGTTTGGTCGAATGATGTCGTCTACTGGATCGCCGTTATTACCCGTAGGCGGGCCATTTCGTATTCGGTCAGCCATTTTGCAGATGGTCGTCCCATTGATATCCGCAAAGCCGTTACAACTGCCTGAGTTGATCATTTTCTGGCAATTCCCGATTCCGAGCTGGACGCATGCCAGTACCATATCACCATCGACTTCTCGGCCATCGAACGTTCCCAGTCCCGCAAGAGTCTTGGGAGCCCGTGCTTGCATGGCATCAGTGGTCAGTTTTGTCCAAGCATCGACTTGGCGTTGCAAGTCCCAAGTTGCAAAATCATCAGGGGTTGTTTTTGCATATTCACGGATATTGGTTTTGTTCATCTGCAGGATGCCTGTACAACAAGACCCGTTATAGATGTCAAGCTGCCCACTCGATTCAAACATGGCCAACCGGCCTACGGCATCCGCATTTGCCTTGAGCCATGGGCTGGCGTTGGGTGAGTTGCGGACAGCATCCGCCACTTGTGCTGCCGTAACAAGTGCTGCTGCGAATGCTACCGCTGAGGCTGTATATAAAAGCCACCCTGAGATCGATCGCTTGCGTATCACTGTTTTGCCTTTTATTGGATTCGTAGGGTTCTATCGCACGATTTCACGTGCTTGCCATGTTGGATAATGCGAAAATAAGCAGTCATCGTGTTTCGGTCGAAAGCAATTTGAGATTGATTGATTTCTCCCGGTTTATCAGCTGGCTCAGGATAGAGATGGCAGTATTCAGGAAAATCCTTCGATACGGACTTGCTGCTATTCATTTGAGTCACGCGCATCGGGCAGACGGAATACATATCTTCAATTCCACGACCGTTGGCGGGAGGAATGCAGCCATTAGAAAAACCGGAGCTAAAGATTGAAAAAACGAATTGGCTGCCGTTTACTGAATACGGTTTTATTAAGATGAAAGACGCCATTTTCGATCCGGGCGTTAAGCCAGATCCAGTTGATTCAATTTCCTTTTCCCAAATATTTCTAGCAAGACTCATTTCCGCACGAGAAGCGTGAGGAAGCTCCATAGATCCTGTATTAAAACCGACCACCGTCATCGGCTCCCACTTAAGCCCAGGCGGTAGATTGCTTTGGCTGTTAGTGCCTTGTGCCTGTGCTAGGTTAGAGATTACTAGCGAGAACGTAAATGCGATGCTGGCTAATTTATTAAACTTCATTTTTATCTTCCCTTAGTTTTTTGATAACTCTGAAGCATCTAATTCTGCAATAAATTGCTCTGGAGGTGTTGCGCCAACTAACCGCTTTCCGTTGCCCAATATAACTGTAGGTGTGTTAGCGATATTGTTTGCTTCTCCAAACTTTAAAATCTCCACCAAACCAGAAATGTCGCAGTCCTCACGGCCATCAATATTTCGACCATTCATGACCATGTTCCAAGCGGTGTTTCGGTCTGTTGAACACCAAGCTTTACGGGCAATGGGGGCTGATTGCGGGTCAATAACGGGAAAGACAAATCGATAGACCGTTACGTTTTCAAGCTGATCGACGAATTTTGTGAACACGCGGCAGATGGGGCAGAGCGGATCCTCAAAGACGGCCATCTTGCGTTGTCCGTTGCCATGGACCTGCACAATGGCTTGACTCAGCGGTAGTGATTCCCATGGGATCGTGTTGAGCTTCTCAAGGGCTGGTGCGGTCACATCACGGCGGTCTTTCATGTCCATGAGGGCGCCGCCGACAAATGCGTACCGCCCGGTCGAGTCGCTGTAGAAAATCTCGTTGCCACTAGTGACCTGGTAGATGCCGGCAATAGGCGTGGTTGAGATGCTATCGATGGGGACAGAACCTTGAGTGTGTTCCTCAATAGCTGCTTGCACGTCAGACGGTACGCTTTGAGCCCAGGACGCTGTGGCCAGTCCCAGGCTAAGGCTTGCACTGGCTGCCAGGCGAATCAGCAAAGAAGAAGGGGAATAGGTTGAGGTAAGCATTGTTCGGAAGAATCCTGGTTGTCAGTAATCAAAGGCGCGAACGCCTCGGGCGACACGGCATTGTTCGACCGCGTCACGAATAAGTTGGGAGACGTGCTGAGGGCTAGCGATCGCGCTGATGTGCACGGTCGGCGTCGAGGCGTCAGTGGTTTGCAAAACGACACGGCCACGGCCGAACAGGGCTTGAAAGAGGGTGCCGGAAACGGCGATGTCTTTTACCCGGTATAACTCCAGGGTTTCGACACGTTTAACGAGGATCCCGCTGTACTCCAGTAGGCGTTGGTTCGTCAGTTCATAGCGATGATTGGCAACCTTAAGGTATCGGTAGATCGCCCAAAGGACAGGAATGACTGTCCAGCAGAACAGGATAGCGACAATGAACCAGCCCGCATTGATGAGCTGGCCTTCTGTGCCTACCCAAATAAGTTCTGTCTCTCGCGTGGATGCAGGAGGCGCAATGTGGCTGGCAGCTGCCTGTGATAGTGGAGTAGGAGTGTCGAATGGGTCCATGTGGCCACTGTAGGGCCGCATGAAGTGTGTGTCTGTTCAAACCCTTGGGCACATAACCAAGGGTTTCGACTTGACAAGCCTTTAAATCAATTCTAGGCCGATTCGCTGTTGGTGCTTAGTCGAGCTGCGTCCGGCGATGTGAAAGGGCTTTCACAGGATCCGCAGATAATCTTCAACTTTGGTTTACCCCAGACGCTTGTGCCGCATGGGCAGACGTACTTCCATCGGTTTGAATTGCCGGTGGGTTTTACCGGCAGGCTCTCGTCGCCCTGGGCGCCGTTGCTCGTGGAGGTGGCACTGGATGCCAAAGCTTGAGTGAGTGCTGGAAGTGCGATGTATGGAGGAGCTCCACCTCCTACTGAGATGTCCAAGCGCTCAGCGGCACTACGAGGTGCGTCGGCATGTGAGAAGCGATCGTACCAGGTCAGACAGAATGACTGGGTGAGCAGATCGGCGCACGCTTTCACAAATTTGCCATCCTCAATCGCATAATCAGCCATGAGTTGGCCAGTGCGAGCGCCACCAGGTTGGCCAGTCGAAGAGGGCATCAGTCCAATCGCTTCCATCTTCGAGGCCCACTCTTCATTGTGATACCTGCCACGCCCAGGCTTGCCGAAATGGAATTGCCAGAGATGGCACATTTCATGTACCAAAGTCTGCATAGTTTCGATCAAGGGCACGACGGCAAAGTAGGCCGGGTTCATCGCTATTTCGTCTGTATAGGTGCCTTGAGCATCTACAAATCGCTGGCTTGAGAAATAGCCCATTGAGCGTTTCTCGCGTTGTAAGGTGATCAGACAGTTGGGCAACCCTCCGTCGAACAGGGCATTATTGAAGTGATCGTAAGCCTGTTGCAGCTCGGCATAAGTTTGATGAGTCGGTACTTTTCTGATGCTCATAGCAGCTTTAAAAGAAGGGTTTGTATTGCACAATACACTAATTTTACTTGGCTTGGCTGTGACTTCGTTGTGTCGCTAGAGCTTCACAACGAAGTCAGTGAGAGGCGGAGTATTTTGTTGGGAGCAAGCAGTTGGATTTATGCAGTTTCCACAATGAACATTTGGGCTTGTTGAGCCTCTCTTCGTTCAGCTTTAATCGGTGCATATTTATCCGAGTTGTAAAACTCCAATGCCTGGGCCAAGGTTGGAAACTCAAATACGCCTGCTAATGGGTATTGGGGGGCTTCGCCTTCTAAAACTTGCGCAACGGGTCCAAAGTGCAGAATTCGCCCGCCCGCCTCTTGGAGAGCTAGCTGGAAGCGGGGCGCAAGCGCGGCCTGCTTAGAAGGGTCTATCACTCGAAGATTTATATGCACGTATGCAGGCATAACCTGATCAACTCCATTTATTTCGTGATTAACGAGTCTTAGATACTCTGAATCTACAGCTGCACTGTGGAGGTCTGGGATAAATTCATCAATTTGAATAAAGGCTTTTTTTCTCTACGAGAGTGGAGACCATGGGGACACACGCAGGCCTTATCTGGACAGTCACATGGGTGTAGCCAGCATCTAGCAGGGCGTAAAGTCGATGGCGACCATCCATGATTCTTGTACGGCCTTCATCGAAATACAACCAAGGCATATAGATTGTTTCTTTATTTGAGATGGAGGCGACAGCCTGTTCGTACTTGAAAGGCTTATAGGATTCACCTGGCCGTCGGTCTACCCGATTTGTGCACCAGCTCCTGTCTCCAGTCAGTGCATTAGCGAGAAGACTCATGTCGATGGTGAGTGCCAGGAACGATTCATGTTCCGGGATGGGATGATAGCTTTCGTATTCGCGACGGGGAGGAGGAGGCGAAGGGATGAAATCTTCCAGGGAAAAAGTTCGACTCATACACCGATTCCTTAAGTTCCTTTGTGGATGTGAAGAGAGTTGCGCATGATTTCTATCAAATGTGCGCAGGATTAGTGTAAAATGGTTCCTGCTTGATAGGAGGGCATACTATGCGTTTTATCACACTTGAACAGCTACGAGCCACCGCAGATGCGGGAGGCGTGACTGGCGTAACACTCAAAGGCCAAGGCGGTGGTTTCTTCGTTGAGATTGCCACTCGAAGTGGCCAGGACGCTGTCTTGACCAAGGCAAGAAGTAAGGAGCCACGCCGTTTTGGCAATCCGACATCTGCTTTGGTGATGTTGCGTGACTTAGGGCTCGCCATAGCAAAGCTAGACGTGACGAACTGGGACCCTACGCAAAAGGATATGACACGTAGCCGACAAAGTCGGGCGGAGGCCTTACGTGATGCGCACGAAGCGGCCGCTTATAACGGTTGGCTTGCTGCTGAAATTGCCGACTCTTTGGAAGATGAGCGACCAAGCGTGCCACATGAGGATGTAATGGCCAGGATGGGATCCCGCATTCAACAGATTAAAACAGCAGCAGTGCGTAATAAATGATTCAAGCTGCGCGTTTCTACCAAATAGTTTGGCGGCCAAAGGCTGAGGAAGATCTGGTTAAGATCATTGACTACATCGCTTTGGATAGCCCAGTACGTGCGGATACCTTTGGTCATGAGCTGCGAGACAAAATCCACCCTTTGTCTAAGCATCCAGAGATGGGCAGGGTAGGACGACCAGGCCTTCCTGCATATGTGCGGGAGCTGGTTATCCATCGAAACTATATTGTGTTCTATCGAGTGCGAGAGTCGGAGGCGACTGTAGAAATTCTACGTCTGAAGCACGTAGCACAGCGGATGCCGTAGGGTTTTGAGCAAATAGGCAGAAATTGTTTTTGTAAGGCGTTGTACGTTAAAACTGACAGGGTAGGTGAGACCTTTAAAAAAGGTGCTGATACACTATAGAAATTGAAGTGTCCCCAACTGTTTTCGTGATCTCGTTAAATAATACTGGGTGTGAGGAGAATTAGAGCATATGAAATATGCCCTGAAACTAGCACGACATGGAAGTATTTTTCTTGCACGAGTGGCATGGATAGGGGTGGTGCTCGCCGTTGAGTTTCTTCTTATGTTAATAAATGCAAGTAGTAGGAAGGAAG
Source organism: Alcaligenes sp. CHO6 (assembly GCF_037120595.1). Lineage (NCBI taxonomy): Bacteria > Pseudomonadati > Pseudomonadota > Betaproteobacteria > Burkholderiales > Alcaligenaceae > Alcaligenes > Alcaligenes sp. CHO6. The sequence continues at coordinate 1,047,594 of NZ_JBANCI010000001.1, forward strand.
ATCATACTTCAGGGGCAGAGATCCCCGACCCGTTTGATAGGATGCATCCTAATTGGCGGTATTACTGGGATCAGCAAAAAAGTGACCTAGATTAATGATAGGTACCGGAAGCAATCCATCTACAGCCTAAAGTGATCTATGCTGGCTTGAACTTAGCAAGCATAGACCCAGTCTTGATTTACCAGTGCCGTTGGAATCAAGTCTTATTTAGGCAGATAAGACTTTATTTCTTACCTCCAAATAACCTACCCAACAACGGGGGCTTGCCCGACCCTGCAGCAGAGTTCCCGTTCCTGGTCATTAGCTCGTCTATACCGCCTGCTACTCTAAATCCAGCCCACGCCATCATCGAAGACCAAATAACCGGTAGCCCGACATACAACGACAATAATATCGTGTTCAGCACCATTCGTTTGTAGCCTGCTGGAATCGCTCCTTTGCCGATCATCATGGCTTCTTGAACAAAAATATTGCCTAGCGCGCCAGGATACATCGCATTGATTAGATGACCATCGATCCAGGTGGCGATGTACCACATCGATGCCCACATTTTGATTGTAAGAATGGCCATGGCTCCTAGGAACAACACCCGAAGACTGAAGCCGCTGACCAAGGTGGCCAAGGGAAGAAAAGCGTAGATGCCCATGAGGACCAATGCTTGAATCATAGGTAACGAAGTCACTAATGGCATCCATGCCATGCTGGCCATGAAAGCTGCGCCTCCTACACCGAGCGTGCTCCCGGCGCCTGTTATGGTTCGACCTGCGACTGTAGCAGCGTCATAAGGGTTCCCCATCATTTGGTCAAAATCAACAAAGACGGGATTGGCTGCGGTTGATGCTAGCCGAGCCACTTCATCCTTTTGCTTATCGAACGACGTAAATGTGAGGACGTTCGCCGCTCTGGATGCGAACGCTCGAACACCTGGGCTGCCATCGATCAGCTTTTCTCGTAGCTGATCCTCCCACCATTGCTTGCAGGTTGGGCGTCCAAACTCTGGGTTTACGGCACCGGTAACTTGTGGGTCCACGTCGCTCGATGGGTCGTAGTACTCAGTATCGCGGGAGTAATCGATCGCAAAACCGGTGACCGGAGCACGGCTGCGCATGGAGGCGTAATACCCAGGCTCAGTTCTGAAAAACTGGCTGCCCATCCAATCCACATCGGTAGGCCCATAGTCGGTATTGGATTCTGCCAAGATCGAGGCACCTGATGCACTGATTCTGCTGCGATCGCTGCGCAAATACTGACTGCGTGCCGGGATAAAGCATTCGCTATAGAAGCGTTGCACATCACCGAGCAAGGCGGGGTCTTCGATTGTGGCATTCTTGGCCATATCCTCCAGAACCCGCATATCAGATCCAGAATTATTCATGCCATTTCGAAAGGCATTGTTGATCCCAGAGCTGATGGACATGATGGAATACCACCATAGGGGCACGTTACTCAGCCCGCTGGCCTGGCTCATGCTTCCATCAATAGCATCGCGTAGTGCCGTATCGTAGGTGCTGCCACTGGCTCCAGGCGTGGCCTCCACAGGGTTAGGGTTGTCAATTGAAGGAGGAGGCACGTACGACAAGCGAGCGTACGTTAGGCTTGTGATGGGTGAAGTGAAAAAGCAGACCGACATCACAAACAACATGACGATAAGCTGGGTTTGTACGCTTTTGATGACCCCCATAACGCCGATGTCTTGCATTCCTCGCTGGCCAGCTTCGCGCCAGGCATTGAGGACGACCACCAGAAAGGGGATGACGACCAAGCCGGTGCCGGTCACGATCTCGCCAAAGATATTGGCAAAAGCCCACCCGTAGAAAGTGGTGAAGAGCTCAAGATAACTGTCTAGTTGCATGGCTTATTCCCCAGCTAAACCGCAGTGAACGCTGTTACCCAGCGCCAGATACGGTCAAGGCCAATCGGGATCAAGATTAAGTACAGCGTGGCATATGTAGCCACCTTGCGGCGGCTGGCCAGCACGGCGTCATATTCGAATTCTTGAACAATGTGTCTGGCTTGAAGCCAGCGAACGACGGCTGGCCAGCGCCCGATTATGAGTAGTGCTGCCACACATTGAGCGATAGCACCGATATCTCGCACTGACGACGTTCCATCAAGAAGGGTCAGGAGTTTATGTTCCTGGCCGATAAACGACTGCGCTAGTGCGCCGAGCAGCCCAATGAGCAGGAGAAATCCGGCCAAACCGATGGCGAGCCATATCAGTGCTCGCCACAGCCAGCTGCGTTTTTTGGTGAGAGAGACTTGTGTCATAGCCCAGGCACCCGTCCACCCACTGCTGGGGCAGGATCAACAGGGTTGCCACCCGGTACGTTCAGTGATTGTGTATCAATGGCGGACTGGGTGTTGATGATCGACAATGCCGTCTGGGACGTTAGATCCTTGCGGATTCGAGCCTCATACATCAAGTCGTCAATGTAGCCACTTAAGCGATCGACCGAAGCCTGGGTGTTTTGGATGGCATCTCCTGCGGCCGTCACCTCCGGTAAGGTTAGACCTGTCATCAACACGCTACGCGCCACCAATGCTTTATTGATCACCCGGTGCATCGCCATTTCCTGAGCAATGCGGTTCACAGCGATGCTGCGGGTGTCAGGCGGCATTGCTCGTAATGAGTCAAGCAACTGAGGAGACACGGCAAAGCCAGGAGCTGAAATTTCTGCGAGATCGGCGTACGTGGCCGAGTTCGATGGGTTGGCCATTGCCTCAAGCTTAGGCTGGACGAAATCGACTTCGGCTTCATATTTGGGCCCCAGGCCGCTGGAGGTCACGACCGTGGTTGGGGCAGGGCAGTGATGTTGCCCGCAGGTATAGACCTTCTGATCCCCAAGGACTTCGGTTGTCCATTGGGCAAGTTCTGCCGGTGATTTAAACGCACGAACCAGGCGAGAGTTTTTCTCGGCAGGTGAGTTACTGTAGTCCGTGGTCTCTGATGCTGTGATTGGTTTGTTGAGGGTAGCGTTATAGCCTGCCACAGAGAGATCTCGTACCGGCTCAATAGGTCGGCCTCCTACACCCCCGGCATTCTGGCCAAACACCCATGGCACACCAGCTTTGTTGGCCTCTTCATTCTTCTCAATGTCGATTTTCGCCTGGTAAATATCACCTTGCGCAGAGGCCTTGATTTTCCAGCCTTCACCTTTGGCCATCTTGATCCAATCTTCATAGGGGTTCTGCCCCGCTTTGACCATGGCCTCCATTTCTTCGCACGACTTCAAGCTGGCCCCAAGCAGGAGATCCACTTTTTGTGAATAGTTTTGGAAAATCTGATACAGGCCTGGCTGTGCCCGTTGCAAGACGTACAAGGGGAGGGCAGCGATACCAGATTGAATCGCCCCAGTCACTGTCTGGCCCAGGTTGTTGAGGTTGTTCATGATGTTGGCCCAAGATAGGCCTATATCAAACTTGCCACATGAATAGTTCAGTCGAGCATTTCCTCCAAAGCCTAAGTTGTGAGCGACCTGGCCGCGATAATTTGCAGAGCCGCCGGGCGAGCCGCCTCCCATTCGGTAATACAGCGAAGAGCCGCGTACGGGTTGCGCGTAGGCGTCGGGCATCACGCTCATGGAGGTCAACGCAAGAGCCAGCATCATGGCGGCTGGTTTCAAGCGCAGTGTGAACGGGCGTTGTGGTTGTTGCATAGATATTCTCGTCCTTCGCTTAAGGGATGCTGTATAAAAACTCACCACGGATGCGGCAGCAGTCATAGTGGTTCCACATATTCCACATATAGCCATCGGCACCATCGGTTTTGTAATCGCCAAAGCTGGCCAGGCTCATTGAGTCATCTGCACCAAAGGTCATGCAGGACCGTTGAGCGCTCGGATAGATCATCTGCCAGGTAGTGGGCTTGGAGGTGGGGAAGTACTTGTAGCCACTACCGGGTTGCAGACGCTTGTAAATGTGGGGCTGTGCCGATTGCGAGATGATGCTTCCGACACGCGTGGCCAGCACGGCGGAGGCCTTTACTGGGTGTGACTGCACAAGCTCGCCGTTACGTGGGTATATAGGCCCCCAGGTAGTGGAAAGGGGCGAGGTGCTTACTTCCCCTGTACCAGGCACCCATGATTGGGGGTAGAGCATCTCTAGCGGCCAAAACCCTCGCCAGCTCATCGCGTCCATGTCTGACTGAAAATGCAGATTGAACACCGACGCTGAGCCGGGGCAGAACATCTCAGATAGCCCACCAGAGGCACCCAGGCGCTGAGCGATCTGCACCATGTCTCTGATTGGCCCAAGATCTGCACCCACCATATCGACGCCGGACAAGCCAATGGCTTGGGTGCTAACGCTTCCACCAAAGACATTGCCCAAATTTCCAATTGATGAGCTCAGCTCGCCAAGTTTTGCCGGAAATGCAGAGACGGAGGAAATAATGTCTGCTGGTGCATTGGCCATGGCACGGGCTGCTTCGATGAATTCGTTGCCCAGCTGTTGGGGGACTTGCCGCCAAGACTGCGCGATACGAGGCAGTTCTGTGCGAGTGAAGGCCAACAATTCGCTATAGCCCGGAAACTGGAATGAACTGCCAAAGCTGGGGATGTAACCGCTGGCGATGCTAGCAATCAAGCCTGCGGGGTTACCAATGGCGTCCGCACTTTTATATGTAGTCACCTCTGTGCCCTCGCGCTGTGTTCCTGCTGATGCGTCGATCGGGGCGCCGACTACGGCTGATCCCACTGAGGATATAGCTGTCGCCAATGGCTTACCCACCTCAGCCCAAGGGTGAGCCAGAGGATCGTTGTAGGTGCTGATCACGACATCGGGCACGTAATGTGCAACCCGAACCGACGTCCGGATGAAGCAGCCAATGAGCGGGATGCAAACCAGCCAGACGCAAATGCCTTTGACCTGATAGGACGTGCAACTGGGGAGTGCTGCGACCGTATTGGTGACGACGCCCGCCGTGGTTGTGGCAGCTGTTGCTGGAACAGGCCGCAGCGCGGTTGCCAGTACCAGCAAACTAATCGCAAGCATGTGCCGAAAGCGCAAAGTAGTGATTGACATGAGTGCCCCTTAATTTTGGCTGTCACGCCAGGCCATAAGCGCCTGGTCAACGTCGACATAGCCAAAGACTACATAGCGCTGGTTGATGACCACCGCTGGTAATCGGTCAATCTGATAACGCTGCGCGCGTGCCAGGCCGTTAACGGCACTCGCGACCATGGGTTGGATCATTTGTCGTAAGCGAGCTTCATTGTTGGCAACCCATAGACGCGCTTCTGCTTCGTCTTGTGGCATTCCTTCATTCATCTGGGCTTCCAGATTACTCATCGCATCCAAGCGATAGATGGAAAGAGCATAGTGAGGAGACGTAGTCGGGGTGACTGGCATCGCGGTATTGGCAAACACCTCTACGGTCATGACGCCTGTATACAGATCCTGGCCAAACTGTTGTGCAAACGATGGTGTAATAACTGCAGAAAGTGCAGACATCACTACCATGCGAGCTGTAAGACGAGAGGCGGCGATGAAAAATGAGCGTGTCTTAGTCATGAACGACTCCGCGCCAGCTCTTGTGCCACCATTTGAGCAGCCCCCATTTCGTTGATCCCATGCTTTTCCATGAGGCGACGTCGGTGTGCTTTCTCATGGCCCTCAGTCATGGCCAATGCAATCGGGAGAGCTGGAGGGACGTTGCGAAAGAGCATCTGGCCGGTCGCAGAAATCAGAACCCCTTCCGTGTATTTCGGGGGCTCCTTTTGGGCGGATTCCATCATGGCTCGCTGCTCGTTGGTGAGCGACCGAAACCGCACCACCTCTTCAATCTCCGCTTTGTCCATGGTCAGCAGCATCCAGTACTCACACATCGAGAGCACGCGCTCCATGGAGTCGGGGAAGTCTTTCAGGTTTTGTGTGGCAAGCCAGAACCAGGTATTGAATTTGCGCCACATTTTGGTGCCCTTGGCTATCTTGGGGCCAAGCAGCTCATTGGTTGTGATCAAGTGACCCTCGTCCGTAAGGAACACCATCGGGCGACCAGAGTGTTGGTTCAGCTCGGCACGGGACTGTACGGAGTCGATGAGGCTTGTGTATGCAACTGCCAAGGCGTCTTCATAGCCGTCTTGAGTGAGCGTACCCATCTCAACTAGAGTGACATCTGCATCAGGCCAGTCCTGGCCCTCGCGATTGAATAACTTGCCTCGCAGTGCCTGAGTGAATGTCATCATGGACTGGCCCATTTCTTCGGCGCGGGCCCGCCGCGCCGGTGACATAGTCTGGTCTTTATTCATGTGCATGAGCTGCAGGGCCACATCTTGCGTCAACGGGTGCTTGGCTCCCCGTTCCTTGCAACTGATCGCGGCCATAATGATGGCGCGTGATACCAGGTAGCGGTCGGCTCGACTCATTTGTGCGACTTCGTCCGCTTCACCTCCTGTGATCATCAGGATCGCGGCAATCAGCATCTCGCCCAGCAAGTCCCTTTTATCCAGTTCGTCGTCCTGCTCTTCGTCCTCCTCCCTGGCCTGGAATGTTTCATGAAAGGACACGCCGTCAGTCGATGGCTCATCATCTTGGCCAAGCAGGGCATTGAGCAGCTCGTCATCGGGCAGGCCTGCGTTGCTTCGTGCCTGCTGCTCGGCCGCCACAAAGCTCTCCATTACTTCACTATCATCTAGTAGTTGGTATGCATGAACGAACGGTGGCAAGGACACTTTTGCACTACTGTTCAGTTCAACTTTGTAGGTCGATAGCCCTCGGTCTTTAAAAAAATCCACCAAAAGACCAAAGGAGTTCCCGGCATCGACAATCACCAGCCGTGGCCGATGAATGGCCATCGTCATCATGGCGATGTAGTTCAAGGTGGCCGATTTACCGGCTCCGGTCGGTCCCAGCACCAGCATATGCGCGTTCTTTTTACGATCGCGTTTGTTGAGCGGATCCACAAACAAGGGTTCCCCGCCGCGATTCCAGAACCACATGCCAGGGTGGGGTGTGCCACGGGCACGGCCATACAGCGGTAAGAGACGCGCAATATGGGAGGCGAAGGTCAGACGGGATCGACGAAGTACCTGGTTATCGAAGGCGGGGTCATAGTTAAACGGCAGAGCACGCATGAATGTGTCCAGCGGGACCAGGTCATGCTGATTGCTGATGAACTTCAGGCCTGATGGGATCAACAGCGCATTAATCGTGTTGATGTTGCTATCGAGTTCATCTGTGCTGGTGGCAGTCGCGTACAGGGTCACCATCATTGGAAACAGGTGGTTGCCCCGAACTATTTCATTCAAAACGTTGGTGCATTCCCGGTAGGTTTCGATGGCCTGCGCAGTCTTGGCGCGTGAGGCATCCCGGATCCGCTCAATTTGTGACTCGACGATGTGTTGCGGCGCGATGGTAATGGACACTGAGAGCATCGAGCCAGGAGGCAGACGGTCAAACCGTGCAAATCGCTCTTTACCGTTGGCCAGCTCCGCCGTGAAATGACCAATCTCAGGCTGCTTGCGCATATTTTGCAGGGTCAACGCCTTGACGGGTACGCCATCAAACTCAAACAATCCCTGTTCCAGGTTCGAACGGGGCTCATTGATGCTCAATAGCTCTGACAAGTCCCATCCAAAAATGGGCGTATCCTCGTCATCGGTCAACGGGGTGTCGCCGGGATAGGGTAATTCACGCATCATTTGCGTGCCTGGCGCCCAAGGCAGATCACGGTTAAAAAACGGCAGTAGCCACTCATACAGGTCTTTGCCGGTACAGCGGCGAACGGCCACACCGGCCTCGGAAAACGTGGCCATGATGGTGTTGGCCACCGACTCGATTTGCTGCACCGGCGTTTGTGGATCATCGGCTGCGCCGCCAAATCGACGATACAGGCAACAACGAACACGGCGGATTTGCCCGCGCCAGACTTGACCGGTGACAAGCGTATCGGTGAACAGGCCATTGGGTTGCGAGACATTCGACAGGTGAGAGCGCACCTCATCCAATACCGCCTGGGTAAACGGCGAGTTCAGGATCTCCTGGCCCAGGCCATCGTCCTTGTGTTGCTCCAGGATATAGTCGGTAAAGGTGTCATTAAGATGATCCAGGTTACGGTCATCATTGACAAAAAACTGTGCGATCCACGGTGCGCCGTTGACCGATGGCATGGCTTGCAAGGCCTCCTGAATCTTCTGGGCGTGTTCATTCAGAATTTCGATAGGCATGGCCTCGGTCGCAATCGGAGAGAGCTCAAACAGTGCACCGAGCGTATTGCCATCACGCAACACGAAAATGCGCTCATCAGGGGCATAGCTGATATAGGGCAGCATGTCGGTAAACGACGGTGGCCGTAGGGCCATGCGTCGACGATCTGCAACGGTCTGGCCAGGAGACGATGCCTTTGCGGTGACTTGAGGAGCGCGCTTACTGTCTGGTTGCGCTGCACGTTGACGCGTGAATCCGAGCAAGCTGGCCACATTAGCGATCATCTGCGCCTCCCTTTTTCTTGGCGCTGGATTTAGCCTCAAAGTAGTCACCTCGCCACTGCAGCAGATCTTGGGTGACTTCACCAGGTAGCGCATACTGTGTCTGGTCATACATCGGGAAGACGGTCACGTAGCCAGGAACCGGATACTGGCCCTTGGCCAAGTGAGGAAACACCACCATTACCAGGTCAGGGTTGGGCAGCCGAGCGAATCGCTGGTTCATGGAATCAACAGCTGACCAATATCGCTGGGTTAACTCATCACCTGGATTAATCGGTCTAGCCTGAGTGCGCTCACGCATCCGCTCCTGGGGGGTAATGCGCGACTGACGAGTCGCTTCGTTTCGATAATCAGTACCCCGGTAGACGTCCAGCACCGTTGGCGAATCCTTAGTGACCTCATTAAGTGGGGATTCGCGATCCATCATGACGGTGCAACCGCTGAACATGGCGGTGGTGATTAGAGTCAGCGCCAGGCGTTGGGCAGTTTTATTCCAGACCATAATGTGCTCCACGAGAAAGCTGCTGCGTCCCTTGCTGGCGGTACACCAGCTTGCGGGCGTTGGGCATCTTGTCAATTTGCAGTTCTTTATCCAGGTGAATAACTATTTGCTTGCCAGCCGGGGTTACAACGGCGTCGAAGCTATTCTTCAAACGGGAGGTCATCCATGCGACGATCTCATTGGTTGCGCCAGAGGCCGCTTGCCCCATGGCGTAGCCACTGCGTGAGCCGGTGATTTGAGAGGTGGTATTGCCCGTGCCCAGATTGTTGGAGACGGTGCGCTGGGCATCGGAGTAAGCTTGTGCGGCGACATCCAGCCCCTTGAGCATGGCCAGGTCGGCCAGATAGGCCGGGGCATTGGTGACGAATTTGCCGGGAATGCAGGGATTGCCGTGTACGTCAGAGATGTAGCCCAGGTCCTGGGTGCTACCGCCGCCATTGACGTTGGCATTCCCCCCGCCTTTGGAGCGCTCAGAGATGGTGCGAACCGTGCCGTCATTAAAGACAAAGGTGACCGAGCGCACTTTTCCTTCTGAGCACGACAGCGCCATATCGCCGATTGCCACACCGGTGACGATCATCCCCTCAATGTCTGCTGGTAATTCAAAGCCATTGGCTGCCAGGTTGTCGCGGCCGACAATCGCTTTAAACTGCATCGGGTCAGTGACACGGCCATCAATGGGCACACGTCCGATGAGACTGGTCATCGATACTGCGCCGACCAGTGTCGAGTTCTCGGGAACAGTAAAGTACGGAATCGGTTCAGGCTTGGCGGCTTGTGGTGCTGACCGTGTTTGTGTGGCGGTGGTCCTGGACACAGGGCCCATGGAGCTATTGGCATAGGCCTGATTGCCACTGGTGCGGACATAGCGCGTAATGGCTGGTCCGTCATTGCCATTGCGGCCCTGCTCGGACTGCGTTACCGCGCTATACCCCATGGGAGGTAAAACACGGTATGGCCCTGATGAGGTAACAGTCGGAGTGGGCGATTCTGTTCCCAGGGAAAATGATTGTTGTGGGACCAGGGGAGTCGTTCGCGTCTGAGCAGCTCGATTGGCTGCTTCGGTCTCAGAGCGGGCCGGTGACAGTTGAAAGGCGCGTGAAAACGTATCGACTGCTTCGGAGCCACGCTTCAAGGTGAGGTTGACTGCGTTTTCGGCGCCCGTCTCGTCGCCGGTTGGGTCGATCGAGTCCGTACGGGGTCCGTCAAGATTGAGCGTGTCGCGTTGCTCTTGTTCGATGCGACGCGAGACCGTGGCATTAGCACCGCCCACGCGCTTATTCTCGGCGATGAGTTGATTGTTCATCTCGATCACGCGTGCCACATCACGCCGCAACTGTTCATTGCTGGCGGTGACGGTGCGTAGGGTTTCGGCGGCGTTGTCGTTGTCCGCTCCTTGCGCGGTAGGCAGTGTGGCACTTTCAGGTGTAGGAATGGAGGTCAATACCGAGTTGGTAGATTCTCCTGAACCCGTAAATTGCCTGTATATCACCACGCTGACTATTAAGACGGCGACACCACCGAGGATGGGGATCAGTTTGTTGCTGGACGTGCTGCTCATGCTGTTGTTCCTTTATTACCGGCAGGCTTCAAATCGGCGCTGGCACACCAGATAAATGGCGGTGGTGTCCGTCTCGGAACCGGCTGGGCCAATTCGACCGTGCTGCGCGGTGGCTGCAATCCATTGGCCGCGCACTTGCTCAAGTGGAATCTCCAAGGGGTTATGTGACCGGTTCTTGATGAGAACGGCTGTCACATAGAGCTGGCCAGAACGCCACTGACCAACGGGGGTGGATACAACAGGGACGCCACGTATTAGGTTGGCAATTGGCTCAGCAGTGACTTCGACCTGCTGCACACCTGAGAACGGGGTGGCAAGCCGCTTTGGGGCATAAAGCTGGCGTGCGGCGTAGCGGGTGAGCTGGACCATATCTGTCGGTGCTGATTCCGCCATTTGCTGGCTCAATGTGTGCTCATTGGCCATGCTGGTCGCTTGCGCTGCCGCTTGGGAAGCGGGACCATCACCTCCGATCTCCTCTGAACCAGGCGATGAGGAAGCAACGACAAAAACCTGAAGTTCGCTACGGGCACTGGCTGTTGTGCTGTCGGCAACCAGATCGAAGGGAATTTGCTGCCCAGAGTCAATGAGCTCAGCAATGATTCGCACGGGTGTGAACTGCTGGAGGGCCGTGATGTACATCGTGCGATCAATGACTTCGATTCTGGCAATCTTGGACATATCCGATGGCACATGCAGGGCGGCAGGCGCAGGCAAGGTAATCATGCGTTCGATGCCCACAGGCAGTGGCGCACGTACCGGAGCTCGATTAAACACGGCTCGCTCGACGCCATGCGGTTTGTTTTGTGGCGGTTTGCGGATGGTCGTGCCGCTTTCGTCCTGATTATCCTTGGCCTGTTGAATGGCCGCATCCACAGTGCTCACCACCATAGCTTGGTCACCCATCACATTGACGCCAGGGGTTTGATACTCAGCGTTAGAGGGTGAGGAGCCAAGATTGGGAATCTCTCCCAGATCGGGCGCGTTATTCACTGCTGCGTTTGTTGCAGAACCCACATTGACACTTGAGTTGACGCTGTCAGGGGCTGGAGCAATAAGATCTGCTGGTACGCTCTCCAAGTTTGGCCCCAAGTCTCGCACTTGTGCCTGTGCGTACTGGGCCAGCCCCAAAAGAGCGCAGGCCAGAGCTGTTTTGCGAATGCTAAGAATGGCTTTCATGGATGACAATCTCACTCGCTTTGAGGTTGGACGGGTCGCACCTGGATAGGTGTCGGAGCGGGGTCGGTCACGTTGGTTGCCGGGTCGGTGATCGTGCCGGGCAATGTGGCGGGCACGATTTCTGACTCAGTTGGCAGCTCGGGACTTTGGTTGTTCTTCTGGACTGCGGCGACTTCGTCAGGATTCAGGCGGGCAGGGCGGTTGTTGCCATAGCAGTCAATGGCCAGCTTCCAGGGGTTTTTCTCGGGGTCAACGTCATATCGCACGACACGCATCGGATACCGGATGTAGATGTCTTTGATTTGTTGACCACGAAATGTCTCTTGCAATTGCATGTCGAGCAGTACTGTCCAGGTGCTGGTGCCTTGCGAAATGACTCGTCTGGGTGAAAACCCAAACCCTGGAATCTCGGTCATGATGCGTGTGCGTGATCGCAACTCACCGGCTCTATCTCTTGTGTTCATGTCGTTCTCTAGCTGAGCGCGACAAGACGGGGTGATGTAGGCCTGGTAGTAGTAGATTTGCTTGCCGTAGTCCTTGTACCCGTCGGCTTGCCAGCGGTTGACCTGCTGCCAGATGTAGTAGGCAAAGCCATACACATTGACGTCAGGGACCGGCGACTGGCCGTCGGTCACGGTGACGACATCCCCGCCTTGAATGTTGGGGTGCAAATTGACGTCGATTCGATGCGGTGTGCGGGCAGCAAAGTACATACCCACAGCCCCAAGAGCGGCGACAACTAAAACAAGTGCGCCCAGTCTTTTATTTGTCGCCTGAACAGTGGCCAGGGCGTTTAAATATTTTGAACTCATACGTTGTTGCTCGCTTTATCCGCTATCGGTGTCACACCTTGAGCAGCGCAAGAAGAGGGGATGGCCGTTTCGCCCGTAGAAACAACGTTCTGACGGGACGGTTTAGGGTTGAATGAAGTGGACAAGCTAAAGGGCAAGGTCCGGCCCAAGCTCCAATAACCGTTGTGGCGGATGAATTTGGCTTTCACCCACCCACGAGAGGCCATCCAGTGGTGCATAGCCTGGTTGTAATAGCCGTCAGGACGGTTGCGCTTAAGTCCCGCCAGGTATTTAGAGGCAAACCACAAAATGACTAATGGTCCAAATAGCATGATGGCCAAAAGTGTTTGCCAGAAGCCGGTTATGGCCAGCAGTACCAAGCCCAGCAGCAGACACACCACGACGGAGATCAGACCGATGATTTGTGCTTCATCGACCGTCATACCGTTCAGAATGGCTGGTTGAACATTCACGCGATCGGTTATCGGCGTAGCGATGCCCTGGGTAACTTGCTCATCTAGCTGTTCAAGGTGTGGGGCAGAGGGCTTGCGAGCCATATCGACTTTTCCCCTTTACCCGAGCGTGGCGATGGCATACGTTGCCATGGCAACGAGTGCAATGGCCAACACGCCACCAGTAATTACGTACTCTTTCAGGTCACTGATATCAGCTTGACCGCGGGTGTATTGGTTCCACTTCGTGATCGCACCCATGACGACTTTCAGGAAAAAGTAGCCGACAAAGATCATGGCCAGAATAGTGATGCCCTGTTTCCAGTAAGCGCCCATCGCTCCAAGCCAATCGCCATCGGCAACTTGAGCCCCGTCAATGCCAGAACCCGGTGTGGGCATTGTGGGCAAAGCCGCCCTGGCAGGTGACGAAAGTAACGCTACAGCAGGGATCAAAGCGGCTTGCGCGAAGTGACGCTTGGCTTTTTGCCACCCCGCTCGGGGTGCCGCCAACAGAGCGTTCAGTGTGGTCATAGCTAAACTCCGTATGGTTTGATGTGTTAAGAAGTCCTGTGAGCGTCAAACCAACACCCACAGGATTAAGGACAACAGCACAACTAATTTGACGCAGGCCCAGACCACCTCTTCCTGCTTGAGTTGGCCCTCCCGGTAGTTATCCAGGGCGGTCATCACTAGCCAGGCAAAGAACAGAACCACAATCGCAACCGTGATGATCGTCAGCACGACTTTCATGGCGTTTGGGTCAACACCCGAGCCCGCTGCAAACGCCTCTCTCATGCTCGAACCCAGCTGTGCATTGTTCATGCCCATAAGGAGATCTCCTGAAGCTGCGTCATTGGCGGTAGTCGCCTCGCAGTGGCTCGACCGGGCGCGGCTGCATAGGGGCATTAAGGTGTTGTTGAATTCCCCGACGCATCACGTCCAGATCATTGATCAACCACTCATATCGAAAATTGACACGTTGAGATGGAGGGGCATCACGAGAGGCCGCGGCCACCATCTGCTGTACGACGGCCAGCTCGTTTTCAATTCGTGCCAGACTTTCGCGCTCACTATCGGCATCACCAGCCTGAACGGTGGCGCATGCGACGAGCATGAGCGCGGCTGCCCAGGCGCGATGAGTCTTACGTTCTGAGGGGCCAGATTGCTGTGGTTTCATTTCTGTCGTTTCTCCAATGTCGTGATGTGAGCGAGAGGCGCTACATATACTTTTTGAGGGAAGCCACTGTGGTGCTGAGCGTTGCAGCAACCAGCGCGGTGAAAATCAGAACCATGTAAGCGGGGTTGAAGCCACCGAAGGGCCAAGTCAAATACAGTCCGAATCCGCCAGTCAGCGCCCAGGCGGTGTATCGCTTAGCGTGGTGATATACAAAGGAGGACTCACGGCCGCCGCTCCACCGGCGCAAGTCACGCCGTACCAGGCCATCGACCGCACCCACTAGGCACGCAAGAACGAAGGCTGGCAGCGCATAAAGGGCAATCGAAAGTCGAAGCGCTACATCCATGGCGACATACATGGAAAGCACGAGTACCGTGCTGATAAATTGGCTGGCATCAGCGCCAATCGTTTTCAGCCTGGAGGAGAGGCTGTTGCCGTTAGCCTTTATTTCTTGTGCACGACGAAGGGCCTGTTGACGCTGCATGGCGGGGTCATGGCTATTGGCATACCACTGCAAGATTCCGAACTTCTCGTAAGGCCATGAGATGTAGCCGAGCATCTTGTTTGAGAAGGCCACTGTATTGGGAATAATCAGGCTCTTCGGGGCAGCCTCGATATAGCTCAGGTCCTGCTCCACGATAGAGCGAGCATGGCCTGTGCCTTGGTCCTTCCAAATCGTATGAATGCCGGCCAGTTCTATGAACAATCCCAGCACACACGCTGAGACAGAGACCATAAGCAAACCCATGACCATCTCAAATGTCATCAAAATGGGGCCGCGAGTGGTGGGCTTAACAGGGCGGCTGGTCGAGTTGGTACTCATCCGTGCCCCCTTGTGATCAGGCCCATCGTGTCAGTGCTTATCGCGCTGTTGCTTTGAGTGTCGTCATCGGGGTCAGGATCCTGCACCGCCAGATCAGTGGCGATCATGCCCGTGCCATCGGCGATTGGCTGGCTATTGAGCCAGTTTTCAGTGAACCAGTCGGTTTCACTGGCCCATTGCTCGGAAGTCCGGTAGCGGGCCTTCATTTGCGCGGCGACGTTTTGCAAAGACTGCGGTACAAATTCGTCGTTTCTTGCATCAGCCAACGGGATTCGGATCTTGAAGCGTCGATTGCCTTCAAGTAGCGCAAAGGCTTGGCCTTGCGGTAGTTCCAGCACATCGGCTGGTTCAATCATAGGGACCTTGGTTTTGGTCCAGATATCATCGTTGCGACTGATGAAATCGACGCCGGTGCCTTGGGCGGCGGTGTCTGTGACGCCTGACATTGGCGTGAGATGGACCACCTCGACCTCGGGAACCTGGTCCGTCAGTAGCTTGGCCGTAGTGACACTACGCACGCGCAGCATGACCAGGTGGTTAAAGTTGTCCAGGATCTGGCCCGCTTTGGCCTTATCTCCGACTTTTGCCTCAATATCAAATGCTGACTGTGTGTACGCGGTGATCCGAAAGCCCGAGCCCCCCAGCTTGTTCACCATGGGCACAAATTCAGGGCCTGCAATCTCATTGACCTCGTCAAAGTGCGCACAAATGGTCGGCAACACGATTTTTCCGTCTGGGGCATGAGGGTCCAGTCCGGTCTTGTAGAGTTTGCCGCCCACGCTGACCAAGTCGGCCAGCATGGAATTACCGACCGCAGAGCTGACCACGGAATCAGAGAGGGCATCTAAGCCTACGTAGACCACGCCTCCCTGCCGGATGACGCTCATCCAGTCGAAGATGGGACGCTTATCGGTTTGGTCGTAATAGTCAGGTGAGATCAGTTTGCCTACTGCGCCGGTGGTCAACTTCTCCAGGAATGGCCCCAAGGACGCGATGATCTTTTCGTAGAAACTACGCTCATAGCTAAAGGCGGCTGCCAGTCCTGCGAGGACCGTATCGTTGATCTTGGCCTCTTTGATGAGCAAAAACATTGCTACAAATTCGGGCTGTCGATCGGCCAAGGCTCTTGGCACCGGAGGCGCGGTTTTGCGATCCTGCAGCGCGTGCTCAAGGCTGGCCAGTCTTACTTCCCAGTCGATCAGACGGCCTTGGCGGGCTTGTTGGCCAAACACCATGCGGGCATAGTCCATGAACAGACCATCAATGCCGGTCACATCTTTGAGCAAGGCTTCATAGGTCGGGACACGACCCAGCGCAACTTGGGCCTGAGCCACAATATTGGTAAAACGCCAGGAGAACTCTTTAAAAGCGGCGGAGTTTCCGCTGCTGGGCAAGGCGTTGGTGGCACGAGTGGCGACTTCGGTGATACGGGAGAAGTTGCCGATGCCGTTGTACCTGGCTGAGATCTCGGGGTAGCCAAGATGGAACATGTAGAACTGGTCCAGGCGGCCTGCACGAGCGCATTCGGCATACATACGCAGCATCAGATCGGCATCCCCCTTGGGATCGATCACGATAGTGACGTGCCCAGCATGAATGTCCTGGGTGGCAAATAACTCCAGCAACCTGGTCTTGCCCACGCGCGTGGTGCCCATGACCAGCATGTGTCCATTGCGAGAAGATTGGCGAATCTTGACGGGGGCTTCGTCCATGCTGCCCACGCCATGCACGATGGGTGAGCCACCTAAGTCTGGATGAGGCTGCAATGGGTTGAGCCAATGATCAATGCCCGCAATTCCTGCAATGGCTCGCACAATGGGTTTGACGGGGCCTTTGCCTTGCGCTTGTTCGATGGCTTTTGAACCTAGGCTGCGTAGAGCCAGCTCTTTGCCCGATGGACGCACAAAACGCTTGGCCTGCGGTTGCAAGGCCTCACGTTTACGTTGTGTGTGCGCTTGCGACCACTCGAACCCTTCGCCCAGGTAAAACTCGCCCGGTGCCACGGGAATTTTGGCGGGAGCAATTTTCGTGACTTTGTAGTATTTCAGGTGATGGTGATAACGCTTGATCCGCATCGCCTGCTTAAAGCGGACCCCGCCAAAGTAGCCCGATCCTGCTGCTGCAACGTAGCCCAAAGAAGGGGGCATCATCAGCGCCCAAGGCGCCAGGGCAGCCGTGGCCGTGACGGACCAGGCCGTTGCCGCACTCCAAATTTCGACAGGTGGACGCAGTAACGCTTCCAAGACGGCGTTATTTTTCATGCGCTTCACCTCGTTCAAAACCTTCTGAAAAGATGATCTGTCGCGCTTGACCGTCCAAGCCAATCAGCACGGGATAGACAGTCACATGCGCTGCGGCAAGACGGCTCTGTAACCAGTGGCCCGGATCAGGGACGATTGGCAATGCGTTGGCTTGTCGCTGGATGTCTTTAAAGCGTTTTTCACTGGCTGCGGATACCACAATGACAGTGGCCTGCAGAGAAAGCAGGCGTTCCAAATGGAGCTTGAGCCATTCTTCTGAGCCTTTGTCGTCACCCACAATGGCTAATGTTTGGGTCATCCATTTTGGGTTAAATACTGGAACAGCCGATGGCTTAAGCACGCCAGGTTGTAGCAAGTTCGACGTCAGCGGAAACTGGATGCCGGCACCAACACCAGGTTGGTCTGCACCTGAAATTAAGGCCGAATAATAGGAAACAGCCGGAACCGAATCGTCCAGGACGACCGGTGCAGTCTGAGCGTTGACCGAGCTGGAGATCAGTGTGGTCGCTGCAAAGAAGGCGAGGGCGAGATTACGGTGCATATCGCCTCCAACCGGTTGAAGTGGCCAGTTCCGACGCATCTAAGCCCAGGTTGGCTAATTTGTTGAAAACGCCACGGCTATAGCGATTGCCGCGGCTGATTCGTTCTTGCGTATTTCTGGAGCCCGTGTGATAGAGAGCGACCGCCAAACGCCAGGAACTGTTGCGGTCAAAGTGTTCACGCAGAATTTGTGCACCTACATCGAGATTGGGGTAGGGATCCAGAGCACGTTCAAAGCTTTGGAGCTTGTCGTTGTGGTAGCCCCAGTTCACCTGCATCGCACCGCAATCCACATTGCGGATACCTCTGACATCCACATACTTGCGCAAGGCCTTGAGGGTGGCCTCATAGGAGCCATAGCGCTTAGCAGCACCTCTGACGCACAGAGTCCAAGGGTAGGGCAGCGTCTGCCGACCAAATTTCATTTGCGACTCTTGCAGTGCCACGCCGTAAAGCAGCCACGGATCTATGTTCCAGCGCTGTCCCGCCCAGTCATAAGCGCGGGGTGGCAACAAGGATGCCGTCACGATCGGCGCACCAGGACGGGTGCGTGTGCGAGGCATCTGACGAACATAGCCGTGGGGGATAGTCGTCTGCTCCTGGGGTGTGATCTTGGGCTCAATGCGCACAGCCGTATCTGACCAATATGGCCACCATTGCGGGTCCAGGCCTTCAGGCTGCGCCAGCTCCGATTGCGCAGGTGCAGCCATTGCCCACGAGCGCGTCATGACGCCACTGGCCGTCAGTGCCGTGAGGGCGCCAAGAAACTGTCGGCGGTGCATGGGGGTACCCATCACTTTGCAGAGCCCTGTGCTGGCACACTTTGAGTCAGAGGTGTGTAGCCCGGAGCGGGGGTCTCGATGATGGCCGTGCGCGGCACGTTCAATGTGTCAGCCGCACCTACCGTGGCGGGAACGGGTGGGATTTGACTGAAATTGACAACTGGCTCATTTGGGTAAAGGCGTGCCATCGCTTCGGTGAAAGCACGATTCCATGCCAATGAGCGCTCCACGTCGGCATGAAAGGCGCGGGCGAACATTTCGGCATACTTACGGCGCTCTGCTTCCGAGGTCGCGTGAATGCCCAGCGCTTCGATAGGCGAGAGGTTTTCCACCGAGAATGCTTTGCGAGGGCCTTCCAGCAAGGTTTTGGCGCGCAACATTTCTTCGTCGGTTAAGCCCCAAATATTGGCGCGCAGGCGATCTACGGCATCCAGCGCAATCGGATTACGCCCTTGTGACTGCGTAGCATTGGCGACTTCTTCGGTACGCTGCTGAGCGGTGGCCTGGGTTTGCGAATGCGCCATCGCAGGGAAAAACAGGGGCAGGCTGATGGCTACTGCTTTGATTTTCATAAGGCGCGGCATCACTGGCCCTCCACAGTTAATTTGGTGGTTTTTCCGTTTACGAGAAAAGAGGCGCTGCGCTCGGATGCGCTTGCGCTTTGCAGCGTGACGCCGTTGACGGTGTCACCTGGTCGCATCACTAAGGTTTGGTTGTCGCCTGCGCGTGTACTGGCGACGACAACGGAGGGTTTGCCATCCCACATATCGACTGAGACCAGACGAACGCTTGGCTTCGGTGCGGCCTTGGCTCGACGAGTGACCGGCTTTTTCACGGGGGCAGGTTCAACAACTGGCACCGCCTCTGGTTCTGGTTCAGGTGTAGGTGCAGGTGTGGACAGAGCAATCAACTGTTCGTTTTGTTGTAAGAGCTCATTGAGTAACTGCCTGATTTCGTTGACATCACGTTGCAGGGACGAGATTTGCACCTCAAATGTTGGTGTTTCTTGAACGGCGTACGAGGCTTGCGATGTTTCAAGGTTCGATGGGAACGACTCTCCGAGATCAATGGAAAGTTCTTGGAATTCCGTTGACTCTGCCGTGTCTATCGGATCTGTTCCCATGGGCATGTCAGAAGCTTTCTCTACATTGCCTAGTTCACTGGTGGTGGGAGCAGGGGAGGGCTCAGAACCCTTTTCCTCATCCTCAACAGGGGCGACCTGGTCTTCGATTTCAGCCAGTGAAGGTTCGGCTGCCGACAAGGCGGCTGTTTGCTCAACCACAGGTTGGTTAAACAGGTATTTCCAGCTCAAGAAAAGGACAGCAAAAAGCACCAACGCCAGGATTAGCTTCCACGGATAGCCTGTCTTTTTCTTGAGCGTTGGAGCATCGGTAAGCGCTGCGGATGCCAATGGGGATGGCGTAATGCTGGCTGCTTGCGGTTGATTTTCTTGTTCAGCAAAGAAATCGGTGACTGCTTCATTGTTTTGCGTCTCGGTCAGGGGATCCACTACAGACGAAAACACGGGCTCCACGTTCTGTTTTTCAACGCTTGCCGTTGGTTCTTTGCGAGAGAACAAAATTTGCATGACTGTTCGCAAGACACCTGGCTTGTTTGGGGTAGCGTCCTCCAACTCACGACGGGAGTCATAGTCGTGCTGATCCAGCTTTTCTTGGCGTTCACGCTCAAGCTGCTGGTCTTGCTCCATTCGTTCATGTTCCAAGCGCTCGAGCCGTTCACGCTCTAGCTGCTCGGCTTGCTCCCGGCGGCGAAGATCGTCTTGCTGCTGTTGCCATTGTTGATCTTGTTGGTTCATGGCTGCACCCCGCTGATGCGCTCGGTCAGGGGCAACCACGGCTTTTTAGGGTCAACTGTGACGGGGTAGGTTTGGGCGTGGAGCCAATTCTGTGTCAGTTCGACGCCTGACAGAGTCGGCTGTGCCGCTAGACTGATCCACAGTCTGCGACGGATGGGGTCCTCGTCCCAGCGCCAGGTCTCACCTACGAGTGCATTTAGGACATCACGCACTCGATACGTGCCCAGCGACCGCTGGGACTCTGGAAGGGGTAAGCGAAGAAACTGCGCGGCTTCTAGCGACAGCTTGGAGCGATCAAGCTGCCAGCCAGTCCGTTTGAGGGTGTACTCAATCGCACCATCAATGGTGGCTACGTCTTGACGTGGGTAAGTCAGTGCCACAAACACAGACAGGGGATCAGAAACGCTATGCCCTGGTGTGCTGGCTTGTGTGCTGTATTGTCCTATTCGCACCTGTGTGCCGTTGTCGTAGGTATCCCCGACCTGGGCTTGGGCCTGCAACGCCAAAACAGCCAGTGGCGCGGCAACAGCGAGTCTAGCTGTCCAGCTCATGAAGTACTCCATCCGATTGAGAATGGCGTTCAGTGTTGCAAAGGCACCCCAAGGTGTCGCTCGTTAACCCAAGGTCACGTAACACGGGGTTTCAGCTTGACGAAAACAGTTATGTGCGTTATCCGCGCGGCCTGCTATATGCGTTTTTGAGTAAGTGAAGAAAGGGTATTCAAGTTAAAATGTTTTGCATTGCACAATACAACTAGAACAAGAATGTGTTGACGGACTGCCGGGGCGTCAATCCGCTACTGGGAAAAGGTTGCTACGGGTCAAGGGCCTTATCCAAAGGGCCGCCGTCCACCTAAAAATCCGGTGGCCGTCGGGAAAGGCTTTACAGGTAGGGGAAAAGGGGGCTTACGGGTTACGCAGCGCTTCACCCAGGGGCTGGGTGAAGCGCTACAAATGGCCTCGGCCAGCATAGCGGGCTGTGACTTATCAGAACTTAACGTTGCGCGCAAGCGAGAACCCTAGGTTACGTCGCACCCGGTATCGCGTTGAGTGATAGCAAACCGCTTTGTAGAGTGGCCGCTATGACTATCCTCGCCCACCTCGCTGAAAACGAGCATCCATACCCCGATCCTGGGTTCCCCCATTTTGGGCGTGATGCGCACGACCGTGCTCATGCGATTTACCGCATTGTCGAGCTCCTGACTGAGCTCGGATTGGCTGAATGGGTCCCCCATTTTTCAGCCTGGCTATCGCGTTATGACGGATTAGAAATTTATGCTGAGGATGAAGATGATCCTCATCTGTGTGTGAGAGAGATTTTGAAGAATCATTGTCAGAACCTGGCGCAAGAAAGCAGCCAGGCCGTAGATCTCGCAGGGCGCAAAGAGAGCATTGTTGAAGATATTTTGCAGCAGCCATTTGTCCATTATCGGGCCCACTGGGGCAAAAATATGCTGCCTGATCCTGATTCAATTCAATGGAATCCACTGCAGATGAGCTGGTTCCATTTCCTGCAGCTGGGCGATCCGCAACATCCCACTGAGTCACTGCATATTTTGCTCACATTGCGACATCCTCGTCCGACTCTGGAGACGTTGCGAGCCGATTTGCTTGAACGTTAGAGCATGACTCACCGCCGAACCCCGCCTTGGATCTCGAAGTTCTCCACTTTTATTCCGCGACGCGCCTCCAGTACGACTAAGCCCGCACCGGTTCCGCCACCTCCAAGCCCCCCACCAGTTCCAGTTGCCCAACGTGTAGCAGGGCGGGAGGAAGGGTGGTTGCGTGTTCTTGAGTCTGATGACTTGATCCGTCTGCTGAAAGCTCAAAAAGCGGTTCATCAAATGTTCCTGCAGTCTCGCGTAGCAGATCCTGTTTTTCGACGAGATTTCATCCCAGCTATCCGACGATATGCAGAATACGTCCAGCTTATGCCTGCCTCAGAAGCACACCATCACGCCCACGCTGGTGGTTTGTTGGCCCATACGCTGGAGATGGTATTGGCAGCCATGACCTGGCGAAACGCGCATTTTTTACCTACGAATGCTCCCGTTGAGCAGATTGACGCCGAGCGTGATCAGTGGACCTATGTGGTCTTCTACGCGGCACTGCTTCATGACATTGCCAAACCGATGACAGACCTACGGATCTTATGGCGAGGCGGGGCGATGGATGAACCGTTGCGATGGAAACCGCTGGCTGGCTCCTTGTTCGAAGTGGGGCAGGGGCGTCTGGATCTGGAGTATCGGGTCGAGTTTGAGCCAAAAGCCAGCCGGGACTACCAGGCCCATAATCGCCTGGCACTGACCCTGCTTCATCAGATTGCACCAAAATCTGCCTTAACTTTTTTGTCCCAAACGCCTCACGCCTTTGATGCGCTGACTCATTATTTGTCTGGCCACAAGGATGGATTATTGGCTGACATTATCAAACGCGCTGACCAGGCCTCCACCAGCAACGCATTGATGAAGGGCAGTAAGGCTCGTTTTGCGACAGCCAATGCAGTACCGCTGGTGGATTTACTCATGCAAGCGCTCAAAAGCATGTTGCAGTCTGGAACGGAATTGCCGCTCAATCGTACTGGAGCTGCCGGATGGGTGTATGACGGCTCTGTGTGGTTTGTGGCTAAGCGTTTGGCCGATGCCACGCGGGCCTGGATTAAAAAGCATGAGCCTGACGAGTCTGTACCTGGAGAGGCCAAGAACGATAGGCTGTTTGACACATGGCAGGAATATGGAATCTTGCAAGTCAGTCCTCATTCTGGCCAAGCTATTTGGCACGTTGAAATCAACGGGCAAACGCCGGCAACAGAAGAGGGCACAGAAGCCCATCAATATCGACACAGACTAAGTGTGCTGCGCTTTCCACTGTCAAAGCTCTATGATGAGCCAAACTTATACCCACCGGCGATGTCCGGAGAGATCCATGTCCGGGCCAAGCGTGGCGATGATGAGTTTGAAACAGAGGCTGATCCAGCTGCGGTTGATTGTGAGCACAGCGCTGACACAACAGTCATTCAAGCCAAAGCTGCTCCAGAACACATTGATGAAGGAATATTGCCGCAAAAGGTGGCCACAACGGCCAAAACTGCTTCAGCTCGTTCCCAAACTGCAGCACCCAAGCGTAATCTCGTACCAGCAATGGAGTTTAGAAAGCCCAAAAATGCGTCAACTGGCGCAGCCAAGCGTCAAACACCGAAAAATGGCGCAACGCAAAGCGGCAACCAGCCCAAACCTGTGCCAACCTCAAGCAATACTCACCAAACTGCTTCGATTCAGGCATACGACGACGAGACGGTGATTTTGCCAGCCGAACTCGCCGTAGATGGCTTTGATGTTGACGATGACTTTCTGGATGAAGCTGATACAGCATCCAACATTATTCATCGCAGCCCACCGCAAGCGTCGCATAAACCCACGCCTGTGCCAGGCAAAAAATTACATAAACATGAAGCAACAGCCCTAGCTGCAGCACAGGCTAAAAGTGTTGAGCCAGCCTCTGTTGAGCACACACTTGGAGCATTACCAGCCTTACCGACGCCTAAAGCGCCGGTTCTTGAGCCTGAGTCTGCTCCAAAGACACAGGCAAAATCGCAACGCATGTTCAGCCAGGCCAACACCACGCCTGTCGTGTTGACCCCGAGCCTGCCTGAACTACCGCACGAAGCTCCTGTGAAGGAACCCAGTGAAGCCGCGACGGCGTTTATACAGTGGCTGCAGCAAGGCTTGGCCAGCCGTGAGATTAAGTACAACGAATCCGGGGCACCCGTGCATTTCGTAGAGGAAGGCATGGCACTGATTTCACCCAAGATTTTCAAGCTCTACGCGGCTCAAACAGGGCCTGAAGAACAGGCCGACGCCATGGGGATGCAGATTCAGCGAGAGGTTATCAAAGCTGGGTGGCATCGGATGCGGCAAGTAGAAGGTGGTGGCAAGGTCAACATCTTGCGCTACCAGATCATTGGCAAAGGAAATGTGCCGATCGCCTCGCTGGCGGCGGTGGTGTTGATGGACCCGGACCGGTTTGTTTTACCCGTGCCGCCCGTCAATCCAGTATTAAAGTTGGATCGTTGAATGAAGGGGATGTTTGACACAGGATAAAGTGCTGTGCTACCGTCCGATCAGTCGTGCAATTCAACGTTTCGACGGGGTTTCGGTTTAGATTACTGTGAGGTGCCTAACTTCACATAATGCAAAAGACTGCTGAACAGGCTCGTTTTCCTCCCTAGAGGACGGCTGGGAAACATCGCATAATGTATATTATGTAAAGTCGCGAATCGATCAATGTTTCTGGTTGAGGCGCAGTTCCGTTTCGGTCTCCCCTCCGTTTATCTTTCGCCGATTATTTTTACGCCCAAGGTAGTTAAGTTTTCCCTGGCGTGGTTATAGTGGATTGCTAAGTAAAACGGAGCAAAAACACGATGGGCCATGTACTACAGTTTGCTGAACGCGACCCCAGCTTAAGTGATGAGTTGGCCAAGGCGCAGATCGAAACACTGCGCGAAGCCTTGTTGCTCAAACAGTACGAACGGCTGGAAAAAGCCGATCAAACCTTGCTGATTGTGGTGGCCGGCATGGACGGTGTGGGGAAAGGATCTGCCATCAACACCCTGAACACCTGGTTGGACCCGCGTCATGTGCATACCTTGGCGTTCGGCAAACTCAGTGAAGAAGAAGCCATGCGTCCCCTTATGTGGCGTTATTGGAATCGCTTGCCGGCACGGGGTCAGACCGGACTGGTGTTTGGCTCCTGGTATGCACCCCTGATGAAAGAGCTGGCGCGTAAAACGCCCGATCCGGCCAGGATTGCGTTATATACCCACTTGATTAACCGGTTTGAGGCGCAATTGGCCTATCAGGGTGTGCAGGTGCTCAAGTTGTGGTTCCACCTGTCTGCCCAGGCGCAGCTGGATCGTTGTGCCATGCTGATGGCTGACCCCAATACGGCATGGCGCGTTAGCAAGGCTGACCTGAAAGTTCACAAACAATTCAAGACCTTGCGTAACGCCGCCACGCAGACCATCAATCTGACTCATCGTAACTATGCGCCTTGGGTGGTCATCCCCAGTGCGGACAAGAATCTGCGTGATGTGTCCTTGGCAAAAGTGGTATTGCAAGCGATGGACAAGCCTATTGTCCCGCGTCAGGTCAGAGAGCCGCATGCCTTCCCGTTTCGCTTGAATGTTCCGGCCGCTTCCTTGCTGTCCCCTCCCCCTGTAGAGCCTGTGCTCGATTACGACACGGAACTCCTGCATTGGCAGGGGCGTCTGTCGACCGCGGTACGCAGCAAGGCGTTTCGTAATCATTCTCTGGTACTGGTGTTTGAAGGGCGCGATGCCGCTGGCAAAGGCGGCACGATTCGTCGTCTGACCGAAGCGCTGGATGTTCGCACTTACGATATTCATCCTATTTCCGCTCCCAATGCGGTGGAACGGGCACGGCCATATTTATGGCGCTTCTGGCGTAAGTTGCCGCGACTGGGCGAGGTCGCGATTTTTGATCGCTCTTGGTATGGCCGAGTTCTGGTGGAACGGGTGGAAAAGCTGATTTCCCGGGCCGCCTGGCAACGCTCATATGAAGAAATCAACGAATTTGAGGCGCAATTGCTTGCCAATGGCACGGCCGTGATCAAGTTTTGGTTGGATATTGATAAAGATGAGCAACTCAAGCGCTTCAAGGCCCGTGAGCAAACGCCCTTCAAGAATTACAAGATCACGCCAGAGGATTGGCGCAATCGGGAAAACTGGGCGGCTTATCAACGGGCGGCTGAAGATATGTTTGCTCAGACTGACACTCATATGGCGCCTTGGCATATTGTGCCCAGTAAAGATAAAAAAGCCGCTCGCATCCAGGTATTGCGCACCGTGGTCGAGACTCTGGAATCTTTGGACGAACATATGATCAGCCTGAATGAGCCGGCTTTGGCCGATCAGGTCAGTGAGCAGGTATAAAACAGCGGGCTGCTAATGATCCGCCCCAAATGCAGTCATCCTGCATTTGGGGCGGATTTGTGTGGGAATGGTGGGCGGCCCTGGGAACACGCACACCGGATCGTGATGATGTGTCTTGACGCTACGCTCACAGGCTCGTCAGCACCGCGTTCATTTAGCGCTGTTTGGCCTGGTCCCGCAGTGCGGACGCCGCTTAGAGATCCTGGCTGGCGGCAAGACGAAGTATTTTGTGCCAACGTCGGAGATCGGCGGCATTGGTGGGACGGATATGCCAAGGCTGTACGGGGTTGCGCAGTAGCAGCGTCAAGCCCCTGCCCTGCACTTCAATGGTGTCAATATCCGCAAAAATAAAGGCGCGGCTCCCCTGCCCGGTCTGAATATGGCCCCGCTTTTGCAGGGCATCCAGTCGTAAGGAACCATCAGCGAATGCCAGCTCCACAATGCGTTGGCCATGCTGTTTTTTTCCGTGAATAGCCAGGTGATGACGACGCCAGAGGATGAATGGTGTCAGCAGTATGGCCACTGCCACCAGTAGACTGAGGATAGCGGCCATTACACCCGCGCTGGCGTTCACCCGATTGAAAAGCTGCACGCCGCCCTGCATCAGCCCCGCAAGAATGCCGATTAGCAGCAGGACGACGATAATGGGCATGGCGACGACCGGTCTTTGGACTTAGCGGGCTTGAACGGTCACCGTGGCCGCCGCCTGACGCGCATTTTCACGAGCAGTTTCCAGGTCGTCATGTGCCGCCAGAGCGACACCCATGCGTCGTTTCTCGAAGCTTTCGGGTTTGCCGAACAAGCGGATATCGGTTTGCGGAATGCGTAACGCCTGAGCTACGTTCAGGAAATCGACCTCTTTGGCGTCTACTCCTCCGTAAATCACTGCGCTGGCACCGGGCATACGCAAGGCGGTGTTGACAGGCAGGCCCAGAATGGCACGTGCGTGCAGCTCAAACTCCGACTGCCATTGAGTTGCCATGGTCACCATGCCGGTGTCGTGGGGACGCGGGCTGACTTCGCTGAACCAGACCTGATCGCCTTTGACGAAAAGCTCGACACCAAACAGACCTTGACCGCCCAGGTTCTGAGTGACCGCCTGGGCAATCTCGCGCGCGCTTTGCAACGCTTGGGGACTCATGGGCTGCGGCTGCCAGCTTTCCACGTAATCGCCATCCACTTGTTGGTGACCGATGGGATCGCAGAACTGGGTTTCAATCTGACCATCGGCGCCGACAGCGCGCACGGTCAGCAAGGTAATTTCGTAATCAAAATCGATGAAGCCCTCCACGATGACGCGGCACTGGCTGACGCGGCCACCGGCCATCGCGTAGTCCCAGGCTTGGGCAACGTCCTCGGGGCCGCTGATTTTGCTTTGGCCTTTGCCTGAACTACTCATCAACGGTTTGACTACGCAGGGGTAGCCGATTTTGCTGTCAATGGCCGCTTGGAGTTCTTGCAGTGATTCACAGAACTGATAGGGGCTGGTGGGCACACCCAGAGTTTCCGCGGCAAGACGACGAATACCTTCGCGATCCATGGTGAGTCTGGCGGCACGAGCGGTAGGGATGACACGGACCAGACCTTGCGCTTCCAATTCTTCCAGCACGCCCGTGGCAATTGCCTCGATTTCCGGTACCACTAAGGTGGGCTTTTCTTTTTCGATCAGGGCGCGCAGTTGGTCGGGGTCACTCATGGTGATCGTGCGCGCGTGATGGGCGACCTGTTGCCCCGGCGCATTCTCGTAGCGGTCGACCGCGATGGTTTCCACCCCAAGACGTTGCAGCGCAATCAGCACCTCTTTGCCCAGCTCTCCCGAGCCCAGGAGCATGATTTTGTCCGACGACGACGATAAGGGGGTGCCCAACAGGCTCATGGTGCATGCTCCGCAGAAAATGAGAAAGTCAAAAGCGCTATTGTAATGCAGACCGTGCCTGCTTTTTAAAAGGGGGGACGGCTTTGTCCGCCCTGCCGGCACACACACCGGCAAGGCGGACTTTGTTGACCGAGACCGCAGGATGCGCGGCCTCTATTCCACCATTAACTGAGCCATCATGCCCAGGTCCTCATGCTCCAGGATGTGGCAGTGGAACATTCGCAGGCCCGGTAGTTCCTGTCGGAATGCCAGACGCACGGTTTCTCTGGGACGCAGATTGACAGTATCTTTCCAGGCGCGGAACGCCTCTGGAACCGACTGCATCCCGGTTTGTCGGGCGAGGACCTGAAACTGGGTCCCATGCAGATGGAAGGGATGGTCCATGTGAGAGTCGTTGATCACGTCCCAGTATTGCCATTGCCCGGTCGGACAGCGCAGGTCTATGCGGTTCATGTCATAAACCTGATCGTTGATGCGGAACATGGAACGCAAAGCTGCCATTTCAGGCATCATGGCATCGCCGTCCATGGTGCTGGCGATATTCATTGCGCCCATGTTCTGATGGTGCTGGTTCGATGTCGCCCCTGAGCCGTGTTCTGACGACATGGGCATGTCATGATCCATGGGCATCAATTCGCTAAAGACCACTTTCGTGGTGTTGGAGGCACCGGGCACAAGGGGAATGGCCCGTAACTGCTGTGGAAGGACGAGTTCCTCCTGGCGTATTGTCAGGTGTGCGAGGGTCAATGTTGTGGGCTGCTCCTGGACCAACATTTTTTGTCTGTCGTAGTACAGGGCTTGCAGGGTGCTCTCCAGATTTCGATCAGTCTGAATGAAAAACTCGACCCGTTCGGCTGGTGCAAGGAGAATGGAGTCGACCGCCTCCAAGGGCTGCTCCAGCAGGCCGCCGTCCGTGCCCACCTGAATCAGGCGAGCGCCGGGAATATGCAAGTTCAAATAACGGGCTGAGCAGGTATTCCATACGCGGATGCGCTCTCGGGAGCGGGTTTGTATCACTGGCTGGCGCTGGCCATTCAGTAAGACAAACTGCCCCTCCCTACCGTTCATCCAGTCCAGGCCCGTATTGGGCGGAATATGGCCCGTGTTGTCCAGTCGTATGTCGCTGATAGCCCAATGTTGCTCCGCGAACTCTCTGAGTGGGTCAGCGTGTGAGCGTACGATAATGGTTCCGCCCAGTCCGTGTGCGACCTGCTCTCCGCTTTTGCCATGTGGGTGTGGGTGGTACCAATAGGTTCCGGCACTTCCCTCTGGCAAGGTAAAACGGTAGTGACGCCGTTGTCCGGGTAAAACGGTGTCTTGAGGATTGCCGTCCTGATCAGAGGGAACTGGCAAGCCATGCCAATGCAGGGTGGTTGCCTGATCCAAACGGTTTTCAAATTCAATTTCTACTTGATCGCCCTCATACAGTTCAATCAAGGGCCCTGGCATTTGCCCGTTATACAGCCAAAGTTCTGTGTTTTGGCCATCCGCCAATACTCGTCGATGAGCGGCGGCGGTAATGTTGGCCTGAAACAGACCAGGTTTATCGCTGCGGTTTTGAAGCACAGGCAAGGCCTGCAGGGCCTGGCCGGCTGGCATTTTCTCTACAGGCATCAAGCCCGTACGGGTGGTCACGCCCTGTTCGGCCATCCCGTGTGACATGGGGTTGTGATGCCCCATCCTGCTTTGTGCCCAGCTCCGTAACGGCAAGCTGCCCAACAGGCTTGCGGTCACGCTCAGTTTAAAAAAATCGCGTCTTTTCATGGGTTTGCCCCAGTAGATCATCACTGTTCATGGGCCGTCCGCCTTTCCCTAGCAAAGAGCATGGAGGTGCGGATCGGCAATGGAATGGAGGAGATCAGGACGCGCGTGGAGGCGGTTGTGCGGGGCCAAACAGCCGCGAGAGATAGTGTTGATGCAAAGGTGCTGGCGGAAAAGCTGCCTGTGCTACAGTCGCGGCCGGCAAGCTCACCTGACTAGCCAGACAGGCACAGCAGCTTATTTTGAGTGGGGTGTTGCAATGATGGGGGGCACGATGAGGTGATTGGCCCAAAACGGAGGATTGCGCGTGAGCAACAGGATGCCCTGCATCGTGAATCCTTGCTGCCTGTGCGTCTCGGCCAATACTCAAACCCATACCCAACAGCAGCACCAGCAGGCCGGTCAATAAGAGCCAGCCGACGGTTTTGCGAGGAGAAATGGGCGTGTGCAACATGCGATAAAGCTTAGCATGGGCCTTGCGGCTCTCGTTGCTCTTAAAACAGTCCGTTACACCGCGTGCTGCTGCGATCGAAGACTGGTCGCCCGGCGGATTGATCCAGATTCTACAGCGTTCAAGGGACTGCCATGATGGCAAGGCCCTGCCTCGGCTTGCTCAGGTGTTACAGCGCCATCCGATCTGTTTTATAGCGTTCATTGCGTAAGGAGCCAGGACTATTTATTTTTCAGAATCACTCTTGATCAGGCGCCGCTTCAAGCGCAGCGATCTGACGGGTTGTGACTGTGCCTGTTTCAGTTCCTGGCTGAGCAACTGGGCTTTCTTGCGTAACTCGTCATTTTCGCGCTCTAGCAAGGCGGTACGAGTGCGCAGCATCTGCACCTGTCCTTGTATTTCTTTGGCCAGACTATGGCTGATATCCAGAGCAGCTTGCAGGGCACGGCGTTCGCCCTGCTCCTGTCCCAATTCCTGACGCAGCTTTTGCAGGAGGTCTTGTTGCTGGTTCAGTTCTTGCTCGTGAGCCTGACGCAAGGCTTTATTCGTTTGCTCGGCCTCTTCGATGTGCTGACGCAATCGTGTCTGAATCGAGCGTTCCTTGTCGATCTCCAACAAGGCTCGGCGTTCGTTAGCCTGGGCCCGCTCCTCGGTCAATTCAATGGCTTTTTGCAGTCGTTCCAGGTCCAGGGTGAACTGTTCGCTTTGACGACGAAGCTCTTGCTGCAGGCCTTGTTTCTCGATTTCCAGCTCATTTTGACGCTGGTTTGCGTGCAGCAAGTCTTGTTTCAAAGCCGCCTGTTCCTGCCCTGCTCTTTGCAAATTGTCGTGATACTGCGCTATCTGTGCCTGGGCGCGTTTCAGATCGCCCTGCCCTGCCTCCAGTTCGCTTTGCGCTTGCCGAGTCTGTGCCTGGGCCTGGGCAACCCGCTCGTCAGCCTGGATTTGATAATGCTCCATCTGCTGTTTTGAGTGGCTCAAGGCCTCTTGCCAGATACGAGCCAACAGCTCCCCCGTCAGCGCTTGCAACTCTTCCGGCATATCGGCCACGTCCAGGCGAACCCGGCTTTTGTCGCGCAACTCCTCCCAGAACGTCTGTAGCGCCTGAGCGGGTGCGCTCATGCTGCCCTTGCGGACCAGCTGATACAGCTTGTTGGCGGTGGGTGTGACGCCATAGCGAAAAAAAAGCAATGCCGCCACTTCTTTGTACAAGGTCTGCGTATGGCTGAAGCGATCCCGTAATTCAGCGACGTCAGCCAGAATTTGAGACTCATTAGGCTGCTTGGGCTCCATTTTCATACTCTCATCAATTATTTGGTTAATAATACAACGTAATATATAAAATTATCAACTAAATGGATTTATAAATTTGACATTATCTCTATAATGTCAAATTATTAAGTGTCTTAGGTCCTTGACGGCTGCGATACGGCCTTGGGCCGCGCCCACCTCCCTTTTTTCTCCTTCTTTCCCTGTTTGCATGGAAATAATCCCCTCCTCGTCGTCCACCGAATTGGGTTCGGACGATATTGCGCAACTACTGGCTCGGTTTGACGGGCGGCAAGGTGTTAACCGCTCTATGAGTGGACGGGCCCAGATTGAAGCTCAAACCGATATCGAAGCGCTACGAGCCTGGCTGGCGCGCTATATCGATAGCCCACGCACCTACGCGAACTACCGTAAAGAGGCCGAACGTCTTTTGTTATGGGCGGTACTTGAGCGTCGCAAGGATTTGTCCTCTCTGAGTCTGGAAGACATTCTGGCCTATCGCCTGTTTCTGGCAGATCCGCAGCCCGCTCATCGCTGGGTGGCGCAAGGTCGCGCGCGCCCTGCCCGTCATCATGCAGCCTGGCGCCCCTTCGCAGGCCCCTTGTCTGAAAGCAGTCGCAATCAGGCTTTGTTGATTCTGAACTCCTTGTTCAGTTGGCTGGTCCAGGCTGGTTATCTGGCGGGAAATCCCCTGGCTCTGTCTCGTCAAGGCCGACGTCAGAAGAAAGCGTCTGCGCCACAGCAACGCTATTTGAGTCGGCAGCAGTGGCGTTGGGTACAGGACTATATTCAATCCTTGCCCGAGGACACCCCCAGCGAACATCGCCATAAAGCCCGCGTGCGCTGGCTTTTTTCCATTTTGTATGGCGGCGCCTTGCGTATTTCTGAATTGATCCAGGCCCGTATGGCTGATGTTCAACAGCGGCCAGAGGCCCCGTCATCCGCGCAGTGGTGGCTGCAGATTCATGGCAAGGGAGACAAGTGGCGGCGCGTGCCCTTGACGCAAGAGCTGTATGAAGAGTTGATGCGTTATCGACAAGCGCATGATTTGCAGGGGCCTCCCCAGGCCTTGGAGCCATATCCTTTGCTGATGTCATCGGGGGCGAGTGATAAACACTTGAGCCGTGCGATGGCGCATGTGTTGGTCAAACAGGTTTTTCAAGGCAGTGCCGATCGTTTACGGAGTTTGTACCCCGATCAGGAGTCCCAGGCCCGTGTGCTTGAGCAGGCTTCGGCACACTGGTTGCGCCACTCGGCGGGCTCTCATTTGGCGGATCAGGGGGTGGATTTACGGATCATCCGTGACACCCTGGGCCACGAATCCATCGCCACCACCAATATCTATCTACATGCGGATGACGATCAACGCCACCGCGCGCTAGAGCAATCACATCGTCTGGGCTGGGACTGAAGGCTTGGCCCAGAGCGGGAGCGATGGCTGCGCTTATGTCGGTCCTTGCGCTTGCTTCTGTGTCGATGCTGGATAAGCACTATCGTGTTTGCCTGCTGCCGGGCGGCGTTCAATGTGCTACTGTTAAGCGGGTTTGAATGCGCCGGGCGCCTGAACAAAAGGCGTCCGGCTTTTCTTTATGGAGTGCGTAATGACTTACACCGTGTATCTGTCCGGCGAAATTCACACCGACTGGCGCGAGCAGATTGCTCAAGGAGCCAACGCCGCTGGACTGGATATCCTCTTTACCAGCCCTGTCACGGACCACGATGCCAGCGATGCGGCGGGCGATCACTTGGGCCCTGCCAGCGAAGGGTTCTGGCGTGACCACAAATCCTCCAAGATTAATGCCATCCGTACCCGAGCCTTGATTGAACAGGCGGATTTGGTGGTGGTGCGCTTTGGGGATAAATACAAACAGTGGAATGCCGCTTTTGATGCTGGATTCTGTGCCGCCTTGGGCAAGCCCTATGTCACCTTGCATGCCGAAGATATCATTCACCCCTTGAAAGAGGTGGATGCCAGTGCACAAGCCTGGGCAAGTACTTCTGAGCAAGTGGTCGAAATTTTGCGCTACACGCTGAAGGCCTGATACTCGGTCCGCTCATTGTGTGTCATCGACAGCACCACTGAGTCATCGTCCTGCCGCCCATCTCGGGCGGCATTTTTTCGCGTTTGCAGGCAGTAAAACCCGCTGCTCTACTGACAACGGGTTCATGAGCCTCAGGGGCGCTGAGGCCTGAACGGTTATTCCTGCAGTTTCACCCGGCGTAAACGCAGGGCATTGCTGACCACAAAAACACTGGACAGGGCCATGGCCCCCGCAGCGAACATCGGTGAGAGCAAAGTGCCATTTACGGGGTACAGAACGCCGGCGGCGACTGGAATCAGGGCGACATTGTAGGCAAATGCCCAGAACAGGTTCTGACGAATATTACGCATGGTGGCGTGAGACAGGGAGATGGCGGTGACCACGCCCTGCATATCGCCCGACATCAAGACTACATCCGCCGCTTCAATGGCGATATCGGTGCCGGTGCCAATGGCAATTCCCACGTCGGCTGCGGCCAAGGCAGGAGCATCGTTAATGCCATCGCCCACATAGGCCAGGTGCTGATGAGCTTGACGCAAGGTCTGAACCGCCTGCACTTTACCGTCTGGCATCACTTCGGCGACCACCTCGTCAATGTTCAGACGACGGGCGATCGCATGGGCCGTGTGGCGGTTGTCGCCGGTAATCATGACCACCTTGATGCCGCGGGCATGTAACTGTTCAATCGCGCGTGGTGTGGTCTCCTTGATCGGATCTGCCACAGCCAGTAACGCGATCACCTGCTTGTTGCGGGCCGCGTACATGGGTGTCTTACCTTCTTGGGCCAGGATCTGAGCCTGTTCGCTGAAGTCGGACACGTCAGCACCCAGCTGCGTCATCAAGCGGTCGGCGCCGACGTGCCATTGATCAGTACCAATCTGAGCTCTCACCCCTAGACCGGTCAGGGATTCAAATTGTTCGGCTGCAGGAAGGCTCAGTTGTCTGCTTCGGGCGGCGCTGACAATAGCCTGGGCAATTGGGTGTTCAGAGTAATTCTCAAGGGCCGCAATGGCTGCCAGAGCCTGAGCCTCATCCTCTCCAGAGACGCAAATAAAATTGCTCAGCTCAGGCGCGCCTTTGGTCAGCGTGCCGGTTTTATCTACGGCGACCACTTTCACATCACGCAAGGCTTGCAGCGAGTCCCCTTTACGAAAGAGCACGCCGGCTTGCGCAGCACGTCCTGTTCCCACCATGATTGAGGTGGGCGTTGCCAGGCCCATCGCGCAAGGACACGCGATAATCAACACAGCAACCGCGTTGACCAGCGCAAAGCTTAGGGCCGGCGACGGACCAACAATCAGCCAGACAATCGCCGTCAAGACTGCCAGCGCCATGACAGCAGGGACAAACCACAGGGTGATTTTATCGACCACTGCTTGAATAGGCAGTTTGGCGCCTTGAGCCTGTTCAACCATGGACACAATATTAGCGAGTACCGTGTCCTGGCCTACGGCGGTCGCCTTAAATTCCAGCGAGCCCTTTTGGTTGACGGTTCCCCCGATGAGCGCGTCGCCTTGAGACTTGGATACGGCTATGGGCTCTCCTGTCACCATGGATTCATCTACATAGCTTTGGCCAGCGACTACGTCACCATCGACGGGAATGCGCTCGCCGGGTCTGACCAGCACAATATCGCCTGTGAGCAGATCGGCCAGCGGCAACTCCAGCTCTTGGCCCTGGCGACGGACTCGGGCTGTTGGCGGCTGCAGACTTAACAAGCGTTGAATGGCTTCGGAAGTGCGACCTTTGGCGCGCGCTTCCATCATGCGGCCTAACAGGATCAAGGCCACAATGACGGCGGCAGCTTCAAAGTACACATAGACTGACTCGGCAGGCAGCCAGTGTGGTGCGAAGGTGGCCACCAGCGAGAATGTGTACGCGGCCAAGGTACCAACCGCCACCAGCGAATTCATATCCGGGCTGCCTCGCAGCAAAACAGGAATGCCTTTGGTATAAAACTCACGACCGGGAAACAGTAAAACCAGCGTGGTGAGGACAAACTGGATCAGCCAGCTGTTTTTTGTCCCGATCGTGCCTGCAACCCAATGATGAAAGGCGGGCACCATATGTCCGCCCATCTCTAAAATAAAGACCGGCAAGGCCAGCACCGTGGCCAGCCAGAAGCGCTTGCGCAAGGTCTCGTAGCTTTGCTCGGCACGCTCAAACTGATCGTTGCTGGCAGCAGCCTGAGCCAGACGAGCGGGATAGCCGGCTTTGCCCAGCGCCTGAATCAGCTCGGCAGGCTTGACGTCCTGGACGAGCTGCACATGGGCTTTGCCCGTGGCCAGATTGACCGAGGCTTTGTGAACGCCTGGCACTTTCAACAGAGCTTTTTCCACCCGGCCTACGCAGGAGGCGCAGCTCATGTCCTGGACGTCCAGAACCATCTCCTGGAGAGTCACTTGATAGCCACCCTTTTCCACTGCCTGCATAATAGCGTCGGTGGGGGCAGAGCCCTGAAACTGGATGGTGGCTTTGTTGG
Source organism: Alcaligenes sp. CHO6 (assembly GCF_037120595.1). Taxonomy (NCBI): domain Bacteria; kingdom Pseudomonadati; phylum Pseudomonadota; class Betaproteobacteria; order Burkholderiales; family Alcaligenaceae; genus Alcaligenes; species Alcaligenes sp. CHO6. Next base: position 1,083,731 of record NZ_JBANCI010000001.1, read on the forward strand.
TGGCCAGGTTCACTTGAACCGACTGCACGCCAGGGACCTTGCCAATTATTTTTTCCACTCGGCTCACGCAGGAAGCGCAAGTCATGCCTTCAACATCCAATGTCAGATGCGAGTTCTTATTTGAAGCGCTTGTTGTCATCGAAATCACCCTTCAATGAATCATGAATGAAGTCACTTTAGGGCTTGACCCGATGGTAAGGTCAACTCGTTACGAAAAAAACGCCTCCGTGGAGGCGTTTTAAGGGGGAAGTCAGGACTGCTCAGTGCTGAGCACACTCAATAAGCGACGAAGCTGCCGTTATTGTTGTTCCAGTCTTTTGCTTCGGCGCTAACCTGATCACGGCTCAGCTGCGAGCGGGTGTCAATACGGGGATAGTCGACCATGGAACCTGTGCTGATAAAGCCTTGTTCCTGGGCTGCTGCCAATTCCTGCACGACTTGCTGTCGGCTCAATGGGGCATCGTTCGACTGAATCGTGGGGTAATTCAGGTTCTCGCCGGTGGCGTCGTTATTGATGGCTGCCATGGCGGTGCTGCTCAATGCAGTGGCGCCCAGAATCAGGCTGGCAACGGTGGCACGTGTGATATTTTTCATTATTTACTCCAAGTCTATGGTGTGTTTTTCGGTCGTTCGCCTTGTCTTCAATGCGAATCGTTAGATGGAGTATGAGCCTTTCTAAACCTAGTAAAAACCCTTAATATTGCAAACGTATTTCCATTCATGGAACAATTCAAATGAGTACCATTATCGCTGGTCCCTTATTAAACGACATCGCGATTTTCGTGGAAGTGGCCCGTGCCCGCCACTTTAGCCGCGCTGCCCTGGCCCTGGGCATGCCTGTCTCCACCGTGTCACGTCGTATTCGTGAATTGGAAAAAGAAGTGGGTGTGGCCTTGCTCAAACGCAGCACCCGCAATGTAGATGTCACCGAGGCTGGGCAAGTGTATTTCGAGCGTTGTCTGGCGATCGTCGAGCAAGCCCGTCTGGCTCATGAGCAATTGCTGGACGTGTCGCAAACACCTAAAGGACGCTTGCGAGTTTCCATGCCGGCCAGTTTCAGCATTGTGCTGATGCCGGCCATTATTCGTGGCTTTAATCAGCAGTATCCTGATATCGAACTGGAGTTTGATCTGACCATCCGGCCCATTGACTTGCAATCGGATAATTACGATTGCGTCATTCGGGTGGGTGCCCAGCCCGACTCCAGTGCCGTGGCCACATTGCTCGGGCAAATTCGTCTGGGTCTGTACGCCACCCGCAACTATCTGGACCGCAAGGGTCGCCCCAAGCATCCCTCGGAATTGACAGGGCACACCTGCATCTGTGCGCGTCCTTCCGGTCCAGATCGGCTCTGGTCCTTGCGAGGTCCCAATCAGGAACGGTACGACGCCATCGTGGACGGCTCGATTACCGTCAATAACGCGATCATGATGCGCAAGCTGGCGGTGCATGATTTGGGAATTACCGCCTCTTCTTTGCTGGAGCGCCGTCTTGACCCCGATTGTGCCCAGCTCGAGCGTGTCTTGCCCGATTGGGAGTTTGCCCCCTTCCCTGTTCTGGCCCTGTTGCCGTCGCGTCTGATGCCTCAGAAAACCCGGGTGTTTCTGAATTATTTGCGCAGTGAGCTGGACAGATTGATGTCTCACGCGGAGCTGGATGTGGCGGCCGCCGGGCAGGCGTATCCATAAAAAATAAGGGCTATAGCCTGGAATCGGTGTTGGCCATGGTCTAACTATGCTATTTATAGGCCTCTGGTCCATGAGGACTGCGGTGATGACAGGGGGACGCATGAGAGGAACATTGCAAAGCTTGCTGACCGGGCTGGCGATGAGCCTGATCTTGGGCAGTGGCAGTGTCGGGGCACAAACCGTTTTGCTGGAAGCCGTAGAGCAAGGTGACAGCGCCAAAGTGCGCGAAATTCTATCGGACAAGCGGGCGCGGACGACGGTGAACATTGCCGACGATCAGGGGCAGAGCCCTTTGCTGCGCGCTACATGGTTAAACCATATCGATATTGCCCGACAACTGATTCGTGCGGGGGCCGATGTGAATCAGGCCGACGCTATCCATGACAGCCCCTATCTGCTTGCTGGTGCACAAGGCCGGCTGGAGATTTTGCGTATGACCCTGGAAAACGGGGCGGATTTGCGCAGTGTGAATCGTTATGGGGGGACGGCGCTGATTCCGGCGGCTGAGCATGGGTATGTAGAGGTCGTTCGTCTTTTGCTCAAGGCTGGTGTGGACCCGAATCATGTCAATTATTTGGGCTGGACAGCTTTGCATGAAGCCATTGTGCTCTCTGACGGAGGGCCGGCGCATCAAGAGGTATTGCGACTGTTGATCCAGGCCGGGGCCGATGTGAATCTGCCCGATCGTCAGGGCGTGCGTCCCCTGAGTCTGGCGCGTCAGCGCAGCCAGACCGAAATGGCCGAAATCTTGGAGCAGGCCGGCGCCAGACCCTAAGTTCGGCATAGTTGCCGCTTATTTTTCTTCCAATCACAACACGCATTTTATGTCTTCTTTTCAGACCGCCCCGTCCGCCACGTCGACGGGCGCACAGGCCAGCCCCGGTTTGTGGCTGGCTTTCGTCATTTTGGTGGGCCTGAACCTGCGCCCGTTTTTTACTTCCAGTGGCACCCTGGCCCGTCAGGTAGCCCAAGGATTGGACATGCCCTTGAGCAGTCTGGCATGGCTGACCTTATTGCCTATGATGGTGATGGGCCTGGGCGCGTTTTGCATGCCCTCGCTGCGGCGGGTTCTGGCCCTGCGCCATGTCCTGATCACCTCTTTGTGGTTGCTGTGCCTGGGCTGCGCGTTGCGCTGGTTTGTGCCCAATGGTGCCAGCCTGATCGCAACGGCACTGCTTTGTGGTTTGGGTGTGTCTTTGCTGCAGGCGGGGATGCCCGGTCTGATCAAGGAGCAGTTCCCGCGTCATATTGCGCAGGTAACGGGGGTGTATTCAGCGACCCTGATGGGTGGCGGTGCGCTGGGCGCGCAGATTACCCCTTGGGTAAGTTCCCTGACCGATAGCTGGCGTATTGCCCTGGCCTTTTGGGCCCTGCCCATCAGTGTCGCTTTGTGGATTGCCTGGAAAGTCGTGCCCCGGCAGGCTCCTGGCGCGCAGCTGTCTCCCCCCTCCTTGTCCTTGCTGGCCCGACCCCGCACCTGGACGCTGATCGTGTGCTTTGGTCTGATTAATGGCGGCTATGCCTCCTTGGTGACCTGGCTGGCCACCTTTTATCAAGATCGGGGCTGGACGGCAGAGAGCAGCGGTAGCTTGGTGGCGGTGCTCTCGGTTGCACAGGCCTTTGCCGCCTTTGGCCTGCCTACGCTGGCCGCCAGGAACAAGGATCGGCGCCGGTGGGTATGGCTGGCGCTGGCTTGCCAGGTGGCCGGCTTTCTGGCTTTTGCCTTTGTTCCTGATCTGGCACCGTATACCTGGGCGATTGTGATCGGTATTGGTTTAGGGGGCTGCTTTTCCCTGCTGCTGCTGGTGGCTCTGGATCATTTTCCCGACGCTGCCCGTGCCGGTACCTTAAGCGCGTTAATGCAAGGTGGGGGGTTCCCGATCGCCGCTCTGTTTCCTATGATCAGCGTGCAGCTGCGCGAGTTGAGCAATGGCTTTCAGACCGGTTGGATACTGCATGCAGCCATGGCTTTGTTGGTGGCGGTAATGGCCTGGCGTTTTCAGCCGGCTCACTATGCCGAGAAGATGAAGCAACAGGGGCATCAGTCCTGACTCTGACATAGCGATCAGCCGGGCCACGCAGCCTAAAACATACGGCCCTTCACAGACGGCCGTATCTGGGCGCAGTGGCCTTGATTCCTGCTATTGGGGGGCACCCGCCATGATCCAGTCGACCACGGCTTGGATGTCCTTATCCGAGATGACCGGGTTGGCCGGCATCGGCAAGGGGCCGTACACCCCTTTGCTGCCTTGCCGTATATGTTGGGCAAGTATTTCAGCGTTGGCCGGATCGTCTTTACGCTTGGCTGCAATATCCCGGTAGGCCGGTCCCACCACCTTTCGCTCGACGGTATGACAGGACAGACAGGCGTTTCTTGTCAGTATGTCTTTGACTGCCTCCAAACCAGCATCAGCCGCCGAGGCGTTGAACGCGGTACTTAGTAAAGCCGTACAGACCAGCCACTGCTTGAAGGCCATAAGAGGTTCTCCTGAGTAAAACGAAGTTGGAAAGGAAGGGGGCATGATGCCTCTACGCTTTTTTCCGTGCATAAGACGCACAGGGTGGCATTCATAGGGTGATCATACGGTTATGATAGAACCGTCTTTTACAAATAGCGGTTGCGCTTGATGCGAATCAAGCGAGCCAGTCCGCTTATTCTGTAATGTCCTAGTAGAAGTTATTGCTTCATATTTAAACAGTTCACACACCACAAGAGGTCTTCATGCTTAATGTTCTCGTTCCTGTCGATGGATCTGATGCTTCCACGCGCGCTCTGAAAACAGCGGTTGACATACTAACGGGCAAGCCGGAAGCCACTTTGCACGTGCTGGCCGTTCCTACCCCTATCGTTTCTGGCAACGTCAAACGATTTTTTTCGGAAGACGTGTTGCAAGCCTACTACCAGGATGAAGGAAGCAATGCCTTGCTGCCCGCTCGTGCCGTGCTCGCCAATTCGCCCTTGAATGTTAAGGAAAGTATTATTGCCGGCAACGCCGCCCAGACCATCAAAGAGTATGTGGACAATAACAATATTGACCATATCGTCATGGGTACCCGTGGCTTGAGCGCCCTGCCCGGCCTGGTATTGGGTTCGGTCACGACCAAGGTGTTGAGCCTGGTGAAAGTGCCGGTGACCTTGATCAAATAAGTTGAACTGAGCGTTTGCTTTGTGAAGGCCGTCCTTGAGACGGCCTTTCTGCTGGACGCCGCCTGGGCTGGGCGTTTTTTGAACGGACGTAGGCCATCGACAATATGCGGCGTACCTCTGTCGCCAACAGGGCGGCCCCTTTACTGAGCTCCGGGCACGGATCAGCGGAACCGTGTCGTGCCTGGTTCACGGCTTGGCTTGAATCCGCAGGAGCTGGCCGTTCTGGTCATCGGTCAGCACGTAGACCGCACCGTCTGGTCCGATCCGAACATCCCGGATGCGCTGCTGCAGATCTTCAAGCAGTCGTTCTTCACCGACAAGGTAGCCGTCTTCCTCGTCAAACTGCAGGCGAATCAGCGCCTGTTCTTTCAGGGCCCCCACAAACAGGCTGTATTGCCAGCCCGGGACCTCTTGCCTGTCATAAAAAGCCATGCCGCTAATGGCCGGTGAAACAGACCAATAGTGCAACGGTTCGGTAAAGCCTTCAAGTGGGGTCGCGCTGGCGCCTGGAACAGGCTTTCCGTCGTAGCCCAGGCCTTCGGTACGCAAGGGCCAGCCATAATTTGCCCCGGCCTGAATGACGTTTAGTTCATCCCCGCCTTGCGGACCATGTTCGGCCACCCACAATTCATTCGTCCAGGGGTTCCAGGCCAGACCTTGGGGGTTGCGGTGTCCATAACTCCAGATTTCCCCTCTGGCGCCGCGCTGACTACGAAAAGGATTGTCCCTTGGCACCATGCCATCAGGGCGGATGCGAACAACCTTGCCCTGCAAGTGATCCAGTTGCTGAGCGGCGGGAGGCTGATTGTTCTCACCCAAAGCGATATACAAGTCCCGACCACCCGGATCGAAAGCCATGCGCACACCGTAGTGTTGCCCGGTCGACAGGGCGGGCTCTTGACGGAATATGGGACGAAAGGCGTCCAGCCGTGTCAGGTCGGAAGACAGGACCCCAAAACCCACGGTGGTGGCTGAGTGCTGTTTGTCGCGACGCTCGGCGTAGGCCAGATAAACGCGACGGCTACGAAAAAAATCTGGTGCCAGGGCGACATCCAGCAGCCCCCCCTGCCCTTGGGCGTGGACTTTAGGCACGCCGCTGATAGGGGCGGACAGGCCGTTCTCCTTGGTCCAGACGCGCAGTGTACCGGGACGCTCCGTAATCAGAATGCCTGCGTCATTTGGCAAAAAAGCCATGCCCCAGGGGTGTTCCAGTCCGCTGACCACTGTCTCTACCGAGACCGCTGGCCCTTCGATTGCCGGAACGGGGTCAGATTGTGCGCGGCCCGCTAGGGGGGCCAGGGCTGCTAGCAGTCCCAGTGTGGTGGCGACTATTGCCAAAGACAAGCTGAAATTCTTCGTTATACGCATAAGGCAGTGAAAGGCAGACAGGTGGGATCAACACTCCCCTAGTCTTTCATAGGGACAAAAACCGCTTTGTTACATATTCGTCCCCTGACGGGGACGAATATGCTCCAGCCCAAGCCAGGCAGGTGCTTAGCCTGGGTGGGTCATGTCCAGCGGCACAATCCACTGGTCGTACTGCTCCTGGGTCAGGTAGCCCGATTTCAGGGCGGATTCGCGCAGTGTCAGCCCTTCTTTGTGGGCCGTTTTTGCAATCGCAGCGGCTTTGTCGTAGCCGATATGGCGGTTCAAGGCCGTCACGAGCATCAGATTCTGATCCAGATTGTGCTGGATTTTCTCCATGACCGGCTCCAGACCCTGAGCGCAATGCTCGTCAAAGGCCAGGCATGCATCGCTGATCAGAGCAATGCTTTCCAGCACATTGTGAACCATCACCGGCTTGTAGACGTTCAATTGGAAATTGCCTTGACTGCCTGCAAAACCCACAGCCGCGTCGTTACCGTAGACCTGAACGGCCACCATGGTCAGTGCTTCGCACTGAGTGGGGTTGACCTTGCCGGGCATGATGGAGGAGCCGGGCTCGTTCTCGGGGATTTGCAGCTCGCCAATTCCGCAACGAGGGCCACTGGCCAGCCAGCGTACGTCATTGGCCATTTTCATCAAGGCGCCGGCCAGGGTGCGCAGGGACGCCGACAGGTTCACCAGCGCGTCGTGTGCCGACAGAGCAAAAAACTTGTTTTCGGCAGCCTGGAATGGCAGACCGGTGATTCTGGCAATATGGGCTGCGGTGCGTTCGCCAAACTGGGGATGAGCGTTCAGGCCAGTTCCCACGGCGGTGCCACCAATAGCCAGCTGGTAAATACCGTCCAGGGCCTTATCCACCGTTTGCAGGCCAAAATCGATCTGCGCAACCCATGCCCCAATTTCCTGGCCGAGCGTAATGGGTGTGGCATCCTGCAAGTGGGTGCGACCGGTTTTTACAATAGTATTGAACTGCCTGGCCTTGGCCGCCAGCGTGTCGCGCAACTGGCCCACGTCTTTGCGCAAACGGCGCTGACATTCCAGACCCACGGCGATGTACATGGCCGTGGGGAAGGTATCGTTGGAGGATTGGCCGCGGTTCACGTGGTCATTGGGGTGGACGGGTTTTTTGCTGCCCTTCTGGCCACCGGCCAGCTCAATGGCGCGGTTGGAGATGACCTCGTTGACGTTCATATTGCTTTGGGTGCCCGAGCCGGTCTGGAACACCACCAGCGGGAACTCAGAGTCCCATTTGCCTGCGATGACTTCATCGGCCGCCTGCACGATCAGGCGGGCCAGATCCTCGGGAAGCTCGCCCAGCTCCTGATTGGCCAGCGCTGTCGATTTCTTCAGGATGCCCAGCGACTCGATCATGCTGCGACCCCACTGGAAGCGGTCACGGCCAATCGGAAAGTTCTGGATGGAGCGCTGTGTCTGCGCGCCCCAATAGTGTTCGGCCGGAACCTCAATGGTCCCCATGGAATCCTGTTCAATACGTGTCGTACTCATCATGGCTCCTGAAAAAATTAGGATGACAGCTTAGTGTGAAAAAGGGGTGTTCACGGCTGGCGCAAAAAGCGCGCAGCCCACACACAGGCAATATCGACCATGCGGTTGGAGAATCCCCATTCGTTGTCAAACCAGACCAGCATATTGACCAGCCCGTCCCCATTGGTTCGGGTTTGCGAACCGTCCACCACACCAGAGTGCGGGTTGTGATTGAAGTCGATCGAAGCATGGGCCTGATCGGAGTAGTCCAAAATACCCGGTAAGCGTTGCGCCGCCTGCTGAAACAGGCGGTTGATTTCGTCCCGACTGGTGTCGCGCTCCAGGTTGACCATCAGATCAATCGCAGACACGTTCAGAATTGGCACGCGAATGGACTTGGCCTGTACCTTGCCCTTGAGCTGTGGCAAGAGACGCTCCACCCCAGTTGCCAGGCCCGTAGAGACCGGAATCATGGACTGCAGAGCCGAGCGGGTACGGGCCAGATCGCTGCTGTGGTAGCCATCAATCATGGGCTGATCGTTCATCACCGAATGCAGCGTACTTAAAAAAGCGTGACGAATGCCGAACGTTTTATCCAGCTCGGCCAAGACCGGAATGATGGCATTGGTGGTGCATGAAGCGTTGGAGACAATACGCTCATCGCCCTGCAACTGCTCATGGTTAATGCCCAGCACAGCGGTGAAATCGACGTCATGAGCGCTGTTGCCCGGATTGGAGAGCAGCACACGCGGGCATCCAGCATCCAGAAACTGCTGCAGCCCCGCACGGCTGCCAAAAGCGCCACTGCATTCGATCAGCATATCCAGCTCCAGGGCGGCCCAATCAATCGCTTTGGGGTCGGTTTCGTGCAGCACTCGTATGGCGGTGCCGGCCACAATCAGCTCGTGCTCATTGTGCTCTACCGGCGCCGGAAAGACGCCGTGGGTCGAGTCAAAACGGGTCAGGTAGGCCATGGTGGCAATCGTAGCTGGCTCGTTGATGACGACGACTTCAAATTCCTGGCGTCGTGGAGATTCGTAAATGGCACGCAGCAGGCAACGGCCGATGCGGCCATAGCCATTGATCGCGATGCGGATGGGACGAGGTAGCGGCATGATCGGAGAAACTCAGAAAGTAATGGAAAATCCGCCGTCTACAACCACAATATGGCCATTGACATAGGAGGCAGCCGGTGAGGCCAGAAACACAGCGGCAGCGCGGATTTCATCCGGCCTGGCCCACCGCCCCAGGGGGTTGCGGCCAACTACCAGCGGGCCTTTGACCGGGTCCTGGGCCAGAGCCGCATTGCTCTCGGTGGCAAAGGTGCCGGGGGCGATGCCGTTGCTGGTAATGCCCTGCCCGCCAAATTCTACCGCCAGCGCTCGCACCATCCCTGCCAGTCCCTGCTTGGCAACGGGGTAAATGGCGTCGCCTGGTCGAGCCAGGGGGCCAGCGATGGAGGTCAAGGTAACAATACGACCTTGTCGGGCTTGGGCTTGCAGCATGGCCTGGGCGGCGTACTTTGATAGTTTCAGCGTCGCCAGCAGGTCTACCTGCAGCAAATGCTCAATATCGTCCCAGGCCGCCTCCTGCAAGCTGCTGCGCAATCGCACGCCGACATTGTTCACCAGAATATCGGGCGTGCCGACGCGCTGACATAGGGCCTGGTAAGAGTCAGGCAAGGCGTCCAGATCGGCCAGATCCTGTTCCCAGGTATCGACCTGGGCACCGGCGGTTTTCAATTCCTCGGCAATCGGCAGGAGCTTGCTGGCGTGACGGCCATGCAGAATCACATGGGCGCCGTGAGCGGCGTAGGCACGGGCGATGTCCAGGCCCAGGCCGGCGGACGAGCCGGTAACCAGAGCGCAGCGACCGGCCAGGGAAAAATTGGCTTGATAGGAGCGTAAATCAGTCATTATTTACAGCGTATGGCGTGCTTGGCCACGATGGAAAGCCGCAATGTTGTCGATCAGCTGGTTTGCCAAAGCCTGCATGGCTTCCTGACTGGCCCAGCCTATGTGCGGGGTCAAAATGTAATTGGGTAAGTCTAACAAGCGCATCAGGGTATGGTCAGCGGGTGGCGGCTCGGGCGTGCAAACATCAATCCCTGCGCCTCCCAGCCAGCCTTGTCGCAAGGCGTGTTCCAGCGCCTGATTGTCAATCAGCCCGCCACGGGCAGTATTGATCAGTAAGGGACGGCGGGGGGCCATGCGTTCGAATTCGGCCATACCCAGCATGTTCTGCGTGTCAGCGGTCAAGGGGCAATGCAACGAGAGAATGTCGGCTTGTTCTAGCACTTGCTCAAAGGGCAAGCGGTCATCGGCATTGCTGACGATGGTCTGACCACGGCGCTGCGCAAAGATGACTTTCATCCCCAATGCTCGGCCCATGGTGGCGACGGCCTGACCCAAAGAGCCTGAGCCAATCACACCCAGGGTGGAGCCGGCCAGATTGCGGATGGGATAGTCGAAATAACAAAACTGCTGGGCTTCTTGCCAGCGTCCTTCCTTGACGGACTGGCGGTAGGCGCAGATATTACGACGCAAGGCAAAGATCAGTGCAAAAACGTGCTCTGGGACACTGCGTACGGCATAGTCGCGGATATTGCTGACCACAATCTGGCGTTCGTGGGCGGCATCAAGGTCAATGTTGTCGCTACCCGTGGCGGCCAGTGCGATCATTTTCAAGTGGGGCGCGGCCTGCATATGCTCGCGTCGCAGCGCCACTTTATTGCTGATGACAATGTCGGCATCAGCAATACGTTCGGCCACTTGATCGGGAGCCGTACGTCCGTACACTTGCAGTTCATGCTTAAAGGGAAGCTGCGGCAGCTTGACGCTGTCAGACAGTGTTTCCCTATCCAGAAAAACGATACGAGTCAAAGAAGTCATGCCTGTCCTTGTCCTGAGCGGTAGCGGTACGTTGCGGCCCTATTATCAGCGGGTTCTTGCCTTTGCTTGGGATCATCATCCGATATAGTAATGGGATTGATGCAGGCTTGTCCCTGGTCTCCTTCCATAACCCTGTTTTATAGGTTCGTGCTTATGCTCTTGTCCCTCTTGCTTTCTTTGGGCGCGCATGCCCTGGTACCGGAGAACGTCGCCAGCGTCACTCCTCCCCTGTACGACATTCGGGATTTTTTTCAGAACCCCAAACGCAGCGGTTTCCGGATTTCTGATCAAGGGCGCATGATCGGCTTTATGGAGCCGGTCAAGATCGACGGACATCCCGCTCGTCAGAATATTTTTGTGCAAGAGCTGGAAGGCAGTGAACCGGTCGGCGAGCCTCGTCGCGTGACCGCCGAGCATCAACGCGATATTGCCGAGTACTTCTGGAAAGGCGACGAGACCGTAATTTACGCCAAGGATGTCAATGGCGACGAGAACTATCACGTTCTGGCCGTCAATGTGAATACGGGCAAGATCACGGACTTGACGCCTTTGAAAGGGGTGCGAGCGGGCGTGCAAGATGATTTGCCCGATGATCCGGACCATATTCTGGTCTCGCACAATGGTCGCAACCCGGAAGTCTTTGATGTCTACAAGGTCAACGTGCTGACCGGTGAAAGCACGCTGGCGGCCGAGAATCCGGGAGATGTGCTGGGCTGGAGCACGGACCATCAGGGCCGCGTACGCCTGGCCATGGCCATTTCCGGTGTGGATTCCGAACTGCGTTATCGTGACAGCGAATCCGAGCCCTTCCGCAGCATTTTGCAAACAGATTTCCGCACCGAAGTCAGCCCCCTCTTTTTTCACGCCGATAACCAGCGCTTTTATGCCCTGAGCAATCGTGGGCGTGACACCTTGGCATTGGTCTTGATTGACCCTGCCAGACCCGACGTGGAAGAGAATGTTTATGAGCTGTCCGATTACGACCTGATGGGGGCCGGGTATTCACGCCTGCGCCAGGTGCTGACGTCGGTGGATTACTATACCGACAAGCCCGGTCAGCATTTCTTTGATGAGCAAAGCGAGAAAATTCACGCCGCGATCGCCCGTCAATTGCCGGGCTATGAAATCAGCGTGCAGTCCATGACACGCGACGAGAAGAAAATGATTGTGGCCAGCTACAGCGACCGCAACCCTGGCTCGCGCTATTTGTACGATGTGGACAGCAACAGCCTGCACAAGCTGGCCGTCATCAATAGTGCTTTGCCGGAAAGTGATATGGCGGTGATGAGGCCCATCGAATTTACGGCCCGCGATGGCATGAAGATTCATGGCTACTTGAGCCTGCCTTTGGGTGTGCCCAACCGCGACCTGCCGGTGGTCATCAATCCGCACGGGGGGCCTTGGACGCGGGACTATTGGGGCTTTAACCCCGAAGTCCAGTTCCTGGCCAACCGTGGCTACGCTGTTTTGCAGATCAACTTCCGTAGTTCGACCGGTTATGGTCGCAAGTTCTGGGAAGCGGGCTTCAAACAATGGGGGTTGAGCATGCAGGACGACATTAGCGATGGCGTTCAGTGGCTGATCGATCAAAAGATTGCTGACCCCAAACGCATTGCTATTTACGGTGCCAGCTACGGTGGTTACGCGACCTTGGCCGGTATTGTCAAAACCCCTGACTTGTACGCAGCGGCAGTGGACTATGTAGGCGTGTCCAATCTTCTGACCTTCATGAACACCATTCCACCCTACTGGAAACCGATGCTGGTGAAGATGCATGCGATGGTGGGTGATCCCGTCAAAGACAAGGAGCTGCTGGAAGCCAATTCGCCTGTTTTGCATGCCGACAGGATCCGCACCCCGTTATTTATTGCCCAGGGCGCCCACGACCCACGGGTGAACAAGGCAGAAAGTGATCAGATGGTAGAGGCCTTGAAGGCTCGCGGCGTGGATGTGGAGTATATGGTCAAGGACAACGAAGGCCACGGCTTTCACAATGACGAGAACAAGTTCGAGTTTTACGAACGCATGGAGCGCTTCCTGGCCCGCCACCTTCAAGCTCGATAGTTTTGGAGTGGCGCGATGAGCTCGCGCCATTTGTTTACCGCACTTTTGGAAAGAGAACGTATGAAACTGTATTACATGACAGGCGCTTGTCCTTTGGTGACCCGCATCGCACTGGAGTGGATCGGCACACCGTTTGAAGCTCAGCGCGTCAGCCGCGACGAGCTGCAGCAAGAGGCATTCTTGAGGCTGAACCCTAACGGGGCCGTGCCGGTTCTGGTCGATGGTGATTTGGTCCTGACGCAAAGCATCGCTATTCTGGAGTACCTGAACGAAAAATTTCCTCAGGCCAATCTGCTGGGCAACACCATCGAACAACGCTTTGAGGCCCGCCGCTGGTTGGCGTTCCTGAATGCCGAAATCCACCGCAACGTAGGTGTCATGTTTGGTACGCATCGCTATGCAGATCAGGAATCGACACAGGCCGAAATCAAAGCCAAGACGGCCGTCCTGCTGACCAAGCAGCTTGGTGTGATCGACAAGCACCTGGAAGGCAAAGAAACCCTGTCGGGTTCCTTGTCTGTGGCTGATGCTTATCTGTACGTGGTGCTGCGCTGGGCGGGTCTGATGAAGCTGGACCTGTCAGGCATGAAGAACCTGAACGCTTTCTTTGCCCGTATGGAGCAGAACGAAGGTGTGAAGGCGGCGCTGCGTGGTGAAGGCTTGTTGAAGGATTAAGTTGTATTGCAGCTAGCGATTCAGGCGTTCAGGGGATGCGGCCGTGCTTTACTCCCCTGACACTGTGGGCAGGAATGTCGACGGTTTTTAGCGTTGGTGCCGCCATCCTTTTCCCTGCTGACTCTCCGAATAAAAAACCTGAGTCCAGCCCAAGCTGAGATTCAGGTTTTTTTTACAGCCCGTCAATTAAAGCGATACTTCAAATGCGCGGTGCGGTACGGCGCTGAGGCTATGAGGGCTGGCTGTTTACGCGCCCAAGTACGCCTTGCGAATATCCGGATTGGCCAACAGATTGGCCCCGGTATCCTGCATCACCACCTTCCCGGTTTCCAGCACATAGCCACGGTCTGCGACTTGCAGGGCCTTGTTGGCGTTCTGCTCGACCAGGAACACCGTCACGCCTTCATCACGAATGGTGCGGATGATGTCAAAGATCTGCGCGATGATCAGCGGAGCCAGCCCCAGCGTCGGTTCATCCAGCAAGAGCAAAGAGGGTTTGCTCATCAGGGCACGACCAATAGCCAGCATTTGCTGTTCACCACCGGACATGGTCCCGGCACGCTGGGAGGCGCGCTCTTTCAGACGGGGAAACAGTTTGTAGACATGCTCTTCCCCTTCTTCGATCTCACTGCGGTTCAGAAAGAAACCGCCCATCTTCAGGTTTTCCGACACGGTCAGGTCCGGAAAGACGCGGCGGCCTTCCGGGGAAATGGCGATGCCTTTGCGCATGATGCGGTGCGTGTCAGCGTGCGTGATGTCCTCGCCCATGAAGCTGATGCTGCCCGAGCTGGCTCGGGGCGAACCGCATACCGTCATGAGCAAGGTGGTTTTGCCTGCGCCGTTCGCGCCAATCAGGGTGACGATCTCGCCCTGATTGACGTCCACGCTGACTTGGTCCAGCGCCTGAATCGCGCCGTAATGGGTAGATACGGAGTCCAGCTTGAGCACTTATTCTTCCCCCAAATAGGCTTTGATGACGCGCGGATCATTGCGCACTTCTTCAGGTAGGCCGGTGGCAATGGGTTTGCCATACTCCATCACCAGAATCCGGTCCGATACGCCCATAACCAGGCTCATATCGTGCTCGATCAGCAAGACGGCCACGCCAAATTCGCGACGCAATTGGTCGATCAGAGCCTGCAGGTCACGTTTTTCCTGGGGGTTCAGGCCGGCAGCCGGTTCGTCCAGCATCAACAGGCGCGGCTGGGTAATCATGCAACGCGCGATTTCCAGGCGGCGCTGGTGACCGTAGGCCAGGTTGCCGGCCTCGCGATTGGCCAGGTCAGTCAGCCCCATGAAATCCAGCCATTGCACGGCACGTTCTTTGGCCTGCTTCTCGGACTGTTTGTATCGTGACAGATTCAGCAGCCCCGACAGGAACCCGGCCTTGAGCTGGCTGTGCTGGGCAACGAGTAGGTTCTCCAGCACGGTCAGCTTCTTGAACAGACGCACGTTCTGGAAAGTGCGCACCAGCCCTTTCTGAGCCACTTTGTGGCTGGGCAGGCCGTGAATGGGCTGACCTTCCAGAGTGACCGAGCCGGAAGTGGGATTGTAAAAACCGCCTACGCAGTTAAACACCGTAGTCTTGCCTGCCCCGTTGGGCCCGATGATGGCAAATACTTCGTCTTTGGCCACATCAAAGCTGACGGAATCCACCGCCAGCAAGCCGCCAAAACGCATGGACAGGTCTGATACTTGCAGTAATGGACTCATGTGCGCAACTCCACATGAGGACGCTGCACAGGCAACAAGCCCTGCGGACGCCATACCATCATGGCCACCATGACCAGACCAAAAATCAACATCCGATACTCCGCAAACTCTCGGGCCAGCTCAGGAACCACGGTCAGCACAATGGCCGCCAGGATGACGCCGATTTGTGAACCCATGCCACCCAGCACCACAATGGCCAGGATCAGGGCGGATTCAATAAAGGTGAAAGACTCTGGATTGACCAGACCCTGACGGGCAGCGAAGAATGCCCCGCCAAAGCCGGCAAACATGGCGCCCATGGTAAAGGCAGACAGCTTGATGGTGGTCGGGTTCAGCCCCAGCGAACGGCAGGCAATCTCGTCCTCGCGCAAGGCTTCCCAGGCACGGCCAATGGGCATACGCACCACGCGGCTGGAGACCAGCAAGGTAATCAGGGCCAAAGCCAGGGCCATCAAGTACAGATACACCACCACGTCCTGGTTGCTGAAGGTCCAGCCCATCAAGTCGTGGAACGTGGTCTGCCCTTCTGGCGCACGACGCGCCATGGGGAAACCGAATACGGTTGGTTTGGGTATGCCGGAAATCCCGTCAGGGCCGCCGGTCAGGTCATACATATTGATGAGCAAGAGGCGGATGATTTCGCCAAAACCCAGAGTGACGATGGCCAGATAGTCGCCACGCAAGCGCAGCACGGGGAAACCCAGCAGAAAGCCAAACAGGGCCGCCATGCCACCAGCCAGCGGCAGTGCTTCCCAGAAGCCCCAGCCTGCGTAGTGATAGAGCAAGGCGTAGGTGTAGGCACCCACCGCGTAGAAACCCACAAAACCCAGGTCCAGCAGGCCGGCAAAGCCCACCACAATGTTCAAGCCCAGACCGAGCATGATGTAGATCAGCACCAGGGTGGCAATGTCCACCTGGGCTCGACCGCCAAAAAAGGGCCAGACCACGGCGCAGGCAATCACGATATACAGCAGAATCTTTTTGTGCTGCATGCTTAGCGTCGGCAGTGTCCAGCGGCTTTCTCGCACTTTGGTGCGATTGACGTTGGGCCGGATCAGCTGAACCACAAATACCAGGGCCATGCCAATCAGGACGATCTGCCAATCGCTCTCCAGATGGGTAGTCATTCCGGAGCGCACAATTTGCAGCCCAAAGACGGGAGCCACAATGATGCCTGCCAGAACAGCGGCGATAAATGCATTGCTAAAGCGGTTCATCATCAGACTTTCTCCACCTCGGGTTTACCCAGCAGGCCCGTGGGGCGGAACAGCAGGATAAAGACCAACAGCAAAAAGGCCACGATGTCCTTGTACTGCGACGAAATAAAGGCAGCCGCAAAGGTTTCTGCCAAACCCAGCAAGACACCACCCAGCATGGCGCCAGGGATGCTGCCAATCCCGCCCAGCACGGCGGCCGTAAAGGCTTTGATGCCGGCGATAAAGCCGATAAAGGGGTTCAGTTTGCCAATCGCGGTGGCAATCAGCACGCCGCCCACGGCGGCCAGCATGGCACCGATGATGAAGGTAAAGGAAATGATCTTGTTGGTATCAATACCAAGCAGATTGGCCATGCGCAAGTCTTGGGAACACGCGCGCGAAGCCCTCCCCAGTCGCGAATACTTGATGTAGAGGCTGAGCATGATCATCAGCACCACGGTCACGACGATAATCATGACACGCGAGTATGGCGCTGTAACGGTAAAGCCGTCCGAGCCCAGGCTGAACTGGAAGGAACCCGACAGCAGCGTTGGTACGGCCATGTCGCGCGCGCCCTGACCCAGGGCCACCCAGTTCTGCAGAAAAATGGACATACCAATGGCCGAGATCAGCGGAACCAGCCGGGGGCTGCCACGCAACGGCGCATAGGCGACTTTTTCAATCGCATAGCCGTAAACGGCGGTTACCAGGATGGCAACCAGCAACATGATAAGAATGATCAGCCAGATGGGCAGACCCGAGCCTACGCCAATCGCAGTCAGGGTCACCAGCCCGACATAGGCGCCGATCATATAGATCTCGCCGTGGGCAAAGTTAATCATTCCGATAATGCCATAGACCATTGTGTAGCCGATGGCGATCAGTGCATAAATAGCGCCCAAGGATAATCCATTGAACAGCTGTTGCACGATCTGAGGGAGTAAATCAGACATGCTTGTTTTTTTCCGTTGAGTCCGTCGTTTTGTTCTGAGGCTTTGTGGGCATCCAAAAGCAATGCCCCCGTTCTTCATAAAGAGCGGGGGCACATCATCCAGTCTTATTTCTCAACTAGATCAAAGTTGCCATCTTTATCCCACTTGAAAACGGCAAATTCGAAGTGCTTCAAATCACCCTTGGCGTCGTATTCTACCTCGCCAATAGCGGTATTGAACGCATTTGCGTGCATGTAGTCAGCGCCCTTGGCCGAATCCTCGCCGACGGCGTTGATCGTATCGGCAATAATTTGTACTGCTGCATAGGCCGGGAACGTGAAGGCCCCGTTAGGGTTGCGCTTGTATTTGCTGAAGTTCTCCATCACCTCTTTGTTGGCCGGCATCTTGGTGAAGTCAGTTGGCAAGGTCACCAGCAATCCTTCCACTGCCGGGCCGGCAATGGCGACCAGGTCACGGTTGGCAACGCCTTCCGGTCCCATGAAGGTGTTTGTCATGCCCTGCTCACGAGCCTGACGCAGTAACAGACCCAGTTCGGCGTGATAGCCGCCAAAATAAATCAGGTCTGGATTGACGCCCTTGAGCTTGGTGATCACGGCTGAATAATCGCTGTCACCGACGTTGATGCCTTCGTACATGACGATGTTCATGTTCTTTTTCTTGAGTGCGTCACGCACTTGCGTGGCCACGCCCGAGCCGTAGGTTTGCTTGTCATGCAGCACGGCGATGCTCTTGGGCTTGACCACATCAGCAATGTAGTCGGCCGCAAAAGGGCCTTGCTGGTCATCGCGCCCGATGGTGCGGAAAAAGTAATGAGGTTTGATGGTGTCGGTCACCAGCGGCGAGGTGGCGCCGGGAGTAATCGCCACAATCCCTTCCTGTTCGTAGATGTTGACAGCTGGTACGGTCGTGCCCGAGCACGCATGGGCGACGGCGAACTTGGCGCCGGAGTTGACCACGCGGTTGGCAGCCGGTACGGCCTGCTTGGGTTCACAGGCATCGTCAATCAGAACGGCCTCCAGCTTTTTGCCCTTGACCCCCCCTGCTGCATTGATCGCGTCAATCGCGGTCAAGGCACCGGCCTGGATCTGGTCCCCGTATTGAGTCGATGGGCCGGTCATGGGTTGAGGAATACCGATTTTGATGGTGTCCGCCGCGTAGGCGGTACCCATGGCCATTACCGTGGCCAGGGCGGTCAGAGCGGGGGTAAAGCGTCGAGTAAAGGTCATAGCAGCTGTCTCCCGAGGCCGGGGTCTACCGGCATTGCTTTTTAGAAAGTGCTTTTTCTGGTGCCTGGATAATCGTTGTTCTGCACCAGGGGAACCCATTTTGGGGTAGCCGCCTAAACGTTGTCACTTCGTATAAGCCCTAGCGCCGAGCAACGGTGTTTACCGAATAAGCCTGCTTTGTTAAAAACCTGTTTCCTGAAAATACCTCGCCTGTTCAAGGCCTTATGGCTAAAAAACAAAAAGCATCCCGGAGGATGCTTTTTGTTTTGCCTGTTCAGGGCGCCCGATTAATTCCGCTTGGGGTAAAGAAAATCAAGCAGGTATCAGGAAAACTCTTTAGCCAGCTCACCGGCCCGCAGTTTGGCAGCCTTGACCGCTTGTTGTACCAGTGGCGTAAATCCCCCTTCGTTAAAAACAGCCAAAGCTGCAGCCGTGGTCCCGCCCTTGGAGGTGACCCGCTCGCGCAAGACGGAGGGCGCTTCGGGAGACAGGGTTGCCAGCTGGGTGGCTCCATGCAAGGTCGCCAGTGAGAGCTGGCGGGCCTGTTCGGGCGACAAGCCCTGCTCAATTCCGGCTTTGATCAAGGCTTCGATGAACAAAAAGACGTAAGCTGGGCCACTGCCCGAAACGGCGGTGACGGCATCAATGGCTGCATCATCCTCAACCCAAACCACCTCGCCAACGGACTTCAACAATTGCTGAGCAATGGATTTGTCGCTGTCATCCACCTGTTCCAGAGCCATCAGACCGGTAATGCCACAGCCAATAAAGGCCGGCGTATTGGGCATGCAGCGGATAACACGCTGGTACGGCTTGCCAGGCTCACCCAGCCACTGGGCCAGCGCGGTGGCGGGGATACCGGCAGCGACACTGATCACCAAGGTATCGTCCTGCAGATAGGGTTTGCAGGCCAGCACGGTCTCTTTCATGACCTGGGGCTTGACGGCGAAAACCCAGATACGTTGCTTGGACAGGGCCGGACCGGGCTCATGGGCGATGTGTACGCCTTGCTGGGCCCAGGACTCCAGGGCGGGCGGGTAGATATCGATTGCCAAAACGTCCGAGCCGCCGCAGCGTTTCCCGATCAAACCAGCGGCCAGCGCGCTAGCCATATTGCCTGCGCCGATAAACGCCAGCTTAAAAGAGGTATCGTGTGGATTCATCATCGCTCCCATTTAAAATCTGTCCTCTGACACGTTTTCTTAGCGTTTGAGGGTAATTAGTCATTGCTTATATGACGAACCCATGGATACATTCACGAGAGCGTCATAAACAAGTCATAAGCTTGAGTTTTAAAACCTGCTACACCTTAGCGGCACCTTTTATACAGGAGAAAACCTGATGCGAACAAAACTATTTGCTCTGTCTCTGGCCGGTCTGATTGCTTCGATTGGCACTGCGCAAGCGGCCACGGAAATTCAGTTCTGGCACTCAATGGAAGGAGCCTTGGGCGAACGGGTTAATGCATTAGTCAAAGACTTTAACGCATCTCAGTCGGACTACCAGGTTAAGGCTTCGTATAAAGGCAATTATGGCGAGTCCATGAATGCTGGCGTGGCCGCTTTCCGGGCGGGAAATGCACCCGATATCCTGCAAGTCTTTGAAGTGGGCACAGCCACCATGATGGCAGCCAAAGGCGCTATTCAGCCCGTTCAGGAGATGTCCGAAAAAGTGGGCAAACCGATCAACCCCGCTGATTTTCTGGGCGCTGTGGCCGGCTACTACTCCTCGAACGAGGGCAAGCTGATCTCCATGCCGTTCAACAGCTCCACTCCCGTGCTCTACTACAACAAGGATGCGTTCAAAAAGGCTGGCCTGGACCCCGAAAACCCACCCAAGACTTGGCAGGAACTGCATGCCACCGCCAAAAAACTGCGTGAGTCCGGTCAGGAGTGTGGCTATACCTCGTCCTGGCCATCGTGGATTTTGCTGGAAAACTTTGCGGCCTGGCACAACATTCCGTATGCCAGTGAAAACAACGGCTTTGGTGGCCCCGGTGCCCGCCTGCAGCTGGACAATCCGCTGTTTCTCAAGCACATGACCTTCCTGGCGGATATGTCCAAGGACGGCTCCTTCTCGTACGGCGGTCGGGGTGATACGGCCAACGCCCTGTTTACCAGCGGCAAGTGCGGCATGTTTACCGGCTCCAGCGGCAACCGCGCCAACATCATCAAAACCGGCGAGTTTGAGTTTGGCACCAGCAGCCTGCCCTATTACAGCGATGTGCAAGGCGCCCCTCAGAACTCCATTATTGGTGGCGCCTCCCTCTGGGTATTTGCCAAAAAGTCGGATGATGTCTACAAAGGCGTTACCGAATTCTTCCAGTTCATCTCCAGCCCTGAGCAGGCTGCTGCCTGGCACCAGAACACCGGTTATGTCCCTGTGACCAAGGCCGGCTTTGAAAAGACCAAGGAGTCCGATTTCTACGCTAAAAACGTAGGTGCGGATGTGGCGGTCAAACAGCTCGATGCCAGCACGACCGATAACTCCCGCGGTATCCGACTGGGTTATTTGCCCCAGATTCGCGATATCGAGGACGGTGTGATGGAACAGATTTTTGCAGGTAAAGTCACGCCTGAAGAAGGTTTGAAAGCCATGCAAAACCGTGGCAATGAACTGCTGGAGCGCTTTGAAAAGAGCGTGAAGTAAGCCGGGCCCGCCTTTGTGCGGGTGGTTTACAATCGAGCGTATGAGCGCAGCGCCTGACGACGTTCCTTCCGGCCCCTGGCCCTACTAAACCGTCAGCAGGCCGTCCTGGCTGCTCATACGCTTTTCGTTTCACCTGAAATCTGTCCACCCTGATGGTGGCGCTCCTTTCCCCTTGCGCGCGAACCTATGGAAAAACGTGTCGTCTTTCGTCATAAGACACTTCCCTACCTGCTACTTGCTCCGCAGCTGGCCATTACTGTGATCTTTTTTTTCCTGCCTGCCGGGCAAGCGCTGTGGCAGGCTTTTCATTTGGAAGATCCGTTTGGTCTGTCCTCGCAGTTTGTCGGCCTGGCCAACTTTACCGAGCTGTTCAGCAGTACGGAATACAGGGCCTCGTTCAAGACGACCGCCGTGTTTTCCCTTGCCGTGTCCGTTCTGGGCCTGGTGGTGGCGTTGCTGTTGGCGGTAATGGCAAATCGTGTGGTGCGTGGCGCCCTGCTGTATCGCAGCCTGCTGATCTGGCCTTATGCCGTGGCAACCGCCGTGGCCGGTGTGTTATGGCTATTTCTGTTTTCGCCGTCCGTGGGGATTGTGGCGGTTTTTCTGCTGGAGCAGGGCTTTGAGTGGAACCCGCGTTTGAATGGTAACGATGCCATGTTGTTGGTGGTGATTGCCTCGGTGTGGAAACAGATCTCTTACAATTTTTTGTTCTTTCTAGCGGGTCTGCAAGCAATCCCTCGCTCTCTGATTGAAGCAGCCGCCATGGACGGTGCCGGGCCAATGCGCCGTTTTTGGGGCATTGTGTTTCCCCTGCTGGCGCCCACGACCTTTTTCCTGTTGGTCGTCAATATTATTTATGCCTTCTTTGATACGTTCGCCATCATTGATGTCGTCAGCCAAGGCGGCCCAGGTGAAGCAACGTCGATCCTGGTCTACCGAGTCTATAACACCGGCTTTCGAGGCCTGGATATTGGCTCCTCGGCGGCTCAGTCCGTGGTGCTGATGGCGATTGTGGTGGCACTGACCGTGATTCAGTTCCGCTACATCGATCGCAAAGTGACGTACAGCTAATGCGCAGCAAGGAACACAGTCATGGTTGAACGACGCCCTCTTCTCGATTTTTTCACGCATCTTATCCTGATCCTGGGTGTGATCGTGATCGCCCTGCCCCTGTACATCACCTTTGTGGCCTCGACCCAGACCAGTGCCGAAGTGGCCCGTGCGCCCATGTCGCTCTGGCCGGGCTCGCACATGGTGGAGAACTACCTGACCGCCTTGCAAGGCACGGCGACCAATTCTCCGCCCGTGGGCCGCATGCTGCTGGTCAGCATGGTGATGGCGCTGGGCATTGCGGTTGGCAAGATCATTATTTCCATGCTCTCGGCATTTGCCGTGGTGTATTTCCGCTTCCCCTTTCGCATGCTGTTTTTCTGGATGATTTTCATCACCCTGATGCTGCCTGTGGAAGTGCGAATCATGCCCACTTACAAGGTGGTGGCCGATTTGCAATTGCTCGATAGCTACGGAGGCCTTATTTTGCCTCTGATCGCCTCGGCAACGGCCACCTTCCTGTTTCGCCAGTTCTTTCTGACCGTGCCGGATGAGTTGATCGAGGCAGCGCGTATTGATGGGGCTGGCCCGATGCGGTTTTTCAAGGATGTGTTGCTGCCTCTATCCAAAACCAGCATTGCCGCTTTGTTTGTGATTCAGTTCATTTACGGCTGGAATCAGTATCTGTGGCCGTTGATTATCACCACCAAAGAGGATATGTACCCGATTGTGGTCGGTATCCGGCGCATGATTTCCGGTGGTGACAGCGTGACTGAATGGAATGTGGTGATGGCAACGGCCCTTTTGGCGATGATCCCGCCCGCACTGGTGGTGATGCTGATGCAAAAATGGTTCGTCAAAGGTCTTATCGACTCTGAAAAGTAATTCTCTACAGGCTTTATTGAATGGCTAGCTTACGATTTGAAGGCGTCAAGAAAACCTACCCGAACGGGACGGTCGTTATTCACGGCATTGATGTGGACGTGAACGATGGCGAGTTCGTGGTCATTGTGGGCCCTTCCGGCTGCGGGAAATCGACCTTGATGCGTATGGTGGCAGGCCTGGAATCCGTTACGGCGGGCCAGGTTCTGATTGACGGTAAAGTAGTCAATGATCTGGAACCGGCTGAACGCGACATCGCCATGGTGTTTCAGAACTACGCCCTCTACCCTCATATGTCGGTCTTTGACAATATGGCCTATGGTCTGAAGATCCGGAAATTCTCCAAGGACGAGATCAAGCAACGGGTCAATGCGGCGGCGGCCATTCTGGAGCTGGGTGCGCTGCTTGAGCGGCGTCCCGGCCAGCTATCCGGTGGTCAGCGCCAACGGGTGGCGATGGGGCGTGCGATTGTGCGTGAGCCCAAGGTGTTTCTGTTTGATGAGCCGTTGTCAAACCTGGATGCCAAGCTGCGAGTCCAGATGCGCCTGGAAATTCAGAAGCTGCATCGTCGCCTGAAAACCACCAGTCTGTATGTGACGCACGATCAGATTGAGGCCATGACCTTGGCTGAGCGCATGATTGTGATGAACCAGGGCATGCCCGAGCAGATCGGCACTCCGGTCGAGGTGTTTGAAAAACCGGCCTCGGTGTTTGTGGCCACGTTTATTGGCTCGCCGCCCATGAACCTTTTACCGGTGCAAGTGAGCGAGCAAGGTCAGATTCTGCAGGACAATGGCCAGTCTGTGCAGTTTGGCCCTGAGATGGTGCCTGCCTCCGTCCGAGGCCGCAAGGTGTTTTTGGGCATTCGCCCTGAACACATCAGGCTGCATGTGCCGGGTGTGACGACGCAAGTTGAAATGGTCGAAGTTCTGGGCTCCGAGCAGCTCTTGCATCTGGGTTGTGGCGACTACCGCATTATTGTGCGCTGTCCGATTGAACAAACGCGCGAGTATCCGATTCAAATTGGGGAGGCCATCCAGATTGGTCACATGCCCCCCCACCCTTTGCACTGGTTCGATCGCGAGACGGGGTTGCGCATTGATGCCTGAATGGGCTTGGGCGCAAAACCTTAATAAAAAAAACCGACCTTCGGGTCGGTTTTTTTTGCACACAAGTATCAGAGATTACTTGCTGTAGACCGATTTGCTACCGTCTGCGTGCCAGCTGAACACATCAAATTTGAAATCGTTCAGGTCGCCCTGCTTGTTCCAGCTGATAAGACCGATAGGTGTTTTCACACTGTTGGCATGCAGGTACTCTGCCACCTTGACGGGGTCGTCAGCGCCAGCGCCCTTGATGCCTTCGGCAATAGCCAAGGTGGCAGCATAGGCGGACAACTGGAACGCACCGCTAGGATCGCGCTTCTTGTCCTTGAAGGCTTGTACGATGGCCTGGTTGTCGGGATCTTGCGAGAAGTCCGCAGGCAAGGTCAGCAGCATACCTTCCACGGCCTTGCCGGCAATGGCGTTGATATCGGGGTTGCCTACCCCTTCTGGGCCCATGAAATGAACTTTCACGCCTTGCTCAGCTGCCTGACGCAGCAACAGCCCCATTTCGGGGTGATAGCCGCCAAAGTACACGAAGTCCACACCTGTGGATTTCAGTTTGGTGATTACAGCCGAGTAATCACTGTCGCCCGCATTGATCCCTTCGAACAGGACCACGTCCGTACCGGCTTTTTGCAGTTCAGAGCGGACCGAGGCGGCAATACCCTGACCGTAGGACTGCTTGTCGTGCAGCACCGCTACTTTGGTGGGTTTGATCTGTTCCAGAATGAACTTGGCAGCAGCCGGACCTTGCTGATCATCGCGACCGATGGTGCGCAGGATCATTTCATAGCCTTTGCCATCGGTGACCGCAGGAGCCGTAGCCGATGGGGTGACCATCAATACGCCTTCGTTGTTGTAAATGTCCGTGGCCGCGATGGTCGCACCCGAACACACGTGGCCGACAACATAATGGATCTTGTCATTCACGATACGGTTAGCGGCGACAGGCCCTTGCTTGGGTTCGCAGGCGTCGTCAACAGTGACCAGTTCGAGCTGTTTGCCCAGAACGCCACCGCTGGCATTGATCTGTTCGATGGCTGTGTCGACACCTTGTTTGACCATATCGCCGTATTGGGTGACCGAGCCTGTAAAAGGGCCCGCCAGCGCGATACGGATATTGTCAGCGTGAGCAGCACCGGACAGGAGCAGACCCGTTGCCAGGCTCATGGCCGCTGCAACAGGAGTGAAACGAATTTTCATAGAAAACACCTCCGTGAATATGCAGGAAAGCATACACCGATAACGAGGCTTTATGCCTGCCTTGCGGCCCAATTCAGGGTTTTCTATAGTGGAAAAAAGAAGGGCCACCTTGCGGCGGCCCTTTTTCTTGCGCTTGGACAGCGACAACGAACGAATTACTGCAGCAAACTGCGCAGCATCCAGGCGTTTTTCTCGTGCACGTCCAGACGCTGGGTCAACAAATCAGCCGTGGGCTGGTCGTCGGCAGAGTCGGCGCGATCAAAAGCCGTACGGGCGGTACGAGCCAGCGCTTCGTTACCCTTGACCAGCAATTCGATCATGGTGGTGGCATCCGGCACGGAAGTGGGCTGCGTAATCGAGGAGAGCTTCTGGAATTCGGCGTAGGTGCCTGGCGCGTAATGACCCAACGCGCGGATACGCTCAGCGATGTCGTCCAGGGCCTGCCACAGTTCCGTGTACTGGGTCATGAACAGCTCGTGCAGAGTCTTGAACATGGGGCCAGTGACGTTCCAGTGGAAGTTGTGTGTCATCAGGTAGACGGTATAAGAGTCGGCCAGCACCTTGGACAGCTCATTGACCACCGCAGCACGATCTGCCGTGGAAATGCCGATATCAATCTTCAGCGCGCTGCTGGTGGACGTCGCGGGGGCAGCGGGTTTGGTGGCGGCCGGTTTTGCAGCCGCCGGTTTACGGGCGGCGGCGGGTTTGGCCGCCGTTGTAGCAGGCTTTTTGGCGACGGCCTTTTTAGCAGTCACTTTCTTGGCGGGGGCCGGTTTTGCTTCAGCCTTTGCATCGGCTGCAACTGCGACCTTGGTATCAGTGTTCGGGGCTTCTTCGGCCTTGTT
Source organism: Alcaligenes sp. CHO6 (assembly GCF_037120595.1). NCBI lineage: Bacteria > Pseudomonadati > Pseudomonadota > Betaproteobacteria > Burkholderiales > Alcaligenaceae > Alcaligenes > Alcaligenes sp. CHO6. The sequence continues at coordinate 1,109,891 of NZ_JBANCI010000001.1, forward strand.
GACCTTGGCGGTTTTACTCACTGCTTTCACGGCTTTTGCCATAGTGGACTCCTGTTAAACAGAGGGCTAAATAAATACTGAAGCAGAATAACACGCAGTGGCTGCGCGGCTTACGCTAGTTCAGGATACGGGAAATTGCTGTTGTATTCGACTTTTAAGTAGTTCACACAAGCTAACCCGCTTTCCATGATCCCACGGGTCAGCGCATCAATGGCCGAGAGACGTGGAAAACTTTTGCGCCAGACCAAGGCAATGCGCCGATCTGGAATGGGTTTTTTGAAGGGAACGTAGGCCAGCAGTTCGTTAGCCTGTCCCGGGGCCGTCAGTGAACTGGCAGGCAGGACCGTCAAACCGATCCCGGTGGCGACCATATGTCGGATGGTTTCCAGCGACGATCCTTCAAAGGTGCGCTGTATCCCTTCACTGGAGGCCGAAAAACGGGATAGCTCGGGGCAGACATCCAGCACCTGGTCGCGAAAGCAGTGGCCGGCGCCCAGCAGCAACATGGTTTGGTCTTTCAGTTGCTCGGGGTCGATTTCCTTACGCTTGGCCCAAGCATGATCATGCGGCATAGCCACCACAAAGGGTTCGTCATACAGCTCGCGGATGACCAGACCTGTCTCGGGCAAAGGCAGGGCCACAATTGCACAATCAATCTCACCTTGACGCAGCAGCTCCAGCAGGCGCACCGTAAAATTTTCCTGCAATAACAGCGGCATTTGCGGAGTCAGTTCGATCTGCTTGGGAACCAGCTTTGGCAGCAGATACGGCGCTACGGTGTAGATAATGCCCACGCGCAATGGACCGGCCAGGGGATCATGGCCCTGTCGGGCAATTTCGCGCAAATTGGCCCCCTCTTCCAGGACCTTCTGTGCCTGGGTAACAATACGCAGCCCGATCGGGGTAATCGCCACTTCGGGCCCGCCACGCTCGAAGATGACCACGCCTAATTCGTCTTCCAGCTTCTTGATGGCCACCGATAAGGTGGGCTGGCTCACAAAGCAGGCTTCGGCGGCACGCCCAAAATGGCGTTCGCGTGCCACGGCAACGATGTACTTCAGCTCGGTCAATGTCATGACAATTCCTTGTGCAAAACAGCATTAAGACCTTGGGTAAAGAGCGCTGGCCGGACAGGCTGAGCATCTTCACCACAATACAGGGGCGCCTATGGCGCCATATCCATCCTGCCTGGCTTAGCACGCCGTAAACGGTGAAGCTTGTAGGCAGGCTCATGGTCAACTACGCAGTAACTCTTCCCGTCCCTTCATCCAGCGCTGCAAATGCTGGTGAGCGTGGTCTGGATAATCACGTCGAAAGGAGCTGGCCAAGTGTTGGGCCTGTTCGATCAGGTCCTCATCAGACTGCAAACTGGCAAAACGCAGGCCGGCCTGTCCGGACTGGCGCATGCCCATAAACTCGCCAGGGCCGCGTTGTTCCAGGTCGCGGCGGGCGATCTCAAAGCCATCCGTGGTTTCATACATGGCCCGCAAGCGCAAGCGGGCCACTGCCGAGAGCGGTGCCTGGTACAGCAGCACACAAACGGACTGGATCTGCCCGCGCCCTACCCGACCGCGCAGCTGGTGCAGTTGAGCCAGACCGAAACGCTCGGCATGCTCAATAATCATCAAAGAAGCGTTAGGGACATCCACCCCCACTTCGATGACGGTCGTGGCGACCAGCACGTCCAGATTTCCGCTGCGAAAGGCTTCCATGACCTCCGCTTTTTCTGCCGAGGACAAACGGCCATGAATCAGGCCGATCCGCAAAGGAGCCAGGGCTTGTTCCAGCGCCGCATGGGTGTCGACAGCGGTTTGTAACTGCAGGGCCTCGCTTTCCTCGACCAGGGGACAAACCCAATAAGCTTGTCGTCCCTGCGCGACTTCGGCTCGCACGCGGGCCATGATCTCATCACGACGATTGTCCGCCGCCAGTTTTGTGATGATGGGACTGCGCCCGGGCGGCAACTCGTCAATCGCGGACACATCCAGATCCGCAAAAAACGCCATGGCCAGCGTGCGCGGGATAGGGGTCGCACTCATATTGAGTTGGTGGGGCAAATAGGCTTGGCCTTTGTTGTCCTGTGCATCGCCCTTGCGGTTCAGCTCCAGACGCTGGCCCACTCCAAAGCGGTGCTGCTCGTCCAGGATCACCAGCCCCAGCTTATGAAACTGAACATTGTCCTGAATCAGGGCCTGAGTGCCGATCGCCAGACGGGCTTGCCCAGAACGAATGGCCTCATACGCAAGGCGTTTGGCCTTCACGCCCAAACTGCCGCTTAACCAGGCTAGTTCCACGCCCAGCGGTTCCAGCCACGTACGCATTTTCAGATAGTGCTGCTCGGCCAGGATCTCTGTGGGTGCCATCAGGGCTACCTGGAAACCGCTGGCAATGGCCTGCACCGCAGCAATAGCCGAGACAATGGTTTTTCCGCTACCCACGTCGCCTTGCAAAAGCCGGTGCATGGGATAGGAGCGCTTCAGGTCCGCACTGATCTCTTTAACGCAGCGCTGCTGAGCTGCCGTCAGGCTAAACGGCAAGGAGGCCAGCAAGGATTGGAGCAAATCGCTCTTGGCTTCACGCATCGGCCTGGCGCGTTGAGCCTGACGGGCCGCGCGAGCTTGCGCCAAGGAGAGCTGCTGAGCCAACAGCTCATCAAACTTGATGCGGCTCCAGGCGGGATGGCCCTGCTCGAACAATTCGTCGTAGCTGAGCTCTGGCGGCGGGTAATGCAAGAGCCGGATGGCCTCGTTAAACGGCATCAGGCCATATTCGGCACGGACTTGCTCGGGAAGTGTGTCGCGCAGGTCCGCGGTATTGAGCGCATCGGCAATGGCTTTGCGCAGTTGGGTCTGACTCAAGCCGTCCGTGGTGGGATAAACAGGCGTTAGTGCGCGCGCCAGGGGTTGGCCGGCTTTGGTGACTTTGGGATGCACCATTTCCAGGCCATGAAAGCCCTGGCGCACCTCGCCACGCACCCGCAAGGGCAAATCGCTTTGCAGTTGTTTGAGCTGGCTGGGATAGAAATGCAGCCAGCGCAAGGCCAGCTCGCCACTTTCATCGGCAATACGGGCATGCAGTTGCGCCCGAGGCCGAGCCTGGACATCTGTGCTGAGAATACGTCCTTCGATCTGCGCCATCTTGCCGGGGTAAAGATGGGCAATAGGCTCGACCTGGGTTTCGTCCTCGTAGCGCAAAGGCAGATGGACCACGAAGTCGGCAGGCTCTCGCAGACCGAGCTTTTCAAATTTCTGGTCCAGACTGAGCGCTTTACGGGGCGCAGTCCGTTTGGCCTGAGGCGCAGGCCGACCTGCGGTCATGGCAATACGTCTTTAGAAATTGAGGATTGCCTCGACCTCGAACTGAGCGCCTTTGGGCAGGCTGGCCACACCGATGGTCGAGCGTGCGGGGAAAGGCTGCGGAATCAGTTCGGCCATGATGGCATTGGCGCTGGCAAAGCGGGACAGGTCTGTCAGAAACAGCGTCAGTTTGACGATGTCGGTCAGGCTGGCGCCAGCTTCTTTGACCACGGCTTCCAGATTGGCGAATGCCTGACGTACCTGACCTTCAAAATTTTCAGATACCAGTTCGCCGGTGGCCGGCTCCAAACCGATTTGACCAGACAGAAACACGGTCTTGCCGCCCGATGCAATGATGGCCTGAGAATAAGGGCCTACGGCAGCCGGAGCGGCGTCGGTGAAGACAACTTGCTTAGTCATAAGAAACCTCTGATGAGTGTTGTACTATCAGAGTTTAAGCGCCTATAGCTAAAATTAACAGATCTTGGCGTGATTATTTTTCCACGAAGGCGCGTTCAATCACGTAGTCGCCGGGTTGTCCAACACCAGGCGATACTTCAAAGCCGCGCTCATCGAGCATGGCGCTGATGTCGGCCAACATGGCGGGGCTGCCGCACAGCATGGCGCGATCCTGAGCAGGGTCCAACGGGGCAATGCCCAAATCCTGGCACAGCTTGCCGGTTTCGATCAGTTCCGTGATGCGGCCCGTATTGCGGAACGCCTCGCGCGTAACCGTGGGGTAATACAGCAGCTTTTCGCGCACCATCTCGCCAAAGTACTCGTTTTGGGGCAGCTCGTGCTGGATGAAATCCGAGTAGGCCAATTCGCTCACATAGCGAACACCGTGTACCAGGATCACTTTCTCAAAGCGCTCATACGTGTCCGGATCTTTGATGATGCTCATGAAAGGAGCCAGACCGGTGCCCGTGCCAAACAGGAACAGATTGCGCCCGGCCCGCAGGTCGTCGATGACCAGCGTGCCCACAGGCTTGCGGCTGACCAAAATGGTGTCGCCTTCTTTCAGGTGCTGCAGGCGCGAGGTTAATGGGCCGTCCGGCACCTTGATACTGAGAAACTCCAGGTTCTCTTCGTAATTGGCGCTGGCGATACTGTAAGCACGCATCAGCGGCTTGCCATCGACTTCCAGACCGATCATGACAAAGTGCCCGTTATGAAATCGCAGGGCGGCGTCGCGGGTAGTGGTAAAGGAGAACAAGGTGTCGTTCCAGTGGTGGACGCTAAGCACTTGTTCGGTATTGAAAGCTGCCATGGTAGTTATCGTGTAAAGGGGCCACAAAGCCCGGATCAGTAAGCAAATATCTGCCCATTGTACCGAGTTCAGCAGGTAAATCCATGCTCGAACATCAATGCGATTTGATCGCAATCAGGACAAACCATTAAGTTTTCAGACGGGGAATTGTCGCTCTCCGGGCGGGCTGCTGAACCGCAGATTTGACTGTTTTGCGTACTGACTGCCCAAATAATTCTTGCCTACTTCCTGCATACGTTTGATAATCATTCACATTTTCCGGCTTTAAGCTAACTGCGCCTGTTTCTGGAGTGTTGATGATGCGCTTTACTCTTCGTAGTCGTGCCCTGACCCAAGCCCTGCTTCTGTCCGCGATGGGTACTGTGTCGATGGCGGCTTTTGCTTCTGGCGAAGTCAATCTCTACACCACCCGCGAACCCGGACTGATTACTCCTCTGTTGGAAACCTTTAGCAAAGACACGGGTGTGAAGGTCAATACCGTGTTTGTGAAAGATGGCCTGATCGAGCGTGTCAAGACAGAAGGTGACAAATCCCCTGCCGACATTCTGATGACGGTAGACATTGGCAATCTGCTGGATCTGGTCGAAGCGGGTATTACCCAGCCGGTGGAATCCGCAGCCCTGGACAGTGCCATTCCCGCCAATCTGCGCGGCGCGGACAAACAATGGTATTCCCTGTCCTTGCGTGATCGCGTCGCTTATGTTGCCAAGGACGTGGATGTGAAAAGCATTCACTACGAAGATTTCGCCGACCCCAAGTGGAAAGGCAAAGTGTGCATCCGTTCGGGCCAACACCCTTACAACACGGCCTTGGTCGCCGCCATGATTGCTCATGATGGGGCCGAAGCAACGGAAAAATGGTTGCGTGGCGTCAAGGACAATCTGGGTCGCAAAGCCGCCGGAGGGGACCGTGACGTTGCCCGCGACATTCTGGGCGGGATTTGTGATATCGGTATCGCCAATGCCTACTACGTGGGCCGCATGAAAAATGCCGAGCCAGGTAGCGACGCCTACAAATGGGGGGAAGCCATTAATGTGGTGCGTCCCACCTTCGCGGATACCAAAAGTGGCGGCACGCACGTGAACATTTCCGGTGCGGCGGTGGCTAAGCATGCTCCCAACAAGGACAATGCCGTCAAATTGCTGGAATACCTGGTTTCCGAGAAAGCGCAGAGCCTGTATGCCAAGGCCAATTACGAATACCCCGTGCGCGCCGGTGTTGAACTGGACCCGGTCGTGGCCAGCTTTGGGCCCTTGAAGGTCGATCCCTTGCCGCTGACTGAAATCGCCAAGCATCGCAAGCAAGCCAGCGAGTTGGTGGATAAAGTTGGCTTCGACAACTAAAATCGCCCTACTCTTTTTCTACGACCGCCAGCTTTGAGAAATCAGAGCGGCGGTCGTCGCGCATTGAAGCGCCTGTAACACCTAGCCTTTCATAATGCCCTTTTTTCGTCGTCTGCCCCTTTGGTCCCTGGCCGCTGCTGTGATTGCCCTGATTGTGGCTGCGCCTGTGATTACCCTGCTGACCCACGCCTTAGGCGGCTCGACCGAGCACTGGTCGCACCTGTTCCAGTTCGTGTTGCCCCACGCCATGAGCAATACCTTATTGCTGCTCCTGGGGGTGGGAGTGGTGGTCAGCTGTTTAGGGGTGGGCGCTGCCTGGCTGATTACCGCCTACGAGTTTCCAGGCAGGCGGGTTCTGCAATGGGCGTTGCTGCTGCCTTTGGCGGTCCCGACCTATATCGTGGCCTTTGCTTATCTGGATTTGCTGCATCCGATCGGGCCGATTCAATCGGCCATACGCTATGTGCTGGGTTACAGCAGCCCGCGTGAATTTCGTCTGCCGGACCTGCGCTCCCTGGGCGGGGCCATTTTTCTGCTGGGCTCGGTGCTCTATCCTTATGTTTACCTGAGTACACGAGCCATGTTTGCCACTCAGTCGGCCAGTCTGCTCGAAGCGGCACGCATTATGGGGGAGTCCGGACGCAGTGTCTTTTTCCGGGTTGTGCTGCCGATGGCCCGCCCCGCGATTGCTGTGGGCGTCAGTCTGGCCTTGCTGGAAACCTTGAATGATATCGGCGCTTCCGAGTTTCTGGGTGTGCAGACCTTGACGGTATCGATCTACACCACCTGGGTGACCCGTTCTGATCTGGCAGGTGCCGCTCAAATCGCTGTTTCCATGCTCTGTCTGGTGGCGGCCTTGATCAGCATTGAGCGTTATGGCCGTCGTCGCCAGGCGTATTCCAGTAATCAACGCTCCGAGCCTATCCGACCCACTCGGTTGAAAGGCTCGGCGGCCTGCATCGCGATTGCCTTGGGTGCGGCCCCCGTGCTGGTAGGGTTTGTGGCTCCTTCCCTGTATCTGCTTAACGAGACAATCAAACATGTGACGCAAACCGGCGGCATCTCGGCGCAACTGCTCAACAGTGCCTGGAACACCCTGTATATCGCTGCCCTGGCTACGCTTGCGACTCTGTTCTGTGGTCTCGTGGTTGCCTGGGCTGCCCGCGCCGTCCGTTCGGGACGCAAGCCTCGTCTAGCCCGTTTTCTGGCCGGTGTCAGCAGTCTGGGCTACGCCATTCCCGGGACGGTGTTGGCGATTGGTCTGTTGACTCCCCTGGTGATGTTCGATTCTTTTTACAACCAGCTCCTGTCCTGGTTGGGCATTTCGTCAAGCGGACTGCTCTTGATGGGCTCTACTCTGGCCTTGGTGCTCGCGTATACCTTGCGCTTTCTGGCGATCTCGATTGGCGGCATCGAGGCTGGCCTGGCTCGTATTCCCGCTTCCTTGGAGCAGGCCTCCCGCCTATTGGGTGAAACGCCGGCCGGCACGCTCAAGCGCGTGCATTTGCCTTTGCTGCGCCCGGCCATGGGTGCGGCTGCCCTGCTGATTTTTGTGGATGCCATGAAGGAGCTTCCGGCTACCTTGCTGCTGCGTCCGATGAATTTCGAGACCCTGGCAACCTGGTTGTATGCGGAAGCGGCGCGGGGAACCTATGAGGAAGGCGCGGTGGCGGCTCTGGCCATTGTGCTGGCCGGTTTGATCCCCGTTATTTTATTGGCTCGTACTCAATTGATGGCCTCTGGCCCACGCGCATCATGAATGATTTTCTGGATTTACAGGCTATTACCCTGTCCTACGATACGTCCGAGGGATTTCGGCCGGTCGTCGACCAACTCAGTTTGCACCTGCCACAAGGGGAAATTGGCTGTTTGCTTGGCGCGTCCGGCTGTGGCAAGACCACGGTTCTGCGTGCGATCGCCGGCTTTGAGCCTTTGCGCGCCGGGCATATTTTGCTCAATGGCCGTGTGCTATCCGCTGTTTCTCAACAGGTTCCACCGGAAGACCGGCATGTCGGCATGATGTTTCAGGATTACGCGCTTTTCCCTCATCTGACCGTAGAGAACAATGTGGCGTTTGGCCTGCGCAAATGGGGCCGGAACGAACGACAAGAGCGGGTACACGACATGTTGGAGTTGGTGGACCTGTCCCGCTTGGCACAGCGTTATCCGCATGAGTTGTCCGGTGGTCAGCAACAGCGTGTTGCTCTGGCGCGAGCGCTGGCTCCCAAGCCGTCCTTATTATTGCTTGACGAGCCGTTTTCCAATCTGGATGTGGATACCCGTGAGCGGCTGGCCTTTGAGGTCCGCGAGATTTTAAAAAAGGCCGGCATCACGGCAATATTGGTGACGCATAACCAGGCAGAGGCCTTCGCGATTGCTGACCGCATCGGCGTGATGCAGGCGGGCAAAATTATCCAATGGGATACGCCCTACAGCCTGCATCATCATCCCGTGAATGACTTTGTCGCGGACTTCATCCGGCGGGAGGCCATTATGGCGCAGCGTGCCCAGGCCTTTTTACGTGGGGAGCCCGTGGCACTGTGACTGGGGTCGCGTTCTCCCGCGCCGCGCTGCGGCCCTGACCGAACAGGGCGCCCTTTTCTGTCTGTGGGCGTTGCACGCTGGATTGCTACAAACCTAAGCGCCTAGCCGGGTGGTCTTGATGAGCATCCATACTGCCATCGACGGGAGTCGCTGGCTTGACCATGTCAATATGAGCAATGCCATCTTCGTCGTAGATTTCACCGACGGGTTCAAACCCTAAAGATCCGTAGAACTTCTGCAAATGAGCCTGTGCGCCAATGCGAATATCCTCGCCAGGATATTGAGCATGCGTAAATCGTATGGCTTCAGCCACTAGGGCGTAACCGATCTTCAAACTGCGAAACTTGGCCACAGTCAGGACGCGGCCAATGGACGGTTCGGCATACTTCAGTCCCGGCTCGACAACGCGGGCATAGGCCGCCAGCTCTCCATCCTTGAACACCGACAAGTGCCAGGCAGTCAGATCCAGACCGTCTACTTCCTGATAGGCGCACTGCTGCTCCACCACAAACACGGCTTCGCGAACCTGGATGAGGGCGTACAGCTCCCGAGAGGAGATATCATCCAGTCGTTTCCATTGAAAATCCAGAGCCATCTTTACTTCCATATCAATAGGGTTTGCGTGACTGCGTAGGGTCATGGTCTGAGCGCGAGTCGCAAGCATAAATTGCCAGAGCCCAGGCGCTCCGGGCGGCTTGAACAGCGCGGTTACTGAGGCTGCGGATTGCTCAGTGACAGCGTTTCTGCGTTTGCCGTGTCCATAAAAAGAGCGGCCGAAGGCCGCTCTTTTTGACCGCACTGGCACAAGCCAGCGCCCGCGATCTTACAGGCTGTAGTACATGTCGAATTCGACCGGATGCGGCACCATGCGCAAACGGGTGATTTCGGCTTGTTTCAGTTCGATGAAGGCATCCAGCATTTCGTTGCTGAACACACCGCCCCGGGTCAGGAACTCGCGATCCTTGTCCAGAGACTCGATGGCCTGTTCCAGAGAAGCGCACACGGTTGGGATCTTTGCATCTTCTTCGGGAGGCAGATCGTACAAGTTCTTGTCGGCAGGATCGCCAGGATGGATCTTGTTTTGCACACCGTCCAGACCGGCCATCATCAAGGCCGAGAAAGCCAGATAAGGGTTGGCCATTGGGTCGGGGAAACGTGCTTCCACACGACGAGCCTTGGGGTTGCTGACGTAAGGAATGCGGATCGAGGCCGAACGGTTACGGGCGGAGTACGCCAGTTTGACCGGTGCTTCAAAGTGCGGAACCAGACGCTTGTAGGAGTTGGTCGTGGGGTTGGTGATGGCGTTCAGAGCGCGAGCGTGCTTGATGATGCCGCCAATGTAGAACAAGGCAAACTCGGACAGCCCGGCGTATTCATTACCTGCAAACAAGTTCTGGCCATCTTTCCAGATGGACTGGTGAACGTGCATGCCCGAACCGTTGTCGCCCACGACAGGCTTGGGCATGAAGGTTGCCGTTTTTCCATATACGTGAGCCACGTTATGGATGGTGTACTTCATGATCTGGTTCCAGTCTGCGCGCTCGACCAGGGTCGAGAAACGCGTGCCGATTTCCAGCTGACCGGGAGCCGCCACTTCGTGGTGATGGATTTCAACAGGAACGCCCTGCTGCTCCATCAACAGACACATTTCTGCGCGCAGATCGGCAAAAGAGTCTGTGGGTGACACAGGAACGTAACCGCCTTTGACCCCTGGGCGGTGACCCAGGTTGTTGCCATTGAGTTCCAGACCGCGCGACCAAGGGGCTTCTTCGGAGCGAATCTTCACGAAGCTGCCCGACATGTCGTCGTTCCAGGTAATCCCATCGAACACGAAGAATTCTGGCTCGGGACCAAAGTACGCGGTATCGCCCAGGCCGCTGGAGCGCAGGTAGGCTTCGGCACGCTTGGCCAGCGAACGGGGATCGCGGTCATACCCTTTCAGGTCGGACGGTTCGACCACATCGCAGGTCAGAATCAGGGTGGGCTCTTCACGGAACGGGTCCATACGCGCGGTTTTGGCGTCCGGGATGAGCAACATGTCCGAGGCTTCAATTCCTTTCCAACCAGGCAAGGAAGAGCCGTCAAACGCGACGCCGGACTCAAAGCGATCCTCGTCCACCGCGTGTGCGGGGGTGGTCAAGTGGTGCTCACGGCCCAGGGTATCGGTAAAGCGGAAATCGACAAACGTGATTTCGCGTTCGGCGATGATCTTCAGAACATCTTCGGGGGTGGACATGGTTACTCCAGCGTCAATGACGTTAACAAAAAGTGAGGAGGAGTGGCGCGGATCATTGTGTAACCCACTACGGCAGGTCTTAATTACGTTTACCGGGATCAGATCTGAATTGATCCAAACAGGCCGATTTCGATAAAGTAGTTATGGCATAGGACTTACCAGAAATTAATTGTAGAGCAATTGTGCAGATGCACAATAAAAAATGTCTTAAATAAACAATTAAATGTCAGGAACCTGCATCAGGAAGGAATGCTTCCTGTAAGTCATTTAGAAAGCGCCAGCCTAAATCCGTAGTTCGAATACGCAGCGGATCGGCAGCCAGCAAACCTTTTTCAATATTGCGCCTGATGGTGGGCAGGATCTGTGCCAGTGGCACGCCCGTGCGCTCCTGAAAGTATTGGGACGGCACCCCGGCTTTCAGACGCAACGCGTTCAGCATGAACTCAAAGGGCAGGTCCTGAGGGGACACACGCGCATTGTGCGCATAGTGGCTGCCATCCCGTTTGACGGCGGTCTGCATCCACTGGGCTGGGCTGCGGGTCGTGGCGGTACGAATAATACGGTCGTGAAAGGACAATTTGCCATGCGCACCGGGACCGATACCGATGTAGTCGCCAAACTCCCAGTAATTCAGATTATGGCGGCTGTGACCACCCCGCTTGCTGTAGGCGGATATTTCATACTGCTCCCAGCCGCGACTGGTCGTCAACTCGATCAGCCTGTCCTGCATGGCCGCGCTGTCATCGTCATCAGGCAAGGCAGGCGGATATTTGGCAAAGACGGTATTGGGTTCCAGCGTCAAGTGATACAGCGACAAATGCTCCGTTTCGTAAGACATGGCTTGCAAGATGTCGTGTTCGGACTGGGCGGGTGTTTGCCCCGGCAAGGCGTACATCACGTCCAGGTTCACGCGGTCTACCGCTTTCAGGGCGGCCTCGATGGCCTGGCGTGCTTGCTGACTATCGTGAATGCGTCCGAGCGCTTTCAGGGCCTGATCGTTAAAGCTTTGGATGCCCAGAGAGATACGGTTTACGCCACTGTGCGCATAGTCCATGAAACGCGAGGCTTCCGAAGCGCCGGGATTGGCTTCCAGTGTAATTTCAGCATCGGGCAGCAGGTTCAGATGAGCGCGCAGCATGGCCAACATGCGGTCCAGCGCCTGGGCCGATAAAAGACTGGGTGTGCCGCCGCCGATAAAGACGGAAATGACCTGTCGGCCCCAGACCAGGGGCAAGGTTTGCTCCAGGTCGGCTTGCAAGGCGTCCAGGTACTCGTTTTCGGGCAACTGCGCCGGTGCTTCGTGTGAGTTGAAGTCACAGTACGGGCACTTGCGGACACACCAGGGCACATGCACATAGACCGATAAGGGAGGCAGGCTGGGCAAGAGAGTCGCCGGCCCCGAGCCGGGCCGGATTCGTACTTCGGGAGAAAAAACGCTCATGTCTTTACTCGGCCGCAAGACGATGCAGCAACGCTCGCATGGCCTGCGCCCGATGGCTATATTGGTTTTTCACCTCGGGCGCGAGCTGTGCAGCGGTTTGCCCAAGTTCGGGAAGATAAAAGTGCGGGTCATAGCCAAAGCCGTGCTCGCCGGCGGGCTGATCCTGAATCTCTCCTTCCCAGACCCCTTCAATCACGATGGGCCGTGGGTCCTGAGCATGGCGCACATACACCAGAACGGCCACATAACAGGCGCGGCGGTCGCTTTGTCCTTGCAGACGCTGGACCAGCAAGGCGTTATTGGCAGAGTCGGACTTCTCACCACCTAGCTCGCGAGCGGCAAATCGGGCGGAGTACACGCCGGGGGCTTCGTCCAAGGCGCGCACGCACAGGCCAGAGTCGTCAGCCAAGGCGGGCAAACCGCTTAACTGGCTGGCATGACGGGCCTTGGCCAGCGCATTCTCGATAAAAGTGGCAAAGGGCTCCTCGGCTTCGGGAATGTTCAATTGGCCTTGCGGAATCATGCTGATACCGGCCTGGGCCAGGATGGCGGAAAACTCCTTGAGCTTGCCGGCATTGTTGGAGGCCAGGACAACACGCTTGGATGTAGTGTTCATAAGTGGCAACAGGCGGCAAAGCGCCCTGTTCAGTAAAAAGGACAAAGCGCCGTGCCAGGCAGTGTGTGCTGCATGGGACGGCGTCCCAATAGCGGTTTGTCCCGCTGCCTGGCGGTGTCGCGCAGGGAGCAGGACAGACCCGTTTCATCGTGATCAGCCCTGCAAGGCCTGTTTCTGGGCTTGCATCAGCTCGGCAATGCCCTGCTCGGCCAGATCCAGCAAGCGGTTCAAGGTGGGGCGCGCAAAAGTTTGGCCTTCAGCGGTGCCCTGCACTTCCACCAGATTGCCGCTGCCTGTCATGACGATATTCATATCCACGCCGCAGGCGGAGTCTTCCAGATAGTCCAGATCCAGCACGGGGTGGGATTCGAATACACCGACCGAAACGGCCGCCAATTGATCCAGAATGGGCGAGGCTTGCAGTTTGCCCTGCTCTTGCAGGTTGCGTACCGCCAGACTGGCGGCAACCCAGGCACCGGTGATGCTCGCGCAGCGGGTTCCGCCGTCGGCTTGCAGCACGTCGCAGTCAATGTGAATGGTGCGCTCGCCCAGAGCTTTCAGATCGAAGACGGCGCGCAGGCTGCGGCCAATCAGGCGCTGAATTTCCTGGGTGCGGCCATTTTGCTTGCCACGGGCCGCCTCCCGGTCGGAACGGGTGTGGGTGGAGCGTGGCAGCATGCCGTATTCCGCGGTTACCCAGCCCTGCTCCTTGCCTTTCAGAAAGGGAGGCACTTTGTCGAGCACGCTGGCATTGCACAGAACATGGGTCTCGCCCAAGCGGATCAGCACCGAACCTTCGGCGTGACGAGTGAAACCAGTCACCAGTTCGACAGGACGGCATTGTGTGGCAGATCGACCCGAGGGGCGTGCAATCGTAGCGTTTTCAGACAAGGCTAGGCTCCGTACAAAATTGAAAACATCTATTGTACGCCTTGCGGCACGGGCCGTAGCGCCACTCCCATGTCCATCCACTTGTCGGCCTGGCAGGTGAAAAGCAGGATCTGATGGCGCTGGGCAGCGTCGTGAATAATGCGCTTCATGGCTCCCAGGCGATCGTTGTCACTGTGGACCAGCACGTCATCCAGAATCAGCAAGGTAGGACGGCCTGCCTGTTGCAGCAAATCCGCATAGGCCAGACGGGCAATCAGGCCGATTTGCTCGCGTGCGCCAAAGCTCAGGCCATCAATATCGTCGGCCAGGCCTTGCCCACTGTCGCGCTGCAGCCAGCGTGGAGCCAGGTGCTCGTCCAGCTCGACGCGTGCTTTGCCCAGCAGCAGGCGTAGATAGTGGTTGATATGCTTTTGCAAGGGTTCGTGCAGTTGCTGGGTCAAGGCGCTGCGCTGTTCACGCAGTACAGATAGCAACAGCCGTAGCGCTTGCACGCGGCGTTCGTACGCTGTACAGCGGCGCCGACAGTCGTTCAGTCGCAGCACGGTCTGATCGATTTGTTCTTCCAGACCTTGGGCGCCGTGCGTTTCCAGCTTGGTTTGCACAAGCTGGGCAGCCAGGCAGGCCTCGTTGTAGCTCTGCTCCTGCTGTTGGGCGCTGCGCTCCAGCCGCTGCAAGTCTTGTTCCAACACGGCCAACGGCAGGGAGGCAAGTTCAGCGTCCAAGGCTTTCTGATCGGCCAGCAGTTGATCGCGTTGCAGGCGCAACTGTCCCCACTGCTGTTCGCGCTCCTGCTGCGCCCGCTGGCGTTGCGGGTCCGCCCATTGCTGTTCCAGACTATTGGCTTCGGCCTGGGCCTGTTCCAGACGGGCCTGAGTGCGGGCAACGGCCTCGCGGGCATCATGCCACTCACTTTCGAGCGCCCGGTACTGCTGCTCAGCCAAAGTGGCAGCTTGGACGATACGGCTCAATTCCGACGCCTCAATCGCTTCGCCTTGTGGACGCAGCGGTGCGAGGCGCTGTTGGGCTGCCTGAACCAGACCTTGCAAATGTGCTTTTCCTTGCGGAGCCAGCGCTTTCATGGAACTGCGTAACAGTCGGTCCTGTTGTTCTTGTTCCCGATATTGCTCGCGGCGGCGTTCCAGTTCTTCCAGGCTTCTTCCGCCCAACTGTCCAAGTGCCTGTGCGTATTCTTGCTGAGTTTTCGCCAACTGCTGTTGCACTTTACCCAGGTCTCGACCACCGGGAATGATGCGTAGCTGGCCCATTCCGGGCAGTTCAATCAGGGTGCTGACGCTCAGGTGAGCGCGGTGTCGGCCTTGAATGGATTCGCCATCCAGCACCAGACTGGCTCCGTCTTGCAGTTCGATCTGCACTTCGGTGGAAATCGTCTCCAGCTGGTGTTGCAAGCGCTGAATGAGCTGGTGCTGCTGACGCAATTGCTCCAGGGCCTCGTCGGCGATTTTCAGCTGCACCAAGGCGGCACCGCATTGCGCCAGTTGGGCTTCCAGCTTACCCAGTTCCTCCAACTGCCCTTGCATCTGCTGCAGCTGCTGCTGTGTGCTGTCAAAGCTGGCTTGATCTTGAAACCATTGTTGCCAGGTACGGGCGCGTTCCTGCTCCTGCAGACTGGCGTCTTTATGGCTGCGCGCCTGCTGCAGGCGCTGGCTCAGGCTGCTGAGCAGGCTCTGTTCCAGCTCCAGCTTGGCACGCAGGGATTTCACCTGCTCAGCACGCTGACTACGTTGGCTGGCCCACTCCTGGTCGCGTTCCCCGGCTTGTTGATAGAGCTTTTCACGCTCCGCCAGCATGGTCAGGGTTTGTTGCAACTCTTTGGCTCGCTCCTGCAATTGGCGGGCTTGAAGCAACTGAACCTGTACCTGTTTGGCCTGCTCACGCAGTTGTTCCCAAGGGCGCTTCGCTTCGGCGTGGGCAATGTGCTTGCGGGCCTGCGCCAGTTCGTCCACCCATTGCTGATATTGCTGCAAGGCGGATTGCTGGCTCTGCAACTGGTCTTCCAGCTCCTTGGCTTCCTTCTGCGCTGCCAACCAGACGCCACGAGGCTGTCCTTGAGCCTGGGTCACATATTGGTCCAGCTGTTGCTGGGCCTGTTCGATCAGATAATCCCCGTCTGCACTAGTCAGATCGGCAATTTCGCTACCCAACGCCTGCTGCAGGGTGCCGCTGGCGTGCTCGACCGAGCTACGCAGGTCCTGGCCTTGCCCTTGCTCAATCCACAAAAGGCCCGGCACACCCCAGTTACGGGGCTGACTACTGCCTTTGGCGGCATACTCAAACCCCATTTGCTGGGCCAAGTACTGCTCGGCCTCATCATTATCCAGATGCTGATTGCCTATGTATAAATCGCAGCGTTTGCGCTTCAGGAAACGCTTGCTCAGGCGCATGTCCTGGCCGTTCAGACTGAAATCCAATTCGATTTCTGGCGCGGCCGATGAATCGCCCCAGGGCAGGATTTTTGTCAGACTACCGGTGCCATAACGCTCGAAAAACACCGTACGCAGGGCTTCGGCCAAGGTGCTTTTACCCGCTTCGTTCGGCGCGCTGATGATATTCAGGCCCGGTTCCAGCTTGTCCAGTGATACAGGCTGGCGAAAACGTTTGAATTGTTCAACACGTAAAGACTTAATGTGCATGACCACCTTCCTTGTCGCGCAGCAGACTGGCCAGAATCAGCAAGGCATCCTCGGCAGCCTGCTGCTGGCTGCCGTGACGCAGCGCCTGCAATTGGTTCAATGCGGCCTGCAGATAGCCATCCGCTTGCAAGGCATCCAGGTCTTCTTCGGAAGGCGCCAGCCGCAAGGCCTCGCGCTGGCAGTCCCAGGCGCGGCACCGGGCCTGGGACTGTCCCAGAAGACTCTCCAGCCGCTCAAAACCACTCAGGCTCAACTGGCCTGATAGTTCCAGCTCCACCACGCTTTGATCGGCCAACGCATTGAGCTCCCGCTCCAGCAGGTCCAGATCCGTGTCGTCATTCAGATGGTATTGAATGCTGCGCCACAGGTGCTGCGCAACCGGCAAGGCTTGAACGACGGGCGTGGCGCCCGGTTCGCTGATGTCCACCAGCAAGGCCTGGCCTGAGTCATTATCCCGAAAGCGATCCGGCTCGGGCGTACCGCTGTAGTAACAGCGCTCGTTGACTTTGACCGTGCCGTGCCAGTCGCCCAGTGCCAGATAATCCAGCTTGGCGCGTTGCACGCGGTTTTGGTCAATCAGGTTATGGCTGTCCAGATGTTCCAACACGCCGCTGACACTGCCGTGCGCCAGACCCAGGCGCCAGTAACCGGCCGGGCTTTCCGCCTGATCGAACCAGTCGCTCAAATCCTGGTAGGTCTGGCGCTGAGTCAGGGGGGCCGGCAGGACGGCGACCTTGAGGGAGTCCAACAGAAACAGCTCGGGCGCATCGAGCACATGCACATGATCGGGAATGCAGTTCAGGCGCCGGGCCCGTGTCCAGACACTTTCGCTCAGAGCCGCATCATGATTACCAGGCAGCAAAAGCCACGGCCCTTTGAATCCGGCCATGGCATTGAAGCTGCGGCGCAGATTGCGATCACTCAAGGTCTGGGAGTCGAACACATCACCCGCCACCATCAGCAGGTTCACGCGATGCTCGGTGGCCAGCGCGGCCAGCTTCTCGATAGCCTTGAAACGCGCCTCAGCCAGGGCAGCCGCGTCCTCCAGCTCAAAGCGCGCGTATTGGCGCCCGATTTGCCAATCGGCGGTATGCAAGATTCGTAGCATGACAGCTTGCCTTAAAAAAGAGCCTCCGTGTTGCACCGGTGAACTGCCGCCCTCTTGGTAGGAGCGCTAGTCATGCAGGAGCAATTCGGCGGTTACGCCCAAAACCCAGGCCCCTATCTGGGACGGCCACACCTCAGGGAGGGAAGGCTCCGTGGGGCAGACAGGCGGTAAAAAACGGTCACCACCCTGCTTCCCTGCCCTGCCTTTGCGGTACGGATGGGAGTGTAAGGACAAAATTGGCCGCCATCGGCCAAAAGCCTAAAGTATAGAGCTTTGCAGACGCTTGGGGAGCCGCCAAAGCCGGGGCGTAAGAGTACAATCGGTGGCTTTATTCCATTCTTAAAGTGACCCCCATGATCCGTAGCATGACCGCGTTTGGCAGTGCCAAGGCCGAGTCCGAAGCAGGCACCATCACTATCGAGATGCGTAGCGTCAACAATCGCTTTCTGGACCTGAATCTGCGTTTGCCCGAGGAGCTGCGTTTTGCGGAGAATCTGCTGCGTGAGCTGGCCGCACAAGGCGTACAACGCGGCAAGCTGGAGCTTCGGGTCAACTTCGCCCGCAGCGGAAGCGATCAGCAACGCACCCTGGATCTGGAAGCGGTCGAGCGCACGGCACAGATGCTGCAGATTGCCCGCGTCAGCATTCCCGATCTGCCGGCACCGGAGCTGCAAACCTTGTTGAGCAATCAGAGTGGTAATAGTTCGGGCATGGACCCGGAGTTATGGTTGCCGATGATCAGTGAGGCTTTTCAGGCTGCTTTGCAGGATTTTCAGGCCACAAGAGAGCGAGAAGGCCAACGTCTGGCTCAGGCCATGCTGGAAATCCGTGAGGATATGAGTGCGATTGTCGACGAAGTTGAACAGCACTTGCCGTCCATTTTGACCGAGCAAAAGAACAAGATCGCCAGTCGTTTACACGATGCCTTGCTGCAAGCCAGCCCCGACGGTTTTGCCCTGATATCGGGGGAAGAGTTGTCAGCACGGGTGGCGCAAGAGGCGGCTGTTTTTTCCCTGCGTATTGATGTGGCGGAGGAACTGGCTCGTTTGCGTTCCCACTTGAGTGAACTGGAATTGATCCTGAACGGAGACGTGCTTGCCGCTCCCGGCAAGAAAAGCGCCCGGCAAGGCAGTACCGGCAAACGCTTGGACTTTCTGTTTCAGGAGATGAACCGAGAGGCCAATACCTTGGGCTCCAAGGCCGTTAGCATGGACATGACACGGGCCTCGATTGATCTGAAGCTGTGCATTGAGCAGTTGCGAGAGCAGACTCAGAATATTGAGTAGCAAGGGGCCTGCTGCCTTTAGCTGCTGAGGGGTTTGCTTTTTTCAGCCACGCAGCACCGCCCCGTCTCCTGGTAGGCCATTTTTTCTCCAAAAAGCCGTCTTGCTCAAAGCAGACGGTTTTTTTTTGAGTCTTTTTGCAGCCTATCCCAATAAGATAGTCTCGTTTTTTTAAAGTGGCCTGATAAATTGACGAAACAACATAAACACTTTATCAGCCGCCTTAATATATAAAAATAAAATAGGATTTTTAAAAATAAAAAATTAAAACAAAAAATCGACCATGGTTTTTTCAATAATAAAAAAATATTTGGGATTGAAAATTAATTTTCTTTTTTTAATTGATTTTCAGTTAACCATATGCCCACTAACTAGTATTTTTCAACTTTTCCCCGCTTATTTTCTTGAGAGCTTGAACACCAACGCAAGCTTTTTTCCTGTTGCTGCCCGTTTTAGGACCGCAGGTTTTTGCTACGCCCTACCCCGCCTCTCCACTTTTTCAGCGGTGATTTTCTTCGCTGTTTTGCGTCCCGTACCTTCCCGTACAATAGCGGGCTCGGTGCTTCGCTTAGGCGGCGTATTAAAGGACAGGAAACACATGAATTTCATTTTTCGTGGAAATGAAATATTGGTCAGCAGTCAAGACGGACAGGCCTTGATTCCCGCCAAACCCGCGCTGGATATCCCACCGGCACAATGGCATGCGCTTTTTTCGGGAGAGGATTGCCAGGATTTTGCCTGCCATGTAGCTGCACAGACTCCTGCTCCCGATGGCTTTGCCTTTCGTCCCCTGCGTGGCGTTCTGTCGCAACTGGACGAACTGGCCAGCATCGCCAACCGGGCGTTCCAGGTATCCGAGTGGGCTCGAAGCCATCGATACTGTGGTGTGTGTGGTTCGGCCATGGAGCGTGTAAAGCATGAATTGTGCTTTCGTTGTACTTCTTGTGGCTTCTCGGCTTATCCCCGAATCTCCCCGGCCATGATGGTGCTGATCCGCGACAAGAACCGTATCTTGCTGGCCAGCCACTCCACACCTATGCAACGGCGCGCTACACCGCCCTGGCTGGTTTTGTGGAGGCGGGAGAAAACCTGGAAGAAGCCATTCACCGCGAGGTCATGGAAGAAGTGGGGCTGCGCGTGGACAATATCCAGTATTTCGGCAGCCAGTCCTGGCCGTTCCCGCATTCGTTGATGGTGGCTTATACCGCCGAGTATGCGGGCGGGGAATTGTGTATCCAGGCAGACGAAATCAATGATGCGCGCTGGTTCGGGCCAGAGGACGCCTTGCCCGACCTGCCCCATACGGACTCCATTGCAGGTCGTTTGATTCGGGCCAATCTACCGGGTCAGGCTGCTTGCAGGCGTCCAGTCAATTTGCCAGATGCGTAGCCATTGAGCGCAACATACGGCCCAAATCCTGGCGCTCGTCCACGGTCAGAACAGACAGGGCGTTGTCAATCATTGCCTTGGCAGGCGGCCAGACCTGCGCGTAGCGCTCGCGACCTGTGTCGCTCAGAAAGACGCGCATGTAGCGACTGTCCGTCTCATCCGTGCGACGCTGCACCAGCCCACGATCCTGCATTTGGTCAAGCACCCGACTGAGGACTGGCTGATGGACCACAATAGCCTTGGCAATTTCTCCTATGCTGCACCCATCCTTATCCCACAGGTATTGCAGCACCCTGAAATGCACGTAGGTCATATTGTGTTCACGCAGGGTGGTGGATCTAAGGGTCTGGTCCAGCTTGTAGATAATGGTGGCCATTTGAAAAGCCATATTGGTCTCTACATTGCTGTCCAGGATGGAAACGGGGGATTTGCTCATAATGCCTTGGTGAAGTCTGTCCTGCGGGTACCGCCTCAGGAAAGCAGAGCCGTCAGTATACTAGCCCAGCCATGTGTAGGAACGAGGGCGCAAGCCATCAACAAGACAATGCCCCAGTTGGACGCCAATGACCCTTTCCCCGAACTGACAGGACGTCATGTGCTGGGCATCGCGGCGCGCCTGGCGCAGCATGATTCCGGTATGCATCAGCTACCCCTGAGGGCAGATTCTGTACACTCACAGCGGCTGCATGACCGTGACTCTGGATCAACACCTGTGTTTGTTGCCGCCAAGCTGCTTGATCTGGATTCCGGCTCTGCTTGCCCCTCAGGTACAACTGAGCGAACAGGTCAAGTACCGCTCGGTTTATCTGGCCGCGGATTGAGAGCAGCCGCCACGACAGCATCTGATATTGCTGTTGCTCAATGAGCTGCAAGCCGCGCACGAGCGGGCTCTTTTTCTGCCCTTGCCTCGTGATAGTCGTTTGCGGCCGCTGGCTGGGGCCAAGCTGCCACCGGCCCTGAAAGACCTGTCGGTGGAGCTGGGCCTTAGCGAAAAATAATCAGTCGTCTGTTCAAACGGGACACAGGCCTGAATTATCAGCAGTGGCGACAGCAATGGCGTGTATTCAAGGCGATCGAACAGCTTGCGAGCGAGCAGCGCGTGACGTGGCTGGCCTCGAACCTGGGTTTTGCCAGTGACAGTGCTTTTATCGCTTTCTTCAAAGAACACACGGGACTGGCCCGAGGGCATTCGGGCATTCACAGTGGTATAGGTGTCAATTAACTGCGCCGATGACAGGCTGGGCCGGTGCTATGATCAATCGCTATGACACTAAAAAAGCGAGGAGACAGTATGAGACACGCATTTCGCCTGAGCCTATTGGTGACGAGTTGCCTGCTGGCCGGGACGGCGTTGGCACAAACCAGCCATCCGATGGTGGAAACCGCGATGGGCAAGGCCGATGCCCTGGAGGAAAAGGTGATCGAGTGGCGACGCCACCTGCATCAGAATCCTGAGCTTTCTTATCAAGAGCATAATACGGCGGCTTATATTAAAGCGGCACTGGAGAGCATGCCCGGCTATCAGATTCAAAGCGGGATTGCACAGACCGGGATCAAGGCCGTCTTGAAAGGCGGAAAGCCTGGCCCTGTCGTAGCCTTGCGTGCCGATATGGACGCCCTGCCTGTACAGGAACGCAATGACCTGCCCTTCAAGTCCGTTGCCAAAGGCACCTGGCAAGGCAAGGAAGTGTCGGTATCGCACGCGTGCGGCCACGATACGCACGTTGCCATGCTGTTGGGTGCTGCCCAAGTTTTTTCCGACATGCGTGAGGAACTGCCGGGTACGATTGTGCTCTTGTTTCAGCCCGCCGAAGAGCAAGGTCCTGGTAAGCCCTTGAGCGGCGCCAATGCCATGATGGCCGAAGGCGTACTGGACAAGCCTAAAGTGGATGTGGTCATGGGCCAGCACATCGGACCTTCCTACCCCGCAGGGAGCATTGGCTACCGAAAAGGCAGCCTGATGGCCAGTGGTGATGTGTTTTCCATTTCTTTGGCGGGTAAAGGCGGCCATGGTTCCTCGCCCTGGACGGCCGCCTCCCCGCTTGTTGCCGCTGCCGAGACGGTGGTGGCGCTAAATAGCATCATCGCCCAGCGAACGAACCCACAGGATGGCACAACAGTGGTGACGGTAGGCTTGTTGCAAAGTGGTAACCGTCCAAATGTGTTGCCTGAAACTGCGGATATCAGCGGCACGGTGCGCTCACTGTCCAAACAAAATCAGACAAGGGCTCACGAGTTGATTGAACGATATGCCCAAAATATTGCAGCCAACCATGATGTGAAAGCGACCGTTCGCATCGACACGGGCTATGAGGTCCTGGTCAGCGATCCCAACGTGACTCAAACCATCATCCCTGCTCTGGAACTGGCCAGCGACCGTATCGGGGCCAAAGAGGTGCCGCCAGGTATGGGTTCGGAGGATTTTGGCGCGTTTGGCAAGAACGTACCCGTGGTTTTCTGGCGGCTTAATGCCTCACCCTATCCGGATAAAATGGGTGCGCCCAATCATTCACCTGAGTTCATGATTGATGAAAAGGCCCTGCGCATCGGAACGCGTGCTTTGCTGGCCAGTTCATTGACTTATATGCTCGACAACCACACTCCTTGATACGGGGATGTTTGGGCCGGGGCGTGGACAGGTGATAACGAACGCCTGCAGTCGCTCTGCATGCCGCGCATAAAACAAAAAACCGCGCCAGAACGGCGCGGTTTTTTGTTGACAGCACAGGCTTAGCGAACTTCCAGCTTTTTGGCCCCGGTTCCGCTCTTTTTCTTGGGCAGAACCAGTTCCAATACTCCGTTTTCGCATTTAGCGCTGGCTCGCGCCTCGTCAATATCCTGCGCCAGACTGAAGCGACGGGTCTGCACCCCATAGTAGCGCTCACTGCGCAACACCGTATCACCCTCTTTCTCTTCATGGGTGCGCCGGCTCTCTACCTTGATAGAGACAATATTGCCATCAACGCTGACATGCACATCTTCTTTATTGATGCCAGGCACTTCAGCGCTAACCTGATAGGCTTCCTCGTTCTCACTGACATCCAGACGGATGGCGGGTGGCGTATTCCCGGCCAGGGAACCAACGACGGGGACGCGCCGGAACATATCTTCGATATCCCGCCACGAATCCAGACCAGCCAGATCCCCAAACGGATTAAAACGTGTCAAATTGCTTGCCATGCTTGACCTCCATTTTTCCTTTGCTGAGCCCTGTGCAAGGGAAGGCGTGGGCTCGGGCGCCTACATCAACAGAAATGGGGGGCTTGTTCACTTTTTCAAGTATCTGCGTAAAAAAACCGCCCTGCTCGTTAGAGAGACAAGGCGGCCAAAGGTACGACCGTGTAGACGTTGAGCAAATATTGCCAAGAGGGACTGCTCAGCCTTACGTACTGCTCAGGCTTGGCTTGGCGTGTGGCAGGACGGGCTCATGGGCCAGTGGATGATCGTCATCAATGACCGGAATCTCCTTGCCGTCTTTGTCCATCACCTTGCCATTAATCACGTGATCACCTTCATTCAATTTGGCCAGATCCGAGACACGCAGATAGCGGCCTCCCCCAGCTGCAAATACGGAAGGATGCTCGGAATTGCCCAGGGTGAAGTGGTTGAACAGCAGATTCAGTACGATGGCGACCAGAGCGGCCGAGCTGATACCGGAATGGAAAATCGTTGCAAACCAGACCGGGAAGTGCTCGTAGAACTTGGGTGCCACAATGGGAATCATGCCTGCGCCAATTGAGGTGGCCACAATAATCAGGTTCATATTGTTGTCATAGTTCACTTTGGCCAAGGTACGGATGCCGCTGGCTGCGACCGTGCCAAACAGCACCATGCCCGCACCGCCCAGAACGGCCGGCGGCACAGCAGCGACCAGGCGTCCCATTATCGGCAACAAGCCCAGAGCAATCAGGATCAGGCCGCCAAAGGCGACAACATAGCGACTTTTCACGCCGGTTACCGCTACCAGGCCTACATTCTGGGCAAAGGCGCTTTGCGTGAAGGAACCAAAAACGGGAGCAAGCAGGCTGGAGAGCATATCGGCACGCAAACCATCACCGAGACGGCGGGCGTCCACTTTGGTCTCGATGATATCGCCCACTGCCAGAATATCCGCCGAGGTCTCGACCAAGGTCACGATGATCACAATGAACATGGAGATGATCGCGGCCGTCTGAAAGGTGGGCATGCCGAAATGGAACAGGCTGGGCAAGGCAAATACCTCCCCTTCGCTGACCGCTGAGAAATCCGCATGTCCCATGGCAACAGCAATGACAGTGCCAATAATAATAGCCAGCAAGATGGACAGGCGAGAAATAGTGGCACTTCCCAGCTTGCTGAGCAGCAGCACGATCAGCAAGGTCAGGGCAGCCAGGGAAATATTGCCGACACTGCCAAAGTCAGGCGCCTGTGGATTGCCGCCCATCGCCCAGAAGGCCGCCACCGGCATCAGGGTCAGCCCAATCGTGGTGATTACACAACCGGTGACCAGAGGCGGAAAAAAACGGATGACTCGAGAAAAGATGGGGGTAATCAGCAACCCTATGAAGGAGGCCGCAATCACTGCGCCAAACACCGCGGGCAAGCCGCCGCCCGTGCCCAAAATGGCGATCATGGTGGCAACGCCCGAAAAGGACACCCCTTGTACCAGGGGCAGCCGGCAGCCGAAGAAAGGAACGCCCAGGGTCTGCAGCAAGGTGGCCAGCCCGCCCATGAACAGGCAGGCGGTAATCAACAGCCCTGTTTCGTTGGCAGGCAGGCCCGCAGCCTCACCAATAATCAGCGGGACGGCAATAATGCCGCCATACATGGTTAATACGTGCTGAAAGCCATAGGCCAGATTGGCCCCCAGGCCCAGATTCTCGTCTTCAGGACGCGGCGCCGTTGCCGCAGCCCTTGCCTGTGCAGGTCTTGTCATAACTGTCTCCGAGGAATAATGAGGCAGGGCTCTGTCGGCCCTGTCGCTACTGAACTTAAGCCGTCACTGCGCCGGACAGTGCCTTGTCACGCAAACGACGTGCGGCGCCTTGATGACGCTGCATCAAATCGTGTTGATCAATCCCGCAGACCTGGCCGTCAATGACACGCCACTGACCTGCGACCATCACGCGGTCAGCGCGGTCCGCACCGCACAGCAATAAGGCAGCCAGGGGGTTTTCCGCACCCGAAAAACGCAATTCATCAAGAGTGAACAGGGCCAGATCTGCTTGCTGTCCAACGTTCAGACCGCCAATATCGTCCCGGCCCAAACAACGGGCCGAACCCTGGGTGGCCCAACGAATGACGGCTTGATGGGTGACCTGCCCTGGCTGGTAACGCAGCCGGCCTAACAACAGGGCCTGCCGCATTTCCTGAGCCAGATTGGAGTGATCGTTGGAAGCCGAACCATCAACCGCCAGACCAACCGGTGCGCCTGCCGCTTCCAGCTCAATGGTGCGGCACAGGCCACTTCCCAACACCATATTGGAGGAGGGGCAATGGGCGATGCCGGTCCCTGCCCGACCCAGGCGTTGAATTTCTTCGTCATTGAAATGAATGCCATGCGCCAGCCAGGTACGATTGCTCAACCATCCCTGCTGATCCAGGTAATCAAGTGGACGCATGCCAAAGAGGCGTTCACAGTAGGCGGTTTCATCGTCGGTTTCGGCCAGATGGGTATGCAAACGCACGTCTTCGCGCTCGGCCAGTTGGGCACTTTCACGCATGAGCTCACGGCTGACAGAAAAAGGCGAACAGGGAGCCAGCGCCAGGGTAATCATGGCGCCGTCCTCGCGCTGGTGATACTGACGAATCAGGCGCAGACTGTCATCCAGAATGGTTTGCTCGTCCTGCACTACGATTTGCGGCGGTAAGCCGCCCTGCTCGCGGCCCACACTCATGGAGCCTCGCGTCAATGCCGCACGAACGCCCAGACGCTGGGCCGTTTCAGCCTGACAGTCAATTGCATGCTGCAAGGCGCCCGAAAACACATAATGGTGGTCAGCCACCGTAGTGCAGCCCGATTGCAGCAGCTCCACCATCGCCAGCTCAC
Source organism: Alcaligenes sp. CHO6 (assembly GCF_037120595.1). NCBI lineage: Bacteria > Pseudomonadati > Pseudomonadota > Betaproteobacteria > Burkholderiales > Alcaligenaceae > Alcaligenes > Alcaligenes sp. CHO6. Next base: position 1,135,987 of record NZ_JBANCI010000001.1, read on the forward strand.
TGGCCACCTGCATCTGCTCATCATCCAAGCCTGCCCATACGTCATACAGGGTGGTCAGCCAGGGAAACAACGGTTTGTTCAAGGCGGGGGTATAGGCCCGGGTCAAGGTCTGATAAAAATGATGATGAGTATTGACCAGACCGGGCAGCAATACATGACGTGAGGCGTCCCAGGTTTGGTCATAGGCCTGTCGCGGTTGCTGACCAGACGCTACTTTTTCGATAATGCGGCTGTCTTGAATCAGCACGCCACCGGCGGCATCCGCGTCAGAACAAGCCAGTGGATGTCGAATCCACAGGATGGGGGAACAGCTAGTCACAAGGGTGTCTCCTGCGTTTTATTTGCTTTTATTGTTGTCAGTTCAACTTGCTGTCTTATTGCGCGTTGGTGATAAGGGTTATTCGGAGCCTTACGAACCAAGCCCCCTTTTCCGTGTCTGACCTTGAATCTGCTTGGGCCATTAAGAAACTCGTATGTCTTCTATACGAATTAGCGTATGTCCATACCCCTTTTTATTAACGGTACGCGCCGACATAAAAAACCTGCGCCAGATCAGGATTTATCCTCTAGACAAAAAGCGCGGTTTATTGTTTTTTAATCGCTTAATGTCTAAATCATTGACTCACTTAAGAATTTATTTACCGGAAAAAAAATGCATATAAAACCGTTGCTTGGCTGATTTTGACCATGCTTGTCCAGTCGTGTTAATGGTGTGGTCAAGCGCCTGAAAAAGCGCCTTGGTGCGAACCTCGCACACATACTTCGGAGAACACATGCAGCATATAAAAATCAAACCCGGCGCACCCCTGGCCGAACAAGCTGAAATAGGGCACAACCGATGGCATCCTGATATTCCCGATCTGACCAGCGTCAAGCCGGGTGAAGAAATGATTCTGGAATGCCTGGATTTTCTGGATGCCCAGATTAAAAACACCGATAGCGCCAACGACGTGCGCGACGTTGACCTGACCCGCGCTCACCCCCTGACCGGCCCGATCCACGTGGAAGGCGCCGAGCCCGGCGACATTCTGGTGGTGGACCTGCTGGATATTCGCTGTATTACCCCGGTGGGTTTCTCGGGCATTTTTGCCAAAGAGAACGGCGGTGGTTTTTTGGCCGAGCATTTCCCCGAAGCCGACAAGGCCATCTGGGACCTGCATGGTGTGTATGCCACCTCGCGGCATATCCCTGGTGTACGCATCGCCGCCATGATGCATCCCGGCCTGATCGGCACCCTGCCCTCGCATGAGTTGCTGCGTGAGTGGAATCGTCGGGAAGCCTTGCTCGTACCCAAGGGCCACGCCAATCCACCCGACGCCAAGACAGCGGTGCTGCGCGGTGTCAAGGGCGCGGAATTTGACCGTATGGCTGCCGAAGCCGCCCGTACCGTGCCCCCGCGTGAGCACGGCGGCAACCTGGACATCAAGAATCTGACCATCGGTTCGCGGATTTACTTCCCCGTGTACGTCAAAGGGGCTGGCCTGTCCATGGGTGACTTGCACTTCTCCCAGGGCGATGGCGAAATCTCCTTTTGTGGCGCCATTGAGATGGACGGCGCTGCCCACCTTGGCTTTGACCTGATCAAAGGGGGCATGGCCAAATATAATCTGACCGCGCCTATCTACGTGCCGGGCCGCCACGATCCCAAGTACGATCAGTGGATGCACTTTACCGGGATCAGTGTGGAAGAAGGCGTGAACTACTATCTGGACTCCACGGTCGCGTACCGTCAGGCTTGCCTGGCGGCGATTGATTACATCAGCCGCACCACGGACTTGTCGCGCGCGCAAGCGTACATGCTCCTGACGGCCGCTCCCGTTGAGGGTCGTTATGGTGGCGTGGTGGACCTGCCCAACAGCTCCGCCTCCCTGGCCTTGCCTACCGGTATTTTTGATACCGATATTCTGCCTAAGGGTGCCTTGAATGATGCCGCTCGTTTTGGCCGTCCAGGCACACGCTGTAAGCTGAGCTAATCGGTCTATGGCCCTGGTCTTTCATTGAGACCAGGGCCCGTTTCACTTGGATTTGCCATGCCTTTGTACGACTATCTTTGCAATCATTGCTTGCAACGCAGCAGCCATTTGCGCAGCATGGCTGCCCGCAACGACCCTCAAGTTTGCCCTGCTTGTGAAAAAGGCAGTCTTTTGCTGCAGCTGAGTGCTCCTCGGCGTCTGTTCAGCAAATCCAGCCCCGCGCGGGGCCTGACCCCTCAACAAGCCCTGGCCGGCAATAATGTGACTGGCCCCGGCACGCGCTCCAGTACGCGCAACTCGGTTATCCATACTTGCATGGGCCCTGGCTGCAGTGTCTGCGCTTGAGCGCATTCACCCTGTCTACCACGCACGCTGCCCATCTTGACAAGGGCTTTGTCTTGACCGGCAGCGGCTGGGTGTCGGGCTGAATGCGCCGATCCCTTTGTATCGGCCATACGAAATTATCACTTTGTAACACCGCTCACCTTGTTTATAATCACGAATCAATCTCATTATTACTAGGTGTTAATCATGTCGGTGTCCTCCTCTTTCGCCGCTACGCGCCGTAGGCCTGGCGGTGTCCCCTTTATGTCCCTAAGCAGTCTGGCTGTAGCGATGAGCTTGGCCTTCCCTGTTCAGACGCGAGCGCAAGAGGTCGAGGAACTGGAGCGCATCGTGGTCAAGGCCGAACAAGAGCTCAAGCAAACCTTGGGGTCGTCTGTCATCACCGCCGACGACATCCAGAAATCCCCACCCGCCAACGACATCTCCGAAGTGCTGCGCACCATGCCGGGGGTCAACCTGACGGGTAATTCAGCCAGCGGGCAGCGTGGCAATAATCGGCAAATTGATATCCGCGGCATGGGCCCGGAAAACACGCTGATTCTGATTGATGGCAAACCGGTCAGTTCACGCTCTGCCGTGCGATTTGGTTGGCGGGGCGAACGCGATTCCCGCGGCGATACCAACTGGGTTCCTGCCGAGCAGATCGAACGAGTAGAAGTGCTGCGCGGCCCAGCCGCAGCTCGTTACGGTAACGGAGCAGCCGGAGGAGTGGTCAATATCATCACCAAGCCCACCACCGACACGTTCCAGGGCTCCTATTCTCTTTATGGGAATGTGCCCGAACACAGCGATGAAGGGGCGACACGCCGCATGAATTTTGGCCTGAGCGGCCCCATCAGCGAATCCCTGTCCTTTCGCCTATACGGAAACCTGAACAAGACCGATGCGGACGACCCGGAGATCAATAAAGGCCACCAGACCGAACGCGGGGGGGCCAACGCCAACAGTCTGCCTGCCGGGCGTGAGGGGGTGCGCAACAAGGACATCAATGGTCTGCTGTCCTGGCGTCCCGACAGCCGCCACACGGTGGACCTGGAGGTTTTCTACGGCCGCCAGGGCAATATTTACACCGGCGATACCCAAAACACCAATACCAATGATGAGGTCAAACGCCAGTTGGGCGACGAAACGAACAAAATATATCGCCAAAGCTATTCCCTGACCCATCGGGGTGATTGGAATGACAAAACCAACACGCTGGCGTATGTGCAGTACGAGAAAACACGCAACTACCGTCTGCTGGAGGGCTTGGCGGGCGGGACCGAGGGGGCATTTAATGACCCGTCCCGTGTGAACGATGGGGGATTTGGTACGGCTGACCTGAGCACCCTGACCGCCCATGCCGAGGCCAGTCATCAATTCAAGGCCGGCAGTATTGAGCAATACGCAACGGTCGGTATGGAATGGGTTGGCCAGGAACTCAACGACACGTCCTCGGACTTGGCGCAACGCAACCCTACCCGCATCCCTGGCGTACCGACGGCCTACAAGCCCAAATCGCGAGCCAGTATTTATTCGGTGTTTGCTGAAAACAATATTTACGCTACCGACCAGACGACCGTTACACCCGGGCTGCGCTTTGACTACCACGACAAGCATGGCAGCAACTGGAGCCCGTCACTCAATCTCACGCATGCGGTAACTGACAACTGGTTGTTCAAAGCCGGTATCGCCCGCGCCTACAAGGCTCCCAACCTGTATCAAAGCAATGATGGCTACACCTTGTACAGTCTCGGTAACGGTTGCTGGGGTAATACGTCATCGAGCACGACAGGTTGCTTCCTGCAGGGTAACTCGGACCTGAAGGCAGAAACCAGCATCAACAAGGAGCTGGGAATTGAGTATGTCGGTGACGGCGGCCTGGGTGCAAGCCTGACCTACTTTCATAACGACTACCGCAATAAAGTGGAAGCAGGACGTTTTGCAGTAGATAGCTTTACCGCCCTGAACAAGCAGCAATTGATTCTGCAGTGGGAAAACATTCCCAAAGCCGTGGTTTCAGGCCTGGAAGGCAACCTGACCTGGCCGGTTGCCCCGAACTGGCTATGGTCAACCAACTTCACCTACATGATTGAGTCCAAAAACAAGACCACTGGCGAAGCGCTGTCCACGATTCCCAAATACACCATCAACACTACCTTGGACTGGACGGTAAACGCCGACTGGTCCTTGCGGGCCAAAGCGACGTTCTACTGCGAACAAAAGCCACCCAAATACGACTACTACGGGCAGACTCTGACAGGCTCTGCAACCGACAAGGTCTCCCCGTACGCCTTATTTGGTCTGAGCACCCAGTACAAAATCAACAAGCGGATGCATATCACCGCGGGTGTCGACAATCTGTTTGACAAACGCCTGTTCCGGCGCGGAAATGCAATCGGCGTGAACCTGGGGACGCCCAACTACATCTATGGCGCTGGCGCTCATACGTTCAACCAGCCTGGCCGTACTTTCTTCCTGAGTCTGGGCGGGACTTTTTAAGTATTTTTCTTTTTAAATCAGTCCTATACAGCCCCTTCTGAACGAAGGGGTTTTTTTTGTGCCCATTATCACTGCATATCAACATTTCAACCTTTAAATGTTCTTTTTGACTTTCATCAAGATTGTAACTTCGTATTCTTAATATGCTTATAACTGTAAATAATTTAAATGGGTTAAACCCAGGCAAAAAAAGGAAAACACATGATTCCAACCGCCGAGCCCAAACCGGGCAAGCGACGTTTTCTTAAGGAATTACTGGGCCTGAGCGCCGGTGCCACCATTATTCCTATCCAGCCTGTCCAAGCGGCCATGAACAGTCAGCCTCCCCGCCGCAGCGGTGGGAAAGAGGGGGCCCGCTACGGCATGGTGGTGGATCTACGAAAATGTATTGGTTGTCAGGCCTGTACGGTCAGTTGCTCGATCGAAAACGCCCCGCCTATCGGGCAGTTCCGAACCACGGTTCTGCAATACGAGGTGCTCGACGAGCAGCAGCAGGCGGCCATGCTGAGCCTGCCGCGCCTTTGCAATCACTGCGATAACCCACCCTGTGTACCTGTCTGTCCGGTACAGGCGACATTTCAGCGTGAAGACGGGGTGGTGTTGGTGGATAACGAGCGCTGTGTCGGCTGCGCATATTGTGTTCAGGCCTGTCCTTACGACGCCCGCTTCATTAACCATGAAACCCAAACTGCCGACAAATGCACGTTCTGTGAACATCGCCTGGAAGTGGGCTTGCTGCCGGCCTGTGTAGAAAGCTGTGTGGGTGGAGCGCGTGTCATTGGTGACATGAACGATGAAAACAGCACGATTTCCCAACTGCTCAACGAGCACAAAGAGGAAATCCGCGTTCTCAAACCCGGCATGAATACCAGCCCCCATGTGTTTTACATCGGCTTGCCAGACGAGTTTGTCGATGGTGTGGATGGTCAGGCCAGCGTGCGTCTGACCAATCAGTTCTAAAGGGCCGATATGTCTATTATTGAAATTCTGACCCCCGCCTATGAAGTCGCCTGGCTACCTTGGGCGGTCCAATACTTTTTTCTGGTAGGCATGGCCGCCACCAGCACGGTCTGGGTATGGCGTTGCGCCTGGTCTCGCGATCCCGCGTTGCGTCGTTTGGAACCCGCGCTGATGATTGTGCTGCTGTGCAGCAGCATCGCCGCGCCCGTGTCCTTGCTGGCCGACTTGCACCAACCTGGCCGTTTCTGGCATTTCTATGCCCACTTCACACCTTGGTCCTGGATGTCATTGGGCGCCATTCTGTTGCCTGTGTTCGTCGGATTGTCGGTGGCGAACGTACTGGCCTGGTGGCTGGACAAACGCGCTTTGTGGCGCGGCCTGAGCCTGGCCCTGCTGGTCTCGGCCGTGTCGATTCTGGTTTACAGCGGCTTTGAAGTGATGGTGCTGCGTTCACGTCCTTTGTGGAACACCGCGTTTTTGCCGGTAAATTTTGCGTTGACAGCAGCCCTGGCCAGTTTGGGCGCACTATTACTGGTTGCCCGCTTTCTGCCCGGTGGCGTGGCCGGTCTGCCGATGAACTATATCCGCCGCTGGTCGTTGGGTGTGGTGCTGTCCCTGATCCTGGTGGCCCTGCTGTGGCTTGGCTCCGGTTTGATGGGTGAGAGTCGCTCTTTTGCTGCCGCTCAGGAGCTGTTCCAGACCTACCCGGTATGGCGTTTGGGCTTTCTGGGCTCTTGCGCTTTGGGTCTGCTGCTGCTTTATATGCTCAGCCGTCCGGCCGAGACGTTGCAAGGCACGTGGTATAGCTTGCTGTGTGCCGCCTTCATGCTTGGCTCTGCCTGGGTGTTTCGCTGGATTATTTTCATGGCGGTGCAGGGTGTACCGAAATATGGTGCTGGTTTGTACCTCTACACCATGCCTTTGGGCAGTGATGGACTGCTGGGCATGCTGGGTGTGCTCGGCCTGTGCATTGCCTTGATTGCCGCCAGCACCACCCTGCTCTCTCTGTTCCCGGCCCGGCATGCGCCGTTGACGGCCCAGGCCGCACAGACCCACTAGATTTCAGGTACTTATCGTCATGAGCAAGAAAAACGAAACCCCCGATCTGTCGCGTCGACAGGTCCTGACCCGCGGCGGCGTTGCTGTGGGTGGTCTGGCTGCTTTTGCGGCCGGTTACAGCGACACCGTGGTCAAGGCGGTACAAGGTCTGGGTCAAGGCACAGCCGGAGCGCCAACCGCCCATGCTACCCGCGGCAACTCTCTGCAAGCTGAATTCCGGATCGATCCGGTTACCGGCTTGCTCGACACGCCGCCTGGCCAGATTGTCAGCCCTTCCAGTTGCCTGGGCTGCTGGACCCAATGTGGGGTGCGTGTGCGCATTGATACGGAGAACAATAAGATTCTGCGTATTGCCGGCAACCCCTACCATCCCTTGGCCACCACCCAGTCTGCCCCCATGGAGCAGCCGGTACGCGAGGTTTACGCCATGCTCGGTGGTGAAAATGGACTGGAAGGCCGTGCCAGCGCCTGCGCGCGTGGTGCATCCATGCTAGAGCAGCACAGCAGTCCTTATCGTGTTCTCTCCCCCCTTAAGCGTGTTGGCCCGCGCGGCTCAGGGCAATGGCAACGCATCAGCTTTGAGCAACTGATCGAAGAGGTTTGCGAAGGCGGCAACTTGTTTAACGAAGGCCACGTCGACGGATTGCGGGCCATTTGGGACCATGAAACCCTGATAGATCCGCAAAACCCCGAGTTTGGCCCACTTGCCAATCAATTGTTGTTCACCGATGCGGCCAACGAAGGTCGTACGCCGCTGGTCAAACGCTTTGCCGAACAAGCGTTTGGCACGATCAACGTCAGCAACCACGGCTCTTATTGCGGTCAGAGCTTCCGCGTAGGCACTGGCGCTGCCATGGGCGATATCAAAGGCATGCCGCATGGCAAGCCAGATTGGAAAAACGCCCGTTTTGGACTGTTTATTGGCGCGGCACCCGCTCAATCCGGCAACCCCTTCCAGCGCCAAGGTCGCGAGCTGGCGGAAGCCCGTTCGCGCCCTGAAAACACCTTTAAATACGTGGTTGTTTCCCCGATCCTGCCAACCTCGTCCAGCCTCGCCTCGGGCAGCGGCAACCGCTGGCAGCCTGTCCTGCCCGGCACCGACTTGTCGTTGGTCATGGGCATGTTGCGCTGGATTCTGGAACAAGAGCGCTTTGATGTGGAGCATTTGTCCCTGCCCCACGCCCCGGCCGAACAGGACGAAAACACGGCTTCCTGGACTAACGCCAGCCATTTACTGATTGCTGATCCTGAGCACCCTGGTTTTGGCCGCTACTTGCGCGGTACCGACCTGGGTTGGGAAGTGACCGAAGGAGCTGAATCACCCTTTATCGTTCAGGACGAACAAGGTGAGCTGCGCGCCCATACCGATCTGGATCGCGCGACGCTGTTTGTCGACCGTCTTGTTGATCTGGACGGCAAGGATGTACGCGTCTGTACCGCCTTGCATATGCTGCGCGAGCGCAGTCAGGAGAAAACCATTGCCCAGTACGCCCAAGGCTGTGGCATGGAAGAAGAAGCCCTGATCGAGCTGGCGCGAGAGTTCACCAGCTATGGCCGGCAGGCAGTGGCCGATGCGCATGGTGGCACCATGAACGGGTCGGGTTTCTACACGGCTTATGCCATTGCCATGTTGAATACCCTGGTGGGCAACCTGAACCTGAAAGGGGGCCTGGTGCTGGATGCGGGCCCATTCGGGCCTTTTGGACCGGGACCACGCTACAACTTTGCACAGTTTCCTGGAAAAGTGACGGCCAAAGGCGTGTCCTTGTCGCGCCATCGTTTCGCCTATGAGAAATCCAGCGAGTACAAACGCCGCCTGGCAAAAGGTGAAGCCTTATACCCGGCTCCTGCTCCCTGGTACCCCGCGGTGGGCGCCTTGAGCAGCGAAATGATTGCCTCCGGGCTGAATGGCTATCCCTACTCGGCCAAGGTCTGGATCAATCACATGAGTAATCCGGTCTACGCGATCGCGGGCTTTAAAAATGCGCTGCTGCACAAGTTGAAAGATCCGGCCGCCCTCCCGCTGTCGATTTCGGTCAATCCATTCATCAACGAGACCAATGCTTATGCAGACTACATCGTGCCGGACACGGTCACCTATGAAAGCTGGGGGGTGTCTGCGCCTTGGGCCGACGTAATCGCCAAGTCCTCGACCTTGCGCTGGCCGGTTGTTCAGCCCCGCGTGGAGCGCACGGCGGATGGTCAGCCGATCAACTTGGAAAGTTTCCTGTTTGCGGTCGCGCTACGTCTGGAACTGCCCGGTTTTGGCAAGGGTGTCCTGAAAGACAAGGCGGGCAATACCCATGATTTGTTGTGCGCCGAGGATTTCTACCTGCGGGGCATGGCCAACATCGCGTTTGGTGCAGGTCGTCCGGTGGGCGATGCCTCCGATGACGATATGCGCATCACGGGTGTCGACCGCCTCTTTCCAGAGCTGCAATCGCGCTTGCATCCCGAAGAGCAGCGTAAAGTGGCCATGTTGCTGACCCGCGGTGGACGCTTCGATCGAATTGAAAACGCCTGGAAAGGCAATCAGCTGAAAAATCGCTACGACAACGCTTTACAGATCTGGAACGAAGATCTGGCCAAGATGCGTCACACCATGACGGGCGAACGACTCAGTGGGTGCCCCACCTGGTACCCTACCCGTCTGGCCGATGGCAGCCCGATGCGCGAACATTTCTCTGAACAGGAGTGGCCGCTGCTGATGAGCTCCTACAAATCCAACTTGATGAGCTCCATGTCGATTGGCATGTCCCGTTTGCGCCAGGTGCATCCGCATAACCCGATCTCATTGAACCTGGAGGATGCGAAGAAGATGGGTATCCGTAACGGAGATCGTATCCGGGTCAGTACGCCAGGCGGAGCCGTCGAAGGCGTGGCGTTGGTACGCGGCGGTATCATGCGCGGGGCCATCGCGATCGAACATGGGTTTGGTCATACCGAGCTGGGCGCCCGCTCTCATCACATCGACGGTGAGGCCACCCCCCATCTGGCGGATCTTGCGGCTGGCGTGAACCTGAACGAGCTGGGTTTTGCGGACCCAACCCGTGGCGACGGTCAGGACAACGTGTGGATTGATTGGGTTTCAGGAGCTGCCGTGCGTCAAGGTTTGCCAGCCCGCGTGGAGAAGTTGTCGGCTTAGAAAAGACGACCCGGGTCTCCTAAGGCCGTGAAAGGCAAAGAACGCCGACTCTACGTTGAAGAGTCTGGCGTTCTTTTTTGCCTCGTCAAACCGGCACGATCTGGCGCTTGCCCGCCCCAGCGCGTAGCGATTGCGTAGTGCGGGCCTGTTCAGGCGACGTAACAGACAGGGTCGGCCGCCCATGCCCAGACAGACCAGTTCTAGGACGCCAACAGGCCGTACTTGCGGATCTTGTCGTGCAGCGTACTTTTGGCTATGCCCAATTCCTGCCCGGCGCGAGTCAAGTTATGGTGATGTCGTTTCAAGGCTTCAGCGATTAAGGCGCGCTCGACCGCTTCAACGGTGTGGACCAATGAGGTCGGCACGGTTCCTGGAGCGGCTTGCTGACCGGGCAAGGCGCTGTTGACCCCCAGCACGCAGCGATCGGCGAAATTGCGTAGCTCGCGCACATTGCCCGGCCAATGCCAGCCCAGCATAGCCTGCAAGCGCTCGGAGTCTGGCTCCAGCGCCGGACGATCATGCCGAGCCGCCGCCAACAAGGCAAAATGCTCAAACAAAAGGCCAATATCCTCACGGCGTTCGCGTAAGGGCGGCAAGGGCAAGGTCGCCATATTCAAGCGGTAATACAAGTCGTGACGAAACAGGCCTTGATCGGCCAGGGCCAGTAAATCAACTTTCGTCGCCGCAATGACGCGGCAATTGATGGCGATGGATTGATTAGAACCCAGACGCTCCAGCGTGCGCTCCTGTAAAACGCGCAATAGCTTGACCTGCATGGCCATCGGCATGCTTTCTATTTCGTCCAGAAACAAGGTGCCCTGGTGCGCATGTTCGATTTTGCCGATCACCCGCTTGCCTGCACCCGTAAAGGCCCCCGCCTCATGACCAAACATCTGACTGTCGAACAGACTGTCGGACAGGGCGCCGCAATTGACTGCCACAAAATTACCGTCCCTGTTGGGCCCTAGATCGTGCAGACAGCGCGCCACCAGCTCTTTGCCGGTGCCGGTTTCGCCAAAAATGAGTACATCGGCGGCACTATTGCCCAGATTGCAGATCAGTTCGCGCACCTTGGACATGGGACAGGAGTTGCCCAACACGCGAGCCTCAATGGACTGCTTGTCTTGTAATCGACCCTGCAGTGCTTTGATCTCAAAGCTCATTTGACGTCTGTCCAAGGCGCGCGATACCACCTGCACAAAATGTTCGGGCGAAAACGGCTTCTCAATAAAATCGTAAGCCCCCATTTTCATCGCCTGAACAGCCATCGACACATCGCCATGACCAGTAATCAGCACCACAGGCAAGTCGCTGTCCAGCTGTTGCAGTTGCTGCAGCAAGCTCATGCCATCGGCACCCGGCAAACGTACATCGGACACGACAATGCCTGGCCAGCCATTGTGCAGGAGGCGCAAGGCCTGTTCTGCGCTCTCGGCCTCCTCCACCCGAATGCCTTCAAGCTGCAAGGTTTGGCTACAACCCAGACGCACATTGACATCGTCTTCAACGATGAGAACGGTTAGCCCTTCGTACATTTTTCTGCTCCAGGAAAGGGAAGCACAATGGTGAACACGGCGCCACCACCTGGCAAGTTATCGGCTGTCAGACTGCCGTCGCAATGTTGAATAATACTCATCGAAATAGCCAAACCCAGCCCCAGCCCTGTACCACTTTCTTTAGTGGTGAAAAATGGCTCGAATAGATGCAGCCGAGCATCCTCGCTTAATCCTGGGCCATTGTCCTGAACCCGTATCGCCACCTGCTGACCTTGCCGCTGGCTGCTGAGCTGAACAACAGGGTGCGTGTTTCGTGAGGCGCCGGCATCAATCGCATTACTCAGTAAATTAACGATGACCTGTTCAAGACGGTTGGGATTGCACTGCACTACCCCTGCATCGTCTGCCAATTGAATCTGGATTGTTGCACGATGCTGGCGAATCGCGGGTTCGAGAATCAACAGCGCCTGATCGATAATCGCGCTCAAATCTGTCAGTTCTGAATGGCCTGGCGACTTGCGGGCAAATTGCTTGAGCTGAGAGGTCAGCGCGCCCATGCTGTCGACCAGATCATTGATGCGCTTCAAGTTGGCACGCACGGTATCCAGATCACCGCGCTCCATGAAGCGGATGGTATTTCCTGACAAGGTACGCAAGGCAGTCAGGGGCTGGTTCAGTTCGTGGGCCAGGCCAGTAGACAATTGCCCGATGACCGCCAGTTTGCCAGCGTGAATCAGGCCCGCCTGGGTTTCTTCCAGCGAACGCGTACGTTCTTCTACTTTGCGTTCAAGCTGAGCATGTGCGCGCTCCAGCTGAACGCGAGCCAAGGCACGGTCACGCTGTTGCTGCCGGCGCAAATACCAGCTGACCAGCATCACAAACAGGCATACAAGCCCCAAAGCGGCCAACACGGCGTACAGACGCGCCATGGAATAGACCAGATCGGTGGGTAAAAACAGGGTCAAGGTCCAGCCGTTCGCACCAAACGGAATCGTCTGGGCCAGCAGGAGTCCGCGGGTGTCATCCTCGGCTCCCGACGCCCTGCCATCAGAAGGCAAGGACACCAGCTGCGCATCCTGGCTCAACACGCTCTGGGTCAGTAAATTCAGGGGAACAATGGGCAAACCATTGTACTGGCGGGTCTGGTGCAGATGCAGTTGTACATCTTCGCTGAGGGGCTGACTGGCAGTAAATTTCCAGGCGGGCACCGAAGACAGAATCGCCACACCATAGTGATCGGACACTATCACCGGCGCTTGAGCGTGGGTCCATGAATCCTGCAGGCGATCCAGATCCACCTTGATGACGGCCACGCCGATCACCTGCCCTGCCTGGGTGATGGGGGAGGAAATGTAATAGCCGGCCTCACCCCGTGTGGTTCCAACTCCAAAAAAGAATCCGGGCCGTCCTTCACGCGCTTCGGTGAAATAATGGCGGTAGGAAAGATCTTCCCCCAGATAGCTATCGGCCTCTTGCCAGTTGCTGGTCGCCAGAACCTGACCCTGACGGCCGAGGATATAAATCACGCGGGTCTGGGCGCGCTCGTTCAAGCGCTCCAGATGACGGCTGACCTCGCGCGAGGACCGGGTGCCCCGCTCCAACAGCCCCACCACTTCTTGATCCAGCTCCAGCATCTTGGGCAGATACTCATACTTCTCGACTTCGTGGCGTAGTGTCAGCGCATACAAATCCAGACGCTGCCGCCCCGACTCCTGCAAGTTGGACAGTCCGAATGATTCACCAGCTCGGTAAGCCATCACGCCCGCCAAGGCTGACAGTGACGCAATCAATATCAGCAACAACAGGACTTTATGAAGACGAATAAATCGGGGCAGATGCATAAAACGTAGCGGCCACTTACGTAGAATATTTAGTAAACAGCCGCTATATCGACACGGAAGACGTCAGGCGACAGCGGGTGCTGAGTCCGGGCCTGCCTGCTCGGGCTGGGGCTGTGGTGAGCCTGCCGCCTTGCTGTCCGCCTGGTCAGGCGCATCGATGGCACCTTCCCATTTAGCGACAACGGCTGTGGCAATGCCGTTACCCAATACATTTGTCGCAGTGCGGCCCATGTCCAGAAAGTGATCAATGCCCATGATCAATAATACACCAGCCTCAGGCAGCCCAAACATAGGCAAAACTGCTGCCACGACGACCAGCGCAGAGCGTGGTACGCCGGCAATACCTTTACTGGAAATCATCAACACCAACAGCATGATAATTTGCTGTTGCATGGTGAGCGGCACGTCATATGCCTGAGAGATGAACAGCGCCGCAAAAGCGGTATAGATCATGGAGCCGTCCAGGTTAAAGGAATAACCCAGCGGGAGGACAAAACCGATAACACGCTTGCGTACACCGAACACTTCCAGCTTTTCCATCAAACGAGGATAGGCGGCTTCGCTGGAGGCCGTCGAAAAGCCCAGCAACATCGGTTGACGGATTTCTTTGAACAGGGTGAATACCCGGCCCTTGAGCACCAGAAATCCCGCGGCAAGCAAAATCGCCCACAGCACCACCAAGGTGGCATAAAAGCTGCCCAGAAACTTGCCATAGACGGCCAAAATACCCAGCCCTTCGGTCGTGATGATATTGGCAACAGCGGCAAACACGCCCAGTGGTGCAAAGTACATGACGTAGTTGGTGACGGTCAGCATCACTGGCACTGCGCCCTCAATCGTTTGCGCCAGGATGTTGGCCTGAGGGTTACCACGCACTTTGCCCAAGGCCAGTCCAAAAAATACCGAGAACACCAGGATCTGCAAAATCTCGTTCTTGGACATGGATTCAAAAAAGTTACGTGGCACAACATGCGTCAGAAACGTTTTCAGATTCAGCGCCGAGGTATCCACCCCCAAATGAGCCGATTCGGCCGGCAAGGGAATGCCAACATTCGCACCAGGCTGGAAGATATTGGCAAAAATCAACCCTACCGTCAGCGATACCAGCGAGGCCAGCAAAAACCAGCCCACAGCACGGCCCCCGATACGACCAACAGTTGCCGCATCATCCATGCTGGCCATACCGGCAACCAGCGTGGCGAAAATCAACGGAGCAATGATCATCTTGATCAAGCGCAGGAACATATCCGTCACCATGCCAAAGTAGCTGGCAATGGCATGCGCCTGTTCAGGGGTGTCGGCCATCTTGTGGCAGATATAACCCACTACCACGCCCAGTACCATGGCAATCAGAATCCATGTGGTTTGCTTATTCAGCTTCATGCGTTCATCTCCCGTATCGGCCCGTGCGCGGGCCTGTCGATTTTTAATTAAAGAGTTTGTTCCGTGGTTTTGGAGGCGCGCGGCGCGATCAGTTGCTCAGGCTGTAAGGCCTGAGCCAGTTCGTCCGCGCTTAACAAACCTTGCTCCAGAATCAGCTCAGCCACCCCTTTACCGGTTTCATGCGCCTGCTTGGCAATAGCGGTGGCCGCGGTATAGCCGATCAACGGATTAAGCGCCGTGACCAAGCCGATGGAGTTGCTGACGCTGTCTGCCAGACGCTGGGGATTGGCGGTAATCGCGTCCACGCAGTAGTCGGCCAAAATCATGCATCCACGCTGCAGATGACGCAGGCTCTTGTAAAGACTGTGGGCGATAATGGGCTCAAACGCGTTAAGTTGAAGCTGACCGGCTTCGGCTGCAAAGGAGACGGTCACATCATTACCAAAGACTTCAAAGGCAATCTGACTGACGGCTTCTGGGATAACGGGATTGACTTTGCCGGGCATGATGGAAGAGCCCGCCTGGCGAGGAGGCAAATTGATCTCACCAATGCCTGCACGTGGACCACTTGAGAGCAAACGCAAGTCGTTGCAAGTCTTGGACAAGGTGACGGCAATGCGTTTTAAGGCACCGGACAGCTGTACGAACGCGCTGCAGTCCTGCGTGGCCAGAATCAGATCCGATGCGCTACGCAGACTGATACCCGTGTTCGAGGACAGCAGGCGCGTAACCAGTTCGGCATAGCGTGGCTCCGTATTGATCCCCGTCCCGATCGCCGTCGCGCCTAGATTGATTTCACACAGCTCTTGCATGGCCTCGGTCAGGCACAGGCGATCTTTGGCAATCATGCCGGCGTAAACCGCAAATTCTTGCCCGAGTGTCATGGGGACTGCTTCCTGCAACTGCGTGCGCCCCATTTTCAACAGATCTTTGAAAGCGTGAGCTTTGCGATCAAAGGCTTGCTGCAAATACTCCAAGGCAGTCAGTAAACGGGCCGCACCCTGATAGGCAGCCAGTTTCAAGGCGGTGGGGTACACATCATTGGTAGATTGCCCCAGGTTTACATCCTCATTAGGGTGAAGGAACCCGTACTGCCCGCGTTGGTGACCCAGAATTTCCAGAGCACGGTTAGCGATCACTTCATTCGCATTCATATTGGTAGAAGTTCCTGCCCCCCCCTGAATCACATCCACCACAAAATGGTCGTGATGCTGGCCAGCCTCAATTTCCCGGCACGCCTGCACAATCGCTTCTTTCTTGGCGGCATCCAATGCCCCCAGTGCATGGTTGGCCTGTGCGGCGGACGCTTTAATCTGTGCCAGGGCTCGGATCAAATCGGGGTAGTTGGCGATAGTTGTCGCCGTAATCCTGAAGTTTTCGACGGCTCGCAAGGTGTGTACGCCAAAATACACCGAGTCAGGTACGGGGCGCGTACCCAGCAGGTCTTTCTCCAGACGAGTGTTAACCGTTGCGGCGCAATCAGTCATGTCATCTCTCCGTTTTTTTTAAGGGCCCCCAATACTGGGGTTCTTGTACGGAGTTAAAAGCAAAAACTGTGCCAAGTCTCTTTGCTGACATTAGCCTATTGAAAAATAAGTCATTTTTTGTGTGCTGATTGTATTAGCACCAACAATACGCCCCCTTTCTGTTCGGATTTCCGAACAGAACAAACGTTAAAAAGACGGAAATCCGAACAGAATGCATCTGACCATACACGTGTGCCCATGCGTTGATCGGTAGCCAGCCGTGTCACTCTGCCGCTTCTTCACCAAGACCGCCCTCTTTTTGTTGTAGACATTCTTTTTCAATGCTTATATTTCTTTTCCGTTAATTGCATTTTATTATTTATGAAAGATGCCTACTTACCAGCGTGTTAGGAAGTTATGTACTCAAGGCCAGGCATTTCACCATTTCCCGTCCCAGCCTTAAAATAAGGCCACTTCCCTCCTTCCCTCCTTCCCTCCTTCCCTCCTTCCCTCCTTCCCTCCTTCCCTCCTTCCCTCCGGTCTTAGTTTCGGGGCGCGGCGCATCGTAGCCAAGGCTTTAGCCTCTGTCGATCTGGATTTCTTTATGTCTACATTTGTCCTCATTTCCGGCTGCTCCGGCGGCGGTAAATCCACTCTGTTATCCGAGCTACAAAATCGTGGCTATACGGTTATCCAGGAGCCTGGACGGCGTATCGTGCAGGAGCAGTGGGTCAATGGTGGCTCTGCCCTCCCCTGGCAGGATATGGAGGCCTTCCTGAAAGAAGCGATACAGGTCGCGCAGACTGACTACTCAACCGCGCCCAAAGATGGCCCTTGGGTATTTTTTGATCGAGGATTGATTGACGCCGCAGCTGCTTTAGAAGAGTTAACAGGTACTCCACTGCTGGACGAACTCAACAAGACTCACCCTTATCATTCACAGGTGTTCTTTACGCCCCCCTGGCCTGAAATATACGAAGTTGATCCAGAGCGCCGTCACGACATGAACGCGGCTTTGCATGAGTATGAACGTCTGGAGCGTGTCTATCCCCTGCTGGGATACCAAGTGCGCCTGCTGCCCAAAACAAGCGTAGAAAACCGCGCTGATTTTGTCTTGGAAACACTGAATCAATAGCGGAGCAAGCTTTGGTGCGCAGCGCATCAGGCCATTGGAAAATGGCTGATCGTCACTAGAGTGGCTATGTTCTCTAGCACCTGTACTGCATTTCATTCCGAGCTTTGTGAGTGCTTAAAAAGCACAGACACACAAAAAGGGCCGCCAGTTTTAGAACTAGCGGCCCTTTGCACTTAACTCATGCGTGACTCAGTCTTTAAAACCAGGCATCACGCGCGCCATCGTGCCTGCCACCGTACGCTCCAGCACGTCAACCAGAACAACCGTCTGTTGATCCACTTCGATATTGAGTCTATCGCCTGCCTTGTAACGAGAAAATGTTGTCTGGCGCAATGTTTCGGGAATCAGATTGATGGTCACAACGCCATCCTCCACGTCCGCCACGGTCAGGCTGCAGCCATTAACACCCAGAAAACCACGCGGGAACACGTATTTCGCCCAATCTTCCGGCATCTGAAAACGCAGACGGTTGCCGGCCTCGGTAATGCTCAGTTCCAGCACTTCAGCAGTCGTTGCGATATGGCCAGCCATCACATGACCACCAATTTCCTCGTTCAGCTTGGCCGATCGTTCGATATTGACCAGATCACCTGTCTTGAGCGTGCCCAGGTTCGTCCGCTCCAGCGTGACGGGAATCGCATCAAAAGTAACTTTGTGGCCAGAAATACTGGTCACGCTCAGGCATGTGCCTTCCACGCTGACACTGGCGCCCAGTTGCAGATCCACCAGCAATTCGTCGGTGAAATCAATTTCAAACTCGGTACGGCCCAGCTCGGCCTTGACCGCGGTAAGAGGACGAACCGCTTTAACAATTCCGGTATACATCAGCACGCTCCTTCGCAAAATTCATGCAAAAGACCAACGGCTAATGCAGGGGAGATTTTCAGATTTTTCATTTGAACGCATCCTTGATTAAACAATGCGTCCTCCGGGCAACAATAAAACACGTCGCTGCCTTGTGATCAAGGCAGCGATGCTTCATCTTCTTTCATCCGGACTCTCACCGTCGGCCCAGGTTTCTCACCTGATCTGCTGACCTTTCTCTGGCGGAAAGCGCTCGCGGGCTGGGGAATGGCTCCCTTACCGCCGGTGGGGAATTTCACCCCGCCCTGAAGACGTTTGCAGTGTAAGACCGGAGCCCAAGTCTAATCAAGCCAGACCAGGGCCGGTCGCCAAGCTTAAGCCTTGCGATGCACGCTCAAGCCTGCAAAGCTTTGCGCCACCGGCATCAACTCGATGTAGTTGACATTCATATGGGCAGGCGCGTTCATGATCCAGGCAATGGTGTTGGCGATGTCCTCGGGCGTCAGCGCATCCACGTTCTGGTACAGCGCAGCAGCTTTATCTTTATCGCCCAGACGAACGGTAGAGAAATCCGTACCGGAACAGAGGCCAGGAGCCACGGTAGACACACGAACTGCCGTACCCGACAGGTCGGCACGCAGGTTCAGGCCCAGTTGATGCACAAAAGCCTTGGTGGCGCCGTACACATTGCCACCTGCGTAGGCATATTCGCCCGCCGTCGAGCCCAGATTGATGATGTGGCCCTTGTTCTGCTTGACCATACCTGGCAGCAAAGCGTGCGTAATGTGCAGCAACGCGCTGATATTGGTGGCCACCATGGTGTCCCATTGCTCCAGCTTGGCATCCTGAGCCTTGTCCACGCCCAGCGCCAGACCCGCATTATTGATCAGCACATCGATATTGGGGAACCGGGCCATTAGGTCGCCGAGCACCGCATCTGCACGCGCACGATCCGTCAGATCCACGCTGACCGGAACAAAACGCTCGCCCAGCTCGGCAGCAAGGGCGTCCAGCTTGTCCTGACGACGCGCCAGGCCCAGCACGGTATGCCCTTCAGCGACCAGTTTACGGGCCAGAGCAGCCCCAAACCCTGAGGAGGCCCCGGTGACAACGGCGGTTTTCATAGTGCGATCCCTATACAGCTCGCTGCTCGTTAAGCAGGCGACAATTAAAGCATTAAGGATAGCAAACTTCAGGAACTTCGTAGCCCCTTCCCCCTAGGGAAAAAGCGGACAAATCCGTCCATGGCAATGCCCGCTTTTTTCTGCTCCGGGCATCAGGCCGCTGGACGCTCCAGCCCCAGATGCCCCCGCAAGCTGGTGTGCTCGTATTCCTGACGGAACAGACCGCGCTTTTGTAAAACGGGGATGACCTGCTCCACAAAGTCACCAATGCCATTGGGCAAGGACGGAGGCATCAAGTTAAAGCCGTCGGCGCCCTCATTACGCCACCAATGTTCAATCTGATCGGCAATGGACTCGGGCGTACCGACCATGGTGCAGTGACCACCACCGGCAGCAATCCGCCCCAACAATTGCCGGACTGTCGGTTTTTCCGTTTCAATGATGCGCAGCATGGTGGCATAACGCCCCTTGGGGCCCTTGAAACTTTCCAGCGCAGGCAATGGCGGAACCGGTGCATCAAGCTCCCAGTTCATGCAGTCCTGCCCGACAAACATGCCCAGTTGCCGCAAGGAGGTCTGGGTAGGCAGCAATGCATCCAGCTCCTCTTGCTTGCGGCGCGCCTCTTGCATGGTGGAGCCCACATAGGTCACCAGCCCCGGCATGACAGGCACATCCACACCACGACCCGCTTCACGCACGCGTCGTTTGATGTCACGGTAATAGGCTTGAGCCGAGGGCAAGTCATACGCCACGGCGTAAATGGCTTCGGCCTTGCGCGCTGCCAGATCCCGTCCCTGTTCAGACGCACCGGCCTGAAACAGCACCGGCTGTCCTTGAGGCGAGCGCGGCAAGGTCAGGGGGCCATCCACCAGGAAATGATCACCTTTATGCAGGATCTGACGCACCTGATCCACCTTGGCGTAATCACCCTGCCTGTCCATCACCAAGGCACTGTCGCTCCAGGAGTCGAACAGCTTCAGTGCGGTATCTACGAATTCTTCGGCTCGGGCGTAGCGCCAGGCATGGTCAGGCATGGCTTCATAGCCATGGTTACGTGCTTCGGCATCAAACATCGAGGTCACCACGTTCCAGCCCATCCGCCCTTGGGACAGATGGTCCAGGGAACACAACATGCGCGCCGCTACAAAGGGGGTGTAAAAGGTGCTCGAGACGGTGCTGATCAGACCAATACGCTCAGTGGCTCGCGCCAGCGCGGCCATCATGGTCAAGGGCTCCAGAAACCAGCGCGGTCCATCTGCCACATTATCGCTGGACTGACCATCGGCAAAGAAAATCGCATCCAGTTTGCCGCGCTCGGCAATCTGCGCCAGCTCTTCATAAAAGCGGATATCGCCCAAGCGCTCAACCTGGGATTCGGGATGGCGCCAGGCGGCCTTGTGATGTCCGCAGCCCATAATGAACAGATTGAAATGCAGTTGTCTCATCCGTTTTTCACCAATCCGCCGTCAACCACCAAATTTTGTCCTGTTACGGCACGAGCCCACGGACCGGCAAAGAACAAGGCCGCATCGGCAAATTCTTCGGGCGTGGTCACGCGACGCAGCGGTGTACTGGCCGCAATCAGATCAAACACCGCCTCGGGGGTAGCCGCGGACGCATCCGTTGTGCGCAACAAACCGCCGGAAATCATGTTCACGGTAATCTGATCCGGTCCCAGATCGTGCGACAAGGTGCGCGTCATGGACAACAAGGCGGCCTTGGCCGCTGTGTAGTCGTGGTAAGGCACCACAGGATTCTGGAACAGGTTTGTCCCGATATTGATAATGCGGCCAAAACCGGCCTGCTTCATGCCGGGCAAGGCAGCCTGCGTGGTGTTCAGGGCCCCACCCACAATCCCTTCCAGTTGCTGGTTCAATTGCGACCAGGTCAAGGTATCCGCATGAGGGCGGGCATCGCCGTTGAAGGAAAACTCGGGCAAGGCGTTATTGACGACGGTGGTGATGGGCTGACCAAAGTGTGCCTGCGCCTGGGCAAACAAGGCTTGTACAGCAGTCGCATCCCTCACATCCGCTTGCACCGCCAGACAGTGCTGCGGAAACTCGTCCGCCAGCGCCTGGGCAGCGGCTGCACTTTTCAGGTAATTGATGACAACTTTGGCGCCCTGACGTGCAAACGCACGCACCAGACAAGCCCCCAGGCCGCGTGCGCCGCCAGTGACCAGAACCAGTTGTTGGGAGAGTTCCGAGACGTGTTCCACAGACATGACATTCCTTGCAAAAATTCGGCGAGGATGTCGGCCCGGTTCGGACGCAGGGCTAGAGCTTCGGACATCCCTTCGCCAGTATGAGCTGGATCAGGTTCGACGGGTTTTATCTCAGCCCTTTTCAAGAAGGACACCCCGTGCCGCAGGGCAGACCATAGCACAAAACACCGCCAACCGTATGATTGACAATTGAAAGAAGCTCTCCTACTCTTTGAGCCTGTTCCTGGGGGAGTCCTTGACGGGCTGAGATTCCGCATTGCAGCGGTAACCCTTAGAACCTGATCCGGATCATGCCGGCGAAGGGAAAGGAAACGCGGCCTGGCAGCCTGCCCGCTCTTGTCTGTGCGGCGCATTGGCAAGCGCACACGCCCCATTTCAATCCCTCCATTTTTCTGCGCCCCGTCCCCGGCATCGTGCCGGCCGGGCCGGTTTGTGCCCGTTCATACGGGTTTTTGGGGAGATCTCATGCTGGACCAAACCGCCACCCTTTTGTGGCTGATTGTTTTTTCTGCCGCCTTTGCTTTGGCCGGGGTGCTGTATGCCCGCCACTACAACAGCTCTTTGGAAGACTTTGTGGTAGCGCGCAACAGTCAAAGCTCGCTGGCCACAATTCTGACCTTATTGGCCTCTTCGCTGGGCGCCTGGATTCTATTCTCACCGGCGCAGGCGGCCAGTTGGGGAGGCTTGAGCGCCGTGATCGGGTATGCCATTGGCTCCATGTCGCCACGACTGGCCATGATTCCGCTTGGCAAACGCATGCGCGAACTGCTGCCACGCGGTCACAGCCTGAGCGAGTTTGTGATTGCCCGCTATGGCCGTCCCATGTATGCCCTGACCCTGCTGATCATGCTGTTTTACATGTTCATCTCCATGACGGCCGAAATTACCGCCATGTCCAAGATGATTACCTTGATTGCCCCCATTCCTTTATGGGTTACCGCCAGTATTGTGCTGCTGGCCACCCTGATCTACACCTCTTACGGCGGGCTGCGAGCCTCCATCTTTACCGACAAAGTACAGATGCTGGTCATCCTGCCCATGCTATTTCTGATTGTGATGTTCGGCTGGCAAGCCGTGGGAGGACCGGTGAATTTGTTTGACAGCGTCAAGCTGCAAGCCCCGCGTCTGATCGAACTGAGCGACCCCGTGGGAATGAAGGCCGGCCTGACCTTCTTTGTCGCCATTTTGCTGACCGGCCTGTTTCACCAGGGCAACTGGCAGCGCATTTATGCTGCCAAAGACACGCAATCCATGCGGCGTGGCTTTTTGCTGGGCGGCTTGTTTGTCGCCCCCTTCATCTTCCTGATGGGTCTGTTTGGCTTGGCCTTTGTCGGCCTGGGTTCACACGGTGACAGCTCCGTGGCACTGTTCAATGTGATTTTGCCGCATGTTCCTGTCTGGTTTCTGGTGCTGCTGATTCCCCTGGGGCTGTCCCTGGTGATGAGCAGCGCCGATACGGCCATCAGCGCAGTGTCCAGCCTGATTGCGGTGGACCTGGGCCGTATCATGCCTCACCGCAATACCGCTCAAATGATGAGTCTGGCTCGTTCCCTGATCTGGGTGTGCTCCATCCCTGTGCTGTACGCTTCCTCGCAAGGTTTCAGCGTGCTGTACCTGTTCCTGCTGGCAGACTTGCTGTGCTCGGCGGCAGCATTTCCCGTGTTCTTTGGACTGTACAGCCGCCGCTACGATGGTTTTACCGCCACGGTCAGTACCCTGGGCGGTCTAGTTGCCGGCCTGGCTGTGTTTCCACGTCCCAATGGCCCTATGGATTACTTGCTGGAATCCTTCTTGCTGGCTGCGATTGTGCCGGTGGTGATCAGCGTCCTGATCATGCCCTTGCGCCGTCATCTGCCCAATTTCGATCTCAGCTCCCTGGCTTCCTCCACGCGCGTACTGGACTAAATCCGAACGCCCTGAGACCAAGGCTCAGGATAAAAAAACCCCGGTTTGCGACATGCAAACCGGGGTTTTGTTTTAACGATTTATTGGGCTGGGCTTTCAGTCTGTGTTTGAGGGATCTGCACAATGATTTCAACCCTTCGATTCGTTGCACGCCCTTGCTGTGTGGCATTGTCACCCAAGGGACGCGTATCCGCGTAGCCGACCGCACTCAGACGCTGACTGCCTATGCCATTGGCCTCCATATAGCGCACCACACTGCCGGCACGCGCACCGGACAGCTCCCAATTGGACGGGTAGCGGTAACTGCGAATGGGCACCGAGTCGGTATGCCCTTCGATCACAATAGGATGCGCCGATTTTTGCAGGACGGTAGCCAGTTGGCGCAGGACGGTCAACCCTTCCAGCCCCAAATCAGCGCCACCCGAGTGAAACAGAATCTCACTGTTGATACGGAAACTAACCGACTGATCATTCATGACCACATCAATGTTATCTCCCAGACCATCCAGGTCCAAACCATGATTGCTTTTGTCCGGTCCGGCACCGAGCGCCGATTCAGGAAACAGCCCTGCTGAAGCCGGCAACAGCCCCGCCCCTTCTTTACCTGCCTGGGCCATCACTGTTGCTGCCCCCTGCCCTTGCCCCTGAGCCGCAGTCTGAGCCCGCTTGCCGGCAAAAGAAAGCATCACGA
The DNA here is from genome assembly GCF_037120595.1 of Alcaligenes sp. CHO6. Taxonomy (NCBI): domain Bacteria; kingdom Pseudomonadati; phylum Pseudomonadota; class Betaproteobacteria; order Burkholderiales; family Alcaligenaceae; genus Alcaligenes; species Alcaligenes sp. CHO6. Next base: position 1,160,019 of record NZ_JBANCI010000001.1, read on the forward strand.
TCATCAAGACCAGCAGCAAGGTCATCATATCCAGGTAAGTGGTCAGCCACGCCTCTTCCTCCTCGGGGACTGCCAGGCCGGGATCGTTCCAGGGGCGACTGCGACGCCGACTGCCCAGATTGCTCGCCAGCTGCTGCTCAATCTTGGCTCCCCGGGCCTGCTCCAACTCCTTTTGCAAGGCTTTCTGGCGATCCGCCAACTCACCTAACGTCAGGTCTTGCTCCATGTTTCCCATGGGATCAACCTCGCTGCGCAGCCGGGTCGGCATCGTCATCGCGGCCGCCCCGGTCATTGATCTCGTCCTGATACTGCGCCATGAACGAGTTCAGCGTCTCACGCATCAGCGCGGGGCCACGGCGCTGGCTCATCATGGACACGCCCTGCATGATCATGTTCATCAAGACCACCCGCTGTTCCGTGCGACGCTCCAGCTTGACGGCCACCGGCTTAAATACCAGATTGGAAAGCAGCACCCCATAAAAGGTGGTCATCAGGGCCAGCGCCATCTGTTGACCAATCGAGGTGATATCGCCATCACCGAGCAGAAACATCAAATTGACCAGACCAATCAACGTGCCGACCATACCAAAAGCGGGCGCGAAGCTGGCCATCAGGCGAAACAGTTGCGCTTCGGCATGTTCGCGAGCGCGCAGACGGCTGATACGCCATTGCAAAAGATCTTCAATGTCTTCTTGTGGGGCACGATCAATCACTAACTGAACGCCGGTTTTCAAAAACGGGTTCGCGACTTTTTCCAGCGCTTCTTCCACGGCCCGGATATCTCCCATCATCCACAGGCGGGAGATATTGATCAGCTCATCCATATCCTGCTGGGTGTACAGCCGCTCGTTACGCAGCACTGTCCCAATCAGTCCAAAGATGCGAACCACTTCACTTAACGGGTAGCTGATAAAGGTCGCTGCCAAGGTGCCCACCAGCACCACGGCCAGACTGGGCAAATCCACAAACAAGGCGGGATTTTCTGCCGTAAAAAACAAGATCACGGCAAACAGCAGCACGCTGGCCACGATGCCGATCAAAGTTGAGGGGTTCATGCACAAGTCCTGGTTATGGGCCCGAGGGGCATCAGGACTACATATCGGCAGCAGAACGAGTTTCTTTAGGCCTGGACCTTGCGTTGCATCAAAGACAGACAACAATTATGCACATCGCGGCCAGTCACACTAAGGCTGGTAATTGACTCGGATCGAAGCCTGGACGCGCACCGGTTCGGTGCTACCCGCCCAACTCCACACCTCGTGCATCAACACAAAACCAAGACGCGCATCCTGGCCCGCAAAGGCTCTGGTGCTGAGTACCGACCCGTTCATATCCACGCACTTTCCTCCTTGCAGGCACAAACGGCTTTTCAAAATGGCGCGCCCATTATGGTGGTAGCTGACCTCCACCTTGCCAATCGATGAGGCCTGCGCCTGTACCGCTTGCGCTGGCATGAAGAACTGCTGGCTGCTGGGCGAAGCGGGCGTGATGGCACTGCTGAGCTGCTCGCCATCCCAACTTAATGAGGCGGCGTGTGCGAGCGGCAGTACCAAAGCCAGCGATATTGATGTCCACAAACGATTCAAAAAACTGTTTATAAAAACAGGTTTTTTATTGTTTTTAAATTTCACCAAAGACATAGACTGTGTTTTTATACAGATAAAAATAAGTTTCTTAATGATACCGCAAAGACATCTTAATTTTTTTTTAACTTTGAGCCGTAAGATACTAATATAAAGAGGATTTTTTCTGGTAGCATAAGCGCATAAATTCTCTCCGCCCTTCTGTTTCTCGCCCTCCGGGAACTGAAAAATGCCTCAGACCAGAACAAATAAATTAATACGCCGTGCGCTATGTGTTTTATTTCTAGCGCCTTTTTCGCTTTCGTCGCTGGCCGAGCCCTCCGTCCAGGAGAAAGCCACCGCCGCCATCAGCTACAACGTGCCTCACCTGGTTTTCGAAAAAAACCTGCAGCCTATCAGCTATAACGAAAACGATAGTCGCCGTGCGCTGAATGCCCTCAAACATGACGCCCTGATTCAGAATGCGGCCTTGCGTTCGGAAATTGCATTTGTGCAGGATCTGGAGTCGTCAACGGTGCTGTACCAGAAAAACAGCGATGCCGTGCGTCCCATTGCATCCATCTCCAAGCTGATGACCGCTCTGGTCGTTGCCGAGTCGGGCTTGCCTATGGATGAAATGCTGGAGATCATCGACGAAGACGTGGATCGCGTCAAACATTCCAGCTCACGTCTGAGCGTCGGCTCGCGTTTGAGCCGTGCCGACATGATGCATCTGGCCCTGATGTCGTCAGAAAACCGGGCCGCCCATGCCTTGGGCCGTAATTATCCCGGCGGACTGCCTGCCTTTGTGCGCGCCATGAATGACAAGGCGCGCGCCTTGGGCATGCGCAATACGCGCTTTGTCGAACCCACCGGCCTGTCCAGCGACAATGTGGCCAGCCCGCGCGATCTGGTCAAACTGCTGACCGCCACCAGCCAGCATGCCCGCATTCAGCAATACACGACCAACGACCAGTACTCCGTCCAGCCCATGCGAGGCCGCCAACTGGTCTTTAATAACACCAATCGTCTGGTCAAAAACGCCAACTGGGATATCCAGGTCTCCAAAACCGGCTTCATCAACGAAGCGGGTGAATGTCTGGTAATGTTGACCAAAATCGAGGATCGGGAGGTGGCTATTGTGCTGCTGAATTCCTCAGGCCGTTATTCTCGTATCGGTGATGCCGTGCGCATCCGTGATCTGGTCGAAAAATCCAACGGTCTGGCCATGCTCTGATCTCCCTGCGTGTCTGAACCGTGACAGACACACGGTCTGCCCGATGCCCCAACATCATGGCCTTTGAGCCGATTTTGGGGCATTTTTACGACCTGCTGCTCGGCTACCTCTTTCGATGGGTCAGCAGCCGGTATCAATAGGCCTGCATTCTTTTAAGGAGCGTGCTTGTCGTGCCTCAGCTCAAACTGCTTGAAGATTTCCTTACCCTGGCACGCGAAGGCAGCTTTGTCCGGGCAGCAGAACAACGCCACGTCACACACCCCGCATTTGGACGCCGTATCCGGGCCTTGGAAGCCTGGGTCGGAACCCCTCTGGTGGAACGTGGTAGCCTGCCCATCACGCTCACGGCCCAGGGACAGGTGTTCTACAACACCGCCCATCAAGTACTGGAGCAACTCAACCGGGTACGTCGGCAATTGCAGGCCTCGGAGCAGACAGGGCAAGGCCATTTGCGCATCGCCACTGGCCGCAGTCTGGCGCGCACCTTGGTCACCGATTGGGTCAGCCGCCTTCAGAAAGGCAGCCAGGCCCCCTTGTCCGCCCACATACCGATCGATATCAGCACCGGCATGATGGCCGATATGGCCAAGCTGCTTGCCCAAGGCAAAACAGACTTTCTGTGCTGCTATGAGCACCCCGCCCTGTCAATTGAGCTTCTGGCCGAACAGGTTACCTACATGACCATCGCTACCGACAAACTGGTGCCGACCTGTCAACGGCGCAAGAATGGCCACCCTTTGTATGAGCTCAACGCCGATAGCGGGCGCAGCATACCCTTGATTTCATATTCGGGCGGTCTGGCCATGGCCCGGATTCTGGGCGACAAGCTGCATCACTTTCCCTACCCTCTGGTCAGTACGGTACGGTGCGATTCGCTGGACACGGCCATGGGCTCAGTATTAAAAGGCATGGGCGTGGCCTGGCTGCCCTTGTCCATGATTGCCAATGAATGTCGTCGCGGAACGCTGGTGCAGCTAGGTGGCAAGGGCGATGAGATTGCCTTTGAGGTCCGTCTGTATCGCTCGCGCGCCCCCCTTTCGGATCTGGCCGAATCTGTCTGGGCCTTTACCCAGCAAGCTCGTTAACAGGTCTGCCAGCTGAAAAAGCACGGCCATGTGCCGTAACAGCACATCAGCATCAGTTGCAGCGGACACAATACCCCTTCATAACTAAGGATAAACAAGCCCGACGCGCCCACCCGGGCTGCGGGCCGGAGCCCTATCCATCGAACGGGGAGCACATCATGTCTTTTTCTTTCTCCAAACGCAGTCTGGTACTGAGCCTGGCAGGCGCCTGTAGCCTCTTGCCCATTTCGATCAGCCATGCCGACACCTATCCCTCACGCAGCCTGACGTTGGTCGTAGGCTATCCGGCCGGAGGCAGCGTCGACCTGACTGCACGCCTGCTGGCGGAAGATCTCAGCAACCGTCTGGGCCAAACGGTGGTGGTCGAAAATGCGGGCGGCGCAGGCGGGACGATTGGAGCTCAACGTGTCCAGCGTGCCGCTGCTGACGGCTATACCCTGCTGCTGGGTTCCACCAACGAGATGATTATCGCAGGCATGATCAACAAGGCCGTGCGCTATGACGGACAGAAAGACTTTACGCCCATTGGCATGATTGCTTCTCAGCCCCTGCTGCTGGCCGCCTCCAAAAAATCGGGCATCCGCTCGGCGGCGGACTATGCGCAAAAACTGCGGGCTGCCCAACCCGAAGCCTTCAGCTTTGGCTCCTCGGGCGTGGGGACCACCCTGCACCTGGCCGGTGAAATGGTCAATGCCTCCACCGGCACCACTGCCATGCATGTGCCCTATCGCGGCGTGCCTCCTCTGGCCTCGGACCTGATGAGTGGGCAATTGGACACCGCTTATCTGGTCCTGTCCTCGGGCCTGTCACAAGCACGGGCAGGTGCCATCGTCCCCTTGGGCATTACCGAAACCCGTGCGTCTGCGGCTGCACCGGAAATTCCGCCGCTGGCCGATACGCCCGGTTTTGAAAAAGTCGACATCAATGTCTGGTTCGGCTTGTATGGCCCCAAGGACTTGCCTGAATCCGTCACCCAGACCTTACGCCAGCCTTTGGATAACAGCCTGGAATCGTCCAGCCTGCAAGAGAAAATGCGGTCGAATGGCGCTACGCTTTACGCCCCCGGCATGAACGCAGCCGAATTTCAGGCCAGAGAAGTCGATAAATACGCCCGCCTGGTTGAGCTGGCCAAACTGCAAGCCGAATAAAAAAACAGGCCCCCGGCCGCAGGTCGGGGTGCTGGAGCCCCTAGCATGTCCTTTTCTCTTTCGTACCCCGACATTCAAACAGAGCGCCAGGGCAATACCGGTGTTCCCGGCCTGTGGTGCCTGGACTCCGGTAAAGCGGGCCGAACCGTGATGATCAGCGCGCTAATACACGGTAATGAGCTTTGCGGAGCCTGGGCCTTGAAAGCCTTGCTCGCTCGTGGCGTGCAACCCCGTCGCGGCAAGCTGATCCTGGCTTTTTGCAATCTGGACGCTTTTGATCGCTTTGACCCGGCGCATCACGATGCCAGCCGTTATGTGGATGAAGACATGAATCGGGTCTGGAGTGCGCAAAAACTGTCTCAAACACAGACTCAGGAACAACGTCGCGCACGCGCCATCTTGCCCTGGCTGGAACAGGCCGACTGGTTGCTGGATCTGCACTCCATGCACGAGCCCTGTGCGCCCTTGCTATTGACCGGAACCTTGGAGCGCAACATCGAGCTGGCCAAGACACTGGGCGCCCCCGAACACGTCATTGTGGATTCCGGCCATCAGGACTGCGTACGCATGCGCGATTACGGCCGATTCTCTGAGCCCGAGGCTGAAGAAACCCGCTCCCTGTTGCTGGAATGCGGCTTTCACGGAGACCCGCAGACACCGGCTGTGGCGCTGGACCTGATTGCCCGCTTTCTCATCGCCTCCGAGATTGTGGACATCCAAGATATCCCGTCAGACTGGCGTCGGGCCTCTCCCAAACAGCAACGAATCGTGCAGGTCACCCATGCGGTGGTGGCGCCCTCCCGGCAAGTGAGTTTCAGCCAGGCCTGGCAAGGCCTGGAAACCCTGAGCCAGGCAGGCACATGCATCGGCCAGGCCGATGGGCAGCCCTTGCTGACGCCTTACGACCACTGCACCTTGATCATGCCTTCTTTACGTCAGCTGCGTCCCGGCGTCACGGTTGTACGCCTGGCCCGGGACTACATGGCGCCTTAAGGGCCCGGCGGCAAATACACGGCCCGCACCTGCGTTCCAATGCCGGGAAAAAATACGGAACTTGGCACTTCTTCGGCTACCAAAGCCTGCATAGCCATCCTACAATCGGCACATGTGCATCGCTTATATCGCCATCGGAGTCAATGCGGATTGGCCGCTGATTATTGCCGCCAATCGCGATGAATATCATGCTCGTCCCAGCCAGCCGGCACAGCCCTGGCAAGACGAGCCCGACATTCTTGCCGGTCGTGACCTGCAGGCCGGAGGCACGTGGCTGGGCCTGACACAAAGCCGGGGACGACTGGCCCTGCTTACCAACTACCGCGAAATTCCCGGCAATAAAAGCGGCGCTCAACGTTCGCGGGGAGAACTGATCCCCCAATTCCTGCGCGATGAGCGCAGCCCTCTGGATTATCTGGCCCAGTTAGCCCGTCAAGGGGCCGAGTACGCCGGTTTTAATCTTTTTGTGCTGCAATGGCCCACCGACACGCAAGCCTTGCAACTGGCTTATTACAGTAATCGTCACCCCAGCGGCCAGCCGCAACGACTCGATCCGGGCGTCCATATTCTGAGCAATGCCTGGCTGAACACCCCGTGGCCCAAAAGCCTGTTCTTGAAGGAAACCCTGCAAGCGCAACATTTTGACGGCTCGGCCCCGGCCGTAGAGAGCTTGTTTCAAGGTTTGCGCAATCAGGACCTGGCCGCCGATGCAGACTTGCCTCAGACCGGCTTGAGCCTGGAGCGCGAACGCCTGTTAAGCAGCCCGTTTATTGTCAGCCCCGACTATGGCACGCGTTGCACCACCGTCATTACGCTGGATCAGCATGGGCAAGGTACGCTGCGTGAACGCAGCTTCACCCCGGCGGCCCAGCCCGAGCGGCAACATGACTGGCCCTTGTCATGGCCCAGCTTTCATCCGCACGGCCTGCCCCCTTCCACTCATAACAGCAACAGGGCCATGCATGGCCCGCTTAGCCACCTCACCTCAAGCAAGGAAATCTCATGAGTCCTCGTCTTTCTTTGATCGGCATTGCCATGTCGCTGGCCTTGTTGAGCAGTCCGATTGCGCACGCTCAGGAACTGCCCCCCAGCCAGTATTACGGCTCCACCGAATACGTCAGCGGCGGCATAGGCAGTGATGAAGCCCAGCTTTTCCGCATGGTGCGCAGCACCTTTCCCTTGTCCGTCAACTTTTCAGCCCAGCAGGGCGAGCGCATCGCCTACATCTCTGATGTCCAGCTGGTGATCCGTAACAGCGCCGATCAGACCGTGCTCAACAGCCTGATTGATGGCCCTTATTGCCTGATCCGCCTCGGTCCGGGCAACTACAAAGTGTTTGCCACGTACGAAGGCCAAACCCAGGAGCGCCAGACCACACTGGTCGAGGGTAAGCCGCAGGAACTGAACTTCATCTGGAAGTAGGATAATTGCGCTCATAGGTATCCAGGCCCATGGCCTGGATCTGCTCCTCGATCAAATGCTCAAATGGCCGTAGCAAGGCGCTGAAATCGCGCTCCGGCTCCATAAGCTGCATCAACCGTACAATCGCCTCCAACGTGGAAACGGCCTGAGGATCTGGCGCTTTGCGCAACCGGTAGCGCGACACATCCCCTTGCGGCAGCACCCAATGCGGCAAACGCTGCAAGATCGGATTGCGATGCAAAATCAAGCGGGCCTTGCGCCAGGTGCCATCGGGCACCACTATCAGATCAGGCCTGTGCTGGGGCGCCAAGGCCCGGGCCACCTGGGCCTGAGGTCCCGGAAACAGCAGTACAGGACGCTGGGCCTGCGCTAAACGCGCCTCCAGATCTTCAAACTGCTCCCCCACCCACAGCTGCGCCCCTTGCACACCCAAATAAGCCAGACGCCCGGTATTGAGCGCATGCCGCGCCTCGGAATGATGCTGCAGAATCAAAAGAGGGCACGTTGCTTGCAGAGAAGGAATCAGCGAACACAAGCATCGGGCCACAGGCCGCTGACACCGTGCGCAACGGCCTGGACGAGAGAAAGAGGAAGCGTTCATGCAAGGGGACCCAACAGAAGGCCACAGTATATAAAAGTTCTGCTTTGAAGCCGATGGCCGGTTTGCCGAGTTGCATTTTTACTGTATATTTATACAGCATTCAGGAGCATTCTATGGCAAGCGCACTTCGTTCCCTTTTAGATATTCACCCCTCCCTGTGGACGGGCAAGCATTATGCGCATGCCGCCGGCACGTGCCTGTCCAGTGGCTTTGACAGCCTGAATGCCCAACTGCCTGGAGGCGGCTGGCCAGTGGGCAACCTGATCGAGCTGCTGGCCCACCCGGACAGCAGTACCATGTCCTTGCTATTGCCCGCCTTAAATGCCATGCCGGCAGAACGCTTGCGTGTGCTGGTCGCCCCTCCCTATCAGCCCATGCAGCAATCGTGGCATGGCACCTGTGCAATGTCCCGGCCAACCCACCCTGCGCCACGCACGCTACCCGCCCGCCTGCTCTGGATACGCAGCCAGCACCTGAACGACACCTTATGGGCCAGCGCCCAAGCCCTGCGGCACGGCCACTGTGCCGCCGTACTGAGCTGGTTGCCCGCCCATGTCCCTTTAGCCGCCTTACGCCAGTTGCAACTGTTGGCCAGCCATAGCGACAGCCTGTTTTTTTGCTTACGTCCCCTGCACAGCCAAGCCAATAGCCCGGCCCTGTTGCGCCTGGCGCTTTACCCCCGACAAGATCAACAAGGCCAGGCCTGGCTGGATGTGCAGATTCTTAAGCGCTGCGGTCCGCCCTGCTCGCAAGCCATTGCCTTAGCCCTTCACCCAACCGGGATGCCGCCAGCGGCCCTGCCAAACCATGTACCTGTGCCTGCGACTGCCCCAGAACCTGCTCACGCCTGAGGCCGGTTCAGAGCAGCAAGACAGGCTGCAGGCGGTCTTGCTACACTACAGCCCGCAACTGGCTCACATTCAGGCGAATCTATGGGTACTGAATATCAGCGCCAGCCTACGGCTGTTTGGTGGCCTGCGTCGTCTATACCAACACGTTCGGGCAGACTTGCAAGCCCTGATTCCCGATCCCTGTCTGGCCCTGGCTCCCAGCGCGCGGGCGGCCTGTTTGCTGGCCCTGTCCACACGCAAGCAACGTCGTTGCATCCGGCGGCTGCACGCTTGTCTGAACCCGCTTCCCATCCAGTTGCTGGGCGCACCTGCCGATCAGTTGCACTGGTTGCACAGCCTGGGCTGTCATACCTTGGGCCAGTTGCGTCAATTGCCACGCGACGGTCTGGCCCAGCGCGGGCTGCGTACCCTGCTCCTGCAACTGGATCAGGCCTACGGCTTGCAGAGCTGGACCCTGGAATGGGTCCAGTCTGCCCCACAATTTATATACCGACTGGAGCTGGACACCCCTTCCAATAACAAAGCCTTGGTATTACGGGCCTTGACCCGTCTGCTAAACCAGCTGGAAGGCGGGCTGAACCAGCACCAACTCGCTTGTACGGGCCTGGAGCTGACCCTGCATACGGAGCGCTATAAAGATTACCCACGCAGCACTCATCTGGAACTGCACATGGCCCGCTCTAGCTGGCGCAGCCAGGACTTTCTGCCTGTCTGGCAAGAACAGTTCCAGCCCCTGCAATTACCTGCCGCCGTCCAAAGCCTGATGCTGCGGGCCCGCCAACTTCATCCACGCCAAACCCACGCCAGCAGTCTGTTTCCGGATGCACACCATTGGCAGGAACAAGACCAGCAACTTCTGGAACGCTTGCAGGCCAGACTCGGGACCGGGCAGATCCTCACCCCCGCCCCCCAGGCCAGCCATTTGCCCGAGCAAGCCAATCAATGGCAGCCCGCATCAACGGTGGCCGCCCGCCCAGCCGCAGGCCCGGTACGGCAGCGTCCCTGCTGGCTGCTGGAGCCGGCCCGGCCCCTGCCACACGACCAACAATCCCCGCTCCTGGACCATCAACGTTTGCGCCTGATTCAAGGCCCAGAGCGAATACAAACCGGCTGGTGGAACGGTGGCGGCCACCAGCAGCGAGACTATTTTGTAGCCTTGTGCCCCCAAGGGCGTTTGTATTGGGTTTACCGGGATTTAAGCCAGGAACACGCTTGGTATTTACACGGAGTCTTTGGATGAGTATCCCTTCAGAACTGCTCTACTCCGAACTAGACTGCCTGTCCAACTACAGTTTTTTGACGGGTGCCTCCCATCCCGAGGAGCTGATCAGTCGAGCCGCCGAGCTGGGTTACAAGGCACTGGCCTTATGCGACTACGCCTCCATGGCCGGGGTAGTCCGCGCCTACGCACAGGCCCGACTGCATCCACAGATCCGTTTGCTGGTTGGCAGCCGATTCCGCTTTAGCGGCCAATGGGACTCTTCCTCCTGCCCTGGCACGCATTGTGAGACCGCTTCACCCAACGACACGCAGGCCCACGAACTCTTGATTCTGCCCCGCAACAAAGAAGGCTATGGAAATCTTTGTCAGTTCATCTCTGAGCTGCACCAGTCTTTGGACTTGAAGCAGGAGGCGCCCATTGACTGGTCCTTTTTGCAGCAAGCCCGCTACGGTGCGCAGCACACGGTATTAGCCGACTGTCTGGTCATTTACAAACCGGCTTATGGCCTGTCTGGCGAACACATCTATCAGCAAGCGCAAGACTTGAAAAGCCTGTTTGCCGACCGTTTGTTTTTAGGCCTCAGCTTACATAGGCGGGATCAGGATCAGCAGCATTTACGCACGGTTCGGCTGGCAGCCCAACAGTGTGGCCTGTCTTGTGCCGCCTTGGGCGGCGTCCACATGCATGTGCGTTCTCGCCAGCCCTTGCACGACACCTTGACCGCCATACGCCTGAAAACACCCATACAGGAATGTGGCTGGTCTCTGGCCAGCAATGCGGAACACCACTTGCGCAGTCGTTTCCAACTGGCCAACCTCTACCCGGCCGACTTGCGCAAGACCAGCGATCACATTCAAGAGCTGTGCCAGTTTTGTTTAAGCGAAATCAAGTACGAGTACCCGGTCGAGATTGTTCCGCCCGGCCTCAGTGGCAGTGAGTATCTGCGACAGGAAACCGAGCGTGGCGCGCACAGGCGCTATCCGAAAGGAATCAGTGACCGTTTGCGCACGCGCCTGGACGAAGAGCTGAGCCTGATTGAAGACCTGGGCTACGAGTCCTACTTTCTGACCTTGTACGACATCGTCAGCTACGCCCGCAGCCGGGGAATTCTGTGCCAGGGTCGCGGCTCGGCCGCCAATTCAGCGGTATGCTATTGCCTGGGTATTACGGAAGTGGACCCCGCCAGCAGTCATACGCTGTTTGCCCGCTTTATCAGTCGGGCACGGGCCGAACCGCCCGATATCGATGTGGACTTCGAGCACCAGCGTCGCGAAGAAGTCATTCAATACATTTATCGCAAATATGGTCGTGAACGGGCTGCATTAACGGCGGTAATCACGAGCTACCGCCGTCGCAGCGCCTTGCGTGATACCGGCAAGGCACTTAGCATTCCTCACGCCTTGATCGAGGCCTTGATCCAATGTGACCGCGCCTGGCTCAAAGATACCCGTATTCAGGATGAGGTCCTGGCACGCTTTCCCGAATGCCCGCCTGAACAAGCCCATCAATGGCTGTCTTTGACCCGTCAGCTCATGGGTTTCCCGCGTCACCTGTCTCAGCATCCCGGTGGTTTTGTGATTTCACAAACGCCTTTGCACAGGCTGGTGCCGATTCAAAACGCCGCCATGCCGGGGCGCAGCGTCGTGCAATGGGACAAGGATGATCTGGATGTGCTGGGGCTGCTGAAAGTCGACATCCTGGCTTTGGGCATGTTGAGCGCCCTGCGTCGATGCCTGGACAGCATCAGTCAGCAAACAGGCAAGCCGTTCCGCTTGCAGGACATTCCTTTGCACAGCGCCAAAACCTTTCGCATGATCCGGCGCGCCGACACCATAGGCGTATTCCAGATCGAATCCCGCGCCCAGATGAGCATGTTGCCGCGGCTACGTCCCAAGTGCTTTTATGACCTGGTGGTGCAAGTGGCGATTGTGAGGCCCGGCCCCATTCAAGGTGGCATGGTGCACCCGTATCTGGAACGCCGTCGCGACCCCAGCAAAGTCGATTACCCCGCTCCCGAAATCCGCCCTGTGCTGGAACGCACCTTGGGCGTGCCTATTTTTCAGGAGCAGGCGATGGAACTGGCCATGGAGGCGGCAGGTTTTTCGGCCGACAAAGCAGATGCCCTGCGACGAGCCATGGCTGCCTGGCGTCGCCGTGGTGGTTTGGGACCTTTTGAACAGGAGTTGCTAGATGGTATGGCCGCTAAACAGTATCCCCCTGAGTTCGCCAAGCGCCTGTTTGATCAGATCAGCGGTTTTGGGGAATACGGTTTTCCCGAAAGCCATTCGGCCAGCTTCGCCAAACTGGCCTGGTTCAGTGCCTATCTGAAAGCGCGTTATCCCGATCATTTTCTGGCCGCTTTGCTGAACTCTCAGCCCATGGGCTTTTATGGCCCCAGCCAATTGGTCCAGGATGCACGCCGCCACGGCGTACAAGTGCTGCCTGTTGATGTGCAATACAGCCTGTTTGACAGCCATGTATGTTCAGCACCGGGCAGCCCGCGCCAGGTCCGTCTGGGCCTGCACATGGTTAAAGGCTTAAGTGAGCAAGGCGCACACGCTATTGTTCACTACCGGCAAAACCACCCCGAACGGACATTGAACCTGGCCTGCTTGCGCCAGGAGCTGGCTCTGTCCGCTCATGATCAACAAGCCCTGGCGCAAGCCCATGCCTTGCGCAGCGCTTATAGCCAGCGTCGACATGGCGTATGGGATGCTCGCCGTCCCAGCCAGGCCGGTTTGCTCAGCCATGCAGAAAACCCGGACACGACGCCAGAGCTACCTCGTGCCAGCGTAGGGATAGAGGTATTGAGCGACTATCAGGCAGTCGGATTAAGTCTGCACCGTCACCCCCTGTCCTTGCTGCGACAGCAGTTAATTCCTTTGCGATTCTCAACGGCAGCACAACTGAGTCTGAACTACCCGGACCGCCGGCTGGCACGGGCCTGTGGCCTGGTCACGACCCGCCAACGTCCCGGCACCGCCAAGGGCACGGTCTTTGTGACGCTGGAAGACGAAACAGGCAGTGTGAATGTCATCGTGCGCGAGGAGCTGGCTCAGGAGCAATCCCAGGCACTGCTCCAGTCACGTCTGCTTGGCGTCTATGGCATCTGGCAGCGCGACGGTGCTGTCTGCCATTTGATTGCCCGACGCCTGGTTTGCCTGAATCACCTGATCGGTGATCTGGTGACGCGCAGTCGGGATTTTCAATAATCGGATTTTCCCCATCCCGCCCTGCGTTAAACTAAGGCTTTGCCCGTTCAATCAGGAACCACCATGAGTCAAACACTCAAAACCCGTTTAGCTGACGATATCAAAACGGCGATGCGCGCTCGCGATAGCGCGCGCCTGGAGACCTTGCGCTTTTTGCAAGCCGCGATCAAACAACGTGAAGTGGATGAGCGTACGGAGCTGGGCGATGCCGAAGTCACAAGCATCATTGAAAAACAGGTCAAGCAGCGCCGCGAATCCATTCAGGCTTTTGAATCGGCCGGTCGCACTGAAAGCGCCGAGAAAGAAGCAGCAGAATTGCAGATTCTGCAAGAATATCTGCCCCAACAGGCCGATAAGGCAGAAATTGATGCTGCAATTGCCGATGCAATTACCCAAGCCCAATCGGAAGGCGCTCAAGGTCCCGCACTGATGGGCAAGGTCATGGGTTTGGTTAAAGCCAAACTGGCCGGTCGTGCCGATATGTCTCAAGTTTCCGCTCAAGTGAAGCAGAAGCTGAATCCATGAAGCATTTGCAGGCCGAACTGGCGCAGCCCAAACAGGATTTCTTCGGCACTCATATCCCTTTGATGCAGCACCTGGGCCTGCAAACCGTCAGCAGCACCGAGCAGGAAGTGATCACTTTTCTGCCCTGGCAAGCCTGGAATGCCAACTCCCGTGCGGATGTACATGGAGGCACCTTGATGGCTATTCTGGACTTCACGCTCAGCGCTGCCGCGCGAGCACAGCGCCCTGGTTCAGGGATGGCCACCATCGACATGAACACCCAGTTCCTGCTCCCAGCCCGTGGCGATGTCTGGTTCAAAGCCCGGTGTCTCTATCTGGAAGGCGACACCGCCTATTGCGAAGGAGGCGGATACGACGAGAAGGAGCGCTTGCTGGTTAAAGCGGCAGCCACTTTTCGGGTTGTGCGCGGTAGCTGAACGCCACGCGCCAAGGGATTGCCTAAACGGGCACCGTCAAACCAGCGTTGACACCAGTAAATCAGCCATCCGCACACAATCATTCAAAAACGGCACCTTGTTTCAATCCACTACCGAATCACCACAAGGTCCATTAAAAAAGCCCGCATCAAACGGGCTTTTTTATTTTCAAGCGACTTAACCAGAGCGCCGAATTAATGCGTCTGCAAATCCTCACCCACCGACTGCTCACAGTCTGCCTGGGTTTTCAGAAATGGATAATCCGTATAGCCTTTGGGGCCCTGGGTGTAAAACGAATCCCGGTCCCAGCTATTGAGGGGAGCGCGTAACTGCAAACGCAATGGCAAATCCGGATTGGATAAAAAAGCCTTACCGAACGACACGGCATCGGCCATGCCTTTGGATAAAGTGGTCTGTGCGGTGGGCAAATCAAAATGCTCATTGGCAATAATGGCGCCACCAAACTGACATTTGATCATGGGCAACAAGCTGTCCGAGGCCGGACTTTCGCGCAAGAACAAAAAGGCAATATCGCGGCGATCCAGCTCACAGGCCACGTAAGAGAACAAGCGGGCCGGATCGGAATCCTTCATGCCATGCAAACCACCCCGTGGAGACAAATGCACACCCACCCGGCCGGCACCCCAAATGGCCACACAGGCATCCACAATTTCCAACAGGAAACGCGCCCGATTTTCAATCGTTCCGCCGTACGCATCGGTACGCGTGTTGGACCCATCGTGCAAGAACTGGTCAATCAGATAGCCATTGGCACCGTGTATCTCTACCCCATCAAAGCCCGCACTGAGTGCGTTTTGGGCCGCTACAGCAAAATCGTCCACGATGTCGGCAATTTCTTCTGTGCGCAAGGCGCGAGGCACCACGAAAGGACGCTCGGGACTTAAATGGCTGACCATGCCGTCACAGGCAATTGCACTAGGCGCTACCGGCATCTGGCCATTGAGAAACTCCGGGTCAGACACCCGCCCCACATGCCACAATTGCAGAACGATCCGCCCCCCCTTGGCATGCACGGCTTCGGTAATCGTGCGCCAGGCATCTACCTGCGCGCTGCTCCAGATGCCCGGCGTGTGGGCATAGCCCACGCCTTGCGGCGATACCGAGGTCGCTTCGGCTACAATCAGCCCCGCACTGGCCCGCTGACAATAGTACATACGCATCAAATCGTTGGGCATACGACCCTCCGAGGCGCGCGCGCGTGTCATGGGCGCCATGATGATGCGGTTCATGAGCTCAATATCACCCAGTTTGATTGGATCAAACAAACTAACCATTGTTTTACACTGTCCACTATTGATGTTTCCGCCAGGGCTTGAACGACACGCGCCCAAGGGAATACCCGATAAGGGTTTTTACCAGATATCTCTTTATACCATCAACGCTTAATTTGGCTTGAAATTGTTTCAAGCATCAAACGGAACAAATAAGCTATGGCACAGTTCGCCGTCATAGGGCTAGGCCGCTTTGGCTCAGCCTGCGCTCTGGAACTCATGAAAATGGGACACTCCGTGCTGGGAGTGGACACCAATCCAAAACTGGTCAACAAATACGCCGACCAATTAAACCGTGCCGTCATCGCCGATGTCACTGACCGTCAGGCTCTGGAGGAGCTGGGGCTGGACAATTATGACGTCGTTTTGGTTGCCATTGGGGCGGATATTGAATCAAGCCTGGTGTGCGTGGTGCATTTGAAAAGTTTTGGCGTCCCCACCATCTGGGCCAAAGCCATTTCCCATACCCAGCATCTGATTCTGGCCAAGATTGGGGTCAACCGGATTATCCACCCCGAAGAAGAAATGGGTATACGCGTTGCCCAAATGTTGAGCTACCCCATGGTCAACGACTACATCACCCTGGGAAATGGGGATTACATTGTGGAGGTGACCGCCAGCGACAATATGAATGGCCAGACCATACGGGATATACTGCGCGAGCAATTGACCGATGTCCAAGTCTTGCTGGTCAAGCGCCGCGGCCAGACCACCATTCAGCCCGGCCCTGATTTCTCCCTGCATGCCAAGGATCTGCTCATTTTGTTTGGGCAATTGCAAGCACTTCGTACTGCCGCCCCCAAACTGGTCTGATGTATGCGCAACTGGCTGCCCAATAGCTTTACCCGCCGTCTTGAGGTCCATCCTCATGCTCGCACCTTGAGCGCCAGCCCGCCGCTGGTGCTGGCCTTGGGCTTTATGGCCTTGATTATCCTGGGCACCCTTTTGCTCAGCCTGCCACAAGCCGCTGAACACCGTCTGGGGGTTTTCCAGGCCCTGTTCATGGCCACCTCGGCGGTCACCGTCACCGGGCTGGCGGTCATTGACCCGGCCACGGACCTGACCCACTTCGGACAAATTGTCCTGGCGCTACTGGTGCAGATTGGTGGCATGGGATTTGTGACCTTCGCCGTGATTGCGGCGATCACCATGCACAAGCGCATCAGTGTCAGCCAACAAGCGCTGGCTTTGGAAGCCTTTAATCAGACCAGCGTGTCCCGTATCCGCAGCACGGCCTTCCAGGTTTTCAAGATTGCTGCCCTGATTGAACTGATCGCAGCCGCCATCCTGTTCTTGCGCTGGTCCATCGATTTTCCCTGGACAACGGCCCTGTATCGCGCCCTGTTCCACTCGGTGACGGCTTTTAACAACGCCGGCTTCTCACTGTTTCATGACTCGCTGATCCCCATTTCCGGCGATATTATTTCAGTCATGACGCTGTCCGGTCTGATTATTCTGGGCGGAATCGGTTTTACAGTCCTTGCCGATGTCGGCCAGAAAAAACGCTGGCAAACCCTCCTGCCCTACACCAAGCTCATCCTGATCGGAACGCTGGTACTGAATCTGATCGGTTTTTTCAGCCTGTGGGCACTGGAATTCAACAACCCGCACACCCTGGGCATGTTGGGCACCGGCGACCAGGCACTGGCCGCCTGGATGCAGAACGCCGCGACCCGCACTGCCGGCTTCACCACCATGGATATTGCCAATCTGCGCGACAGCACCCAGTTAACCTTGATTGTGCTAATGCTGATTGGTGGCGGCTCACTCAGTACGGCCAGTGGCATCAAGATCGGCACCTTGATTGTGCTGCTGGCAGCCGTGCGCTCCTATATCCGTCAACGCGAAGAAGTCGTTCTGATGGAACGCAGCGTACCGCCTGAGACCGTCCAGAAAGCCCTGGCCCTGTTCCTGATCACCGGCGCCCTGTATTTCATCAGTGTTTTGCTGCTGACGCTGTTTGAAGACATGCCCATTACCAGCCTGCTCTTTGAAGCGGCCTCCGCGCTCAGCACCACCGGCATGAGCCACGGCATCACCCACAAACTATCCCTGCCCGGCCAGATCCTGATCATGATCCTGATGTTTGCGGGTCGACTCGGGCCTCTGACCCTGGTGTACACGCTGGCCACCCGCAAACGCAGCCGGGTTCGTTATCCGGAGGGAAACTTTCAGGTGGGCTAAGGCAATTGCCAAGCCACCGATATACAAGAAGTTTTAAGAAAAATGACTATTGTCATCGAATTTTGGTATGGTTAACGGATGTAAACATCGAACAACTACGGATCAGGACGCAGGCTTATGGATCACAGGAAGATGGCAACCTTAACCAAGCGCGCTGGAACCGGTCTTAGCGCGCTTTGTCGGGAACTGACCAGTCGTGGTATCAGTTACCACCCCTTGGTAGAGATGTACCAAAGTCAAATGGCCGTCATTGGTTTACTCAGTGACGAAGTCGTCGCTCTGCGCAAAGAGCTGGATGATCTGAAAAAAGTAGTGAAGAAAAACGGCCCATGAGCCGTTTATTTTTTTCCGGCCTGCCATATGGGTCGCCGTGACCCGCCCTGTAACCGATGAAGCCTCTTGTTCGCCTCGCCCCATGATTGCTCCCCGTTCCCGTTTTTGGCTGTGTGTCACTTTGGCCCTGTGGCCTGCCGTCGCTTACAGTCAAAACGACCGGATTCTATCCACCCGTACGCAGCCTGCTGCGCCCCCTCCCATCGCGCCCATCCCACCTGCGGCTTCCGTGCTGAACTACGGAGCCACCCTGCTCTCCCCTCAGTATCAGGGAGTGCGCCTGCATATCGAGCTGATCGGGTGGAACACCCAAAATGAGCCGAATGAAGGCGAGATGGGCACACCCGCCCGCCAGAATAATCTATTTATCATTTTGCATTACCGCTACACCAACACCTCAGGCCGTCCTCTGAACCCGCAGGTACACCGGCCCCGCCTCTTCCTGGCGGATGCCGCCGGTCAGAAGTTCGCCCCGAACCGACGGGCAAGCCAGGACTACCGTTACGCGCATGATCTGGACACCGTGGGGCCCGACAAGATCAATCCTGGCGTCAGCGTTTCCGATGTGGCGGTATTTGAAGTCAGCCCTGCGCTGTTTCAAGCTGATCGCTGGAGCATTGTGGTTCAAGAAGGGCAGGTGATTCGTATTCCTCTGAGCGTCATCCCAAAAAAACCGCGGTTCCTGCCGAATAAGTGCCTGGTCGACCCCGTCGTCTGACTTAAATGAGTAAACTCTGCGCACAGGCAAACCCATCACGAAAGCAAGCGTGAAATAATACGGGGCCTGAAAAGCACAACCCACAAATCGATGAAACGCTGACTTATACCAAAGCCAGCGACAAGGAACCCAGATTGCGTCATACCCCCGTCCGGATCAGTGCAACTCTCATCGTTGCCAGCGTATTGCTCTTACTGGTGTTGAGATCACTGCCCTCCAGCCCCGAACCCGGTCCCGAACTGATACAAGTAGAAGGCGGCTCCTTCATGGCCGGCAATTTTCAGGTCCCCATGCGAACCCCTGACGGCGCACAAAGCGTGCAATGGGTAGCCCAGCCTGACCAAGGCGCCCTGGAGCCCTACCCCGTCGAAGTCAATGCATTTTCCATCATGAAGAAAGAGGCCAGCAACGCTCTGTATGACCGCTTTTTAAAACAGACCCAGCGCCCTGCCCGCTGGCAAGCGGTCAAAGGCGACGAACAACAAGCCGCCAATATGCCTTATGACGAAGCGGAGGCATTTTGTGCCTGGTTAGGTCAAAACAGTGGTCTGGATATGCGCCTGCCTACCGAGGCTGAATGGGAGTATGCTGCCCGCAGCCGCGGTCAGGCTTTTCCCTGGGCCACCGACAATGGCCAATGGCAAGAAGGGCGCAACCTGCCCGATCAGGAGCAACGAACACAGCACTACGATATAGGCTCTTTCCCGGCTAACCCACTCGGTATCCAGGATATGGCGAACGGTCTGCATGAATGGGTCATCTCAGACCCCACGCGCGACCCGCCTCATGTCAGGGTCGTCAAGGGCGGCGGCGACGATGCCAGCACCTCACGCAATACCATCCCCACACGCGGCATCGTCTTTCCCCTATCCGAAAGCAGCATCCAAGCCAAGCCGGAACTGGCCCGTTTACGCCATTACCCGGCCGGCACCGCCTACTTCCAACACGCTACGGCTCGCTGTGTGGCCCCCTTGAAAAGCAACGGAGCTCCTGCTCCCACCCGCGTTCCCAGCAGCGATGCCCCCGCTGTGTTTGATGAGGCAACTGACAAGCCCTAGCCCTGTCTGACAGCCCTTGGCAAGCAGACCGGCCAGCAGGGGCTTACGCTCATGCGCACACATCCCGCTGACATGTACCTGCCCCCCAAGCTTGTGAAACCAAGCCCATCTTGGGGGCTACTTAGCCCGTAGGGGCTGATCAAGGATTGGCGGCGACCACCGCCTCAGCAGGCTGAGTCGGATCAACCAGCAGGTCGGCTTCCTTCATGGGCCGACCTTCCTTGTTGTTTGTGCGATCAAATGTCAGCACTTTGCCAAACACCAACTCCACCCAATCGGGGTAGTTATAGGCGGTGCCGCGATTATGATCGATGATGGCGCCAATCCCGCCACCAAAAATAATATTGCCAAACATGCCAGCGCCTGCTCGTGAGATCAAGGTGCCCGTGGCTTCGTCTGTTCTGTCAGCAGCCGTACAGCTCACACTCAGGTTCTTGCTGGATTTGCTCACTCTCGCATGCTTGCCAGCCTCTGATACAAACTCACCTTTGTCATTCGTTAAAGTGCAGCGCGCCGCTTCTACCTTCTCTCCTGACTCATCCACCGCATCCACACGCACCAACTGATTGGACTCGGAGGTAATGGACGCGCAACCCGTCAACATGAACGCAGCCAGAAAGACAGTCTTCCTCATTCTTAACCCTTTACTTTTTTTACTATAAGAAACGGCATTGTAACTAACAATTATTAAATAAGCAGAATAATCATATTCAGGTACGTATGCGCGAAATCTTAATAGCAGCCAAAAGCAAACGAGAAAAGAAAATCGGCGGTAAAAAAAGGGCCGGAAAAACTTTAATCCCTTATCCCTCGGCCAGAAACCTCAAGCCATCCCTGGCGGCAAACCGCTGGTACAGACCGCCACCACCTTGGCATCTTCCTGACTGGTCGATAAATAAATATGCCCAATACCGCTGTCAAAATATGCAGATTCGTGTTTATCCAGAAACAAGGTTTCACCGGTTTCAAATTGAATGGCAATAGAGCCAGACAACACGACCACAAACTCCTGCCCCGCATGACGAATATAATCGTCAAACTCACTGGCATCGCGTGAATCGATCACGGCCAAAATGGGGTTCATGTGCTTGCCGCTTAGTTCCCCAAACAACAAACCGTATTCGTAATTACGGGTCGCATAACCGGGGGTCGCAGTGGATTTGTGGCTGGAAATACCCACTGCGCTCACCGGCAAAGCCTGTGCGCTTTCCTGATCGGGCACGGCAAACAAAGAGCCGACTTCGATATTCAGGGCACGGGCCAACACCACGAATTTTTCATAACTTAAGGTGACTTGCCCCAATTCCGCTTTGGAAATGGTGGAAAGCGCCAAGCCGGTTTTTTCAGCCAACTGCTTGAGTGTCTGTTTTTGATTATGTCGGGCCTGGCGCAGGCGAGCTCCTACCTGTTCCTTGCTGAGCAGTTCATTACGTAGCATTCCTGGATTGTAAGCGGCGCAAACGGAACCAGGCAATCAGAATCCAGGCCATCAAAACAAAGCCCAGATAGCCGAAAAATGGATAAACCGTGCCCACCAGATTAATAAAACCAACCTTGGCGCCCACCAATCCCAGCACGCCGGCAATCGCGGTGCCTATATTGAATCTACGCGTATTGGGAGGCAGAATGCGAGCCGAAAAAGCGTAGAGCACTCCCACGGAGGTTGTCAGAATCATGGCGAAAATCACCACAGACATAACCGTCCCCAAGAACTTGGACTGCTCGGTCGCCAGCATCAGCATCGGTAAGGCAGCCGAGCCAATCGAGTCGATGCGACCGAACACACCGGCACTGATCAATACAATGAGCACACCCAATAACAGCCCCCCAAGCAGCCCTCCCAGCAACGCATTGCGCCGCGACGTGGCTTGCGAGCCTGCAATCATCAGAAAAGGCGCCCCCACCACCATGTTGTAGGACACGTACAGCAAGGCGGCGACCAGCCAATGCCCCGCGCCCTGGGGTTTGGTATGGGCGATGACATTGAGCTCATCCAGCGGGAGGTCACGGGTATTCCAGCTATACACCGCCAAAAAAATCACCATCAACACCAGAACGGGCGTGATGCTGCCGATAAACGCCATCACGCGGTCCACGCGCAAAAACACAATCAGCACCGTAATCAGCATGACCGCCACGCTGCCATACTCTGCCGGAACCCCCCACTGCTGCTCCATCAGCGAACCGCCACCGGCAAACATCACCACAGCGATGGCATACATAAAGAAGGTAATCATGACATCGACCACCATCCCCAGTCGTGGCCCGCAAATCAGATACAAGCCTTCCTTGAACGAATGTGAGACGGAGACCTGGCTCAGTTCCCCCACCGCCATGCCCAATATCGTGAAACACAAGCCACTGACCACCCCTCCCAACAGCCCCCAGTAGCCAAAGCTGCTGAAAAACTGCAATATTTCCTGTCCTGAAGCAAAGCCTGCGCCCACCACCACGCCAACAAAGGCCATCGCAATGCCCAGGATATTTTTTATATTTGACATGCCTTCCCCTCCGGGAGATCAAAGTGCTGCTTGTTTTTTTAGGTTCGGAAACGAGCCGGTGACACCACAGCCGGATCAATGTTCAAGGCTTTCAACGATTCAGGCAGTTCCTGCTGTTGCAACAGGCTGGCTGCCAGCAAGGACGCCCCTGCCGCCGTTTGAATTCCATAGCCACCTTGCCCCGCCAGCCAGAAAAAACCAGGACATTGCGCATCCTGACCAATCACCAACTCTCCATCTGGGGCGAAACTGCGCAGCCCAGCCCAGGTATGGCTAGGGCGACGGATACGCAATCGGGTGCGCTCTTCAATGCGATAAATTCCGGTGGCCACATCCAGTTCTTCAGCCACCACATCATGCGCCTGCACATCATCCGCATTGGCGGGCGACCCGAGCAACATGCCTGCGTCCGGTTTAAAATAGAACTCTTCGCCGATATCAATCACGGCTGGCCATTGGCGATGATCGACCCCCTCTGGCGGGGAGAACAAAAAAGCCGAGCGACGCTTGGGCTGAATGCCCAATGCCTGCACGCCACAGCGTTGGGCCAGCGTATCCGCCCAGGCACCTGCCGCGTTAACCAGCACACGGGTGCGCAGGCGGGTCGCTTCACCCTCGAGCTGGACGTCCCAGCATTCGCCATCCCACTGCGCCGATACCACCTCGGCATCCAGACGCAAGCTCACTCCTTTCGCCTGTGCGCCCTTCAAAAAACCTTGATGCAAGGCATGGACGTCCATGTCCTGGCCCTGTCCGTCATACAAGGCGCCGGCCAGCGTTTCCGGGTCCAGACAGGGCACCAAGGCCAAAGCCTGCTCAGCACTCAGGCGGCTGACATCCAGGCCCTGCTCCAGCCAGTCCTGATATTGGCTGTCCAGCAAATCCTGCTGCTCGGCCGTTCCCACGTACAGCACGCCTCGAGGCAACAGGATGGGCTGATCCGTAAAACCCTCAGGGGGATGACTGAAAAAGTCATTGCCAGCCACTGTCAAGGCACGAATCGTCTCGGTGCCGTAGGTTTCCACAAACATGGCAGCCGAACGCCCGGTGGAGTGATAGGCGGCATGAGACTCTCTTTCCAGAATCAGGACTTGGGCATCACGGGGCAAACGGTAAGCCAAAGACACGCCAGCCATGCCGGCGCCCACGATCAGGTAGTCGTACACCATAAAATTCTCATATCCGATAATCGAGGACTAATAGTAGGCCTTTCCTGGGAAAACGGCCAAGAGGGTTTTTACTAGGCGGACACTTTAAGGGCTGACCTTACGCTGACAACCCCGCCAGAGAGCTAAAGACAACACTACCTACGTCCCAAAAATACGGGCCACCCAGAAGGCCAGATCATGAGTTAGTCTGCGTATGGTCATGCCACACTCGATAAAGCCCAGGCCAGGCTATATACAGGCCCATTTAGGCGATCCGCATTCCTCCTGCAGGCAGGAAATAAGTGGGCTCAAACTCAACAGCACGCCCCACCCTATAGCCATGAGTCCAACAACCGGAAAGACAGCTCATTAATGTTTCTGAATGCAATCTTCCGGCAATACCCAGCCCTCATGATGAAAGGTCCTCCAACAACATTTCTTAATGGACTATGAATCCTGCCTTCCTGCCCCCTCTCGAACTCGTGCGGCGCCCCTTATGGCGCACTCTGGGTATTGCCCTGTTGCCTCTGGCTCTGGCAGCCTGCGACAGTGGATCGAGCACCGGCGGCAACGCCCTCGTCGATCCTCCCGTCGTCACTCCCCCTGCCAGCGAAGAGCCAGCGCCGCCACCACGTAATACTGCCTATCTAGACCGCAAAGCAGGTGATGTGATCAAAGTTCGTATCGAAGAACTGCATCCCACTCAGGCCGCCATTGGCTACGATCAGGTTTATTACAAGCTGGGACGCTGGCAGGGCGACCTGGATCGCCCCACGTGGGCACACGATCCCCAACAACAGCTGGACTATCTGAATCGCACCATCGGCAAGAAATTTGATGACTACTGCGAGGACATGGGCGGCACGGAACGTGCCCAGAAATTCCTGTCCCTGGCCGAAGTACAAGCGGCGCGTCTGGATCAACCAACGACATATCTCTGTAAAGACCCGTTGGGCTCGCAGACCGAAAATCTTAAAACTGTGGTGGTCGGCTGGGACGGCAATCTCTACCTGACCGATGGTCACCACACATTTTCCTCTCTGCGTGAGATCCCTGATGGCGGTCCGAAATTGCCCGTCTGGGTCAAAGTCAGCGCCAACTACAGCGATTTGCATGATGCACCTGCTTTCTGGGATCGCATGAGCGAGGAGAAACAAGTTTGGCTGCGAGATGGCCAGAATCAGCCCATCACCGTGGAACAACTGCCTACGCGTCTTGGTTTGGCCAACGACCAAGAGGCAGGAGGCATGCAGGAAGACCGCTATCGTTCTCTGGTGTACTTCACGCGCGATATTGCCTACAAAAACGGGAATTTGCCCGAGTACGCGGAGTTTCTGTGGGGCGACTGGCTGCGCCGTCAGGCAGCAGCAGGCCAACTCCCCGGACTGGACGCCTACCTGATGGCCCCGCCCGCTACACCAGAGCAGATTCTGGCAGCCAGCACCCTGAACAAGGCCCTGCAAACCGGCGGCTCAGATGCCAGCTATGCGGCAGCCGTGCGCGATGCCTCTCTGAAAATGTCGGCCTTGCAAGACACGGATCTGGTCTTTGAAGATCGTGACGCTGCCGCTCTGGGTCGTATCACCCTGGAGGCTGATGCGGCCAGTGGATCGGTCACCAAGGCGGCTCGCGATACCTTGGAAGAGCTGCCACGCAACGACGTCAAATCCGACGGCAGCCCGCGTGGCGCCGGCAAACTCTGGTTTGCGGTGAACTACCGCCATTGCGGCAAGCCAGCATCGGGGACTTGCTGGGGTTGGTAAAGCGGGATCGTGGGAATCAAGCCAACAAAAAGCCTGCATTCGGGATTTTTTGTTGGCCCCACGCTTCTTGTCTTGAGGCATGAGCGCCCTTTACGTTAATAAGGGCGCCATCCCGCTCATGAGCCATGACGCTGCTCGCGAGAATGGGTGGCGTCGATCGATTTCGCCCCCGATAAACCCCAATTCCCGGACGAAGCCAAATAAAATGTGCTGCCCCTGGCGTAGCACTACCAGGAGTCTTGAACGCCCTAGCATGCCAAACTTAAAACATGCCGGCATCCAGACTGTCAACGCACACAAGGCAGCAGCGTGAAACCAAGACGTTCAAATTCAATACAAGAGCGCTTTGCGCGGGAGAGGACACAATGAGAAAAATAGTATGGGCTGCTTGTCTGTTAGTAAGCACGACAACCGCAAACGCCCAGGGAATCGGACACGGTTTGGGAGCCCACCACCCATGCAAGAGCATGGCCGAGGCGCTGGACATGCGGGCACACGACGCAATGTGGAAAGATCCTTCGGATGGCGAGCTTTTTGCCACGATGAGTCTGGCTTATATGTCCTGGGTGCAAGGCTTTATATCCGCAACCAATCTTCACAGACCGCAAAACGGACAAATCCGCCTGACTCCAGCGCAGATTGCACAACGGATGCGTAACTACTGCACTGAGCATCCCAATGAACCCATTTATATGGGCGCAAAGAACATTGTAGAAACGCAGCCCCCTGGATATAACTGATTACTGCAATAGAAAAAGAGCCCGCCATAGAGCGGGCTTTTTTGTACTCAAAAATAACAGAAGCAACGCCCCACAGACTGAAGCGACACAGCCTGAGCGGACAAATGACTATTTTCATCGCTTGAAATGCGCTTGCAACCGCTGAATGCGAGTCTTAATTTCTGCTTTATCAAATGCACTTTTGACAGCTTGGCTATTCAACAAACGCTGCTGTTCGCTGGCAGGCAAATCATCCCACAAACTCAATAGAGACGCCCCTAAAAAACCAAGTATCAACCGATCGTCTTCATCTAACTGATCAACGGCTCTTGCTATTGCCAGGGCTTTTAATTGAGATCCACCATCATCATCCCATTGCCCACCTCCTGATGACACTTCTGTATGCATAACTCCCTCTCCTGCCGACAGTTAAATGAGAGGTCAGTATAGTCCCCCCAGCCTTTCAGGCGTGCTTCCAGCAATGCGCAGAGACCCGGCTTTCCCTTAAAATACAATGATTTACAAATTATCATGGTGGGGACGTACAGGATCAGCCTAGTATGAGAGTAGACCTTCTCGACATCAACTTGAAGGCGCTACTGGCGCGGCTCCTCAGATCCTCTGAAAGGCATCACGTCAGTCCTGGCAGGAGTGTCTATGACACACTATCTCCGCTCCGTTGGAAGACAAGCTGACTTGCTTCGCTTCCCCCTTCGCTCGGCCGCAGACCCGGACGAGCCCACTCTCCCAGATCCACGCGACAAACGTCCTGTCGAAATCGAAAGGATTCGCGAAGACGATCTAACTCCGCCTGCAACCGATGAGCCAATCGGCGACAAAAAACCTCGCCTGCCTCCTCCAGTACAAAACGATCAATCCGTTTTTAACTAGCCACCCGTGCATCACAGTGCAACTTAACGCACTCAACATCCCGAGGCTTGCAACAGGGCTTGATGCTATTGCAAGGTATGTTGCACGATTTTCAACGGTGACGCGCTGCGGAAAACAGCTTATGAAAAAAGGCCTGCAAGAGTGTCATTGCAGGCCTTTTCTCTAACAGGATAGATGGGTGACTCAAGCCTCAAGGGGTTTATCTACCCCGTGCCGCACCTCTTCCCATATGTCTGTGATCATGAGCAGCACTGGCGCGCTTGATCCCATCATTAGGAGCCTGAGTCGGCCATGCTGCGTGCGGCGGCGCAATCTCAGACTTGCGTGTACTGGGCTTCTTAGGCCGTTTGACTCTCTTGTCCATTGTGACCTCCGTTGGTCAATGGCAGCCCCAACAAATGTCAGGGCAGTTGTACAGGATAGGCCATAAACCAATAAATAGCTTGTTTATCTTCCGTCTATCAAACAAACGCACAAAACCAAGGCACCACCCGTATCATGCTTTAACCACTGCGTGGGCAATAGGGAAAACTGCAATCCCACGACTATTCCACCGCAATTAAAAAAGGCCTACAGCAAAAATGCTGTAGGCCTTTTCAAATTTGGTCGGAACGGAAGGATTTGAACCTTCGACCCCTTGCACCCCATGCAAGTGCGCTACCAGGCTGCGCTACGCCCCGAAAGAATTAAACTATAACCCTGTTTTTTCTGTTGTGCAAGCTTTTTTTGAAAAAGGTTTTGCTTAGGCCGAGTGGCTTACTACAAAAAACCAGATGGTTTACATCAAAAGGCCAATTACTGCCAGAGACCCAGACTCCTAGGATACCCCTCAAGACCCTTCTGACCGCTCAATAACGAACAGTGGGCCGAAGTATATACAAATAACAAGGGGAAGAGAAGTGTCCAGGCGTTCACTAAAAAGACGTGCTCTGCAAAACGTCGGCCTCTTTCCAGCCAAAACTTCGTTTTTGCGCCGGTGTGGGCTGGATTCCTTAACCCTGCTCGTCCTGACCGCGTGTAACAATAGCCTGCATGCCGCCTCCTATGAGGACTGGATCAAACAGGCACGCCAAGGCCAATATCAATCTGCCATCGTCGGCTTGCAGCAGTACCAGCAACAACATCCGCAAGAGATGCGTGCCCAGCTTGATCTGATGCGCATTCATGCCTGGGCAGGTCAGCCGCAAGAGGTCATCCGTCTGTACGAAAACTGGCCGACCAAGCAGCTTTTGCCGGCCGATGTCCTGCTGTTGGTCGCGCGCGCCCACAAAGATACGCGCCAATGGGCTCCCGCCCAAACCCTGTATCGGGAAGGAGTGCGGCGCTTTCCACAGCAAACGGCCTTCACCATGGGCCTGTGTATGAGCCTGGCCGATGCCGGCCTGACTGCCCAGGCCTTGAGCTGCACCCAGCAACTGAGGCCGGCCACACGTGAAAATACCAATTACCTGCTGACCCGCAGCTACATCTACCGCGCTGCCGGCCAGAACTACGACGCCCTGCGCGTCAGCCAGGATGCCCTGGCTGTCCAGCCCGACAAAATCGATGTCATCCGGGATTATGACCAGTCCCTGCATGCCGCCGGCCTACATCGTCAGGCGATGGAATGGCAAACACAGCATCCCGGCATCTTCTCGAACGCAGACATGGCTGACAGTCAGGCCGACTATGCTGCTGAATTGACCCGGCTATCGCCCCAGCCCACACGCACACTGACCGAACGCTTTGTGATTGCCAACCGAGCCATCGCGTTGCAAGACAGGCTGGCTGACAGCGGCAGCTTTCTGGGCAATCCCGCTTTCGCACGCCGCATTCGTGGCGACCGCCTGATTGCTGTGGACGCACGCGAAGACGCCCCCTCGACAGTGGACATTGCCCCCGAACGGGCGGCCCAATATCCGAGCTATGCTTACGCCTCGCTAGGAGCTCTGCAACTGCGCGCCCGCCACCCCGAACAAGCTGTGTCCAGCTACGAACGGGCGTTGGCCGAACCCTCGCTTGACGAAAAAACACGCACACGCTATCAAACCGGATTAGCCTTTTCCTTGCTGGAATCTGGCCGCGAAGACCAGGCACTGGCACTGGCCGAGCGCATGGAAAAAGACATGCCCGCCACTCGCTGGTTACGCGGCAATCCCATCGCCCAGCCCAATCCGGGCTATACCGACACCTTGATTTTAAAAAACTCGCTCTATACCTATACGGGTTTGCTCAAGGACGCACGCGAAAATCTGGCCCAGGCCAGTGCGAAGGCACCGAGTAACGTCAACCTGCGCGTGCCGCTAGCCGACGTTCAGCGCATATCGAACATGCCAAGGGCGGCGGAACGCAATCTGAAGATCGCCGAAACCTACGCTCCGCGTCAAGAAGACGTCATCATCAGCCAGGCCCAGACCGCCATGGACCTGCACGAATACCGCCAGGCCGAAGAACTATTAGCGTATGCAAAAGCGCACTACCCCACCAATATGCGGGTCACCGAACTGGACAAAGACTGGCAAACCTACCGCAAGAACGAACTGATTTTGCGCAGCGGTTTTGAAAAGAGCAACGGGGGCGATGTCTCGGGCAATGACGGCATACGCACTGAGGCGCAATGGTACAGCGCCCCCATCGACTACAACTGGCGCGTCACCGCCCTGGCCGGGCATCTGGATACCAACGACGAGCTTGGCCACAACGTGTTCTGGCAGGGAGCCGGTCTGGAGTACCGCGGCCGCGACTGGCAGTCGCAATTAATGATCAACAACCAGAACGCGGGCCAGGGCAACAAAATGGGGGCCAGCCTGCAGGTCGATCACGAGCTGAATGATCACTGGAGCATCGGCGGCACCCTGGATTACCGTACCCTGGATATTCCGAATCGCGCTCTGGACGCAGGCATCACGGCCAACCAGGGACAAGTACGGCTGCGCTGGCAAAACGGCCCCGAACAGTGGGTGCAAGCCGCCTACACCGGGACTAAATTCTCTGACGACAACGTACGTCAGAGCCTGCAGATCACCGGTAACCAACGCATCTACACCCGCCCGCGCCTCAAGGCCGACGCCCAGCTGGAACTATGGGCTTCCGCCAACAAAGACGAAGACAGACCCTACTACAGCCCACGGCGCGAATATATGGCTGTGCCTGCCCTACGTCTGGAGCACCTGATTTACCAACACTACGACGAGCGCCTGACCCAGGCCCTGACACTGGGTGTGGGCCTACATCACCAAAGCGGCTATGGCAGTGGCGCCGTAGGTTCCGTCGCCTACGAACTGAACTACCAGCGCGACCGCGATCTGGAAGTCGGCCTGCGCCTGCAGGCCCTGTCCCGCCCCTATGACGGCCAGCGGGAACAGCAGTACAGCGGCATGGTTGAACTCAAGATCAAATTCTAAGCGGCCACGACAATGAGCACACGAATCCTGCCCCTTCTGATAGTAGCCTTCAGCGCCCTTTTATCCGCCTGCAGCACTAGCCCGCCTGCCCTGTATGTGCCGCCCGAGCAGCGTCGCCTTGAACAACAGGAACAGCCCTGGCGCAACGATGAACTGCTCATCATCGCCTATCACGATGTAGAAGACCGCGACCCCAATCAGGCTTATCTAAGCGTGAGCACCGAGCACCTTCGACAGCAGTTTTCCTGGTTACAGGAGAACGACTATGTGCCGGTCAGCGTGGAGCAAATTATGCGCGCTCGCCTCGGTGTGGAGCCTCTTCCTGAAAAGGCGGTGCTGCTGTCGTTTGACGACGGTTACCAAAGCTTCTATACCCGCGTGTTCCCGCTGCTCAAAGCCTATCACTGGCCTGCGCTGCTGGCCCCGGTCGGCAAATGGTTGGACACCCCCGACAACGAAAAAGTGGACTTCGGCGGACTTTCCACCGAACGCTCGCGCTTTTTGCACTGGGCGCAGGTCAACGAAATGGCCAACTCCGGTTTAGTAGAAATCGGCGCGCACACCCAAAACATGCATTACGGTGCCATCGCCAACCCACAAGGCAATGTTCAGCCGGTGGCTGCCGCGCATCGCTATCTGACCGATCAGAAACGCTACGAGACCGATGCCGAGTACACCGCCCGCTTTCGCGAGGACGTGCGGGCTATCAGCGCCCGGGTCAAACAGCACGCTGGCAAGACGCCGCGCGTCTGGGTCTGGCCCTACGGCCGGATCAGTGGTCTGGGCCTGCAAATTCTGGAGCAAGAAGGCTATCAGATGGCCCTGACGCTGACCGACGGCGTGGCCAACGTCCACGACCTGATGAATATGCCGCGCTATCTAGTGGATAACGACCCGGACATCAGCACCTTTGCAGGCTTTATCACTGCCCGTGAAGACCGTCAGGCCGAACGCGTCGTCCATGTGGATCTGGATTATGTGTATGACCCCGATCCGGCGCAGATGGAACGCAACTTGAGCGCCCTGGTGCAACGTATAGCAGACCTGAAACCACGCAGTGTCTATCTGCAAGCCTTCGCCGACCCCACAGGCGATGGCCTGGTGCGCGCGGTTTACTTCCCCAACCGCCACCTGCCCATGCGCGCCGACCTGTTCAACCGTGCGGCCTGGCAATTAAGTTCGCGCGCCCATGTCAATGTCTTTGCATGGATGCCCGTGCTGGCCATCGAGACGGTCGAGCCGGCGCAACACGTACTGCAATGGCGTGCCGACGGCAGCCCGCCTTCCCTGCCCGCACAAGGCTACCGCCGCCTGTCCCCCTTTGACCCGCGCACTCACCAGATCATGGGCGATCTGTATGAAGACCTGGGACGCAGCGCTATCTTCTTTGGCGTCGTATTCCATGACGATGCCACACTGACCGACTTTGAAGATGCCTCACCCGTCGCCCTGGACGCCTACGAAAAAGCTGGTTTTGGCAGGGACATAGGAGTGATACGCGCCAATCCCGAGCAGTTTGAGCGCTGGACGCGCTTTAAATCCCAAACCCTGATCGACCTGACCCAGGAACTGGCTGATCGGGTGCGCAAACAGCGCGGCCCACAGATCAGTACGGCCCGCAATATGTACGCCCTGCCGGTTCTGCAACCTCACAGCGAACAGTGGTTCGCACAGAACCTGAACGATTTTCTGCAAGCCTACGACTGGACTGCCGTGATGGCCATGCCCCGCATGGAAGGCATCCACGATCAGCATGCCGTGTCCTGGCTAAACGAGCTGGTCGATCAGGTAGCCAGCCACCCAGAGGGCTTGCGCCGCACCGTGTTTGAAGTGCAATCCGTAGATTGGCCCGGCCAAGATCAGCCACCCCGTCCTCTGGACTCCCGCCTGGTGGCCGGCTGGCTCAATGCACTGACAGCAAGAGGGGCGCGACATGTCGGCTATTACCCAGACGACTTTGTCAACAATCAGCCCAAGATGAACGTGATTCGTCCGGAAATCACGATTGACTGGTATCCAACAAAAAATGATTGAACGACTGATCGCCCTATTGGCCCTGTGCCTGATCGTCGGTATCCCTCTGGGAATCACCGTCGCCCTGACGAGCCACCTGCTGCTCTACTTCATCTTCATGTACCCGCTGTTCATGTCGGGCATATGGATAGGCGGTGGCTTGATCTTCTGGTTCCAGCACGAACGCCGCTGGACCTATAAACCACACGCCCCACCCGCACTGGAAGGTATGCCGCTGATTAGCATCCTGATCCCCTGCTTTAACGAACAGGCCAACGCCCGCCATACCATTCTGTCCGCGCTGAACCAGGTCTATCCCAACATCGAAGTCATCGCCATCAACGACGGCTCTAGCGACCAGACCGCCCAAGTGCTCAACGCACTGAGCGAGGAGCACGACAAGCTACGCGTTGTTCACCTGGCCCAGAACCAAGGCAAGGCCCTGGCCCTGCGCATGGGCGCCATGAGCGCCAGCGGCGATTACTTCGTATGTATAGATGGGGATGCCTACCTGGACCCGGAAGGCGTCAATTACCTGGTCGCCCCCATGCTGCGCCACCCGCAGGTCGGTGCCACTACCGGCAATCCGCGCATCCGCACGCGCTCTACCCTGATTGGCCGCATCCAGGTAGGCGAATTCTCCTCGATCATCGGGCTGATCAAACGCACGCAGCGCGTTTACGGAAAGATCTTCACGATTTCTGGGGTGATCGCAGGCTTTCGTCGCCAGGCCCTGGAGGAAGTGGACTACTGGAGTCTGGACATGATCACCGAAGACATCGATGTGACCTGGAAGTTGCAGTTGGCCGGCTGGCAGGTGTTCTATGAGCCACGCGCACTGTGCTGGGTACTGATGCCCGAAACACTGAAGGGCCTGTTCAAGCAACGTTTGCGCTGGGCTCAGGGCGGTGCGGAAACTTTCCTGAAATACACCCCGCAGGTGCTGCGCTGGGAAAATCGCGGCATGTGGCCGCTCAGTCTGGAATACCTGTGCTCGACTTTATGGAGTTTCGCCCTGGGCGTGGCGATGCTGGTCTGGTTGCTTGGGCTCATGCTCCCCTTGCCCGCTGCAACCCAGATCGACGGCCTTTTCCCGCCCTCGTTCACGGGTATGGTACTGGCCGGCATGTGCCTGCTGCAATTTGCCATCAGCATCTGGATCGACCGCCGTTACGAGCCCGATCTGCCCCTGACCATGTTCTGGATCATCTGGTACCCATTTGTGTACTGGCTGATCAATTTCTTAACCACACTGTGGAGTTTTCCCATGGTCATGCTACGCCTGCGTCGCAAACGCGCCCGCTGGAGCAGCCCTGACCGGGGCATCAAGGAGCTGTCATGATCATTACGACCCAACGCCATCCCATCACTCGCTGGATAGACCGTCTGCTGACCATCGCCGGCTGGTTCGCCTTCAGTTACCTGATCGCCAAAGGCTTGCTCCTATTGATCAATCACTCCATGGACAAAGCCGGCTACAAACAGCTGGACCCGATCTTCCCGACCCTGGCCACCTTTCTATTCTACGGGGCGGTTTTACTGACCAACGGTTTGCTGCTGCTGGCCTGGTCACGCTGGCGGCGGCATCAGCGCCAGCAGCGCCGCCTTCGTCAGGCCCTGTACCGTCACCGCAGCCGCTCGCATCGCGCCAAGCAGCCTCCCTTGCCGCACTTTGACCCCGAGCAGATCGATACCGTGCGCCACAGCCGCATCGTCGTCCTCTACAACGCCCAGGACGGCGCGGTACAGCATGTGGAGGCAGCCCATCCGCTGCCCATGCAGCAGGCCACCGGCACCCGCGACGAAAAACCGCTGGCACCGCTGATCTTTCATCCTCGCGCTTACTCCAAACAGCCTACGCCGAATCAGTAGTACCGATGCCAGACAACCCTGCGCAAGGGTAAACAGCCTAGGGAATGCGGCTCATGTAAATGCAGGTGACCATCTCTACCATAGTCAGTAACGCCGATGTATCAAGCCGTAAGGCGAGGGAACAAGAGGTGCTGCAATGACAAAACCATACCAACAAGGGGCCGTGCTGCTGGCAATGCTGTGTGTTATGGGCAGCAGCGAAGCACAACCCGGCAAAGGCACCGGCAAGCCCAAACCGGCCAACTTCATGGAAGCCATCCAGCAGGCTGAAGTGGTACGCAAGAACCTGTTTGACGATCCGCTCTCGGGCATCGTCATCAACCGCACCGTAACGGTGCAAGGGCACGACTTTTACCGCTACTTCAGCAATCGCTGGCGCGAGCTCAGCGGTGCCAGTCCTTTCACCCTGACGGTGGTGGAACGACCGTCGGCCCGCTGGGGTAGCGAAATCTGGGTCGAATACCGCCGCCAGCGCATGTATCACGCTTTTCTCGCACCGGCGCGCTCCGGCACAAAAAAGACCAGTGAGCGAGCCGTAGATCTGGTTCTGGAAAACGTCAATAAAAGCGAAATCGAACGCGTACTGACCAACAACCCGGACCTTGCACCGGACGAACTTTAATAAGAGAGACATAACGTGAAGACTTTCCTGCCCCTTGCCTCCGCTCTGCTGGCCGGTTCGCTATTTGCCCCCGTCCATGCGACCGAACTGATCTATACCCCTGTCAATCCGAATTTCGGCGGCAGCCCGCTCAATGGGCAGTGGCTACTGAACTCGGCCCAGGTCACCAACAAGCACACGGACCCAGCAGCCGAAGACCTGAGTTCGACCTTTGAGCAGCGCACCCCCTTCCAGGACTTCAACGATCAGTTGGAGCGCTCGGTACTCAGCCGTCTGGCCTCGGCCGCATCCTCACAGTTTGTGGACAGCAATGGAAAATTTGTACCGGGCACCTTCGAGACCGGCAGCTTTACGGTCAGCGTCGTTGATGTCGGCGGCGGAGCACTGACGATCACCACCACGGACCGGATCACCGGCGCTTCCACTACTTTCCGGGTGATGCAGCCATGATGAGCCCGTTGACCATCCTGAACGCCCGCCCAGCGCGCCTGCTCGGCGTGCTGGCCATGGCCTCGGCCCTGGCGGCCTGTGCCCTGCCCTCCACCCCCGCCGACGTCAAAAGTTCCGCCTACCTGACGCCCGCCTCGCCAGCCACGCACGATCTGCTGGAGCTGCCAGCGCCCGCGCAGCGCCTGACCGTGGCCGTCTATGGGTTTCGTGACCAGACTGGCCAATACAAGCCCAATCCGGACAGCTCCTTTTCCACCTCAGTCACCCAGGGAGCCGCCGCCCTACTGGTCAAAGCCTTGCGTGATTCGCGTTGGTTCACTCCGGTCGAGCGCGAAAGCTTACAGGAACTGCTGACCGAGCGGCGCATCGTGCGCGCCCTGGACGGATCGCAAGAAAACGGCCAACGCACCGCCATTAATATCCCCCCGCTGGCCCCGGCCGAAATCATGATGGACGGAGGCATCATCTCCTATGAAAGCAATGTGCGCACCGGCGGCGCGGGCGCACGCTTTCTAGGCGTAGGCCTGTCTACCCAGTATCGGGTCGACCAAGTCACAGTCAACCTACGCGCCATTGATGTACGCACCGGCAACATTTTGCAAAGCGTGTCCACCACCAAGACCATCTTTTCCTACGAAATCCGCCCTAGCGTCTACAAGTTCGTGAACTTCAAAGACCTGCTGGAAATCGAGGCAGGGGTGACCAACAACGAACCGGCTCAGCTATCGGTCAAAGAGGCAATTGAATCGGCGGTTGTGCATCTGATCGTGCAAGGCATGAGGGAAGGTCAATGGCGCCTGCAAAACGAGGCTGACCGTAACAACCCCATCGTGCAGAACTACATGAAGCAAAACGAAACTTACCGCAACCTGCGCACCCAGGCCGCTGTGGTCGATCCTCAAGCCGCGCAAGCCAATGCTGCCACAAGTGATGAGGTGCAGACCGCCCCCGTCTCCGGCAGTTGAACACGAGCAGACAGCGCGGTGGTTCCGAGAAGACCGGCCACCGCTCTCTTTCCTGACAACGGTCTTCGACATGCACTGAGGAGAAGTATATGAACGGCAAACTGTCCACATTGGCTATTGCCCTGGGCACCGCGCTGGCCCTGCCCACACTGGCGCTGGCTGACAACGCCACCGTGACGCAGACCGGCAGCTTTAATAAAGGTGTAGTTCTTCAAAACCACAACACCAACGCCAACGCGAGCATCGACGTGAAGGGAGACCGCAACGACGACTACATCAATCAGTGGGACAACGGTACGGTTCGCACTACCGTGAAGGTCATCAACGGCAACGACAACAAGGCCGTGGTGGAACAAAGCCGCAGCGGCGGCAACTCCACGATCACCATCACTCAATCGCGCAATCGCAACGACGCTTTCGCCAGCCAATGGGAGGCCAATGGGTCGCAAATCGGCATCAAGCAATTGCGCTCGGACAATAAGGCGGTTGTGGAACAAGTCCGCAGCGCCGGTGACCAAGCCTGGGTAAACCAAACGGGGCAAATGGGCGATGCCTATGTCAATCAATACCGAACCCGTGACGCACTGGCTGTCATCAACGACAGCGGCGAGCGCAACGACTCGGTCATCGAGCAAAACAACAGCAGCAATGTCAACGCCTTCATTACCCAGTCGGGATACAAAGGGGATGCATACATCAATCAATATAAAAGCACGGGCTCGACGGCCAGCATCACCGATAGCGGCAAGTACGACAACGGCGTGATCGATCAGTGGAATGTCTCCAACTCGAACGCCTCTATCGTCCAGGGTGGCGGCCACAAGAATGATGCCACCATCAGCCAAACCGGGACGTGGAGGGGCAATTCGGATCGCCTGCATGCCAGTATTATCCAGAGCGGCTCGCATAACAAAGCTGTTACTGAACAGACCGGCTACAGCAACGACAGCAACATCATCCAAAGTGGCCTGGGCAATGACGCCTACAACTCCCAAGCGGGTATCGGCAACGACTCCTACATCAGTCAGGGCGGCGGCTACAACACGGCCGTGGTTACCCAGGTCGGTTTCAACCTGGATTCGTCGGTAACGCAGAACGGTTGGGCCAACCGCGCCCAAGTGGTGCAAAGCGGCCTAAACCATAACAGCACCGTCACCCAGACGGGTAATTTCAACAATGCGTATGTCAACCAGCATTAACCGGCTAATGTAAGCCACCTGTCAGCGGCAATATGTTATATAGTAGGCGCCGCTGACAACCCTCAAATCATTGATACGTAAGGGATTTAAGGGTTATGGAGCGTAGGAGTAACCCGAATTTATAAGGCTATTCAAATAGCCAATCCGCGCTTTTCGGCACAAACTGACATTTAAAACATCAAATTTTGACAAATACAAAACATTTTTAACAATTTCAAATAATTCGTCAGCCCTGAGTGCGACTCGCCGCCGGATAATTAGGCCGCACAACGGGTATAGAGAAACGAAAACACACATAACTACCAAAGAAAATGACACACGCAACCCAACAAAAGGCTTATTCAACACAATGACATAGAGCCTATATACGCAGTGAGGGAGATACAAAATGACAACAATTATCGTCGTGGAACCACACACCTTATTCAGGTTAGGTATCATACGACTGCTGGCAGACACTCTGCCCAGCGCGGAACTGCTCAGCATGGACTACGAGTCAATGGAGACAGGTCTGCAAACACGACGTTGTGAGTTGCTGCTATTGTCGGTACCTTCCGCCGAGGCCTGTATGAAGCTGCTAGCTGATGTACGCCGCAGTCTGCAGCCTAGCGCCGTACTCTTGATGGCCGAATCCCACTACGCCTTACCGGCAATTCAGGACATGCCTGCCGGCGTCATGGGGCATTTACTCAAGACCGCCACGCCGGAATTGATGGCGGCTACCATCAATCTGGTATTGGCAGGCGGTTCCTGTTTTCCATCGCCTGCGCCCCAGCGTCAACCGACCTCAATGGCCACGCCTACAAACCAGCCTTCGAGCCCATTGCCTTCTAAAGCGGAGCCCGACAGGCTGATTACGTCCTACGAACCTGAACGCTGGCCACCCGTCAATCGAGAAATCGACCCTCTTGACGAAGCACGGCTACTGGGTCTGACGCCTCGCCAGTACGAGGTGCTTGTGCTATTGGCTCGTGGCATGACCATCAAGGGCGTGGCCCGGCAGTTGAATATTTCGTCGGCCACGGCCAAGGCGCATGCCGAAACCCTTTATATACGAATGAACGTACATAATCGCAACGAGGCTGTCTATCGCGCGGTTTCCAAAGGGGCCAGGCTCGGGATGCCCAGCTCCCACATGGAAAAAGCCTGCTGATCGCAGGCTTTTCAAAATTACAACATACCCAGTTGCAAACGGGCGGATTCGCTCATTCGCTCACGACTCCACGGCGGGTCCCAGACAAGATCAACCACGGCCTTCTCGACACCCTGAATCGTTTCCAGCTTGTAGCGAGCCTCGTCCGCAATCATGGTCCCCATTCCGCAGCCGGGGGCTGTCAACGTCATTTCCATCGTAATGGAAAAGGTTTCGGGCCCCGTCTTAGTCACGTGACAGGCATACACCAGTCCCAGATTGACGATATCAACCGGAATCTCGGGATCGTACACACTGGACAGTACAATCCAGGCGGCATCTTCAATGGTTTTTTCACTCAGCGGCAGTTCAGGGACAAAGACCTCAGGCTTGTCCTGAGACTCAAAACCCAAGGCATCGGCATCGACGCCCTCAATCCGGTAAAGATTGCCTTCCACCATGACGGTATAACTACCACCCAGTTTCTGGGTAATCGTCGCCGTACACCCCGCCTCGATGGTGACGGGAGCGCCGTAAGGAATGCTCACTGCCGGGCAGTCCCGACTGACCAGCACATCATGTCGTTCAAAGTAACTCATGGCTTGCTTGCGCCTTTATTCCGTTTGCGCGGTTTCTTTGGCCTGATTGATGGCGTTGTGCAGGGTATGCCAGGCCAACGTGGCACATTTAACCCGTGCAGGAAATTCACGCACACCCGATAACACTTCCAGCTTGCCCAGGTCCCGATCTGGATGAGCCTCTGTCAGCATGGCATGCATATCTTGAAAGAGCGACTCAAACTCAGCCAGAGTCAGACCTTTAACAGCTTCGGTCATCAAGGACGCCGACGCCTTGGAAATGGCACAGCCATGACCCACAAAGCTGACTTTCTGCACAATGCCGTCTTCGACAACGGCATACACCGCCAGCTGATCCCCACACAAAGGGTTGTGGCCATTGGCGAAATGGCTGGCATTTTCTATTACTTCAAAGTTACGCGGGCTACGGTTGTGGTCGAAAATGACCTCTTGGTAAAGCTCGCGCAGCCCGTTGAAATCCTGGCTCATTTAGCCAACTCCAAATAGTTTTTGCGCTTTGCGCAGGCTGCCCAGCAAAGCATCAATATCAGCGTAATCGTTGTACAGGGCAAAAGAAGCACGCGCCGTACCCGGGATGCCAAACCGCGTCATCAAAGGCATGGCACAGTGGTGACCGGCACGCACTGCTACCCCATCCATATCCAGGATAGTACCCAGGTCGTGCGGATGAATACCGTCAACCAGGAAAGACACAATCCCAGCCTTGTGTTCCGCCGTCCCGATAATGCGAATGCCAGGCATGGCCAGCAAGGCTTCGGTGGCGTAATCCAGCAGCAGTGCTTCGTGGTCGGCAATACGCTGCATGCCAATACGCATCAAATAATCGATGGCGGCAGCCATGGTAATGGCACCAGCGATATTGGGCGTCCCCGCTTCAAAACGCTGCGGCACGGGCGCGTAATTGCTTTTTTCAAAGCTGACAGTGGTGATCATGTCACCGCCACCCATCCAGGGTGACATGCTGTCCAAAATGTCGTAGCGCACATACAAGGCGCCCATGCCGGTTGGCCCGTAAAGCTTGTGAGCCGAAAATGTATAAAAATCGGCATCCAGGGCTTGCACGTCCACCACACCGTGGGGGACGGACTGGGCACCATCCACCAGCACCTTGGCGCCGACCGCATGGGCCTGACGCGTCATTTCAGCAATGGGGTTAATCGTCCCCAGCGCATTGGAGACATGGACCACGGCCAGCAGGCGGGTTTTCTCATTGAGCAGTTGCTGGAATGCTTCCTGATCCAATTCACCGTTGTCCAGCACGGGCACCACGCGGATGATGGCGCCGGTACGCTGGGCAACCAGCTGCCAGGGCACGATGTTGGAGTGATGCTCCAGACCTGTCAGCAAGATCTCGTCGCCTGCCTTCAAGTTATCCATGCCCCAGCTGTAGGCGACCAGATTAATGGATTCCGTGGTGCCACGCGTAAATACAATCTCTTCATCACGGGCGGCATTCAGAAATGCCCGCACTGTACTTCTGGCCTGATCGTACAGCTCAGTAGCATGTTGAGACAGCCAATGCACACCCCGATGGATATTCGCATTGGACTGCTCATAGAATCGCGCCTCGGCCTCAATGACCGAACGCGGCTTTTGCGTCGTCGCACCGTTATCCAGATAGGACAAGCGTTGCCCCCGGATCGGGCGGGCTAGGATGGGAAAATCCTCGCGGTGATTCAGCAAACCAGCAGCAGTTACGGGCATGGGCGCATTCATGCAAGATCTCCAAGGGCGAGCCCGCCCGGCAACAACGCATTAATACCGACAGTGGCACGGCTACGCAGGCTTTCAGACGCAATGCGCTCCAAGGACTGGGCGGCAAATGCATAAATCAGCATATTGCGGGCATCTTCCATGCTCATGCCTCGCGAGCGCAGATAGAACAGGCTATCGGCATCCAGTTGGCCCACCGTGGCCCCGTGAGCACACTTGACGTCGTCAGCGTAGATTTCCAGCTCGGGGCGGGAATCTGCCCGCGCCATCTTGGACAAGAGCAAGCTGTCCGAACGCTGTACCGAATCCGTACCATCGGCACCCTTGCCCACCAGCACACGACCACTGAACACACCGCGGGCGGTGTCTGCCAGAATACCGCGGTAGAACTCACGACTTTGGCAGTTGGGCTGGGCATGGTCAATCAGTGTGTTGTGGTCGACATGACGACGACCATCCACAAAGTACAAGCCGTTAAACAAGGTTTCGCAACGCTCGCCGTTGAAAACGGTAGCAATATCGTTACGGGCAATACGGGCACCGAAGGACAGCGAGTGCGAATTGAATACCGAGCCGCGACCTTGCTGCACATCGATGGCCGCCAGGTGAAAGTCTTGCAGCGCTTCCTGCTGCAACTTCATGTGCGTCAGATTGGCATCTGGAGCCACGTTCAGACGAGTCACGACGCTGCTCAAGGACGCATCCATGCCGTCCTGACCTACGTAGTGCTCAACCACCGTTGCACTGGCACCCGACTCCAGAGAGATCAGGTTACGCGTAAAGCTGGCGCTGCCCCCTTGGGTGCGAACAAAAACCAAATGGACCGGTTGCTCCAGGTGCTTGCCAGCGGCGATATGCAAGGCGGCACCATCCTGAGCCAAGGCCAGGTTCAAGGCTGCGGTCGAAGCGCCCTGGGACTCATCACCGTAAGCCTGCTGCAACCAGTCTGCATCGCGCTCCAGACAGGCGCTGAGCGACGCCAAACGCACACCAGCGGGCAATTCATCCAGGTGCGACAGCGCCGCATCGTAGTGACCATCCACAAAGACCAGGAAGTACCCGTCCTCTTGTTGGCGCACCGACGCCACCAGCTCCGCTGCCGACGCTGATTTGCGTGGTGCGAAGCTTTGTTGTTCCAGCAAAGCCAAGGAGGTGTGATGCCAGGCTTCAATGCGTGTGGTTGGCCAGCCTTCTTGTTCGAAACGCTCCAGCGCACGCTGACGCACAGCGCTTAGCCATGGCAGACCGGCTCCAGGTGCTTGTGCAGCCTGAGCGGCAAAGCTGTTGACCCAATCCGGCAGACTCATACCGCAGCTCCCTTGGCTTTCTGTTCGGCCTCTGCTTGTTCCAGCACCCAGCCGTAGCCACGCTCTTCCAGTTCTAGGGCCAACTCACGGCCACCGGAACGAATGATCTTGCCACCGGCCAAAACGTGCACAAAGTCAGGCACGATGTAATCCAGCAGACGTTGGTAGTGAGTGATCACCAGCAAGGAACGCTCGGGGGAACGCAGACGGTTCACGCCGTCAGCCACCACGCGCAAAGCGTCAATATCCAGACCGGAGTCGGTTTCGTCCAGAATGGCCAGCTTGGGCTCCAGCAGACTCATTTGCAGAACTTCATTGCGTTTCTTTTCGCCGCCGGAAAAGCCTTCGTTCACCGAGCGGTACAGAAACTCTTCACGCATACCTACAATCTTCATTTCCTCTTTCACGCGCTTGAGGAAGTCCATGGCGTCCAGCTCAGGCAGACCCTGATGACGACGCACGGCGTTCACCGAAGCACGCAGGAAATAGGCGTTGGACACACCGGGAATTTCGATGGGGTACTGGAATGCCAGGAACAGACCGGAACGGGCGCGGTCTTCAATCTTCATTTCCAGCAGGTCTTGACCCAGCCAATCAACCGAACCACCTTCCACGGTGTAGTCTTCACGACCCGCCAGAACCTGGGACAAGGTGCTCTTGCCCGAGCCGTTCGGACCCATGATGGCGTGAACTTCACCGGGTTTGATTTCCAGGTTCAGGCCTTTAAGGATAGGTTTATCTTCAACCGAAGCGCGCAAATCTTTAATCGTCAGCATTTCATTATTCTCCTTAACCTACACTGCCTTCCAAGCTGACGCCGAGCAAATTCTGTGCTTCGACCGCAAACTCCATGGGCAATTCTTTAATCACTTCTTTACAAAAGCCGTTCACGATCATGGAGACGGCGTCTTCGGCTGTCAGGCCGCGCTGCATGGCATAAAAGAGCTGATCCTCTCCAATACGCGAAGCCGTCGCCTCGTGTTCCACACTGGCACTGGGATTCTGCACTTCCATTGTCGGGAAGGTATGCGCAGCGCAGCGCTTGCCAATCAGCAGCGAATCACACTGAGTGTAATTGCGGGCGTTCTCTGCCTTGGGAGTAATCCGCACCAAACCACGATAGGTATTGATGCCCTGGCCGGCCGAAATCCCCTTGGAGATAATCGTGCTGCGGGTATTGCGCCCCATATGGATCATCTTGGTGCCGGTGTCCGCTTGCTGACGGTGATTGCTCAGGGCGACCGAGTAGAACTCCCCTTGGGAGTCATCGCCACGCAGCACCACGCTGGGGTATTTCCAGGTAATGGCCGAGCCGGTTTCAACCTGCGTCCAGGAGATGTGCGAACGTGCGCCACGGCATTCGCCACGCTTGGTGACGAAGTTGTAAATACCGCCTACGCCGTCCTTGTCACCGGGGTACCAGTTTTGCACGGTCGAGTACTTGATCTTGGCGTCGTCCAACGCGACCAGCTCCACGACCGCAGCGTGCAATTGGTTTTCATCGCGCATCGGCGCCGTACAGCCTTCCAGGTAACTGACCGACGCGCCCTCTTCCGCAATGATCAAGGTGCGCTCGAACTGGCCGGTGTCGCGGGCATTGATACGGAAATAAGTGGAAAGCTCCATGGGGCAGCGCACCCCTTTGGGGATGTACACAAAGGAACCATCAGAGAACACAGCCGAGTTCAGTGCGGCATAGAAGTTGTCGCTGGGAGGGACCACCGTGCCCAGGTACTTTTTGACCAGTTCCGGATATTCACGTACCGCTTCGGAAAAGGAACAGAAGATCACGCCCACTTCTTCCAGTTCCTTGCGGAAGGTGGTGGCCACCGAGACCGAGTCAAACACGGCGTCAACGGCCACACCGGCCAGACGTGCGCGTTCGTGCAGGGGCACACCCAGTTTTTCATAGGTGCGCAACAGTTCCGGATCGACCTCATCCAGGCTCTTGGGACCATCGGCCTTGCTTTTGGGCGCGGAGTAGTAACTGATGTCCTGAAAGTCGATTGGCGGGTACTCCACAATCGACCACTTGGGGTACTTCATGGTCAGCCACTGGCGGTAAGCAGCCAGGCGCCATTCCAGCATGAACTCCGGTTCGCGTTTTTTCGCGGACAGGAAACGGATGACGTCTTCGTTCAAACCTTTCGGTATGGTTTCAGACTCGATGTCGGTGACAAAGCCTGCCTCGTAATCACGATCGAGGAAGGTGTCCAGATGTTCGTTGACGGTACTCATTCGGTTAACTCCACGTTGGAGGTGTTCGCCTTGTTTCTGTTTTTCAATTCGGGACCCGGCTTGTGTGTCAGGGGAAACTCGTTAACGGGCACGCGTATCATGTCTGCAACACTGACCTCTTCCAAGGTACGCCGGACAATATCGTTGATACGCTGCCAGTTACTGCGTATGTGGCAGTCTGACTCCACGGAACAGGCTCCAGGAGTGGCAACACATTCAGTCAAGCCAAAGGGCTGATCTTCCAGTGCATCAATAATCTGCGCTACACTTATCTGTTTGGCGGGGCGGCCCAACACATACCCTCCGCGTGCGCCTCGACTACTGATTACCAGTTCATGCTGGCCCAGCAGT
Source organism: Alcaligenes sp. CHO6 (assembly GCF_037120595.1). Classification (NCBI taxonomy): domain Bacteria; kingdom Pseudomonadati; phylum Pseudomonadota; class Betaproteobacteria; order Burkholderiales; family Alcaligenaceae; genus Alcaligenes; species Alcaligenes sp. CHO6. Next base: position 1,204,744 of record NZ_JBANCI010000001.1, read on the forward strand.
TTAAGCACCTTGCTGACAGTTGGTTGGCCCAAACCCAGGATGGCGGCCAAGTCAGACGCACTGAACACACGGTCTGGATCGCCAGCCATGTGTGTCAGCACCAAAGTGCCGTAATCAATGATTTTACTGATTCGCAGCATTCCTTCTCTCTGAACAGGTCGTAGAACCATATAGTACCGCTTTGGTACTATATGGTCAAATTATCCCTGCAGACTTTGCTGGATATTCCACATACGGGCATAGGCGCCATCCAGGGCTAAAAGTTCGTTGTGCGTGCCCTGCTCCACGATCTGGCCACGCTCCAGAACCAGGATCAGATCTGCGTCCGTAATCGTGGACAGGCGGTGGGCAATGATCAAGGTGGTACGGTCACGGGCGATCTCATTGAGTTCGGCCTGAATGGCCCGCTCCGTACGCGTATCCAGCGCACTGGTCGCTTCATCCAGGATCAGCACCGGCGGGTTTTTCAGCAAGGTACGAGCAATCGCCACGCGCTGTTTCTCACCCCCGGACAACTTCAGTCCACGCTCGCCCACCACGGTCTCGTAGCCATCCGGCAGGCTTTGAATAAAGTCATGAATACTGGCAGCACGGGCAGCGGCAACAATCTGCTCCTTGCTGGCATCGGGACGACCATACGCAATATTGTGCAAAATCGTATCGTTAAACAGCACCGTGTCTTGCGGAACGATACCAATATGGCGACGCAGACTCTCCTGTGTCCACTCGTTTAGCGCGCGGTCATTAAACAGAATCCGCCCGGCTGTCACATCGTAAAAACGAAACAACAGACGCGACAAGGTGGACTTGCCCGCCCCTGAAGCCCCCACCACGGCCACCGTCTTGCCTGCCGGAATCTCGAAACTCAGGTTCTGGATAACCGTGCGACGCTTATCGTAGGCAAAACTGACGTTCTCAAAACGCACACTGGCCTGTGTACAGGACAACTCTTGGGCATTGGGTGCGTCCGTCACCTCCTGCTTGCGGCGCAGCAGGGAGAACAAACGCTCCATGTCCGCCAGGGAGTTCTTGATCTCGCGATATACAAATCCCAGAAAATTCAGCGGTGCGTACAGCTGAGTCAGAAAGGCCGAGACCAACACCACATCCCCTACCGTCATGGATCCGGCCAACACCCCTTGCGCAGACATGAACAACAAAGCGGTAACGCCAATACTGATGATAGAGGCTTGCCCGATATTGAGCAGGTTCAGCGATACCTGATTACGGACGGCAGCCTGCACCCACTGACCCATATTCTGGTCATAACGATTGATTTCATACTCCTCGTTGCCAAAATACTTCACGGTTTCATAGTTGAGCAAAGCATCAATGGCACGGGAGTTGGCACGGCTGTCCAGATCATTCATGGTGCGCCGATAACGCATGCGCCGCTCCGTGACCAGCAGGGTAAAGACAATATAAGTCGCAATGGTTCCCAAGGTGACGGCCGCAAAGGTCCAGTCATAGCGCCAGAGCAAAATGCCGCACACCAGGGCGATTTCCAGCAGGGTGGGCAAAATATTGAAAACCAGAAAATTGAGCAAAAAGCTGACGCCCTTGGTGCCCCGCTCAATATCCCGGCTTAACCCACCCGTCTGGCGCTCGGTATGAAAACGCAGTGACAGATCCAGCAGATGCCGAAAGACATTATTGGCAATCAGGCGAACTGCGCCTTGCGTTACCCGTGCAAACAGGGCATCGCGGATTTCCCCCAAGGCACTGGAGGCCAGCCGCACCGCCCCATATCCGAGCAGCGCCGCCACAGGCAGCATCAGCGCCGTAGCCGGCAGACTCAAAGCATCGATGACCTGCTTTAAGTAGATGGGCATCAGGACGGTGGCCACTTTCGCCAGAATCAGGCAGGCCAAGGCCACAACCACGCGGGTTTTGAAACGCCAAACGTAAGGAAATAGAGATTTCAGGGTGCTCAAACCACCGGAGACACCATCAAGCACTTCAGGACGAGGAGGCACACGCAATAGAGTCGCGTTCAATAGCAAAAGGCCAAAGAACAGCGGACAGGTTCAAAAGAGGTTGCAGCACAAAGCTGAAATCAAGGTCAAACTGGCAGCATGCCCAGTCCACACACAGCCAGACTCCTGAGCTGTCCTTGATACGAATACAACAAAACGATTAGCCGCCTACTTTTCCTGCCAGATGAGCAGGCGTCAGGCAATCATCAAGTATAGCTCCCGGCACCTGACTCCTACACCAAGACCCTAACGCCGGCGTGCTTGTTTCAAGCCACATTGCTCCAAAAAGTGCTGTGCATCCAGCAGCCCGGTGGAACGAATGCACAGGATTGGCTCCCCATTCCCGACATCTCTGCCATTGCAATGAAAATGCTGGCAATCCAGCACTTTGTTACCTTCCGGCCTTCTGCGAAAGGCATACAATACCTGCTTGTCCGAAACGGGTACCCATCCGATCAGAATGGCGCCTGAGACACGGGCAACTGGCTTATAAATTCCTTTACCGTGCAAAAGTCATCCATGCCGTCTTCTTCTTTCTCGTATTCTTCTTCCCTGGATCAGTTAGCCGCACAGGACAGCCAGGCGCTGGATGTGCTGTACGACCAGGAAGCACCCTTGATGCTGGCTTTGGGCCAGGCCGTTTTGGGTCGCCGCATTGATGCTGAAGAGGTTCTGCGCGACAGCTTTGTCCTGTTGTGGAAAAATGCCGCAGGCTACGACCCCGATCTGGGTGAGGGCCGTGCCTGGATTTATAGCATTCTGCGTTTCAGATTGCTGGCCCGTTTACGCCAGCGTACGCAAAGTGGGGATAGCAGTTACGCTTTGCCCGCCATTAAGCCTCAGTCAGGACAACGATTCATTCCCGCCCTGGGGAAACTGGACGGTACCAGTCAACGCGCCATGATTCATGCCTATTTGCATGGCAACAGCTATGAGCAATTAGGCCCTCAACTGAATCGATCCCCCGCTCAGTTGCGCGCCGTGGTACAGCATGGTCTGCAACAGCTTACCCCTTTAATCAATGAAGGCAATGCCAACGACCCGCGCCATGCCGTCATGATTGGCGAATACACATTGGGCTTGCTTAGTCAGCATGAATTGGCGCAGGCGCACACGCTGATGCAGCAAAATGATCAGGCCGCTCGTCTGGCATTGGCCTGGGAGCAGGCCTGGCTGGAGCTGGTGGATTGTCTGACCCCTACCGTCCCAGCCCCCACCAGTCTGGCGCACATCCACCATACCTTAGGGTTGCCGCCGCCTGCCGCACGCCGTCAGGCAGGCAGCCCGATTAGCCCCGAGAAGGAAGTTCCTGCGTCGCCAGGTGGCGGCGCAGGGGCGATCGCGGCAGCTAAAACAGAATGTCAGGAACCCAGCATCAAGACCAGCGATGCGATTGACGGCACCGCCAAGCCAGCCATTCGTAATGAACCACGCTGGTCCGCAGACAGCACAAGCGCCACTGACAAGGCCGAGGAGCATGCTCCTCCCTTTCCCACTTTGTTGCGCGCCGACGCTGACCCTGCAGCCAAATCGATGATTCCCACGCCCGACTTGCCCCCTGTCGCGCCGCCCAGAAAAGGGGACAAGAAAAAACCTGCCAACAGCGAAGTGCCCCCCAGCCTGACCAGCGAGAAAAAACCGGCACCCGAGGCCGCAGAGGAAGGAAAAAAAGCGCGTGGCTTTGCAATGCCCTTGCCCCTGCTGCTCGGTGGTTTGGCCGTTGTCGTAATACTAGGTTTGGCCATTGCCCTGTTCATGAACATGAATTCGGAACCACCGGTCAATGTCATTGAAATGAAGCCACGTCAGGCAGCGATCCTACAAGCTCCCGGCCAATCCTCGACGCCTGCCTGGATTGCGACAGTGGACCCGCAAGGAAATGTCCTGCTGGTGCCCAAGGTCAATACCGAAGTTAAAGCCACCCAATCCGTGCAGTTATGGACTCACACGCCCCGTGGGACACAAATCCGCTCCCTGGGTTTGATCGACCCCAATCGTCCCATCACCGTCCCCGCTGCCTTGATCGGCACGGTCGAAGACGAACAGATTTTTGAAATGACGCTGGAAGCCGAGGGAGGCTCCAATAGCGGCGCGCCGGAAGGCCCCATCCTTTATATAGGCCGCATTGTCAGTTTTGGACAATTGGACAATCTGCCTATCAGCAACAAGGAGGCTAGCTCGTCGGCAACGCGCTCCTGAACGCCGTATCCAGGCGTTCCAGCTCATCAATCTCCGCTGCCGTAAAGCCCGCCTCCAGGCGGGCTTTACGATTGAACGGCCCCCGCAGGCGCGGGGCGCGGTAATGCTGCGCCAGTACACCATAGGTATCGAAATCAGATAAACCCTGCTCCTGGCAGACTTTGCGATACCAGTAGTTCCCCAAGGCCACATGCCCCACCTCATCACGCAAGATGATGGCAATAATGGACGCGGCCTTCTGGTCGCCGGCCTCCAGCAGCTTGCTGTGGACCACCGGACACGCGTCCAGACCGCGCGCCTCCAGAGTTCGAGGCACCAAGGCCAGCCGTGCCAGCAAATCGAAGCGGGTTCGCTCTGCCATCTCCCACAGGCCATCATGGACAGGCAAATCGCCGTAGCGGACCCCCAAGGTTTGCAAATGATCGTTTAACAACTCAAAGTGCAAAGCCTCTTCCACCGCAACTTGCAACCAGCCCGCGTAAAACGAATCTGGCAAGCCGGGGTAACGCCATAACACGTCCAAAGCCAGGTTAATGGCATTGAATTCAATATGCGCCAGGGAGTGCAATAAGGCCGCACGCCCCTGAAGGGTGTGTACTGAGCGCCTGGGCACCTGTTGAGGACTGACAAAACGTAAGCCGGGCGGCCTTCCGGGCACACCAGGTGGCTCATCCAGATGCTCATGCGCCCCAACAGGCAAACCAGGGGGAATGGCTCGAACGGCAGCCAGCTTGGCAGCCGGTTCTTGCACCACCAGGGCTTGTAGAGCTCGACGACGTAGATTCACTGTTCATCCTTCCATGAAAAAAGGCCGGCACCCAGGCCGACCTTCCTTCCCACCGACAATCCGGAATTACTGGGCAGAGCCCGGGTCTGTCATGGCCAGGGCCTGATCCAGCATCGCCTGGATCTGTCCCAGATTGGTGCGCAGGGCTTGCATCTCCTGACCGGTCAGACGTACCGCCGCTTCCTGGTCAAACGGCATATCCGGACCATCGCCCAGACGATTGCGTGCGCCGCTGATGGTAAAGCCCTCGTCGTACAGCAAGCCGCGAATCCGGCGAATCAACAGCACTTCATGGTGCTGGTAATAACGTCGGTTACCACGTCGCTTGACAGGCTTTAGCTGTGTAAATTCCTGCTCCCAGTAACGCAAGACATGGGGCTTGACCAGACAAAGCTCGCTGACTTCACCGATGGTGAAATAACGCTTGGCAGGGATAGGAGGCAAGGTCGCCGTTTTTTCGTTTGTGCTCATGGCCACTGATGCTCATCGACAATAGGAATGATTTTACACGTTCAGTCAGGCAAAACTGTACGCAAACGTACCAGGATTTAGTCCCGCTCATCCTCGGGCGCCACCGGTGCGCCTTCAACGACACTCTTGAGCTTTTGACTGGCATGAAAAGTCACCACCCGGCGCGCCGAAATAGGAATGACCTCACCCGTCTTGGGGTTGCGACCAGGACGCGGGGGTTTATCCCGCACCTGAAAATTACCGAAACCGGACAACTTGACCTCTACACCGTCGGCCAGGGAATCGCGGATCTCAGCAAAGAAGGTATCCACGATATCTTTGGCTTCCCGCTTATTCAAACCAACACGTTCAAACAAGAGTTCTGCCAGGTCCGCTTTGGTCAAAGTACGCTCTACGTTCATTGTGTCTCCTTATGCCCGTGCCCGTGCACCATGCGCGGATACCAGTGCCGCCAGCAATGCTTCCAGGCATTGCTCGACACGCTCATCATCCAGCGTGCTTGCGCTGTCCTGCAGCCAGAAACGAATGGCCAGACTCTTTTCCGACGCATCGTTCTTGTCACGCCAGACGTCAAACAACTGAATGTCTTTGACAATTGCCGCGGATGCTACGCTGCGGCGCACTTGATTGAGCGTATCCAGCACCGCTTGATAGGATACGTCTTTATTGACCCAAACTGCCAGATCACGCTGCACCACGGGCTGCTTGGAGATCTCCTGGGCATGCACCACGTCGTCACGCGAAATCGCCTCGACATCCACCTCAAAAACCACCGGGGCCTGGTTCAGACCAAACTCACCCAACCACTGGGGATGGACTTCACCAATCCAGCCTATGGTTTTACCCTCCAGCTTCACACTGGCGCTACGACCAGGATGCAAGGCCGGATGAACTTCAGGTTCAAACCGTACGTGAGCAGCCCGTTGACCCAGCAAGGTCTCCAGGTCCCGTTTGACATCAAAGAAATCCACAGGGCGGTCGGCTTGGCCCCATTGCTCACTCACGACAGAACCCCAGGCCGCCGCCGCAATGCGGTTCGGCTGATGGATGCCGGCCACTGTCAATGCGCCATTTTCTTGCGAAGCATCCCGCAGGAAAACACGACCAAATTCAAAAACCCGCACACGAGACTGCCGGCGGTTGGCATTGTGTTCGATATTGGCCAACAAACCAGGGATCAAACTGGTGCGCATGACAGCCAACTGACTGGCAATCGGATTGAGCAAGCGAATCGGGTCAGCCTGCCCGTTGATCCCTTTTTCCCAGGACTCTTGCACAAAGGAAAAATTGATGACTTCCTGGTAGTCCTGCCCCGCCATGACAGCACGCAAGGCATGCGGACCGCGCAGGGCTTCCTCAGGAACGCGCATGTGGGCTGCGGCGACTGGAGGAAGATCAGGGATATTTTCAAAGCCATAAATACGAGCGACTTCCTCGATCAGATCCTCTTCGATCGTCAAGTCGAAACGGTAGCTGGGCGGCGTGACGGTAAACACACCGTCGACGACCGAAAAGCTCAGGCCCAGGCGGGTAAAGATGCTCTCGACCTGATCCTGCTCCAAAGCGATGCCCAGCACACGACGACAGCGCTCCAGACGCATGGCGACAGGCTTGCGCTCCGGCAGGGCCACAATCTGGTCATCCAGGGGGCCAGCCTGACCACCACAAATTTCCAGTATCAAGGCGGTGGTGCGCTCCAGATGCTGGGTAATGGAATCAAAGTCCACGCCCCGCTCAAAACGATGGCTGGCGTCCGATGAAAATTTATAGCGACGGGCACGGCCCATGATGGCTTCCGGCCACCAGAAAGCCCCTTCCAGATACACATCTGTCGTGTCCAGCGTGACGGCACTTTGTTCGCCGCCCATGATACCGGCCATGCTTTGCACTACATCGTTAACCGCGATCACGCCAACATCGGTATCCAGCTCGACGTTCAAACCGCTCAGCAGCCCCAGTTGTTCGCCTTTACGTGCCCAACGCACTTCCAGGCCAGACTGTACGTGCTGCAAATCGAACACGTGCGTAGGACGGCCCAGCTCCAGCATGACGTAATTGGAGATGTCCACCAAAGCAGAGATCGAACGCTGGCCACTACGCTCCAGACGGGTTTTCATCCAGTCCGGGGTTTTCGCACGCGCATTGACGCCACGAATCACACGACCGGCAAAACGGCCACACAGATCAGCGTCTTTCACGGTAACGGAAACGCGATCTTCAATCGTGACAGGAACAGGAGTGAAGTCGGGCAGTGTCAATGGTTCGCCCGTCAGAGCGGCCACTTCACGCGCCACGCCCAGTACGGACAGGCAGTCCGCACGGTTAGGCGTCAATTTCAATTCGATAATCTGGTCGTCCAGATCCAGCAGCTCACGCAGGCTTTGCCCCACGGGTGCGTCCGTATCCAGTACCAGCAAACCATCGTGATCTTGCGACAGACCCAGCTCGCGACCCGAGCACAACATGCCGGCGGATTCCACACCACGCATTTTGACCGGGCCAATTTTCATGCCACCAGGCAGCGTTGCGCCAACACGAGCGACCGGGATCTTGATGCCTTGAGCCGCATTGGGGGCACCGCACACAATCTGCAGCAGCTTGCCCGAGCCGTCATCGACCTGGCACACGCGCAGGCGGTCAGCGTCGGGATGAGGGGCAATCTCGGCAATAAAGCCAACGACAACATTCTCGAACGCTGGCGCGGCGGCTTGAATTTCTTCAACCTCCAGGCCAGCCATCGTCAGTTGATGACCCAGTTCTTCAGTTCCCAGTTTGGGATTCACAAAGCGGCGCAGCCACGATTCGGAAAATAACATGATGCAAAGATGGAGACGTAAAACGGCGTATACCGGAACCGACCGGGCCTGTCAGGCCCAGCGGCGCGAAACAGGAATCAACGATTGAATTGCTTCAGAAAGCGCAGATCGCCTTCAAAGAACTGGCGTAAATCGTTAACACCATAGCGCAACATAGTCAGGCGCTCCAGCCCGGAACCAAAAGCGAAACCAATGTAACGCTCTGGGTCCAAACCGAAATTGCGCACCACTTGCGGGTGAACCTGCCCGGAGCCCGAGATTTCCAGCCAACGGCCCTTATTGGGACCGGAGGAGAACATCATGTCAATCTCGGCGGATGGCTCGGTAAAGGGGAAAAAAGAAGGTCGAAAACGCACGACCAGATCGTCGCTTTCAAAAAAAGCGCGCAGAAAATTCGTGTAGACGCCTTTCAGATCCGCAAAGGAAATATCCTCGGCAATCCACAAGCCTTCGACCTGATGGAACATGGGCGAGTGAGTGGCATCACTGTCAACGCGATAAGTGCGCCCAGGGGCAATAACCTTGATCGGGGCCTGGTTCATACGCGCGTATCGCACCTGCATGGGGCTGGTGTGTGTGCGCAGCAAATAAGGCAGACCCTGCTCGTCGTTCATATCGATATAGAACGTATCCTGCATTGAGCGGGCCGGGTGATTCTCTGGATTGTTCAGAGCGGTAAAATTGGTCCAGTCATTTTCGATTTCAGGGCCGTCCGCCACATCAAAACCGATAGAGCGGAAAATGGCCTCGACTCGCTGCCAGGTCTGGATGACCGGATGGATGCCGCCGGTGCCCCGTCCACGGCCAGGCAGAGTCACATCAATCTGTTCTTGAGCCAGACGTTGGTTCAATTGTTCTGCCGCCAAGGCAGCACGACGATCATTGAGCAAATCCTCAATTTCGCGCTTGAGCACGTTAATGCTGGCGCCTGCTGCTTTTTTCTGCTCCGGCTCCATCTGGGCAAGACCTTTCATCAAGGCGGTGATGGCACCTTGTTTGCCCAAAAAGCGGGCTTTGGCGTTTTCCAGCGAGGCGGCGTCCTGAGACTGCTCAAACAAGGCCCGAGCCTGGGCGATCAGATCGTCGTGGGAGGAAGTCATGGCGTGTTACTTTCCAAAAACAAACGGAGCCCCAAAGGCCCCGTTTGTGAACTATACAGTCAGATACCGCTTAAGCAGCCAGAGCGTTCTTAGCCTGTGCAACAATAGCAGCAAAACCTGCCTTGTCTTTAACAGCCAAGTCAGCCAGAACCTTACGGTCCAAAGCGATGGAGGCTTTGTTCAGGCCGGCGATAAACTGGCTGTAGCTCATGTCCAGTTCGCGGCAAGCTGCGTTGATACGGGTAATCCACAGCGAGCGGAATACACGTTTCTTGTTACGGCGGTCACGGTAGGCATACTGACCTGCCTTCATGACAGCCTGTTTGGCTATACGGAATACATTACCGCGACGACCGCGAAAACCTTTGGCCTGGGCAATGACTTTCTTGTGGCGTGCGCGTGCGTTAACACCGCGTTTTACTCGTGACATGTTCGATTCTCCCTAATCAAGCGAAAGGCATCATTGCTTTTACGGAAGCGACGTCGGCTTTATGAACCTCGACGGCACCGCGCAACTGACGTTTGTTCTTGGTCGTCTTCTTGGTCAGAATGTGACGCTTGAACGCTTGGCCCCGCTTGATGGAACCGCTACCACGAACCACAAAGCGCTTGGAAGCGCTTTTTTTGGTTTTCATTTTAGGCATGAAATTACTCGACTAATTTGTGTCTGCGGGTGGCCGCCAAAGAAACTGGCACGCACTTGTATGACCCAAAACAGGCACTTATTTTTTTCTTTGCCCGCTGCAAGAACAAATCCAAACAGGGGAAAAGCTCTTGATTATAGGATGATTCCTGGAAAATTGTCCAGACAGACCCCGGTTTTTTATAGCCAGGTCGTTGCTGACAGGCCCTCAATAAAACCAGTCCCTGCCACACCCACTGTCTACCCAGCAACACCGTATCACGGCCCGACACGGTGCTCATGTGTCTGTAGAGCTGGCCTGTAAACAAACAGGGTTATTCGTTCTCCCCCTATCCGCCCAGTGCGAACGTCAGCGAACCGCCCCCTTCGGGAATTTTCCACATCGTCCTTGAAGCGGCGGCACCCGTCCATGTTCAACCGCCATCACGGTCTTCTTGTAGCCCAGCAGGCTTAAGGTAAATCCGGGCGGAACTGTAGCGCCTCCGCAATATGGGAGCGGGTCAGCTGGTCCACGCCCGCCAGATCCGCAATCGTACGCGCCACTCGCAGCACCCTGCCCTGCACTCTTTCCGACCAATGCCAGCGCTTGCGCGCGCTGCTCAGCAAAGCCATGGCATCTGCAGACAGGCCGACATGCGCTTTCAAGCCCGACACCGGCAAGCGGGCATTGCGCACCGCCTGACGCCTCACTTGCCTTTCGATCGCCTCCTGCACGCGTAACCTGACCTGAGCGGATGGCGTCGCTTCATGATCGCTCTGCGCCCCGGACTCGCTCAAGGTGACCAAGAGATCAATCCTGTCCAACATGGGGCCGGACAAACGTTGCCGATATTGTTCTCGTTGAGCGGGCGAGCAACGGCATGCCCGATGCCGACTGGCCGCCCAGCCACATGGACAAGGGTTCATCGCGGCCACTAATTGAAATTGGGCCGGAAAGACCGCCTGCTTCTGTGCACGGGAGATATGTACGCAGCCTTGCTCCAGGGGCTCGCGCAGCGCCTCCAGTGAACGTCGGCTGAACTCGGGCAGCTCATCTAGAAACAGCACGCCCTGGTGCGCCAGAGAAACCTCCCCCGGCCGGGGGCGGCTGCCCCCGCCAATCAGGGCTGGCGTAGACACACTGTGATGCGGGGCACGAAACGGAGGGCGTCGGCTGTAAAAATCCCGCTCCTGAACAAAAGAGTACAAGGCCGCCACTTCCAGTTGGGCATAGCGATCCAGATCGGGCAACAGGCCGGGCAGACGTTGAGCCAACATGGTTTTTCCTACACCCGGCGAGCCGTTCAACAAAAGGCTGTGACCACCGGCCGCTACTACTTCCAAAGCACGACAGGCCAAAGGCTGTCCACGTACATCAGACAGGCAAAGCGACGGATCGTAAGTGTGCTCCTCTGGCCAGGGCTGAGCCAAAGCTGGCTCAAGCTCTTTATCACCCCGCAGATAAGCGGCTGCCTCGGCCAGGCTCGCCACACCTCGAACCTGCAGTTCCGGCACATGGGCCGCCACCTCCGCGCTGTGTCTTGGCAAAAGCAAACAAGGCGCTGGATGCCGCCGCGCCATTCCCAACGCAATCGTCAGCGCGCCTTGAACAGGAACCACTGCGCCCGTCAAGGACAGCTCACCGGCCATGACATAGCGCTCCAAACCCGTAATCGCCTGCTCACGCTGTCCATCATCACAGCGGCTAAGCTGGCCGCTGGCCAGCAAAATTGCCAACGCCACCGGTAGATCAAAGCGCCCCGAATCTTTGGGCAGATCGGCCGGAGCCAGATTGATTGTCAGTCGGGCAGCGGGAAAATCAAAACCGCTGGCTTGCAAAGCGGCACGTATTCGCTCCCGACTTTCCCGGATACCAGCATCCGGCAAACCAACAATATGAAAAGCGGGCAAGCCCGGAGCGACATGCGCCTCAACCCGCACATCGATTACATCCAGGCCCGACAAGGCACAACTGTTCAACACGGCCAAGGACATAGACCTTTCCCCTATCCTGAGGCAAACAGATAGCTTGCCCAGCCAAGGAAGAAAGTGCCAGATGGCGGCTCTGACTTGATCACTGCGTACTTGTACGCAACGCTGCCCCTACTGCACCCGCACCCCCATGGAACTGACTAGCCCGACCGCCTGTTCCACCGACAGACACGCACCTTGAAAAGAGTGGTTCAAGTCATAAAAGCTAATACTGCCCAACTCCACACTGCGCAAATCTGCCCCCTTAAAGCAGGTCCCACGCAGGCTGGCCCCGCGCAAACTGCCGCCCTCAAAGACGGCATCCTGGAAATCGCAGCCACCGAGGTCCGCATCGGAGAAATCCAGTTGCACCAGATTTTGCTTGCGGAAACTAATCGCGCGCAACGTAGCACCCACTAGCTTGCACTCACGCAGCCTCAGGTCCAAACCACGGGTTTCGTTGAAAACCGCAGCGCTCAACTTGGAGTCCTCGATTTGCAAGGAGGCAATCCGAGTGCCTAGCCACTTGCTCACGTGCAGATCACAAGCCCTAAAACGGGCCGAACTAAGGTCCGCCAAGCTGAAATCTGACTGACTCAGCTTGCAACGCTGCCAGACCGTGTCTTGCAAATGGGCTCGTGTAAAGCAGGTTCTCAAAAAACTGCAACCCGAAAACAGCAAACCTTCCAGCTCCAGCCCCGACAGGTCCTCATCATCAAAAATACAGTTCTCAAAACTCAAAGACGCATGGGCGCCGGCCACCAGATCGGCCAACTCATCTCTTGTGATCTGGACGTTACTGACGAGCATGCTGCCTTCCCCTCAAAAAAAAACAGAGCCCGCCTGACGGCACGGGCCCCTTGACTATCTGCATCATGCAATCTGACCTTGATCAGAGCAAAACTTAACGGCTGCCAGGCAAACCCAATCGGGACAGACGCCAGGCAATGATCAAACCCAAAATTGCAAAGCTGACTGTCGCGACCCACGCCCACTGCCACCCGCCCAACATATGCACGACTGAAGCCACGACAGGCGGCCCTACAAATTGACCCAGTGAAGAGCATTGCTGCACCCAGCCCACCGACGTGGACGTCGTCTCCGGGGAAGGCGCGGCCGTGACGGCCAGAAAAAACAAAGTCGCGGGAATCAAGCCGCCCACAATCGAGAACACCAGGATGGCGACAAACTGAACCACCAAATTTTGTGTCAGTCCAAACGCAAGGACCGCACACGCAATCATGCCCAGGTAGCCTGCTTGCAGCAATCTATGAGGCGGGATACCCGCATGCAAACAGCGCCCTGCCCCCAGATTGCCGATAACATTCCCCGCAGCAATCGAGGCCGTCAGCAAACCGGCGGTACCGACTGCTATCTCTGCCTGGTTATAAATAGTGGGCATAAAACCCACGACTGCAGCCCATTGCGCCGCGTACACCCCAAAGGCCAAAGCCAGCAACCAAACCTGGCCCGAGCTTAAGGTCGTGCGCAACAGACTGGACCAGCGAAGCGCCACAGTGTGCTGCACTGCACGCTTGGCTTGAGTCTGAGAATCGGGGGGCACAAGAAGAAAGGTCAAAACCATAAAGATGGCTGTCAGTATGCCTAGAACCACCCACAAGGTGCGCCAGGAGCCCACTGCCAGCCAGGCAGCGCCCGCCCACAGCATCAAGACCGCGCCGGCAGGCATATAACACCCCCACCAACCCATGACTCGGCTCAAGCGTGCCGCAACCGTAATACGTTTAATCAGGGCCGGGATGGGCAACACCACCATCAGAAAGCCACAGCCTTCGATCATGCGACCGAGCAATACCGGCGTGCTATGGTCGGACAGAGAGCCCAGCAGCGAAGCCAGAGACAAAATACCCAGCCCCGTCACAATGCAGCGGCGCAGACCAATCTTCTCGGAAATCAGACCAATGCACAGCCCGAGCAACATGCCGGCCATTTGCACACTGGCCAGCAAGAAGCCGGACTGCACCAAGTCCATCCCCAATTCCCGCTGCATAAAAGGCAAAGCCGGGGGTACCTTCCACACATGCAATGCGGCGCACACCCCGGTCACGACCAGAAAAACAGCAGTAAAAAAGGGGCTGGCCAATGGTGTGCCCCCAGGCCTGACGGTAGGATTCAAATGCCGTAATCAGCCTTGGCTGTCCGCTTGCTCAGGGACCTCGCCCTTGTCCTGGACTACCGGTGCCTGACGTCCTTCAAGGGCTTGCAAGCGGGTTTCCAAAGCGGCCACACGAGCCAGAGCGCGTTCGAGCATCAACTTGTAGGTATCGAACTCTTCACGAGTCACCAGGTCCATGCGATTGAAAGCCTGTCCCATAAAGGCTTTAACATTGCGCTCAATATCGGCAGCCGGGCTTTTGGCGATCAGCTCCGAGACATTTTTTTGCAGATCTTCCAGCCACTCGCTACGATTAATCATGGTCCTCTCCTGAAATTAGTGACACTAACAGCAGTATAGAAAAAGCGGGTACCGAAGGCACCCGCTTTTTGCATCTGGCCGCAAAAGCGACCGATTAATTCAAACCTTAAGGCTTGGACTGTTCAGAAGGCACAGTAGAAGGCGAGGAATCTACGCCATTGCCCAGCTTGCTCTGAATAGCGCTGTCCGCTTTGGCAGCACCTTCTTTAATGGCATCGCCTGTACGGCTGGCAGCGTCGGCCATGGCATCTTTAGCCTCAACGGCTTTCTCAGCAACTGCATCACCCGCTGCCTTGGCGTCTTCCTTCAGGTTATGGAGATTTTCCTTGGCGTTTTCTTCCTGCTTCTCTGCGTCTTTTTTGACGTCTTCAGCAACTTTATCAGCATCCTTCTTCAGCTCTTCCGTTCTCTGCTCCAAGGTCTTGTCAGCCTCTGGTGCAGGTGGAGTGGTGGCAGGCGCTGTCGATTGTGGAGCAGCAACAGGAGCAGGTGGTGCACTCGTAGCGGCTTTATCGTCCTCTTTGGAACACGCAGCCAGCAGAGTCATCGAAGCAGCAGCGGCCATGACAGCAAAATGAGCACGAGTCAGTTTCATAAGATTTCCTTCCTACTATTCCAAGGTCGCTAGATAGAATGGGCCGAGATCTGTTGCGACTGCCAGCTCGGCCTTGGGTCTGTTACAACTCCCCTAAGAGCCATTCTATCGGTGCTGGGCACACAGACCAATCTATTAGTGTAAATCCTGATTTCAATGAATCTGACGATATCGTGCAAGCGGGATGACAAACCCTTTAACAACAAGCACCTAGCGACTAGCTCGGCTTTGATGCGCTGTTACAAATAGAATCCCTCATAGGATCACAGCCGGGGTTTGTTACATATTTACCAAATTAAATAGACCTATTTTCAACTACTTAGGCAGCTAAGGTGGCCAAATCGATGCGCTCGGCGCGGTTCAAGGCACTGGCCACTTTCACACGCAATGCGTTGGAATGCGATAGACGCACTTCCTTTTTGACATCCAGCAATTGCTGCGGATGCATGGAGAATTCTTTCAGACCCAGCCCGAGCAGCATCCGGGTCACGGAAGCATCGCCGGCCATCTCGCCGCAGATAGCCACTGGCTTGCCGGCGCGGTCAGCGGCGTTGATCGTATGCGCAATCAAACGCAAAACAGCGGGGTGCATGGGGTCGTACAAATTGGCCACTTCAGCATCGCCCCGATCGACGGCCAACACATACTGAATCAGGTCGTTGGTACCGATCGACAGGAAATCGAGCTCCTGCACGAAAGGTTCGATGGCAATGGCAATGGCGGGCACTTCCACCATGGCCCCCAGCAAATAATTACGTGCAAACGGCGTGCCGGATTTCTCCAGTTCGCGGGCAGCCGCTTCAATGGCCTGCCGACTGGCGTACACCTCGTTCATGGACGAGATCATGGGAATCAGGATACGAATCTGCCCATGCTGGCTGGCACGTAACAAGGCCCGCAACTGCGTGGCAAACATTTCTGGTCGATCCAGGCAGTAGCGAATGGCGCGCAAGCCCAAGGCAGGATTGGTCGCCACCGTCGCGTCCCCATCCAAGGTCTTGTCGGCGCCAATATCCAGTGTGCGGATCGTGACAACTTTGCCCTGCATGGCTTTGACCACGCGGGAATACGCCTCATACTGCTCCTGCTCAGAAGGCAAATCCGTGCGCCCCATGAACAAAAACTCACTACGGAACAAACCAATGCCATCGGCGCCCGCTTTCAAGGCAAGCTCGGCCTCCTCGGGAAGTTCGATATTGGCTTCGAGCCGTACATTAATACCATCCAGAGTCATCGCAGGGGCGTCCAGCAGCGCCTGGAGCTCGGCACGTTCACGGAGATAGGCTTCCTGCCGCTCCCGGTATTCGCTCAGAACCTGCTCGGAGGGATTCACTATGACGGCGCCTGAAAAGCCGTCCACAATCAGATAGTCCCCATCGCGGATCAAACTACGAAAACTGCCCAGACCCACAACGGCCGGAACGCCCAGACTACGAGCCACAATGGCTGTGTGAGAGGTCGGCCCGCCAAGATCAGTCAGGAAGGCGGCAAAATGGCCTCCCCGCAAACGCAACATATCCGCAGGCGAAATATCACGCGCCACGACAATCAGCGGCTCTTCGTGAGCGGCGGCAAAGCCGGGCAGCATGGCGGGTTTGCCAGCCAGGACACGCAGCACCCGTTCAATCACCTGACGCACATCGGCACCACGCTCACGCAGATATTCATCTTCCATCTGCGAAAACTGTTCGACCAGCATCTGGCCCTGCGAGGTCAAGGCCCATTCGGCGTTGTAGTGACGCTCGGCAATGATGGCACAGGTTTGCTGCGTCAACATGGGGTCGTCCAGCAAGAGGCTGTGCACCGTCAAAATAGGCGCCAGCTCGCGCGGCGCATCCACCGGCAACTGGTCCACCATGGTGCGCAGTTCATCACGCGTACCGGCCATGGCGCTCAGCAAACGCTGACATTCGGAATCCACGTCCTCGGCGGCAATCCGGTAATGAGGAACTTCCAAGGCAGCTGCGCTCATCACCACCGCCTTGGCAATGGCGTACCCCTTGCCGACTGCTTGACCTTGAGCGGTAAACATCGCGGACAAATCAGACGCGGGGGTTCGAGCAGCAGCACTATTCATGACCGGTGTGGTTCCTTATTCGTTTTCACCAAACTTGGCGTCAAACAACGCCTGGATATCATTCAGGGCCTGATCGGCGTCATCGCCCTGGGCATCAACCACCACCGTGACGCCCATTCCGGCGGCCAGCATCATGACACCCATAATACTTTTTGCATTCACACGCTGAGAGCCACGTGCGATAAAAATCTCACTGCTGTAACGGCCGGCCAATTGCGTAAGCTTGGCCGCTGCCCGTGCATGAAGACCTAATTTATTACTGATCGTGATGGATACGCTGGGCATAGAGGCAACTGGAAAAATGAAAGTGAAAATTCAAAATCAGCAATGGCAGTCGGCGTGAACAATGCCACGCAATGCGCCTGCCATGACATCCTGAGCGAATTGCTCCGGATTGTCGCGTCGCTCGGTCAAAGCTTTCAATACCATGCACATATTGGTGCCGGTCAATAAATAGGCGCCCTGTCCCTGATCCTGTAAAGCCTGCTGGACCCGGCGCGCCACATTAAACGGAGTGGCGCCATACAGATCGCACAGAATCAAGGTCGCCACGGCATCTGGCGCCTGCGTGTGCAATTGCCCCAGCAAGCGCTCTACCGCCGTGTCCGTGCATTCGTCCGCCTGAATATCAAAGACAAACAGATCGGGCTTCTCGCCCAGAACGTGCTCGGCGCAACTGGCAAACGCACTGGCCAGGGGCTCATGCATAATCAAGGCTAGGCGGATCACGCGCGTCCCGTCGCTTTCTCGACAGCCTGGACAAAGCGCTGTGCCACATCAAAGCCTGTCTGCTCGGTAATTTCGACAAAACAGGTTGGGCTGGTCACATTGATTTCCGTGACGTAGTCACCAATCACATCCAGGCCGATCAGCAGCAAACCACGGGCCGCCAGCACCGGTCCCAAGGTGCGGGCAATGTGCCAGTCATGCTCGGACAAGGGCTGAGCAACCCCGCGACCACCGGCCGCCAGATTGCCACGCGTTTCGCCAGCCAGAGGGATACGGGCCAGGGCGTAAGGCACAGGCTCGCCGTCAATAATGAGGATGCGCTTGTCCCCCTTGACGATCTCCGGAATGTAACGCTGCGCCATAATGGTTTGCGTACCATTGGCAGTCAGCGTCTCCAGGATGGCACCCAGATTGGGTTCGGGATCCTGCAAACGGAAAATACCCATGCCGCCCATACCGTCCAGCGGTTTGACGATCACATCTTGATGCTCTTGGTGAAAGGCGCGCAAGCGACCCATATCACGGGTGACCAGGGTAGGCGGTGTGAACTGTGGAAATTCGGTAATGGCGAGTTTTTCAGGGTGATTGCGAATAGCTGCCCCTGAATTGAAGACCTTGGCCCCTTGCTCCTGCGCAAAACTGAGCAGGTGCGTGGAATAGGCGTACTCCATATCGAAAGGCGGGTCCTTGCGCATGATCACTGCGTCAAAGGCATTGAGCTCCTGCTCGATGGCCTGTTCGGGATGACTCCACCACGCAGGTGCACGCAAATCGGCATCCGCAGCAATGCTGACAGCCTGGCTGCGCGTACGAACCCGGCTTTGGGCGATATACAGATCAGACTGCAAGGTCACGCTGACGCGATGACCACGCGCCAGGAATGCACGCATCATGGCAACGGAGGAATCCTTGTAAGCCGACAGGCTGGGCAAGGGATCAATGATGAATAGAACGTGCATGTCACACCTAGAGAAAAACGCCTTTGCAAACCAGCTGCAAAGGCGATTGTGCCCGACTCGCTACTTGGGAGCGAATCGGGCAACGCATAATGCTCCTGGGCAGGCCCAGGCAGTATCGCGCAAAACGATCAGGACGCTTTCTTGCGAGGCGCCAGAACCATGACCATTTGACGGCCTTCCAGCTTGGGCATCGCTTCAACCTGACAGATTTCGCTGACTTCGTCGCGAATCCGCTCCAGCACGCGCATCCCCAATTCCTGGTGAGCCATCTCACGACCACGGAAACGCAAAGTCACCTTAACCTTGTCGCCATCGTCAATAAAACGTTTCACGTTGCGCAGCTTGACCTGGTAGTCGCCTTCATCCGTTCCGGGACGGAATTTGACTTCCTTGATCTGAATGATTTTTTGCTTGGCCTTGGCTTCCTGTTGGCGTTTTTGCTCCTGATAGCGGAACTTGCCGTAATCCATCAAGCGGCACACCGGTGGCACAGCCGCAGGGGCGATTTCCACCAGATCCACATCGTGCTGTTCTGCCATAGCCAAGGCGTCAGGTACCTTGACGATACCTAGCTGCTCACCCTCGACTCCAATGAGTCGCACCTCTGGAATACGAATTTCACCATTGATGCGATGTTTTTTCTCGGTTGCGATGTCGAAAACTCCTAAAAATGTCGATAAAAACGATAGCGTTCCTGTTTTACTGACGGCTATCGATCTCTTGTTTCAATCGTGCTGAAAAATCGGCTACCGGCATGACGCCCAAGTCCACGCCACCGCGTGCACGTACGGCAACGGCACCGTTCTCACGCTCTTTTTCACCCACGACCAGAATATAGGGCACTTTTTGCATACTGTGCTCACGGATTTTACGAGTGATTTTTTCACCGCGCAAATCAGAGGAGGCACGAAATCCCATTTTCTTCAGATTTTGGGCGACGGACTGGGCATAATCAGCCGAACTTTCTGAAATGCAGCATACCACCACGTGCTCTGGCGCCAGCCAGGCAGGCAAGGCGCCGGCATGGTTTTCAATCAACATGCCAATAAAGCGCTCAAACGACCCCAAAATAGCACGGTGCAACATAACAGGCACGCGTCGCTGGTCCTGAGCATCCACATACTCGGCCCCGAGACGGGCCGGCATGGAGAAGTCCACCTGAATGGTACCGCACTGCCAGTGACGGCCAATCGCGTCTTTCAGGGTGTACTCGATCTTCGGACCGTAAAACGCCCCCTCGCCTTCCGAAATCTCGAACTCGCAACCGGTACGACGCAAGCTCTCGATCAGGGCTTGCTCAGCCTTGTCCCAGACGGCATCATCACCAATGCGCTTTTCAGGGCGAGTAGCGACCTTGTACAAAATCTCGGTAAAGCCAAAGTCCGCATACACCGCTTGCAACTGGGCTGTAAACGCCGCGCATTCGTCCTGCAACTGGTCTTCCGTACAGAAAATGTGGCCGTCGTCTTGTGTAAATCCGCGCACCCGCATCATGCCGTGCAAGGCGCCCGACGGTTCATTACGGTGGCACTGACCGAACTCGCCATAACGAATAGGCAGCTCACGGTAGGAATGCAGACCTGAATTGAAAATCTGCACGTGGCCGGGGCAGTTCATGGGCTTTAGGCCATAAACGCGATTCTCCGACTCGGTCGTGAACATATTTTCAGCATAGTTATCCCAGTGACCTGTTTTCTTCCACAGCGACAGATCCAGAATCTGCGGCGCTTTCACTTCCTGATAACCATTGTCCTGATACACGCGACGAATGTATTGCTCGACCTGTTGCCAGATGACCCAGCCTTTGGGGTGCCAGAAAATCAGACCGGGGGCTTCTTCCTGGAAGTGGAACAGGTCCAGTTCGCGCCCCAGTTTGCGGTGGTCGCGGCGCTCGGCCTCCTCCAGCATGGTCAGGTAGGCCTGCTGGTCTTCCTTGCTCGCCCAGGCTGTACCGTAAATGCGCTGCAGCATTTCATTGTTGCTGTCACCGCGCCAGTAAGCCCCTGCGACTTTCATCAGCTTGAAGACTTTCAGCTTGCCCGTCGATGGGACGTGCGGCCCACGGCACAAGTCGATGAACTCGCCCTCGCGATACAGACTGATGGGCTCGTTGGACGGGATGGAGGCAATGATTTCTGCCTTGTAGTCCTCACCAATGCTTTTGAAGAACTCGACCGCATCGTCACGCAGCCACTCCTCACGGGTGACCACTTCGTCCTTCTTGGCCAGTTCAGCCATTTTCTTTTCAATGGCTTCCAGGTCCTCGGGCGTGAAAGCACGCTTGTAGGAAAAGTCGTAGTAAAAGCCATTGTCGATCACCGGGCCAATGGTGACCTGCGCGTCTGGAAACAAGCTCTTGACCGCGTAAGCCAACAAGTGGGCGGTGGAGTGACGAATCACCTCCAGGCCGTCTGCGTCCTTGGCGGTAATGATGGCCAGATTGCTGTCCTGGTCAATCACATACGAGGTATCCACCAGCCGCGACTCGGTGCCTGGCGTGCTGACACGACCCGCCAGGGCCGCGCGGCCCAGGCCAGTACCAATCGAGTTCGCCACTTCGCTGACGGAAACCGGGCCCTCAAACTCTCGCTGGGAGCCATCGGGCAGTGTGATTCGGACCATAACACTTCCTGAAATAAAAAACGCGGCCTTGAAAAAGCCGCGCTTTTGAATTGAACGTTCTTGAAAAGCAAACGAAACGCTACGCGGCCACGGCTAGACTTGCCGACGGGTAGTTCGCGTTGAGTTCATAAGATTCTGCTTCCCAAATAACACATTTGATTGGATAAGTTTATCACCTTCCCCGCCGTCGCGATGCGGTATCGCTACAAAAACCACATTCGGAAAAGAATTCAATCCATACGGGGATACCAGCTACGGTAAAACGCCCACTCCTCCGACTCCGACCCATCTTTCATCAAACAGGTTCCATAAGCGCCACTCTCGCTTTCATGAACAATGGTTTGCCCACCCATGCGCTGACAAAAAGAGGATGCCAGATTCGTCTGGGCAACAGGCTTGGCCACGGTTTGGGGAGAGTTGGCACATGCCGACAGCATCAAAGACCCTGCACAGGCAGAAACTAAGCGGAAAAACATGATTTCCTTCTCCTTGATCTGAAGGTTGCCGATGTCTGAGATGTCCTCCGAGATGGGGACTGTCCAGGCAATCGCTACGACGCGCGGGATCGAAAATCGGAGTGCGCCAGTCGCGAAACAGATCGTGGAAATAGCTTACTACACTTGTCCAGCACGAAAAGCGGGCACAGCCAAGCGTGCAGCAAAAGCAACACCTTCAGTCAAAAAAGGCGCTGAAATCATGCCTGAAAAGAGACAGGTTATGACGAGACGCAACAGCGTCAGGCCTGGCTTACGAACGATGCAGCCAGAAAGACAGGAGAATGAAACCTAAAATACCGCAGCCGGCCAGCATTAATACCATAGGTACATAATCGATCAGATTCGAGGCATTAATCATGGCGTACATCCCAAAGTCCACCTGACAACAAGCTTAGGACTATGGTAGCGGGCCAGGCTCCGAACATGAAGACAACGATTGTCAAGTTCCAGCACAGGAACGACACAACGACTTGTATTAAGCAACATCAACTTACTTCTGCGGCATAAACGGCGTATACCTGCTTAAAGGACGCCAACAGGCTTTCAAACCAGAGGGATATCAGGGCCCCCATCCAGTCAGCAGAGAGTAGACAGCATAGGCTAGCGGCACCGCCAAAGGCGTGACCATCAACAAACCCGTATCCCGCTTCCAGCTGTTCGGGCGGGTATAACGCAGTGTCACACCCAACAATAGCGTTACCAGCAGATACAGGCTAACAATAATGACGATGGCTGCCATATCCCCTCCCCGCGATCAAATGAACTGTTATCCCATTTAGGGCACAGGACTTTCATTGTCATCCTCTCCCAGCAGAGGAGGAAACGCATTGGCGGCCCATTGTTCCAAGCGCATTGCCGCGGCCTGACTGGCCACTGTCAGGGCGCGAGTCGGCCCTACGCCACGTTTCCATGCCAAGGCAAAGCTGGACAGAAACGCATCGCCCGCTCCGACGGTAGAACACACTGTCACCTTGCAAGCAGGCTGTACGTAATGCTGCCCCTGGAACAGCAAGACAGCTCCCTGTGCCCCCAAGGTAATCAACAAGGCTTGTTGCGCATGATGTTGCAGGCGGCTGGCCAGCGCACAGGCGTGCTGAACCGACAGGTCCAGTTGAATATCGGCGCCTTGAACACCGGCCAGCATTTGAGCCTCCACGGCATTCAGGCCCAACACATCGGCCTGCGCATAAACCTGCCTGAACCCCTGACCCTGATGCTGTAAGCAGGCCACACTGGGGTTGACTACCAAACAACTTGAATTGGCACTTTTTCCAGACAAAGCCTGTGCCAGGCTTTCCATCGGTTGCAGCGCCAAGGGGGCTACATAAACCAGATCGGCCAGCAGATCTTGCGCCTGCACACGCAAACAGGCATTCGCCCCACGACGGGCCAATACTGACGCACTACCAGACGGCTCGACCAGAACGATCGCTTTACCGGTTGGCTGATCGGGACAGAACTGGATACTGCCGACTGCCACCCCTAATTGTTCAAGATGCTCATGCAAACGAGCACCCAGGCCGTCCCGGCCCAACGCTCCCACGAGTCTGACCGTCTCGCCTTGGCCCATAAAACTCGCTGTCGCATTGAGTGCGCCTCCGCCAGGATACAGATCAATTGATCCCACCTCCTGCTTGTCACCACGCGCCAGCTCGGCCGGCATACCTGAAACCACAATATCAAGGGTAATACTGCCAATTGCTACAAGCTGCACCGTATACCTCGGCCATGAATAAGAAAGCGCCAATCTGCCTGGAGCAGTATACCCAGCCGCGGCCTCTCTTGGTCCAGGATAGAAAATCAGATCTGCGCTTTCAGTCCGCTGCTGGCGCCACCCCAACCGGCCATGCCCAGAGCCATAAAACCAGCTTGCTTTCCTGGCCTAGACTGACGCATAAAAATCTAGCCCAAGATAAAAAGTCGTGCTAAATTACTGTTCATCCATACAGCACAAAAAGAAGCATCATGTCCTATACCATCACTTTGCACGACGCTCCTTCCGATATCACTGAACGCGGCCGCCGCGAGGCTGAGGAGCGATTTCGCCGCAGCTTAGAAAAAGTCATGCAAAGCCCAGAGGCCGTGGTCCAGGCCTACCGTGCCTGGCAACTGGCGGAAGAAACCGCAGAGACCGAATTGTCTGGAGAAGATATTGCCTTGGCCAAGAAATGGATCGCTGCCGCCACGCGCGCCATGAGCGATGGTTTTCGTGATTTGGGTGAATCAGAAGCGTATTTTGAAGTTCGTATTGAGCGCTGACCCACGGCCATTTACGACACCCGGGCAATTCAAGCGATGAAGCACGGCTGGAACGCGGCGCATCACTACAAACAGGCTTGCCCCCAAGTCAGGCCACACATTGGATATCAAAAACATAAAAGCCAGCAATTTGCTGGCTTTTTAATATCAAACATTACGATTGCGGCGATGGATGGTCCCGGCGCATCAATTCCCATTCTTCAATCACGCTGCCATCAGGCAAGGTACACATACCCACTTGCCCTGCCGCCGTCTGCACTATATCGAGGCGCCCTCCTTTTTCCACACAATAGGCCGAAGCGGGATTGGCCATACCGAGGGCAGGCGGGTTGGCTGGCTGATTTGCACAGGCGGACAAGACGCTGACCAGTCCCAGGATTCCCCATTTTTTCATCATGTTCTCCGGATAAGTTCTGCCGTGCAGTGTACTGCGCAACGTCTAATGGTCGGGCGCAAAGGTTGAGCCTGACACGGGGTGGACAATGCTGTCCCAATGCTGGCAGTACACCGAACGATGCTCTCCGTCCGACACCCGGTGACAATCCATACCAACCTGAGCCTTGCCATTCACAAAAGGAAAGGCAAAATCATAGCGGGCGGGGACCCAGATCCTTAGGGCCTCGTCGTGAAAGCCCATCTTCCCGTCATGCACAAAACGCGCCAAACCTTCTTCGAAATAATCCGGGCCATTATCGTAAATAAAGGGTCGCAACAGCGCTTCACCGCGATGATTCACATAAACCCAGCCGTGCTCATCTTGAATCAGGCGCTGACTGTATGCAGACGTACCAAACGTGAAGGTCAAAAGCAGAAACAAGGCTTGAATCCAGAATAGCCCTTCTGCCCGCAGGCCTGCCTGCACGCGACGGACGATAGTACAAATCGCCCCCGCCATGCACAGCGGCATTTCAGTCCTGGCGCTTGTATGCTTCAAACGAGATGATTCCGTCAGTGTCCTGCGGCGTTTTTCCATACTGGTAGCCACCTGATACGCTTATCTCGGTAAAGCCGACCTGCTCCAGCGCCATCCGCATCTCCTGTACCCCCCACCAGCGCAGCGAAAACTGCTCCAGCTGGGTTTCCAGCAAAACACCATGTTCCCAGAGCTCATAGCGATGCATTTCCCGCGTAAGCTGCGCGCAATAATCCTTTTCCAAGGGGGTCGCATTGAGGGTAATCAAGCCGTGTGGCGGGGCCGACCAAGTCCGCAAACCGGGCTGCACATTGACAATAGCGGCCACCGGGTCCAGATCCAGCAATAAACGTCCACCCACCTTCAAACTGGCATGAAAACGGCGCAAGGCCAGCAAACCCTGCTCAAAGGAGTCCAGCAGTTGAAAAGAGCCGGCCGGCACCACAATCGCCTCCACAGGACGATCGACGCGGTAATCCGTAAACCCCGCCAACTCCAGTCGCGCCGTCAAGGAGCGAAGCTCCAGCTCTCGCTGGCAGTAATCCAGCATTTCCTGAGAGATATCAAAGCCACTGACATCGAGCCCGGCCTGTAACAAGGGGATGAGCATGCGACCTGTACCGACTGCCGGCTCCAGAACAGGTCCGCTTACACCGCGCAAGCGCTCCAGATAATACTCAACATCTCCAAAAGAACGTCCTACCGGCTTGTCCAGGTGATACACCAAGGAAGCCAACTTTCCATAGCGATTATTCATCATGGTTCTACATGTACCTATTTATGCTGCTCAACAGCCTGAACACGCATTTCAGCGCCTTCCACCGCCAAGACCACTACGACAGCGCCCTGCTCCAGACTCTGGCTCGCGGTAGCACTGTAATAACTATCGTTAAGCCGAATACGACCTCGGCCATTCACAAAACCTTCGCTCACCTGCGCACGCGCCCCGACATAGGCACTCAAGCCAGTGTTGAGCATGTCGGGTTGATTCGCCCGGCTGCGCCGTTGCCACCGTACGCCCACGACCACCCAGCCAATCATCGCAAGCGCCAAAATCACCCATTGCAACCACACGGGAGCATGGGGCCAGGCGGCTGAAAACAAGCCCACGGTCAGAGCCCCCAACCCCAGCCAAAGCAGATAGACGCCGGAGATGACAACCTCGGCGGCAATCAGGACAAGGCCTGATACCAACCATATCCAAAAGGAATCGAAAATAAACGCCACGATCACCTCCTTCCGCCCTGCGCTTAACCCTGGCCCGAGTGACCAGCGGTGGACTTTAACAGCTCTGCGACGCCGGCGACGGCACCGGTGATGCCGCTGGCCTCCAACGGCATCAATACCAGCTTGCTATTGGGGCCATTGCCTACGTCCCGCAACGCTTCCACATACTTCAGGCCCACAAAGTACTGCAAAGCCTGTACGTCCCCACTTTTGATTGCCTCCGATACCTCGCGGGTGGCACGCGCTTCCGCCTCGGCCTCACGCTCACGCGCCTCGGCCCGTAGAATTGCCGACTGCTTTTCACCCTCGGCACGCAGCACAGCAGCCTGCTTTTCCCCTTCAGCCTGCAGGACCTCGGCTTCTTTCTGCCCGCTGGCCTTGGTCACTACCGCACGGCGATGACGTTCCGCCGTCATTTGCAAATTCATGGCTTCCTGCAATTCCGGCGCCATGTTCAAGTCACGAATCTCAACACGTGTCACTTTCACGCCCCAAGGTGTCGTCGCTGCATCCACCGCTGCCAGCAGGCGATCGTTGATCACTTCGCGATTGGACAGCATGTGATCCAGTTCCATCGAACCCAGAACCGAACGCAGGTTGGTGGTGGTCAGATTCACAATCGCCATTTCCAGGTGATCAATTTCATAGGCTGCCTGAGCCGCATTGTCGATGCGATAAAACACCACACCATCGGCGGTAACGGCCACGTTATCGCGAGAAATCACGTTTTGCGACGGCACATCCAGCACGGATTCCATCATTTTGAGTTTTCTGCCGACACGGTCCATAAACGGAACCAATAAAGACAGGCCCGGCGTCAGCGTACGGGTATAGCGACCAAAGCGTTCCACCGTCCATTGCTGCCCCTGAGGCACTACTTTGACTCCGGCCATCACCACGACCACCGCCAAAAACGCCAACATCACTACAAAGGTAAAGGAGCCACTCATGTCGTCACCCTCTCCAAGAACAAAGCTGAAAAAGCAATTCTAGCCCAGCCTCAATGACAGCTCAGCGAAAGAACGTCATTGCGCGGCCCTTTCCGTTGACGGCATCCAGCCACGTTATCAAACCCGACAAACAGGCCAGCACGCGTAAAACAGGTGGACGCGGAAAAAAATTCTGCCTTGGACACACAGGAAGCGGGTCGACGCCACTGAGCGGCATTAATTCAAAATGTCGTACAAGCGGAAAATCCACAGCCCTTTATAAAGCAGCGTCAACACAACTAAAGCGGCCTGGTAACGTTGGCTGGGCACGACCATCGCGATCAACCCCATGACGATAAATACCGTTTGCTGCAAGGGATACTCCAGTCCCAGACTGAGAAAATAGGCTTCTCCCTTGATGGCGGT
This sequence comes from Alcaligenes sp. CHO6, assembly GCF_037120595.1. Classification (NCBI taxonomy): domain Bacteria; kingdom Pseudomonadati; phylum Pseudomonadota; class Betaproteobacteria; order Burkholderiales; family Alcaligenaceae; genus Alcaligenes; species Alcaligenes sp. CHO6. The sequence continues at coordinate 1,232,356 of NZ_JBANCI010000001.1, forward strand.
GTCGATCAAATCCATGATCTGGATGAGTACAAAAATACCGTAGAACGAACGCCGCCGAGTCTGGAAGTAATCCTCAAAGCCCCGATACTCCTGCAGGCTGGAAGGAAAAAGCAAGGAGGCCATGATGGCAAACACGCAGGTATACAGAATCAGGAAAAAATACAGCGGAAAGGACCAGACTTGCACTTTGACCAGACTGAACTCATACCACCAAAAATGGATAATCGTCAGAAACAGGTACAGCACCCACCCCATATGAATGGGGTAGATGCGTTTGGCTTTGGGATGCTGAATGAACTCGGAGACGCCCACAATCAGACGGGAAATGCTGATCCCCAGCACCATACCGATAATGATGCGAACGTGAACAAAATGCTCGGGGTGGATCAACTCTGGCGGCATGGCTTGTCCTTGCAAAGTGACAAATCCTGGCCCACATTAACAGAGTCGTTTCGGGGCTCCAAGCGCGTACTTTCCCGCTATGAGCTCTGACATTTACGCGATTGTCCTGCGTCCCCTCATCGAACACTGACGGCTCTGTTGACGAAGGGACGGAAGGCGCACGATCCGCAAGACGGTCCCAGCCTGCTAGAGATCAGCCTTAGAGCTGCGGCTGCCCGGCTTGCCCGACAAAACATCCAGACCATCTACCCTGGTGATGATTTCATAAGGCGTGGCGCTGCGATTGGTATAAACCAAGACGCAACGCTCGTCTGCTTTGCCCGCCAGCTGATAGTTTTTCTGCCCCAGGCTGCTGAAAATCGTCAAAAGCGTGTCGTGCCCTTGTTAAGCGCGAGTATTCCTCGCCTCCCTGCACTTGTGACATCAGCAAATTTCTAAATTGAAATCGTCCGTATCAGGCAAAATTCGTAAGGGAGCAAACCAAATCTTTCGAACAGGCCTAGTATGAACCTCATTCCTCTTTAAGGAGCCACACACATGGATATTCAGAACTTACCTTTTTGCACCGTCAACTGGTCCGACATTAACCCTACAGAGCACAAAGGCGAAACCGGCATGGCCCTGTGGCGTACCCAGCAGTTTGGCCCCATTCGTGTACGCATGGTGGAATACAGCCCCGGTTACCTGGCCGATCACTGGTGTGTCAAAGGCCATATGCTGCTGTGTCTGGAGGGCGAATTGGACACCGAGCTGCAAGACGGGCGCCGCTTCACGTTAAGGGCGGGGCAGTCCTACCATGTGGCTGATAATGCCGAGCCACATCGTTCCTCCACCCAGACAGGCGCCAAACTCTACATTGTGGATTAAGGCCTGTTACTCGCGACGGTGGAGGACTGCGAGATGACCGCCAGTGTGCCGATCGTATTGGCCGCTGTTCTGCCGGACATCTTGATGCAGGGCATCAGCGACATGGGGGTACGCTGATCGTAGGCCCGTTCTAGCCCCACTTCAATCCCGGTAAAAAAGTTTTTGTCACCACGAGTCTGATGACAGATATCAGGGAAACCGCAACGGGTATTGGCAGCCTGCCTTGGGCGCTGGTTTACCAACGCGCCCATCGCGAACGTAGGCTAGACCGGGGCCGATGTTTGCCTTCCTCGCCGACCTGACCGCCAGGCTGAATTGATGACTGCCTTGTGGGAACATGCGGGCGAGCAACCCAAGGCTGGGACGGCCTGACTTAAGCCAACGCCCATTGCCCCAGCAACACGATGCCTCGCAGAACCAGTGCCGCCGCAAATATCCAGATGTGTCCGAACACGAATCCAAACGTTGCCCAGCCCGCGGCTCCACTCACTTGTCTGGCTGAAAACTCCATTCTTATGGCGATGACCAACAAGACCACTTCCAGACCAATCGCGGCCGGTACGACCCAATCCCAGGGAAAGGACAGCAAGTAAACAAACCCCACAAAAGCCGCTCCCAGGCCGGTCATCCAGGAAGCGACACTAAGCAGATCGCTCATATAGGCCCGATTTGAATTATTCATTACACCCTTTGCCCACATCCACGCTTAACAAACCAGGGCCAAACGCCTTGGTCCATTCCCTCAGGCGCTATCTTACAAGTTAATGGCCGCACAGAGATGCCTGAGCTGTTTAATGCCTTTGCTACTGGCCCAGGTGACAGGCACCGGTTCGTCGATGACCGAGGGGATGAGCTGAGGCCGCTGTTTCCACTCAGACACTGCAACGGTGATTACTGATAAATACGGAGACCCAACCATTGCTTGAAATAAAACGCATTAAAGCGCGATCCATAGAAGCCCAGAAAACAACTCGAAAATAGCCACAGCAGATAAAATGATCTTTATGCAAAATAACAGCATGCATAAAAAAAGCCGCCCAAAGGCGGCCTGGCGGGCAAAAGACTCCGTTTTTAATGAGTGTTTATAGTGAATCGTGTTTATTCGGAAAATCACCGGGCCAGTTCATCGGTATATCGTTCATCCTCACCTCCTGCTGCTTGGTTAATAGTGAAAGCGTAGAACGAGTTTTCATCCTATCAAAAAGAAACCAAATCGCAAGCGTCTTTCATACTACCTAGTGTTTTCCCTGCATCAATGCACATCCAGGAAAAAACAGGGGCCGCGCGTTGCCCTGTCAGTCTGTTTGTTTGCATATTTTCTCTGCAAACCAAAAACAGTCAAAAAAAACAGGAGCGTAGGGATAAGGATGTAAAAAGGAAAAAAGCGCTCGTGCGAGCGCTTTCTTGGCCAAGCTCAACGCAGATGTTATGAACGTCTGGCCATGGCAAGGATCAAACCAAAGCCAATCATCATGCTGCCACTGATACGATTCACCCAACGCAGCCCCTGCGCATGCTGCAGCACCCCGGACAGCCGCGTACCCACATACGCGTAGGCGGCGATCGCAATCACCTCCAGCAACAAGAAAATCACGCCCTGAATCATAAAACTGGTCCAGTAATTATTCATGTCCACAAACTGTGGAAAAAAGGCCGTAAAGATCAGGATTGCCTTAGGGTTGCCAATCGCCACCAAAAACTCCTGACGTGCCAGCCCCCGGATATCCGTTTTGCCCAGCTCTAGCTGCTCTGTGGATGCCCTGCCATTGGCACGCAAAAGCTTGATGCCCAGCCAGATGAGGTAGGCCGCGCCGACAAACTTGACGACGGTAAACGCCGTTTCAGAGACCATCAGCAAGCTTCCCATCCCCAGCGCTGCCACCACAATCATGATCGCGAAAGCAAGCAGGCGTCCCATAGCCGCGACCAGGGCCGTAGACACCCCCTGCTTGGCACCCACGGTCATGGACAAGAGATTATTGGGCCCAAAAGCCATGTTCAAGGCAAAGCAGGCGGGCAGAAACAGCAAGACACTACTGGCATTCATGATGGGACGGACTCCATAGACAATGCCAGCACTTCCTTCGGAAGTGCTGGCATTGGTGGACTGACAAAGACGGGTTCAAACCTGATACCGGCGCCCCCTTGAAAGAGGACCTGTTAGCACAAGTAAGTATAACGAAGCTCCCCCAATCCAACAGGCTGCCAGCCGATAGCGACCAGGAAGGCCGTTTTAGGAACGGCCTGGCAAACCCTCAGAACTAACCTGCTACGGCATTCATGGCTAGCCGCGAACTACTGCGCAACGAGGCCAAAAACACGAGAAAGGCCAGCATGGCAAGAACGCCCGGTACCGCAAAAGCCATAAAATTCATTTGCAAGGGCAAGTTGGCTGCCATCAGAGTCCCCCCCAGAAAAGGTCCTGCAATCGCACCCAGACGCCCCACTCCCGACGCCCAGCCCAGACCCGTGGAACGCATGGACAGCGGGTAGAATTGCGCCGCATTCGCATACAGCAGAATTTGCGTGCCTATCGTCGTCGCCCCGGCGATCACGATCAGCAAATACAGGAGCAAAGTCGGGCTTTTGAAACCCAGCAGCGTAATTGAGACCGCTGACACCAGAAAGAACCATGCCACCACCTTGGGCAAGCTGAACCGATCTCCCAGCCAGCCGCCCAAAATGGCACCGAACATCCCCCCCAGATTCAGCGCCACCAAGAAAGACAGGCTGGAGCCCAGGCTGTAACCGGCATTGGCCATCAGTTTAGGCAACCAGGAACCCAGTGCATAAACCATCAGCAAACAGCAGAAAAACGCTAGCCAGATCATCAAGGTGCCCAGCAAACGCCCATCTTTGAGCAGATCCAGCATAGGCACGCCCGCTTTTTTCGGCTCATTCAAGGTCAACACTGTCTGCTTTGACACCTCCATTTCCGGCGCCAGTTTCTGCACAATCGCCCGTGCCTTGTCTTCTTGTCCCTGGCGCATCAGAAACGCCAGAGACTCGGGCAGTTTCCAGACAATCAAAGGCAGCAGCAACAACGGTATGGCCGCACAGAAAAACATGGACTGCCAGCCAAAGCGCGGCAGCATATAGATGCCGATCGCCGCCGACAAAAGGCCACCCAATGAATAGCCACTGAACATGATCGCCACCAAAGTGCTGCGCGACCGCTTGGGCGAATACTCATTCATCAAGGCCACGGCATTGGGCATCAAGCCCCCGCAGCCCAAGCCAGCCAGAAAGCGATACACACCAAACTCGGTCGGTGAGGATGCAAAACCATTGAAAAATGTGGCCAGACTGAACAAGGTAAAGCAAAGGGTGACCCCCTTTTTGCGGCCAATCCGATCAGCCAGGGGCCCGAACACAAACGCGCCGAACATCATGCCAAACAAGGCGTAGCTGCCCAAGGCACCAGCCTGTACCGGAGTCAGATTCCACTCGTCCATCAGCACCGGCAAGACCACGCCATAAATGAACAGGTCATAGCCATCAAACACCAGCAGCAACGCACACAGGCTCATCACCAGCCAGTGATAAGATCCAAAACGGGCCTGCTCAATGACTTCATTCACTTCTATTGTTTTCATGATTTGTCTCCCCCAATATGGAGTTTCTGTCTTGATGCCATTCGCTCTACAAGCCGCACGCATCGCTTGATCAGCCCTGGTCGCCACCTCCTACTGGCAAGACAGTGCCGGTAATGTACGAAGCCTCGTCCGAGGCCAAAAACAAAATGCTGGCAGCCTGCTCATCCAGGCTGCCGTAACGCTTCATCAAACTGCTCGCTACGGTCTGATCCACAATCTGCTGATACCAGATCGCTTCTTGAGGATCTTCGTGATTCTGGGTATTGCGGGGAATGCGCCGTGGCGGTGCCTCGGTCCCACCGGGCGAGACGGCATTGACCCGAATGCCGCGCTGGGCATTCTCAAAAGCCAATGAGGCGGTCAAGGCATTGACCCCGCCTTTGGCTGCGGCATAAGGCACGCGGTTGATGCTGCGGGTGGCAATCGAGGACACATTCACAATGGCCCCGCTACCCTGCGCTTGCATGCTGGGTAAAACGGCATGACAGGACCACAGCGTTGGAAACAGGGAGCGACGGATCTCGGCTTCAATCTGCCCGGGTGTGTAATGCTCATAAGGACGCGTCCAGATCGTTCCTCCGACGTTATTGATCAAAATATCAATACGCCCCCACTTATCCAGCGCCGCCCGGGCCGCGGCCTGAGCACCTTCAACGCTTTCCAGATCCGCTTCCAGCGTCAAGACCGACTCGCAGGCCAGTTCCCGCACCAGCTCCGAACGATCGACTGCCAGCACCCAGGCCCCTTCGGCCTGCAGGCGCTCGGCAACGCGACGGCCAATACCTTGGGCCGCACCCGTCACAATGGCCACTTTTTGATAAAAACGCGCAGGCGCAGTCATGATTTTTCCTTGTAAGGGTCAAGCAGCACAGGACGCCCCGCAAAGGAGGCGCTGCCTGCCTACATTGCTTGGCTGGTAATGAATTTTTCGTAGTAAAAATTCGCGGGAGCATGGGCTTGCGCATCAATGAACTGGCTGACTGCGTCCACCATGGGCGGCGGCCCGCACAGGTAAACATCCACCTGCCCCTCATGCCAATGCGCCAAATCCAAATGCTGGGTAACGTAGCCTTTGCGCTCGTGGCGGGATTTCGGGTCCACCACGCAGGTGGTGTAACTGAATCCCGGCAATCGCTGGGTATAGGACTCCAGCTCTGCCAGCATCACCAGATCCTGATCACGGGTGACGCCATAGACCAGATGCACAGGCTGCGTACAGCCTTGCCGGACCAATGCTTCAAGCATGGATAAAAACGGCGCCAGGCCCGTTCCGCCGGCCAGAAACAGCAAGGGACGAGTTACCTGCCGCAGATAAAAACTGCCTAAAGGACCAGTCATTTCTACCTGCTGTCCTAGCGGCTGTGCAGCCAGCCAGGAACTCATCAGGCCACCCGGAACCTGCTTGATCAAGAAGCTCAAACGCGACTCGCCCGGCGCAGAGCTGAAGGAATAGGAGCGATGCGCCTGCCCGCCGGGCACCGTGATATTCACGTACTGCCCAGGCAGGAAAGGCAAGGCTTTGTCGGCCGCATCAATCTTCAGCTCGTAAGCCGCGTCCTCATACTGACGGCATTCCGATACCTGCCCCTGCCACTTGGCCACGGCGGTCTTGCACACACCCGATGAAATCGGCACGGTAATCACGCAGTCTGATTTGGGAATCATCTGGCAAGTCAGCACCAAACCTTTGTCCGCTTCTTCCTGCGTCAGGGCATCTTCGATATAGTCGTCGCCCTGATCATACTGACCACTTTCGGCCTGACATTTACAAGTGCCACACACTCCGTCCGAACAATCCATAGGCAGATTGATCTGATGGCGATACGCGGCATCCAGTACTTTTTCGTGTTCACCACAGTCCACAAAACGGGTGACGCCGTCCTCAAAATTCAGCGCAATACGATAGCTATTCACGACGTTCCCCGCTTTAAATGTGATACACATCAATCACTTGACGGATGTAGTCATTCTTGAGCACTACCTTCTTTTGCTCGATCACCCAGCCCTGCTCCTGAGGCGACAAGGTCAGGTAAATCGTGCCAAAGAACTGATCTGTCACGCGATAGCGATGGTTCAGCGTTAAAAAGTTATAGCGAACGTCCACCTGCCCGTCGCGCTCGGCCAGAATCTCAATATTGCTCAGCATGTGAGCAGTACGTGGCTCGGGCGTGGAGGCGCCAGAACGCTCGGTCTTGATGCGGAACACCCGATCTTCCAGACCGTTGCGGTTGGGATAAAAGATCAAGGAAATCTCGCTATGCGGGTCTTCGATCAATTGATCATCATCATCCCAGCAAGGCATCCAGTACTGGGCGTTGGGGCTATAGCATTCCAGCCATTCATCCCACTGGCGATCATCCAGCAAGCGGGCTTCGCGATACAGGAAAGTGCAAATAGAGTGATAGCTTGCGTTCATGGCTTAGACCTCCCCGTTTTCTGCTTGCAACGCCTGGCTCATGGTCTTGGCCCAGTACTCGTGCTGGCAGACAAATAAGCCTTCATCCTCACTACGCCCACCGCTGATCAAGGGCTTCATGCCCATGGCGGTGGCATTATCATCCGGCCCTTCCACCCACAAGGGAGCGCCTCGGCTCAAATCATTCCAGGGGGCTGCCAAACCGGCATAGCCCTCCTGACAGGCGCGGAACTCTTCCAGATCGTCCGCCGTTCCCATGCCCGACACGTTAAAAAAGTCCTCGTATTGACGGATACGGATCGCACGCTGCTCGGCACTCTCGCCTTTGGGAGCAAAGCAATAGATCGTGACCTCTGTCTTGTCCACGCTGATCGGGCGCGTTACCCGAATCTGAGTGGAGAACTGGTCCATCAGGTATACGTTCGGGTATACACACAGATTACGTGTCTGGTTGACGATGAGTTCGGCTCGTTTCTCGCCCAAACGCTGTTTCAGTTCCTCGCGATGCTCATAGACCGGACGCACGGTTGGATTCATGGTCTTGGTCCACAGCAGAATATGGCCGTAATCAAAGCCATACACACCGCCCAGGCTTTTGCTCCAGCCATTCGCATCCACCGCTTGCGTCCCACCCTCTTTGCGACGACCCATCGTGGCTGCGTAGTTCCAGTGCACGCTGCTCACGTGATAGCCGTCAGCGCCGTTTTCCATCTGCAGCTTCCAGTTGCCGTCGTACATGTAGGAAGAGTTGCCGCGCAGCACTTCCAGCCCCTCCGGGGCCTGGTCCACGATCTGGTCGATAATGACTTTGGTTTCACCCAGATAGTCATCCAGAGACACCACATCGGGATTCAGGCTGCCGAACAGAAAACCGCGATAGTTCTCAAAACGCGCCACCCGCGTCAGGTCATGGGAGCCATTGCTATTGAACTGCTCGGGATACTGGGTGCTTTTCTCATCTTTCACCTTGAGCAGCTTGCCGCTGTTATTGAAAGTCCAGCCATGAAAAGGACAGGTAAAACTGCCCTTGTTGCCGTGCTTGCGACGGCACAGCATGGCCCCACGATGCGCGCAGGCATTGATGAACGCATTCAGTCCGCCATCTTTGCCGCGTGTCAGAAACACAGGTTGGCGTCCGATATAAGTCGTGAAGTAGTCATTGACCTCGGGCAACTGACTTTCATGGGCCAGATAGACCCAATTACCTTCAAAAATATGTTTCATCTCCAGCTCGAACAAATCAGGGTTCGTGAAGATGTCACGACGACAGCGGTACACGCCGGATTCTTTGTTTTCTTCCAGGGCAGTATCCAGCAAGTGTCTGATATCTTTGGTTTTATCCATAAGGACTGACATGATGTGGCCTTTATGAGAGTTGCAGCCGTCCCTGCCCATGCCCCGAGGGACATAGCAAGCACGCGTGATAAAAAGAGAAATCGCGCCGGATCGAAATCCGGCAGGCTCATGACAGCGTGCAAGTGAGTCTGCACCGAGCCTGTTTCACACCCGACTGGAACGCTGTCGGGCGGCTGATGCTCAGCCCGCTAAATTGACACCAAGGGCTGTTCTGCATGACTTTCATTACAGTCCGGGTGGACTCAGGCTTCCAATACCATATCGTTTCCGCTCTATATCAAAATTCGATAGTTTGTTTTTTTATTATTAAAATCAATAGCCTATATATCACCAACACCAAAACCTATCGTTAACCCTAGACGTATAGGAGCATAAGCTTGAAGCTTGGATGGTCGAGATAGGTGATATATTGAATCGGGTTTTTTGGATCTGGGCCACAGGCAAAGCATATGGACTTGAAACAAATCCGCTACTTTGTTGCGGTCGCCAAAGCACGCAATTTCACACGCGCTGCCGAACAACTGCACATCGCTCAGCCCGCACTGAGCCGGCAGATCCAGTTACTGGAACAGGAGCTTAATGTCCTGCTGCTCTCACGAGAAAGCCGACCCTTACAACTGACCGAGGCCGGCCGAATCTTCTACGAGCAGTCGCTCCAACTGCTCAATCGGGTGGAAGCCATGAAGACCGCAACCACCGAAGTCGGGCTGAACCAACGCCCGCAACTGTCGATTGGCTTTGTGGCCTCCACCTTGTACGGCGGCTTGCCTATCCTGATCCAGAAGTTCCGTCACGCCTACCCCGACATTCGTTTTCACTTTCTGGAGCTCACCTCCAGCCAGCAGATAGCCGCCTTGCGTGCCGGGCGCATTGATGTGGCTTTTGGCCGCGTGCGCATTCACGACAGCGCCGTATGTCGTACCGTTTTGCGTGAAGAACGTCTGGTTCTGGCCATCCCGCCCACCATTGAACTGGCCAGGGATCGGGGCCCCGTGTCTTTACAGGTCATTGCCGATCACGCCTTCATCGTTTATCCCAAATCGCCGCGCCCCAGCTTTGCCGATCATGTGCTCAATATCCTGCATGACAATGCTATTTTCCCCACTGAAGTACATGAGGTGAAGGAGCTGCAAACCGCAATGGGACTGGTTGCCGGGGGCGTGGGTTTGTGTCTGATTCCCTCGGCCGCTCAGATACGCAGCGATCTGGTTTACCGGCTGATTGACGACGAGAAAGTGACCTCGCCCATTATTTTCAGCCACAGAAAAAACGACAACTCCTGGTATATAGCCCAGATGCATGCGTTTATCGAAGAGATGTATGCAGAAAAACCGCCCTGGCTCATTCCAGGGCACAGTGCTTTAAGCAACGGTCCTGCCTGAATAGCGCGACGATTTCCAATAGATGCCATATTATCGCCCTATATTATTTAGTTTAAATAATATAGGGCGTCGTTCAAAATGAAAGATAAATGAATTTTGAAAAATTGGCATAAAACCGTAATACAGTTTCAAGAAAAAAAATTACGGTTTTCGACTGAATATCCCGGTTTATCATCTTGCTAACATAATAAATAAAAACTTCTCTCAAAAACACTGCGAAAAACCTAACGCCGTGTTTTCGGCAAAGGTGCTTATCAATGGACGATATAAAAGCATTTGCGTTAAAAATATTTCAATCACAACCCTTTAGCCAATTCATCGGCGCGGAGCTGGTGACATGCTCTCACGACAGCGCCGAACTGGCACTCGCTGTTCAGGATCATCACAAACAGCAACATGGATTTGTTCATGGTGGCGCGATCAGTTACCTGGCGGACAATGCCATCACTTTTGCTGGGGGGCTTGCACTGGGCGGAAACGCGTTAACCGTAGAATTTAAAATCAATTACATCCGGCCAGCGATTGGCACTCGTTTGGTCGCCCAGGCGCAAGCACGTAGCACAGGAAAGCGCTTGGCCGTTTGCCAATGCGAGGTTTACGCCATTGATGGCGAGTCCCAAAAACTATGCGCGCTGGCACAGGGAACCGTGGTTCCGGCCACTTAAACCCCTTGAACTGACTCCCCCAAAAAGCTTGGCTTCATACTAGGACTCGGCGAACAGCGATAGCCCGGTATAAAGGGACAGATAATACGGCGCGAAGCAACTTTCAGAAAACAGTGCCTGTGCAGGCGGACCAGCGACGTATTCTGGATTTTGCATCGCTTTACTACTCTCTTTTCTCGCACGCTTTTTTATTATGCGCCCAGATTACGTGGCCATTAATCTGTTCTGTCCTGAGGCACCGAATCGAACAATCTGGACACATGAAATGCTGTATCGACCAACCCAATTTCATGGAGAAGCAGGTATCAAGGCATTGGAAAAACGCTTCAGTTATACGAGTGATGTCGTATTCGATGGCGAGGATTTCGCCAGAGCCGAAGGCGTGGAAGGCCTGCAGCGGGGTTGGGTACAGGGAGGCAATCCCATGCACACACTAGAGCTCGAAGAGGGGCTGCTCGCCATATTTCAACAAACTATTGAAAATGCGATCATGGCGCACCAGTCGGGTCCTTTCATTGCCAAAGGGCCCGACTGATGGAAATCCCCCGCCCTTAAATACGCTTGAACAAGGCCGAGCGCACCTTGCCGCTCGCCCCATCTGCCGCTGTCAGAAACTGCTCCATGTGAATGTCACGCTCAAAAAGGCGGCTTTGCATCAAGGTGGAGATCGCCGCTTCGATCATGGGTGGCGGGCCACACAAATAGGCTTTGTTGCCTGAACAGCGTTGCTCAAAGAACTGCCCCACTGCCTCGTGTACAAAGCCTACAAACCCTTCCCAGGCATCTTCCGGCAAGGGGGCATTCAAGGCCGGAATGTAGTGAAAATTGTCATGCTTTTCAGCTAGCTGATAGAAGTAATCGGCGTGATACAGCTCGGCTTTATTGCGCGCTCCCTGGAACAGGTAAATCGGGCGGGTATCGCCCTGCTCCAGCAAGTCCATAATCATGGACTCGGGACTGGACAGCCCCGAGCCTCCGGCAATGAAGATCGCGCCTTGCGGATCGGACTTGCGCACAAAGAACTGCCCGTAGGGGCCAGACACATCCAGGCTCTGTCCCACTTGCAGCTCCTCGTGCAGCCAGGTGGTGCCGGCTCCCCCTTCCACCTTGCGCACATGCAAATCAACGATGCCGCTCATGGACGGCGGATTCGCAATCGAGAAAGCACGGGTGCTGTCGATGGACGGCACATGCAGGTTGATGTACTGCCCGGCCTGGAACGCCATCGGGCGATCCAATTCCAGACGGATATGCTTGATGGTGGGCGACAAGTCTTCAATCAGGACGACCTTGCCCTGATAGTCCTCCACGGGCAGCCCCTGAAAATCCGGGTCTACATCAATATCGGCCTCGATGACCATATCGGATTCGGGCAGACAGCAACAGGCCAGCAACTTGCCTTCATCGCGCTCCGAATCCATCAGGGCAAAACTGGACGCATCCCCTGCGTCCGCATAGCCTTCCAGAACCTGCACCTTGCAGGTGCCACATGTGCCATGTCCACAGGCAAAAGGCAACCAAACCCCTTGTCGCAACGCAGCGTCCAACAAGGTTTGTCCGTCTTCCACCTCGACCACATCACCTGTGGGTTCTACGGTTACCTGATACGTCATTGCTGCCTCCGCCTCTTATACGCCCGTGCCCTTGTAGCCATTCAGGCCCGGGGTTTTGAAACGCAACAAGGATTTGTGATCGAAGCCTTGTTCACCCAGAGTGCCATCAGGCTTGAGGTCCACCGCCTGACCATTCAGATTCCATTGCACCTTGCTCCATTCGATCTGCTCGAAGTCAGGGTGCTGGGCAAAGCCAGCGGGCATCAGTTGCTGGGTCAGTTGCGACACGGTCATGTCAGCTTGAACCAGAAAGGCCTTGGCCGAGCAGAACAACAGATGCTCATCCCAGCCGATGTACAGCAACATGCTGTCGCCATAGTGGGAGCGCTGGTCGCGCGCGTAGCCTTGATAATCCGGGGTAATCGCAGTAACTGCCATATTGATCTCCAATTTTTATAGGTAGTGGCAGCACCCACCGGGAGCGCTGCCTTTTTTCTCGCGTGACTAGGCCGTCACTCCTTTCCATTCATTCCAGCGCGTTTCATCCACCGAGCCCTTGAAGTCCATATTGTCGACACCCACGTTCAGCCGGTAGTAATCGCTCAGGATCTTCTCGAGCTCGGGGCCACCGCAGCCGCCTTGCAGGATCTGGTTCACCGGCAGCCAGGCCTGGATGTACTTTTCAGGCTCGTGCTCGAAAATATCGCGGCAACCGTCCGAGCAAGTGTGGTAACGCTCACCCTGATAAAGGCTTTGTCGATAGGTAATCTCGTCCGGTTTTTCCATGTCGGTAAAGGTCATGGGCACCTGACACACCTGGCACAGCTGTGGCAGACCGCTGGAGTAAAAACGCTTGCCTTCTGCTTCCATCTTCTTGGCCATCTCCCAACGCGGGCGGTAATACTTGTCGAAGGTGTCGGGATACTTGGCACTTAACCAATCCAGCTCCTCGTCGCTGGGAATCCAGGTGTGAAAACCGGCCGCGTGACCGAAGTTGTAAAAAATCCACCAGGCCTGATGCGAAATGTGCTCTTTTTCTTTCTCGATCACGTCGCTGTACTTGGGCATGCGAATGCCGTAACGGGCCAGGTCCTTGAACAGAGCACCGCCGGCCTGTTCAAAATACACTTCCCACGCTTCTTTCCAGGACATGACCTTGTTGGGCAACATGTAGTCCATCATCATGGCCACCACGGAGAGCAGGCGGGTGCCACGCCAGAACCATTTATCAATCCACTGCTGAACGATAGGCACGTTGTCCTCGTGCTGTTCCAGCAAGAACTTGATCACTTCCAGCCCCAGCGTCATGTGTCGAGCTTCGTCAGACTGCGAGCTGAAACCGAAGGTCACCGTCGCCATATCGCCGTTATAGGCTGCGCCCGACATAAAAGGCACAAACAGCAGGTTGGTCAGCACGTACTCAAAGGAGAAGCTGATCGCCAGCAAAAACTCGAAGGGTCCGGCCGAGCGGGCATCTTCAAAGAAGGACTTGGGCACGGACAGGTACCAGACCCGGTCATGCATATGGCTCCAGTCCTGAAAGCCATTGAAAAACTTGTTGTAATGGCTCATGGCGTGGACCTGCGTCTGGACGTGACGCAGTTCATCAATCGACTGCATCTGGCACGCAATACGGGCGCCGATGCCGCTGAACTGACGGCCCACATGGGAATAGCCCTGGTAAGCCTGGTATTCCAGCGGGGTCACTGCCGTCAGGAACACCTTGATCGCGTTCAGGTAACGCGGATCGGAAATATTCATCTGGCCATTGTTCTGCGCAAAAGCATCAAAAATGGCATACAGCTTCTTTTCTTTTTCGGCCTGGTACTTCCAATACGCGTCCATGGTCAGACGGAACGGATCTTCCCATTTGGACCAATCCGTAATCTTGATACCTTCGAACTCCTCATAGGGGAAGGCGTCCTTGCGATCCTGGTAGCTGAATTCCCAGTCCAGATCACGAGTCAGATAACGATATTTGTCTTTGATATTTAGTTTTTTCGTGGCCATATTGCCCCCTTTTCCGATTTAGCTGTTCCAGTGCAAAAACAAGCGGTCTTCATCTTCATCCACGTTGCCACCCAAGGTGATCAGATTCAGATGCAGCTCCTGCATGTCCCATTGCTGCCCATACTTTTCTTCCACGGTCTCGCGCTTGACGGTCAACTGACCCACACACTCAATACGGATCATGGCTGGCTGATAAATCACCGTCGCGTCCGGGTTGTCTTCCTCGATGGCCTCGACGATGTAGCGCGACATGTCGTTGTCTTGCAGGCCGATATAAACCTTGGATGTCATCAGGCTTCTCCACCCAGGCTCAGGCCTGCTTTCGTGACGCGTTTGGCAATGGTTTCCTGCGCCTGTTCCCAGACCTGATCAGCCTGCTCGGCAAAGGCCGCCTTAAGGTATGGCATGAAGGCGGCGTGTACTTGAGGCAGCCACTGATTGAGCCAGGTTTGGAGTTGCTGCTTGTTTTCCTCGCTTTCGGCAACGGCAATCTTGAAGACGCTATCGCTCCAATTGGACAGGTCTTTATGGCACTCCAACATGAACTCCAGCAGCATATCCAGATCGCGGCCGCCTTCCTTGGCCAGATCCGCCACCAGAGCTTGATACACCCCCTGATGCACCACGCTATTGACCAGCAGGGACTGCACCAGCAGCAGTTCAAACCAGTCTTTCTGGACCAACGTTTTCTCGCACAAGGCGCGCAGACCTTGCCAGGCCGCATCCTGCATCCAGGCCTCTTTGGCTTGGCTCAGGGAATCGGCACTATTGCCATCGATCAGCAGCCCCATACGGGAGACGTATTGCGCCATACCCAGCGAATCCATCCCGGCATAGAGACAGGCTTGGGTAATGGTGGTGCCATACCCGTAGGCCGAGCCCGACATGAAGTTCAGGTTGGCAGTTTGCTCAATGTGACGCACAGGCAGCAGCAAGCGGGTGACCTTGGCTTTGACGTCCTCGCTCAGATACTGAGCCAGCTCGCGCTTTTCAAAAAAACCGTAATTGGTTTCCGCCGACTCCTGCATGCGGGCACGGTTCTGAACATACGCCCCGTAATAGAACTGACGCGGGTCACGGAACACATACCAGTCTTTCATTTGAATGGCGGTGTGTGTGGGGTCGTTCAGGGTCTTGTTCGGCATCCACAGAGGCCGGTAATGGAAGTTGGCCGTCGCCTGGGCGTCGTAGGTGGCTTCCTGGTAGCGCGTGGCCGGTTTTTCGCCAAAGCGGCGGGCCACGTTGGCGAAGGTTTGCCGCACCGGCTGCAAACTGGCCGTTTTAATTTCTAATGTCATCCTCTTGTTCTCCTGAATAAAACCTACTGGGCTTCAGCCTGACGACTGTTACCGACCAAAGTGTCATAACCAAAACGCCATTTTTCCTCGTTCTCGTCATTGACCCGCATTTGCTCATCGCTCATGGGCTGGACATTGTTTTGCAGGCAAAACTGCTCAAATGCCGCCGGGGGCATGACCAGCTCCACAAACAGGTCCGGCTGGCCAATCGCAAAATCAAACTCCACAAAACGGGCATTGGCGGGACTGCGTACGCGTACATACTTCGTCAAGGTGGGCAAGCTCGTGTCTGCCATCGGTTCTCCTCCTGATCAAACGGTTGCATGAGTGTCCACAGCCTGTTCATAGCAAACGCCGTGCCAACTTCAAATTTGAAGGATTTAACCCTTTAGGATTAAAGAGATAGAGGAAAACCAGCCGAGAAGGAATGCGGCCTGAGACGGGTCCGCAGCAGGAAAATTGATCATTTGATCAAGTGCTTAGCGCCGTTTTCACCAAATGCTGAGTTAGGGTAAAACCTTAGAAAAAACGGTTTTATCCGTACTCTGGACACTATTCGGTTTTCCTTGAGTCACTAGAAAGACAGGCGGCATACTGGTTTTAGAAAACCCAAAAACACAATAAAAAAACACAAGATGGAGACTGCCATGGGGGCTACTGAACTCACCCTGCCATTAAGTCAGGACCTGATCGACGCCATTCGCTTTGACGCTCGTGAGGGAAAAATCTGGTTTAGCGAGCAACGCATGCTCTTGCTGCACGCCAGCGGTTTTGGTCAGTTGCGCAAAGAGCTGATTGCCTCTTTAGGCAGCGAGCGCGCCAAATACTTTCTGATGCGCTTTGGCTACCACGCGGGCATGAAAGATGCTGAGGTGTCCCAGAAAGTGCGCCCGGACCTGTCGCTGAAAGAGACCTTTCTGGCGGGGCCGCAAATGCACACCATTCGCGGCATGGTCAAAGTGGTACCTACCGCCCTGACCTTTGACCGCGATGCTGGCCAGTATTACGGCGAATTTGACTGGTTTGACTCCTATGAAGTCAGCAATCACCAGAAAGAGCACGGCCAGTCCAGCGAGCCCGTCTGTTGGAGCCTGCTCGGCTATGCGAGCGGCTACACCAGCTTTTATATGGGCAAGAGCATCATCTACAAAGAAACCCAATGCGCGGCCATGGGCCACAGTCACTGCAAAATCGTAGGCAAACCCGCCGAAGAATGGGAGCATGACGACCCCGAAATTGACCGCTTCATGCTGCCCGACCCGGTTCAGGACGAATTGTTTGCCTTGCGATGCGAGCTGGTGAAGTTACGTGAGCAGGAGTTCAAACGCTCCAGTGCCCACTTCACCTTGCCCAACTCCATCGGCCAGTCGGCGGCTTACCAGGCCGCCTGCCATTTGCTGGAGAAAGCGGCGCAAAGCAAAGTCTCCGTGCTGCTGCTGGGAGAAACCGGCGTGGGGAAAGAAGCCTTCGCACGCGGCCTGCACGCGGCCAGCGACCGGGCTGATCAGCCCTTCATCGCCGTGAACTGTGCCTCCATCCCGCCAGAACTGATTGAGTCAGAGCTGTTTGGTGTGGAAAAAGGGGCCTACACGGGCGCCCACAAGTCCCGCCCAGGCCGCTTCGAACGCGCTCAAGGCGGCACCCTGTTTCTGGACGAGATTGTGGAACTGTCACCAAGGTCTCAAGCTGCCCTGCTCCGGGTCCTGCAGGAACAGGAGCTAGAGCGCGTCGGGGATGAAAATACCCGTCACATCGACGTGCGTGTAGTGGCAGCAACCAACGAGGATTTGGCCGAGGCGGTTCAAAAAGGCAGTTTTCGCGCCGACTTGTACTACCGCCTGAATGTCTTTCCCATCCACATTCCGCCGCTGCGTGAGCGCAAAGAAGACATCCCGCTGCTGACCGAATATTTCCTGAACAAATACTCCAGCATGTACAAAAAGCACGTGCTGGGAGTGAGCGACCGCAGCCGGGAACTGCTGATGCAGTACGACTGGCCGGGCAATATCCGCGAATTCGAAAACATGATCGAGCGTGGTGTCATCCTGACCGAGCACAACCACGAAATCGAAACCCACCACCTGTTCCCCCAGCAAAAAAGTGCCTTGCAGTATCTGAGCAGTTTGAATACGCAAGGCTTTATGGCCAAGGAATCCTGTCTGAGCGCGAATCAGACGCAGTATCTGGAGAGTTTGCTGGAAACGCCCTTCAATCTGGACGAGCTGGAGGAACAGATCATTCAACTGACCCTGAAAAGGACAAACGGAAATATATCGGAAGCTGCCCGCAGACTGGGATTGACCCGGCCTGCATTGGCCTATCGCTTGAAAAAAGTGACGATGCCCGCTTGACGAGTCCAGTGCCTTTTTACAAGGCTCGGGCCCTGTGTGAGCGCTCATTGACGTTTATGCACCAGCCTTGTCCGCATCCCCTGCCCGCTCATCCATGCGAGCACGGGTTTTCTCGTCAAGAATCTGGCGTAAGCGGGCCAGAAACGGCCTTATAGCCGTGTATTTCTCACCGTAAGTCAGGTTGAAGCCGTAATCAAAGTCCTGCGGATTGCGCCCCTGTGTGTGTTGCAAAATCGTTTCCAGCTTGTCCAGTGCCTTCACCATACGTGCTTCGGCTGAACTGGCATTTTCGTACTCTTCCCACAAGCCCAGAATGCCGGCCTGGGCCGTCGCATCCAGGTGGCAGGTCAGATAAGCCATATCCGCACGCTCCTGCTCGCTCTTATCAGGATGCTGATCTTTTTCAATGGCGGAAATATCACCGTGCAAGGCCTCGCCCAAATCGTGGACCAGACAGATTTTCAAGACTTTAAGCATATCCAGATCACCGAGCTCATCCTGAAACAGCATGGCCATCAAGCACAAGCGCCAGGAGTGCTCCGCCGTGCTCTCAGGGCGCCCGGTCGACGTATGTCCACTACGCAATACACTCTTGAGCCGTTCCGCCTCTTCGAGAAAAGCCAGGCGTGATTCGAGTTTCTGTCTATCCATATAAGTTAACG
The DNA here is from genome assembly GCF_037120595.1 of Alcaligenes sp. CHO6. Classification (NCBI taxonomy): domain Bacteria; kingdom Pseudomonadati; phylum Pseudomonadota; class Betaproteobacteria; order Burkholderiales; family Alcaligenaceae; genus Alcaligenes; species Alcaligenes sp. CHO6. The sequence continues at coordinate 1,250,914 of NZ_JBANCI010000001.1, forward strand.
CTGAGTTCGTGGCCAGGAAGCGGTCACTATAAGGCAGGCTGCGGGGCAACAAAACAAAGAGTCTATCGTTGCTCCGTCATAACAAATCGCCAATGCTCGTTTCCTCAACAAAGGGCCTCATTCCTTGCTTTGGTCGAGCGGATTGCACGAGATCTAGCCTGATTTCCTCTACCTACTACAATGGAGGCTTATCTAAGGAGTCTTATGTTGGAATTTCAGCCCCGTGAACGGGCGTATTTATCGGGTATCCGAGCCCTGACGAACGATCAGGACAACAATGAAGTGTTTGTCGGTATGACCGTAGCCGAGTCCATCTGGTACGCAAACTACGTAGAGCATTCCTACAAAGGGGATGTAGCGCGAGGCGACGAAGCCGAAGCACGTTATCTGGCCCTGCATGATCAGCATGAACAGGCACGCCGCGCCGTACTGGCCTCAGAATCCCTACTGCAATCGTTTGACACCGCCGCTCAGTAGTTCTGAGTACATCGCGATCCACTCCAGGCCGGGCACGCATGTCATTCGCCCTGTTTCACCAAGCCTGGTTTGTTCGCCCGTAAAAAAGCCCGCCCATTTTTCCACAGGCGGGCTTTTTTTTGGTGACGGACTCTGGGCTCGGCACGGCTCGGCAATCAAGCAACTGGCTGCCGTGCACCACAACCAGCTACAAGCGCAGTTCCTTGGACAAAAAGGTTTGCACTCGCTGTGGCCGACCTGCCAAATCACCAAAGAACACACCCGTGGGCACGTCCTCCAGAATCTGGCCCTGATCCATGAAAACCATCCGATCGGCTACCTTGCGGGCAAAGCCCATCTCATGGGTGACGCACATCATGGTCATGCCCTCCTGCGCCAAGCTGACCATCACGTCCAGCACCTCATTGACCATCTCCGGGTCCAATGCGGAGGTGGGCTCGTCAAACAGCATGCAGACCGGGTCCATGCACAGCGCCCGCGCAATCGCGACACGCTGTTGCTGCCCGCCCGACAAACTGGCCGGATAACGATCGGCCAGCGCTTTCAGGCCCACCCGATCCAGATACAGCAAGGCCCGCTCGTTCGCTTCATCACGATCCCTGCCCAGCACTTTACGCTGCGCCAAGGTCAGATTGGCCATGACACTCAAATGCGGAAAAAGCTCAAAGTTCTGAAACACCATCCCGACCCGGCTGCGCAAGTCTGGCAGATTCGTTGCCGGGTCACCGACGGAAATCCCATCCACAACAATCGCGCCCTGCTGAAACGGTTCCAGACCATTGACGGTTTTCAACAAGGTGGACTTGCCAGAGCCCGAAGGCCCGCACACCACCACGACTTCCTGCCGGTCCACCTTGGCCGTACAGTCCTTGAGCACCTGAAATGTGCCATACCACTTGGAAACACTATCGATACGGATCATTTGCCATCCAGTCGCAGATGTTTGTCATAACGTCGGGCCACCCGGTTCGCGATCAACTCCAGCGTTGCGCAAATCACGTAGTACATCAACCCGACAAACAAGAAGATTTCAGTGGGGTGCACCATGACCCGGTTACTGACCTGAGTGGCCACGAAAGACAATTCCGCTACGCCAATGACATAGGCCAGCGACGTATCCTTGATCAAGGCAACCCACTGATTAATAAAAGAAGGCAGCATTACCGGCAAAGCTTGCGGCAGAATGATGGACGTCATGATTTGGGCAGTTTTCAGCCCCAGGGCCTTGCCCGCTTGCCATTGCCCCGCCGGCAAGCTGCTGATGCCCGCATACACCGAGTGCGCCAGATACGCACCGCCAATCAAGGACAAGGCGCAGACCACGGTAAACAAACCCGGCACATCCACCTTGAACAGAATGGGCAGCAAAAAATACACCCAGAAAATCAGCATGATCACGGGCACGGCGCGAAAAAAGCCCAGAAACAGCAGCAAAGCGGTATGCGCCACACCACGCGTCAACACCAACGCCACTCCGAACACCAAACCCAAAATGGCAGACAGGCTTGCCGAGAGCACGCTTAACAAGAGCGTCAGGGCTGCCCCTCCTAAAGGGCCGTGCGGATACGCCCCCACCAGGAAGTACAGGAGGTTCTCATGGATTACATCGAAGTTCATTACAGCCCACCTCGCACTTGCAGACGATGGCGTTGCAACCATTGCCCACCCACCTCAACCAGCATGACCAGCAAGACATACAACAGCGTGGCAATCCCAAAGGACTGGAAGGTCTTGAAGGTTTCGGTTTCCACCTGACGGGAGGCATAAGACAGCTCTGCCAAACCAATGGCCATGGTCAGCGAGGTGTTCTTGATGACATTCATGTACTGCCCGATCAGCGAAGGAAAGGTATTGCGCAAGGCTTGCGGCATCACCACATAGCGCCAGACCTGCATGGATGACATGCCCAGGGAGGCCGCAGCGGCCCATTGCCCCTTGCGCACCGCGCGCACGCCGGAGCGAAACTCTTCCGCAACAAACGCTGTGGTGTAGAGCGTCAGCCCCACAAAGGCGGCCAACATCTCAAAACTGGGCCACTGCACATCGAACAAAACCAGTTGCAAGACATGCTGGGTGTTCAGCCATTGAACCAGCTCCGGGGGCATCAGCGCGGAGGCACCGAAATACCAGAAGAACAGTTGCACCAACAAGGGCGTATTACGGAACAGGCTAAGGTAGGCACGCACCGGCCAGGCCAGCCAGGCAAATGACGAGAGCCTGGCAATACACACCAAAAAACCCAAAACAGTTGCAGCGAAGGAAACGATTAAAGAGAGCTGAATCGTGACCCAGAACCCTTGCAGCAACCAGCCCACATAGTGGGGTGCCAGCCAGAAATCAGAAGACGGCATAGCAAACACCAAAAAGCAGGATCAACCGATCCCGCTGTTAAAAACACAAACAGGAAAAGGCCAGCCTGAACATGCAAGGCTGGCCTGCAAGCACGTGGCGACTTACTGTTGCTGACCGATGCGGTACAAACGCTCCAGCGGTGTTTTGGATTGAGGACCAAACCAAACGTCATAAATGGCTTGTGCCTTGCCCTGGGCTTCCAGCTCCAGCAAGGTTTCATCCACAAAGGACTTCAGTGCTGTCTCGCCTTTGGGGATACCAATACCGATCAAGTCCTCGGAAATGCTAAAGGCCGGGATTTCATAGTTTTCCTTGTCCGGCACATTGGCCAACAGGCCGATCAGCTTGGGGCCATCCTGTGTGATAGCCTGCACATTGCCGTTACGCAAGGCGGTAAAGGCGAAAGGCGTATCGTCATAGGCAACCAGCTTGGCCTGGGGGTATTTTTCACGCAGGACGATCTCATTGACTGTGCCTTTGTCGACACCAATACGCAGCGAGTTCAATTGCTCGGGCGAGGACAAGACGCCTTTCTTGGCCAAGAACTGCTGACCCGATGCAAAGTACGGAATGCTGAAATCAACCTGTTTGGCGCGCTCTTCGGTAATCGTAAAGTTGGCCAGAACCAGATCCACTTTATTGGACGTCAGCAGCGGCACACGATTGGCTGGGTTGGTCGGCAAAACTTCCAGCTTCACGCCCAGCTTGTCCGCCAGAGCCTGAGCAAAATCCACATCCAGACCCGTGATCTGACGGGACTTCTGATCCACAAAACCAAACGGTGGATTGCTGTCGAAAGACGCGACTTTCAAGACACCCGTTTTCTTGATGTCATCCAGACGGTCAGCCTGGGCCACTCCAGCCACCAACGCCAGGGTAAGGGTTGCGGCAATGCTTAAAAACGACTTCATAATAAAAACATTCCGTAAAAAAAATGGCACGTCCGATACATACCGTCGTGCCATTCGACCACAGCCGTCAGCCTTTCAAAACGATCAAATCTCCCCATGCTTATAACCAAAACATGTAAGGAGAGAGGCAAAACTGTGCTGCTGCGGCGACCCCGCCCCTTAAAAGGCGACTATTGATTCGTCGGAATCACCTTTTGCACGGCAAAACCCTGTGATGCCGCATAGTCCAGCAACTGGCTCACCGTCTTGGGATCAGCCTGCTTGTCTCGGGACAAGACCCACAGATATTTCCGGTCTGGAGTTCCAACCAGAGAATACTGATAGTCTCCTTCCAGCTTCATGATCCAATAATCTCCCCAGACCATCGGGAGCCAGGACAACCATTTCGGAGCAAAGCGCACCTCCAGCACCGCCGGATCAGCTGGATTAACGCTACTGGCCAGCCTGCCCTGCCCCACCGCTTCTTTGACCTGACCATCGCTACCCTGACAGCGATTGGTGACCGTGATGGTTTTGTCTGCCGCCATCACATAATTGGCCTGCACGTCCCCGACACACTCACGCTGAAAACTGTTGGGCAACCGTGCCTGCTCATACCAGGTACCCATGTACTGGTTCAAGTCCACGTCTTTTTGTGTCGCCAGGTCCGCCTGCGAGGTGGCGCAGGCCGCTAAGGTGACAGATAGTGATAGCACCATAATTTTTTTCATCAGAACTCCCCTTGAACACGAATCAAAGACTATTTCCGCCGACCTTCTCTTACGATTTTCACAGCGCTGCCCGGGCAGGGCGAGCAGCCGGCTTCCAGACCCGACTGCCAGGACAGCGCAAACAATCAGGAAAACAGCTTCACCACCTCCTCGCCGGTCATCTGCCGTGTTGAATTGGCAAACTGATAATTATCTGGTTTCTCATCGATAAAAACCTGCAGTTCAAACGGCCATTGCCCGCTCTCTTTGAACAGGCCGGCCGAAATAGCATGAAAGCCACCTGCCTTGAGCTCATAGAATAAATGCGTGCCGCAGACAGCGCAAAAACTACGCCGCGCCCATTCCGAGGAAGCATAAGACCTGACATGCTCTTTGCCCTCAATGACAGGGCTCTCATGCGTCTCCAATGAAAAGAACGGGCCTCCCGTCCAGTTTCGACAGATACTGCAATGGCAAGCACTGATTGTCGGGCTGGGCTGCGCAATACTGATTGACACCGCAGCACACAAACACGTGCCCTGAATCCGGGTTTGATCACTCGTCATAAACGCCTCCGTGGCTAGGACGTGAACTCATTCTAGCGGCTGCGCGGTCGAACAAGGGAAACTCGATGTAAGGTGTCTCCGCACTACGCCTCCAGTCTTGTGAGCCCTCTTGGTGAATCCCTGCCCGGGCCGGTATCTATTTTCCACACAGCCCTTGTCTTCTACCAGACAGCCCCAAGGTAGGAGGATGGCGTGTGAACACACCGCCTCAACTGACCTTTTATGTATTGATGAAGATGACTAAAAGCGCTATTAACCCCTCCACCGTATTCAATTCTCTGCAATACGGTTTCAGCCAAGGCTTGGTTGTCACCGGCCAACGCCGTGTCATGTTGTCCGGGCAAGTGGGCGTCAACGCCCAGGAACAAACCGTCAGCGGTGGTATGCGTGAACAGACAGAAGCCGCTCTGGACAATATAGAACTGGTTCTGGCCGAAGCGGGCGGCCGGATCGATCAGGTAATCATGCTGCGAATTTTTATTCGGGAAGATGCCAGTTCACCCCAAGAGCAGGATGAGATTGCCGCCGCATTATTGAAACGCTTTCCGGTCAATCCCCCCCCTTCCTCCTGGATTCTGATCAACGGCCTGGCCCGACGCGAATGGCTGATTGAGATTGAAGCAGAGGCCATGCTGGACTGATCGCGCGCACTATGCATTTTTAAATGCTGAGCGCAAAAAAAGACCTGGTATCGAACCGAGGTCTTTTTTTTGCTCTCTGTCTCCAGAGCCTGTGTGTGGGCTCACCTTGCTAAGGGCACTACTGAAAACAGAGCCTGCGCCCTGAGTGGGGAACGGGGAGCACCCAAAGAGCTGCAGGCGGGCTCGAGCAGTTTTTTTACAGCCCCCACGCCGTCAAATCCGGATGGCGGGAAAGTCGGCCAAGCGCGTGTTCAACCCCGTGCGCACAATCGAGCAAACCCGCATCACCTCCCCGCGGAGTCATTAATTGAATGCCCGTAGGTAAACCGTGCCCATCCAGCCCGGTGGGCAGAGAAATAGCGGCTGCTCCCAAAAAATTGCCGGGGCGCAGCAAGCGGCCCAAACCAGCATGCCGTACATCTTCAGGATCGAGCGGCTGAGCCACCTGATCGCAGGCGGGCATCAGTAACGCTGCAAAGCCATGCATCGCCTGCGCAAACGCCTGCATATCGGCTGTGCGTCGTTGCAAAGCCGCTTCATAAGCCGCTCTATCAATCCGCCCCCCCGCCAGGATGCGTTCCCGCACCACTGACCACAGGTCGTGTCGAGGATCGGCAGCGAGCTCACCGTAATATTGATAGGCCTCGTAAGCGAGCACAATCGAATTATCTTCAGCCAGTCGGGCAAAAGAACAATCCGGCGGCGGTGCCCAGGTCTGCAGTGATACGCCTGCCTCCTGCAAGCGCTCCAGCGTGGAATGCCAGCTCGTTTGTGTGTCATGGTCCAACATAGTGGGCCAGTCCGTCTCGTCCAGCACGGCAATCGAACCCTGTATCGGTGCAACAGGTGCGCGCAAGGCCGCCACACACCCGGCAGGCAACGCCAGCGTCGAAGGATCGGCAATGTCCGGGCCTGCCAACAGCGCCGTCACTTGACGGGCATCGGCCACACTGCGCGCGATGGGTCCCAGAACATCCAGGGTCGCAGACAAAGGCAAGCTGCCTGCACAACTGATCACGCCGGTCGAAGGCTTGTAACCGACAAGGCCATTAAGTGTGGCAGGAGCACGTACTGAGCCGCCCGTATCGCCTCCCATGGCCATCGGCACCAGACCAGCCGCTACCGCCACCCCACTGCCACTGGAGGAGCCCCCCGGAGCACGCGCGACGACCGCATCCCAGGGATTGCGCGCCGTGCCCTGGCTAGGATTCTGCCCGGATAAGCCAAAGGCGAACTCGGTCATCCGGGTTTTGCCCAGCACCACCAAACCGTGCGCCATCAAGGAGCGCAGGACAGCTGCCGTCTCGGTACTAAGCTTGCCGCCCCGGCTTTGCGAACCGAGAGTCGCCTCGGTACCCTCCCATTGCACACTGTCCTTGACGGCCACGGGCACACCATGGAAGGGTCCCAGCACAATGCCCGCCGCCAGCAAACGATCGGCCGCGTCCGCCTGGGCCAGGGCGCGTTCGGCCGTGATGACACTAAAGGCATTGAGCTCGGCTGCACGCTCGATACGATCCAGAAAATACGTGGCAACCTGGCGGGCGCTTAAGCGGCCCTGCCGAATCTCCTGCCCAATCTCCAGAGCATCTCGAAAATGAAGGGCGACATCTTGTTTCAACATGGGGTTTCCTGAAAATCACACAGCCCGCATCGCGGGCTGTGTCTACTACCCGGCCAGACACCGGGCTAAACAGGCGCGATCAGCGCAATTTTTGTCCGACTGTCTCGGGCATACGTATAAAGGTGACCAAGGTAATTAGCGCGCCAGCCAACACATAGTAAAAGAACCATCGTTCCAGGCCATTGCTTTGCAACCAGGTCAACAGATAAGGCGTCGTGCCTCCCAACAAAGCCACCATCAGGTTATAGGGGGCACCGATGCCAACCGCCCGGACGCTGGTCGGGAACTGCTCAGACATAATCGCTGGGCCGATCGAGGTATACATGGCGTACAGGACCAGACCAAACAGCTCCACCAGCAAAATAGAACCGAAAGACGGGCCCAACGTGCTCATCAGCGGATAAAAGAAGAACAGGTACCCGGCCGCAAAAACGATTAATTGTGGTTTGCGTCCGATCCGATCGGACAAGGCACCGAACAAGGGCTGGACCACCATGAACACAATCAAGGCCACAGTATTGGCGGCAAATGCAACCTTGGGATCGGCCTGCACATGGCGGATGGCATAGGTCGGCACATAGGCGACAAAAATATAGAACGCAAAGGTTGTCAGCACGGAAAAACCGATAATGCGCAGCACTTCTCTGGGGTAATCACGCAGCAACGTGCGCAAAGGCTGCTTTTCAACCCCTGCTTTCTTGCTTTCGGAAAAAGCCTCGGTCTCGGGAATCGAGCGTCGAATCCACAGACCCACTACCCCGCCCAATGCCCCCAGCAGAAACGGAATACGCCAACCCCAGGCGGCCATTTCCGCACGCGTCAACCAGGTCGTCAGCACCCACCCTACGGCCGAAGCCGCCAGGATGCCGACCGCCGCACTGAAGAAAACAAAGCTGGAGTAAAAACCGCGGCGATGGGGCGGCGCCATCTCGGTCAGAAAAGTTGTTGCCGAGGCATACTCTCCTCCCAAAGACAGACCTTGCAACAGACGGGCAAGGGTCAATAAAAGAGGAGCCGCCAAACCGATTGCCGCATAGGTCGGGGTTACTGCGATAATAAGCGACCCTCCGGCCATCATCAGGATAGTCAGTCCTAAAGCGGCTTTGCGTCCGTAACGGTCGGAGAAGATACCAAGCAGCCAGCCGCCGATGGGACGCATGAAAAAACCCACTGCAAAAATACCAAAGCTGGCCAGCAGTGCCGTGGTTTCATTTCCTTCAGGAAAGAACTGACTGGAAAAAAAGATAGCGAAGGAGGCGTAAATGGTCCAATCGAACCATTCAACCGCGTTGCCTACACTACCTGCCACAATGGTGCGAACGCGCGAAACCGGAACGGGGTCCACTCCTGTCGGGGCGCTCGGACGTAGAGAGGGAGTGCTCATGAATTCCTCAATTTGTTTATTTTTGGTCAAAACAGGTTTAAAAAGTTTATTTTTTAGCAATTGAAGAAGGTTAATTAGATGAATATGGTCACGTCAAGCAAGGGTAAACCCTTGCTACCCACTCTCGATGACACCGATCTGGCCTGCCTGATTGCCTTGCAGGCAGAGCCACGCGCCTCCTGGCGAGAGCTCGGCGCGGCCGCCGGCATCGCCGAACGTACAGTGGGAAGACGGATCAAGCGCCTTTTGGAAACAGGCGCCCTGCGCGTCATTGCCGAAACCGACCCGTTGACCACTGGCAAGGGGGTGGTCTTGCATGCCTGGATGCGCTGTCATGCCGGACAAGTTCCTTTCGTGGCCGAAAAACTGGCCCAAATGGAAAACTGCCAATTGGTGGTCACCTTGGCAGGCTCCGCAGACTTGATGGCCGAACTGACACTTGCCGATGAGGCAGACATGCCCGAACTGGTGACCCGCAGCCTTCCCTGCATGCCCGGCGTCGAGCATGTCGATGCACGCCTGGTACTACGCTCGTTTCGACGGGCAGGTCAGTGGCGCATACAGGCCAAGCCAGCAGACACGACCGACAGCCACTCCACGCACGCTCCCCTGGCACTGACCGAAGCCGAACACCGAATCGCGAATGGGTTAAAAAGGGATGGTCGGGCCAGCCTGGCCGATTTGGCCGAGCAGGCTGGCGTAAGCGAACCGACCGCGCAACGGCTTTTACAGCATCTGGTAGAGCGTAAAGCGCTGTCTTTCCGGGTCGAAGTGGAGCCCGCTTTGGTAGGCTTTCCGGTTGAAGCTGTGGTTTCGATACAAGTGCGCCCTCAGGCGGCCAATACGCTGGCAGCACACCTGGCCCAGGACCCCAATACCCGTTGTCTCTTTGGCACCAGTGGCCCTTCCCAACTTTTCTGGCACGTGCTTTGCCGCGACAGCCTCCAGCTTTGGGATGTAGTGACGCGTCGGCTGGGGGAAATAGAAGGCGTGCTCAACAGCAACGTGGCTGTGGTCATGCAGGCCCACAAGCGCTGCGGCATCGTACGCAGCCAAGATAACGCCCAAGAACAAAAAATGGAGCACGAATGACAGAACGGCGTGTTGACCGCGCCGTCCTGTTTCTCTCGTCCAAGCCATGAGCCTGCCCAATGGCAGGCGGCGACGACTCTGTTCACACACCGTACCTGTCTGCACCGCCGTTGCAGGAAGCCTCCGCCAGGCGACGGCGTAATGGCAAGGCCCAAGATAAAAAGACACACGGACAGGCGGGCTGAGCTCTCGTCCACGTTCCCGACTGAACGAAGAAGGGGCAACAAGGGCCCCTATCTATTCCTCCACAACTGGCGCATCCGGTATTCCTTTCTTGACCGACTCAATACTGTTTTGAGCACTCTGCTTACTGGTATAGCCTTCCGAGCTGACGCAAATAATATTGCCGTTTGCCGCCTTGAACCGCCAGCGCCATTCACCCCCTTTGTCCTTGTAAAGCACAAATTTCATGATGACCCTCCCAGAGTAAAAACGCACATTGCGCTGCTGCTATCCTAGGGCCAGACAGGTTCAGCAGACATTGGGGTTTACCTGACAGCATCGCCTTGTCGGGTTAGCCAAACAGGCCACAGCGCTAGGCTAGGAAACACGGCGTCCACTTTGAACCTGACGGAGTATGCGGACACCGCACGAGCCCCATTTCCGTAAGGGAATAAGCTTGGAGCCAACACAAAAACAGCACGATCGCCAAAAACGGCGCCGTACGGCAAGAAATTAAAAAACACGGCGGTTCATGCCCCAGGTATTGCGCGGACTTGATCAACACCAATACGGGCTTCGAAGCGATGCACTAAGCTTTTCCCTTTCGGCAACAGTCTTCCATTGTGCCTGCCCTGTGTTCGGAGAGAAGAGGGAATCATGTATTACGGTGAACGATTCAATGCCTGGTCACATTTGATCGGCGCGGTTCTGGCCATCGGCGGTGTCTCCTGGCTGCTGGTCATGGCAAGCTTTACGGGCGACCCTTGGCGCATTACCAGCACAGCCATCTATGGCACTACGCTTGTCCTGCTTTACCTGATCTCCACGCTGTACCACTGCTTCCAGGGACGAGCCAAACGCGTATTTCGCAAGATGGACCACTTTTCCATCTATTTGCTGATTGCGGGAAGTTATACCCCCTTTTGCCTGGTAACGCTGCGAGGACCTTGGGGATGGAGTCTGTTCGGCGTGGTCTGGGGTCTGGCTCTCATCGGTATCCTTCAGGATATCCGTCCACGTTCGCCAGCACGCGTCTTGTCGCTGGTCATTTACGCTCTTATGGGCTGGATTGTCTTGCTGGCGCTGGAGCCCCTGGCATCCAGTCTGGGCTCACAGGGCTTTTCCTGGTTGGCGGCAGGAGGGGCAATTTATACTGCCGGCATTGTTTTTTTCGTGTTTGACGAGCGCTTCCGACATTGGCACGGCATTTGGCATTTATTTGTACTGGCGGGCAGTGCAGCACATTTCCTGGCCATATCCCAATACGTGGTGATGTAAAGCCAACTCCAGCCAACCACTCCCTGATGATCAGGCGCTTGTACGAAGCGCTGGCCTACCCAAGCGGCTCCCCATGGGTAGCTCTGCTTCGACGCTGATAATGATCAGCGCCACGCTTGTCCTACAAGGCCCCTCATAGCAACCTGACAAACACAATCGCTTTAATGACAGGGAGATAACCCAACAAAATTCCGATAGTTATCAACGCTGATAAAGCTTATCGGGCTTTCGGGACTGTAAATCAAGCGCTTATTACCGCGATAGCCTCGCGACACATCCAGGTCAGCACTGAGCCACTGCACATTAGCGGGCAAGCCTGGGCCTCTGAAAGCGTCCCCTCCTATCAATTTCTGATTGGTTGCCCTAAGCCCCCACAGACTGTCTGAAGCCTTCCCAGACCACCCCAGTCTCCTTGCTTCGTTACTTGTCAGGTACTGAGGAGGAAGCCTTTCGTACTGCTTTATTTGGCGAAGCACATGGACAAGCGCCTTCACGTCATTGATGACCGGCATCCCTTGCTCTGAGAGAAACTGGTTGACCTCTCTCACTTCCTGCTCACAGGACACCCTCGTCTGAGCGTGGGCGCTACCGATCAACATGCTACAAGCGATGGCACCTAGTGTTAGTGCATTTATTTTCTCATTATTTGACTATTTGACATTATTAAATGCGCGATTCTATCACCAACCACTGCGCCGTTACCTTATTCTCAACGCTAGGCGTTGAAGCTACCAACAGCGCGTCTATTTCAACAAGAGGCGTGTATGGATGGAGGTTGAGAACCAGCTTGTCATGCCCTTCCCTATCATGCTCACAGCGTCGTCTCTGCCAGAAACACCCTCATTGACAGAGGGTCAGGGACGCCGATGCATCGTCGCGGACCATGCCTGGATGAGGGCAAGGGGCACTTGCATACGAAAAGGCCGAACCCAATGTTTCAAAGGGTCCGGCCTTAACCGATCAACTCAACACTTGCCTAAGAAGGCAAGCAGGGGATCAAACGATTTGGATCTGGGTAGCGCAAGGGCCTTTTTGGCCAGCGCCTGCAACGAAAGAAACTCGCTGATTCTCTTCGAGAGATTTAAACCCAGTACCCTGAATTTCACTGTGGTGTGCGAAGAGGTCTTTACCGCCACTTTCCGGTGCGATGAAGCCGAAGCCTTTTTCGTTGTTGAACCACTTCACGATACCAATTTCTGTTTTCAATGTATGTCCTAATTGTTCAAGGGAAAAATCTCCCTGAACACACTATGGACCTTATTCAGAGATATAGATAGCGCTGTTACAAACTAAATAGCCAAACCGCGTTCAATCTTGGCTCTGCAGCCACCGCCTTCCCACTCCCTCAAGCATTTCAATATCAAAACTGCCTTGTCATGATCAACGAGAGTACCGCGAACGATAGGATTAGATCCCCGGACATGGCGGTCACGGCCTACGCGTAGATGCAGCGACAGGCACAGGCTAAGCCTCTTGCCTTTCAATGGAGCCTGACGCGGCGCAAACCTCACGGGGTTATGCATGACAGCGCTTGCAGTGCACAGTCCATGCGCACACGGGCTGTGGCTGAGCGTAACAGCGCCTATATTGCGAAGCCCACCCGCTGCTCCCTCATTTAATTACAGCCCCACCCCACCCACGAGCGAGCGGCAATGGGCGCGCTGGGAAGAATTCGATATGGCCAACGCCTTATGGACCATCCCCGCCGAGCGCATGAAAGGCCGGCTGACTCAAAAACAAAGCGCCGCGGATCACCTGGTGCCCCTGTCCCGCCAAAGCCTACAAATTCTTGATTCGCTGTACAGCCTATCCGGCCGGCATGCGTTTCTCTTTCCGGGTGTGCACAATCCTCGCTCTACGCCTATCAGCAGCGAGACGATGAACCGGGCTTTAAAGATTATGGGATTTGGCGGCCTGCAGACGGGCCATGGCTTTCGTGGCTTGGCTTCCACCATCATGAACGAGCAAAGCGGTTTTTGCTCAGAGGTGATTGAGCGTCAGCTGGCACACCGTGATCGCAACAAGGTGCGCCGTGCCTACAACCATGCTCAGTACATGGCCGGGCGCCATGACCTGATGCAATGGTGGTCGGATTACCTGGACGCGCAGTTGGAGAAAGCGCCAAAATAGCCATGCCCCCATTCGTTCCGTCCGTGCCCCCATTCATGCCACCAAAATACCTTGGCGGGGCTTGGCGCAGCTTGGAACGCTGGGCAACAAAAAAGCCCCAAAGTATTGATCTTTGGGGCTTTTCTTGGCACAGCTTGGAGCTGTGTGCATATATTCTGGTAGGCAGTACTGGATTCGAACCAGCGACCTCTACGATGTCAACGTAGCGCTCTAACCAACTGAGCTAACCGCCTGCGGTGAAGAAATAAAATAATAGATCTTCCCTATGAGGCTGTCAACACTATTTTGCGTTTTTCCATAAAAAATCCCTTATTTTTTTCTCCACCTATCCGCTCGAACGCATCAAAATCCCCAGAATAAGCTCCAAGCCATTGTTTTACTTAGAATAAAACGAAAACCTATCGTTCCAAAAAATTTTGGGTGTTTTCTGCTCAACTCATCACAAGATACATATGGATACATCAATTCTGTCTCGCCTCAGCATCACGCCCCTGGGGGCATACACGATTTTTCTATTCAAGTTCTTCGCGCAAAAATAAAATAAATGCTTTACGCCTGCAGATACGCGATCTGATCTGAACCGAATTTGCGGCTACTACGGGACATCCACGCACATGACTTGCTCTTCTCTCCCGCCTACCCCCACTACTTTGCTTGACTTGCCTGGCGTTCAAGAAACAACGCTGGAAACGGTGCTTTATACGCCCCCCAATGATGAGATTTTCGACGAAAACCCCTGTTTGAGCTGTGGGGTGTGCTGCTCACACTTTCGGGTTTCCTTCTATAGTGGCGAGTTAAGTGGCGAGACGGGCGGGACCGTTCCGGTCGAGTTGACCACCCAGGTCGGGCCGCTGCGCGCGTGCATGAAAGGCACAGAACAAGGTGAGGGTCGTTGCATTGCCTTGCGGGGCACCTTGGGTCAGCCAGGCATTCATTGCGCCATTTACCCGGATCGCCCTACCCCCTGTCGCGACTATCAGATCTGGGAACTGGATGGCAGCCCCAACGTCGACTGCCAACGTCTGCGGGCCAAGCACGGTTTGCCCCTGCTGCCCAAACGTCCCTTACCCGCTCCGCCCGCCTTGCCCGAGCATGATGAAGCCGCATAGCGTCTGGTAAATACGCTACCATGCACGATTTGTAGGGCCGCCCGGCCCTGCGTTTTCGGGAGTCGAAGTAGATGGAATACCGCAAGCTGGGCAATACAGATCTGGACGTCAGCCTGATTGGTTTGGGCACCATGACGTACGGGGAACAAAACAGCGAGGCCGAGGCGCACGCTCAACTGGACCTTGCCTTGGAGCTGGGGGTAAATCTGGTGGATACCGCCGAAATGTACCCTGTCCCTCCTATGGCAGCCACACAGGGTTTGACCGAGCAATATATTGGTACCTGGCTGGCGAAAACGGGCCGTCGCAAGGATATTGTGTTGGCCAGCAAAATTGCCGGTCCGCAGCGCGACCCCAAGCGTCCCGGACACATCCGTAATGGCAGCACAAGCCTGGATCGCAACAATCTGGAACAAGCCCTGCATGACAGTCTGCGCAGACTGCAAACCGACTACCTGGATCTGTACCAGTTGCACTGGCCAGACCGTAGCACGGTTACGTTTGGGCAGCGCAGTTACCCCTGGAAAGAGGAAGACACCGTCCCTATTGAAGAAACTCTGGCGGTACTGGACGACTTTGTACGTCAAGGCAAGGTGCGGCATATCGGTGTTTCCAATGAAACGCCCTGGGGGGTTTCCCGCTTTCTGGAATTGGCGCGCACCCAGTCCCTGCCTCTGATTGCCACCATCCAGAATCCCTACAACCTGCTGAACCGGGTGTTTGAAGAGGGCCTGTCCGAATTTTGTCGCTATGAAGGACTTGGGCTTCTGGCCTATTCGCCTTTGGCGATGGGTGTGCTAACCGGCAAATATGATCACGGCGCACGCCCCGAGAAGGGTCGCTTGACACGGTACAACCGATTCACGCGTTATGACGCGCCGCGGGCTCGTGAGGCCGCGTTGGCCTACAACGAGCTAGCCCGTGAATATGGTCTGACACCGACTCAGCTGGCTTTGGCATGGGTAAACCAGCAAGCCTTTACCAGTAGCAACTTGATTGGTGCAACCACCCTGGAGCAATTGCGCGAAAACATTGCCAGCGTGGATGTTCAGCTCAATGATGAACTGATCAGCAAAATCAACGCCATTCATCACCACACGCCCAATCCGGCGCCGTAAGGGACTTGGCCCCGCTTCAATGTCATGACGCGGGGTCTCCTTTTTCTGACTGAATCTGTCCTTGTGCTTGCGAAGCATTGATTTTTTAATTATGCTCAAAAAAAGCATAACAAAAAACAATTTTCCTTTTCGCTCGATGTTTCACCGCGGCCATTTTTTTAAATCATTTATGCTCAATTTGAGCATCAAGGACACTCATGACTCAGCGTTTCCCTATTGATGTCTGTCAGCCCGATTCACAGGATGCCTTAAACCGTCAGATTGGCTGGCATGAAGTCCCATCCCCGATCAAGTCACAAAACGATAAAGCGGCTTTGAAACAAGTCTTGGCCACGGAGCTGAAGGCCCAGGATGCGGTGCTGGTGGCCCATTACTACACCGATCCCGATATTCAGGATCTGGCGCTGGAGACCGGGGGCTGCGTGGGCGACTCCTTGGAAATGGCTCGCTTTGGACAAGAGCACAAAGCCAGCACGGTCCTGGTAGCCGGTGTGGGTTTCATGGCAGAGTCCGCCAAAATCCTGAGTCCGGAAAAACGGGTCCTGGCCGTCCACGATCAAGCCACCTGCTCACTGGATCTGGGCTGCGCCCCGCAAGACTTCAAAAAGTTTTGCGCCGCTCACCCGGACCGGGAGGTGGTTGTCTATGCCAATACCAGCGCGGCGGTGAAAGCTCAGGCAGACTGGGTGGTCACGTCCTCGATCGCACTGGACATCGTGCGCCATCTGCATGCGCAAGGGAAAAAAATAGTGTGGGCGCCCGATCGTCATTTAGGTGCGTACATCCAGAAGCAGACCGGAGCGGACATGCTGCTCTGGCAAGGTTCCTGTCTGGTTCACGACGAGTTCAAGGCCGACGGCTTAAAAGCGTTGATGAATGAGCATCCGCATGCTCAGGTACTGGTCCATCCAGAATCGCCAGCTGCGGTGGTGGCCTTGGCCGATGTGGTTGGTTCCACCACACAACTGCTGCGCGCCGCTGTCAACCACCCTGCCGACACCTTTATCGTGGCGACCGATCAGGGCATTTTGCATGCCATGCGTCAACAGGCCCCAGGCAAAACCTTTTTGGCCGCCCCTACAGCAGGCGAAAGCGCCACCTGCAAAAGCTGCGCCTATTGCCCCTGGATGGCGCTGAACAGTTTGCAAGCGCTGCAACAACGCTTGAGCGAGCCGGGCGCGGGTATACAAATCGAGCCCGCATTACAGCAAGGCGCACGACGCTCCCTGCAAAGGATGATGGACTTTGCAGCTGCTCATCAGAGAACACTGCGTGTAGGAGCTGATCTCGCCCAACACAGCCAGCAGTTTCTGCACGTAGGGGCCGCCTGATGCCGCGCCTTAGCACAAAGACGGATGTATTGATTATTGGGGCGGGCCTGGCTGGCACCAGTCTGGCTCTGTCTCTGCCTGCCTCCATGAAGGCAACGTTGCTGAGCAGTGGCGCGGCTCCGTGTAGCGCAAGCACGATGGCGCTGGGGGGGCTGGCTGCCGTGCTCAGCGCCCAGGACAGTGTGGAGCTGCATATCGAGGACACCCTGCAGGCAGGTGCCCACCATTCCGATGCGGATGCTGTGCGCAACATCTTACAAGCCGCGCCACAAGCGGTGCAGTGGCTGCTGGAGCGCCAGGTGCCTTTGGACAGAACACCAGACGGGCAACTGCACCTGACCCGCGAAGGGGGGCACAGCCAGCGACGTATCGTGCACGCGGCGGATGCCAGTGGGTACGCCATCATGCAGGCCTTGTACCCCCAGCGACAACAAGCCACACAACTGCTCCAACGCACAAACTGCCTGGCATTGGCCTTGCGCCGGAATGAACACGGTCGTGTAGCGGGGGTTGATATTTACGACAAACAAACCCATCGTCATGAAACGATTCTAGCGGACCATGTGGTGCTGGCCACGGGCGGGCTCGGCAGTCTGTATGCCCACAGCACCAATCCCGACACCGCCAAAGGTGAAGGCGTGGCTTTGGCCTGGCGCATAGGCGCAGCAATCCGCGATCTGGAGTTCGTGCAGTTCCATCCCACCTGCCTGTACACACAAGGGCCGACGTTTCTGCTTACCGAAGCCTTGCGGGGTGAAGGTGGCCATTTACTGGATGCACATGGTCGTCGCTTCATGCCGGACTATGATTCCCGCGCCGAACTGGCCCCCCGCGATATTGTGTCGCGAGCCATTGCAGCACAAATGAAACAAGAGGACCGTGCGCACGTCTGGCTGGATGTGCGCCATCTGGGTGCCGATACGTTGCAGCGGCATTTCCCACGGGCCTTGGAAGAAGGTTTACGCCGCGGCCTGGATTTACGCCAGGACTGGATACCTGTCGCGCCGGCAGCGCATTACAGCTGTGGAGGGATTCAAACCGACCTGTCCGGTCGCACGAGCGTTTCGGGTCTGTATGCGATAGGGGAAGTGGCCTGCACCGGTTTGCACGGGGCGAACCGCTTGGCCAGCAACTCGCTGCTGGAGTGCGTGGTCATGGGGCGGGCAGCAGCGCAAGCCATCGAAGGGAGCCGGGCCGCTCATTGTTCCGCCCTGACTCCCGAGGACGAAAGATCAAAAACGGCGCCGACCTTCGCAGGGTCACCGCACACCCCTGCGCCCGCACGCAACAACAACAACAACAACAACAACAACAACAACAACAACAACAACAACAACAACAACAACAACAACAACAACAACAACAACATTACCTGCAAAGACAAGGGAACACTGCATCGCCCACCCACACCCCCGTTCCCCACCCTGCCTGCCTTGCAAAACCTGATGCAAGAGCATGTCGGTCTGCTTCGCAATAGAGCGGGTCTGGCGCACGCCATCCACACCCTGAGCGACTGGCGAGAGCAAATTCGCCGCCTGCCCGACACGGTCGATCATCGCATTGGCAGTCTGCACCTGGACACCGCCTGGTTGCTGGCCCACGCGGCTCTGGCCCGCCCTCACAGTCTGGGCGCGCATTTTCGGCTGGACTAGAAGCCTTAGTTCCATGAGATAGAATAAAAAAATAAATAAAGAGGCTTCTCGACGAACAGGAGCCCATTGGATGGAGGCAATATGCGATTACTCATGGTCGAAGACAATGAGGATTTGGGAGAAGCCATCGCCAGCCGGCTCAGCGCGGGCGGTCATAGCGTGGAGTGGGTCAACACTGGCGAGCTGGCCCTACGCTATCTGGAAATGGATAACTGGGACGTCCTGCTTTTGGACATCATGCTGCCCGATCAGGACGGTTTCAGCATTTTGCGGCATCTGCGCCAGCAAACACCCAGCCTGCCCGTGCTGGTCATGACGGCTCGTTCAGAAATCGAAGATCGTGTGTCCATGCTGGACCTGGGAGCAGACGATTATCTGGTCAAACCTTTCGATCTGCGCGAGCTGGAAGCACGGCTGCGTGCCCTGATGCGGCGGCCCGCCACCACCCAAGCGGAAATCTGGCAGTTGGGACACGTCAGCATTGACATCGCCGCCCGACGCATCAATAGCCGGGATCAGACCGTGGAATTTGGCCAGCGCGAATTCTGCTTGCTGGAGTTGCTCCTGAGTCGTGCCGGACAAGTGGTCACCAAGGAACGGTTGATGATGCAGCTGTTCAACTTCGATGAAGACTCCAGCCCCAATGCCGTGGAGCTGCATGTCTCTCGTCTGCGGCGCAAGCTTAGCGATAGTGCCATTCGCATCGACACGGTGCGGGGCACCGGTTATATGGCAAGCTTGGGTGATGCCCGCTGATGCGCCGCACCCTGTCTATCCAGCAGCGTGTACTGGCGCTGGCCGTATGCTTGCTGGCCGCTGCCTTACTGGCATTGGGTCTGGCATCGCGACAATATGCCCAGCGTGCCGCCGACTCCGCCTATGACAGGCTCCTGAACGCCGCCGCCCTGACTATTGCCAATGCCATTCAAATTGACGAGGGTGAACTTTCCCTGGAGCTGCCCTATTCGGCGATGGCCATGCTGTCCGAACAGGAACATATTTTTTACAGCGTACGCTCGGCCACTAGCCTGATTTCCGGCTATCCAGACTTGGGAGACACCCTGCCGCCGGCCACCAGTTCCGAACCGCGCTACGACACCATTTCCTATCACGGCACTGCCGTGCGTGTCGCCACGATCGGACGCTTGCTGACAGGCCAGCATTCACTGGGCCGTGGCTGGATCACCATCCGCGTTGCTGAAACCCTGGGCACCCGACAAGCGCTGGCCGATGAGTTGCTGGGTCGCAGCACCCTGTCCCTGACCGGTCTGATGTTGCTGGCCCTGATGATTACCAGCCTGGGGATTCGGCGTGCGTTCGCCCCCTTGGCCGAATTGGAAACAGCACTGCGAGAACGCTCCCACGACAATTTGCAGCCCATCGACACGCCGGTACCCAAAGAGATTCGCCGTCTGGTCGATACCCTCAATGCCTTCATGCAGCGTCTGCAAACAGCGGTTGGTACTCTGAACAATCTGGTGGCCGATGCGGCCCATCAGATTCGCACTCCCTTGGCGGCAGTCCATCTGCAAACCCAGCTCGCGATGGATGAGCCCGGCTCTGACACCCTAAGGCCACGCCTGCGACGGATTCTGAACAACACTACGCATGCCACCCATCTGTTGAACCAGTTACTGATGGACGCCACCGTCAGCCACCGCCTGGACCGCAGCACCATGCGGCCTTTAGATGTGGCCCCGTTGATTCAGGAAATCCAGGGCCGGGTCGATCCCGACCGGGCCCACCGGCTGTACATTCACCTCACGCCCTCGGCTCGACGAGCACAAATCCTGGGCGACCATGTGTCCTTGCGGGAGATGCTGCGCAATGTGATCGACAACGCCATGCTCTACAGCGACGAGCCTGTTTCCGTGCGAATCTACACCCGCCCGAACGGTTGGGTGGTGTTTGATGTGTCCGACCTGGGCCCAGGCATCAGTGACGATGACAAAACCCGTTTGCTGGAGCGTTTTCAGCGTGGTCCCAGCAGCCAGGGGCGGCCCGGTTCGGGCCTGGGGCTGTCTATCGTGCGCACCGTGGTACAAGCGCATCAAGGCACGTTGCTCTTGCGTGACCATACCCCGCAGGGTCTGACAGTCCGCATCGAAATCCCCACCCTTTACCAGAGTCCCCGACCCTCGCCCCCCCTGACCCTGCTCATCGCAGCGTTGATCATGACGGGCATGTTGGCCCAGCCCCAGCCAGCCTTCGCCCTCGCCAGCGCCGCGGAACCCGATATGGGCATTCGCAGTCACGACTACCCGGCTCGCTCCCCCCGTCCACCTGGACCGGAAGATCAGGCCTTGCTGGTGATTGCTGGCCCTACCGACACCGAACTGTTTGAAGTGCTCGTACAGGACTTTCAGCGTATCCAGCCTCACGTACGCATTCTTTATCACGAGATGGATTCCACCGCGCTGTATCGGCACACCACTCAAGGCAGCCTGCCTGAAACGGATCTGCTGATCAGCTCGGCCGCGGACATGCAGGTCAAACTGGCGAACGACGGCTATGCTCGTGCGCACACATCCAGTCTGACCCAGACCATGCCCGGCTGGGCACGTTGGCGCAATGAGGTGTTTGGCTTCACGCTGGAGCCGGCCGTCATCGCCTACGCACCGGCTCGTTTACCGTACGAGCTGCCGGCCTCTCGCGAAGCGCTGCTTAAGCTGCTGGAGCGTAACCAGGGCAGTCTGAGGGACCGGGTGGGCACCTATGACATTCAGATCAGTGGCGTGGGCTACCTGTTTGCACTGTACGACGAACGCACCTCTTCCACGTTCTGGGGCTTGGCCAATGCCCTGGGCCGTGTCGGCACCCGTCTGTATGCCAATACCGGTGCCATTTTGGATGATCTGGACAATGGCACCCTGGATGTCGCCTACAACGTACTAGGCTCGTATGCCCTGGCTCGGCAAAAAGCAGGCTCGGACATTGCCATCGTCGTACCCAGCGATTATGTGTCAGTGTTTACCCGCAGCGCCCTGATTCATAAACAAGCTCGCCGCCCCGATCTAGCCGCTGCTTTCATTGATTACCTGCTCTCTCCCCAAGGCCAACAAACCCTCGCCGGCCCAGCCGGATTAGGCTCGCTCAACGCCGTGGAAACGGGCAGCTGGTTCACAAAAACCATTGAAAATCAATCAATTGGAATTATTCAACCGCTTATTCTCAATCCCTCTTTGTTAGTGGGCCTGGACCCCACCCGCCGCCACCGTTTTCTGCAGAACTGGCGACGTCTGGTCACCGACACGCCGGCAAGACCCTAGCCCCTTCCCATCCCCAATGACAGGATGCTGACAGCTAGAGTCCAGACAATGCAATGACACCGATCACCCAAGAAGTCCCGCAACAGGACGGGACTCTGACAACAAGGAGACTCGAATGTCAGCATTTACCCCCCCTAAGCGCCTGAGCCTGCTCGCCCTGTCACTCAGTGCCAGCCTGCTGGCCGGACAAGCGGCCTGGGCTCAGGACGACCAGACTCAAGCAGCGGACAAAGAAGGCAAGGTTATTGTCTACTCGACCACGGACACCAAAGCCGCCGCACCGCTCATTGCCGCGTTTGAGGCCGCCCACCCCAAGATCAAAGTCGAATACCACGACATGAACAGCACCGAGCTGTACAACCGCTACATCAGCGAACAGGCTTCGGGCAGCCACAGTGGCGACCTTGTGTGGAGCTCCTCCATGGACTCGGCTATGCGCCTGGCCACCGACTACGCAGCCCGCTACGACTCCCCTGAAATCCCTGCCCTACCCAGTTGGGCCGTATGGGAAAACAAGGCGTTTGGCACCACTTACGAGCCGACGGTATTCATCTACAACAACCGTCTTATCAAGCCTGAAGAAGCACCCAAGACGCATGCAGAATTGGCCAAGCTGGTGGAAAGCGACAAGGACCGCTTTCGCAACAAGGTCACTACCTACGACATTGAAAAATCTGCAGTAGGCTATATGCTGGCCGCTCAAGACAGCAAGAAAGGCCAGAGCTACTGGGATTTCATCAAAGGCGTAGGTTCAGCCAATCTGGTGCTGCAGTCCTCGACGGGCACCATGATGGAGCGCGTCAGCTCGGGTGAAAACCTGATTGGCTACAACCTGCTGGGTTCATATGCGGAGACCCGCGCCGCCAAGGATAAAGCCATCGGTATTGTGTACCCCTCGGACTACACCCTGGTCCTGTCACGCGTGGCGTTCATCAGCAACAAGGCCCAGCACCCCCATGCCGCCCGTGTCTTTCTGGACTACATGTTATCCAAGGACGGACAGGATGTTCTGGCGAACCAATCCGAGCTGGCCTCGATCCGCTCTGACGTGGAAGGCGACAACGATGTGGATGGCCTGACCAAGAAATTGGCAGGGGTAGAACTGACCCCCATCCCGGTGGATTCGTCGTTGCTGGACTTCCTGAAGCAAAAGGAACGCCTGGACTTCATCAAGCAATGGCGCGCTGCGGCCAATAAATAAGACACCTCGTCTGTGAACCGGGTGACGGCCTCGGCCGTCACCCTGCCTTTTACCGCCTGGAATCCTTATCATGCAAGCCTTACGCCTTCGGTGGCAGGCCTGGCCACGCCATGTCGTTGTTCTGATCACGGCATTGGCCATTTATGTGCCGCTTAGCCTGATCATCATCCAAAGCCTGCTATCGGCCCCCTTTTTTGCGACTGACAAGTCTCTGGGGCTGGATGCTTTCCGTTTCATCTTCGACGACCCGGACTTTTACAAAGCACTGGGGAGCGGTTTCATCATGGCCTTTGGCCTGGCCGGTATTTCGATTCCTTTGGGCGGCATCCTGGCCTTCCTGATGGTACGTACCGATTTACCCGGCCGTACCTGGATTGAACCGCTCATTCTGGTCCCGATTTTCGTCTCGCCCATGTTGCTGGGCTTTGGCTATATTGTTGCCGCCGGACCCGTCGGTTTCTTCTCCACCTGGACGCTGGAGCTGATCGGCTTTGTCCCCTGGAACATTTA
This sequence comes from Alcaligenes sp. CHO6, assembly GCF_037120595.1. NCBI lineage: Bacteria > Pseudomonadati > Pseudomonadota > Betaproteobacteria > Burkholderiales > Alcaligenaceae > Alcaligenes > Alcaligenes sp. CHO6. The sequence continues at coordinate 1,274,410 of NZ_JBANCI010000001.1, forward strand.
CTCCTTCACCAGCATTGTCATCATTGCCGGTCTGACGCACGTTCCCCACGCCTATCTGTACATTTCCTCGGCCTTGCGCAGCATGGGCTCGGATGTGGAAGAAGCCGCCCGCAGCGCCGGTGCCAGCCCCTGGCAGGTCATGCGCTCGGTCAGCCTGCCCATGGTGCGTCCCGCCATCCTGTACGCCTGCGTTCTGCTCTTTTTTCTGGGGCTGGAAGTATTTGGTCTGGTGCTGGTGCTCGGCGACCCTGAAGGCCACCTGGTACTGGCCACCTATCTATACAAGCTCACCAACAAGCTCGGCATTCCGTCCTACCACCTGATGGCGGCTGTGGCAGTCGTCCTGATTGCCATGACTATCCCGCTCGTGATGCTGCAACGCCGTCTGATGCGCACCGCCAACCGCTTCGTAACCGTCAAGGGCAAAGCCTCCCAGGCGCGTGCCTTGCCGCTGGGTCGCTGGCGCTGGGCAGCTGCAACACTGGTCGGTCTGTGGTTGTTCTTCACCGTCATTGTCCCGGTGGTGGGCGTAGTCTTGCGCGCCTTTGTGTCCAACTGGGGGATTGGCGTCTCGCTGATGGACGTGCTCTCCCTGGATGCCTTCCGGCAAGTGTTTGGGCAAGCCAATCTGCTGCGCGCCATTCTGAACTCAGTGGCGATTGGTGTATTTGGCGGCGCCTTGGCCGTCATCTGCTACACCTTCATTGGCCTGGCCATGCACCGCAAGCCAGACGGCATCACCCGCTTTCTGGACTACAGCGTTCTGGTACCCCGTGCCGTCCCCGGTCTACTGGCGGGTCTGGCCTTTTTGTGGATGTTCCTGTTCGTGCCCATGTGGCTGGATCAGTCCCTGGAAAACGGCTACTTGTCGGTCCTGCCCATGGCGGAATGGTTGCAAGGCACGCTCGTCAGTCCGCTGCGCGCCCTGCGCAGCACCATCTTCAGCGTCTGGCTGGCCTACAGCGTGGTCTGGATGGCTTACGGCTTGCGTCTGATCTCCTCCACCCTTTTACAAGTGGGCCCGGAGCTGGAAGAAGCCGCCCGCAGCACGGGAGCGCGTCCCGGTCAGGTAACACGTCAAATCACCTTACCACTGGCAAAGTTCGGCCTGATCGGGTCCTGGTTATTGATGTTCCTGATTTTTGAGCGGGAATACTCTACCGGCGTGTACCTGCTCACACCGGGCACGGAAACCATTGGCTCCATGCTGGTTTCACTATGGGCGACCGGCGCCATCGACATTGTAGCTGCCCTGTCTTTTATCAATATCGTTCTGGTGGTCATTGGCCTGACCATCGCATTGCGCTTCGGAGTAAAACTACGATGACCGAGCTGACTGTAGACAACATTCATCTGGCCTACGACCGCAACCCGGTTCTGAAAGGCCTGTCCATGAGCCTGAACAAAGGTGAGGTGGTTTCCCTGCTGGGGGCCTCGGGTAGTGGCAAAACCACCTTGCTGCGTGCGATTGCCGGGCTCGAACAGCCCTCCCAAGGGCGTATCGCCATCAATGAGAACGTGCTGTACGACTCGCAAAACCGTATCGACCTGCCCGCCGAGGCGCGCAATCTGGGCCTGGTTTTCCAGTCCTATGCCTTGTGGCCGCACATGACCGTGCAGGACAATGTGGCTTATCCGCTCACGCTGCGCAAAACCTCCAAAGCGCAAAGCCGCCAAAGGGTGGACGCCATTTTGGATCAATTGGGGTTGAAAGGCCTGGGCGAGCGCTACCCCAGCCAACTGTCTGGAGGGCAACAGCAGCGTGTGGCCATTGCCCGTGCGCTGATTTACAACCCCCCGGTCATCTTGCTGGATGAGCCACTATCCAACCTGGATGCCAAGCTGCGTGAAGAGGCCCGCGTGTTCCTGCGCGAACTGATTGTGCAAATGGGCCTGTCCGCTTTGATGGTAACCCATGACCAGGCGGAGGCCATGGCGATTTCGGACCGGATCCTGTTGCTGAATGGTGGCGAAATCGAGCAACAAGGTACCCCGCAAGAGGTCTACAGCAATCCCAAGACCCTGTACACCGCCGAGTTCATGGGCTCGAACAATCATCTGCAAGGCAAGGTTACCGAGCAACGCGATCAACAAACTCGGCTTAGCGGCCCTGGTTGGGAGTTATGGGGCCATGCCGCCGCTCCTCTGAGCGCCGGCCAGCACGCCACCGCCGTGATTCGCGTCGAACAAGTGCAACTGAATGCGCAGCCCGGCCCCGATACGCTGCCACTGCAGCTATCCACCAGCATGTATCTGGGCGACAAGTGGGAGCACGTTTTCCGCATGGCCGACCCGACTGCCGGCACACTGCGAGCTTTCGGACCTGAACCACTGCCCAGTGGCGTGCATCATCTGCAATTGCCGCCCTCCAAACTGTGGATTTACCCCTCCTGATCCATCGCTCCAAACCGGGAGCCGCCCCCCACAGCTCCCGGTTTACCCTGATTGCAAACTTTTGTAAGCGCGGCTAATGTAGTCGCGTCACTACAGGCGGTATGAAAGAGACCTGTTCAGTCAGGCGCCGACGGAGCAACCACCCCGGAATCTCTCAGGCAAAAGGATCGTACCAGCCCGACACTCTGGAGAGCGGCGTTTGACGCCCACCGAAGGAGCCCAGCCAGATGCACAGGTTGGATAAACTCTCAGGTCACAGGACAGATGGGGTATTGCCACTACTCGGTGGTAATTCACCTGTCAGGAGCCTGTTATGTCGCATATTGCCGTCATTGGTGCCGGTATTTCCGGAATCACCACCGCCTACGCCCTTAGTCTGAAGGGCTATCAAGTCACCGTTATTGACCGCCTTCGCTACCCCGCGATGGAAACTTCTTTTGCCAATGGCGGGCAGCTTTCCGCCTGCAATGCCGAGGTCTGGAACAGCCGCAGCACCATTTTCAAAGGCTTGAAATGGATGATGCGCAAGGACGCTCCACTGCTCTTCAACCCCAAGCCAAGCTGGCACAAATACAGCTGGATGGGCCAATTTGTGGGGGCAATTTCCGGTTACGAGCGCAACACGATCGAGACCGTCAAGCTGGCCATTGCCGCTCGCGAAAACTTGTATCAGTGGGCCAAGGACGAAAATATTGATTTCGACCTGGAGCAGCGCGGCATTTTGCATATTTACCACACGCCCGGCGGCTTTGAGTCTGGCAAAAAAGTCAGCCAGCTACTGCAAAAAGGCGGTCTGGAACGCCGTACCGTTACCAACGAAGAAATCCATCAGATCGAACCTGCTCTGCAAGGCACCTATTACGGCGGTTTCTTCACGCCCTCGGACGCCACCGGCGATATTCACAAATACACCCGCGGCTTGGCCGATGCGTGCGCCAAGCGCGGCGTGAAGTTTCTGCAGGATACCGAAGTCCTGGGTATTGATTGCGGCCCACCGCACCGTATCCAGCTCCGTACCGGCGAAGGTGCAGATGCCCACACCCATACGCTGTCCGTGGACTCCCTGGTCGTGTGCGCTGGCGTAGGCAGCCGCCACCTGGCCCGTATGCTGGGCGACTACATCAATATTTATCCCGTCAAGGGCTACTCCATCTCGGTGTACCTGGATACGCCCGAAGCCCAACATGCAGCCCCCTGGGTCAGTTTGCTGGACGAAGAGGCCAAGATTGTGACCAGCCGCCTGGGCAAAGACCGCCTGCGTGTGGCCGGCACCGCGGAATACAACGGGTCCAACAAAGACATACGCGCCGATCGCATCGCCCCGCTGACCAACTGGACACGTCGCAACTTCCACGACGCGGCTACCGACCGTGTCGTACCGTGGGCAGGTTTGCGCCCCATGATGCCGGACATGATGCCGCGCGTAAAAGCGGGCAGCCGTCCTGGCGTGTACTACAACACCGGCCACGGTCACCTGGGCTGGACCCTGTCCGCCGCCACTGCGCAGATCATTACCGAGGTGATTGCCCAGAACGAGCGTCAGTCCGCACCTGCTCAATTTGCCACCAGTCCGGCAACAACTGCTGCACCCGCCGCTGCCCATAACGTTCGTCCAGCAGATACACAAAGCCTTGATCCTGTTCATCGCGAATCACACGACCCGCGGCCTGTGTAATCTTGCGTAGTCCCGGATACAGATAGGTATAGTCATAGGCCCGCCGCTCCCCAAAGAGCCGGGCCATGACTTGCCGCACCGACTCATTGGCCGGGTTGAATTGCGGCAAACCCAAAGTGGCAATAAAAGCACCGATCAAGCGTTTACCGGGTAAATCTACCCCTTCTGAAAACGCCCCCCCCAGCACTGCCAAACCCACTCCCTTGCCGTCCAGCGTAAAGCGGTCCAGAAACTGCGTTCTTTGCTGATCGCTCATACCCGGTTGCTGATGCCAAAGCGGCATATCCGGCCAGCGCTCCTGCAAGGCCTGGCTGACCTGCTCCAGATAATCAAAGCTGCTCAAAAACAAGAGATAGTTGCCCGGCTGCTCCTGATAGGCCTGCCCGACAATATCGCACACCCCGCTCAGGCTTTGCGCCCGGTCGGCATAACGCGTGGACAAACCGGCATATTGACGTACCCGCAACTGCTCGGCTCGATAAGGAGATGCTACGTTCAACTCTGCCGTACTGGGCGGCAGCCCCAAGACATCACGATAAAACTGCGAAGGATTCAACGTGCCGGAGAACAGCACCACGCCGTGCGCATCGCCGTAGCGTTCGGCCAGAAAGGGAGCAGGCACGATATTGCGCAGGTTCAGAAGTACACCATCGCGCTGCGCCAAAATATCAAACAAGGAATGCGAGCCGAACTGCCCGGCCAGGTCCACAAAATACAGTAGCTCGAAATAAAACAGCAGCAAGGGGCTGTCTTGCGGCAGGGGATTCTCCGCTACATAGGCCCCTAAACGGGCAGCCAGATACTCGCACTGCTCCAGCAAGTCCTCCGGGATTTTTTCCAGCCCCCATTGGTCACCGCCTTCCTCGGGTATCAGGTCCTCCATCAAGCGAGTCAATGGAGCGAAATGACGCTTCAAGGCCGAAGGCGCGGCTTTACGTGCCATGCGCAACTGCACTTGCGAGAAGGACGCGGAATACATGGAACGAGCACGTTCTACCAGATTGTGCGCCTCGTCCACCAAGATCGCGCTGCGCCATTGCTGGGCCAGGGTCTGGCTATAGAGCACCGCATGTGAGTCGAAAAAATAGTTGTAGTCGCCCACAATGGCGTCCGCCCAACGCAGCATTTCCTGGCTCAAGTAATAGGGGCAGACCTGGTGTTCGCTAGCCACTTGCTGCAGGCGCTGGCTAGTTAGCATGGGCTGCTCCAGAGCTTGCTGACGGGCCGCGGGAAGCCGGTCGTAAAAGCCTTCGGCCAAGGGACAGGATTGGCCATGGCAGGCTTTATCCGGATGGGGACACTGCTTGTCGCGGGCCACCATTTCCAGCACCCGCCACGCGCCCCCACCATCCGGGCTTAAGCGCTGCAAGGCGTCCAGCGCCATTTGCCGGCCCGAGTTTTTAGCCGTCAGATAAAACAGCTTGTCCAGACCAGCCTCGGGCATGGCTTTCAGGCCCGGGAATAGGACTGCCAAGGTTTTGCCAATACCCGTGGGGGCTTGCGCTAACAGGCACTGTGCATCGCGCTGCGCCCGGAACGCAGCTACAGCCAGTTGCCGCTGACCCGCACGAAACTGTTCAAAGGGAAATTGCAGAGCAGTACAAGCTTGATCGCGCGCCAGCCTGTGTTTTTGCTCCTGCTGCCCCCACGCTACATATGCGTGACATTGCTGCTCAAAAAAGGCCCACAGGTCCGCGCGCTCCAGATACTCGGAAATGCTGGTCTCTTTGTGCTTGTCTACGTGGTAATACACCACGCTGACTGTCATCCCCGGCAAATCGCGTTCCTGGCACAACATGGCAGCATAGACCTTGGCTTGCGCCTGATGCAGGCGTCTATGGTGCCCGGGGATGGCATCAAAAGCACCACGATAGGTTTTCAGCTCTTCCAGGCAATTGCTGACGGGATCAAATCCATCGGCTCGGCCACGCACCAAGAGCCCTTCCATCTCATATGACAGCGGTACTTCGGCTTCATAGTGCTCGGGGCGACGCAGCGTTAACTGCTGATGGCCTAGAATGCCTTCCTGTGCCGTCGCCGCAGGCGTAAAGCGCAAGTCCAGATCCCCGCTGCGGGCGGTAAATTCGCATAAGGCTCGCACGCCTACCGTCCAGGCTTTCATGACGCCTCAGGCCGGGTCACATAGCAGACACGCGCGGGGATGGCGTGCTGCTCGAAATAGCTTAACCAGCGCCGTTGGTTATCTTGCAAACGATCTCCGGGCCCTTTTACTTCTATCAGCTCGTAGCTTTGCTGGGCGGGCATGAAACGCACCAAATCCGGCAGGCCGGCACGGTTATCCCGCCAATCCTGCAAGATACGCGTGAACACGAGCTGCAAATGCTGGGCGGGAATGCAGTGCAAAGCCTGCTCGATCAAGGATTCATCCAAGGCGGGCCAAATCAGCAAGGGACACTGTATGCCGCGCTTTTCCTGCCAGCGTTGCCAGATCACGGTTTTATAGTCTGTACCGTTCAGCACGCTTAAAGACTGATCAAACAAGTTCTGCCTGCGGGACACGAAATCCGGGCTCCCCCAGTCGGCCGGACAGGCCTGATAGGGATGAAAGAAAGCCCCAGGCAAAGGGGCGTAAATGGCATCCCAGCCGAGCAAACCCAGTAAGGCGGGAAACAAAGTGTTTTCTACATAAAAGACCGGTGCCAGAGGGCTGTTCCAATGGGACAGAACCTGCACTTCGACCCGACTGCCATCATCAGGCAGCACCAGGTCGCTGCGTTGTGTACGGCTCGCCGGTTTGCCGGATGGGGCAGTGGGAGGTGCCTCTAGCGCCAACTTACGACGCAGGCGCGGCAGCATACGTCGTAATTTCTGTGCCTCGCCCTCACTTTCGGGTTGCTCCCAGGCCTGGCAAAACAAGGGCCAGGCATCCTCTTGCTTTTCCTGCCGCTCCAACACCCGTAATTGACGATAACGCGCGCCCGGCCAGCGGGTCTGCGCGTAGGCCTGCTCGGCCAGTGACCACCAGTGTTGTCGCTCGGCTTGCTGGCCCAGCTGAAACACGGTTTTCGCCTTGCGTCGCCGCAACCAGTCACTGTCCGTCTGAATCCTTTGCACCGCGGCAAAGCGCTCTGTCCAGTGCTCAAGATCGGCCTCGTCCGGTGCGTCACGCAGTTCAGACAGGGTTTCATACAAACGCACGTCCTCCTGGTGCCGGAACGCTCGACTGCCTTGATCCAGCGCCACAGCCTCGTAACGATACAGGCCCAGATCACTTAATACGAACTCGGACCAATCCTGGTAATGATTGCCAAAGAACAACAGCTGCAGCCGCTGCGCCCAATGCACCACGGCCGCTGACAAACGCAGCAAGGGAGCCTGCAGTTCTGGCCGCGCGCACCACTGCAAAAAAGGCCGCTCCTGCTCACCCTGGGCCCGAGCTATCCATTGCTGATAATCCGACTTGCGGCCGGCGGCGGGCAGATCATGAAACATACGACGCAATTCAGGCATGGTATGCACGGCAAACAGGGTATCCAGATCCAGCGCAGGATCGATTTCTATGAGTTTGCAGGCGGCCAGTTCCTGCACAGCGGCCTCCAGATCTTCGATTTCGGCATAACGAAGCTTGTCGATACGAAACACCGGGCCTTTGCGCATCAACAATCGCACCAACAGTGCTTGCGCAGACTGAGACGCCTGCGCAAAAGCATGGTCGCACTGGACATGTTCGGGCTCCAGCAAGTCGGCACTGACATGCTGGACCCACTGCAATACCTGGTGGAAATTATGCAGGTAATAAAACGGAGGAAGCTCGGGCGAAATCATAAGCAGGCTGTGTATATATCCAGCTACTTTAGCATTCCTTTACACCGGGCGCGACTCCAACAAACGCATCCAGTCACGCAGCAAACCGTCCAGGCGTTGTCGCTGCGTCGCATCCAGACCTTGCAGCAGATTTTCCTCGTTGGCCAGATGGTCCACTACCACCGCGTCCACACAGGCCAGCCCAGCCGGACTCAACCGTACCAGGCTGCGACGGGCATCCTCAGGGTCGGCGATACGCTCGATCAGGCCCTGCTTTTCCAGACCGTGCAAACGGTGTGTCATCGTGCCCGAGCTGACCATCAGTGAGGAAAACAAAGCCGTGGGCGCCAAGGTGTAGGGCGGGCCGGAACGGCGCAAACTGGCCAGTACGTCAAACTCACCCAGTTGCAAACCATGACGACGAAAGTTTTCGCCCATTTGCTTTTGAACCAGTTGAAAGCAGCGGGTCATGCGTCCAAGCAGAGCCATCGCATCCAGATTCTGCAGGTCGGGCCGTTGCTCACGCCATTGCTTGATAATCAGGTCGACGGCATCCTGTTCTTCGCTAGTGCTCATGATTTCTCGGTAAAAACATTTATCTTGATATTAAGATAAAACGTCCCTACACTGGCATTTATCTCGACATCAAGACAATTAACCATGACCCGACTTTCTCTCTGGCTGGTGACGGCACTGACCGCACTGGGCCCGGCCATTTGGGGCTCCACCTATATTGTGACTACCGAAATCCTGCCGGCGGATCGCCCTTTTATCGCCGCATTCCTACGCTGTTTTCCAGCCGGTGTGATCCTGCTGTTATGGAGTCGGCGCATGCCCGCCCAAGGGGAATGGGGGCGGACCCTGATTTTGGCCGCCTTGAATATCGGCGCTTTTCAGGCGCTTTTGTTTGTGGCTGCCTATCGCCTGCCGGGCGGGCTGGCTGCCGTTGTGGGCGCCGCTCAACCCTTGGTGGTCATTGCGCTAGCCTGGGCGCTGGAAGGCAAGCGTCCGATCAGCCTGGCTTTAGTCGCTTGTGTGCTTGGCATCGTGGGCATGGGTATTTTGCTGCTCTCGCCGCACAGTCAGTGGGACGCGTGGGGCATGCTTGCGGCGATTGTCGGGGCTTTGTGTATGGCACTGGGCACCTATCTGTCGCATCGCTGGCGAAGCAGCATGCCAATATTGGCGTTCACGGCCTGGCAACTGATGTTGGGCGGATTGATGCTCGCTCCCCTGGCCTTATGGCTGGACCCACCTTTGGATGGTTCCCTGAGCATGATGCAGATCAGCGGCTATCTCTACCTGTGTCTGGTCGGCGCGCTACTGGCCTACACCTTGTGGTTCCGAGGGATTGCAGTCCTGCCATCGGTGGCGGTGTCGTCCCTGGGGCTGCTCAGCCCCTTGACCGCCGTGATACTGGGGTGGCTGATTCTGGGTCAGGCCATGACTGGCACCAGCCTGCTGGGCATGGTGTTGGTGATGGGCAGCGTGCTGGCGGTCCAATGGATCAGCAATCGTCCGCCTGCCCCACGCTCTGAGGGACGTAAAAAAAGCGCCCCTTAGTAAAACCAGCCATGGGCGCACTGCAACGAGTTCACCATCTTGCCACTTCGCCGGAAGCGGCAAGATAGTGACTAGTACCGCTCTTTCAGAACCTGTGCCAGATCAGCGGCAAAACGTTGCGCATCTTTCGCATTCAAACTCGCAAAGCTGACGCGCAAGCCTTGGGCTGGATGGCTCACCCCGAAAACCTGGCCCGAGCGAACCAACCAGCCACGCGCGGCCAGCCCGGCCAGCACAGGCTCGGCTTCCCGGTCCAGGGGTATCCATAGGTTGAACCCTTCTTCGCTATCCCAGAACGGAATGCCCTGCTTTTTCAAGGCCTGCATCAGGTCGGCCCGGGCCTGTACGTAGGCAGCCTGGGCGGCGCGGGTCTGAGCCTTGATCTGGGCGTCCGTCAAGCCGTGTACCACCATTTGCTGCAAGAGGTGACTCACCCATTGCGCCCCCGACGCCAGGCGTTGTGACAAGCGTTCGCTGGTTTGCAGGTCAGACGCCACCAGGGCCACCCGCAAATCAGGCCCCAGTCCCTTGGAGACAGAACGGATCAAGGCCCAACGCAAGTGCTCGGCGGGAATCACGTTCCGGTAAGAACTGCTGGCCAGCATCCAGAAATGGTCATCAATCATCAGCAACAGCTCAGGATACTGCTTCAGGATCTGCTCAATCTGCTTGGCCCGGGTACGACTAAGCGAACACCCAGTGGGATTGTGAGCCCGCGGCGTCAAGATCAAGGCACGCAGGCCGTCGGCCAATGCTGCCTCCAGTGAGGCTGGCACCATGCCCTCACTGTCGACCTCAATACCGACTGGTTTGTAGCCGAGCGTATGAACGGAATTGATGCTGTTCAAATAGCCTGGGTCCTCAATGCCAACCTTGTCGCCCGCCAGCAGGAAAGCCTGTAGCAAACGCTCTATGGCATCCACCGCGCCGTAGCTGACGTGGTAGTCGGTTTCCGGGGGCGTATCTTTATGAAATACCTGCTGACACACTGCGCGCAGCTCCGGCACCAGGGGATCGGCGCCATACAGGGCCTGAGTCTGACCTCGCACCCCGGCCACCAACTGAGTCGGAGCCGGTAGGTATTCCAGCGCCGGGTTTCCGCTGGCCAGATCCTGCAAGGCAGAACTGGCTCCGTGCCCTTCCCGCGCCAGCTCCCGGATCGCCTCGCGAATGCGCGTACCACGACGACCTTGCGCATCGGCCACGCCCGCAGACACCAGGCGCTTGTAGGCCAGGGCAACCGTGTTCCGGTTCAGTCCCAGTGTCTGAGCCAACTCGCGCACCGGCGGCAGGATCTGACCCGGCGCTATCCGCCCCAGCGCCACCTGCTGACGGATATCATCGAAAAGTTCCTTCGCATTGCTTCCCTGGATATTCATTTTGACCTATGACATAATAGTTTATGCGCGACCCGCAGGGTCGAGTTTATCTTTTTTTTCTTCCTTACTGGTGCGCCATGTCCGAATCCGCCCCTGATCTACTTCACACCGAGCATTATCCCACCTCCACCAGTGTAGAGGCATTTCGGGAACGCATTGCCCTGGTACAACAACGAATTGATGCTGCCTGCGTGCGGTACGGACGTGCTCCCGGCGATGTCCGCTTGCTCACTGTCAGCAAAACCTTCGGGATTGACCGCATTCGTCTGGCGTATCAAGCCGGCTGCCGCCTGCTGGGCGAGAACAAGGTGCAAGAGGCCGAAGGCAAGTACGAGGCCCTGCGCGAGGAACTGCCGGATCTGGAATGGGCTGTTATTGGACACCTGCAAAGCAATAAAGCCAAGTCGGTTGCACGCTTTGCGCGCGAATTTCACGCACTGGACAAGCTCAAGACCGCCGAGGCGCTGGATCGTCGCCTGCAAATCGAAGGCCGCAGTCTGGATGTCTTTGTACAGGTGAACACCTCCAACGAGGACAGCAAATTCGGTTTGCCGCCGCAAGACGTTCACGCATTTGTGCGCGAATTACCACAGTTTTCTGCCCTGAAGGTCAAAGGTCTGATGACCCTGGCCCTGATGGACGCCGATCCTGAACGGGTGCGCCCCTGCTTTGCGCTGCTGCGCAACTTGCGCGATCAGTTACGCAACGACATCCCGCATGCCGAAAACATGCACGAGCTCTCCATGGGCATGTCAGGCGACTACGAAGTTGCCATCTCCGAAGGCTCAACCATTGTGCGCGTCGGACAAGCTATTTTTGGCGCACGCGCCACGCCCAATAACTTTTACTGGCCCGTCTCTGATACGGCAACAACATCATGAACCCACTACGCCTGATCATTCGTCAAAACGGCAGGGAAATCGGTCACTTTGAATCCAGCCCCTGCTGCCCTCCCGAACAACTGTTGGCCGTAGCCCGACACTTGATGACGCTGCCAGACACCGAGCTGGAGTTGCAACAAGCCAAAGGCGAACATCGCATCCTCGATAGCGGCCCGCACGGTCTGCGTGTCCTGAGCGCGCAGGTACTGTACGAAACGGTCGATCTGCAGGCCTGGCTGCAACAAGGCAGCAAGGTGACCGCCTGAACACAGCCCGTGGCCGGGCCACAAGCCCATCACACGTGTGCAACCCTGTGGCGCTTACCCGCTGCCTCAAAAAAAAACATACCCGGCCAGCAGCCGGGTATGTTTCTTGTGTTTCAGACTATCAGTCCCAACTAAGACTTAACGATTCACCTGTTTGGCCGGCAAGGCAAAGGCCAGCAAACAACTTACCATCAAGCTGCCGGCAAACAGCCACAAGGCGGCGCTACCGGAACCGGTCAGATCCGTCACCCAGCCAATCAGGGAATTACTGACCAGACCCGCAATATTGGCCAGAGAGCAGGCCAAGGCAAAACCCGTTGCAGCGGCCGTGCCTTTCAGAAAGGTAGCCGGCAGGCTGAAGAACACAGGGACCGCACCCATAATCACCGCCGAAGCAACCGTAAAGGCCAATACGGTCAACCAGGCGTGATGCGCAACAAAGGTACTGACAACCAGCGCTATCGCGCCAATGGTCAGCGGCACAATCAAGTGCCAACGACGTTCACGGCGACGGTCTGAGCTGGCACCGATCATCAGCATGCCGACCACGCCGGCCAAAGACGGAATCGCAGTCATCAGGCCAATCTGGAAGGGGTCCTGCACACCGGCAGCACGAATAAAAGACGGCATCCAGAAACTGATGGAGTACGTCCCCAACAAAATGGAAAAATCGATTCCACCCAGCATCCACACTTTCAGGTTGAAAAAGCCGTCCTTGAAGCTGTGCTTGACGCCTTTGCCCTCTGCGTCATCGGCCGCCAGGTCCGCAGCGAGGCGGGATTTCTCTTCGTTATTGAGCCACTGGGCGGACTGATAATTGTTAGGCAAGGCCCAGAACGTCAGAATGCCAAGCAGCACACTGGGAATGGCTTCCAGCAAAAACAGCCACTGCCAGCCGCGCCAGCCGTTCATGTGATCAAAATGACCAATGATCCAACCGGACAAAGGACCGCCAATCACACTGGACAAGGGCAAACCGATCATGAACAAGGCAATGATCTTGCCGCGCCGATAGGTGGGAAACCACAAGGTCAGGTAGTACAGTACACCTGGCAGGAAACCGGCCTCCGCCGCCCCCAGCACAAAGCGCAGAATATAGAACTGCGTAGGCGTGGTGACAAACATGGTCAGGCCCGACAAGATGCCCCAGGTGATCATGATGCGGGCAATCCACAACTTGGCACCCACCCGCTCCAGAATGAGGTTGCTGGGCACCTCAAACAGAATGTAGCCCAGGAAAAACAGGCCCGCTCCCAGGCCGTACGCAGTTTCACTCCACTGCAGATGATCGAGCATCTGCAGCTTGGCAAAACCGACGTTGATCCGGTCCAGATACGCCGCCAAATAACAAAAACACAGAAAGGGGATCAGACGCCAGACGATCTTCTTGTAGAGATCTTCGTTACCGTCCCGGCCGGCAGGCACCGCCGTAGGACTTGGGATGGATGAATGCACCTTGTATATCTCCAGATAATTATTGGTATGCCTGGTGAACCAGAAAACTGCCTAAGAACAGCGCCTGACAGAACACAGCAGGGCCCTGAACACGTCCGCATTCCCCCCATTGGGCTGCAGACTGTTTACAGATAAAGAATGAAGGATCAACCGTGATTCCCGCTTGTCATGGCCTCTGACTCGCTTGGGCGAGAGCAGCGGGTTTACAACAGCGGGACCCGATCCGATCAGGCTGCGCCAAATCCGGATCGCTCCCGTATTTGGCGCAGCATGCCGTTTAGCTGGATTTGAGGTCCTGACCGTACAAGTCGTAGCCATACACCCAGGCCGGGTCTTCCTGGGTACGCAGGAACGTATTGGCATTGGAGACCGACTGAACGCGAGTGGCACGCTCTTTGCGGTTGAGCTCATACAACTCGAAGGCCGTGCGAAAGTCCGACAAACCGGTCTCTTGCAGGCAGCGGGTCAACATGGCGGCATCTTCAATCGCCATGCACGCGCCTTGCGCCATATGCGGCTTCATGGGGTGGCAGGCATCGCCCAGCATTACCAGACGGCCACGGCTCCACAACGGCAAGGGATTGCGGTTGCGCAAGGGCCACTTGGTAATGCTCTCGGTTGATTTGATCAAATTCTGAACCGTGGAATGATAGCCCTCAAATGCGGCCAGCATCTCTTCTTGCGAGCTGTCTACGTACGCGCCCTGAAAATCCCAGGCAGGATGTGGCACGCCCGTCACAAAATAGTATTCATCACGCTTGCCGGTGGTGTAGTACACCATCATGTGACGATCCTCTGTCCACCACTTCACACAGTCCTCGAACTCATCGGCAAAGCGGGCCAGATTCTCGCCACGGATCAGGGCACGGTGTGCCACCCAGCCGCTGTAAATCGGATCTTCCACCCCCAGCAAGGTTTCGCGAATCTTGGAGTGAATGCCATCGGCACCAATCACAATGTCGGCCGTCACGCTGGTGCCATCGGCAAACTCCAGCAACACGTCATCGCCACGGTCCACCAGATTTTGCAAGCGCTTGCCAAAATGAACGGTGCCCGGTTTGATGCTGTCGATCTGCAGGGCGTGCATATCGCCGCGGTGCACGGTGATGTAGGAAGCCCCGTATTCTTTCCGCGCAAAGTCGCCCAAAGGGATACGCGACAGATAATCGCCTGTCTCACCATCTCGGCTGAACCAGAAATCAGGGTGCGAGCCCATCTCATCGAGCGCCTTTTCCAGACCCATGCGACGGAAAATCTTCATCACGTTGGGACCCACGTGAATACCGGCACCCAAACGCGAGAATTCCGGCGCCTGTTCAAATACTTCCACCTCAAAGCCGGCCTGCTGCAACAGAGTCGCCGCAGCGGCTCCGCCAAGACCGGCCCCTACAATCGCAATCTTGACTGTCTTTTCCATCGTTAGCTCCAAATCACGGCACTCACAAAAAGTGCTCACCACATGTTTTTCGTAGTGTACACACTAAGTTTAAGCATGAAAACATAGGAAGCTGCTAGGGTTTATACCTACTTTCATGCAAAAACAGCCGCGCCAAATATGGGAGCAAAAAACCATTTAACAATAAAAAATCAAGAACTTATAAATAAAAATTAACCACAAGCACCGTCTCAAAAACTTAAGCCTACAGTTTATGAAATTTTTAAATTTAACAGTGTGTAGACTTATTTATTGCCATGCACACCCTAGAAAGACGTATGCTTCAAGCTCAAAAGAACTGATCTGGATCAGGCCTTGCTCCATCTCGGGACAGGTATACTGGCCCCGTTGTCATACCCCGGCCTGCCCACTCCACAAAAAGACAGAAAGACTATGCAGCCTAGCTCCCCGGCCTCCGAGCCCCAAACCTTGTCCTACGATGTCACTGAACAGATCGGCCACCTGCTGCGCAAGGCAGGTCAACGGCACACGGCCATCTTTCAACATTACGTCGGTGACAGTCAGTTGACGGCCATTCAGTTCGTGACGTTGTGCGCCCTGCGCGACCACGGGCCGAGCTCGCAAACCGAACTGGTCGAGGCCACTGCGGTAGACCAGGCGACCATACGAGGCATTATTCAGCGACTGAAATCGCGGGGCCTGATTGAACTGGCACCCGATAAAGATGATCGACGCAAAGTGATTGTGGAACTGACCCAGGATGGCCTGGCACTGCTCGATCGCGTTATTCCACGAGCCCACACGATTAGCGAACTGACCATGGGCAATCTGAACCCCGCCGAACGCGTGGCGATCGTCTATTTGCTGCGAAAAATGATAGACAGCACGCTTGATATGAGCGACAAAGAATAAGGCCGCCTATCGTCAAGAGACTAGGTTTTATTCGGCCTTTAAGATATATTTAAAATACATCTTTCAACTGATCTGCCATGATACCTCTGACTGCCTCCCCCGCCTCTACCCGTCCGCAATGGCGCGCTTTTCTGGAATTGGGATTTCGCCCCCTTTACCTTTTAGCCACCTTATGGGGTGCTGCCAGCATTGCGCTCTGGCTCTACACACCCGCCTGGCTATCCAACACCGCCATTCCTTCCTTGTACTGGCATGCCCACGAAATGCTCTGGGCCTTTATCGGCACCATCGCCGTCGGCTTTCTGCTAACGGCCAGTGCCACCTGGACAGGACAGGCTACCCTGCGGGGCCCCTCCCTGGGCGCCTTGTGTTTGATCTGGATTCTGGCCCGCTTCAGCCTGTTGCTTCCCAATGGCCTGCTGGCAGCCCTGCTACTCGACGCCCTATTTTTCGCCATTGCCGCTGCCGAGCTGGCCCGTGTGATCCTGATCGCGCGCAACAAGCGTAATTACGGTATTCCCGTGGCCATGCTGGCTTTGGGCCTGAGCCATAGCCTGTTCATGTACAGCCTGATGCAAGGGCATGACCCCATGCCCTACTTCTACAGTGGATTCTGGACCATGGGGCTGATTACCCTGCTGATCGCCCGCCGCATCATCCCCTTTTTTGCCATGCGCGCTTTACCGGGTCTGAGCCTGCCGGCTCAAACTCGCAGCGGACACTGGCAAATGGGGCTGAGCGCCCTTGCCATCGGCCTGTCGCTGACCCCATGGCGCCTGCCGCTGGCCCTGACACTGGCGGCCTTGGGGCTGATCGCCTGCTACCAGTGGATACGTTGGCAGCCTTGGGCCAGCCGTCATACCCCCCTGCTTTGGATTCTGTATCTGGGCTATGCAGGCTTGGCGCTCGGCCTGCTCAGTGCTGCCGCCTATGAGGCAGGCTGGATTGCACGCGCCGCCTGGCCTGTGCATATTGTGGGCCTGGCAGGGTTTAGCGTCATGATCATCGGCATGCTGACCCGCACCGCCCTAGGCCATCTGGGCCGCCCCCTGCGCGCCACGCCCAAAGTTGTACTGAGCTATGCTTTCCTGATCGCCGCCTGCGTGTTGCGCCTGCTGGCCTTGATTCCCAGTAGCTGGAGCCTGCCCTTGCTGCACCTTGCCGGCCTGTGCTGGATTCTGGCCATGTTGAATTATCTGCATCAATTTGCCCCAATGCTGATTCGCCCCAGACTGAACTGATCGCAGCGCCAGCGCCACACTTTACCGCCCCAAGCTCCTGGGGCTATGTATCTTTATTTTCTGTCTGACCGTGCCTGCTTATACTAAGCAGGCACGTTGTTCGCTCACTCTGCCAACAACGCGGGACGGATCATGCTGATCCTTGTTTACTCCGCGCTCCCACCACCTATGTCTCTTGCCAGTCTGGCCTGCTCTGTATTGATACGCTCCCTGTTTGCCGGGCTGTGTGCCTTCGTTCTGCCGCTTTCCGTCCTGGCCGCCGATGCCTGTCACGGCAGCCGGGATCTGGTGGTGGTCGGCCATATGGACGACGATCTGCTATTCATGAATCCGGATCTGTCCAGCAATATCCAGGCCGGTGCCTGTATGCAGGTTCTATACCTGACCGCCAGCGAACGCAAAGGCGGACTGGAATACATGTACAGCCGCGAACAGGGGGTACGCGCGGCCTATGCCTATATGGCTGGTGCGGTCAATGAGTGGCAGCAAACCCGCCTGATGGTCGGCAGTGCCTCGATTGCGCAATTTACTTTGCGGTCCCGCCCCGGCATTCAGCTCAGTCATTTACGGCTGCAAGACCCCTGGTTAGGACCGGGATGGGGAAGCCTGACCCCCTTGAGCCGGGCAGAATCCGAACCCGGACAAACCGTCCAGACCTTGGACAGCCCCCAACAAACGTTCAATCGCGAACAATTGGTTCAAACGCTGGCTGCCCTGATACGACTTTATCAACCCACCAGCATCCGCTATCTGGATGACACCAATCCGGTTCCTTACACCCAACTTTGCTGGCGTTGTACCGGCCATGGCCACCCAGACCATATTGCCAGCGCCCGTCTGGTTCGCGAAGCCATGCTGGCGGCGCCGGGTAATTACGCGCAAATTGGTTATGTGGATTACCCCATTCAGGAGCAGGCCGCCAACCTGACCTTGAACGAAATCCGTAGCAAAACCGAGATTTTCAGGCGCTATGCCTGGCATGACCGACATGCCTGCAAAGGCCCGGCCGTATGTCAGGAACCGGCTGGGCCGGCGGCTGCCTGGGTGCAACGCAGTTACTACACCAGCCGGGCGGACTACCCTGCCAGTCTCCTGGCTGACCGCTCCGGAGGCCTGCATTTTTTCGTCTCCGGTGAACAAAACGACGCCATCAACCAGTGGGATGTCCAGCAACAGCGCTGGTTCACCTTGGGTGGGCGCACCGCCGACGCCTTGAGTGTCTTTCATTATGCAGACGGCAGCGCCGGGCTGTTAGCCCGTGACGCAACAGGCCAGGTATGGGTGAGCCGATCTGAAGATGACGATGATTGGCTGGCCTGGCAAAAACTCCCTGGCCCTCGGGTCTTGCACACCCCTATCGTCAGTCCACAAGGAGGCCAGGCCTTGGCCATGGCTACCGACGGACGCTTTTACTGGAGCACGGTTCGTCCAACCGATCATGCCTGGGGCAGTTGGAAAGCGCTTCCACCTCTGGACCAGGCCACCTATCCTGCCGCCCTGAGCGTGGACTCTCAGGGACGGGCACATGTATTTGCCAGCAACCAGCAGGGCCAACTTTTTCAGATCGTCCAGCGCAACGACACCCAATGGCACGCCTGGCAGGCCATTCCAGTGGCGCCGGTCAGCGGAGGCCTGGCAACGATTGTGAATGCGCAAGGCAAAATTGAGCTGTACCTGCGCGATCGGCAAAGCCAGCGTTTGCAGCGCCTGGTCCAGTCGGCGGGCGAGCACAACTGGGGCAAGCCTGAAAATCTGGGTTTGACCTATGTGGGTCGTCCCGCGCTGAGTCTGGGCGAGCAAGAACAGGTCGTGGTCGCCCTCCAGCAACAACCCGGTGGCGCAATTGTCTTGCTCGATGAAGGACAGGTGGTGGAAGTAGACAAACACTCGGCCTCCCAGCCGGTGCTTTACCGACTGGGGCGTACGCTTTATCTGGCCAACCGCCCCCCTGGCCCCCAACAACGCTACCGTCTGCTGGAACGACGTGCGGGCAAATGGGTGCAGGTGGCCTTGACTCAAGCGCCTCCTCCCGCGGGTGGACGATCCTTTAGCGAGGCCCCGGCCTTCATTACCCAAGCCTTCGTGCAACCGTAAGTGCCCGTAGCGCCCTTAAAACGTAACAAAATACGGATATGCTATGGCAAGCTTGGGCAAGCCGCTGAACCAGCGAGCGAACCCCGTGACTGATCCGCAGCTCGAGCAGGCAGGCGAACTTTTACGCGTTGCAGTAGCACTTTGTTGCAATGGCATGCGCCTGCTCGTTCAGCTCCAGTACAATCGCCCGCTAACGCGTGCCGGCGTACCGGCGCCCCTTTCTTTAGCTACTCTTCAGAGATCATGAAGCCAACTACCTTATTTGCTGCCCTGCTGGGTGTACTCGTGGGCGCAGGTGGCGCCATTTATTACGCCAAAAACGTATCGTCCCCCGCCACCGACAAACCAGTCAGCTCTGCCAGCACGACGCTAGCTGCCCAAGCCTTGACCCTGGGCCAATCCGTCTCGGGCGAACTGACCAGCAAGAGCTTCTTGAATCTGAGCGATGGCGTACGGAGCAGCCTGTTTGATGTAAAGGCCGAAGCCGGCCAGATTATCAAGATCAGCGTCAGCGGCCCTCTGCGTCCACAGATCAGCGTCCTGCGCAATGGCGAGCTGGTGACTCGCAGCCAGCGTTGTGAAGACTGCCCCGACAGCGAAACCAAGGGCCAAACCACCACGCTGGGCTTCAAGGCAGACTTCAACGACACCTACCAAGTCGTTGTGAGCGGTTTCAATACCAGCTCGTATGGTCCCTTCCAGGTTACGGTAGACACCTTGAAAGCCTATACCGGCGAGCCACTGAGCGCCGACCAGACCATTCACGATTGGGCTCTGGGCGGTCAGAAGCGTTACCGTTTGACTATCGACAAGGATGGTTTGTACAGCCTGGCCATGAAAGCCGAGCAAAGCAGCCTGGATGCCTATCTGAAGCTGATGGATCGCCGCGGCATGGAGCTGGCGTCGGACGATGACAGCGCTGGTGGTACCGATGCACGTTTGCAGATGTACCTGAAAGCGGGCGACTACATTGTTCAGGCCAGCTCGGCCATGGGCTCGCAGAACTTCCAGGGCGGCTTCTCGCTGGAAATCAAACCAGAAGAGATGACGGGCGAGATTGAGCTGAAAAACGGCGATAGCCTGAGCCTGGACGGTGAAGGCAAAACGGGTCTGTTTACCGGTGAGACTCAGACCTACAGCTTCACCCTGTCCGAACCCAAGCTGGTTACAGTGCAAATGGATGCCCAAGGCTTCCAGGCTTCGTTGGAAGTAGACTCCAGCACCGCCAGCCAGTACGGCGATGAAGCCGGTCAGCAACGGGTGCGTGGGGTACTGGCCGCAGGCGAGCATCAGGTCAAGATTTCGGGCTCCTCCCAGGCTGGGCTGTTTACCTTGTCGGCCACGGCCGATGAGGTTCCTGCCAATGCGGGTGGTGGCGTTTTGCTCGTGGGTGAGCCTCGTCAGGCCCTCATGCTGCAGGGCATTACCAGCGACAGCTACCAGTTGAATGTGCGTCAGGCTGGCCGCTACGTAATCGACATGACCTCACCAATCTTTGACACCTACCTGGTGCTGCGCAAAGACGGCCAAACCGTAGCCGAAGATGACGATAGCGGTGGCGATATGAACGCTCGTCTGGAGGTACAACTGGAAGTGGGCGAATACGAAGTGAAAGCCATGTCCTTGGGCAGCTATGAGCAAGACATGGAGTATGAGCTGTCAGTGCAACGTCTTTAAGAACGGACTGACACGCTAGCATCAAGGCTGAAAGTTTCCGGACTTTCAGCCTTTTTTATATGGATAACGGCCTGGGCCTGCTCAGGAGCACCTACCTGAAATGCCCCGAACTTGCCCCATCGCTACAGGGCCTGCTATTTACCGTTATCCTCTCAACCCGCGCTTTCCTCCTCTCGCGTACCGGTTTTTCCCGTTTGGTCTGCTTACGATTTGCTCACTGTTTTTCTTGTAATTAGAAATGCAAATCATTATCATTAATTTCATTATTGATGCACCGCCCTTTTAGCAGGAGCCCCGCATGCAGACACCCGTTCAACCGCCCCACCACGCCCTGAGCCAGCGCGACGAACTGGCCTGCTGGCGCCATTGGATTGCACAGGGAAACCTGGCCTTCCAGTCTCGAAATTACACCAACGCCCTGGCGCACTATCAACAAGCTCGCGCGTCTGTCCGGCCCCTGCTGTTTAATGCTTCGGATGGAGCTGACGCCACCATTGCCGCCTGGGTCATTGTCCATTTGAATCTGGCCGATGCCTGCGAACAGCTGGGTCAAAGCGACGAGCAGGGTCTGCACCTGTGCACCGCGCATGAAACCTTGTGCTGCGCCGCAGCCAACACCCACCTGGCTGATGACTGGCGCATGGCTGCCTGGCAACATAGCCGACGCACGTATGCCGAGCTGGCGCGCTATGCACGTCGCTATCCCCACCATGTCGCGACCTGCTCTGCCCTGTTCTTGGGGGCGGTCAGCCCGCAGGAGCGCTCTTTTTCTCATTAAGTTTCATGGTGTCCCCCACATGCGACTGACCTGGGGTTTATCGAGGAGTGCGTTTTGCCTTACACCTTACCTGCCCTGCCTTATCCCTACCATGCTCTGGAGCCGCATATCGACACCCGGACCATGGAGATTCACTACAGCAAACATCATCAGACCTATATCAATAATCTGAATGCGGCACTGGAGGCGGCCAAGCTGCCCTACCCGCCTATTGATCAACTGATAGCCGGCCTGGATACCGTGCCTGAACCCCTGCGCAATATCGTGCGCAACAATGGAGGCGGTCACGCCAATCACAGCCTGTTCTGGACCGTCATGACACCCGATGCCGACACCACCCTTCCCAAGGTTCTGGCGCATGCGATAGACCGGGATCTGGGTAGCTTCGCGCACTTCAAGGATGCCTTTACCAAAGCGGCGATTTCACGTTTTGGCAGTGGCTGGGTCTGGCTGAGTGTGACACCCGAAAAGAAACTGGTGGTGGAGAGCACCGGCAATCAGGACAGCCCGCTGATGCACGGCAACACGCCCATTCTGGGTCTGGACGTGTGGGAACACGCCTACTATCTGAAGTATCAAAGTCGACGGCCCGAATACATTGCGGCTTTCTTTCAAGTGATCAATTGGCCCGAAGTGCTAAGAAGATATTTGGAAGCCCTTACATAAAACGGGTTTACTGTTTGTCATTTTCCAGCCCCTCATCCCCCTATCTTCCTATTCAACGATAGCTGGCACCAAGCGCTTTGGCGTGTCTCCTGTTGCACGCAACCCTCCGCCTTTGGAGGGTTTTTGCGTTGTGAACCCAGCCCTACACAAGGCTGACGTCGAGTCTGGGTTTGGCCCGATTGCGCTCACCATCATCAAACGCTATGTTAATTATCAGCACCCTTATCACACCCGTCCTCAGGCCCCCACATGTTGAGTCTCTGCGATCGTATTCAATCCCTGCGTTCTCTGTTTCACTTCGATGCGGTGCAACTTCTGGGGTGCGCGCCGCAAAGCCGTACGCATCTGGAATTGCATTGCGAAGGCTATAACCTGAACTGTGCCTCTGCCTTGGGGACGGGTTTTCCGCAGATCTATGCACCAGGCTTCACAGCCCAAGCCTCTCCCCACGATTTGCTACCACCCTCCATTTCAGAATGCTCGGACGCCATGAATCCTCCTTTTCGCAGCACCGCCATCTATACCGATGCCTTGCTGCGTGGCGGGTTTCAGGATGGGATGACGGTCGAGTTGCAGCGTGGAGATTCCTATTTGGGGATGATTCACTTCTCCTCTCAACAAGCAGGAAGCTTCAATCGCCACGTTCGCACACTGGCCCTGGGCGCCAAGGTCTTGCTGGAGGAGGCCATGCAGAATATGGCCTGGCACCAAGGCACCATTTTGCATCTGGTACCCCAGGCCGGCGGGCTGGTCGTGCGCGAGGATATGCAAGCACAGGCGAACGCAATCAGCGGTACGCTGTTCAAAGCCCTGTCATTCATGGATCGGCAAACCCCCACGCTGCAGGCTTTCTGGCTGGAAGGCAGACAAAGCTACCGTTTACAGGCACAGCGCTTTCCGAAAGGAGATGTGCTGCTGCGATTGGTGTCCGCTGATTTGCCTGGTGGTCTGAGCGCAAAGGAAATGCAGGTACTGAGCTGGCTGCTTACGGGCCACACCGATCGGGAAATCGCCGCCAAGCTGTTTCTGAGTGAGCGCACCGTCCATTCGCATGTTACGTCCTTGCTGCGCAAGCTGGGCATTACCAGACGCACCGAAGCCGCTGTTAAAGCGGCTCTGAATCACTGGTATGTGCCGGATGCACAGGGTGCGATCCTGGCGGCGGTGCCCGGACTGTGCCACTAAAGAAGCAGTCCGGGATGCCGGTCCAGCCAGGCACTTCAGGAATTAACGCAGTCCACTCAACAAGGTTGCGGCTTCATCCACGCTAGCACGCTCCGCATCCAAGAGCGTGTCGCCGCCCATCCCTCCCAGGAACTCCGCGTAAGGATCAGCCAGCGTGCGTACCCCGGTCAGTTCTTCAATCACGGCCTGGCCGCAAAATGGCAAGTAATGTGGGCTGTAACCCCCTTCCTGCACAAAAGCGATACGGCCTTCACAAACCTCTTCGGCACAGTCGATGATTTGACGCGCCATCTGGCGGAAACCGGACGCTGTCACCATCATGCGCGCCAAGGGGTCCATCATGCTGGCATCAAAACCCGAGCCCACGATAATCAGCTGCGGCTTGTAGGTGCGCAGCGCAGGCAGCACCACTTTCTCCATAGCATAAAGGTAAGCGGCATTCCCGCCGCCAGGAGGCAGGGGGATGTTCAAGTTGTAGCCCAGGCCTCCACCCTCACCGCGCTCAGTCGTGAAGCCGCTATTGGCCGGGAAGCACAGATGCTGGTGCAGGGAAATGGTCAGAACAGAAGGATCATTCCACCAGATATCCTGCGTACCATTCCCGTGGTGCACGTCCCAATCCAGAATCGCGACACGATCCAGACCCAGCTCCTCGCGGGCATAGGCCGCCGCTACCGAGGTATTATTGAAAATGCAAAAACCCATTGCCCCGGCGCGGGGTGCATGGTGGCCGGGAGGATTGACCAGCGCATAGCCGTTGCTGACTTCACGGCTGACCACTTTCTTGACCAGCTCAATGGCGCCACCCGCAGACAGCATGGCAATTTCCAGCCCGCCATTGCCCATGGTGGTAATACCGTCCCCCGTGTCGCCCCCGGTGGGCAAGGCGCTGACGCGTTTCATGTTTTCCAGATGCTCGGCCGTATGAACACGCAAAATATCCTTGTCGCGTGCCGGCTTGGCCTGGATGCTGGTCAGATGATCAATTTGACCGGAGGCGCAAACCAGTTCGTGAAAGCGGCGCTTCGTATCAGGATGAGCTAGGTGGTGGCTGATCGGCTGTAAACGAGCTCCCAGATTGGCCGAGGCAAGACTGCCCGTACCAGTATCCACCCAGCCGTAAAGCGTATTCCAGATGTATCCTGTTGCCATGTCGTCTCCTTTATTTTGGTTTGTGTGGCACAACCATAGTAGGGATTTAGACAACGGAACGAATCCGTAGGATTGCCGAATTTAAGAACTGATCAGAAAGCCATCACGGCAAAAAAGGCAGGGGACGCTCGTTTGCCGTGGGTGATTTCTGCCTCTCTCGTTGAGCTGATTTATGTATAGACGACGCGCAATGGCCAAGGCTTAAACCAGCTCTGCAACATTGATTATTCTTGCGCTGCATGCCTCAACCAACTCGGCATCGTAGCTGGCGAACAGCACAACACGATCGTGTGACCAGATCTGAAACTGTTCAGCCAAGGCAGCACGAGCCTGCATATCCAGGCCATTGCTCGGGCCATCAGCAATGATTACAGCCGGGTCACCTAAGGCGGCCGCCGTCAGAAACACCTTGCGCCGCGTTCCGGTCGACATCTGCTCAAAGCGCTTGTCCAGGTGCGGTTCCAAGCCCAAGCGACAGGCCAGATCCAGTGCAGTGTCATCCACGTGGGTCTGCTTTTCTGTGGCGATTTGCTCCAGCAGCGCTCGGCCAGTCTGAGACGGAAACAACATGCAGTTGTCGGGCACATACGCCATGCGGGCGCGTGCTCGTCGGGGGGCTTTCATTAGCGAATGCCCATCTACCCACACTTCCCCCGTATCTGGTTCGAGCAAGCCAGCGATGATGTTCAGCAAGGTGGACTTGCCGGTACTGTCTTCTTCACAGAGCGCCACGCAGCCTGGCTGAAATGTATGAGTCAGTCCCTTGAAAACGGGATAGTCACCATAGTTTTTACTGAGATTGTCTATGCGTAGCATGCTGGAAATCACTGCCAAAGAAGCGCCCGGACAGTTACAAGATGCGCTGACGGGGCGGGATGAAAAACAAGTCGGGCATTACCCCGAACAGGGGCTTTAGTATAGGGCTTTATGGGCGACTGTTTGGACTGCCTGCCGCGCCTTGGTCTTGCGGGAGTCACCGGCTATGGGGCAAGGGCCGTGTCGAACAAAAGCGGAGCGGGCCGCCATGCTCAGCTCTGAAGCCAAAGCCAAAAAATAGCCTGAAACAAGGCCGGCTTGTTCAGGCTATTTTTTCCCGCATGGCCACACCTAAGCCAATGCGGTATCCAGCAACATCATCAAGACAAAACCTATCATCAGACCGCCGGTTGCAAAGCTTTCATGCCCTTGTCGGTGTGATTCCGGAATAATTTCATGACTGATGACAAACAGCATGGCACCAGCGGCAAAGCCTAAACCAAAAGGCAGCAGCATCAGCGAACTGCTGACAGCAACGGCACCGAGCACCGCCCCTAAGGGCTCAACCAGACCGCTGGCCATGCCTAGAACCACCGCAAACGTACGACTGTATCCCGCCGCCAGCAAAGCCAGCGCTACCACCAGCCCTTCAGGCACGTCCTGAATGGCAATCCCTGTGGCCAAGGCATTGGCACGTACGCCTTCATTACCTACATATCCCACCCCAATCGCCAAGCCTTCCGGGAAGTTGTGCAAGGTAATGGCGATGACAAACAGCCAAGCTCGACGCATGGTAGCCGAGGAGGAGCGGCCCGAACCTTCACGCCCCTTGATGAAATGCTCATGAGGCAGGATACGATCCAGCAACATTAAAGCAGCAGCACCCAACAGGATTGACAAGCCGACAGCCAAACCCGCCCCCCAGGCGCCAGGGCCAAACACCTGCTGTTGCTTTGCCGCTTCCAGCCCCGGCAAAACCAGCGAAAAGGCACAGGCAGCCAACATCACCCCCGCCCCAAAACCATACAGCGTATCTTGCGTGCGCTGCGACATGGTTTGAGAAAACATGACGGGTATGGTGCCTAGCGCCGTAGCCAGTGCCGCGATGGAGCCTCCTACCAGGGCCTGTAAAACCACCGGGTGATCTTGCGCGTACAACCAGAACTGATGACAGATCGCCCAGACGCCCCCCATGGAAATGATGAGTCCGACCCACAGGCGCAAGTGTTGGCGCCAGTTCGGCGATATTCCCTTATTGGGCGAAAAATAGAGACTTGATTTCAGTTTCATCGCCATGCACCCCCAGAAAATGACGCCATCCAGGTATGCCTATGACAGACGCAAAGAGCTGCAAAACCGCTCCTGCAAAGGCATGGATGCCGTATCAACCATCATAGCGACTTCATCTGCGATTTAAAATACAAAAATAGAAACGATAACAATTCTCATTAGCATTTCAACAAATAAACCACGATCTATGCGATCAGCGTGGGGCTGGATGGCAAGCCAGCCTGCTTTTTGTACTTTATAGTGCGATGCTAAACCGAATTAATGCTGCCTCACGCAGTTTGTACATCCTGTTTGATCGCCTCCAAGGCCTGGACCCGCTCAGCCACGGCGTTTTCCAATTGAATCAGCTCCTGCGTGAGCTGCTCCAGGCGTTGTTCAGCCTGCTCCACCACCTGTACCGCCCTCTCTTGGGCGCTATTCATCACCGCCTCACTCAAGCTGATGTACAGGCGGTTGTAGTCGATCAGTGGCGCCTGCCCTCCCCCCGGCTCCTGGAAAACGTCATAGCCTATATGAGCAGGCAGATTCAGCGTCGGCAAGTCTGGCTGCGACAGCTGAAAGTTCGCCAGGGCAGTCCGGCTTAACTCGGCAAATTCCTTGCCCAGATTCTGGGCGAGATCGTTACGCACGGCGGCCACATCTTGCTGGGCCGCATGTTGTTCAAGCACTGCAGGCAATTGGGGCACCACCCGCCGCCAGCTACCTTCGGCCAATAGGTGTACGGCATCCTGCAAAACAAGCCTTTGCTCTTGGATACGTTGATGCAGTCGGGCAGCGGCCTGTTCCATCCCCACCGTCAAGGGCTCCAGAATAGCCTCTTCTAGATGATGTAATTGCAGTTCAGCAGGTTTGCGTCGCTTGTAGGCCAAAGCGGGCTCCAGCATGTTTTGCAGTGCCACGTATAAACGTGCAAACCCCGCCTGCTCCAACCCCTGCTCTTCATCCTGTTGGCTGCGCGCCATGTGAACAGACAGGGACACAGCCGGTTTGAGCACATCCCTGTCCAGCCCCCAATGGCTCAGGGCCTGCGCTGCCCGCGTCATGACGTCCTCTTCTTGCAGTTGACGATTATCAGCTGTCTTGTTGCAAAGCACTTTGACGATCTCGTCGTCGATCTCATCTTCCTCAATGCGATCACTGCGGGTAATTACAGGCAGCAAAGGCTTGTTGCGGCGCAATTCCACCCGCAGATCCTCCAGCTCATGAACTTGCCCCGGCGCACTGGAACTGCTCAGCCACAAAAGCGCATCCGTGCTTTCCAGAAACTGCTGTGTCAACGCCGCGTTATGGGCATTGACCGAATGCAGGCCGGGGGTATCGAGCAAGACCAGCTTGTCGCCTAGACAAACGCCTTGCAAGGCCACGGTGGTTTCTGTAGCGCCTTCCTGAAAACCCTCGGGCATGGCCTGCAACTGCCCCTTTTCCAGACGAAAAAAATCCACACGCTGCCCATGACGGCGAAACCGCTCGGCAAGGAAGTTGCACAAGGAACTTTTCCCGGCATTAAAGGAGCCGAACACCAGCAGCATGATACGGTCGCGGAAACGCTCCGCCAGCTCTTGCGCTGGTATCAACGCAGTCCACGAGGTCGCCCAGCCTGCCCGGTGTTCCTGTAGCTGCTGGTTCAAATGCCCGACCGCGCGCGCCAAAGTTCCCTGCTCATGCAATCCAGTGTCGGACAAGACCTGGGTCAAGGTGGCTTGCTCCAATTCCGTCAACCACTGTTCCATTCTGGTAATAGCGGGCTGACTTTCCTGGCAGGCAGGCTGCAGATCGGCGATTGCCCGGATAAGGATGCTTTCCGCTGACATCAGACACCCTCCAAGAGCGCCAATTCCTCCAGAGCCTGGCGGGTCTGCTGAAGCTGTTTCTGGCTTGTCTCGATCTGTGCTTCCAACGCCCTGCGGCCCTCCGAAATCTCAAAATAATGCGTGAAATCCTGGACCAGTTTGTCGCGCCCGGCCTGCTCACAGAAGATGCGGCGCAGATCGGCACGGTACTTCACCGACACACCCATCACCGCAATCATGACGGTGTCCATACTGCGCACCGAGGTCCGTTGCGCTGCGGGTAAACCCACGGCACCGTATTCCACCAGATGACTATTGATCGCAATACACGCACGCGAATAGGCGATCTGCAACCGGGCACGCTCTTGCTTGCCCGCTGTCATCTTGAAGCCGAATTCGGCCGTATCCGGCACCAGCGAATGGTCCACCCCCGCGGCATTGACCAGCGGTTCCAGATCCTTCTCGATGCCTTCCAGAACCTTGCGCAAACCCTCAACAAAATCAATATGCTGCTGCCTTTGCGTCTGCTGCAGGCTGTGCAGACTTTGCTCTTGCATCTGCTGCAAGGCGCTCAATTCTTGCGTCAGCTCGGTCAGCAAGGCGTCACGCTCGAACTCGCGGGCTTGCGGCACACGCTTCAAGGCGGCTTCCAAAGAAGCCTGCAAAGCCGGAATGCCACTTTTCTCCAGCATGCGCGGCTTGCCACCGTCGCGGCCCTGACGATAACGGGTGCTGGAGACGGGGTGTAGCAAGCAGCCTGGGCATTGCTGTGCAATCGAATCAAGCACTTTCTCTTGCTGCTGCTCGTCGGCCAATTGGTCGATCTGGCTGATCACCAACAGAGTCTGACGCTGCGAACGCTGGTGATCTGCGGCCAACTCCTGCAACAAGCTGCTTTCCAACGCGTCCAGCTCACCTTCTTTGGCTGCGTGGACAAAGAGGCGGATATCAGCCTGCAAACCCAGCGCCTCGCGAGCCAGCGCATCATCTTGCAAGGCCACGTCTGCGTACAGACCCGGTGCGTCCAACCAGCGCACACCTTCATGCACATGCTCGGCCAGCGCAATCGTTTCGCGACGGTCGGCCACATTGAAAATATCGCTGCCCATCAACTCATTGAGCAAACGGCTTTTGCCGTGATTGTATTTGCCGACCACGGTCACGGTGGGCGGCACCTCTTTTTGGAGGAGGACGCGCAGACGGTCCAGGTCCCAGCGGCGCTGCGGCAGCACGGCCAACACGGCGTCCCAGACATGATCGAGGGATACTGCCAACTGATTCATAGTCTCTTCCTTTTCTCATTTTTGCCAGAGCCCAGCACCCAATAGGCCAGCAGGCCAAAGACCACGCCCCAAAAGGCGGCACCCAGCCCAAACAGACTCATGCCCGAGGCGCTTGTCAAAAACGTAATGACAGACGGCTCGATATAAGCATCCTCACTGGTCATTACCCGCATATTGGCCACAATGGCTCCAATCAGTGCCAGACCGGCCAGCGCCGCGATCAGCGAGGCGGGTAAGGCAGTAAACAAATACACAATTGAGCCGGCAAAGGTGCCGCCCAAAAGATAAAACACGCCATTGGCGACACCGGCCATATAACGCCTGCCTGGATCGGGATGGGCATCCTTGCCAGTACACAAGGCCGCAGTAATCGAGGACAACACGGTGGTGATGCCGCCAAAGCAGGCCATCCCTATCGAGGCCAAACCCGTGCCGACAAGAATGGGGCGTGACGGTGTGGGATAGCCGGCCAATTGCAGTACCGCCATGCCGGGCAGGTACTGGCCTGTCAAACTGACCAGCACCAGGGGCAAGGTCAGACTGAGCAGGGTCGCGATATTGAATGCGGGACTGATCCAGACCGGGCTGGCCACCGCCAACTCAAAAGCGTCCAGTTGCACCTGCCCGCTGAGCATTGCCATCCCGAATCCCGACAAGGCCACCAGGACAATCGCATAACGCGGCAAGAGGCGTTTGCCCAGCACATACACCGCCACCATCACCAGCACGATAGCGGGCATTTCGCCACTGGCCTGGAACGTCGCCAGCCCGAACTGCAACAAAATACCGGCCATCATGCCGGCGGCGATTCCTTTAGGAATAAAAGAGAGAATCTTCTCAAATCCACCGCTCAAACCAATCAGGACGATAATCAGGGCGGCGCTGAGATACGCGCCCACCACTTCGGGCATGGTGATGCCGGGAAACAGGGTCAACAGCAAGGCCGTGCCCGGTGCAGACCAGGCGGTAATAATGGGCAGCTTTAACCACGCACTCAGGACCAAGCCGCTCAGGCCGGCACCTATGGAAATGGCCCAAACCCAGGAAATCAGCTCTGCCTGGGCAATTCGTCCGACCTGTGCGGCCTGGATAAAGATCAGCAAGGGTCCGGCATAGGCAATCAAGACCGACAAAAACCCCGCCACCCAAACGGATGCCGAACCAGTTTTCAATCCCATCGTTTTGTCTCCCCAGACGGGTTATCAGCATAGTCAACGGACACGGCCCTAGGCCGTGCTGGGATCGCAGCCTGGTTTTTTTATTATTGGCCCGTCCCCAGGAACAAACGCCCTGCCAAGCAACCGCAAGCCCAAAGCACCACGCGGGAGATCTTCTTGTGGTCACCCCCCACAGCAGGGCACAGGGCAAAAGTATGGCACGGGCATGCTTCTTATCGCTGGCCGCCTCCGGACCAGCAAGGTGTCCGCAAGGCAGCCATATTCTGAGCCGTATAGGACAGTCAGGTTTTAAATGGCCGACGGGTGGGTGGCCAAGGGTGTCACGTTGATCTGCATATAGGGGAACAAGGGCAAGGCACTGAGCAGATTGTGCAGCTCTTCATTGCTCTCTACATCGAACACGCTGTAGTTGGCGTACTGACCCACCACACGCCAGATATGCGGCCACTTGCCAGAACGTTGCAGATCCTGCGAGTAGGCTTTTTCTTCGGCCTTGATGCGAGCAGCCTCTTCGGCCGGCAGGGAGTCAGGGATATCAACAATCATGTGTACCAGATAAAGCATGGTGTTCCTTTCTAAAAACAAGCGCTCGGGCACTTAGGCCTGGGCTAAAAAATTCAGTACGGCACGCTCGAAGGCTTCGGGCGCTTCCAGGTTGGACAGATGCGAGGCCGGTACGACCGCCACGGTGGAACCAGGAATACGGGCTTGCATGGCCTGGGCATCGGCAACCGTTGTAACCGGGTCCCACTGGCCCGCGACCAGTAACGTCGGTGCCGCAATACGGCTGATCTGATCACGCAGATCCGACTCGGCCAAGGCATCACAGCAAGCGGCATAACCCAGGGGGTCCAGCTTGGCCAGAGCGTCCTGCATGGCTTTGACCAACTGCGGCGATTGCTGGATGAAGGCCTCACCGAACCAGCGCGACGGCGCCGAATCGGCCAAGGTACGCATCTGAGCGGCACCGCCTTGACGCAACGCCTCGGCGCGTTCCTGCCAGGCTTGGGCGGTACCAATCTTGGCCGCACTGTTGCACACGATCAACGCATTCAAGCGCTCCGGCGCATTCACCCCCAACCATAAACCGGTGTGCCCCCCCATGGACAGGCCGCAAAACGCAGCGCGTTCAATATCCAGCGCATCCAGAATCGCCAGCACATCACGCCCCAAATCCTTGAAACAGTATGGGCCAGGAGTCACCGGGCTGCCGCCATGACCACGAGTGTCATAACGAATCAGGCGATAAGACTGGGCGAAACCTGCCACCTGTGGGTCCCACATCTCGTGTGTGGTGCCCAGGGAGTTGCTCAGAATCAGGGCCGGAGCCAGCGGATCGCCTTGCACGCTGACGCGGAACATGCCCTGTGCGGTATTCAAGATGCCAGTGCTGCCTGTCATTGCTCTTCTTCCCGCGCAGCTGGGGCGATGGGCAAACCAATCATTTCCTCCAGAGCGTCATGGGTCAAACCGGGCACCAGATCGATCAACTGCAAACCGTCCGGCGTGCAGGCCAAGGTAGCCAGATCGGTGTAAACGCGTTTGACGCAGGCAAGCCCCGTCAGGGGATAGGTGCAATGCTCCACCAGCTTGCTCGCACCTTGCTTGGTCAACACATCCATCATGACCCAAGTCTGTTTGGCGCCAATCGCCAGGTCCATGGCACCGCCGACCGCTGGGATCGCGCCCGGTTCGCCGGTACTCCAATTGGCCAGATCACCCGTGGCCGACACCTGGAAAGCACCCAGCACACAAATATCCAGGTGACCGCCCCGCATCATGCCGAAACTGTCGGCATGATGGAAAAATGCGCCCCCGGGCAGGAGAGTCACCGCCTGCTTGCCCGCATTGATCAGGTCGTAATCCTCCTGACCGGCAGCCGGTGCCGGGCCCATGCCCAAAATACCGTTCTCACTGTGCAAAACGACTTCCACGCCAGCGGGCAAATGATTGGCGACCAACGTCGGCATGCCAATACCCAGATTCACATAGGCACCGTCATGAATGTCCCGGGCGACGCGCTGCGCCAATTCGTCTTTGCTGCGACGTTGATAACTGAGTGTCATGCTGTCCTCTTTCATGCTCTGTCCATTCATGCCTTGAACCCGCCTGCTTCTGTGCGACTGCGTGGCACCACCACGACGCGACGCACATGAATGCCCGGCGTCACGATGGTTTCAGGGTCCAGCTGACCCAGCTCAACCAGCTCGAACACACTGGCAATCGTGGTGCGCGCCGCCGTCGCCATGACCGGACCGAAGTTGCGCGCCGCCATGCGGTAAGTCAAATTCCCCCAACGGTCTCCCCGTTCGGCCTTGATCAGGGCGACATCGCCGTGAATGGGCTCTTCATAGACATGCCAGCGTCCGTTGATCAAACGTGTTTCCTTGCCCTTGGCCAATTCCGTACCATAGCCTGTAGGGCAAAAAAAGCCGCCGATGCCTGCACCAGCAGCGCGCAACCGTTCGGCCAGATTGCCCTGCGGCACCAGCTCCAGCTCGATCTTGCCACTGCGATACAGATCATCAAATACCCAGGAGTCTGCCTGACGGGGAAAGCTGCAGATAATCTTGCGGACCCGGCCAGTCTTGAGTAAGGCCGCCAGCCCCACATCGCCGTTACCTGCATTATTGTTGACGATGGTCAGGTCGCGAGCGCCTTGCTCGATCAAACCGTCGATCAGCTCCGTGGGTATGCCAGCCGTTCCAAAACCACCGACCAGAATCGTGGCGCCGTCCTGCACATCATGCAAAGCCTGTGCAACACTGCTTACCTGTTTATCGATCACTCCGTTCTCCGTATAAAGCGCTGACGCTACGGATGGGCTCAGCCCTGACGTCAGGCACAGCAAAAACAAATCAGCCCAACGCCCCGTTTAACAAGTAAACGCGGGCGCTGGACTGATGCAGAACTTAGGCGGCCAGACGCGGACGATTCACAATCTGGTTGTCCTTACCGTCGACCAGCGAGGTCAAGGCAATATCAAACACGATCTCTGCAAAAGGACCATCCAGGTTTTCAGCCGCGATGCGGGCGGGGTCCGTCTGCTCGGTCAGGGGCGGAACCAGACCTTCACGGGTGGCATAGGCAAAGTCGTCGTACACCAGCGGATCGCCATCAATATTGATCTGCGTGGTCAGTTTACGGTGGCCGGGAGCCGTCACAAAGAAGTGAATATGCGCAGGACGGTTGCCGTGACGGCCCAGCTCGTTGAGCAAGCCTTGGGTTGGGCCATCGGGAGGACAGCCGTAACCCTTGGGCACAATGCTCTGGAATTTGTAGCGACCATTCTCATCGGTAATGATGGTGCGACGCATATTAAAAGCTTGTTGCTCGCCAGTGGGGTCAAAGTGGGAGTAAAAACCCTTCGTGTTGGCGTGCCAGACTTCAACCTGGGCACCCGCAATTGGCTTGCCATCCGCACCCGCGACCACACCATGCATGATCAGGGTTTCACCCGCGGTATCGGAACCGTCGTCCAGACGGGCAAAACCGTGCTCCACCGGAGCGCCCGACACGTACAAGGGGCCTTCAATGGTACGGGGGGTCCCGTTGTCCAGACCCAGTTCCTTGTCCAGCGCATCCATGCGCATGTCCAGGAAACGGTCAAAGCCCAGACCGGGGGACAACAGGCCCGCTTCGCTGGCGGTGCCCAAACGGTTTAGATAGGCGATCGCCGCCCAGTATTCGTCGTTGGTGATTTCCAGATCTTCAATGGTCTTGAACAGATCGCTGATGATGCGGTGCATGATCTGCTTGACGCGTGGATTGCCACCGGGCTGATCCAGGCCCGAGGCCAAACGCAGGAAGTCCTGTACATCGGGGGTATCGAAAATCTTAACGCTCATTCTGTGTCTCCTAATATCCTGAAAAAAGTGTTCCCAGCAACGCCGCTACGACTGGCTTGCCGATGCGCCTAGGCAGCCGAGCCAACACTGACGTGTGTCCTGTCGCGACGGAAATACTGGACACGATCCTCGTCCAGTACGATACCCAAACCCGGCCCTTGAGGTATCTGTAATTCAAAATTGCTGTATTTGAGTGGCTCTGCCAGAATTTCCTCGGTCAAGAGCAAAGGCCCGAACAACTCCGTGCCCCACTGCAACTGGTTGACGGTGGCAAACACATGAGCCGCCGCAATCGTGCCGATCGCCCCTTCCAGCATCGTGCCGCCATACAGCTCAATCCCCGCTGCTTCAGCAATGGCTGCAACCTGCAGGGCAGCCCGCAAACCGCCAGACTGTTCAATCTTGATTGCAAACACATCCGCTGCACCGTCTCGTGCCAGCGCAAAGGCCGAGGCCGGGCCAGTCAGGGACTCATCGGCCATCAAAGCAATCGGAAAGCGGCCTTTCAGCTCAGCCATCGCCTCGGCGCGTCGTACCGGCTGCTCCACCAAGGAGCAAGCTGCATCCACCAGACCAGCCAAACCATGCTGAGCCTGCAAGGGGCTCCAGGCCATGTTCACGTCCACACGCACTTCGGCGCGATCGCCCAACGCCTTCTTGATGGCAGCCACGTGCGCCACATCATCCTTGACGGGACGACGACCAATTTTGAGTTTGAAAATACGGTGACGTGCCTGGGCCAACATGCGCTCGGCCTCATCAATGTCCTTGGCGGTGTCACCCGACGCCAGTGTCCAGGCAACAGGCAGGCTGTCGCGCATGCGGCCGCCCAGCAGGTGCGAAACCGGCAGACCGGCACGCTTGCCCAGGGCATCAAACAGCGCCGTTTCCACCGCACTCTTGGCAAAACGGTTGTCCTGAATCGCCGTGTTCAGACGAGCCATGATGGCCGGCACCGCATTGGCATTGGCTCCCAGCAGCAAAGGGGTGAAATAGGTGTCGATGGCCAGCTTCATACCCTCGGGCGATTCCGCGCCATAGGCCAGACCACCGATGGTCGTACCCTCGCCCACCCCCACCGAACCGTCCGAGCAATACAAACGCACCAGCATCAAGGTCTGGCCTTGCATGGTCGTCATCGCCAATTGATGAGGTCGGATCGTGGGCAGATCCAGCAGCAAAGTCTCCACCCGCTCGATCAGGGCCGGCGCTGCTAATAGTTGAGAAGATTGCGTGTGTTCCATGCCTTGATTGAACACGAATCAGCCCTGCTCTTTCCAAGACTAAATAGGTCTAGTTCCATACCTTACAGGTATAGTTTCTGATATAAATATTAAAAATCAAGAATCTAAACTTCATCAATCCAGCCCAGGTATGGTTTTCCCTTATGGATCTACGCCAACTCAAGTACTTTGTCGCTGTAGCCGAAACCCGCAACTTCACCCGGGCGTCCGAACGCCTGCACATGGCCCAGCCACCGCTGAGCCGACAGATCCAACTGTTGGAAGAAGAACTGGGTGTGACCTTGCTGCTGCGCAATTCCCGACCTCTGCGGCTGACGGAGGCGGGGCGGGTGTTTTATGAACAGTCCTTGCAGATTCTGAGCCGGGTGGACCAACTCGTACACACCACTCGGCAGATCGGGCTGAATCAGCGCCAAACCCTGTCGATTGGCTTTGTCGCCTCCACCCTGTATGGCGGCCTGCCCGCGCTAATGCGCAAACTGCGCCATCAGTACCCGGAAGTCGACTTGCAAACCGTGGAGCTGACATCCATGCAGCAACTGGAGGCCTTGAAGTCAGGACGGATTGATGTGGGGTTCGGTCGAATACGGCTCAATGATGCGTCCGTGCAAAGAACGGTGTTGCGGGAAGAGCAACTGGCCCTGGCCATTCCCCCCAGCTCGGATCTGGCCAGTTCGGACAAGGCTGTGAGCTTGAAAAAAGTGCAAGGGCAAAAGTTGATTGTCTATCCCAAAGAGCCCAGGCCCAGCTTTGCCGATCACGTGCTGCACCTGCTGCACGACCACAGCGTGCGTCCGGCTGAAGTCTATGAAGCGGGGGAAATTCAAGCCGCCTTGGGGCTGGTGGCTGCCGATTCGGGACTGTGCCTGATTCCTACTTCGGCACGCCTGCGCAACGATCTGCACTATCGCTTGATCGAAGAAGCGCAGGCGACCTCACCGATTATTCTGACGCACAGGATAAATGATCAGGCCTGGTATATCGAGGCGATCAAAAGCCTGGTTGCCGACATGTAAAAGATGGTCACGCTGGGTCAAACAATCGGACTCAAGCTCACTAGAACGGCGATAAGCGCTAGCCCCCTTAGCGCTTGCAGACTTCCTGCCGCAGTTGCTCTGCCGACAGCTTGATCATTTTGCCGTTCTCCACCAGCACCACCGAGGTATTGGTTTGTATGGCCACAAAACGGGCCGACTGTGCAGCGCGTTCCAAGGCGGCCAAGGAAGCCCGCAAGTCCGGATTTTTTGCTTTGGAAATATCTTCTTTATTCATCTTTCTCTCCCCACTCCAGCAAGACTGGCACACTGCCCGCGTTATCGTATAAAACCCAGTCATCCACGGTGTCCCGATAATGATGCAGGAAGTTCTTCATGCCAGCCGCAAAGCGGCGACGAATGACGGCTTCGGGAATATTATGTCCACCTTGCCGAACCCGTTCTGCCACCCGTGCGATCGCCATCTCCGCATCGGGCAGACTTAAAAAATACAGACTGACTCTATAACCGAGTGCCTGCCACTGTTGAATATGGCGGACATACGCCTGGCCGGACAAGGTTGTCTCCAGCGCAAAACTCTCGCCCAGACGAACCGCTTCTTTGAGCTCGTCGAGCATCAGGCGTCCAGCTTTGATGGCAGCACTCTCTGGCGCAAACGGCGATAAGCCGGCCGCGATCAGGTCGGCATTGATAAAACGTGGCACCTCCGCCTCAACTGGAAGGAAAGAGCGCGCAAACGTCGTCTTGCCTGCCCCGTTCGGGCCAGCAATGATCAAAATCTTTTTGCTCTTGCCCGTCTCAGCGATGTTGCCAGACATAAATACACCTAAACAATGTCCTCATTGATTAGATTTGTATCATAGATTGGCGAAAAGGCCAGCCGGAAGCCCCCGGCGCAGCCTGCACGGCAGCAATAAACCCGGTTTCAGTGCGGCGGGCCGGCTTTCCGAAGGCAGCAGCCCCTCTTCAGAAAAGCCGGCGAAGCGACCTTTCGTTCAGCGCACGCCGCACTTGATTTAGGGGCGTTTTTTCAAGGGGCAGCTCTTTAGGCCAAGCATGGTGTACAACGGGCAAAACCCCACCAGACCCGTAATGAGCGGAATCAGACCCAGCCAGCCCCACCAACCAATCACGTTGGTCACTGCCAGGACGATCAACACCAGCCCGACAACGATACGAGCGATACGATCAAAACCACCTACATTGCTTTTCATGGCTCATCCTTTCAACACAAGAAACAAGAAAAAACGCGGCGGGCAATGACCTGCGTAACGGGCATTGTCACCCGCCCTGTTTTCTGCCGCCTACAGGCTCAGGGACAGAAAATATCTTTGAGGGTGCCAATCAGTCTGGCGACATTCGGGTCTTCAATTCGGTAGTACAGCGTCTGGGCCTGTCGTCTATAGCTGACCAAGCCCTCCTGCCGCATCCGAGCAAGATGCTGTGACAAAGCCGATGGGCTAAGTGCCACCATCTCGTTCAAGGCGCCCACACTCATCTCGCCTTGCTGAATTAACAAACACAAGATGACCAAGCGCTTAGGGTTGCCAACAGCCTGCAACAAGGCAGCAGCTTGTTGCGCGCTCTCTTGCAAAAGCTCAATGTCGGATTTGCGTTGGATCATGGTTTTGCGAAAGTTTCAGACTTGTTAATTTAGTTAATGCTTAATTTAGCATATACTCAATCAAAGAAGTTATTAAGGACGGCATTTTTCTTTTCTTCCATCCCAAAGGAGTGACCTATGAGTGAAACCAGCTACAAGCAGTTGACCCACACCATTTCCGGCAATCTGGCCCAGTTGCGTCAGACACAGCCCGAGGTCATGAAAGGCTTTGGAGACCTGGGCAAGGCGGCCATGGCAGGCGGGGTTGTTGATGCCAAAACCAAAGAACTGATCGCCTTGGCTATTGGTGTGGCCACCCGCTGCGAAGGATGCATAGGCTTTCATAGCAAGGCACTGGCGCAGATGAATGCCAGTCTGGAAGAAGTCCATGAAGCACTGGGGGTAGCGATTTACATGGGCGGTGGTCCCTCTGTCATGTATGCCGCCAATGCGGTGGCGGCTTTCAATGAGTTCAAGTCTTGAACCATAAACCAGGAGAACGGTAATGCCTAAACCCGCTGCTTTCGTATCGACGCTATTTCATGCACAGGGCAATCCCGACAAAGTGACCGTGGCTCTGACCATGGCGCTCAATGCCGTTCAGAAAGGACATAGCGCCTGCCTGATTCTGATGGCTGAAGGGGTCGCCCTGGGAGTACCCGGTGCCGCCGAACCTATCCATATTGGCGCGCCCTTTGAACCGGCCGCAGATCTATTAAAGAAGTATCTGGAGCAAGGTGGGCGCGTGGCCGTGTGCAAGTCCTGCATGCTGCATAACGGCCTGAGCGCCGAGCAGATGGACCCGCGTTTTGAGATTATTACCGCACCGGATGTGATCGACCTGCTGATGGGTGCGACCGGGTCTTTACAGATTTCCTGACCCACCGCATCGTCCAATGCAACGCAGGCCAAAACCCATTCTGTGTTTTGGCCTGTTCTTTCTTGAAGACAGGATATCGATATCACGTAGGGCAATCGTACGTGGCACCCTCGTTTTCTGGACCGGCCTTACACAAAGAAACGTACACCATCGATATCGCGGCACCCCGCAATCACGCAAGGGGCAAGCAAGCGACCTATCCGTCTATCAAGCCAAATGCGCCAGCAAGGCCTCCAGTAAAAAGAAGCTGGCGCAAGCCGACTCCACTAACTCCGACTGCCCCGGCGCAACCTGATAAAGATGCCCCACAAAACGCCCTGTCTCACTTAACTCGGGCGTCAGCAAGGCATCCAGATACAGGCGCGATTGCTCGTGCAGCCATTGTTGCTCCGGCAGAATCTGCCACAGCTCGACCATGGCCAAAATGTGGGCATGCCACGCTTTGCGTTTCAAGGCATTACGCCCAATCTGTATGTGAAGCACAGCTTCAACAACAGCAATATCGGTGAGCACTGAGAAGTGAGCGGAACGATATCGTTTTTGAACGGCAAGCCTCGCCCCACGTGCAGCAGAAAGGCTTTGCCATCACCCCTCCACAATTTGATGCAAGGGCTCATCGCCAAGCCATGGCGTGCCCAGCGGTCTTAGCCGTCAAGCGAATCGGAAAGGAAGAATAATCAGGTCTTGTTCTTGCGATCAAGACGCCCACAAGCATGCGACCATGAACTGCTTTGCAAGGCACACCGCGCTGCTTGCGGGGCGCTTATGCCAAGCGCAATGGTGTCCCCTGTGGCCCGATACCAAAAACCACACAAAGCGCCGCGCAAAAAACCCGCAGACCATCAGCCGGGATATAGTCGAGCAATCGATTTTCCTTAGCAGACAGACCACTTACCCCTTGGAGTCTTTCCCATGTTTGGCCAAGAAAAAGAAACCAGCTCTGACAGCAACTCTCAACACAGCGCTTTCCTGGAAGAAAAAGCCTTCCGCGCCCGCACAGTGCTGGTCTTTGGCACCATCACGGACAAACTCGCCTCGGAAACCGTGCGCAAGCTGCTGGCTCTGGATGCGGAGTCCACCGCCCCTATCACCATGATCGTGTCCTCGCCCGGCGGCCATCTGGAATCGGGCGATGCCATCCATGATGTAGTGCGTTTTATTTCCTCGCCTGTCACCATGGTCGGGACGGGTTGGGTCGGCAGTGCCGCTACCCACCTGTTCCTCGGTGCGGCTCGCGAGCGTCGTGTTTGCCTGCCCCAAACCCGTTTTCTGATTCACCAGCCCAGTGGTGGCGCCGGCGGTCAGGCCAGCGATATGGCCATTCAAGCGCAAGAAATCATGAAAGCGCGCGAACGTATCGCTCAAGTGATTGCCCGTGAAACCGGCCAGCCTATCGAGCGTGTACGTGACGATATCGAACGTGACAAATGGATGAGTGCCGAGGAAGCCATTGAATATGGCCTGATCTCGCGCATTATCGAACGCCGTAACGAGCTGCTGCCCTCTCAAGCGTAAACCCCTCCCCGCCCTGCGGGACGGGGAGTGCGTGTTGCGGACATTTCCTACCGCGATGCCGTATCAGGCCCCTCGCCCACACACCAGGATGCTCTACAGACTCAGGTATCCTGGCCGCGAACCCTGCCCCTCATCAAGCAGCCCCGTGAGGACACGTTGAAATTTGGTGCCTTATAGCTGACACAGACCTCATCAGGCCGCTGTGTATTTTATAATATACTTTTGCCCATGCGCGCCCTGGGTCCTCGTCTCGTTTGTCGCAAGCTCGGAGTCTGGCAAATTCTGTTTTGCCTGGCTGTGCTGGCTTACGTGGGTCGCGCCTTTATCCCGGTCGGCTATATGCCTGCCAGTCCGTCCCACAGCAAGGGCTTTGCCATTACCTTTTGTACGGCAAGCCATTCCACCCCTACGCTCTGGATTGATCTGCCCGACCAAGAGGGCCAGGCAGACCCCGACACGCCTCACCCTGAGCAGGACTGCCCCTTTGGCATGGCGGTTTCTGCCGCTTTACTGCCTGCCCTGGATGCACCGGCCCTACACAATCTGATGCGGTATCGGGCCGTGTTGCTGGACGATACGCATCGGGCCTGGTCGCCGTTACTGGCACAAGGCCCGCCCTTAGGCTCACGCGCCCCACCCTTTTAGCCTCGCCGATGGTTTCCCCGTTCCGTGACGGTTTGCACTTTTCTATCCAGCCGAGGTTTTTAATGTCGATTTTTTCCACGTCTTCCCGTGCCATTGCGGGCATGGCAGCGATGCTGTTCGCTTCGGGCGCTGTTGCCCACATTTCACTGCTCACCGAGCAAGCCCCCGTGGGCAGCAGCTATAAGGCCATTCTGACGGTTCCGCATGGCTGCAAAGGCTCTGCCACCACCAAAATCCGTGTCCGTGTTCCCGACGGTGTAGTGGGCGTCAAACCCCAGCCCAAGGCCGGTTGGACACTGGAAACCGTGAAGGGTGATTACACGCAAAGCTACACCCGTTGGGGCGCCAAAGTCAGCTCGGGGGTCCAGGAAGTGATTTGGGCTGGTGGCCCATTGCCAGACGATCATTACGACGAATTTGTCTTCATCAGCTATTTGAGCGACGAACTCCAACCCAACAGCACGCTCCATTTCCCGGTCGTTCAGGAATGTGAGCAAGGACTGGAGCGCTGGATCGATCAGACTGAGTCCGGTTCACGACCGACAAAAGATCATTCGGACGCCCCCGCGCCGGCATTGCAGCTATTGCCCAAACCGTAAGCCCAGGTAGCGGATGCGAACGGATCGGGCGCATCCGCCTGAAGGAGAATTTTATGCAAACGCAAACTCAGCAAGGGCGTGCAGGCGGGCTTGCCTTGGTCTCAGGGCTGATGGTGCTGCTCTTGCTGTTGGTCTGGTCGCCCGTACTGCATGCTCATGCAGCCCTGGTGGATAGCAAACCCGCCAGCGGCACGATTCTGATGCAGGCCCCGCAAACCGCCAGTTTGCGCTTCAATGAGCCCGTGGCACCCTTGCTGCTCAAATTAATTCGCCCTGACGGCACCGTCGAGACGCTCACGAACGTCGTCACACACGAACAGAGACTGGAGCTGGCCTTGCCAACCTTGTCGGCCAAAGGCAACTACGGCCTGAGCTGGCGGGTGATTTCCGCCGACGGCCACCCCGTTGGCGGAATCCTGACGTTTTCCATTGGCACACCAGGCACCAATCTGACGTCCACACCCCACAGCCATCCCCTGCGAAATGGTCTGATCTGGCTGGCCCGATTCGTGGCTTATGTGAGTCTGTTCACAGGGATAGGAGGGCTGGTCTACCAAACGCTGAGCCCGACGCCCCAGGGGGCATTTGCCCGTCATCGACACTGGCTTCCCGTTCTGTTCGCCGTGGGCGCCACTGCCTTGTTGCTGACTCTGGGCCTGGTGGGTATCGATGCCCTGGATTTGCCGCTCTCTGCACTGTTACAGCCCCAGCCCTGGACAGCCGGTGTATCCAGCTCCATGGGCCTGGCAGTGCTGCTGGGCTGGATGGCTCTGATTGGTGCGGCCCTTTCCTGGAAAGCAGTCTGGACCACTGCCCAGCCATGGCTGGCCGTCGCGGCCCTCGTTCTATTGGGAGCCTCGCTGGCTTCCAGCGGCCATGCCAGTACAGCCAGTCCCACTTGGCTCTCGCGGCCCAGCGTCTGGCTCCATGGAGTGGCACTGACACTGTGGGTGGGCTCCTTCCTGCCGCTGGTCTGTGCGCTCAGGCACGACAAACCGCCCCACCTGTTAAGGTGGTTCTCGCACTGGATTCCCCGCATCTTGCTGGTGCTGACCCTAAGCGGCGTGGCCTTGATCTACGTGCAATTCGATCAGCTCGCCTCGCTCTGGGAAAGCCGATATGGTCAGGTCCTGATCGCCAAGCTGGTTCTGGTCGCGTTTTTGCTGGCCCTGGGTGCATACAACCGCTATCGCTTGAGCCCGGCCGTGATGCAAAAGCGCGAAGGAGCGCGCTACGCCCTGCAAAGAGTGATCCGTCTGGAATACGCGCTGGCCGTGCTGATCCTGGCCGTCGTCGCCTTGTGGCGTTTTACCCCACCTCCCCGGTCCCTGGCCCAGTGGGTCGCGCCCGGCATTGCCAGTCATATCCGAACCGAAACAGGCATGGCGGATCTGGTGTATCTCCCAGCCACGGCTACCTCCCGACCCACCCTGACCATCACCTTGCACCAGCCCGGTTTCATCCCCCTTCAAGCCCAAGAGGTCGAGGTGACGTTCAGCAACCCGCAGGCCGGTATCGCCTCCATTACTTTTCCGGCTGCCCCTACCTTGCAGGGCCAGTGGCTGGTCAACCCGATTGAACTGCCTCATCTGGCCAGTTGGAATATTC
Source organism: Alcaligenes sp. CHO6 (assembly GCF_037120595.1). Classification (NCBI taxonomy): domain Bacteria; kingdom Pseudomonadati; phylum Pseudomonadota; class Betaproteobacteria; order Burkholderiales; family Alcaligenaceae; genus Alcaligenes; species Alcaligenes sp. CHO6. The sequence continues at coordinate 1,318,123 of NZ_JBANCI010000001.1, forward strand.
GCATTCAGGTATTGGTCTCTGACTTTGAACGCATCAATCTGGACGGCACGTTGAATCTGCAGACGCACTGAACCGCGCTCCGCCCATGTGCCATTTCCAGCGGGACTGCACAAACGCACATAGCCAAGAATCTCGCACTGCCCTTCGCGCCAGCAAATCCAGTATCTTGAGGGCGGCCAAGGCCGCCACCCTAGCGCTTAGGGCAGACTGAGCTTGTTCATCACAGCTAGGGAACTGACCCAGTATGACCCCGTCTGGCCAGCCCTACGCTCGCGGGGCTAGCAACCTGTATCTTATTGGGATGATCGGGCAGAATATCGCGTACCTGATTGCTGTGTACTTGGTACCATCAAGTCTCTCCCTGACCGCAATCCGCGTTGAAGGACCTCTTTACGGTCGCGCATGAATACCATAAAGTGATGAAACAAAAAACCAGGCATCATTTTTAACGATGGAGAAGTCGGTATGGAAATGCGCCAGTTACAGATTTTTTGTGCTGTGGCCGAACAGGGCAGCTTTACCGCTGCCGCCCAGAAAGTACATACTGTGCAGTCCAATGTCACCATGCGGGTCAAGGAGCTGGAGGCCGAGCTGGGGCAGCAACTGTTCATACGCCAGAAAAGCGGGGTGGTACTCACAGCGGCGGGGCGTACTTTTCTAACGTACGCCCAGCGGATCTTGCAACTGACCAATGAAAGCCGCGCCGCCTTGCAGGACACGGGCACGCCACGCGGTCTGCTACGCCTGGGCTCCATGGAAACTACAGCTGCCATACGCTTGCCGCCATTACTGATTCAGTACCGCGAACGCTATCCCCAGGTTCAATTGTCCTTGCAAACCGGCACCACGGCCGAACTCATCAAAGCGATTGAAAGTCACCAATTGGACGGCGCCTTTGTAGGCGGACTCCATCACAATCCTGCCTTGTCACAAGAAGAAGTCTTTGAAGAGGAACTGGTTCTGCTCAGCAGCAAGGCCATCCCCTCCCTCTCTGAGCTCATCGAACAGATCACCCAGCAAACCGTGCTGGTCTTTAGGACCGGGTGCTTTTACCGCTCTACGCTGGAACACTGGCTCCATCAAGCCGGCCTGGTCCCCGATCAGATCATGGAAATGGGCACCCTGGACGGCATTCTGTCCTGCGTGGCCTCGGGCATGGGCATCAGCTTACTACCGAAGGCGATTGCCCAAACCCGCAGCATGCACCTGCCTATCCAATGTCATGAGCTGCCGCCGCAGGTAGCCCGGGTGAAAACCGTGTTCATCCGTCGTTCGGATACCCTACCCAGCTCGGCTCTACGCAGTTTTCTCGCCCTGGCGCACACACAGTTCGCCCAATTACCCAAATCAATGCAAGACCAGGCCGAACGCCTCGATTAGCCCCACCAGTCCCAAGGCTGAGCCTGCGCAGCCTTCCCACAACCATCTGCCCGTAAAGCCTCAGGACAGGCCCCGTGCCAGTTCCGCCACGCGCTCTGCAGCCGGCATAATACGATGGATTTTGCCCACCCCCTGACCGGCATACAAAGACAGTTTCCTGGCCACGCTGTCCTGATCAATCGCCCTGGCACCGCCCCCGATCAGACGCAACAGATTCCACCTGTCCCGGTTGGGTATCACCCGATGCGGCGTCCCATAGGGCCAGCCAAAGGAGTAACCAGTGCGATACTCCGTATCGTCCGTACCTGCCTCCAGAATTCTGTGTTTGTAGAGTGGGTGCGCATTGGATTCCTCGCTGGCCAAAAAAGCAGTACCTGCCAGCACCCCCGACGCGCCCAGGCTCATGGCAGCCCGCACATCCTGACTTGTCGTGATGCCGCCCGCCGCCAGAACGGGACAACCGTGTGCAACGTCAATAATCGCAGGCAGCAAGGACATCAAGCCCACCGTGCCACGATTCAAATGCCCTCCACTCTCACTGCCCTGGGCAACCACAATATCGGCTCCCTGTGCAATCGCTTGACGGGCTAGAGCCACCGTGCCGGTTTGCACCATGACGATCATGCCCGCATCTTTGGCGCGGGCAATCAGGTCGGCACCAGCATCCTCGGCATAAAACAAAGACAATAGTCGGGGCCGCTCCTGAAGAATCACCTGAAACTGGGCCTCAAACACAGCCGGTCCACCAAACTGGGGCACGATATTGACACCAAACGGTCTGTCGGTCAGACCTCTGGTTTCCCGCAGCCACTCGCGCAGCACCTTGGGAGCCAGACGCAAGCCTCCCAACACTCCCACCCCGCCCGCATTTGCTACCGCGGCCACCAGTTTAGGCCCCGAAATCGCGGCCATGCCCGCCAGAACAATCGGATACGCTACCCCGCACATGTCTGTGATGACATTGCCTGCAAAAGTCTGTTTTGTATCACCCATGATTCACAACTCCACCTGTCTGCCCAACATGCGGCGCAAGGTCTGATTCTTCAGCACAAGGTGGTTTCTGAACGCGCCAAACAGATGTAGAGCAAGCCCGGCCACAAAAGCCGTCGCCCCAATGTTGAACAAAGCGTCCAGCACCGCCTTGAGCGGCTTGCTCGGGCCGATCGGAGCCGGGAGCATCAAGCCACCGGGCAGCTCAATTCCCACGCCGGCCGCTGCGCGGGACAGCCAGACGGCTAGCGGCAGCAGCACCATCGCCAATGCCAGGGCGGTGGCCACCGAGCGGGACACAATCACTTGTACCGGCGTGGGCGAGCCCAAGGGTAAAGGATGAGGCGAGCTCACCCTGGCCCAGAATCGATAAGCCGAGATCAGAAAGAGCATCAGCCCCAACAGATTCTGTATCGGCTCCAGTCGGGCAGACGAGGCCTGGGCCGCGGTTCGGGCCATTGCCACCTCCAACCCCAGGATAGACAGCAGTAAGGCTGCGACCAGCCAGTGCAGCACAATCGTAATGGGCGAGAACCTGAGTCCGTTGTCGCGCAACTGCATGACGACCTCCTTGAAAAAGCACTGAAGACCCTCTCCTGTCCTAGCACACACACCGTAAGCCGGGCGATACGCGTGAGTGCTGGCCAATGCCGCGCGGCTTGCAAAGAAGTGAGCGACGGGCCCGCCAAGGCCCTTGCTCTGGAACGGGTCACCGTCCGCACGCCGCTAAGATAGACACGATCAATCATCAAGTAAAATGATAAAACCTGATAGGACCAATCTTTATTTATGATTTATTTAATCTTTATACCCTGTCATGAGGCGACGGCCAACGAGTCAGGCGTCACCGCATCTATCGCCCAGGTTTAACTGGCATAAGCCACGGTCCTGACGAGTAACGCCTCGGCTCATCGCAAGCCTGCGTTGAACGTAGTGCTTGTTATTCACTATTAATGATTTATAAATTCATTATTCATCATTTTACATGATTCTTATAGTCACCTATCTTAGGAGTTGCTAATGCTGCTTTACAACGCCCCCTCCAAGAGACTGACTGCATGACTCATCCTGTCGCCCTTATTGACCACTACATCAACGGCCAGCGCGTGCCGGGCACCTCTGGCCGTCATCTGGACGTCTGCAATCCCGCCACCGGCGCCGTTAGCGCTCAGGTCGTCTTGGCCACCGCTGCCGAGGTGGATAAGGCAGTTCAGGCCGCTGCAAGCGCCTTCCCCGGCTGGGCGGACACCCCACCTATCCGCCGCGCCCGAATCCTGTTTAAGTTTTTGCAACTGCTGAACGAGCATAAGGACAAGTTGGCCCACCTGATTACCGCCGAGCATGGCAAGGTCTTCAGCGATGCCCAAGGTGAAGTGGCTCGCGGCATTGAAATCGTGGAGTTCGCCTGCGGCATCCCGCAACTGCTGAAAGGCGATTACACCGAACAGGTATCAAGCCATATCGATAACTGGACGGTACGCCAAGCTCTGGGCGTCGTGGCGGGTGTGACCCCGTTCAACTTTCCCGTCATGGTGCCCATGTGGATGTTTCCGCTGGCCATTGCCGCCGGAAACACCTTTGTTCTCAAACCCAGTCCGATCGACCCCAGTCCCTCGCTCTTGATCGCCCAGTTGTTCAAACAGGCGGGTCTGCCCGATGGGGTATTCAATGTGGTGCAAGGCGACAAGGAAGCGGTTGACGCGCTGCTGGAACACCCGCTGGTGCAGGCCATCAGCTTTGTAGGCTCGACGCCGATCGCCCACGCCATTTACGAAGCGGGCGCTCGTCATGGCAAACGAGTGCAGGCGCTGGGTGGTGCCAAAAACCATATGGTGGTGATGCCCGATGCCGATATCGATCAGGCGGTGGACGCACTGATCGGTGCCGGCTTCGGTTCGGCGGGCGAGCGCTGCATGGCCATCAGCGTAGCCATATTGGTGGGGGATGTGGCCGACCGGCTCATCCCCAAACTCGTCGAGCGCACGCAAGCCTTGAAGGTGCTAAATGGCGAAAACCCGGCCGCCGAAATGGGCCCCCTCATAAGCCGTGCCGCTTACGAACGCATTGCCCACTACATCGCACTGGGCGTACAGGAAGGTGCCCGACTACTGGTCGACGGCCGCCACTTTCAAGGCAGTGAAGCGGGACCAGGCTGCGAGGACGGCTTCTGGATGGGCGGCACCTTATTCGACGGTCTGACTCCTGAGATGCGTATTTACCAAGAGGAAATCTTCGGGCCGGTACTGGGCTGCATGCGGGTGGCGAACCTTGAGCAAGCCATAGAACGGGTCAATGCCCACGCGTTCGGCAATGGCGTAGCCTGCTTTACGCGCGACGGTCATGTAGCCCGCGAGTTCGCGCGCCGCATTCAAGTCGGCATGGTGGGAATTAATGTGCCTTTGCCTGTGCCAATGGCCTGGCACGGCTTTGGCGGCTGGAAAAAGAGCCTGTATGGCGATATGCATGCGTATGGAGAAGAAGGGGTGCGCTTTTACACCCGGCAAAAATCCATCATGCAGCGCTGGCCGGAACGCATCGCCAAAGGCGCGCAATTTGTCATGCCCACTACGCAATGAGCACCACAGCCACCTTTTAGGGTTCAACAAGCGAACGCCCCATGCGTTCCGTGGCTGCCACCGACTTTGCCGTCCCTCTCCCCTGCCCCTGCATATGCTGACTGACGATCAACGCGACCTCATCAAGACCACCGCTTGCCTATTGGAAACAGGTGGTGACGCCCTGGCCATCCATCTGTATGCCTTGTTGCTGCGTACCTGCCCCCTTGCAGAATCCCAGGCCACCTGGACCAGCAAGCTGCATAAGGCCCTGCCCGTCCTGCCTGAGCTCGATCCCATGACAAGCACCTGTCTGCTACAGGCCATACAGGATGTACTGAATCCTAGTGTGGGCGAGGACACCGTGCTTGGACGGTGGACGTCTGCCCGCCAACAACTGGCTGATCTACTCATTCAAGCCCAGCTTGCCAGCGATGCGTAGTCCGTCGTGGGCATGCGGGTCAGGGCCAGGGCGCAGGGAGCAAGGGTCACGCAAAGGCAGGTATACTCGCCCAGGTCATATTGTCAAAAACCGTCTTTATGATCGAGGGGCCCTGGGAAGCGGGCTGAAAAACTGCCTGTCCCTGTTGCTAAGCAGAGTGACCGGCTGAGCTTGATCCGGGTCATGCCAGCAAAGGAACGGATCGCTATCTGCTCGCCGCTTGATCAAGGAAGGCCATCCTTGACCTGGAGTTGCTATCTTGTCCGCTGATCCCGCTTCCCCTGCCACGGGACCGGTTCCCGCCACCCTGGCCGCCGTCGTTCATCAAGACCGAATTTTACTGATACGCCGCGCCAACCGGCCCGATGCTGGGCGCTGGGCATTCCCGGGCGGCAAAATCCGTCCCGGTGAAACCATTCATGCCGCCGCGCATCGTGAACTGCGCGAAGAAACTGGGGTACAGGGTCAGGCCCTGCACATCTTTGATGCCCTGGATGTGTTTGACCGCGAACCCAGCCCCACCCCGCCAAGCTATCCACATTTCATTCTTATCGCTGTTCTCTTTCAGTGGCAGTCGGGTAGCGCTCAAGCCGCCGATGACGCACTGGACGCGCGCTGGTTCACCGAGGCCGAGCTGGACGCGCTGGAGGTGGCACACAGCCTTGATGTACGTGGCCTCGCGCGCCGCGCATTGGCACTGGCTGCCTCCTGCCGCACTGCCTGACCGACACTGAGCCTCTGCAGCGCCGGTCTACCCGCTTCTAAGACGCAGGCTAATTATTCCTATAATCCGGAATGGCTTGCGATCGGGTGCCCATCCCTTTTTCTTTTCATCGCCGACGCCAAACATGAGCGTTTTGTCATGTTTGACTCATGATCCGCCTTAAGCCTTGCGAACAATCCGTTTTTTTAAATGGATGTCATTGCCTGTTTCTAAAAAATGGAAAGTCATATGTGGAATTGCTTATTGATTGAAGATGACCGCGACAACGCCCGCTATTTGGTAAATGGTTTGTCCGAACTGGGCTACTCGGTTGTCGCTAGTCACGACGGCGTATCCGGTTTGGAAAATGCCATGAAAGAGATATGGGACGTCATTATTCTGGATCGCATGCTTCCCAATCATGTAGATGGCCTCTCTATTCTTTTCACCTTGCGATCATTAGGAAAAAAAGTCCCCGTTCTGGTATTGAGTGCTTTATCAGGAGTGGACGACAAAGTGGATGGTTTAAAAGCGGGCGGCGATGATTATTTAATCAAGCCTTTTTCCTTTCAGGAGCTGGCTGCCCGCTTGCATGCCCTGATCCGCCGCAGCACAGATAATGCAGAAATCAGAAGTGTGCAGATTGATGATCTGGTGATGAACATTCGTACACAGACAATCACCCGCGCAGGGGTCGTGCTGGAGCTGCAACCGCGCGAAGTCAAACTCCTGTCCTACCTGATGATGAACAGTCACAAAATCCTGACCCGCACCATGCTGCTGGAAGTGGTCTGGGGTTACAACTTCGACCCGCAATCGAATGTGGTGGATGTGCTGGTCAGCCGCCTGCGGCGTAAAGTGGACAGGGAAGGCATTCCACCTCTGATTCATACGATACGCGGTCGCGGCTATGTACTCAGCGACAAGGCTAGCGTTGACGGGATCAGGCTGAAACGCAGCGATGATTGAGCTCCTGAAACGGCTCTGGGAGTCCACCTCGTTTCGGCTGACGCTCAACTACAGCATACTGGCCATCTTCACCACCTTGTTTCTGATCGGTTTTTTCTACGTTCAGGTCTTTGGTGCCTTGCGCGACGAGCACTTGCGCCAGATCAGCGTTGCAGTGCAGCGGCTGAGCATTGCCTATGAAGTAGGTGGACGCGAAGAGGTCTTGCGCATGATCGAACTGACCTTGTCGGACCGGATTGATTCGGGGCAGGAAATCTACCTGCTGCTCGATGAGAACAAGCACACACTGGTGGGCAATATCCACGCGATCCCAGGCCTGAACGAACTGCCCGAGCAACAGGTGGTGGAAGTTCAGATCAAGCATATCGATGCCCTGTCTGAAGGAAATGTTCGCGTCACCAAATTGGCTGGCGGAGAAACTCTGGTAGTTGGGCACGAACTGGGCACCCTGAACGAGCTGCGTGCCATGCTGAGCCGCATCATCCTCACCTCCATGATGCTCGCCTTGATGCTGGTGATTCTGGGCGCCTACGTCTTTAGCAGCGAACTGAAATACCGCATCGGCCGCATCCGTGTGCTGACGGAGCAAGTAGGTGCAGGCGACATCTCCAAGCGTATCAGTTCCGAAAGCGAGGATATCTTTGGCCTGATCCACCACGACATCAACCGCATGCTGGACAAGATTGAAAGCCTGATGCAAAGCGCCCGCCATATCTCCGATACCGTAGCCCACAATATTCGCACGCCACTGACCCGAATCGTTGGCAAGCTGCGCGAGACCCGTAACCTGCCCGGCGTCCCGGCACCCGTCCAGCAGGCCCAACAGGAAGCCATTGAAGAAGTGGAGAAGCTGAGCGTACTGCTGGGCAAGCTGCTGCAGATTGCAGAACTGAATGCCGGAGTCCACCGACAAAGCTTTAAAGCCTGCAACCTGGAGCAGATTGCGGAGGACGTTCTGGATCTGTACCAGTTTATTGCGGAAGAAAAAGGGGTCAGACTGCACAAAAAGAGAATTGATGCCGTCACCCTGAATGGTGATAGCAATCTTTTAGCCAGTGCCTTGGCCAATATCGTGGACAACGCAATTAAATATGCCAGAAAAAACGTTAACGTCGGCATCGAAAGAAAAATCGGCCATCTTGTTGTGATTAGTGTTGAAGATGATGGCCCCGGTTTACCCGAAAGTGAATACGAGAACGTGGGCAAATATTTCTACCGCTACCATCATGACAGCGAAGGATTTGGATTGGGATTAAGCAGTGTTTCGGCCATCGTTGAATTACATCGCGGCGAACTGATTTTCTCAAAAGGAGAATCCGGCCTGAAAGTTACCATTGCGCTTCCCGCCCCCTCTTTTGCACAACCGCCAACATGACCAAAAGGTAATGAAACTGTCACCCTAAGCAAACTTCTGCTCCGCTAAGCTAGCCTCATTTTTAAACGCTCTTTTTCAGGAGTTATAAAAATCATGCGTGCTTTACGGAAATGGGGAGGGTCATGAGCAGACAAAAATATTACTCAGTCGGGCTGATGGTGGGGGTGGGCGTCTTGACGGTTCTGATGGGACAGAAATACTCCCTGGGCAGCCTGGCCCGCATGGGGCCGGGATACTTCCCGTTTCTGCTGGGTATCGTGATGATCGCGCTGGGCGCGCTGTACCTGTTTGTCGAGACCGCCTCGCACGACGAGGAGCAGGAAGAAGATTACGGCCCACCGCAATGGCGAGGCTGGCTGGCCATTGTGGGTGGCATCATCGCCTTCATTATCCTGGGCCGCTACGGCGGACTGGTTCCCGCCACCTTCGCCCTGGTGTTCATCTCGGCCATGGGCGACAAAGAGCACTCCTGGCTCACCGCTTTGCTGCTGTCCGTGTTTGTAACGCTGCTGGGTGTGCTTATTTTCTCCTGGGGGCTGGAGCTGCAATTTCCCCTGTTCACGTGGGGCTAGGCATGGACATTCTCTCTAACCTGATGCACGGCTTTGGCGTTGCCTTTCAACTGGATAACCTGATGTGGGCCGTCTTTGGCGTGTTCATGGGGAACCTGATCGGTGTTTTGCCCGGCATGGGCGTACTGGCCGCCATCTCCATCCTGCTGCCCCTGACCTACGCCATGACGCCCACGGCTGCCCTGATTATGCTGGCCGGAATTTACTATGGTTCCCAATACGGCGGCGGCATCACCTCCATCATGCTCAACCTGCCCGGAACCGCCTCACACGCGGTGGCCTGTTTGGATGGCAATCCCATGGCCCGCAACGGCAAGGCCGGCTCAGCCCTGTTCATGTTGATGTTGTCCTCCTTTTTTGGAGCCACGATCGGCATTTTGGCCATGATCCTGTTCTCGCCAGCCCTGGTCAATGTGGCCTTCAAGTTCGGCCCTGCCGAATATTTTTCCATGATGATGCTGGGACTGCTGGCCGGGGCCACCTTGGCGAAAGGCTCGGCCATCAAAGGCGTGGCCATGGTGGTCATGGGGCTGATCTTTGGCGTGGTAGGGACGGACGTAAACAGCGGTGTGTCGCGCTTTGACCTCAATATTCCGGAGCTGCAGGACGGCTTGCAGATTGTGGCACTGGCCATGGGTCTGTTCGGTATTGCGGACTTCCTCAAGAACATCAACCGGATCCATAGCGGCCATACCAAGGCTATTGGTAAAGTCTCCACCCGCTCCCTGCGCCCGGAAAAAGGCGACATCAAGCAGTCCAAGGGCGCTTTGGTTCGCGGCACGGCCATTGGCGCTGCCTTCGGAATCCTGCCCGGCACAGGCCCGACCATTGCCTCCTTTATTGCCTATGCCACGGAAAAGAAAATCGCCAAGAAACCTGAGCGTTTTGGACGGGGTGCGATTGAAGGCATTGCGTCGCCCGAAGCCGCCACCAGTGCCTCGACCCAAACCAGCTTCATTCCTACCCTGAGCCTGGGCATTCCTGGCGATCCGGTCATGGCCTTGATGCTGGGGGCACTGATCATTCATGGCATCCAGCCCGGCCCACAAATGGTGGTCGAACACGCCGATATGTTCTGGGGCCTGATTGCCAGCTTCTGGGTGGGCAACATCCTGCTGCTGATCCTGAACCTGCCCCTGATCGGGATGTGGGTGCGTCTGCTGTCTGTACCTTTCAAGTACCTGTACCCCGCTGCCCTGTTCTTTGTGTGCGTGGGCGTCTATAGCACCAACAACAACCTGTTCGATGTCAACATCGTGCTGCTGTTTGGCATTCTGGGGTACGGCTTCATGCGCCTGCGCTTTGAAGCTGCCCCCTTGCTGCTGGGCTTTGTCTTGGGGCCGATGGTAGAAGAGAACTTCCGCCGGGCCCTGCTGCTGTCCCGCGGCGACCCCATGATCTTTCTGGAGCGCCCGATCAGCATGGTCTTTATCATCGCCTGCATCTTGCTGATACTGGGACTGAGTTACTCGTTCTGGCGCGCGAACCGTCAGAAAAAATGGGGGGGTCTGGCCAAAGCATCCTAGTGGAGCCAAGCCCGCTCACAAGGCAACTGCGACAAACACAAAGCGGGGCGACCACGCCCGGCTTTGTTAGCATGCTCCCCAAGGAAAACCGGACAGCCTCTAGTCTGGCCCCGTCCACCCAAACGGCAGGCTAAAGCACGGTAGGATTGGGCGCATCGCCATACACGTCCTGCGGATCAAAGGTCTTGGTCGACTCAATAAACACCAGTTTCTGGCCCTTGCGGTGCGCCGCTCCTACCGGTACCTGCCGATAAAAACAGGAGTAGTAGCCTACGTGGCAACTGGCTCCTGAACCGGCTACCCGCACGCGCAGCAGTACGGCATCCTGGTCGTCATCGATGCGCATCTCCTCTACTGCCTGCACCAGTCCACTACTCGCCCCTTTATGCCAGAGCGTCTGGCGCGACCGGCTCCAGTAATGGGCCTCGCCCGTCTGTATGGTTTTTTCCAAGGCTTCCCGATTCATGTACCCCAACATCAGGACCTCCCCGTTCTTCGCATCTGTAGTGATGCAGGCAATCAGGCCCTGTTCGTCAAATTTGGGCGCCAGCTCCTCGCCCTCTTCCACCTGTTCCACTGACACTCGAGGGCGCATCTGCACCATGGGGGTGTCGTCCAGTCCGCATTCTTTTCCTGCTGTTTTCACGTTTTCTCCTTGTCATGGGGGGAGCCGGGGCGATACGTGCAATCGGGATTCAGGCAAGGCCCATACAAGACGTGGCTATGAGCCAGAACTTGAAAGCCCCGCTCTTGAGCAATCGCTTGTTGGCGCTGTTCGATCACCTCGTCATGAAACTCCTGCACGCGACCGCAGTCCGTGCAAATAAGGTGATCATGGTGTTCGCCATCATCCCGCTCATACAGAGCCCGGCCGGGCTCAAAATAAACCTGCTTTAAGAGGCCTGCCTGCTGCAATTGCGTCAGCACGCGATACACAGTGGCCAAGCCAATTTCACTGCCTTGCCGGATCAACTGACGATACACATCGTCCGCCGTCAAATGACCCATGCCGGGGGTCTGGAAAATCTCAAGAATTTGGATACGGGCTGCGGTCACCTTCAGACCACGCTCTTTAAGCTCTTTTGAATCCGTCATGGCGTACTCCTTGCTGAATGGGCGGCTAGGGGACATCCAGAAAACGCAGTGGCCTGCCTTGCGCTTGCCCTTCCAAGGCTTCATCACGAACCACACAATGGCCGCGCACAATGGTGTGAATCGGCCAGCCCACAACCGGCAGGCCGTCGTAGGGAGACCAGCCGCTGACGCTGGCCATCCAGTCGTTGCGAATACGACGCCGCGCCTTCAGATCCACAATGCTGAAGTCGGCATCAAAGCCCACGGCAATACGTCCTTTGCCTTCCAGACCAAAAATCCGGGCAGGACCGGTACTGGTCAAATCCACCAGTCGCTGCAGGCTCAGACGACCCGCATGCACATGGTTCAACATCAGGGGAAGGAGAGTTTGCACGCCTGTCATGCCACTGGGCGAGGCCGGGTAGCCCTGAGACTTCTCCGACAAGGTATGCGGCGCATGATCGCTGCCGATCACATCTACCACACCCGCTCGGACCGCCTGCCACAGCGCGTCCTGATGACGCTGCTCCCGCACCGGTGGATTCATTTGGGCCAACGTGCCCAAGCGCTCATAACAGTCGGGAGCCTGCAGACTCAGGTGATGAGGAGTGACTTCCACCGTCACGCGAGCTTTGTGGGCGGCCAGAAACTGCATTTCCTCTGCGCTGGACACGTGCAGCACATGCAGGCGGCGATTCACCTGTGCCGCCAGGCGAACGATGCGTTGAGTCGCCATCAACGCACTTGGGACATCACGCCAGACCGGGTGTTGCCGCACGTCCCCACTATCCAGAGCGATATGTTGGCGTTCACGCAGTCTGGCCTCATCCTCCGCATGCACCGCCAGCCGTCTGCGGCCATGACGCAAGATGCGGATCAGGACTTCATCCTGATCCGCCAGGAGATCGCCAAAAGAGCTACCCATAAAGACCTTGATGCCCGCGCAGCCTGGAAGCTGCTCCAGTTCCTGCAAAGATTCGGCATTCAAGGATGAGCCACCGATGTAAAAGGCGTGATCGCACCAGCTACGACCTTGAGCGGCATTTAGCTTGGCGTGCAGATCGGCAGCTCCCAGCGTCAAGGGATGGGTGTTGGGCATCTCGAAAATTGCAGTCACCCCGCCCAGGACCGCACCCCGTGTCCCCGCTTCCAGATTCTCCTTGTGCTCTAACCCCGGCTCTCGAAAATGCACCTGGCTGTCGATGACCCCTGGCAATACATGCAGGCCGCTCAAGTCCAGCAGGCACTCTGCGCTCCAGCTGGGCTGCAAATCGCCAAGAGCCATAATCCGGCCTTGCACACAGGCGATGTCAATGTGCTCGGCACCGTTAGGGGTCATTACCGTACCGCCACAGAGCAGCAGATCGGCATGGCGCAGATCATGCTGTTTGGTCGTTTCTGTGGACCGGGATAGAGGGGCCTTCAGGATTGCTGGCGTCATGGTTTTGCCTTTGCGGCTTCTGCACCCAGAGCATCTTGTGCCATCAAACGAATCCGCTCCATCATGTGAAACAGGCCATTGGCGCGATTCGGTGACAAGTGCTGCTCCAGTTCAATTGCCCGTAAAAAGTCGGGGGGATGGGACAGAATTTCTTCAGGCAGACGCCCCGAATACACCTTCATCAATAAAGCCAACAAGCCGGTGACGATGGCAGAATCACTACGAGCCTGAAAAAACAACCTGTGATCATGCAATTCAGAGACCATCCAGACCTGTGCCTGACAGCCGTGCAAACGATTCGCTTCTGTACGCCATTTGTCCGGGAAGTCGGGCAAGGAGCGCCCCAGATCAATCAGATATTCGTAGCGCGCCATCCAGTTACCCAGGCACTGGAAACTGTCCACAATGGCTTGCTGAGTCTGAGCGATGGACTCTTTAGGTACGCCCCCCTTATGCACGGCCTTCTCCTGACTGCCTGGACGCTTGCCTGCCCAGATCGCCACGAGCAGGAACCGGGTCGTGCCCGCCCGGATGCCAAGGATGACAACGGACAAGGCGTTGTGCGGCCAGCCACGTTCCTTTGAAGGGGCCATGCGTGCGCAAAGCCTGAATCGCATACTGCGAACAAGTAGGATAAAAACGGCAGCGTGGCCCCAATAATGGGCTGATTAAAAGTTGGTAGCCCCGAACCAGCAGGACCAGGACAGAGACAAGAAAGGCTTTCATCGCCGCTCCGAAAGACGGGAATGGAGCATCAGGTCAGTCAGGCTGATCGTGATCTTGCTGACCTGCTCCAGTAGCAAGCAAATTTGACCTTGCAGCAGTGTCTGACAAGGATTAGCAAGGGCTAAAACACTCATGGCTCCACGCCCCCGTTCAGTCCTGAAAAAGGCGTTGCTTCCGACAACGGAGCTTTGACCGCCACCGCATCATGGGGATGCAAACTCTCTAAATGACGGACCTGAATACCAGGGTTCTGATAGCCCGCCAAGGCCGCTTCTATACGACGCGCTGCGTCCTCCACAAACATCAGGTTCTGGCCATTCAAGGCCGTAAAAGCTTGCTCGTCAGCCCGCTTGACGGCGGTTTGCAAGGGTGTTGCCAGCGCCTCTTCGACACGATCAATCAGCGCTAAAAACCCGCAGTCTTCCCTATTTTCCAATACGTGGACCTGAACCAGAGCCTGACTGCGCTGGCTATGCGGAGTGGCCAGACTGGCGTGCTCATGCAACCAGGCAGCAACCTCAACCGCACCTAGCACAGGCTGTTTTCCAAAGGCCTGCATAAAACCTTGTTCAATCAATTGCCGAGCCAGCGCCGCCGAACACGGACAGGTCGACGAATAGCCAATCTGAACCTGCACCTTGCACATAAAGATACCGTCCAAAAGTCTGGCTTCCAGCACGACGGGATAAGACTTCCAACCTGCCAGATCCGGCGTCACCAAGGCAGGCCGTCGCACCAATAAATCAAATCTGAAACCCAAGCGCGCACTGCGCGTGCCGCAGTCCTCCTGGCTATCCACCATGCTTTGCAAAAGACGTCGCAGCTCCAACGGCGACAAGGCCTGTTCGGGCGGCAGGTCATTCAGCAAGCGATACAGCCTGGACATGTGTATCCCTTTCACATGCGTCAGCGGCAAATCAACCTGGGCATCCACACGCGCATGAAGTTGGCGCGCATAGCCCGGTTCAACCACGGTAATGGGTAAATCGATTCCCTCCATACCTACCCAAGACAGCGGAGTCAGGCCATAGCTGGAATCGTTCAGAGCCGGGTCGGGAAGTACAACAGTCATACTCAACATCCAATCAAAAGGCCTTGTCCAAGCCGACAGAGACTTGGCAAGACCTCAATTCCATCAAGGCCAGTCTGAAAACGGATTTGTCCATGTTGTCCAGGTGCTGGGACCGCTGGCCATTTCTTCATCGCTTAACAGGCAGGCATCGAAACGAGCGCGCAATGCAGCCTCGTCCATCTCCATGCCAATCAGCACCAGCTCCTGCCGCGCGTCCCCGACTCGCTCATCCCATTTTTCCTTGATCAGGGCTACCGCTTCGGGGTCTTGCGGCCAGCGTTCGGGCGGCATGGCAGCCCACCAGTAACCCGCCACGTGATAGCGAGCCACCGCGCCCGCCTGTGACCAGGAACCCGCCAAAGTCGGGAAGTTTGCCAACCAGAAAAAGCCTTTGGAACGCACCACGCCGGGCCATTCGCTTTCGACCAGATCCAGAAAACGCTGCGGATGGAACGGACGGCGTGCGCGATAAACAAAGCTGCCTATGCCGTATTCCTGTGTCTCCGGAGTGTGAGTGCCACGCAATTCCTGCAGCCAGCCTGGGGCTCTGGAGGCTTCTTCAAAGTCAAACAGACCGGTGTTGAGCACGCGGTCCAGGGGCACCTTGCCGAACTCGGCCATTTCAATACGTGCGCGAGGATTCAGGCTGCTCAGAATGGCCATCAGGCGCTCGCGTTCTGGCTCGCTGATCAAGTCAATCTTGTTCAGAACCAACACGTCACAGAATTCGATCTGCTCAATCAACAGGTCCACAACGGTACGCGCGTCTTCTTCACCCAGGGATTCACCCCGGGACTGAATGCTGTCTTGCGAGCTGTAATCGCGCAGGAAATTAAAGGCGTCCACCACCGTGACCATGGTATCGAGGCGAGCGACTTCGCCCAGGCAACGGCCATCCTCGCCTTCAAAGGTGAAGGTCTCAGCCACGGGCAGCGGCTCTGAAATGCCAGTGGATTCAATGAGCAACTGATCAAAACGCCCCTCCTTGGCCAAACGATCAACCTCCAGCAACAAGTCCTCGCGCAAGGTGCAGCAAATACAGCCATTGCTCATTTCCACCAGCTTTTCATCCGTGCGCGATAGCTCGGCACCACCGTCACGAACCAGAGCCGCATCTATATTGACCTCGCTCATATCGTTCACGATGACGGCCACGCGGCGGCCTTCACGATTGTTCAGGATGTGGTTCAGCAAAGTCGTCTTGCCCGCACCCAGAAAGCCGGACAAAACCGTTACGGGAATGCGGGCCGCGGGATCGACCGGCGTGTTATTAGGGTTCATCGTCATTTCTCTTCATCCTTGAGCATCAATGGGCGGTTCCTTGCACAGGATTTTGCCAATTTTGATATGTTATAACATAACAATATTTAGCCAAGAAAAAACCCTCTTGCAAGGAGGGCTGGAAGACTAGAACGGACAACCTGATTCTCCCAGCCCCACGTCACGGGAAGCGGGAATCAGGTGTCAGGTGGCCGCCTCGCCTGCAAAGCCACCCGGTTCAAGCAACAAGGGCTATCCAAGACTTGATCCAGATAGCCCCCGCTCACTCCAGACTTTGCAAACAGCAAAGATCAATCTGTGACCATCGCCCTGCGCACAATTTTCTGCGCGATTGAGGAGGACGTTGCCATTTCCAAGGTGCCGTAATGCGCTCCCCAAGACCCCACATCCCCGCCGCTGCGCGTACTTAAAAACACATCCGCCACCTCTTGAGAGCTATAGCGCAGCAGCTCGGCTGCCTGCGAGACGCGGGCGACGGCTTCAGTCATGGGGCGGGCCAGAAACTCGTCCTCGATCGCCGCTCTCACCAGACGCTCAGTGTGCTGCACCAACGCATCGAAGCGCTTGTCTTGCCCGGCCAAGGGTTTGAGTTCATCAAAAACCGCCTCCACCGTGCGCGGATCCCTGATCATGGCGCGCCGCACATCCATACACATCATATTGGCCGTGCCTTCCCACACGCTGTTCAAGGGTGCCTCTCGATACACGCGGGCCATGGGGTTCTCTTCGATAAACCCGTTCCCACCATGACACTGCAAGGCTTCATTCGCGATGGAGGGCGCGCGTGAGCAATTAAAGTATTTGGCCGCAGGAGTCGCTACCCGAGCCAGCAGTCGTTCATGTTCGCTGCTTTGCATCAGATCCGTCGCCTTGGCCACTCGCAAAGCCATCAAAGTTGCCGCTTCCACCTCGACCGCCATATCCGCCAGCACATTGCGCATCATGGGGCGGTCGGCAATAGAGGTTCCAAAAGCCTTGCGTGATGTCGTGTGACGCAGAGCCAAGGTCAGCGCCTGCCGCATCAAACCCGCCGAGCCAATCGCAAAGTCCAGACGCGTCAGATGCGAGTGCGACAGGATTTCCCGAATACCACGCCCTTCCTCCCCCACCCGAATCGCCAGCGTGCCGGCGTATTCCACTTCACTGGACGCGTTGGATCGATTCCCCGCCTTGTCCTTCAAGCGCTGCACAAAAAAGCGGTTGTAGCTGCCGTCCGGCAAGGTACGGGGCAAGAAGAAGCACGTAACAGCGCCATTGACTTTAGCCAGCGTAAAAAAGCCATCGGACTGCGGCACCGAACAAAACCATTTATGCCCTGTCAGCTCATACCACTGCGCCGTAGCACCGTGATAATCCGCACTGTGGGAAAAGCGCGCGGTCGTCTGTGTCTCACGCAGGTCCGAGCCGCCCTGCTTTTCCGTCATCGCATAACCAATCACCACCGAGGGCTTGTCCCCCACTTCGCGACGACTATATTCATAGCGCGTCCCTTTGAGCTTATTCGCCCAGATCGCCAAGGCAGGCTCGGCCTCGAAACCAGCATAAGCCGCATAAGCCATGCCGGTCGGGCAGCCCGTACCGTGCTCCACCTGATTCCACAAATAAGACAAGACAGCACGGGCGAAATGGCCGTTTTTCTCTTGGGTACGCCAGCTTAAATTGGGCACCTCGTGCTGCCAGGCCAGGCCCATCAACTCATGCCAGCTGGGGTGAAATTCCAGCCAATCAATCCGGTTGCCAAATCGATCATGCGTTTTAAGCTCGGGGATATGGCGGTTCGCCAAGTGAGCCAGTTCCTGCACATTTTCATCCCCAGCTACCGCCCCCAACGCCTGACAACGCGACGCGGCCCAGGGAGCTTCACGACTGATGGCGTCAACCAGCACCCGATCACCCGTAAAAGCATTGAACCCGCTGGCAGGCAAAGCCTGATTCAAAACCTGATGCGTGCTGTAACGATCCTCGGACGCAGTCAAAACACTGGGGGAAAGCGGCTGATTCATGTTTGTCTCCGAGTTTTTTCTAGGGTGTGGCAGAAAGGACTGCCACGCTGGCACACGCCATCTGGGCAATCTGGTCAGCCAGCGCGGCCACTTGGCGCTGGTAACTGTCCGTGCCATCGTGCTGTTGACGGCTTAAGGGAGAAAGCGGGCCAATCAGACCTTCCATGAAACCGCCCACAATGACGGTCGCCGCAATATCGGGCTGCACATCCTGACGCATTTCCCCCGCGTCCTGACCTTGGGAGACCAGGGCGTGAACAACCTGACTGATTGCGGCGCGATACACCAGACGAGCCGCGTCAATTTCCTTGTCGCAAGGCTCGGCAATCAAGGCATAGGCCAGGCGAGGATTGCGCATGGCACGTTTCACAAACGTGGCGACTGCGGCTTGCAGGCGCAGCATGCAAGAGCCGTCCGCCTGGGCGATATCCGTGAGTACGTCCACCTCACGCTGGGACACCTGCGACAGGACCTCTGCAAACAGCTCTGCCTTGGAGGGGAAGTAACGGTAGACCGTCCCGGTCGCCATGCCCGCCGCGGCCGCCACACTGGCCACCTGGGCTTCCTGCCAGCCACCCTCACTGACCAGACTGCGGGCCGCTTCCAGGATACGGCTCCGATTGTCATGCAAGCGGGCTTGAACAGCGGGAGTTTGTCGGTACGCCATAAAGAAGTGAATCCTGATTCATAATATGAGTGAATCCTAATTCATTTCTTTGTGGTGAACAAGAATTTCTTTATCCAGTGGTCGCAAAAAACTCGCCTACAAGCATGGCAGGCTAGGTAGGCGCATTGATGACTTGAGGTCTGGGATGGGGAACCTGAGATCGGGGAGCTGGGACCCCAGAGCGAAGTCTTGAAGTTGACTGTTGGGGCTTGCGCTATGGAAGTTCGAGGATGAGTGTGGACGCAGGTGGGCCGTTTGGCTCGTGGCGTTTGGTGTTTGGTGTTTGGCGTTTGGGGATTGAGCTTATCCAGGGTTCAGCCCATTTCCACACCTCTCCTTTTTCATGCCCCAGGCTTTAAAACCTGGGGCATTTACGAAACAAGGCCCAGGCTCCGCCCGGCAAAAATCTGCAGCACTCCTGCACACCCACACAAAAATATGCCCCCAGCAACAGCGATGGCAACACCATCTTGACCGTTTGCTGAGGGCAGTCTGAACAGGCTAGCGTTCAGGCATCAAAGCCATCAGGCCGACAGTTCCTTACGAACGATCTCAGCGCCGGCGCTCAGGGCGTGCAGCTTGCCACGTGCCACTGCGCGTGGCAAAGGTGCCATACCGCAGTTGGTGGAGGGATACAGCTTGTCAGCGTCCACAAACTTCAGTGCTTTGCGCAGTGTGTTGGCCACTTCGTCAGCGGTTTCAATCACGTTGGTGGCCACGTCAATGGCGCCCACCATCACTTTCTTGCCACGGATCAGTTCAATCAAATCCATAGGCACACGGGAGTTCTGGCATTCCAGGGAAATGATATCGATCTTGGATTGCTGCAGCTTTGGGAATGACTCTTCGTACTGACGCCATTCCGAGCCCAGGGTTTTCTTCCAGTCCGTGTTGGCCTTGATGCCATAGCCATAGCAAATATGCACGGCGGTTTCGCACTTCAGACCTTCGATGGCACGTTCTAGAGTAGCAATACCCCAATCGTTGACTTCGTCAAAGAACACGTTGAAAGCGGGCTCGTCAAACTGGATGATATCCACGCCTGCGGCTTCCAGCTCTTTGGCTTCCTGGTTCAGGATTTTGGCAAATTCCCAGGCCAGCTTTTCACGGCTTTTGTAATGGTTGTCGTATAACGTATCGATCATGGTCATAGGACCTGGCAGGGCCCATTTGATCGGCTGCGAGGTTTGCTGACGCAAGAATTTCGCATCCTCCACAAACACGGACTTGGGACGGGTCACTGCCCCCACCACCGTAGGAACGCTTGCATCGTACCGGTCGCGAATACGCACGGTCTCGCGTTTCTCAAAATCGACCCCGTCCAGGTGCTCAATGAACGTGGTCACAAAATGCTGTCGCGTCTGCTCGCCATCGCTAATCAAATCAATGCCAGCGTGCAACTGCTCTTGCAAAGACAATCGCAGGGCGTCTTTCTTGCCTTCGATCAAATCCTCGCCCTCCAGTCGCCAAGGCGACCACAGCTTTTCAGGCTCGGCCAGCCAGGAAGGTTTAGGCAGACTGCCTGCGGTGGAGGTGGGTAGCAACTTTTTCATAAATAAATAACCTTGTTGTTTTTGATGAATCAACGCGCGTAATTCGCCGCCCATTGATCAAGAATGGCTTTATAGGGCTTGATAAAGCTCTCTTCTGTAAACCGGCCTTGCTCAACCGCCAATCGGCTGCGCTCCTCGCGGTCGTACACAATTTGCGTTACCGAGTGATCGGGATTTTTCAAACTAGGTTGGTAACGCATTCCCGCCGCCGAGTTGGCATTATAAATCTCGGGGCGATAGATTTTCTGGAATGTTTCCATCGTGCTGATCGTACTGATCAATTCCAGACTCGTATAATCATTCAGCAAATCGCCCCGAAAATAAAAAGCAAACGGAGCAAGGCTATTGGGAGGCATAAAGTAACGAACCTTCAGACCCATTTTTGCAAAATACGCATCCGTAGGCGAAAACTCGTTTTGTTGATACTCAAATCCCAATACAGGATGCTGATTGCCGGTGCGGTGGTACACCTTGCTGCTGGACACGCTCAGACAAATCACGGGCGATTTGTTGAAGTTTTCCTGGTACAGCCTGGAATTGACAAAAGACTGGAACAACTTGCCATGCAGATCCCCAAATCCCTCCGGGGCACTAAAGCCATTTTTGTTCTTGTTGTGCTCCAGCAGAACCACGCTGAAATCATAATCGCGCACATAAGAGGAAAAATTATTGCCAACGATACCATCAATACGTTTGTTCTCTTTATGGTCAACGATGGTCGTTTTCAGAATTTCAATTGTTGGGAAGGTGGAGCCATTTCCCTCAATATCGATATCTACAGAGACAATATCCAACTCAAGAGCATAACGATCGCCCGCCGGATTATCCCAATGAGCCAAATTATTGAAGCGATTGTTAATCATGGCCAGCGTATTGCGCAGATTCTGCTGGCGACTCTCACCTCGCGCCAAATTGGCAAAGTTAGTCGTCAGACGTGTGCTGTCTGCCGGACGATAGTTTTCATCGAAACGAATACTACGGATGCTAAACGCAAATTCTTGGTTCATTTTCTTTTAGACCCTAATTTCTGATATGGAAGCTGATCTGCTTGCCAACTAAATGGAATTGAGCAGAGCAGGCTTTTTATTTTGTTGCTGCACGGATTGACAGGCAGAGGCTCAACGCAAAGCCCTAGCGCGCCAAACCGGGAGAAGTTCTCTGCCTGGCGTCGCTGCCAGGAAAGTAGTCTGCGCTCTGGCTTATATAGAAAGTCCCAGCATCTGGCCGGGACTGTTTGCCAAACTCGATCCTTGAACCGATCAGACACTTGCCCGCAAGGTTTTCGCGGCGGCCACCATATTGCTCAAGGCCGGAATCACCTCTGCCCACTGACGGGTTTTAAGCCCACAATCCGGGTTCACCCACAGACGGTCTGCGGGCACACGCTCAGCGGCTTTCTTCATCAAATTCACGATGTGCTGCTCGCTGGGGATGTTGGGCGAATGAATGTCGTACACACCGGGTCCGATCTGATTGGGGTACTGGAAGTGCTCAAAGGCATCGAGCAATTCCATGTCCGAGCGGCTGGTTTCAATCGTGATGACGTCGGCATCCATGTGCGCGATCGAGGAAATAATGTCGTTGAACTCGGAATAACACATGTGAGTGTGGATCTGCGTCGCATCACTCACCCCATTGGCAGCGATACGGAAGCACTCGACGGCCCAGTCCAGATAGCGCTGCCATTGCGATTGACGCAAGGGCAAACCCTCACGCAAGGCAGCCTCATCAATCTGGATTACACGCACGCCGGCCTTCTCCAGGTCCAGCACTTCTTCGCGTATGGCCAACGCCAACTGCCGGCAAGACTCCGCACGGGGCTGATCGTCCCGCACAAAAGACCAGTTCAAAATCGTCACCGGCCCTGTCAACATGCCCTTCATCGGCTTTTGAGTGAGCGACTGAGCGTACGTAATCCACTCCACCGTCATGGCATGGGGACGGCTGATATCCCCAAACAAGATGGGAGGCTTCACGCAGCGCGACCCGTAGGACTGCACCCAGCCGAACTGGCTGAATGCGTAGCCCTCCAACTGTTCTCCAAAATACTCAACCATGTCGTTGCGCTCGGCCTCGCCATGCACCAGAACGTCCAGACCCAGCTTCTCCTGCTCACGCACGCTGCGCTCAATCTCGGCACGCATGGCGGCCTGATAGCTGTTTTCATCCAGACGGCCGGCTTTGAACTCACTACGGGCACGGCGAATGTCTGTCGTTTGAGGGAAGGAGCCGATAGTCGTCGTGGGAAACGCCGGCAGATTCAGAAACTGCGCCTGTTTGGCGGCCCGTTGCGCATACTCGCTCTTGCGCTTGCCCTGCTCGGCGCTAAGCCCAGCAACAGCCGCCTTCACCGCTGGATTATGGACACGGGGAGACTGACGACGCGCTGTCAGAGCCGTCAGATTCTCGGCCAATTCTGCCTTGACAGCCTCACGCCCATGAGCCAGGGCTTGGCCCAGAATGCGTAACTCGTCCAACTTTTGCAGAGCGAAGGCCAACCAGGATTTCACATCCGCATCCAGGTTCTGCTCGCTTTCCAGATCCACTGGCACATGCAGCAATGAGCAGGAAGGGGCCAACCACACACGATCCCCTCGTTGGCGTGCGATAGGCTCCACCCAGTCCAGCGTGGCCGTCAAATCCGTTTTCCAGATATTGCGGCCATTGATCACGCCCAAAGACAGTACCTTGTCCTTAGCAAGGAGTGTGAGCAACGCATCCACACCATCCCGATCGTTGATCGCATCCACATGCAAACCCGCCACCGGCAGACCGGCTGCCAAGGCAGTGTTTTCCAGCAGTTGTCCAAAATACGTTGCGACCAGCAGCTTGACGCCAACAGGTTTGAATTGCTCATACGCCTTTTTGAAGGCTTGCTGCCACTCGTCATCCAGCTCGGTGACCAGAATAGGCTCGTCAATCTGAACCCAGTCCGCACCCGCCTCAGCCAGGGCTTCCAACAACTGCACATACACCGGCAAGAGCCGATCCAGTAATGCCAGCTTGTTGGACTCATCCTTGGCTTTACCCAATGCCAAATAAGTAAGGGGCCCAATAATCACCGGCTTGGCGTGAACGCCCTGCTCCTGGGCTTGTGCCAACTGCTCCAGTAAACGCGAAGCGTGCAGCGTAAATTGGGTGTCGGCCTTGAATTCGGGAACGATGTAGTGGTAGTTCGTATCAAACCACTTGGTCATCTCACCAGCTGCCACTCCGCCGCAGCAGGCGCTATGCTCCTCCGCCCCTTGAGCGGACCGGCCTCGCGCGACACGAAAATAATTATCCAGCTCATCACCCTGAAAACCTTGCACACGTTCGGGCAGATTGCCCAGCAGAAAGCTGGTATCGAGAACCTGATCGTAAAAAGAAAAATCCCCTACAGGCACCAGATCCAGCCCCGCCTGATTCTCCCAGTGACGCTGACGCAACTGCGCGCCCAAGGCCTGAAGATCCTCACGCGAAGACTCACCCTTCCAATAGGATTCCAAAGCGAACTTCAGTTCACGTTTGGCGCCAATGCGCGGAAAGCCAAGATTATGAATCGTCGTCATGTGCTGCTCTCAAAGGACGGGGTGAACAAAGAATGACTTGCATTGTAGGAAGCCGGTTCAATGAAGTAAAATGGTCTTATCTCACCAATTCATGAAAATTCTTCACGTAACATGTTAGAGCGCATCCACCTGTCCGTCGTACAGCAAGTCGACAAGCAAGGCTCCCTGACCGCCGCTGCCAATGTGCTGCACGTCACTCAGTCGGCCCTCAGCCACACCATGAGAAAACTGGAACAACAATTAGGCACTGAAATCTGGCGCCGCGAGGGCCGCAGCCTGCAGTTGACGCAGGCAGGCCAGTACCTGCTGGCGGTCGCCAATCGCGTGCTGCCTCAGTTGGACCTGGCCGAAGAGCGCCTGGGTCAGTTTGCTCAGGGAGAGCGCGGATCGCTACGTATCGGTATGGAATGCCACCCCTGCTATCAGTGGCTGCTGAAGATCGTCTCCCCCTATCTGAACGCCTGGCCAGACGTGGATGTCGATGTGAAGCAGAAATTCCAGTTCGGCGGGATTGGCGCGTTGTTTGGCTATGAGATTGATCTGTTGGTCACACCGGACCCGCTCTACAAGCCAGGTTTGAAGTTCGAGCCCGTGTTCGATTACGAGCAGGTGCTGGTGGTTAATACCGAACATCGCCTGGCTACCGCAGACTATGCCAAACCTCAGGACATAGACCGGGAAGTGCTGATTTCCTACCCGGTGGACATAGACCGGCTGGACATCTACAACCAGTTTCTGCTGCCCGCCGGCATCGCCCCCAGACGGCACAAAACGATTGAAACAACCGACATCATGATGCAGATGGTAGCCAGCGGCCGTGGAGTGGCGGCGCTACCGCGATGGCTGGTGGAGGAGTATGCCGAAAAGCTGGACGTGGTACCGGTCAGGTTGGGCAAACAAGGCATCGCCAAACAAATTTACCTGGGGATGCGGGAGACGGAGGCCGTAATTGACTACCTGCAGGCCTTTATGGAGCTGGCGCGGGGGTTTGGGCCCGGAGGACAAGAGCAGAACAAGAAGTAAAGCGCCACTTACAGACGCTTTAATATCCCCTTGTCTGAATCATGAAGCCATGATGCTGACGAAGTAAGGAAGATACGCGTATACCATCGCGCCCCATAGACTGAAAATGCCATCAAGCGCGTTTCACTGCACCCTTTGCGCCCAATCCACAGGCCATGCCTACTGAGGCTGCCCCACCGTGGGACACCGACGATGCGCGCCGGGATTGGCCCAAGCAAGGCCGGAAAACAACTACATCACTAACAAGGACGTGGTGGCAAGCCTGAACTCGTCGGCGAGAGCCATCAACGTACATAGGCTTAATATGCAACGGAAAGAGTCGGGTTCCATTTGCAAAAGCGGATGAATGTAAATAAGCCCGCAGTAATGCGGGCTTATCAGGTTTTATGCCATCAGGAGCACGGTACTGCCAGACGCGGGGGCATTCCCACTCAGTCACAAATAAGAAATTATTAATCTTAAAAAAACAACAACTTGCATATCACAAATCATTTAATACCATTAAAAACACCATACTCGAAAAAGCGCATAAAGTATGCGCAACATCTTAACCAGTCATCAACTGCCTTATCGAGCCCAGTCTCACAGTTTCACCAATGATGTGAATTAGCATCAAAGCTCAAATGTGCGGACTAGGCTGAGGCTTTATAAAAATACTGCCCTTACGTTTATCCAAATTTAAAGCAATGGCATCTGTATTTTGAGGTTGGTGCAATATGATGTGTTTAATCGAAGGTGAATGTCGAGAGCAGCCCATGCTGCTGCCAGCGGAACCGACTAGGAGCTGGCCCAGCAGTACGACATCGATTTTGATAAAGTGCACGACTAAAGTTATAGGCGCCCCGGCTAAAGACAGCGCTCAATACAGCCTTCACAGTTTGCAGGAAGCTGTTGCAGACCCTACGCGACGCAGCCAGGCCACGCACCTCCCGAGCAAAGGTAGCTTTTCATACAGTTCTTCAGCTGTGTCCCAATAATTACGGTGGTCTAGCACAAGGCCTTGAGCGTTTAGCCACAAGAACGTCCCTCCACGAATGCACTGCGGCACACTTTTGCGTCAGCGACGCATACGAAAGTGGAACTCCCAAGCCAAAAACGCTCGTTGCCCTTGGACCAGCTGCTCCGTCACTATAAAACGAGGAACATCCACGATCGTAAACATATGCGCAAAGATTTGCCGAATACCGTCCTGTCCGCGCACTTCATTGAAAGGGTCCTTAAAGGACGCATGCGGTGCACCAGCGCGAAGCACCAGCAGTAAGGCAGCGCCCGCAGCAACTGCAGCCAGTCGGTGAAGCTGCGTGGCCACAAAACCCGGGTTCGCCACACTCACTGCCCCCCCCCTTAGGTCGCAACGGCACCCAATCAGGTTTGGTCGTGGGAGATCACATATCTGCCTAGTGGTCTTCGCAGGCAGTTTTACGTTTGTATATGACGAATGATGTTTATAGTCGCCTGATTACCGGCTGGGAAGTGCATCTTGATGAATCGGCACAGCATACGGCCATCCTCATTGACAAGGCGTGCCTCAAACACGGTGTTAGCAAAGGCCAGCTCGTTTTACTCTCGGACAATGGTAGTCCAATGAAAGACGCTACCATGCTAGCGACCTTGCTGTGGCTGGGTGTCGTGCCGTTATTCAATCGGCTTTCGGTCAGCGATCATAATCCGTACTCCGAGACCCTGTTCCGAACGCTCAAATATACACCGGCCTATCCCGCAAAGCCGTTTATGAGGCCGCCAAGCAGGTTAAGCCTGAGCGCTGCAAGAATCGTTCTGTCCGTAACTGGAAACCGGTTGAAGAAGTCTGGCTTGACCCGGCCAAGGAGCACGACATCCCACATGAAAATATAAGGTTGGTTGCATAGATATCGGTCAACTTCTTTGACTAACACCGGATACCCGTTCCAATATTTCGTGGACAACTCACTATTCCATTTGGACACCCTGCTACTTCGGCTATCGGCCAAAAGCAGAGGTTCAGTGGGTGCCGCTACTTGTCTGCTTTGCGGGGATCTCGGTCGTGCGTACCCGCATGTCCGGTGGTCTGGCAGGGATACAGTCCACAAGCACCGCATCCTATGCCGATCCACGAACGATGCACTACAAAAACCGACAGCTCTGCTATACTTTTCCGCCTACGAGATAAGCGGGTGCCTTGAGTAGAAACAGCGGGGCCCACGAAATGATGTGTCTGGTAGATCGCGTATTAGTTTCAACCACAAAGCGATTCGGTATTTCAACAACAAAAAAGGTAGTTTATGAAACGTTTGCTCAAGGCTACAGTCGCGGGGGTACTGGTGGTTGGATTGACTGGTTGCGCGCAGATCGGCAGTGCTGTCAATATGCAGATACACAAGGCCAGGATTCGTGGCGAACCCGTTGACAAATTCGTGGATTATTTCGGCCGCAATATCGCAGTTGCCACTGTTCTGAACGGGAATCCTGCTTACACGTGGAATGCGTCCTATACAGAAGCCCGTACTGTTGAAGTGGACAGTTATGCGTACTACAACCAGGATCGCCCAGGCATGACCACAGGCATCGTCTACGGAACGCGTACGTTTGACCGTGATTGCAAATTGACGATCGCCTACGATGAAAGCACACGCTTGGTGACAGACCTGGAGCTGACAAATGAATTCGAGTGCACGCATGTTCGCGCGGAACTCGCGAAGATTCAGCCAGTGTGGGGCTTCTAAGCAAGTATGCTACCACCCGGTCGGTACCAGGTGAGCTAACGACCCAAAGTTACCTGCAGAAGGTAACGCAAGATGTCCTGAAGGTATGCTCGTTTTGACACTGTAGACGCAAGATCAATATCAACTCGAAGATGATCCCAACAATACTAATAGCATTGGGGATTTTGGCTTCTCTGTTCTTCAACTCAGGGAGCTATTACCACCCTTTTCCCTCTAACGCAGAATAAGTCTGCAACTCTGCGTTAACTGTCTACTGTTGATAGTACGGCAACATACCCTAGTCCCTAACGTCACCCACGAGCAAACCAAGTGCACAGCTTGTACTAAGCAATAGTTGATTAAATTAAACTCAAAGAGAACAACATGAAAAATAAAAAATCTTCATGGTACTGGCTACATCTGCCGTTTTATGTCTCGGTGTTCGCCATACGGGAAACTGCCTGACAATGAGCATCTACAAGGTAAAGCCATAAATCAACAACTCGCTGAAGCTCAAGAACAGAACTTAGGCATTTTATTAACGCCTATCCTCCACGTCCGAGACATTGAAAAGTGAAATCTTGCTTTAGACGATGCAATGAATCAACGTGTGCTAACAAGCTTATGCACGCAAGTAACAAGCAACCGAACTCTAAACGTTCTCTTTGAAAAAACCGTTCAAGCAGCTACTCAATCAGTAACAGCAAACCAAAATAACTGTTGTAAAATGCAAGACTCTCACTAAGAATCTAATTGGACGGTAAACATATTTACTGTCCATTCAATTGTTTTATCTATTGCACAACAAGCTCAACCCGCCTATTGCGAGAGCGACCAGCTTCCTGCGCATTACTTGCTACTGGCGAAAAAGAAGCTACCCCTTTAGCAACCAACCTTGCCACATCAATACTATACGAGTCACGTAAAGCCTCAACAACTGCTTGTGCTCTACTCTGAGACAATGCAAGATTTGTATCAAGTGAACCCTGGTTATCCGTATGGCCTACTACATACACTTTCAGACCAGCATTACTGGTCACTAATTTAGCCATTTCTGACAAAGCCGCACTAGACTCCGGCTTAATCTCTGCTTTAGCGCTATCAAAATAAATACCTGGGATAGCAACATACCCGTGACGCTCAAGTGATTGCTGCAACTCATCAGCTTGGAGAATTTTTATCTGATCTAGCTCCAACTCTGTACCTTCTATAATTTGCTGATAGAGATACGTTCTATTGTTAGGGGTATCCTCCACTACGTGTAGAAACACGTGCACCTCCCCTGTTTCATCGCTACGACGCGACAGTACAATCCGCTCACTTCCACTACCAAAGACAGCATCACCAAAGCTTTGCGGTCGTACACGCCCCTCCAAAGAAATAAAAGGCATCATGTCCGTTCCACATGTATCTGGACCGTGACAAGCAAACAATGTTTCAAAACCTCCTTGCTGCAGTGCCTTTTCATAGTTTCGAAAAACTTCTAGGGCGGAGTGTTCACCCGGGATTCTGTAAGAGATACTAGTAACCTTACCTTCCAGCTCAAGCAGCTCACTCGGTGCTTTTCTATCATCAATCTTAGCTCTTGGCAAAGACGCTGCATCGTAATTTTTTTGCAAGTAACTACGAATCTCTGCTCCAGGAAACCGATTTAATAGCTGATGATCCGATGAGCCTTTCACATCAGCAGCTAAGACAGTAGTTACACCCCCAGCTAATAACACTAAAAGCATTGATAAAATCGTTTTTTTCAACATATTCTTAAATAACCCGCAAAAAACTTAATCGCTAGAAATTGATCTTTACAAGGGCCAACTACTACACACTCTTATACATAAAAACTTTACAGATCTTTTGGAAACCCTATATTTTACGGAATGCACTAAGCACCGCCGCCACACTTCGCTAGGGCGGTAAGCTCAAAATTCGTAACCAAACGCGTCTTCGGATCATATAACATGGTCAACTGACACAAACGTAATACGTCTCTATCCTCATAAATAATACCTGTCCTCATTCCTGGGCGATCCAAATTATGATACGCATAAGTATCAACTTCTACAGCCACTCTTTGATAATAGGAAAGATCCCATGTGTAGGCAGCCTCTCCATTCAAAACTGTTTCAGCCTCAACGCTACGACCAAACACACCGCGATATTTCTCTATTCTCTCGGCTCGCACCATAGGTTTCTCTATGAGGAGAGAACACCAAGAGCAGAACCAATCTCAGCTGCGCAACCACTCAAGCTTAGTGCCACAAACACTGTTAAAACTATTATATAAAACGTGTCATTTTTAGATCAAAAATATCAATTAAATAAAATTTTATCTTGAATAAAAACACGGAATTCTAACAATAATTAATAACGTTCACAATTACAAATCACATCAATTCCCAGATCAATAAAAGCCACAGAGAAAATAACTGCCGCAGATAGATTTTTTAATCTCGAATAAAGCGTTAAACTTCTCTCAGAATCGTTATGCAAGTAAAAACTGTTCGCTTTCGCAAAAAACGCAGAAAAAACTTTCAATAATAAAAATTATATTGTCGTGTGAGTATTATTGATCTTTAACAGCACAGTTTTGCCATTCAAATTTCCCTGAATGGTAACACCAGCCGGCAGCCTCCATCGCATCTTCCAAGACGAATAATGGTGCAATACTGGTTTGGTTATCCGACTGGCAGGTAAAAGAGGCAATATTTTCATCCCCTTTTGATACATTAACACCAGCCTGTAACTCAGCCTCTTCGTCCAGACGGTCGAAGCTTTGCCACACATGGTATTGATATCCCTGATGGTTAAATACAACACTTGAGTTGATAGCTCTGCCAACGCCTTTCCATGGCGACACCGTTTTGGCGGAGAAATTTTCGCTTAGCGAAAGTCCCTTCTTTTCTTTCTCACTGAACTTATAGGTAAATTTCGGCTCTGCGTTGTCAGTGGCAGGCTCTATGCAAACCTGTAAATGTTTATTCTTAGCAACATTGCAAGAAACGAATACCTCTCCGATACAACTTTCTGCTACTAATGCCGAAACAGGATAATTAATAAGGAAACCAGCAGCCAATACTTTTATGCAGAAAATTGAAGCACAAAATCTATAATTTTTCATCAACTCACACCAAATCGCTATAATGCATCGACAAGTTAATCGGTGAGTGTACAGATTAACGCACTAGGCATATAGAATATTTTTAAACATTTTGAAACAAAAATCAGGATAGGCATGAAAAAAAATGCATTCATAGTACTATCTGGCCTTATCCTTGGGGGCATATTCGGTTTACTTGATGTCAGCAGCATGATCGCTGATCAGAACGTAAACCCTGTGATTGGCTACGGCTCTGCTGGCGCTGTATTAACCATTCTTGCAACAGCCGGAATGATACAGTTGCCATGGGTCATTGCTGGTGCTGTTCTCAACGGACTGATCATCAGTTTTTTAGCTTCTTTTGCCACAAGCGGCATTCTCACCGGCGAATATTCGGGGCAAACGGTCAATGCAACCCCCATGCTGATGATCATCCTATTGCCACTGCCGTTTTTAGTGGCTTACGTACAGACCCGTCGTTTTGATTATGCCATCATCTATCAGTCCGCATGGAATATCTGCTGGCGCGTCTTCGCAGCGCTTGCCTGCCTTTTTTGGGTCGCTATTTATTCTACGGCTTCGGGCATCGGTACCGATATTGTCGATCCTGAATTGATGCGCTTCATCTCCTGGCTCATTGCTGGCGCGATAGCAGGTGTCGTTGCCATATTAACAGATCGTCTTGAACCGTCTTTTACATCACCAAGATCACGTTTTATTGCTCATCTGATAGGGCCACAGCTATTGTTGCCGCTCATGGCGCTAATGATGCTCATCGTGTTTTTTGGCACGGAGTCGAATTCCGACTCCCAGCTTTCAATCAGCCTCACCGTGTGGGCAATGTTAAGCTGCTCTATTATTGCGACCATCATTAGTGAGCGTAATGAAACTGAGCGCCTGCAAGGAGCTTACGACAAATTAGGAAAAATCGCAGCGATTGCTGTATTAGTGTTCGGTTTCCTGTCCGCACAGCTGCTTTATGAAGACTTTCAAAACTTTGGCCTTGCGCCCGTTGATGTCACATTCATTTACCTGACAACCATCGGCCTCGTATACGGATTTTCCTATCTATGGGCGCTCACAGGCGGAGCAGTCTGGACACAGCGTTTACGGCGCATCAATCTTGTCATGGTGCTTCCTGTTTACGGTATCTTTGCTCTAGCATTGACTGACGCGCTATCGCCATTGCGTATTGCTGCTCAACAACAAGTAGCGATGGCTCTTTCCAGCGATCAGCGTTTTACTGAAAACAATGTACGCCAGCTTATAAAATGGGGGGAGCCCGGTAAAAATGCATTAAAACAATTAAGAGAGGCAGCCGTTGATAAGCGTGACCTTGCAATCACCTTGGGCACACTGCTCCCCAAAAAACCTACAGCCCTCTCCGTGCCTGCTCAAGTTATCACGCCAGAACAAGGACTAAAATTACGTGATGAGTTAATCAATCAAACCGTTTTTGTGCCTAACACTGAGCAAACCCGCCAGGTTACCCGCGACGCGTTTTCACTGATGCCTGATTATTTATTCCAAGAGTATGCTCATGCCTGCAAAAGCACCGACATACATAAAGGCTGCACGATTTATCTTGCTAACTTCTTGCCGCAAGTACAAGGCGTCACGATATTGATCGATACTCACAAAGCCGATCCGTTTCGTTTTCAGGCCTTACAAGTCAATGAGAAAAATTCGGCTTCCCTGCAAGTCTTTGTTAATGGTGACATTACCGATCAAGACAAAGGCAGCACCATGGTTCCTGTTGCGGGATGCAATGTTAATGCCATGCAATTTGGCAACTCACTGGTTTTGGTATTGGATGGATTGGATAAGAAAAAGGCATGTCAACTATGAGCAAACCATTAACTTCTCTTTTTCGATCAGGATTTATCCTAGTCGCTGCTTTGAGCCTGTCCCAACCATTATCAGCGATCGCTAGTGAAGCAAACGGCGATCTGAAAGGAGCAAAACTACGCGAGCTACTGGATCAATCTGGCATTCAATGTCATGATGAAAAAACTTTCGACTGCGCCACAGGCCCCTACAAGGTCAATATTCATAGTGACTGTTCTGTTGCACCTTACTATGGGGCAGTTTACGGTCAACCTACCAAACTCTACACAAAAGCAGACAGTGTTGAGAATGATCCGAATACTCACACCAGTCTCGCTGAAGATCAGCTCATTTGCATCAAGGCTACCGCCAAATACGGTATTTCTGATGTGGCATATTTCATTATGGCGATGCCAGATGATCGATTCGAAAACTGCAACACAGCAGATATTTTATGTCGCGTCTCTGCCCCCTTGCCTGAGCCGTATAGCACGGCTATGAAACACTGTAAGCGCGTAGAAAATGGGGAAATTACATCCTGCCCGCAAGGTTGGGTAAAAGCGGACGCTATCGAGCCTTACCCGAATGGACTGCAATAGATAAGAGCAAAATAAAATGTTGCTATATACCGATCAGGTTGGGGGCAATGCTTAGCCCAATGAAAAACAGCCCTCCTTGCATAAAAAAAGTTGATTGCCTCTATTTCTCGACCAGGCAAAGCGTATATGAACGCAGTTTGAAACCATCATCAATACGAAAACGATCCTGCAAAACGATTTTTAGCTGTGCTTCATTTAAAAACTCAGCGCGCAGTTCGGGTTGTGCGCATGTTGCCTTCAATGAATACTCTCCGTCACCGATTAATGTTGGCTCGGAAAATTCACATCGACTTTCAGCTATGCTGATATGTTGATTACTCAGCAAAGCCGTATTGATATTGTCAACCGCTTCACACTGTGTGCCCTCAACTGTATAGCGCCCTTCTTTCAAGGGCAAACGATCATCAGCAAGACTTGGAAAAGAAAAAAGGCAGAAAATTAGCAAACTGCGTATCGTAAAACTCATCATCAGATATTAGTCCCATTTATGCGGGGGCTGCGGTGGCGGTGAAAAATTTTCTGGTCCTAATATCCTATATCGCTCAGCCAGCATGGCAAGCTCTTTACATTCAGAAATCAACAGGGGCAGTAGTGTGCCGCCTCCAGCTTCTTTTTCAGCATCTGCATGACAGCGAGATTGAAGCTGTTCCTTCCACTCAATATAATCACTATTTCTCTTTGCTTCGGTCGTTTCAATCGCATCATCTAGCAATCGCTCGGCCACAATAGCACGCTGAAAAACACATAAATTAATATCGCGTTGGTTCAATTCACAAGCTTTAAGTGCAGATTGTAAATCACCAACTACAATACCACTTAGGTTCGCAATCTCGGCCAACATATGCTGCTCTATATTCCCCGAAGGTTTTTCGGCCAATACGCTTGATAACAATAAAACCAACTCAATTACAAATAGTATGAAAATTTTATTTTTAATCAATAAGTTGAAAAACGATATCGCATTGATACCACAATCAAAATTGGTATCAAAAAACTTCTTGTACCCTAAATAACTAGCTGCTCCAGCGCCTTAACATCTTTGAAGACAACATCTGACACTCACTTGAAGTGCTTACGACCACATTCAATTTTCAGGTTCTCCTTGCTTCTTCGCTCACCCGTAACCGTGCTCGACTTAGTTTCCGCGACAAAGTAGACACGGGTGTCATTCTGAAACACCACCGCGCAGTCTGGGTTGTAGCTCCCCAATGGGGTATTAATATTGTAGCAATTGATAAACACGTAGATGGGAAGGTGCTTGGCAAAGGAAAGCCTGTAATTTCATCCAGGAAAGTCCGTGGGCAGGAAGGCCGATCCATTAAGGTATGAGCCCATCCTTCTACACTTGGCGTTACGCGGACGCTTAACTTTGAATTCCGTTGTGATCATACTTGCAGGATCATAGTATGCTGTAACGCTGCAGTGGCGCACTCGCTGTTCGTCTCTAAAGGCAAGGCCGCCGGATACTATAGGTCCACCACCAGGAATTTGTCGTGTGGTTCCGTACGAAATCGTAATTGTTTCTGTTTCCGTAAATTTCCACTGAAAATAGGGGCGACCTTTGTCGTCAGTGCCTTGATCAATGCCATAACGGGGCATCGTCGCAATCACATCCGAGACTGGATGCCCCACAAAACGTCGCGGGGAATCGTAATTGGTGGCGCACCCAGCCAGCCCCATCGCGAAAGTACCTATAGTAAGAGCAAAACGCAGAAGCCTCTTCAACAATTTCCGGTCTTCTTTATTTTGAAACAAGCTGTTTGGAGAAATTTGAAGCGCATCGCTTTCTAACCGTTTGTTGTTTTTATCAGGCATGATTGCTTTCCGTTTTTAGCTCGATGGAAAGTATACCTTAGAACTTTAAAAAAAAGAAACGCGGCATGCGCCTAGATCAGCGGATTCCAAACTTCCAGTTTTTATTTGCCATTTTTCTCGGTCGCTACAGCTCTTTTTAATTTGCGCGCTTCCCTCAAAAAACAATCAAAAAAATGACTTCTTTAGATCATTAGAAGACGACCAGAAAAAACGTTTGTAAAACAATGCATTACCAATGATGGGTGTGACTCCCAGGAGTCACACCCCTGTGACAAATATTCAAACTTCATCGAAGCCCCCCTAAAAAGGCATCTCGTCAGCCTCCTTTTTGATCCCTCGTAAGGTGTCACATAAAAACCAGATTGAATCGCCCCGTATTTTCTAGACGCCTGCGATTTGTTGAAAATAACGTCGTTCGAACTGGGCAGGCGAAAGCCCCGCAGCGGACGAATGGCGTCGGGTGGGGTTGTAAAACATTTCGATGTAATTAAAGACATCGGCCCGCGCCTGGTCGCGGGTTCGGTAAATTTACCGACAGATACGTTCGCGTTTGAGTAATTGAAAAAACTCTCAGCCACCGCGTTATCATGACAATTGCCGCGCCGACTCATGCTGCTGAGCAGGCCATGATCGCGCAAGAAGTCCTGCCATTCGTGGCTCGTGAATTGAGTGCCATGGTCCGAATGAACGGTCACAAGACGCTGAGGCTTGCGTCGCCATAATGCCATCAGCAGTGCATCAAGCGCGAGACGGCTATCGATACGGCTTCCCATCGACCAGCCCACCACGTGACGAGAAAACAAGTCCACCACCACCGCCAGATACAGCCAACCCTCGTGGGTGCGGATTGTATGTAATGTCGGTCACCCAGGCTCTATTAGGTTCGTCCACGGTGAACTGACGTTGTAGATGGTCGGGAGCCTCGATCGCCGGTTTTCCGCCTCGCCCGCCTGGGCGCGAACGATACCCTGTCTGCGAGCGTATCCCCGCCAGCCTGAGCAAACGCGCCACACGATGCTTGCCACAGTGCTCGCCCAGATCACGCATGTCCTGCGTCAACTTGCGATAGCCATACACTCGGCCGCTCTCTAGCCAGGCCTGCTGGAGCAAATCGAGAAGGCGACGGTCATCGCCCACTCGCCGGCTCAAGGGATCTGCCCTCCAGGCGTAATAACCGCTGGGATGAACCTGCATGACCTTGCACAACTGCCGGACTGGATAGTGTGGGGCATAGTGCTGGATGAAGGCGTACTTTACGCGGACTGCTTGGCAAAGTACGCCGCAGCCTTTTTTAAAATATCGCGCTCCTCGGTCACGCGCTTGAGCTCTGCGCGCAATCGGCGCAGCTCTTCGGCCTGTGTCGCTTGGAGCTGGCGCTCAGGCTTGGGCGCCTGATAGGCCTTCATCCACTTGTACAGGCTGTGCTGGCTGACGCCGAGCCGGGCGGACACCTCAGCTACCTTATGCCCCCGGTCAACAATCTGCTTGACCGCCTCGATCTTGAATTCTTCCGGGTAGGGCTGCTTACTCGTCATGGGCTCTCTTTTTATGCCTCATTTTGAGGCATGGAAGTATCTAGTCAACCCGGGGCGATTCATACTGGCTGTGCGCCTCAGATCGTGCGGGCCGAATTTAGCAAGCGATTGCCCCTCTTTCTGAGCCAGCTTGTATGTCATCGTCATTACCCGGTTCAGTGTGGCACTGCTTATGGGGACGTCAGAATCGTAGCGTGACGGGCAAAACATACTCCGATCCTCCGGAGAACGTCTTCAAAGCGATGAGGATGTCCATGGCCTGCCTGGATAAAAACACCAGGTGAGGATTTCGCCGCTTCATCCGTTCTTAGGGGATCGTCCAGCGCTTCGCTGAAGTTGATCTCACTCCAGGTGGCATTCGTCAGCTCGCTTTTTCGCACCATCGTCAACAACAGCAGTTTGACTGCTGCCCGGATCGATGGAGATGTACCAATACGCCCCATGTACTGGCACATGATCTTGATTTCTTAGGGCGTCAGAGTTCTATCCCGCGGCTCAAATCTGGCAATACTTGCTGGCCTAAACAGGTCTGCCGGCTTCTCAACCCTCTGACCTCGCTCAGTCGCCCAGCGATATACCTGGAGTACAATCTCACGCGCATGAACCGCTGTAGCAGGCGCACCGCGCTCTACGATAGCGTGGGTCAGTGCTCGCAAGTCCTCGTGGGTGATTTCGGTCAGCTTCTGATTGCCGAATTTCGCTTCCAGCTCTCACATATAGACCGAGCGACGTATATCACGGGTAGAGTCGGCCATCTGGTAGCCACTTTTCCGCCCAGGCACCAAAGGTTTCAACCCCTTTAACACGCGCCTTGTCTCGGGCCTTCTCCTTCGCTGGCGACTTTCCATCGGTGACCATCCGCTTGGCCTCACCAAGTCGCTCACGGGTTTCTGCCAGAGTGATACCACCAACGCCGTAGCGGCCGAATGGGATCGTCTCTTGCCTGCCATTGATCGAGTAGCCGTAACGGAATGATATGGAACCGGCGGGAGTGACAGCCACATAGAGGCCGTTCCGGTCATTCACCTTGTAGAGTTTATCCCTCGGCTTGAGGTTGCGCAGCTTAGTATCCGTCAGCATGAGTCTTATCCTTCTTCGATTCCAATACCATGCTGGAAGATAATTCGAAAATCAGGCCATTAAATCAACAAAAACAGATAGTTAAATAATTTCGATACCATAAACACACAGGATCAAGTAGCATGGTATCGGCTATCACTCATGGCATCATGTCTCGATAATACCACCTTGGATACCACGCTCAAGCGGTGCTTCCCGCTGCCATCAGTTGCCATATACTGCCAGACACAAATACAAAAAAGCCCGCAGTTACGCGGGCTTAGAGGTGATTTAGTGCTCTTTGATGCCGGTCTATGCCGGACGCGGAATCATTCCCACTCAATCGTTGCTGGCGGTTTGCTGCTGACGTCATACGTCACACGGTTGATGCCGCGCACTTCGTTGATGATGCGACCCGAAGTACGCTTGAGCAGCGAGTAAGGCAGTTCAGCCCAGTCCGCCGTCATGAAGTCGGTCGTCTGTACAGCACGCATGGCAACCACGTACTCGTAAGTACGTGCATCGCCCATCACGCCGACGCTCTTTACGGGCAGGAAGACGGTAAATGCCTGAGAAGTCAGGTCGTACCAATTTTTGCCAGTTTCTTCGTCAACCGTATTACGCAGTTCTTCGATGAAGATTGCATCAGCTTGGCGCAGCAGATCTGCGTACTCACGCTTGATTTCACCCAGGATGCGCACACCCAAGCCTGGGCCTGGGAAGGGGTGACGATAGACCATGGCAGGTGGCAGGCCCAAGGCCACGCCCAGTTTGCGCACTTCGTCTTTGAACAGTTCGCGCAGAGGCTCCAGCAGCTTCAGGTTCAGCGTTTCTGGCAGGCCACCTACGTTATGGTGAGACTTGATGCCCGTAGCCTTGCCCGACTTGGCCGCAGCCGATTCGATAACGTCTGGGTAAATCGTGCCCTGTGCCAGCCAGCGAGCATTGCTGAGCTTGGCAGCTTCTTCCTGGAAGATCTCTACGAATTCGCGGCCAATGATCTTGCGCTTGGCTTCTGGATCAGTAACACCGGCCAGTTTGCCCAGGAAGCGATCGGACGCGTCGATATGGATGATTTTCAAACCCATATTGTCGGCGAAGGTGCTCATGACTTGCTCGGCTTCGTTCAGACGCAGCAGGCCGTGGTCCACGAATACGCAGGTCAGCTTGTCGCCAATCGCCTGGTGGATCAAAGCGGCAGCAACCGAGGAGTCCACCCCGCCGGACAGGGCCAGAATCACTTCCTCGTCGCCGACTTGTTCGCGAATATTGGCAATGGCCTCTTCCACGTAGTCCGGCATGTTCCAGTCGCCCACGCAGCCACAGATATCGCGCACAAAACGTTGGAACAAGGCAGCGCCTTGCACAGTATGGGTAACCTCAGGGTGGAACTGAACCGCATAGAAGCCACGATCTTCATCAGCCATACCGGCGATGGGGCAGGTAGGCGTGGAAGCCATCAGCTTGAAGCCGGGAGGCAAGGCGGTGACTTTATCGCCGTGGCTCATCCAGACTTTGAGCATGCCGTGGCCTTCTGCCGTAGCGAAGTCCTGGATACCATCGAGCAACTTGGTGTGGCCGTGGGCGCGCACTTCAGCATAGCCAAATTCGCGCTTGTCGGAGCCTTCGGTAACGCCGCCCAATTGGCGGGCCATGGCTTGCATGCCGTAGCAAATGCCCAGAACGGGAACGCCTGCTTCAAAAACCGCAGCGGGAACTTGCAAAGCGTCGTCGGCGTAGACTGACGCATGGCTGCCCGACAAAATAATCCCTTTCAGGCCTTCTTGGGAGCGGATAAATTCATCGCTGACATCACCGGGATGAATTTCACAGTAAGCACCAGCTTCGCGCACGCGGCGCGCAATAAGTTGGGTGACCTGGGAGCCGTAATCAAGAATCAGAATTCGCTGGTGCATGAAAGTATCGAGCCAATAATAAAGCGGTAAAGAGTCTATTTTACGCTGTGTAGCGCCGCTTAGGGAGCCGTAGAAATACTCCAGGCCGAAATTGTCCTGCATCACTGGCATTCATGCGGCAAGGCAGCTACAGTACATGCAGCCATTTTGGGAGTTTCAGCATGTCTTCGAGTCGTACCCCTCATTCAAACGAGCTCAATGAACACCATGAATCCCGACCTGCACAGGCCGGTCCACCGCAAAGCGGGGGCAGCTATATTCCCGCCTCTGGTGCTGCTGACGAACGTTCGCGTGGCTTTGCCTACGAATGCCAGCAAGATACCGACGAGGTATCGGGCAGCCTGACATTTGTACTGGTTCACGGCGCCTGGCACGGTGGCTGGTGCTGGTCCCGGCTGGCTGAACGGCTCCAGGCCAAAGGACACAAAGTCTACACCCCCACCTTGACGGGCCTGGGCGAGCGCAGTCATTTACTGGGTCCGGACATCACCCTGAATACCTTTGTGGATGATGTCGCCAATTTGATACGCTGGGAAGATCTGTCCAATGTCGTGCTGGTTGGCCACAGCTTTGCAGGCCTGGTGATCAGCGGCGTGGCCGATGTCATGCCACGTTGCATACGTCATCTGATTTATCTGGATGCCTTTATTCTGCCTAGCGGCACCAGCACGTTTGATACCCTGCCTGAAAAAATGGTGGAGAGCATGATCGCCTCGGCCGGCCAAAGCACCATTCCCGCTGTCCCCCCTCCTCCCCTGAATGCATTGGGACTGCATGCTACAGAAGATCTGCGCTTTGTCGGCAATCGCCTGACTCCACAACCCCTGAGCGTTTACAGATCAGCTTTAGTATTGCAAAACCCGGTCATCGGTAACTCCCGCCCCTGCACTTATATTTCCTGCACGCAGCCGGTGTTTCGCGCGGTAGACACCTCGCGCGAGTGGGCCCGCCAGCAAAAGGACTGGGAATTTAGGGAGTTGGAAACCGGGCATAGTGCGGCTATCACCCATCCCGATTTGCTAAGTCGCTTGCTCGTGGAAATCGCCGACTAGTCAGTCTGCGGGAACGCCGGGACATCAGGTCGATAAAGTTCGCAAAGACGCATTTGCCCGTGCCATCCGCAGAGGAAGGCCTCCATGCAGCGAAAAACCTCGCCCGCCACGTTCCCATCCTGATCCATACAGGCGGCCGCCCACTACGGTCAGACAGGAAAGCGGCATGGCAAAAAAAAACGCCAACCCACAGGTTGGCGTTTTTTGGCATGCAAGAGACTGACTACGATCAGTCGGCGCGGTAGTTTGGCGCCTCTTTGGTGATCTGCACATCGTGCACATGAGACTCACGTACACCCGCAGCCGTAATTTCCACGAACTCGGCCTTGGCATGCAATTCCTCGATGGATTTGCAACCGCAGTAACCCATGGAAGCACGAATGCCGCCCACCAATTGGTAAATAATGGCGATGACACTGCCCTTGTAGGGCACACGGCCTTCAATACCTTCTGGGACCAGCTTGTCTGCGTTATTGGAAGGGTCCTGGAAGTAGCGGTCCGCTGAACCATCAACCATGGCGCCCAAGCTACCCATACCACGGTAGGACTTGTACGAACGGCCCTGGAACAGCACTACTTCACCAGGAGACTCCTCGGTACCGGCAAACATGCCACCCATCATGCAGGCAGACGCACCCGCAGCCAGGGCCTTGGACACATCGCCCGAGAAGCGGATACCACCGTCAGCAATCAGCGGCACGCCCGTACCTTCCAAGGCCTTGGCGACATCCGCAATCGCGGTAATTTGCGGCACACCCACACCGGCCACGATACGCGTCGTGCAAATAGAGCCTGGGCCGATCCCGACCTTGACGCAATCTGCACCCGCTTCGACCAGCGCACGGGCCGCTTCCGCCGTGGCAATATTGCCGCCAATGACCTGAATGCGCGGGAAATTCTTCTTGACCCAGCGAACACGCTCGATAACGCCACGAGAGTGACCATGGGCCGTATCCACCACCACTACGTCCACACCGGCTGCGGCCAGTTTTTCGACTCGTTCTTCCGTACCATCACCCACACCGACCGCAGCGCCGACACGCAACTGACCGTGGCTGTCTTTGCTGGCCAGTGGATGCTCGGTGTTCTTGACAATATCTTTGACAGTGGCAAGACCACGCAGCTGGAACTGATCGTTCACAATCAGCACGCGCTCCAGGCGGTGACGGTGCATCAAGGCCTGGGCCTCATCCAGCGTGGCACCTTCGTGCATGGTGATCAGACGCTCCTGGGGCGTCATGACATCGCGCAAAGGCAGATCCAGGCGGTCTTCAAAGCGCAGATCGCGGTTGGTGACAATACCCACCAATTTACCGGCTTCCACCACAGGCAGACCGGAAATACCGTGCTGGCGCTGCAGATTGATGGCATCGCGCACCTTCATGGTGGGCGTGACCGTGACCGGGTCAATCACAATACCGAACTCGTGACGCTTCACACGTGCGACTTCACGCGCCTGGGCATCGGCTGTCAGGTTTTTGTGGATGATCCCGATACCGCCTTCCTGTGCCATGGCAATAGCCAGACGCGCTTCGGTAACCGTGTCCATGGCAGCCGAAACCAGCGGAATATTCAGGGTGATGTCCCGCGTAAAGCGGGTGAGCAAGGATGTATCGCGAGGCAGAACCTCGGAGTAAGCGGGAACCAACAACACATCGTCGAAGGTCAGTGCTTTCTTGATGAGACGCATGCTTTATAACTCCGTCCAAAAATCGATTATACGCGTAAGCAATTACGCAATCCAGACCCGAGCGTTGCGAAACATCCGCATCCAGGGAGTAAATCCACCATTTGCCATCTGATCAGCCCCCTGATCAGCTGCGCCCCACTGCGCTGGCGTCCAGGACATCATGACGTTGCGGGTCACGCGTTCCGGGTGCGGCATCATGATGGTAAAGCGGCCATCTGCCGTGGTCACACCCGTCAAGCCGTCGGGGCTGCCGTTGGGATTCAGCGGGTACTGCTCGGTACGCTGACCACGATGATCCACGAAGTGAACCGCAGCGGCGACCTTGGACGCATCGCCCTGACGCTGGAAGTTGGCAAAGCCTTCACCATGAGCCACGGCAACCGGCAAGCGGGTGCCTTCCATGCCCTTGAAAAACAGGGACGGCGACGCAGCAATTTCCACACTGGAGAAACGCGCTTCGTATTTTTCCGACTGGTTACGGGTAAAGCGCGGCCAGAATTCTGCGCCTGGGATCATGGGAGCCAAGGCGGCCATCATCTGACAACCATTACAAATACCCAAACCAAAGGTATCGCTACGTCCAAAGAACGCCGCGAACTGATCGGACAACTGACTGTTGAAACGAATGGTTTTGGCCCAGCCTTCACCGGCGCCCAGCACGTCCCCATAACTGAAGCCACCTACAGCCACCATGCCCTGCATGCCTTCGAGCGATGCGCGGCCCGACAGCAAATCGGTCATGTGTATGTCCACGGCCTCGAAACCGGCTGTGTCAAAGGCCCAGGCCATTTCGACCTGGCTGTTGCAACCCTGTTCGCGCAAGATGGCAACGCGGGGGCGCTTACCGGTAGCGATGAAAGGAGCGGCAATGTCTTCCTGCGGATTGAACAGAACACGCGGGCTGATACCGGGATCTTCCACATCCTGCCAGCGTTCGAATTCAGCCTGGGCGCAAGCGGGATTGTCACGCCGCTCCATGATACGGCGGCTGACTTCGCTCCACTGTTGGGCCAGCTCAACCCGAGGTGCCTGATAAATGCAGGCGCCATCACGGTAGAACTCGATCTGATCGTTTTTATTCAGACCCCCAATGACGTGGGAGTGAGCCGACAAGCCTGCCTCACGCAGAGTTTGCATAACCCGGTCGCGCTGGGCCAGCGGTACTTGAATCACAGCACCGGCCTCTTCATTGAACAGAGCGCGCAAGGTAAGTTCATCCCGCTGTACGGCAACTTGCTCGGCGCGGATCTTGTAATCCCCCCAGTCCGCGGCGTGTGGGTCAATAGTCAACATGTCCAGATTCACGGACACGCCGGTATGCCCGGCAAACGCCATTTCAGCCACGGTGGCAGCCAGACCGCCATCGGATCGATCGTGGTAGGCCAGGATCAGATCCTGATCGGCCAACTGACGGATCACCTTCACAAACGACAGCATGGCCTGGGCATCCTGCATATCGGGGACGGACTGTCCGACCTGATTGAAGGCATGAGCCAGAACGGAGGCGCCCATGCGCTGCTTGCCCTGCCCCAGGTCAATCAGGATCAAGGCAGTATCACCCGCTTTGGTTTGCAATTGAGGGGTGAGCGTGCGACGCACATCGGCCACTTGGGCAAACGCAGTCACAACCAGAGAAACCGGAGAAATCACCTGACGGGATTCGCCGTCCTGCTCCCAGCTGGTGCGCATGGACAGCGAGTCCTTGCCCACCGGGATGGACAGACCCAGGCTTTGGCACCACTGGCTGACGGCCTGAACCGTGTCAAACAAGGCAGCATCCTGGCCGTCTACACCGCACGCCGCCATCCAGTTGGCAGACAGCTTGACGTCTTTCAGGTCACGCACATCGCTGGCGACCAGGTTGGTCAGGGCTTCAGCCACGGCCATACGGCCGGAGGCAGCAGCGTCGATCATGGCGCTAGGGCTACGCTCGCCCATGGACATGGCTTCGCCACGCACACCTTCAAAGTCAGCCAAGGTTACGGCGCAGTCGGCCACGGGCACTTGCCATGGGCCAACCATCTGATCGCGACTGCACAAGCCACCCACGCTACGGTCACCAATGCTGATCAGGAAAGTCTTGTTGGCCACGGTGGGATGACGCAGCACCCGATGCATGGCATCGACCAAGGGGATTTCCGTCAGGTCCAGCGGCTCAGCCACCCCTTGCAGACGTTTGACGTCACGCTCCATACGTGGCGCCTTGCCCAGAATCACGTCCATAGGCACGTCTACAGGACGCTCCTCGATGCTCTTGGGGGTATGCACGTCGTCCACACCAGGCAGACCCTCACCGAACGTCACACGCAACTGGCGCTCTTCGGTAGCCACACCCACGACGGCAAAGGGGCAACGCTCGCGCTGAGCGATGCGCTCGAAACGCGGCAAGTCCTTGGGCAAAATAGCCAGGACGTACCGCTCCTGCGATTCGTTGGACCAGATTTCGGCGGGCGACAGACCCGATTCTTCCAAAGGAACGCGCGTCAGTTCAAAAATGGCGCCACGCTCGGCATCGTTGACCAGCTCTGGGAAGGCATTGGACAAACCACCCGCCCCCACGTCGTGGATAGCAATAATGGGATTGTTCTCGCCCTGTTGCCAGCAGCGGTCAATCACTTCCTGGGCACGACGCTCCATTTCCGGGTTGCCACGCTGCACGGAGTCAAAATCCAGCTCAGCACGGTTGGCGCCCACGCCCATACTGGACGCAGCGCCACCACCCATACCAATACGCATGCCGGGACCACCCAGCTGAATCAGCAAGGCGCCCACTGGCAGAGGATCTTTGTGAGTCAGGCGATCGTCAATCGAGCCCAGA
Organism: Alcaligenes sp. CHO6; assembly: GCF_037120595.1. Lineage (NCBI taxonomy): Bacteria > Pseudomonadati > Pseudomonadota > Betaproteobacteria > Burkholderiales > Alcaligenaceae > Alcaligenes > Alcaligenes sp. CHO6. The sequence goes on from NZ_JBANCI010000001.1 coordinate 1,363,115, forward strand.
CCACCGGCAATCATGATGGGCTTGTGATAGCCCCAGCGCTGATCGCCAGCCGTTTGTTCAAAGGTACGGAAGTAACCCAGCAGATTGGGACGACCAAATTCGTTATTGAAGGCAGCACCACCAATCGGGCCTTCAATCATGATGTCCAGCGGGCTGGCGATACGGTCAGGAATACCGTGGGAGTCTTTTTCCCAAGGTTCCATTTGTTCAGGAAAGCACAGATTGGACACGGTAAAGCCGGTCAAACCCGCTTTGGGCTTGGAGCCACGGCCGGTTGCGCCTTCGTCACGAATCTCGCCACCGGCACCCGTCGATGCGCCAGGAAATGGAGCAATCGCGGTGGGATGGTTGTGCGTTTCCACCTTCATCAACGTGTGAACCAGCGCTTCGTGACGCTGATACACGGGCTCGTTGGCCTGATCGTTGATACCGGCGTGAAACAGAGTGGCTGGACCGCCCGTCATGATGGCGGCATTATCGGCATAAGCCACCACGGTGTTTTCAGGCTGAGCAGCATGGGTTTCACGAATCATGCCAAACAAGGTCTTACCCTGGCTTTGACCGTCAATTACCCACTGTGCGTTAAAAATCTTGTGACGGCAGTGTTCACTATTGGCTTGGGCGAACATCATCAGCTCCACATCGTGCGGGTTACGACCCAGACGTGTAAAGGCCTCCATCAGGTATTCAATTTCATCTTCGGACAGCGCCAGACCCATTTGCTCGTTGGCCTGTTTCAAGGTTGCCACGCCACCGCCCAGAATATCCACGGTCTGGATCGGCTTGCCCTCCAGTTGGGTAAACAAGGCCTGTCCGTCAAAATCCAGACCCACTACCGTCTCGGTCATGCGATCATGCAGCAAGTCAGCCAGTTGCTCCAGCTGCGCCTGATCCAGCTCTTTAGCGCCTAACAATCCACGCTTGGGAGTAATGATGTAGCGCACACCGCGTTCAATACGACGGACGGCCTGCAAACCACAGTTGTGGGCGATATCAGTCGCTTTACTGGCCCAGGGCGACACGGTGCCCAGTCGAGGTACAACGCGCAGCACCAAAGCGCCCTTGGGCGGCTGCGGGTCCAGCGCAGGCAGACCATCGTCCAGCAGATCGCTCAGGTGCTGACGGGCACTGGCATCCAGACCGGACTCTTCAGTCCAGACGTAGTATTCATGCAAGGCAAGAATGTCGGCAACTGGCAGTTGACGCTGCTCGATACGCTCTAGCAAACGCTCACGACGAAATGCGGAGAGCACGGACGAACCGGGAAAGTACAGGATTTGGCTCACGATACGGGAGGGGCAAAAAAGTGGGAGAAATAGAAAACACGCCATTTTAACCGGAAGCGACACAAGAGGTCACATCACTAAATGGCGTGCACAAAAAGGAAAATTCAGATCCAACAACGGGCTCGCGACCAGGGTTGCAGACACGATCACCCCGGCAAGCGCGACAGGACGTCTTGAGGGACCGGAGCGATTGGCGCCCCGCAATCTCCAGTACGGGCCAGGCACGGGATTCAAATCGGGCTGTCTCCATCCAGATCCGGGGCGGGGGCAGGTTCAGGGTAGGACACGCTCAGAATATCCAGCTCTTCCTTGCCGGCCGGGGTACGCAACACAACCGTATCGCCTTCACGCGCTTTAATCAGAGCACGGGCAACCGGTGAAATCCAGCTGATACGCCCTTGCAAAGGCTCGGCCTCGTCCACTCCCACAATCGTGATGGTGAACTCTTCACCTTGGCTGTCGCTGTACACCACAGTTGCACCAAAAAACACCTGATCCGGGTTCGGCTGCAAGCCGGGGTCGACCACTTCCGCAATTTCCAGACGTTTAGTCAAAAAACGGATGCGACGGTCAATTTCACGCAGGCGTTTCTTACCGTACAGGTAATCGCCGTTTTCTGAACGATCGCCATTGGAGGCGGCCCAGGAGACGATCTGTACGACTTCGGGGCGTTCTTTGTTCATTAGATGGCTCAATTCGCTGCGCAAACGGCGATAGCCCAGAACCGTCATATAGTTTTTGGTGCCGCTAGGCAGCGCGCTAGCCGGCGTGTCCAGATCGTCGTCATCGTCCTGATCGGACTCTTTTACAAAGGCTTTATTCATCGTTTTGATTGCTCCTGCTACAGCCACTCATGCCAGACAGGCTTCAACCCCAAAGGCAAAGGCGGCAAACCGCCCAAATCAATCCGCCCTTCACGGGGGCCATGAAAATCCGACCCGCAAGACACTTCAAAACCATAACTGCGCGCCACCTGGGTATACACACTGTATTCCTGAGCAGAGTGACTGCCCGTCAACACTTCAATCCCGACGCCCCCCAATTCCAGAAACTGGCTATACAAAGCATGACTGCGGGTGTCGTCCAGCTCATAACGTCCCGGGTGAGCAATAATGGCTTTACCACCCGACTCGCGTATCCAGCCTACCGCTTCCTCCAGACTGGCCCACACGGTTTCGACCGCAGCAGGTTTACCATCAGCCAGGTAACGACGAAAGGCTTCGTTCATATCGGCACAATATCCTTGCTGCACCAAAAAGCGCGCAAAGTGCGTTCGGCTGATCAACTCCGGGTTGGCTGCAAAGGGCACTGCGCCTTCGTACGCGTCAGGAAACCCCAGCTCCGCCAGACGCTCGCCCATTTGCCGGGCGCGCTGTCCACGACCAGCACGCACGTCCTGCAAGGCCTGGTGCAGCGGCTCGTGGTCCGGGTTCACACCCAAACCCACAATATGGATGGTTTTGTTCGCCCAGGTAACGGAGATTTCCACCCCGTCAACAAACCCCATTCCCAACCGCTCGGCATGGTGCCGGGCCTGCTTGAGGCCACCGATTTCGTCATGATCTGTCAGGGCCCACAGCTTCACACCGTTAGCATGCGCACGCTCAGCAAGTTCTGCGGGGCTGAGCACCCCATCTGAATAAATGGAATGGCAATGCAGATCAACGGGCAGGCAGGCCTGAACACTCATAAGGGGCTATCCAGCAAGAAAGTAATCGATGTGGTTGATCTGCTCGGCATTGCGCAGCATGGGCGCATGCCCCACCTTGGGGATGGTCACCAGTTGGGAATTCGGATTGCGCTGCAACATTTCCTGCGCCACCTCTGGTTTCAGCAGATCAGACTCCTGACCGCGCATAATCAGAACCTTGTCTGGCAAACCCTCATAAGCCCCCCAGAGCAAAGCCTGCGCTGCTTCCAAGTCCACATCCGCCTGCTGGGCAAAGGCTTGTGACAAGCGCAAGTCATAATGACGACGCCACTTTCCTTCATGCTCCACAAACACGTAACGGGACATCTGTGCCCATTCTTCGGCGGAGTGTTCCCCAAACGAGGCCGAGACAGACCGCACATAGTCCACCGCCTGCTCGAAAGTCTCAAACTGAACGGCTTGGCCCACGTATTCGCTGATGCGTTGCAGACCTGTCAGATTCAGCGCCGGCCCTACATCGTTGAGCACCACCCGCCCTAAAGGCAGTTGCAAAGGCGCTGATGCCAAGCCTGGGCCGGGGCGTGTGGGTCGCAGCAAGGCCGACATGGCTTGCGCACCTTGCAAGCCCAGCGCAATCAAGCCCCCCATGGAGGTACCGACCCAATCCAGCCGTGCCGGCTTCACGCGGGCGATCAACACGAGCATGTCAGCCACGTATTGCGGGATGGCATAGGCGGCGGGGTCAATCAGCCAGTCCGAGCGACCTCGTCCCACCACGTCAGGAGCAATGACGCGATAGCGGCTGGACAGCCGCTGAGCCAGCAGGTCAAAATCCCGGCCTGTACGCGTCAGCCCGTGTACGCACATCAGGACCTGATCGTTATCGGGATCGCCCCACTCCCAGTACGCCATGCGATGCGTGCCTGCGGCACTGGCACACATAACCCAATTGAGGCGCGGCTCCTGTAGATCAGTTGTCATGAACGCTCGGACAAGAATTTGACAGATAAAGGGCTATTGTAGCCCAGGCTGACGGCTTTACCCTGCCGTTTATGTCCCCGCTCAGGGCGGTGGGGACGATTGCCAGTAGCGGGCGTAGCGGTCACGCTCGCCAAAGTAATACAAGGCTGACGGACGTGACTCCACCGTCAAAGCCCCCCATTGATCGGTACGCAGAAACAAAGCTCCTGATCGCTCCCAACGAGCCTGCACCAGGGCATGGGGGTGGCCGAAACGATTCCACCACCCCAGTTGGGCAATCGCCAGCCCCGCCTGCATCTGTTTGACAAAATGAGCCCCCGAGGAAGTCCGGGACCCATGGTGGCCGACCACAACCACATCAATGGGCCCCACGCCAGCCGCCACAATGGCTTGCTCCTGCGCGACACCGGCATCGCCTAACAGCAAAGCGCTGTGTCGGGCACCTTGAACCTCCAGCACGCAGCTGACGGCATTCTTGTCCTCCTCGCGACCGGAGGCAGCCTTGTCACTGCTCGGCTCAGCCGGCGGCCACCAGAAGCGAAAACGCACGCCATCCACTTCCCAACTGACATCCTGTTCGCAGCGCCGGATCTGCTCTGGGCGCGGAGTGGAGCCCGTCGCAACGCCCAACAGGCGCTCCTCCCGACTCACATGCAGGTCCAGATCAAAGCTACTGTATGACCGACTGACCGGGGCGGCCTGCAAGACGCTGCGCGTCCCGCCCACATGATCCATATCGGCATGGGACAGCACCAAGGTATCTATCTGCCCTATCCCTGCTGCTTTGAGCCAAGGGGCGATGCTGCGTTTGCCCTCGTCCGAATCAGGGCCATAACGGTTTCCCACGTCAAATACCAATACCTGACTGCGGGTACGCAAGACTACGGCACTGCCCTGGCCGACATCCAGCGCAAATAAATCCCAGTCCCCTTCCTGAAGTAAAGAGGGGCGAATCGCCAGAGCGGGGATCAACAGCGACAAGCCGCTCAAGCGGGACACAAACCCTCGGGGCAAGAGCAGAAGCAAGACCCCCAGCAAAGCCAGCACAGTCCAGGCCCAGTGTTGCGCAGGCACCGGAACGCTCGCCAGGTGGCGCTCAGCCAGCCATACCGTGGGCTGCATCGTGAAGTCCAGCACGGCATGAGCGAGATAAGCGAGGGACTCACACCAGGCCGACGGTGCCTGGAGTGCGACCAGGATCAATAACAGCAGCACCAAGGGCGTGACAATCGAACCGATCAAGGTGATGGCGTACGCATTGGCGGGCAAGGAAGCCAGAGATACCTCGTGGAACAAGGGAGCCACGGCGGGCAACAAGGCCAGGGTAACCAGAATCTGCAGCCAGGCGGCAAACCCTATTCTGCGTCCCCAACGCTGCCACCACGCCCCAGCTGGCGGCACCCGTCCCATGAGCTGAGCAAAAGCGAACAGAACCGATACAGCCCCAAAGGACAAATAAAACCCGGTCGTCAGCCCCGCCCAGGGGTCGTGCAACACCACGACCCATGCCGCAAGCAGCAAGGTTCGGCCCGCGCCCAAATGCAAACCCCGGACACGACACAGGCCCACCACCAGCAACATCAAGAACGTACGTTGGGCTGGCACCCCCCAGCCTGCTATAAGGCAATACACCCCCGCCCCCGCAATCCCTACCCAGGTAGCAGCGAGCTGAGCCGGAATCTGCTCAGCCAGTACCCAGCGTCCCCAGCGGACACGTCGCCAGCACCAGGACACCAGACCGGCTAGAAGCACAGCCAGAAAGGTAACGTGCGTGCCACTGATGGACACTAAATGAGTCAGCCCGCTGCGATTAAAAATCAGCCAGTCCGGCGCAGCGATGCTGGCTTGATCCCCCAAGGACAACGCCAACATCACCCCGCCCCAGCGCCGCTCCTGCACATAAGGCAGCAAGAGCTTGCGAAGATGATGACGCACGCGCTCAGTCCACGTATGCCAGGAATCAGCCGGATCAAAAGCCAGGAGTTGCGGCTGACCCCGCACACTGCCAACAGCCCGCCAGCCTTGAGTGATGGCATGACGCTCTGCATCGAAACCGTGGGGGTTACGTGCTCCTTGCGGGGGTCGAACTAAGAGAGACATCCGCCAACGCTGGCCAGGCATCAGTTCCGGGAAGTGATGGTCAGGGGGCTCTCGATACAAAGAGTACCGTTGGGCTGCATTCCAGCGCACCAGGATATGCTCTGGCAAACCCGGCGGCTGGGAGCGCAAAACCCGTGCTTGAAACTGCCTGTGGCTGGGTCCTGCCTGCACTAAAGAAAGGATTTCCAACTCGACACGACTGACTTTATTGGTATCTTCCTCAAGGACAGACTGGCTGAGTCGATCCTGTATGTGCCAAACGCTGTAGCCGGCCCCCAAGAAGGCAAACACCAGGACATAGCTCACGGGAAACCGTGGGACTAGCACCAGGCACAGCAGCGCTGCACCCAGCCAGCACCAGACTGAATACCCTAAATAAGACGGTGCCAGAAAATGGGTAAATGTTGCAGCAGCCACAAAGGCAGCCAGACATGCCCGCCCTATCATGCGTTCTGTCCTGCCATATCGCCCCCAAGCCAAATCTGTAGCTTAGGAGTCCAGGCACCATCAGACCGTTACGGCAAACAACTTTGCTCACCTCGGCTTGTACCTACGAATCTTTCCCGCAACCGTCCATCAACCCGTCAAAACCGGGTCAAGAAGAGGCGCGACATGACAGGGCGAAAACCGTTATGGGAAAAGACAGTCGCACCCTGATCGCTCAAGCGCATTCACTGTCCCTGGCTCGACAGAAATGCATCCAGGCGAGGCAAAACTCGGCGGGCCGTGGCTCCAGTCTGCGCAATCACATCTGCCACATTAAGCCCTCGCAACTGCGCCAGACTGTCGGCCACCCCATACACCTGTGCCGGTTCGTTACGAACCGACGCCAAGGCAGTCCCGGGCTCCACCAGCCAGGACGGGGCCAGATCTGGAGCATCGGTCTCCAGCACCATATCAGCCAGACTCAACGCCTGCGCCAAACGGCGAATCTGTTTGGCGCGGCCAAATGTCATGGCCCCGCCGAAACCCAAGGCATAGCCCTGGCGCACAAACATCTGCGCTTGCTGTTCGCTACCATTAAAAGCATGGGCAATCCCGCCGACTGCGGGATATTGGCGCAGATATTTCAGCACGCGATCCTGGGAGCGGCGAACATGTAGAAGGACAGGCAGACCATAGCGTTGCGCCAGGCCCAACTGGGCGTCAAACAGACATTCCTGATGACGGCTGGCCTCGTCGGTTTTCAATTCGGGTACGAAGTAATCCAGACCGATCTCGCCCAAAGCGACTAGACGAGGATCAGGCAGCCGCAACTGGATTTCCCGCTCCAAGGCCTGCAGGTCCGTTACCCCTGCTCCCGGTGTAAACAATGGATGAATACCCAGCGCATACACACCACCGGGCGCTGCCAAGGCGGTCTCGCGAGCCGTCTGAAAATCAAACACGGCGACCGACGGCACCACAATCGACTGCACACCGGCTGCGCGGGCGCGCGCCATGACTTGCTCACGGTCCCGGTCAAATTCAGGAGCATCCAGATGACAATGTGTGTCGATAAGCATTACAGAATTCCGACAATAGCCCCTTCAGGTCAGCAAAGAGCAGATACACTGGGCCACATCGCGTCCGGCCGGGTGTCAGGACGGTCGATTGGCTCTGATTTCCTGGGTCAAATACCCCTTGTCCATCAGCAACTGACGATGCGCCAAGGAGGCCAGAGCCTGATCATGGGTGACGATCACAAACGCCGTGCCAAACTCCTCATTGACCCGGCTCAACAGCTCGAACATGCCTTCGGCGGTATAGCGATCCAGATTGCCCGTGGGCTCGTCCGCCAGCACGCAGGCTGGTCGTGTCACCAGGGCGCGCGCCAGAGCGACCCGTTGACGCTCCCCCCCGGACAACTGGCCCGGATAGTGATGCACACGCTGCGACAAACCCACCTGCTCCAAAATCTGCTGAGCCTGCTCGCGGGCTTCTTTGCGCTTCATGCGTCGCACGATCAAAGGCATGGCCACATTGTCCAAAGCATCAAACTCAGGCAGCAAATGATGAAACTGGTAGACAAAACCCAGCACCTTGTTGCGCAACTGGCTGCGCTCGCCTTCATTCAGGCTTTCCGTCTGCGTGCCGTTGACCTCGATACTGCCTGAATTAGGTTTATCCAGCAGACCCAGAGCATGCAGCAAGGTACTTTTCCCCGAACCGGAAGCCCCGATAATGGCCACCATCTCACCACGGCATACTTCCAGATTCACACCCGAAAGTACGTGGATAGTGTTGCCGCCTTCTTCGTACTGAACACTGACATCGCGGGCGCGCAACACGGTGGGAGCGTTAAGATCAGTCATGACGCAGCACCTGTGCAGGTTGGAGCTTGGAGGCACGCCAGCTGGGGTACAGCGTGGCCAGGAAAGACAACACCAGGGAAACGAAGGCAATCAGCACAATATCGTAAACCTGCGGATTGGATGGCAGTTCACTAATGAAATAAATCTGCTGGGGCAGGAATTTACGACCCATCAGGTTTTCAATAAAGGGCACGATCACGTCGATATTGTAGGCAATCAGCGTGCCCAGCCCCACACCCAACAGGGTACCCACCACCCCGATCAGCGACCCCTGAACCAGAAAAATGCGAGCAATCTCGCTAGGCGTGGCGCCAATGGTGCGCAAAATCGCAATATCCGACTGTTTATCCTTGACAGCCATAACCAGCGACGACAGCAAGTTAAAGGCAGCAACGGCCACAATCAGCGCCAGAATTAGAAACATCATGCGCTTTTCAGTTTGAACAGCTGCAAACCAGGTACGGTTATTGGCGGTCCAGTCCGACACCAGCACATTACGCGGCATGGCGCTGGCCAATTCCTGTCCCACCAAAGGGGCTTGCTGCATGTCTTTGATACGCAGACGCACGCCGCTGTTGCCGCTGTCACGAAAGATCTTCGAGGCATCTTCCACGTTCACAAACGCCAGACTGGCGTCGTACTCGTAATAGCCCGAGGAGAACACACCGGTGACGGTAAACTGACGCATGCGCGGTGAAAACCCCGCCGGCGATATCGAGCCTTGCGGAGCCATCAACATCACCGTGTCGCCAGTGCTGACTCGCAGCTGATTGGCCAACTGCTCACCCAGCACAATACCGAAGGTGCCCGGTTGCAAATTCTCCAGTCGGCCCATGACCATTTGCTGGGCCAACTCGGACACCTTGCTCTCTTGTCCGGGCTCAATCCCGCGCACCTGCACCCCCATCAGCTGGTTGCTGCGCACCAACATACCCTGCCCCGCAACATACGGAGCGGACCCCACCACAGCGGGATTGGTCTGGGCTTTTTGCGCCAGAGCGTTCCATTCGTTCAAGACCTGCTGATGATCGGCATTGCGCACAATCAGTTCAATATGCGGCAAGACTGAGAGCATGCGATCACGCACCTGAGTCTGAAAACCATTCATCACGGAGAGCACAACAATCAGCGCGGCCACGCCCAGGGCAATCCCCGCCATTGAACTGCCCGCAATAAAGGACACAAAGCGGTCTTTGTGTCCGCCACGCCGTTTGCGGCCTTTGGCCAGACCGGCATACCGCGCCCCAATCCAAAATTCGTATCCCATGCGAGCTGCTATCGCCTCAAAGAAAACACTACAATCGCTGTCATGCAGATCGTAATCAACGGCGCGCTGCCGGAACCGGCCATCGCGCGCGAACTCATTAAACACTTGCCCCAGAAGGCCCCTGCGCTGATTCAACTACTGACTCAGGGCACAGGCACCCTGTCGGTACGCGACCCAGCGACGGACCTGTGTACACCCGCACAATCCTGGCTGTTGCAGGCCCACGGTTTTACGGGGGACCAAGCCCAGCATCTTAGCGCAGGTCTGGCCCCTTTGCGGCTACGTCAGTTGAAACAAATCCACTCGGTAGCACCGGATCAGCCTGTCTGGCTGGCCGAACTGGTACACATTGCCCCGTCACGCGAGGGCGCCATGCTGATCCCCGCCGACCAATTGGCCTTGTCCGAATCCTACAGCCGAGCCTTGTTGCAGGCCATTGCTCCGTACCTGGACGACACTGGCTTTCAATTCGAGTATCTCAGCCCCGAATGGTGGCGCGTCACACCACCGGCTGATTTTACGGTGCAAGCGGCCTCAACAGAACTGGTCAGTCAAAGCAATTTGAACAATTGGTGGACTCAAGATGTGCAAACCCGCCCCTGGCGTCGTCTGATCAATGAATTTCAGATGCTGGCCTTTGCCCTGCCCGACAATCGGCAGCGCGAACAGGCAGGTTTACCCAGTGTCAACAGCTTGTGGCTATTTGGTGGGGCGTCCTGCCAGCAGTTAGGCCGCGAACCTGGGGACTTGCATCTAGTGGATGATTTGCATGACAGCTTGATACGGCAAGACTGGGGGCTTTGGCTTGAACAACTGGCCCAATTGGATCGCACCCTGCTTGCCCCCTTGCTCACAGGGCCCATGCCAGAGCTGGTGTTGACCGGACTGGACCGCTACGCTCACGTCGGTCCCGCGGCGCGCCGTATCTGGCCTTTTTCCCTGTTCAAACAACACTCTAACTGGAGTCAGTGGTGGTCACCCCTATCCTGAAAACCCGTCCCGTCCAAGAAGCCGCCAGCCAAGCCCTGAAACAGGCCGGAATTCACGATTTAATGGCCCGCTTGCTGGCCTCCCGAGGAGTGACAGACGCCGCGCAGATTGATCCAGCCTGGCGCAATCTGATTCCACCTGCCATGCTGACACAGGCCCGTGAGGCCGCTGCCCTGCTGGCCGATGCCATTGCCCGTCGTGATCGCATGTTGATCATCGCCGACTACGATTGTGATGGTGCCACGGCCTGCGCCGTAGGCCTGCGCGCCCTGCGCAGCATGGGAGCCATTGTGGACTTTCTGGTTCCCAACCGCTTTGAAACCGGCTACGGCCTGTCCCCAGCGGTCGTCGAACTGGCCGAGCAACACCCCTCGGGCAAGCCGGATCTGCTCATCACCGTCGATAACGGCATTGCCAGTATTGAGGGCGTCGAGGCTGCCCATCAGGCAGGAATGAAGGTGCTGATCACCGATCACCACTTACCGGGCGATGAGTTGCCCGACGCGTTGGCAATTGTGAATCCCAACCAGCCCGGCTGCGCCTTTCCCTCCAAAAACCTGGCCGGCGTCGGGGTCATTTTTTACCTGATGCTGGCCTTGCGTGCCGAGCTGCGTCAACGCGGCGTTCTTGACGCCAATGGTGGCCCACGCCTGAACGAGCTGGCCGATCTGGTGGCGTTGGGTACGGTGGCCGACGTGGTTAGTCTCGATGCCAACAATCGCCTGATTGTCACCCAGGGGCTGGAGCGCATGCGCAAAGGCCAAATGCAAGTGGGACTACGGGCGCTATTCCAGGTGGCCGGTCGTGACCCCCGCCAGGCCAGTGCTTTCGATCTGGGTTTTGCCTTGGGCCCACGTATCAATGCCGCGGGTCGACTGGCCGACATGGCCTTGGGGATACGCTGCCTGATTACGGACGATGAAGACGAGGCCGCCCATTTAGCTCGCGAACTGGAGGAGATGAATCAGGATCGTCGATCGATTGAGCAAACCATGCGCGAAGAGGCACTGCGTGCAGCTGAACTGGCCGAGCCGGAGACCAGCGCCACGGTCTGCGTTTATCATCCTGAATGGCACCAGGGCGTGGTGGGTCTGGTGGCCTCCCGCCTGAAAGAAAAGTACTGGCGCCCGACCCTGGCTTTCGCCCAAGGTGATGAAGGCGAAATCAAAGGCTCAGGCCGCTCCATTCCCGACGTTCATCTGCGCGATGCACTGGATCTGGTCTCTAAACGCTATCCTGGCCTGATTCTGAAGTTTGGCGGCCACGCCATGGCAGCCGGGCTGACGATTGAAGAGGACAATTACGATGTCTTTGTGCAGGCTTTTGATGAGGCCGTGCAAGAGCTCACTGGTCGCTTCCAATTTGACCCCGTCATTGAAACAGACGGCTCCCTGGAGCCTGAGCACATCAATATCACGGTGGCTGGAATGCTGCAAAAACAAGTCTGGGGGGCAGGTTTCCCAGCACCCGTATTCCGCGACCGGTTCTTTGTTCGCCAGCAGCGCCTGCTGAAAAACAAGCATTTGAAACTGAACCTGGAGCGTAACGGCGAATACTTCGATGCCATCTGGTTCAATCGTGACGCCTTGCTGCCCGAGCATATCGAAGCCGCTTATCGCCTGGATCAAAACGAATGGAATGGCAATGTCAGTGTGCAATTCATTATTGAATTCGCTCAGGACTGCCCCATCAACCCAGCGGGCTGACCAAACCCAATCCCCTGCCCGCACCCCATTAACGTTCGCTATCCCTTGATTATCGCCGCACAGGGATAGCGCACTCCAGATGAGTTAACTCAAATGATCACGGAAGAACCCGCGGATGCGTTCATAGGCCGCTTCGCGGGCAGCCGGATTGGCTCCTACATGCACCCTTGCCTCGCCATTAACACCGTTGGGAACATTTTTACGGACGTAAACCTCATTGTCGCTGTCAAAGGCATGATAGGCACCTTCATACACGCGCAGTTCAACGGGCTCGTTGCGCTGCTGACTACGGGTAGCCAACTCTCGGCAGGGCTCTACCGGCGTCCAATCGTCTTTCTCGCCCGCTAAAATCAGCAAGGGGCCATACGCCGAAAACTCGGGACGCTTGCGCGACTGCCAGCCGCAACCTGGATACAAAGCCACTGCTGCTGCAAATTGCTGGCCCGAACGCCTATACGCTTCACTTGTCGCATCCATTACCGACAGTGCCCCGCTACCCCCGTGCGAAAACCCGATGGCGCCGATCTTGTTCCTAACAATGTCGGAGCGCGAGTTCAGGTATTGCAAGGCCCCATAAGCATCCAAGACCCGGTGTCTGTTCTTGATATCCCGATCCGCAAGAGGAGTCGTGCATATCTGTGACACGCCGCGTGGATTAAAGCTGTCCACCATCAACACCGCATAGCCCATCTCGTTGAGCAACTGCGCCATTTTGGTAAATCGCGGGGTGATGCGCCCGGTCTTGGCAGATAATGCTCCGGCGCAGCCATGAAACATAACAACAGCAGGAAAAGGCGCCTGAGCGGCCGGCTTGAACAGGTATCCGTCCAGCGTTAAAGCCTGATCTCCCTTCCACGTATCAAGGCTAGGAAAACTAAGCTGCTCGGGCTGCACCGGTTCTCCCTGCGCCACTCCCAGCATGGTCCCGCCCAGCACCAAAGCCAAGGCCGCTGCAATCAGGCCCCTGAACCGCGAACCAGACCTACGCGTAAAGCCGCTGGCTGTCTGCTCTGCATCCATCCGATTATTCACCAGGCTCTGTCTACTGTTTTTCATCGCCACCACGACCAGGAAATCTCGTTCAGAACATAAAGCTTGCTGCTGTCACCAAGTGGTACGGCGACGATGCAGCTTCATCCCTAGTGCAACATAAATGAAAGTGTGATTCAACCGAGCTTGGCAGGCCTATGGACGCTATTGATTGCCGTGACCGCTTGTCCCTTAGTGCTCTTTGCTCACACTCCCCGCTACTGAGACAAGGTGTAAAAAATGATCGGCCCTTTGCTTTAATTCTTGTTAGAACCTATTTACATCCCACATCAACATTCATAGTCGATTTCGCTCTACTTGTCCGACATCGTGCCTTTCAGATGCGAATTTGGAGACTGCTCAGGTAAGGCCCATAGGGCCATGAACAATGAGGTGCCGCCCCCTAACAACGCACTCACCCAATCCTTTAGACCGGGAAACACAAACATATTCCAAAATAAGGCAGTCAGCGCCCCCAGAAGGGTAATCAATAAGACACTAAGCCCTGTTTTTGGAGGTTGCACTACGCTATAGAGCAAGGCTAATAGCAGCGCTGGAACACCATAGAAAATAAGCGCATTGAGTGCGGCCAGCAAAGCACCTGCCATACTGCCTACCAGCACCACCCATATCTCATCCCCGGTCTGTGACCCCGACAAGGCCAGCCACACCCCAATAAATGGGCCGGCCAGCACGGGGCACAGCAAGAAACTCAAAAATACACGCCAGCGTGGGTGCGGACTCATGGCTTACCCCCCTGTTTCTGGCTATACCTCAGAAGTCGAAACATAAACAAACCTCAGCCCTTATCACAAGACGAATTAAATGATTCGCCGCTAGGGTACTTAAACAAATCCCTTAATACTATCAAGAGCAGCAATGGCACTGTTGGTGCCGGTAGCTGCATCCAGGCCACTGCCCATTAGAGCAGATTTGTCGACCCGCTTGAAATGGTTTTTACGACCTGAAGCTTTGCTCTCCCCTAGATGGAGGCAAAACAACTATCGCCGTTATCAGCGAAAATATTGCCCCTAATACGAATGCCTTTGACTGTATATTCTGCAAAATTAATGGATAAGCATGTTGAAATCTAGCTGATAGATCATTTCCACCCAACCCAAAAACATACTCTGTCCAAGCATAGGCTGTAGAACCTCCACATATAAAAACGAGCAAGTAACTCAATGCCCCTCGTTTTAGCTTGATCCAAGCATAAAGCGCCCCCAAGATAGCTGCGGGAACCACTTCAAAGAACAGGGCAACAGCCATAGAGAGCAGCAACATTACGAACTGAAGCCATACATTCAACAAAATCCCTACGGTATCGGAAGCAGGCATCGTGAATAGAATTGCCAATCCCATACACAACCCTCCCCACATAGGAACGAGAGAGAAAGCCAATATGACTCTCAATACAGGATACTTACTCATGGCTTACATCCCTGCGCTTCACTATATCCAAGTAACTTGCAACCAAAGCGAACTCGTGATGCATAGTCCAGAATATCAAAACCTGAAATTCTTGATGCTGTTCTGAAAATAATTCTTTCGGTAAGGTATTTTTCATGGATTGGCTGAAGAATTTTCTGCTCGCTCATTAATTGGTTGATATCCCAAGACACAACATTATTAATCGTTTTATTATACAAATTGCTGAAATTACTAAACCCAGCATCCATCAGTGAGTTACCCGCTTCTGCTCGCCACTCATAAATGGAGGGTGCATTTACGCCAGCCAATAAAGACCCCATCAGAAAAGTGTAACTAGATCCACTTCCATCTGCACCCAGCCCCGTCAGGAACCTCCTCGATACATCTTCCGCACCCCCATACCACTTCGCCCCCGAACCAATGTTCTGCTCATAAAGGTCCGATGCCCCAAAGAAATCCGCACGGTTATCAATGGTGTTGTAGTACAACGCAAAGCGCGACTCTGCTCCAAGGCTGTTGTAGACATAATCAAAGGTGTTTTTGGACGAACGAGTCACGTCTCCATTCAATAAGGCCCAGGCATCTTGCATGGCAATGTACTGCGTGGCCGTATTGACCGCCGTACGACATGCATCACCAAGCGGATTGGCCGCGCAAAGCGCATTCATTTCTTTATCTAGAAACTGACTGAGCCGTTCAGCCTCTTGCTGGCTGGCCTTCTTTTGCTCCTCGGAGGAACATGTCTTGCCGCTCAGGCAGGCTTTCACTTTATCGACCGAAGATTGCGTCAGATAGTTGTTATCAAGAGCAGCAATGGCGCTGTTGGTGGCGGTAGCCGCCTCCAGACCACCGGTTGCACTGATACCGGCCATCAGCGTTGCAATCAGATTGCGCTTCGCTTCTTTTGCCTGCGCCGTCTCTCCCGGTTGATCCAGGAACAGATTGGTCAACAAGCTACTGCTTGCAGCGCCTAGTGCCCCGCCAGCACAAGCTTGATCGCTGGCCGCCGCTCCCGCACATGCCAGCACACCATGCAAGGCGGCATGCAAGGCGCTGCCTTCGGTCAATGTGCCATCTTTAACTAAGCCGCCGATAAACCCGGCCCCTTGCTGTTGCAGGTAATTGACCACCAGATTCTGGGCAAACTGTGAGGAGGCGCCTGTCACATTGCCCCCCGCGGCCGCCGCCAGGGCTGTCAGCACCTGACGGCCTGCACCACCCGGGGCCCAGATTGCCGTGGCTTTTAGCTGTTGTTCAAGCGCCGCCAAACGGGCAGGATCACGCTCACCTTCCGGCTTGCTCCGCTCACGATCCAATGCATTCTTGGCGGCTGTGGCGTCTTTGGCCCGATTGTTCAGGAATACGCCGGTCTCACGTTGCAAAGCCCCGACAATTTCAAAACCCGCCTGAATTTCCTGCTCATTAAAAATCGGCTTAAGAGCATTGCTGCCGTCCTGGCTCGTCAATACGTCACGGTTCAAACTGGCCAGACGCTCATCCAGTGTTTCCCCTGTCAGAAGCTGTTGCTTAGCTTGATCTGTAATGGTGATTTGGGCGCCACTAATACCGCTAGACGTGGTGCTGCCACTCTTGCCGCTGGCCGCCATGGTTAGGCAAGGTGGTGCCAGGCACCTGCTCCCAGCCCAATCACGGAACCCGCTAAGTTGCGCTCTTGAAGCCAGCTTGTGGACGGCCCACCCACATGACCATAATAAGCACCCACTGATACACCGATTTCATTGTGCCAGGCCCAGCCACGCTCACCCATGAGCATCAGCTCACCATCAAAGCCACGCACCGAGTAACGGCCACCAATAAAACGCTGGGACTGATCCCCCTCCAGCCCGATCTGTGAAATAGGAAAACAAGGACTTTCCTTGTCAGGCAATTGCTCGGGAGCGGGGATTTACACAGGCGGCAAACGCACATCAGGCAGGCTCTCTTGCTGCTCACGCAGGACACGTTCCCGTTCCTGCTGTCGCAACAACTCTTGCGCCATGCCATTTTGTGTCTGCGCCAAGGCAGGAACAAACGGCGCAAACAAAACCAGCAAAGGCCACCTCTTGGGCCAAACCGTGCCCCTCATCACCCATATCCCTTTTCGTAAGCATCAATATTTTTTTCTAATACCAGGAAACTGGCGGGGCTAATGATACCCGAGTAAACAAATGATAGGCGCGACAGTAATACCCTATAGAAATACTTACGAATCAGGACAATTTGAATGGCTAGCCATCAGGACAATCTGGCTTCTGAACGCTGCGGCAAAGTCGCGAGCACCAAGCCCGCCAAAGCCAGGATGAAAGCGTACACATGCACGGTGGTGAAGCTCTCCCCCAACACCAGCACACCCACTGCTGCGGTGCCTAACGGCATCAGCACCATAAACACTGCAGCTTGCGAAGCAGGCACGGAGCGCACACCCGTCATCCACAGCCAAACCGTCCAGACACTGGCGGCCAAAGCATAAAAAACCAGCAGCGGCCAGATCCAGCCTGCCGGTGCCGTGAAATCAAAATCCCAGGCGGCGTATAAGCCTAGTGGCGTAATCAGGGCCAAACTGCAGAGATTAATGATCGCGCTGATACGTTTGGGGCTAAGCATGGCAGTCAGGCGTTTGCCAATAACGGCGTAGGCCGATTCGCACAGGACCGCACAAAAAATCAGTGCATTACCCAACCACACTTTCCCTGGCTCCAATTGATCCACCCCGTGCTCATCAGCCTGCACCCAAGCCAACAAAGCAATCCCCCCCATGCCCAAGACCAAAGACGCCCACGTACGCGGTCCTATGCTTTCTTTTAGAAAATACCAGCTGAACAAGGCCACCATGCCAGGGATGGCCGACAAAATAACGCCCGCAGAGACCGCACTGGTCATGCTGATGCCCGTCACCATGCAAAGAGTGAAGAGGAAATTGCCCAGGAAGGATTCCAGAAAAATCAGGCCTCGAGTACGCAGGTCCAGTGCGGGCTCCGTCGATGGTTTGCGTACCCAGCGCAGCATGGCTATTGCGCCAATGCCAAAGCGTAGCCAGGCCAGCAAAAACACTGGCAACGCTGCGACCAGGGGCCGCGTCAGGGCGATATAACTGCCCACCAAGGACATGGACAAGGCCAAACACGCGTAGGCCGTCAGACGTGATCCCGCTCTCTTCACCCACCCTCTCCTAATACACACATTCGCCAGGCAGCTAATCAAAATACCACGGTGACCAGGGTCTACAATACGCCCGAGCTCGACCTTCCTGGATAAAAGACATGGCCTGCCATGTTGCCCGTTTCGCTCACCGCCGCCTGTACCCCTGACCTTACCCAGATCTGCTGTACGGCACTGTGTTGCCAGCGTTTTATCCCACCCCTGCGGAACGTCGCGTCGCCAGTCCTTAAGCAGGATTGCGATGTAGGGCCGGGCCAATCCGGCCCGATCCATGCTGCTCCCCGTCACAGACTAATCCGCATCGTGCCAGCCTACCGGCCAGCCGTGCTCCTTGAAGGAAATTTGATCATGCAGGCTATCGCCCGCCTGAGCCGTTTTGTTGGCAATACCTTTGCCATCTGGGTTCTCCTGTTTGCCATTCTGGCTTACTACTTCCCCGACCACTATCGCTGGTTGGGCGCCTATATTGTTCCACTTCTGGGCATCATCATGTTCGGCATGGGACTGACCTTGTCACGTCAGGACTTTGCCGAAGTGTTTGTCCGGCCCGGCCGGGTGGCCATCGGCGTACTGGGTCAATTCATCATCATGCCCGCCCTGGCCTGGTTTTTGACCTACGCTTTTTCTCTGCCACCCGAACTGGCCATTGGCGTGATTCTGGTGGGTTGCTGCCCCGGCGGCACCTCGTCCAATGTCATGACCTTCCTGGCTCGTGGCGACCTGGCCCTGTCAGTAGCCATCACTTCGGTGACCACTTTGCTTGCGCCCATTGTGACTCCCGCCCTGATCTACTTCCTGGCCAGCCAATGGCTGGAAGTCAGCGCCACGGCCATGTTCTGGTCCATCGTTCAGGTGGTGATTCTGCCCATTGCCCTGGGCATTATTGTGCAATCCCTGCTGGGTGAGAAAATCCAGGCCGGCGTGGCCGCCCTGCCCCTGATCTCGGTAGTGGCCATTGTGGCTATCGTCGCTGCGGTGGCGGCTGGCAACCAGGCCAAAATCGCAACCAGCGGCCTGCTGGTATTTTCGGTCGTGGTCATCCATAACACGCTGGGCTACCTCCTCGGTTATTTGTTGGCCCGCCTGAGCGGCATGCCTTTACCTCAACGCAAAACACTGGCAATTGAAGTGGGCATGCAAAACTCCGGACTGGGCGTGGCACTGGCCAGTGCCCACTTTTCGCCATTGGCCGCTGTGCCCAGTGCCATTTTCAGTGTCTGGCACAATATTTCCGGACCTCTGGTGGCGACAATCTTCCGCCGCATGCGCAACGACAAGTAAGCCGTCACTGCCGCATTCAGGAACTTGAGTTCAAGACCTGAAAAGGGCGCTCCACAGAGCGCCCTTTTTACCTTTCACCTACCACCTACCGTTAGACGCTCAAACGAGCTTATCCCTTACGTCTTGCGCGACGACACATAAATACCGCCCACAATCAGCAAAAAAGCCGCGCCATGGTAGGGCTTGGGCGTATCGCCCAGAATAAAGACGGACATCAACGCGGCAAAGACAGGCATCAGATTGACGAAAAACCCGGCGGTGGCTGCACCCACGCGCTGGACCGCGACCCCCCAGCATCGGAGAGCGATCAGAGCCGGCCCGGTACCGACATACAAAATAGCCAATACCAGCCCCCAGGACCAGTCGATATGCCAGTCGGTAAACTTCCACTCCATGGCGGCAAACGCACCCGACCAGATCAACCCGAAAAAGACTTGTGCCATCACCACTGTCGCCCAGGTCTGAGCGATGACCCCCTCATGGCGCCGCGTGCTAAGCATCCAGCTGTACACCGCCCAGGCAATGGTGGCGATCACCATATACAGGTCGCCCGGCACAAAACGAAACGCCACCAGTTCCTGCCAGTCCGCCCGGGTCAATACCAGTAGCACGCCCAGCAAAGACATCAGGCCGCCCAGCAACTGACGGCCATTCACGCTGGACTTGAAGAACAAACGCCCAATCACCAGCATCCAAAACGGTAAGCTGGCATTGACTAGCGTCACATTGATGGGAGAGGAGCTCTGTAGCGCCAGGTATTGCAAGGCGTTATAAATCCCTATGCCCAGCAAACCCAGGATGGAGTAACGCTTCCAGTTGGCCCACAGGTTGCTGTTGCGTTGCAACACCTGCCGCCCCACAAAAAGCAAAATGGTAAACGCGACCAGCCAACGAAAAAAATTCAGGGTAATGGGAGGGACCTGATCATGAATCAGGCGCCCTACAATCGCATTGCTTGCCCACAAAATCGTGGGTAATACCAGTAAAGCAGTGGTGCCAGGGGTCAGTTTCTGAGTGCTCACAAGCATGTCCTAAAAAACAGCAACGGCGCATCTGATCCCTCTTCAGATCAGCGCTGCGCCGTTACGATGGGCCTAGTATATAGGCAAGAGCGGCCTGCTCTCTACGCCTGGACCGGACCGTTTGCACACGCATGAACTGGTCAATCTTTGACCAATCCATAAATATTATTTATAATCATACAATTGTCACGTCATGGCGCCGACTGAATACCATTGGCCCATCCCATTCACGCTCGTCTGGCTTTCACAACAGCAGATGCAGCTACCCAGGGTAAATCGACCTTGAAACACCCCCACTTTTGGGAATAAGGCTTGACCTGTTCAAGCGCCCCAAGTGCATTACTTGGCACCACAACCCGTATCGTTGACCGCATGGGCCTGTTCCAGGCGGCGCAATGCAGGTCTACGTTCTTGGCAAGTCGTCGTGTTTTTGCCCGCTTTTCAGGTATGCAGATTCCGTCTGCACAGGCGGGTTCCCCTCATGAACGCTGGGCATGTTTTCAATTTGATCAACCCGACCCTGTCCGGAACCCCCTGCTCCTGACAGACACTGTTTCGCCCCGATTTTTATGGGCCTAGTCCCAGGCTGGACCTTTGATACCCTTACCCGGTTTGTCGGTCTGCCTTGTGGCTGAGCCTGTCCCCGTCCCGCCCTGCAGGGCCAGACGGGAATTATTATTTTTAAAGGAGTCCCGATTTATGGCCAAAGAAGAGCTACTTGAAATGCAAGGTTCCGTCACCGAAATCCTGCCTGACTCGCGCTTTCGTGTCACCCTGGACAACGGTCACGCAGTTATCGCCTACACAGGCGGCAAGATGCGCAAACACCACATCCGTATCCTGGCTGGCGACAGCGTCACTTTGGAAATGTCGCCCTACGACCTGAGCAAAGGTCGCATTATTTTCCGCCACCTGCCCAAACGCGTTGGCGCTCCCAGCTCCGCGCCGCGTCGCAGCCCCCAGCGTCGCTAAAACCTATCGCCACACCCCTGTCACAATTAGATGCAAAGATAACCGTGCCTGACAGGGGTGCGACAAACGCCATCAGCGCTTAGGCGCACCCCACTTTACTGTGGGAGTCGCCTTGAAAAAACTACTGACGCTCAAAACAGGCTTTATCGCCTATTTTGCAATCCTGAGCCTGTTTTTAGTCCTGATGCTGATTGCCCTGCAGCACCTGAGCAACAGCATCGAACAACGCAAGCACCTGGAAGCACAGCGCCATCAAACCACAGCGCTCAGCAAAGACTTCAAACGCATCAGCGAATTACTGAGCCGGCAGGCTATCGCGTTTGTCTCCAGCGAGCAGATCGAATTCCAGGAAAACTTCCGCCATCTGCTGGCGGTGTTTACCGGTGCCCAGGCGGATCAGGAGGGGGTGACCCTGAGCATGCTGGAACGCTTCAACGATCTGGACCTGGAACCGGCCGAACAGAATCTGCTGCGCTCGGCCTATGATCAGACCCTGGCATTGAGCCAAGTTCAGTTCGAGGCCATTCAAACCGCCAGCGGCCAGTTTGAAGACAGCAACGGCGCCATCCGGATCGCCTTGCCCAATGCCCTGATGGCCAAAGTGCTGGTGTTCAGCCAGCAATACATTCAGGCATCCACCCAAATCACCCACACGCTCGACCAGTTCGAGCATCAGTTCAGCGAGCGCCTGGATCAGTCCCTGGGGTTGGCCGGTCGCAGCAGTGATCGCGCCTTCAGTTTGGCCCTGGCCGCCCTGGCGCTGTTCTTCATCGCCAGTACAGTCGCACTGCGCCTGCTGTACCGCTCCATCAAGCAGCCCTTGGACCAGGGTGCCAATCTGGCCAAGGAACTGGCGCAAGGCAAACTCAATGCCCAATTGAGCGTGCGTCGTCACGACGAGTTTGGCACCTTGCTCACCGCCCTGAACGGCATCGGACAGGGCGTACAAACCGTTGTGCATCAAATTCGTGAACAAACCGGTCTGATCCGGGAAGGGGCGCACGCGATCGTACTGGGAAGCCAGAACCTGGGCACACAGATTCTGGAGCAGTCGACCGAGCTCAACCAGACTGTCAAAACCATGAATCAGTTGGCCGACACCGTAAGACAAAATGCCCGGCAGGCCCAAACGGCAGACCATCTGGCCCAAGATACCTCCAGCCAGGTCGCACAGGGCAATCTGGCTGCGCACACCCTGCTCGAGACCATCAATGCGATTGCCGATAGCTCGCACAAAATGAGCGAGATCACCAAGCTCATTCGCAGTATCGCCTTTCAAACCAATATTCTTGCCTTGAACGCCGCGGTGGAAGCGGCCCGCGCCGGTGTGCACGGCCATGGCTTTGCGGTCGTCGCTGCCGAGGTACGCAACCTCGCCCTTCGTTCCACGGATGCCTTGCAACAGATTTCCACCCTGATCTCCAGCTCGGTGGAACAAACCGAACAAAGCTCGGCGGCGGCGCGCGGCATGGCGCAGGTGATGGCCAGCACGCAGCACAAGGTCAATGAAATGCGCCGTATTGTGGCCGACATTGCACAGGCCTCCCAGGATCAGGCCACCCACATCGACTCAGTGAACCAGGCCATGACCCATCTGGACCAGCAAGGCCAGAGCAATCGCCAACTGCTTGAACACAGCGCCCACACAGCCCAGGAACAACTGGAGCAAACCACGTTGCTGGCACAGGTCGTGGCGCATTTCAGCCTGGATCAAGCTCTCTCCGAACCGGCGCCTCACTCCCAAAGCACCGTATCAAACCGAGATTCCTACCCTTCTGCACCCGTCTATCGTGCCGTCGCTTGCACAATGTCCGGTTCCTGAGCGGCCAATACGTGCCATAGACCGCCGATAAGGGTAAAATCGGAAGTTTGCCGCGCGCCGCCTTTGCAGCGCTGGTGCGCATGGCACCTCAAACATAGGAAAGCCGCTGAATCATGGAATCGGAACGACTTAATCAACTGGAAGCCCGCCTTGCCGATTATTCGGAGCGGGAAAATGCCTTACGGAGGTATCTTTGACTACGATGAAAAAGCGCATCGCTTGCACGTAGTCAATGCCGAACTGGAAGACCCCAACGTCTGGAACGACCCGCAACGAGCCCAGGATCTGGGCCGCGAGAAAAAAAGTCTGGAAAACGTGGTGCATGTGCTCGATGCCTTGCACAAGGGTCTGAAAGACTCGCAGGATCTGTTTGAACTGGCTGCGATGGACGATGATGATGCCACCATTGCCGCCATCGAGGAAGATTGCGCCGCCATGGCCAGCCGGATCGAAGAGCTGGAGTTTCGCCGCATGTTCTCCAACCCTGCCGACCCGCTTAACTGCTTTATGGATATCCAGGCCGGCGCCGGTGGTACCGAAGCCCAGGACTGGGCCTCCATGTTGCTGCGCATGTACGTGCGCTATGCCGAACACAAAGGCTTCAAGGCGGAAATTCTGGAACAGTCTGACGGGGACGTGGCTGGCATCAAATCGGCCTCCATCAAGATTGAAGGCGATTACGCCTATGGTTTTCTGCGCACCGAAACCGGGGTACACCGCCTGGTTCGCAAGAGCCCCTTTGATTCGTCCAATGGTCGCCACACCTCGTTTACCAGTGTGTTTGTCTACCCGGAAATTGATGACTCCTTTGAAGTGGAAATCAATCCGGCCGACTTGCGTATTGACACCTACCGCGCCAGTGGCGCCGGTGGTCAGCACATTAACAAAACCGATTCGGCAGTTCGTATTACGCACGAACCCAGCGGCATCGTGGTGCAGTGTCAGAACGACCGTTCGCAGCACCGCAACCGTGCGGAAGCCATGCAAATGCTCAAGTCCCGCCTGTACGAGCTGGAAATGCGCAACCGTATGGCCGAGCAGCAGAAACTGGAAGACTCCAAGAGCGATGTAGGCTGGGGACACCAGATCCGCTCTTATGTGCTGGATCAAAGCCGTATCAAGGACTTGCGCACCAATTACGAAATCTCCAATACGCAAAAGGTACTGGACGGCGATCTGGACCCCTTTATTCAGGCCAGCCTGAAACAGGGTATTTAAATGCACGCTTCCACGCTGACCATTTTGAGCGGTGCCTCGCGTGGCCTGGGCTTGTCCCTGGCGCGTCAGGCGCTGGCCGCTGGCCACCAGCTGATTACGCTGGCCCGCAGCGAGCTGCAGCTGGACGCGCCCCCCGGGGCGCACCAGCATCTGCAAGTGGACCTGGCCAGCGCGGAAGGCACACAACAGGCTGCCAAGGCTGTGCAGGCCTTGATCAGCCAGGCCCAGGCTCAACGCTACGTGCTCATTAACAATGCAGGCACGGTTGATCCTGTTGCGCAGGCCAGCCACCTGCTCGATGCCCAGGCCATTACACAGGCGCTGCAACTGAACGTCGCCAGTGTCATGAGCCTGACCGCCGCCTTTTTACAAGGCGCCCCCAAGGATGCCCAGCGACAGGTGCTCAACATCTCTTCGGGTGCCGGCCGCAAGCCCGTATCGGGCTGGGCCGTGTATGGAACCAGCAAGGCCGCGCTGGACTTTTACACACAGACCCTGAAGCTGGAAAACCCGGAGCTGGCCGTTTGCTCCCTGGCCCCTGGCGTGGTGGATACCGATATGCAAGGCCATATCCGTAACCAGTCCCGCGACCAGTTCCCGAATCTGAGCCGCTTTATCGACCTGCATCAGAAAGGGCAGCTAAGCAGCCCGGACGACACAGCCAAGCAAATTCTGCGCTATCTGGACAGCCCTGCCTTTGGCCAGCACGTTCTGGATGACATCCGCCACTACGAATAAGTACTGACACAATGACTGAACCGCTAGACACTTCCGCACCCGTTGTAGACGAGAACCGCCTGATCGCCGAGCGCCGCTCCAAACTGGATCGCCTGCGCGAGAATGGCATCGCTTACCCCAACGATTTCCGCCCCGATGTGCACGCTGCCGAACTGCACAGTCAGTACGGTGAACAGGACAAAGATGCCCTGGCAGCAATCAATAAAATGGTGAAAGTGGCTGGCCGCATGATGCTCAAACGTGTCATGGGTAAAGCCAGTTTTGCCACATTGCAAGATGCCTCGGGCCGCATCCAGATCTATCTGGACAAAGGCGTACTGGGCGAAGAACGCTACGCGGAATTCAAAGGCTGGGATATCGGTGACATCCTGGCTGTGGAAGGCACCGTCTTCAAAACCAATAAAGGCGAACTGTCGGTACACGCCACCAGCGTTCGCCTGCTGGCCAAGTCCCTGCGCCCCCTGCCCGACAAATTCCACGGTCTGGCAGATCAGGAACTGAAATACCGTCAGCGTTATGTGGACCTGATCATGGGTGAGCACACTCGCCAGACATTCCTTGCCCGCAGCAAGGTCATGAGCAGTCTGCGCCAGCACATGGCCCAGGCCGACTTTCTGGAAGTGGAAACCCCCATGCTGCACCCGATCCCGGGTGGTGCCTCGGCCAAGCCTTTTATCACGCATCACAACGCGCTGGACATGGAAATGTACCTGCGTATCGCTCCCGAGCTGTATCTGAAGCGTCTGATCGTGGGCGGTTTTGAACGCGTGTTCGAGATCAACCGCAACTTCCGTAACGAAGGTGTCAGCCCCCGTCACAATCCCGAATTCACGATGATGGAGTTTTACGCGGCCTACACCGATTACCAATGGCTGATGGACTTCACTGAAAATCTGATTCGCGAAGCAGCGATCAGCGCCTGTGGCACGGCAACCCTGCAATATCAGGAGCGCGAGCTGGACCTGAGCCAGCCCTTTGATCGCCTGACCATCACCGGTGCGATCATGAAGTACGCTCCGTCCTACACCCAGGAGCAGTTGCAGGACCTTCAGTTCCTGCGCACCGAGCTGGCGCGCTTGAAAGTGGACGTGAATGCGCCGCCATTGCGCGATGCGGGTCTGGGCGCCCTGCAACTGGCTCTGTTTGAAGAAACTGCGGAATCCAAGCTCTGGCACCCTACGTTCATCGTGGACTACCCCGTGGAAGTATCGCCATTGGCACGGGCCTCGGATACCCAGGAGGGCATTACCGAGCGCTTTGAGCTGTTCATCACTGGCCGCGAGATCGCCAATGGCTTCTCGGAGCTGAACGACCCTGAAGATCAGGCAGCTCGCTTCCAGGCCCAGGTTCAAGCCAAGGATGCTGGCGACGAAGAAGCCATGTTCTACGACGCCGACTACATCCGCGCACTGGAGTACGGCATGCCTCCTACAGGCGGCTGCGGTATCGGCATCGACCGTCTGGTCATGTTGTTGACCGATAGCCCCGCGATCCGCGATGTGATCCTGTTCCCTCACCTGCGTCGCGAAGACTGATCGCTGCGCCAGACTCGGCTCTCGCCCGGGCCGCCGCGCCGCGTTTAAGCGGCGCAACGGCCCGGGCGAGCGTCTTGGTGAACAGCGCTGGGCGATTGAACATCGCAACCCTGACAGCCATGTTCGCTCGTTGAGCCACTGACTCTGGTGTAATTCGGCATACCGAATCGACCGAAGCACCTCGTCAAGCCGCAACAGCCAGGTTGGATGCCCCCTTGCCTGGTGCACTCCATGCCTCCCGGACAACAAAAAGGACGCCTTAACGCGTCCTTTTTGTTGTCTGCTCAACGATCAATACATCGTGCGGTGCCTGTACGGACAGCGCATTCAATCCACCGGCAAGCGCATCACCGCCTGCGCCCATTTATGGGCCACTTCAGGCGAAGAAAAACACGAGGCTTTATCCGCCACCACACGCACCGCGCGTTCCAGCAACTGAATGTCGGCTTCGTGCTGGCGCGCCACGTGCGGATCTTCAAAGAAGATCACTCGCTGGCAACGGTTTTCCAAGACCAGCTCCGCAATTTGTGCATCGCCACCCAAAGGGCCGCTCAAGTAAGACTGAATCCAAGGTGTTTCCTTGGGCCAGCCTTTGGACCAGGCCAACTCGTTTAACAAGCGACTGGTCGTGCCCGTCCCCACACGCTGCCCAAATCGCGACAGCAGGTCAAAATGCTTGCTGGCAAAATCAACCATTTTCTCCTTGAGGGCATCATGCGCAATCAGGGCCAAGGTTTGATTAGGGAAGTCGAAAATACGTTTGCAGCTCGAGTCTGGCCACAAACCGCGGCTGACACGCTCTACTTCGATCCATTCAATGGCCCCCATCAAGGTGGAGATAAAGGGTCGACCATGCGTAATGCACTGACGCTTGAGCGCCAGGGCTTCCGGAAAAATGGAAGAAGGGTCCACCGGGTCGATCAAGTAAATGGCGCCATCAAACGGCGGCGTGCCGTCCGGGTTTTGCGTCACCCGGGCAACCAGTTTCATCAACCCTCCATCACGACCGTAGGGATAGCGAACCAGGCCGCCGTAACCTTCCAGCAGGCCCGAACGCTCAATCGCGTTGCAGGTACGCCCTACCGTATAGAGCTCAATCTCCAATTCGCGAATACCGCTGGCCGAACGCCGCAACCACTGAAACAGAGCCGCATCTGCCGAATCATGGTGCAATTGATTGGCCGCCAAACCGAAACGTAATGACATGAGTTCCTACACGGTAAACGATTCGCCACACCCGCAGGAGGCTTTCTCGTTTGGATTGATGAACTTGAAACCTTCATTGAGGCCATCGCGGCCATAGTCCAGACGCGTGCCATCGATGAAAGGCAGGCTTTTGGGATCAACAAACAGTTTAACGCCGTGCTCTTCAAACAGTTGGTCGCCTTCTACCGGCTCATCAACAAAATCCAGTTTGTACGCCAGACCCGAACAACCGGTCAGGCGCACACCCAAACGTAGCCCCAAGCCGCCACCACGCTTTTTTAAATGACGCTGGATATGTTCTGCGGCGGGCTGAGTAAGAGAAATAGACATAATCTGTTCCTTTCTATACACCTGAAGCACAATCAGCCTTCAGGCTTGGACAACTAAAACACGCCTTTGTTCTGCACCGAGGCAACGGCGGCCTGAACCGCCTCCTGGGCCAACAAAGCACAATGCACTTTGACCGGGGGCAATTCCAACGCCTGCTGCACGTCCGCGGACGAAAAGCAGGCTGCCTGCTCCAGACTGCGATTCTGCAACCACTGGGCGGCAAACGACGCAGCGGCAATGGTGCAACCACAACCATATGCCTTGAAACAGCTCTCCTGAATCTGGCCCTGGTCGGATACCTTGAGCTGAATACGGATGACAGCCCCGGTCTCATGGCTACCCGCCTCCCCTGTCCCGACATCAGCATCACTGCTGTTCATGACACCCACATGACGCGGGTGCAGAAAATGCTCCATGACGGCGTCACTATATCTCATTGTGCGCACGGCTCCGACGCAGACTCATCCCACAAGGGCGAGATGGCCCGCAGCTGTTCGACCACACGGGCGATGGCGGCGATCGTGTCATCCACCTCCTGTTCGGTGGTGAACCGGCCAAGACTTAAACGCAAGGAGCTGTGCGCCAACTGATCGCTACGACCCAGGGCGGTCAACACATAGGAGGGCTCCAGGCTAGCCGACGTACAGGCCGAACCGCTGGACACAGCCAGCTCCGTCAAGGCCATCATCAAGGCTTCACCCTCAATATGATCCACGCTGATATTCAGGTTATGCGGAACGCGCTGCTCCAAGCTTCCATTCAGGTAAAGATCCGGGATACTTTGCAGCCCCGCCCATAAACGATCACGCAGCGCCGTAATGCGCTGATTGTCCTGATCCATCTCCTGGGCAGCCAGCTCAAAAGCTCGCCCCATGCCGACAATCTGATGCGTTGCCAGAGTACCGGAACGAAAACCGCGCTCATGGCCCCCGCCATGGATCTGCGCTTTCAGACGCACCGCCGGCTTACGACGAACGTACAGGGCGCCAATCCCTTTGGGGCCGTAGGTCTTGTGTGCCGACATGGACATCAGATCCACCGGCCACTCCTGCACATTGATCGCCACCTTACCGGTCGCCTGGGCTGCGTCCACATGGAACAGCACCTTGTGCTCACGGCAGACAGCTCCCAAAGCCTGGACATCCTGAATCACGCCAATCTCGTTATTGACCAGCATGACCGAGGCCAGAATCGTGTCTGGGCGAATGGCTTGTGCAAACACCTGCGGGTCAATGAGTCCATTGGGCAGTACATCCAGAAAGGTGATTTCAAACCCTTCATCCTGCAAGGCCAGGCAGGTATCGAGCACGGCCTTGTGCTCCGTACGGAAGGTAATGATATGGCGGCCTTTGGCCTGATAAAACTGGGCGGCCCCTTTTAACGCCAAATTGATGGCCTCGGTCGCCCCCGAGGTCCACACGATCTCGCGCGGCTCCGCTCCGATCAGCGAGGCCACCTGGCGGCGCGCTTGGTCCACCGCCTCTTCGGCATCCCACCCGTAAGGATGGCTGCTGGAGGCAGGGTTGCCAAATCGTTCCGTCAACCAGGGGATCATGCTGTCGGCCACACGCGGGTCTACCGGTGTGGTGGCGGCATAATCCATATAGATACGCTGAGCGCGACTCATACAAAACTCCGGATCAGTAGCGGCGAGCGTCCACTACAAGGTACATTCTTCTGGCTGGCCGGCTTCCTGGGCGGCCATCTTGAGTTGACGCAAACGCTGCTGATCAACCAAGTCCTGCAAAGAGACGGAATCCAGGTAATCGACCATTTTACGACTAAGCGTCGCCCAAAGCTCGTGAGTCATGCACTCGCCTTTCTGCCCGTTTGTGCCTTGCTTGCAATTACCCTTGCCACCGCACTGGGTGGCATCAACGGGCTCATCGACCGCAAACACAATGTCAGCAACGGTAATGTGACGGGCCAGACGCGCAAGCGTATAGCCACCACCTGGACCTCGAACGCTATCGACCAGCTCATGGCGGCGCAGTTTGCCAAAGAGCTGTTCAAGATAGGAGAGCGAAATTCCCTGTCGCTGGCTGATGCCTGCGAGCGTCACCGGTCCACTTTGCTGGCGCAGCGCAAGATCGATCATCGCGGTTACGGCGAAACGCCCTTTTGTCGTCAAACGCATGATAGTTTCCTTGCCAAAGGCGAAAGCGGCCGGAATGCCAAAGGCAAATCCGACCAATTTGGTCCAGTATAGCAAATACAGGGGAAACTACCGTGCTTGAGCGCGTGTTTTTACACTTATACTGCAGTGTTATCGCGGCGCTCAGGCGGCACGGTAATGGGGGACGCGCTTGCGAACCAGTTCGAATACGCCCTGACAGGCATCCTCGATATAGTCCATGACCTTATTGAAGCCTTCCTGGCCACCATAATAAGGATCGGGCACGGTCGCCGCCTCGTAGTCGGTGGCAAAACGCATCAACAGCATGAGCTTGTGACGATAAATGGGCGGACACATTTGCTGCAAAGCAGCGTGGTTTTCCCAGTCCATGCTCAAGATAAGGTCGAAGTTGCGAAAGTCCTCGCGTTGGACCTGTCGGGCCTGATAGGCAGAGATGTCATAACCGCGTTTACGAGCGGCTATTTGTGCGCGTGTGTCAGGATGCTCGCCCACATGAAAGCCATGTGTAGCGGCTGAATCCACCAAAATATCTTCCGACAAGCTGGCTTGGTCGACCAGTTGGCGCAAGACGCCTTCGGCGCTGGGAGAGCGGCAAATATTCCCTGTACAGACAAACAGAACCTTACTCATAATGCGTCAAAGTCTGCGGGAAAACCCCAAATAAGGCAAGACAGAACAGAGCCTGAAACAGCCCCCGTCAACCGCTTTGAAAACCGCAAAACCGTATCGTTTGGAGGCTGCAAATCAGCGCCATACGCCAAGGATGGACGTATGGAATAAACCAAAGGCGCGGCACTGTTTGCTTAGCGGATCAAGGCCCTTGATGGGCTGAGGTAAATCAAGCAATACACCTGTGCGATGAAAGCGGATAGCCGAACCCTGTTTTTTCTGACTATCCGTCCAGAAAGAGTTGCAAATACACAACAAAACAATAAAAGAAGCGCTCCTTCGTTCAAAGAAGCGCCTTGATTTCCCCTGTCCGATCAGGCCTTGCGGCACATCACCCCATGAGCAGCTTGGCCTTGAGTCGTTGCAGCTTGTCGCGGGCAGCCGCAGCCTGCTCAAACTCCAGGTTGCGCGCGTGATCCATCATCTCTTTTTCTAAACGCTTGATCTCGCGGGCAGCCGCCTTTTCATCGCGGATCAGCTCCTCGGGAATGTCCTCGCGCAAACCGGCAGTCGGATCAGACGCCACCACACCATCAATCAGCTCGCGCACAGCCTTGTTGACACCACGTGGCGTAATGCCGTTCTCCTCATTAAAGGCAATTTGTTTGGCGCGACGCCGCTCGGTTTCCTCAATGGCCCGATGCATGGAATCGGTCATCCTGTCGGCATACATAATGGCTTTGCCGTTAAGGTTGCGCGCCGCCCGACCGATGGTTTGAATCAGGCTGCGCTCCGAACGCAGGAAGCCTTCCTTGTCCGCATCCAGAATCGCCACCAAAGACACCTCGGGCAAATCCAGACCCTCGCGCAGCAAGTTAATCCCCACCAAAACATCGAACACGCCCAACCGCAAATCTCGAATGATCTCGGCGCGCTCAACCGTATCAATATCGGAGTGCAGATAGCGCACGCGTATTCCGTTTTCGGACAAATACTCGGTCAAGTCCTCCGACATACGCTTGGTCAGTGTGGTCACCAACACCCGGTCCTGCTGGGCAGTACGCAGCTTGATTTCACCGAGCAGATCATCGACCTGGGTGGTAGCCGGACGCACCTCAATCTCCGGGTCCACCAGGCCAGTAGGCCGCACCACCTGTTCGACCACATTGTCCGCGTGTTCCTGCTCGTACGCGGCCGGCGTGGCTGACACAAACACGGTCTGCGGCATGCGACGCTCGAACTCTTCCAGCTTCAACGGCCGGTTATCCATCGCAGAGGGCAGACGAAAGCCGAACTGCACCAGGGTTTCCTTACGGGAACGGTCACCTCGATACATGGCCCCTAATTGCCCGATCGTGACATGGCTTTCATCGATGAACATCAGGGAATTGCGCGGCAGGTAATCAATCAGTGTCGGTGGCGGATCGCCCGGCGCCGCACCCGACAAATGCCGCGAATAGTTTTCGATTCCCTTGCAGAACCCCAGTTCCTGCAGCATTTCCAGATCAAAACGGGTTCGCTGTTCCAGGCGTTGCGCCTCGACCAGATGCCCTTCACGGGTCAGAAACTCCAACCGTTCACGCAGCTCCATCTTGATGGTTTCAATCGCCCGCAACACCGTTTCACGCGGCGTCACGTAGTGAGAACTGGGGAACACCGTAAAGCGGTTGAGCTTTTGCACCACTTTGCCGGTCAGCGGGTCAAACAGCTCCAGCTCTTCCAGTTCGTCATCAAACAGACTGACCCGCAAAGCCAGCTCCGCGTTTTCCGCCGGAAAAATATCAACCACCTCACCGCGGGCCCGAAACACCCCACGCTGAAAATCCAGGTCGTTACGCTCATATTGCATGGCCACGAGACGCGCCAGCAGTTCCTGCCGGGCAATACGGTCGCCTTTGCGCAAGGTCAGCACCATGGCGTGGTAGTCACCCGGATTACCTATGCCGTAAATGCAGGACACGGTGCCCACAATAATGGTGTCGGGTCGCTCCAGCAGGCTTTTCGTGGCTGACAAACGCATCTGCTCGATGTGCTCATTGATGGACGAGTCCTTTTCAATGAACAGATCTCGCGAGGGCACATAGGCCTCGGGCTGATAGTAGTCGTAGTAAGAAACAAAATACTCGACGGCATTGCGCGGAAAGAACTCGCGCATCTCGGCATACAACTGCGCTGCCAGGGTTTTATTGGGTGCCAGCACAATGGCTGGACGTCCCGTACGCGCGATGATGTTGGCCATGGTGTAGGTTTTGCCCGAGCCCGTCACCCCCAGCAGGGTCTGGTACATCAAGCCATCATTAATCCCTTCGACCAACTGCTCGATGGCTGCCGGCTGGTCGCCAGCAGGCAAATAAGGTTGGAAAAGTTTGAAGGAACTCCCCGGAAATTCTTGAAAGGCAGGCTCAAATTTCATGCTAGACACACTTTAGGGTAAGCCCGTATTATCACATTAATGCTTTGTTTTTCTACCTTTCCGCACTAACGCCCCCATATCATCATGACATCGCTCTTCGAAACCGTCGAACTGGCTCCACGCGACCCCATTTTGGGTTTGAACGAACAATACAATGCCGACGAACGCAGCGGCAAAGTAAATCTTGGAGTCGGTGTTTACTACGACGATCAAGGGCGAATCCCGATTTTGCAGGCGGTTCAGAAGGCTGAACAAGCCATGATGAGCACTGCTGCTGCCCGCAGCTACCTGCCCATCGAAGGGATCAACACCTACAATCTGGGCGCTCAAACCCTGTTGCTGGGCGCTGACTCCCCCGTCATTGCCGAAGGACGCGCCCTGACTGTCCAATCTCTGGGCGGGACCGGCGCACTGAAAATCGGTGCCGATTTCCTGCAGCAGCTGCTGCCCCAGTCCAAGGTCTACATCAGCGATCCAAGCTGGGAAAATCACCGCGCCCTGTTCGAGCGTGCGGGCTTCACGGTCGACACCTACACCTATTACGATGCCGCCACCCATGGCCTGAACTTTGAAGGCATGATCGCGTCCTTGCGCACCATGCCCGCCCAGTCCATCGTGGTGCTGCACGCCTGCTGCCACAATCCCACGGGCGTGGACCCCAGCATGGAACAATGGGCACAGATCGCCGAACTGATTAAAGAGCGTCAACTGGTTCCATTCCTGGACATTGCCTACCAGGGCTTCGGTGACGGCCTGGACGAAGACGCCAGCGTCGTGCGCCTGTTTGCCAAGCTGGGGCTGTCCATGTTCATCAGCTCCTCGTTCTCCAAATCCTTTTCGCTGTACGGTGAGCGTGTGGGTGCCCTGACCCTGGTCACATCCAGCAAGGATGAGACGTCGCGCGTGCTCAGTCAGGTCAAGCGCGTGATTCGCACCAACTACTCCAACCCCCCTACCCACGGTGGCAAAGTAGTGGCCACGGTACTGAACTCTCCCGAATTGTTCCAGACCTGGGCCACTGAACTGGCCGGCATGCGTGAGCGCATCCGCGACATGCGCGCCCAGCTGGTTGCCAAGCTGAAAGAGCACGGCGTCGCACAAAACTTCGACTTCGTTCTGCAACAGCGCGGCATGTTCTCCTACTCGGGCCTGACCGCCGAGCAAGTAGAGCGTCTGCGCCAGGAGCATGGGATTTACGCGGTCAGCAGCGGCCGCATCTGCGTTGCCGCACTGAACAGCCAGAACATTGACGTCGTGGCCAAGGCCATCGCTCAAGTCCTGAAATAAGCCGGCCTTAGCCCTACCCACCAACGCCCTTCTCCGGAAGGGCGTTGTTGTTACAGCCCTTGGAAAACACTCATGACCGACGCGATTTCCCTACATACCGACCGCCTGCTTCTCCGCCCTTGGAACGCCACCGATCTGGAGCCCTTTCACCGTTTGAACCGTGATCCGCATGCACTACGCTTTTATCCCGCAACGCTGGATCGTGCTCAAAGTGATGCCATCGCTCAGCGAAGCCAAAGTCTGATCGAAGAACACGGCTGGGGCCCTTGGGCAGTAGAACTGAACGAAACCGGCGCATTCATCGGCATGGTGGGCTTGAACCGCCCCACGGCCGACCTGTATTTTCAACCTTGCGTAGAACTGGTCTGGCGCCTGTTACCCGAGTACTGGGGCAAGGGGTTTGCGACGGAAGCGGCTCGCGCCTGCCTAGCCTTTGCTTTCAAAGAACTGGAGCTGGAGCAGATCGTTGCTTACACCGCGCAACTGAACCTCCCTTCGCAAACCGTTATGCAACGTCTGGGCATGACGGAGCAGCCGGGCACCTTCGATCATCCCGGCGTCCCTGCCGGCCACAAACTTGTGCCGCATGTTCTGTATACACTGGACCGCAAGGATTGGAACCCGCCCGCTTCGGTGCCACCAAAGGCCAAAAGTTAAGTCTTTACGGCCTGAGCCGCTTGCCAAAACACGAACGGTAACGCACAATCTTTACTGTATATATATTCAGCAGACAATACTATGACCGCCAAGCTCACTGCACGCCAACAACAAGTGCTGGACATCATCCGTTCCGAGATCGAACGGACCGGTTTCCCTCCCACTCGAGCCGAGATCGCTCAGGTGCTGGGCTTTAAGTCCGCCAATGCAGCCGAAGATCATTTGAAGGCTCTGGCCCGTAAAGGCGCTATCGAGCTGACGGCCGGCGCTTCGCGCGGCATACGACTGCTCGGCACGGACACCCGCGACAGTACGCCTAGCAGCAACAACGTACTGGCCAATTTGGCCGATGCACTTTTGCTGCCGATCATTGGTCGCGTTGCCGCCGGCAGTCCTATTCTGGCCACCGAGCATATCGAGCGCGAAATTGGCGTTGCCCCCACCCTTTTCTCTCAAACGCCCGACTATCTGCTGCGTGTACGTGGCCTGAGCATGAAAGACGCCGGTATTTTCGATGGGGACCTGCTGGCAGTCAAAAAAACCACCGAGGCACGTAATGGTCAGATTGTGGTGGTTCGCATTGGGGATGATGTCACGGTCAAGCGCCTGTCACGCTCCAGCAATCAGGTAATCCTCTTGCCCGAAAACCCGGACTTTGAGCCGATTGTCGTCACCGATCCCGACTCCCTGTCCCTGGAAGGCATTGCTGTCGGTCTCATTCGCACCAACCCGCTCCATTAAGCCCCTGTCCTGGCCCAGGTTCCGGGCGACATACACAGACCAAGCTCAAAACCCCATACCCCATTGTGGACTATGGGGTTTTTTACGGCTTGCCCCTACCAGGCACGACAAGCGCAGGAATGACTCAGCCCCGCCTGGGTAGCACTCCCAACATGCAAACAGGCTACCTTGAACCCAAGGTAGCCTGTTTTTGGTACTGCGAGAAAGAACGGCTTAGTGCTTGAATGACTCGGAGCCAGCACCAGCAGCACGAGAGGCCGCCAGGGCTTCAGCAGCCAAACGAGCCACTTCCTCGTCGCTCAAGGGCGTGACGGGATCTTGCAGCGCTACTTCCAATACGCGATCAATCCAACGCACCGGAATGATCTCAAGCGTGTTTTTCACGTTATCGGGAATATCCGCCAAGTCCTTGACGTTTTCCTCCGGGATCATCACGGTTTTGATACCGCCGCGTTGCGCTGCCAACAGCTTCTCTTTCAAGCCACCGATAGGCAGAACTTCGCCGCGCAAGGTGATTTCACCCGTCATGGCCACGTCGGCACGAACCGGAATACCCGTCAGGCTGGATACGATAGCGGTCGTGATGGCGATACCGGCCGATGGACCATCCTTGGGCGTCGCGCCCTCTGGAAAGTGTACGTGCAGATCACGCTTCTCAAACACCGTATTGGGGATACCCCACTTCTGAGCACGGGATCGCACAACCGTACGGGCCGCTTCGACCGACTCTTTCATCACGTCACCGATCGAACCGGTACGCAGCACATTGCCTTTACCGGGCATATCGGCGACTTCGATGGTCAGCAAATCGCCACCCACCTCGGTCCAGGCCAGACCAGTCACCTGACCAATCTTGTTCTCTTTCTCGGCCAGGCCGAAGGAGAAACGACGCACGCCCAGGTATTCGCTCAGGTTCTCCGAGTTAACCACCAGGGTTTCCTGCGTCAAAACCTTGTGACGGGACGCTCGTGTGCCAGCCTGAGGATTGGCTACCAGCAATTTGCGAACCACCTTGCGGCAGATTTTGCTGATTTCCCGCTCCAGCGAACGGACACCCGCTTCCCGCGTGTAGTAGCGTACGATGTCGCGCACGGCATCTTCCGTCACCTCGAGTTCGCCTTCGCGTACGCCGTTGTTTTTCATCAGCTTGGGCAGAAGGTAATCGAAGGCAATCCGCACCTTTTCGTCTTCGGTGTAACCCGACAGACGAATCACTTCCATACGGTCCAGCAGGGCCGGTGGAATATTCAAGGTGTTGCTGGTTGCCACAAACATCACATCGGACAGGTCGTAGTCCACTTCCAGGTAGTGATCCTGGAAGGTGTGGTTTTGTTCAGGGTCCAGAACCTCCAGCAATGCCGAGGATGGATCACCACGGAAATCCGCACCCATCTTGTCGATCTCGTCCAACAGGAACAGCGGGTTGCGTACACCCACCTTGCTCATGTTCTGAACCACCTTGCCGGGCATGGAGCCGATGTACGTACGGCGGTGACCACGAATCTCGGCCTCGTCACGCACCCCACCCAAAGCCATGCGAATGAACTTGCGGTTCGTGGCCTTGGCTATCGACTGACCCAAAGAGGTTTTACCCACACCCGGAGGGCCAACCAGACACAGGATAGGTGCCTTGAGCTTGTCCACGCGCTGTTGCACTGCCAGGTACTCGACAATCCGTTCCTTGACCTTCTCCAGGCCAAAGTGATCCGCATCCAACACATCCTGGGCATTGCTCAAGGAGTTATTGATACGGCTCTTTTTACGCCACGGCAAGCCGACCAGCGTTTCAATGTAGTTGCGCACCACCGTAGCTTCGGCTGACATCGGCGACATCAGCTTGAGCTTCTTCATTTCGGATTCGGCTTTCTTAAGCGCCTCTTTGCTCAGTTGGGCCTGTTCGATGCGTTTTTCCAGCTCTTCAACATCCGCACCGTCCTCGCCTTCGCCCAACTCTTTCTGAATGGCCTTGACCTGCTCATTCAGATAGTAATCACGCTGGCTCTTTTCCATCTGCTTTTTCACACGGCCGCGAATACGCTTCTCGACCTGCAAGATGTCAATTTCGCCTTCCAACTGAGACAACAAGCCTTCCAGACGCTCCATAGCCTTGGGCGTTTCCAGCATGCCTTGCTTTTGCTCTAACTTCAAAGGCAAGTGAGCAGCAATGGTATCGGCCAGACGACCGGCGTCATCAATCCCCGTCAGAGAAGTGAGAATCTCCTGAGGAATTTTCTTGTTCAATTTGACGTATTGCTCGAACTGGCTCAGCACAGCACGGCGCAGCGCTTCGGTTTCAGCCGCATCACCGGCATCACCGGGCACCTCGACCACGGAGGCCATGAAGTGGGTTTCCGCATCCTGGACCTGCGTGATGCGAGCGCGCTGCAAACCCTCGACCAGCACCTTAACCGTGCCATCGGGCAGCTTGAGCATTTGCAAAATACTGGCAGCACACGCAATTTCGTAGAGATCCTCGGGAGCAGGATCGTCCTTGCCCGCGGACTTTTGCGCCACCAGCATAATATTGTTGCCGGACTCCATCGCCAGCTCAAGAGCTTTAATCGAGCGAGGCCGGCCCACAAAAAGCGGAATCACCATGTGAGGGAACACCACTACATCGCGCAAAGGAAGCAGCGGCAGCTCAATAGGTTCCGTAGAAAGAATCTGGCTCGCAGACATAGTCATTTCCTATAAATGTCCTTAGACGCAAAAGGGAAGCCTGGGCTTCCCTTTCACGGTTTAACCTGTTGTAGCTCAGATTGTGGCAAATTTTGATATTTCAAGTAGGCCGAACGAACATGAGAACAGAACTTTACAAAGTTAAAGAAAGGCCAACGTTTACGCCCGTAGGTTTCTCACCCCTTTCTTAATCCTTGCCTGCCGCCCTGTCTTGCCTGCGCGCCTCTGACCGAAGCCAGAGCGAGCACCAGCAAGCAAATATCTCTAAGCTACTGCGTTTTTCAAGGGCGACTCAGTGTCACTGGCTTCACTATCGGACAAAGGACGACCCAAAATCAATTCGGGTTTACTCTTTCCAAGAACCGCATCTTCGGTCAGCACCACTTTGCTGACGTCCTTGCGCGAGGGCAACTCGTACATGGTATCAAGCAGGGCCTGCTCGACAATACTGCGCAGACCGCGAGCGCCGGTGCGACGTTTGATGGCCCGCTGAGCAACGGCGCGCAGGGCTTCGGGCTGAACTTCCAGCTCCACCCCTTCCATGTTCAGCAATTTCTGGAATTGCTTGACCAGCGCATTGCGAGGCTCGGTCAGGATGCGGATCAACGCATCTTCATGCAACTCTTCCAGCGTGGCTACCACTGGCAACCGGCCCACCAGCTCGGGAATCAGACCAAACTTGATCAGATCCTCGGGTTCGGCTTCGGAGAACAATTCGCCAACGCCGCGCTCAGACTTGGCTTTCACCGAAGCAGCAAAGCCAATGCCAGATTTTTCCGTACGGTCTCGGATCACCTTTTCCAGACCGTCAAAGGCACCACCCACAATGAACAGAATGCTCGTGGTATCCACTTGCACAAAGTCCTGATTCGGATGTTTGCGGCCACCTTGCGGGGGCACAGACGCCACCGTACCTTCAATCAGCTTGAGCAGTGCCTGTTGCACGCCCTCGCCCGAGACGTCGCGGGTGATCGAAGGGTTATCCGACTTGCGGGAAATCTTGTCGATTTCGTCGATGTAGATAATGGCGCGCTGCGCTTTTTCCACATCGTAATCGCAGTTTTGCAGCAGTTTTTGAACGATGTTCTCAACGTCCTCGCCCACGTAGCCGGCCTCGGTCAGCGTCGTGGCGTCGGCCATCACAAAAGGCACATCCAGCATGCGGGCCAGTGTCTGGGCCAGCAGCGTTTTGCCCGAACCCGTTGGCCCGA
Source organism: Alcaligenes sp. CHO6 (assembly GCF_037120595.1). Taxonomy (NCBI): domain Bacteria; kingdom Pseudomonadati; phylum Pseudomonadota; class Betaproteobacteria; order Burkholderiales; family Alcaligenaceae; genus Alcaligenes; species Alcaligenes sp. CHO6. The sequence continues at coordinate 1,402,867 of NZ_JBANCI010000001.1, forward strand.
TCAGCAAGATATTGCTTTTGGACAGCTCTACATCGTCACGGCTTGCCTTGCCGCTACGAATTCGTTTGTAGTGGTTGTACACCGCTACGGCCAAGGTGCGCTTGGGCATCTCCTGGCCAATCACATACCCGTCCAGAAATTCCTTGATTTCCCGGGGAGTAGGCAATTCCTTGCGTTCACCATCAGGAGTGGCGCCCGCCGCTTCGTCACGAATGATATCGGTACACAGATCAATACATTCGTCGCAGATAAACACGGACGAAGGCCCAGCGATCAGTTTTTTGACCTCATGCTGGCTTTTGTTGCAAAACGAGCAATGCAGAACTTTCTCGTCGGCCGATTTCTTTTCGGACATAAATTTAAATTTCACTTCAGGATGGTAAAAGGACGGGAACAAGTCCCGCCCCCGAACAGCCATAGTACTGCTTCAGACCGCCCCTCGCAGGGGAAGGTGATTACTCGTCACGAGTACTCATCACCTTGTCGATCAGGCCATAGGCCACAGCGTCTTCAGCTGCCATGAAGTTGTCACGCTCGGTATCCAGCTCGATACGCTCGACAGGCTGACCGCAGTTCTCGGCCAGGATCTTGTTCAAACGCTCGCGCAGGCTCAGAATTTCCTTGGCCTGAATCTGGATATCGGAAGCCTGCCCCCGCGCACCGCCCGAGGGCTGATGAATCATGATGCGCGAGTTGGGCAAGGCAAGGCGCTTGCCCTTGACGCCCGAAGACAGCAAGAACGCACCCATGCTGGCAGCCATGCCGGTACACAATGTCGAGACTTCCGGCTTGACGAACTGCATCGTGTCGTAGATGGCCAGGCCTGCATAGACCGAGCCACCGGGCGAATTGATGTAGAGCGAAATATCCTTCTCAGGATTTTCCGACTCCAGAAACAGCAGCTGGGCCACGATCAGATTGGCCGAGTTGTCATGAACCGGGCCCACCAGAAAAATGATGCGCTCGCGCAGCAGGCGGGAGTAGATATCGTAAGAACGCTCTCCCCGACCAGACTGCTCGATCACGATAGGCACATAGCCCAAACCCGTAGGGGCAACGGAGTGCCCCCCATGCATTGAGGCGTAGAAGTCGACAAAGGTTGACGACATTTAGTTGGTTCCCATGATTTGGTCGAACGCCACCTCCTCGTCGGTCACCTTGGCCTGGGACAGTACGTGCTCGACGACATTGTCTTCGAGTACCACTGCCTCAATCTCGGCGCGACGCTGGCGATCGGACAAGTAGTAGGCCACCACTTGGGCGGGCTGTTCGTAGTTCTGGGCAAATTCTTCGATGCGGGCGCGAACCTGCTCTGGCTTGGCTTGCAATTCAGCGGCCTTGACCAGTTCGGAGACCAGCAGACCCAAACGCACACGGCGAGTGGATTCTTCCTGGAACGCCTCGGCCGGAATAGGCATCTTGTCGGCATCAGGCACGCCACGGTCTTTCAGTTCAGCGCGAGCCGAAGCAATACGACCTTGCACGTCGTTGTCCACCAAGGCCTTGGGGACCTCGAAATCGCTGGCAGACAACAATGCATCCATCACAGCAGACTTGTTGCGAGCGTGGACACGAGCCTTGATCTCGCGCTCAATGTTGGCACGGATATCAGCCAACAGGGCCTCGACATCGCCTTCAGCCTGACCCAGGGATTTGGCAAATTCAGCATCCAGCTCGGGCAGAACAGGCTGGGCCACGTCTGTCACGGTGATCTTGAATTCGGCTGTTTTGCCAGCCACTTCCTTGCCGGTGTAATCGGCAGGGAATTCCAGGGGGAATGTTTTGGTTTCGCCTGCTTTCATACCGGCAACAGCCGTTTCGAACTCAGGCAGCATGCGGCCACGACCTTGCAGGTACTGGAACCCTTCAGCGCTACCGCCCTCAAAGGCGACGCCGTCGATGGTGCCCACAAAGTCCAGCGTGATACGGTCATCTTCCTGAGCCGCGCGATCAGCACTGGATTCGTAGTTGGCACGTTGCTTGCGCAGCACGTCTACGGTGCGCTGGATGTCTTCGTCGGTCACAGGCGTGTTGGCACGCTTGATTTCCAGCTTGGACAAATCAGGCAAGCTCACTTCAGGATAGACTTCGAACGTGGCGGTAAAGGCCATGGTGCCTTCAGGCACGTCGCCTTCTTTGGCTTCCAGATTGGGCGTGCCAGCAACACGCAGTTTGGAGTCCTGGATCACTTTGTCCAGAGCTTTGCCGATTTCTTCGTTGATGGCGTCGTAACGGATACCAGGGCCGTGGCTGCGCTCGACAACGGACAAAGGCGCTTTACCGGGACGGAAGCCCTGTACCTTGGCCGTACGAGCCACACGCTTGAGCTGGGCCTGGACTTGTTTTTCTACGTCGGCCACCGAAACGACCACATCGACTCGGCGCTCCAAGCCGGACAGAATTTCAACCTCGGGCTGCATTGAAGACCTATATTAAATTGAGTAATTGATAAGAGTAATCCGGCATTTTACCGGAAACTGGCACGGTAAATCCAAACAAACGTATTTTGAATCATAATTTCCTGTCAAGACAATACAGCCGTGCCGGACTATCATCCCTTACTTTACCTTCCCGACGCAAGACTGACATGCACATGAACACCCCTTTAGGCGGCATCCGGGTCCTGGAACTGGGCCAATTGATCGCCGGCCCCTTTGCCGCCAAGATCCTGGGCGAATTTGGCGCGGACGTTATCAAGATCGAATCCCCTAAAGGCGGCGACCCCTTGCGTAAATGGCGTTTGCTGCATGACGGTAACTCGGTCTGGTGGGAGGTGCAATCTCGTAACAAGAAGTCGCTGGCTCTGGACCTTCGTCAAGCTGCATGCCAGGACGTGGTGCGCGCCCTGGTCAAGGAATGCGACATCCTCATCGAGAATTTTCGTCCTGGCGCCCTGGAGGAATGGGGGCTGGGCTGGGAAGACCTCAAGGCAATCAATCCCGGCCTGATCATGTTGCGGGTCTCGGGTTATGGACAGACCGGCCCTTACAAGGACAAGCCTGGCTTTGGCGTCATCGGTGAGGCCATGGGCGGCTTGCGCCACCTGAGCGGCGAGGCCGGGCGCCCGCCCGTGCGTGTCGGCGTGTCGATTGGCGACTCGCTGGCCGCTTTGCACGGCGTCATCGGCATCATGATGGCTCTGCGGCAACGTGAACAAAACGGAGGCGTCGGCCAGTATATCGATGTCGCCCTCTACGAAGCCGTTTTCAACATGATGGAAAGCCTGCTACCGGAATACGCTGCGTTTGGCGCCATACGTGAACCAGCCGGCAGCAGCTTGCCGGGCATCACGCCCAGCAATGCCTATGTATGCAAAGATGGTAAATATGCCTTGATCGCGGGCAACGGCGACAGTATCTTCAAACGCCTGATGGTCGCAATTGGCCGTGCCGACATGGCCGACAACCCGGACTACGCCCATAACGATGGGAGTGCCAGGAGCGCAGGTGTGATTGATGCGGCCATCGGCCACTGGGCCAGCGCCCTGGAACTGGACAAGGTGCTGGAAATTCTGGATCAGGCAGGCGTTCCAGCCGGTCGTGTTTACGACATTGCCGACATAGCGGCCGACCCGCACTATCAGGCACGCGACATGTTGCTCGACAGCCAACTGCCCGATGGCACACCGTTGAAAGTCCCTGGCATCGTCCCCAAGCTGAGCGAGACGCCCGGCGGCCTATACCGCCCCGCCCCCCGTCTGGGCCAGGACACGGAAGACATCTTGAACAGCCTAGGCATCAGCGCCGAACAGCAGGCTGATTGGCAGGCACGTGGCCTGATCGCCAAGAGTCCTAAACGTCACTGAATGGGGTGATACGCAATAGGCTGCCGCAGAAGGTAGCCTCCCGAGCAAATCGACCCACCACCGCAAATAAACTCTGTGCACTAGGGCCAGACGCTGGAAAGCGTGAAAGCAGTCTGTCAAAAGCCAGACAATAAGAAGAAAAAACGAAACCGTTGACGTATTTAAAATTGATTTTGTAAAACAACGGCTTTCGTTTGATGGTGCGAACGGAGAGACTCGAACTCTCACACCTCTCGGCGCCAGAACCTAAATCTGGTGCGTCTACCAATTCCGCCACGTTCGCAACACGAAAGACGTAGATTCTATCGTGGATTTTCACCCTAGGCAAGTGCCTGAACTGGCAAAAAAAGATCAGGGCCCGCCTGGAACGCGCCCTGATTCGGTGACCGTATAGGCGCTTGCACCGGCCCCTTGGGCCGGCACGCCCAAGGATGCCCTGCAAACGGCGTCCGTGGCCGGTTTGTTCCCTAGGGTCCGACCACTTCGCTGACATAGACCGGGATATCCCAGGCTCCTCCTGCCCGAATCAGGGCACAACGCCCCGTATCACCACGTTCACTTTCTACAAAGCGGCTGCCATCCCAGACCGATGTTTCATAGCTCCAGCAATCCCCCAACCCGCGGCCTTTCATCGCAGAGGAGATAAGACCATTGTCGTACCCGGTAGCACTGTCACTCACCAACACGGGAGCCGACTGCATGGTATTACTGACAAGAAAATAGGCGTCCCCCGCGTTATAAGCCGCCAGCCAGCACGGTGCGGCAACGAGGGAAAACTGCGGATCAAGTCGTGCGATTTCCCAAGGTTCGGACAGTCTGTCATCACTACAGGACTGCTCGGCATCGGCTGCCAGCGCCTGCAACAGCACTGGCCGAATCAAGGCGTCCTCTTGCTGATTCATGGGACGAAGGTTCTTATCGATAACCGGGGCACGAGTAATACGAGGGGCGTCAAGGGGGAGCTTCACCGTCGACTCACTCGCCTTTCCCTGACGTAAAATCGCCCCTGGCGTATTCACGCGCCCTTGCACATCATCCATTTTCAGCAAGACCGCACTTGAACCTGCCCCTGAGAACAAATAGGTTCGGTCATCCCGGCGGAAAGACAGAGCATCGTCTTTTTTCAAGGCCGCCAGAAAGCGAGTGAACTGATCCTCGCTCATTTGCCATGATTCATCGCCCGCCGAGCTTAATCGGCCTGCAGTACGACCTGCGATAAACAGTTCTGGCGCCGCACCTGTCTGCTGCTGAGCATCGTCATAGTGCGCAAGCATCACCTTGTTGACAACCGGCTCCCCCCTGCCTGCCTTACGAGTTAACAGCACGGTTGAACCTGGCTCCTCACTCTCAGGTGCGTAACCGGCGGCACGACAAGTCAGGGTGTTATCACAGCTCAGATCCCAATCCTTATGAGAAAAGGTGACTGACACATCCTTGGCAGCCGCACTACTCATCGCCAACACGAGGGACACTGCCAGCATGCGCACTGAAAAAAGCACGTTGTCATCTTGTTTTGCCCTACTCATTTCCGCTACTCCCCAAAAATTTCTTTCAGCTCAATTCACGTACCGGCATTTTATCCACACGGCGGGCACAATTTACCTAGCGAATTTGTGCGGTAGTCGTCCGTGCGCGCAACGCTCTACCTATGCCTTGCGAAGGAGGAAACGGGCGAAAACACCGTTGAATACGAAGCGCCGGCCCTAAGGCTACAAGACTCGAAAGTTTGCTTCTGGAATCACTCGTCAGCGGTCACGAGTGTCGATCATGCTTTCCCGGGAAGTCACTGGGCCAGCGCATCGGTTTCGGGCCGGGAACGGGCTCCGGAGCCGGGGTGGGCTTAGGGTCCGGATTAGGGGTGGGGTTTGGCTGAGGGTTGCTTGGCATATCTCGTTTTCCTATACGCCTAAATAAGAATTAAAACTATTATTGAAATACCATATCAGCTAGCATCTATCGCCCATAAATGACATTGACTCCTGCTTTGCCACTGCCTGGGGCACTTAGGTAAAAACCCCATCCAGCGAATCAGGTAGAAAGCCACCAAATCATAGATTACTGTCGGCAACGATATATAGCCAGCCCCTACTGCGCCTATTCCCGAAGATACTGATATACAGCGACCTAGTTACCGTATAGAAAACAACAAAAAAACAAACACCCCAAGCTATCAGCCACCATACTTTTGAGTTAAAAATCGATCACCAGAAAAACCTCTATCCCTTGATTGCAAGTACCATCTTCATTCCGCTTCTTTCTTGACATAAAGCACAAAAACTCCGCCGTCTTTTATTTCAGCATTAAAGCAAATCAGCAGCACTTTTTTTCCATTACCACGCCGTGAATCAACAAAAAGAAAGGCAGCATCCCTCTCCTTTTCTTCATCGTCGTTGTACCTTTTTTTGGATGTTATAAATAAGCCGGTTTTGCTTATAAAGGGCTTGAAAAAGAAAGAGCGGTAGCCAGCCTATTTCCAAAATTGCTAACAGACTATGTTCCCAACGCGTTGCAAGCCTCATCATGCCTTTCTGCAAGCCCTCTTTCAGCCATTCTTCTTAGCCAAGACCGGTAAACCTTAGCCGCCTCTTTCTCATTCGAAAAAACTGATTTTTGCTTTTATATGCATACACCTGGTTCTCTCAGGGGTAGAGGTCTGACAGGGTTAATTTTCAAATAAGAAAAAACCGCTCAAGGAGAGCGGTTTTTTGCATCTAGCAGAAGCTAATCCTGCCTATCATGTTTACCCGGAAAATCACCAGGCCAACGCATGGGTTTAGGCTCCGGCCTGGGCTGGGGGGCTGGACTGGAAGCGGCTGCATGGTACACGATTCAAACTCCTTCACGGATCAATCAAAAATCGTAAAGCCATATGCCTATTCCACTAAAAAAGTGAAAAATCAATAACCGCATCGGCTTATTACTAGCAAACCCATTCACTTTAGCATCAATTAAAAAAATCATTAACAATTCCCATGTAAATTAGGGAAGTATATTTGTTAATTCCCCACGGCCAACCAAATATTTAGCCGCCTTAATTTACTTTTCATTTTTCCTTAAAAACCCTCTCAGCTGGCCCGCGTCTTAACAGCTTACTCAATGAAAACACGCAAGCACACTGCGCCCCCCGTATCAAGCGATCCTATAAAAAAAGACCGCCATAGCGGTCTTGGGTTTGCAGCCCGAACTGGAGGGGCTCTCTTTTCCCTCCAGCCTGGAGCCTAAATCACACCCCAAAAATACAGCAACGCCGGCAACAGGGCCGTTAGTACCCCTTGCACCGCAGATACCAGGCCAGTCAGCCTGGCAATAGGCTTGTTCAGAACCAGCAGCAAGAAGAACATGAACCAGAGCACAGCCCAGGACAGCCAGCTCACTACCTGCCAGTAGTCAAAAACCTGCTCGGCCACGCGCAAATTAGTCAATGCAGCCGGAACAGCTATACACGCCACCAGCAAGGAGTACCATCCCAGGGCCCGACCATCACTGCCTGTGAAGGCATTCACCCCCACCCAGAAGTAAGTCAAGGCAAACAGGCCCAGATAGACAGCTGACAAAGGGGAATAGGCAGCGCTGTTGGCGGGATTCAGGATGTGGGACATACAGATAAATCCCAGTACAGCGGTGAACAAATTAACGATGGCGGCATCTTTGGCGCTCACCAGTCTTTCCGTGTGGTGGCCTTCAGAGTAGTAGAGACGAACACCATTCACGAACAGGCACAGGCCTGCAAACGCCAGAAAAGCGGCAACTAGCATGTTGAAGTTTTCCCAAGTAGTAAATAGGCGAGCACAGAACAGGCACGCCACAAAAGATTGCACTCGGCACGGAGGCGGAGCAGATCATAGAGCGTAGCTAGCGCATCACCATGTGGGTTTTTTTATAAGCGCTATAAGAAAGAACTGTGCAGGGCTCACAGGCCTGCTCAAGCCTGCGTACCTTCTTGGCGTCGAGTTGCCATACGCACATAGACCAGCTGTGCCAGTAACTCCACCAAGGTTTGGGCCAAAATGATGGCTGGCAGCAAAGGCATGGCGCCGGGAATCGCGAGAACCAACGGCAGGACAACCAGCGAATTACGCGTGGCAGTGCTAAATGCAACGGCACGCCGCATGGGAGCTGCCAGATCCGCCAGCCGCGCCGCCGCCCAGCCAATCATCGGGGCCAGAACCGCAAATAATAGGTAAACCGGTACGATGCGCCCTATCACGTCCAGTGCGGGTTCCAATTGCGGCCAAACAGCGGCCACCACCATAAAAAGCACCGCAGCGGTGGCAGGCACAGGCGCCAAACCCAAACCAAGATGGATCTTCGCCCAAACCGCACGTTTGGCAGCGAGATACTGAGTGGCAGCCGCCAGTAGCAGCGGCATCAGAATCAGAAAGCCGAAGGCGTTCAGAAAGGGTCTGGCCTGAATAGACAACGCCAACTGCTCTCCCAAGGCCAAACGCAGGTAGGCAGGCAACAACAGCATTTGCAGAGCCAGTAATATCGGGGTAGCGGCCAAGAGTGCACGTGCATCAGCCCGGCCCATATGGGCAAAGGTCACCACATAGTCGACACACGGAGCCAGCAAAACCAGCAACACACCCAAGCGCAACAAATCGTGCTCGGGCAGCAGAGGCAACAAGGCAAATACCAGCAGAGGAATCAGAACAAAGTTGGCAATCAGCAAAACAAGCAGAAAGCGCCATTGCGTCAGCGCCTTGCCCAACTGGGCAAGGGGCACCTGCAAAAAGGTGACATACAGCATGAAGCCCAGCGCCGGATTGATCCAGTCCACTAGACTGACCGGCAACACCCAGACCTGGGAAAGACCGGCAGCAAGCACCATCACCCCAAAATAGATGGCAATTTGTCTGCTTTCCAATAGCGCTCGCACCACGCTCACACCCTCGACGTGCAACGCCGGCCGCTCACTGCCACCAAGAAATCACAGGCGGCTTTGACGCAAACGCGCCGCCGACTGACGGTTCAAATCACGGGCCTGGCGTTCGGCGTACTCACTCTCGCCCGCTTCGTACCGACCCTCGTACATGCAGGATTCCCGGTCCCAGGTACATTCGTTAAAGAGTTTTGATACGGGGCCAGCACCGGGCTTGGGCGAAGAACATGCGGCCAGCAAAGCGGCCAAACCCAACACCGCCGCACTTTGAGTTAGTCGTCGAACCATCATTGCGTTTTCCCCACAAAAAATCTTTATTGCATTTACCGCCAATGGAAACAAAAGCCAATCGCGGACAATAGGCACACTGTACCCCGAGGCTCCAAAGCACGTCGATTCTCTTTTTCTGACAATTTGCAATTCATGACTCACGAACAATTTCTGCTTTTAGCCCAAGTCCTGAACATCATGCCAAGCGCTGAGCTGGAAGAGCAGGTCCGCACTCCGAATCAGGCACGCAGCGCAGAGGCGCACAGGATGCTGACCTTGCATCACCGCATCAAGGAGGCTTATGTCATTCACCGACCCACGGCTTTCCGGGTTGTGGTCAGCCATGACGACCTGGACCGGTTTCCCGGGGCGCTGGATCTGAAACCGGACATGCACGTGCAACTGGTTTCCTACACCAGCGAACGCTATATCACGGTTCGTATCACCCAGGCGCCCGCCACCCCAAAAGCTTATTTCCGGGGCGTGGTCAGTGAGCAGAACATCAGCTACACCGTTTTTGAACAAGGTGACAGCGTGTACTTTTCCGAAGATCAGGTCCACGCGGTCCTGAACAAGTAGCACAACCCGACGGCGGCACCCCAAAAACGGTTTTTACTCCGCCCCTTTGAGGCTTAAATCGGGCAGCAGGTGCAAACCGGTACGGCGCACGAACTCTGGATAGCTGATCGGCGGCCCCGCACGGGTAGAGGCTTGGTTAGCCTGCCAATGTACCCAGGCGCGCCCTGTGGTGGCGTCGTAAACCAGCTTGAACAAATGACTGGGCACGGCAACCTGATTGGCCCCGATCGTCCTGGCATTACGCTCAAAAACAGGTCCGGTAAACACATAGACTTGACCTGCCGCACGAGAGACATACTGACGCGTGTCAGCTTCGATCTTGTTCCAGGGTCCCGCGTTATGAATCTGATTTTGCGGCACCATATTGGCCAGCGAAAAGCTTTGAGCCATGCCCTGTTCGGAGGCCATGTCGCCAGCCGGTGCCATATGTCCACGTGAATAGCCCGAGCCCCGATAATCATTCAACTCAGCCCGCTCGGCCCGAGGCAAACGCGCCTCGGCGTAAAACCGGTCGGTGCGTTTGATGCCTTTGGCCGCCTGAATATGCTGTCGATTCAAGCGCTGCGCTACAAACACCGGCGTTTTGGTTTGACCGCTATGCAAGATCGCAAAAGAGCTAAAGCACAGCTCTCTTTGCGTGTAAGCCATCGGCACCACAGGTCGGGCGCCGGGAAAGAACTGTGGACAATGAGCAAAAGAAGTCTGAACATAACCATCTACAGACGCCGGCACGGGAACATGGTCCTGAGCCGTGTAGCCAGGCAAGCCCAGCGACTGCAACCAGGGCTCCACACTTTGCCAGTTCAGCCCCTGGGGATGAAGCCAGGCCGTGGCAATCCCGAAACTGGTCAGAGCGGCGGCCAGGACAGATTTCAAAAAACGAGCCGGACCCGCTCCCCCTGTTTTTTTCCTGCTGCTGCTTTTTCCTATACCGCGACCCATCTTCTTTCTGCTCATACCACTCTTGTTTTATACGTGATCGGCCTACAACATTGTGCCCACCACAGCTGTGATTATAAGCAGTCCTTTCCCATTCCACGGCGCGTAGCCCCACAAGGGGCCCGTGTTCTGCGTTGAACCCCTTGGCGCAGACTATTTGCAGAGGGCACTGACCCCTACCCCCCTTGCCTGCGTCGCCGCTCTTTTACATCGCGCCCAACGCCTGCAATTCGTTCAACTCCTCCTGTAACTGCTCCAGCTCGATCCGGTCGCGCTCAAGTTTCTGCTCGAGCTTCCGAACCTTGTCAGTATCTCCCTTGCGCGTTTGTTGAGCGATTTCCTCCATCCGCTCCTGAATCTCCTCTTGCTGCTCACGGATCGCTTCCTGTGCATCTCGCAGCAGATCTTCGTCCTTGCAATGCTGCTGGACCTGGGTCAAGGCGCGCTCCAAGCCGCGCTGCTTATGCACATTGCCATGCTCTCGGGCATAGTCGATCTGATTCTGAATTTCGGCCGCCCGATACTGACAGGCGGGATTATCCGCCCACACAGGCAAAGCCATGACACTTAGTACGGTGCTCAAGCACGCAGCGGCCATTCTCATCGTTTTTCTCCTGTCAATTTCATCCGCTCAGCGCACGGGCACGACCGTCTTCCGGGTGGGTATCTCCCCACCCTGCACTGCGCTCTCGTCGTTTTGTCATGAAACCATGATTAAATTCGAATGTTCCTGCGTTTATGCTATCTTTAAGTAACAAATTTATCGCAAATTGTGTCAATGAACTTACATAACTTGTCTTTGCGCATAAAACACATCAGTTACACTCGAAATCCTCATAAAGCGAATCTCTACCGTTATCGTGTTCACCCTTACCATCAGGAAACTGATCTTTTTCCTGTGCGCTGTTCTGATTGTGCTCGGACTCTTTCCCTTTGCGCACGTCAGCGAAAGTTGGCTCAACACGTCCCAGGCTTATTCTGCCTGGCGCACCAGTGTGCTTCACTCCGTCATGCCTTTGTCAGCGCTGGCCGTAGCCAGCCTGATCTGGGCAGAACGCACGCTTTCCGCCTGGCTTGCCATGGCCGTGAACACGGTTGTGTTCATTTTGGCCATTAAAAATATCTGCGATACAGCCGACCGCTTCTCCCGTGTCTGTGGCATTGATATCTCCGTCTCTTACGGGGCTATGGCGTACGGTTTGTGCCTGGCTGTCTTATGGGTGCTGTTACTGAGCTATCACCGCAAAAATCCAGGAGATCAGCAGCCCGCCGGTTCCCTGATTTAATCCCTGCAATCCCATTTTTTACGGTTAAGCCCGCCCCCAAACCCCTCGGTACACTATCATGCCCGGGCGCTGGTCCTCCTATTCTGCCTCGATACAATCAGGTGCCCAACGGGCGAACTGACAAACCTGAAGCGCGCGTCTCTTTGAAGGGAAGCAAGACATGAGCCAGGCCCTTCGTGAGGCGGTCGCCAGCCTTGCGCTTAAAAAGGCCAGAAAACAGGAATCAGTGCGACGCCCAGAACCCAGAAGATCAGATTCAGGGGCACGCCTACCTTGAGAAAATCGGCAAAACGATAACCCCCGGCGCCATAGACCATGGTATTGGTCTGATACCCCACGGGCGTGGCAAAACTGGTCGAGGCGGCAAAGGTAACGGCAATCAGAAATGGAGTAGGGTCCACATCCATCATTTTGGCCGTGGACATGCCAATCGGCGTGAGCAACACCGCCGCTGCGGCATTGCTCATGAATTCGGTCAACAGCAGCGCCATCATGTACACCACCGCCAGCACGGTCAAGGGTCCAAATGACTTGACCAGACCCACCGTGTTTTCAACCAGAAACTGAGCAGCCCCTGTCTCACTCATGGCCAGGCCCAAAGGCAACAAACCGGCCATCAGGATGATGATGCGCCAGTCAATCGCGTCGTACACCTCATCCGCCTTCAGGCAGCCCGCCAGGGTCATGGCCACCGCCCCCACCAAGGAAGTAATGCTGATAGGTACCCAGCCTAGGGCGGGAATTGCAATCACCAAAGCCATGGTGAACAGCGCGAAGGGAGCGCGCCAGCCCATCTCCTTTTCCGCCTCCCGTTCAGACAGCACAATAATGTTGTTGTCCGAACGCAAGTCCGCTTTTTCAGCCGCGGGGGTCAACATCAACAAAATGTCGCCCACCTGCAAACGTACCGCCCGCAATTGCTCACGCAACACCTGACCACGACGATGTATGCCCAGCACCGTCGCATTCTTGTGCCAGCCCGGTCCCAGACTACCCAAGGTGCGCCCGCTGATTCGTGAACGGGGAGCGATCATGACTTCAGTCAACACCTGGTCCACCTGCTCAAACGACTGCTGCTCCAGCTTGAATTGCGGGTCCACTTCCAGTCCCGCCTCTTTGCGCAACTCGTCGAGTTTGGTCCAGTCACCGCGCGCCAAGAGCACATCATCCGCCTCAATCTTCTGTTCGCGCGGCCCCCACACTTTGGTATCGCCTCGCAACAGCTCCAGCACGAATACCCCGTACTGCTCGCCCAGTTTGGCGTCCCCCACAGACTGCCCGATCAAAGACGAGTCGGGCATCACGCGCAGCTCGGTAATGTACTTGCCCAATTCATATTGCTCGACCAGCTCACCCGCGCGCGTGTCAGGCAATAACCAGCGTCCTATTGTCAGCAAGTAAATACAGCCGACCACCATGCAGATCACACCAAGGGCGGTGAACTCAAACATGGTAAAGCCGGGATGACCCAGATCACGGGCAATGGCATTGACCAGCAGGTTGGTGGACGTACCGACCAAGGTGCAGACCCCCGCCATTTGCGACACATAAGACAAGGGAATCAGCGCTTTGGAAGCCGACATCCCGATACGCACACTGGCAGCCATCACGATGGGAATGAACACCGCCACCACCGCGGTGTTATTGACGAACGGGGCAATCACAGCCAGAACGAGAAACAACACCAGTAAAAACTGGAACGGTGAGCGGGCCTTGCTGAGCAAATCTCCAATTCCCGAGAGTGCTCCGCTATTTTGCAGGCCCGCTGCCAGCACAAACATGGCAGCCACCGTTACGGTGGCCGGATTGCTAAACCCACCCACCGCCTGTTCAGGAGTCACCAGGCCCAGCACTGCCAAGGTGCTTAACACCAACAAGGCAATGGCATCTATTCTGAGTTTTTCGGTAGCAAACAAGACAATCGCTATTAAAGCCAGACCCAAGACCACTGCAATCTCTGTTGTCATGCTGCCCTACTCCTGTTTATTCTGTGTTGCTCAGTATAGGTAAAAATCCAGCGTCCCAAGCGCTGCATATAGCCTTACGGAACAAAAAAACACAAGTTCGCGCAGCAAAGGAATCAATGTAGAACGAGGCTTTCCTGGGCAAGTCATATAGCGAGAGCATCGCTAAGCGGTAGGCGGCACCATTGAATAACAGTGTGCGCCGATGCAGGGGTCTGCTGAGGGTCTATGTCCTGCTGGACGAACTCAAGCGACTCTGGTTCTACCGAAGATCTGCCTGGGCAAAACAAACTTGGCATCATTGTTGCGAGCAGGCCGAGCACAGTTAAATAACCCTCTTAAACACCTTCGCCCAGTGCCCGAAAGGCTATCTGCATGGCATTCTGGCCGCATGCCGACATCGCCTCAACACCAGTATCGTTGAGGGCTTCAACAACACCATCAAGCTCATTAAGCGGCGTGCCTACGCTTACCGAGTCCATGAGTTCTTCTTCCTCAACATCCGCGCCGCTTTCCCCGGTAATGCTCAATGATCCAAAAAAAAGCCCCCGGTCGCTCAGGAGTCGGGGGCCTTGTATGGATGAATACGGGAACGGAGCTCGCGCGCCGTCCCGACCACCCGGTTTAGAGCTTCAGACGCGCCCGTCCTCCTATGGTTGCGGCCAGGCTCGCCACAAACGCACCGACCAGCAACGAGGCAAAGGCCCATAAGGCAAAGGCGGCAGCGGCCTTGCGAGCAGCATCTGCCGCTTCACGCGCCTGTTGTTCCAGCTTTTCGGCCGCCTCCTTGGCTTGCTGCTGCACCGAATCCAGACGCTCTTTGGCCTGCTCGGGCGTCAAACCACTACGATTGGCAATCAGCTTCAGCAAATAGTCCTGATCCTGCTGAGACACCTGACCTTCGGCCAGGCTGCGAGCCAGAATACGACTGACCTCACGCTCTGGATTGGCCGTTTGCGCCGGTGCATTAGCCGGATCAGCAGGACGCAGCAAGCTATCGGCAAAGTAACCCAGGCCAGGCCCCTGCATCTGATCCTTACCCGCCTGCCCCACCACCGCCGAGGCAACGCCTACCCCAGCCCCGGCCAGATTGGCGCCGGCTTGAGCGGTGCCCGACACCAGCGATGCCACCCCAGAACCCAGCAGAAACACACTGACGACGGCACTGACAGCCCAGACCAGGAAACCGTGTGCCGTATCGCGAAAATGGACTTCGTCACCATGCACACCCGTCCAATTGGTGCGCAGGCGACCGGTTATATAGCCCGCCATCCCGTAAGCAATGATCTGTGTAAGGAACAACCAGACAATTGTGCCGATAGCGATCGTGGTGCCCGAGGCCCCATCAGTGTTCCAAGGAGAGATCGCCATGAATCCCAGACCCGTCCCGCCCACCAGCAAGGTCACGGTCATGGCAGCGGCGATGACGGCCCCTCCAATGACGGCGCCCCACGATACCGCTGAATGCGAGGACTCCGCTACGGCGTGCGTACCCAAACCTGCATCTGAACCAAATTGCGTTGTAGCCATGATGATTCCTTATTCCGGATTGTGATCGCAAGCACCTCAGTGCCAGAACAAAGCCAACAAAATGATGATAGGGATAGGTACACCCAAGAGCCATAAAAGAATTGATCTCATAACCCCTCCATTCGAATGAGACATTAAAAGCAAAATGCTATTAACAACACTGTCTTCGTCGTCATTCTAGGCAGATAAAAAACCCCTACATCTTATAAAATGTAAAAAACGAAACCAATTCGATTTGCACGGGGAACGCAAGGTCATTGCTCTGTAAAACCCTGACATGTCCCTTTTGCAAAAAGCTTGCAAGCCTTTTTTGACGTGCCACACAGAGGAAGATCGGATATCCGGTAAGCTCAACTATCAGGCGACATCCTTGTGCTTCGTGAAAAACTCTTGATGGGTGGCTAATACCAACTCCGCTTTTCATACTTATTTTTTAGTCTTTGGAAATATTTATTTACGCACACAGCATAGATAAATAATCCCCACCAGCACCAATGAAATAACTGAAATAAGCGAAAATGGCGAGTCAATAAAAAATTATCGGAAAACAAGAATGCAAAAACTCAAAAAATAATCTCAGAAGAACGTCTGCACTCCTCCCGGTAAACCTGCTATCAGGTTCAAGCTTTTTCTTATCCACCAAGCCCGGCAACGCGCACACGACTCCAGCCAGAGCCCAGAACGGCCGCATCAGGCCCTCAAAAGCACTAGAGAAAGCCATAAAACCGTACCTGGATGGGGCAGACTCGGTTATCCTGTTGCCTCCATTCAAGCTCGGCCGCTGCGGTGGTAAGCCGCGCATCATGCGCCTTCTGTATCCCGATACTGCCAATGACGGCCTGAATTCACACAGAGCCTAGCCTATGAGCGACCTCCAAAGTCTGATCGAATCGGCGTGGGAACAGCGAGCTTCCCTCTCCCCCCAAGAACACAGCATTGAACTGCGCACGGCCATCCATACCGTGATTGAAAAGCTGGATTACGGTTCCCTGCGCGTGGCGGAAAAGATTGACGGACAATGGCAGGTCAATGACTGGGTCAAGAAAGCGATTCTCCTGTCTTTCAGAATCAAGGAAAACCGCGTCATGGCTGGCGAGCCCGCTCCCTTCTATGACAAGGTGCCTTTGAAGTTTGAGCAACATGACCAGGCCGCCTTTGCCCAAGCCGGTTTTCGCGCCGTCCCCGGCGCCGTCGTACGCCAAGGTGCCTATATCGCCCCCGACGTAGTGCTGATGCCCTCTTTCGTGAATATCGGCGCCTATGTCGGGGAAGGGACCATGGTCGATACCTGGGCCACCGTCGGCTCCTGCGCCCAGATTGGCAAGCATGTCCATCTGTCAGGGGGCGTAGGGATTGGCGGAGTCCTGGAACCTTTGCAGGCCAATCCCACCATTATCGAGGACAACTGCTTTATCGGCGCCCGCTCTGAAGTGGTGGAAGGCGTAATCGTAGAAGAAAATTCGGTGCTGGCCATGGGCGTATTCCTGTCGCAAAGCACCAAGATCTACGAGCGCGAAACGGGCAAAATTTATCAAGGCCGCGTGCCTGCCGGCTCGGTCGTCGTGCCGGGTTCGCTGCCCTCGCCCGATGGCCTGTACAGCCTGGCCTGCGCCATCATCGTCAAGCGTGTGGATGCCCGTACCCGCGCCAAAACCAGTATTAACGATTTACTTCGCGCCTGAACATGAGCACTGACAATTCTGTACTTGATACCCTTAAAGCCTTGATTGCCCGTCCCTCAGTCACCCCCGAGGACGCACACTGTCAACAATGGCTGGGTGCCCGCCTGGAGCAAGCTGGCTTTAAGCTGGAACATTTGCCCAGCGGCCCGGTCTCGAACCTGTGGGCCCGCCGTGGCACCCAGGCCCCCCTGTTTGTTTTTGCAGGCCACACAGATGTGGTGCCTACCGGGCCGGAAGCGGCCTGGGATTCGCCCCCCTTCGAGCCTACCGTGCGCGATGGTCAGCTGTATGGCCGCGGTGCCGCAGACATGAAGGCCTCAATTGCGGCCTTCCTTCATGCCGTCGAGGAGTTCACCACCGCCCATCCTGCACACAAAGGCTCGATCGCATTGCTGCTGACCTCGGATGAAGAAGGTCCGGCTATCGATGGCACCGTGCATGTTTGCCGTGTTCTCCAAGAGCGCGACGAACAGCTGGACTACTGCATTGTGGGCGAACCCACCTGCTCGCGCCAACTGGGCGACACCATCAAAAATGGCCGTCGCGGCTCGCTGTCAGGCCACCTGATCGTCAAGGGCCGCCAAGGCCATGTGGCCTACCCGCAATTGGCCATCAACCCGCTGCATGTGTTCGCTCCTGCACTGCATGAACTGACCGATCGCATGTGGGACGCTGGCAATATCGATTTCCCCCCCACCAGCTTCCAGATCTCCAACATCCACGCCGGAACTGGCGCCAGCAATGTGATTCCCGGCCAGTTGGATGTCCACTTCAATTTTCGCTTTTCTACTGAGCAGACTCCTGCCGGTCTACAGGCGGAAGTGGAGTCCATCTTGCGCCGTCACGGCGTGGATTTCCAGCTCACCTGGACCTTGGGCGGCGAGCCTTTCCTGACAGAGGCCGGCCCTCTGAGCCAGGCCCTGGCCAAGGCCATTGAAGCTGAAACCGGTCTGGAAACGGATCTGTCCACCACCGGTGGCACCTCAGATGGTCGCTTTATCGCTAAAATCTGCCCTCAAGTGGTCGAATTTGGCCCGCTCAACGCCAGCATTCATCAAATCAACGAGCATGTTGCCATTGCTGATCTTGAGCCTCTTAAAAACATTTATCGCCGTACATTGGAATCCCTGCTTTGTTAAGCCCTTGCATCGATCATTCCTCCCTGCTCCACGCCCAGCAGGAGCTGCGCACCGTGCGCGACTTGTTGCGCTGGTCCGTGAGCCAATTCAACCGCTGTGAACTGGCCTTCGGCCACGGCAGTGACAATGCCTGGGACGAGGCTGCCTATCTGCTGCTGCATACCTTGCACCTGCCGCTGGACACGCTGGACCCCTATCTGGATGCCATTGTTCTGGAGTCCGAGCGCACTGCCTATCTGGCCCTGATCGCCCGTCGCTGCAATGAGCGTGTTCCCGCAGCCTACTTGACGGGTGAGGCCTGGCTGCAAGGTCATCGCTTCCGTGTCACGCCCGACACCATCGTACCGCGCTCTCCGATAGCCGAGTTGCTGGCCGAGCAGCTCCAGCCCTGGATTGCCGACCCCGATGCCATCTACAGCGCCTTGGATTTATGTACCGGTTCGGGTTGCTTGGCTATCTTGACGGCACTGGCATTCCCCCAGGCGCAGGTCGATGCCGTCGATCTGTCCGATGCCGCGCTGGAAGTGGCCCAGTCAAATATTGATGCCTTCGGACTGAACGATCGCATGAGCCTGTTCAAGAGCGATCTGCTCGACCAGGTGCCGCAAACCGCCTATGACCTGATCATTTGCAATCCGCCGTATGTGAATGAGCAGTCCATGCAGAACCTGCCGCAGGAATACCGTCACGAGCCGCAACTGGCCCTGGCGGGAGGCGATGACGGCATGGATCTGGTGCGGCGCATTCTGGAAGCCGCGCCCAATTACCTCTCCCCCGAAGGCGTGCTGGTATTGGAAATTGGCAATGAGTATGACAACTTTGTTGCCGCCTTCCCGGAGCTGGAACCGATCTGGCTAAGCACGGAAACCGCTGAAGACCAGATTCTCCTGTTAAGCCGGGAGCAGTTGGCCCCGTGATACGCGCTACTGGAATTACGCTACGTCGCGGCGTCAAAGTCCTGCTGGACAATACCGATTTCATCGTTAACCCAGGCGAGCGTCTGGGTATCGTGGGCAAGAACGGCGCAGGCAAGTCCTCGCTGTTCGCTTTGCTGCAAGGCGAGCTGGACCTGGACGGGGGCGACCTGAGCATTCCTGAGGTCTGGGAAGTGGCCAGTGTGCGCCAGACCATCCCGGACCGTGACCGCCCCGCCCGCGAATTCGTTATCGATGGTGACGAACGTCTGCGAGCCTTGCAGGAACAGCGTGCCAATACCCCTGACAGCGACGGCCAGACCATTGCTGAGCTGGAAAATGCGCTGATCGAGGCCGATGCCTGGTCGGCTCCCTCGCGTGCCGAGCAACTGCTGGCAGGGCTGGGTTTCCGTCCCGATCAGTGGATGCTGCCGGTACGCGAGTTCTCCGGCGGCTGGCAAATGCGCTTGTCACTGGCACGCGCATTGATGGCCCCCTCGGACCTGCTCTTGCTCGACGAGCCCACCAACCACCTGGATCTGGACGCCATGCTCTGGCTGGAGCGCTGGTTGGGTTCTTATCCCGGCACTGTCTTGCTGATTTCGCATGACACCGAATTTCTGGATGCAGTGGCTCGTTCGATTCTGCACGTAGACCAAGGCAAACTGGTTCGCTACAAGGGTGGCTATAACGACTTTCTGATGCAACGCGCCGAACGCGTACAGCAAAGTCAGATTGCGTACGAACGCCAGACTCGTGAAGCCGCCCGTCTGCAAAGCTTTATTGACCGCTTCAAGGCTCAGGCCACCAAGGCCAAGCAGGCGCAAAGCCGGGTCAAGGCCCTGGCACGCATGCAAACCTTGACACCCTTGCGTGACGACTCCAGCGTATCGATTCGCCTGCCCTCACCGGAGTACACCCCTGACCCACTGCTGACGCTGGATCGGGCCGACCTGGGCTACCCTGGACAAGACAAGCCTATTTTGAGCCAGGTACGTCTGATGGTGCGGGGCGGCGCCCGGGTGGGTATTTTGGGGATGAACGGTGCGGGCAAGTCCACGCTGGTCAAAACCCTGGCCGGCAAGCTGGCTCCCGTCACAGGCGAACGCCTGGAATCCAAGGGGCTCGTGATTGGTTACTTTGCCCAGCACCAGCTCGATTCCATTGATCCCGACTCGACTCCCTTGCAGCATCTGGCGCGGCTGGCACCAGATGTGCGCGAGCAGGAGCTGCGCAACTACCTCGGCTCCTTCGGCTTTAGCGGTGATATGGTCACCAGCCTGACCGCCCCCTTTTCGGGTGGTGAAAAGGCGCGTCTGGCCCTGTCCCTGATTGTTTGGCAAAAACCTAACCTGCTTCTGCTGGACGAGCCCACCAACCACTTGGATGTGGATACTCGTGAAGCCCTGGCGACGGCCTTGGCTGATTACGGTGGCAGCGTGCTGCTGGTATCGCACGATCGCCATTTGTTGCGTTCTACCGTTGATTCTTTCTGGATCGTAGCCGATGGCCAGGTTCAGGAGTTTGATGGCGACCTGGAAGACTACCGCGACTGGCTACTGGCCCGCAGTGCGCAATCACGTTCGGAAGCGCGTCAAGAAGCACGAGCGAACGATAACGGCAATGAGGGCACCGACCGCAAAACCCAACGCAGGCAGGAAGCGGAATTACGCCAACGCCAGGCACAGCAACGCAAACCCTTGGAAAGCCGCTTGAAAAAAGTGGAAGCCGGAATGGAAAAAACCCAGCAACGTCTGCACGAGCTGGATACCTTGATGCAGGACCCGGACTTCTATTCAGACAGCTACAAGGATCAACGCCCCGCCCTGATGAGCGAGCATGGCGAGCTGAGCAAAACGCACCAAGCCCTGGAAGAAGAATGGCTGGAGATTCAGGAAGCCCTGGAGGAAATCGGGCGGCAGGCTTGAGTCGACCTGATCGATAAGAGCTTTGCCCCTGCGACACTGCTGGCGACGCAGACAGAGCCAGCACGCCCCACTACGTACCTTTATCCCCTCAACCGACCACATCAGAACTTGACCATGCACCTTGCAACACAGGATTTTCCCCGTATCTGGATCTCGAACGACTCTCCTTCCAACTGGAAAGAGCAACTGGAAGCCTTGCTGGAACAGGGTCAGCGCTTTGTGCTGCTGACACGCGAGCTTCCGGGAGCTGCGTCAGACGGACCTGACAATGACGCAGAAGCATTTTCTCAATGGATCAAAGACAATCGCGATCGTCTACGCCTGTGCTGTGCGGCCAGCCTGGTGGTCGTGAACAATGCCTTGATGGCCTTTTCCCTGAATGCATTCGTCGCCCCGCTGAGCAAGAAACTGGGTTTTCCTGTTCGTGTCGTACATGAGGATGAGCTCGATTCGCAAGTCACCGCTTATTTGCAGGCCACTCCCGCCCTGGAAAACAGCTAAACCGCCGCGCCGCCAAACCCTACTCATCCTGCCCACAACAGCCCATCAGGCAGATGGTGTCCGCCATCTGCATCTCTGTGCTCAAAAGCCTACATCCGCACCCGATCCTCGCCCCCCGCACACAATGACACCGCCCAACGTGCAACTTTATGCGCATAATGCTGTCCATTGTCCTTTCTGATTCTGGCTGTAACCCGTTTGAATCTCTCCCATTCCTCCTCGAACTTGCCGCCCGTGCTGGCCGGCCCTATTTTGCGTCGTCTCGATGCGCAACGTCTGAATTTGTGGCTGGTTGGCAGCTCAGCCCTGTCGCTGGAACTGCTTCTGGAACCGCAAGGCGCCCCTGCCCATCGCATTGCACTGGATGCCGGGCAATGCCGTATCGTGCCCATTGGCAAGCACGCCTTTATCCACTTCATTGATGTGCAGCTTGCCGACCCGCTGCCCCTGGATACGCTTGTTTTCTACGACCTGATTCTGCACTCAGCGTGTGAGACGGAGCAAAACATCGCAGATTGGGCCCCTCACCTGCTGCATCAAGGCCAAACCCGACCCAGCCTGGTGCTGTCCAGCCGCGCTGACAATCTGATGTTTGGCTCTTGCCGCAAGCCGCATCACGCGTCCCGCGACGGCTTAGCACAAGCCGACCGGGTCTTGAGCGAACATATCAGCCACGCCGATATGCGGCCCGCTTTACTGATGCTGGCTGGCGATCAGATCTATGCCGACGATGTGGCAGGCCCAATGCTGGCAGCCATCCATGCACTGATTGAACGCTTGGGATTGTTCGGGGAATATCTGGAAGGCGCGGTCGTGTCCGACAGCGAATCTCTTTACCGCCACCCTGCCAGCTATTATCGGCGGGCTGATCTGCTGCCTGCCTTCAAGTCCAATGAAGATTTGCGCGAGCGCTTCTTCGGCGGTGTGGAAAAACCCATTTTCACTACCGCCAATGCACACAATCACCTGGTGACATTGGCCGAAGTCCTGGCCATGTACTTGCTGGTCTGGTCCCCCACTGCCTGGCAAATCATTGGCGAGCCCACTCCGCCAGAGCTCTCCGCTGAGCACCATCAGCGCTGGCAACGTGAATCGCGTGCCTTAGAAGGTTTTCGTCAGGACCTGCCCCAAGCGGCACGCTTGCTGGCGCATGTACAGACACTGATGATTTTTGATGACCACGACATTACCGATGACTGGAACCTGTCGGCCAAATGGGAAAGCACGGCCTACGGCCACCCTTTTTCTCGTCAGATCGTGGGCAATGCGCTGGTGGCGTATATGTTGTGTCAGGCCTGGGGCAACCGTCCTGATGTCTTTGAGCCCGTTCTGGACACCGTCAACGCCTGGACACGTTTGCCAGACGAGCATCATCGCATGGACCATGCGACCCAGGACGCCCTGATCAAAGAGCTGCTGGATTTCCGTCAATGGGACTATGTGCTGCGCACTCAGCCTACGCTGATCGTACTGGACACCCGTACACGCCGCTGGCACAACCGCCGCTTGCCCAGCCGTCCTTCCGGCCTGATGGATTGGGAATCCCTGACCGAGCTACAGCACGAGTTGCTGGATGAACGCGCTGCGGTCATTGTCTCGCCCACCCCTATGTTTGGCGTCAAACTGATTGAGGTCATACAAAGAATCTGCACGTACGCCGGTTTTGCGCTGACAGTAGATGCGGAAAACTGGATGGCCCACCGCGGAGCCGCCAACACCATGCTCAATATTTTCCGGCATTCACGCACGCCGGGCAATTACGTCATTTTGTCCGGTGATGTGCATTATTCATTTGTCTACGACGTGCAGGTGCGCCATAGCAAACATATCCCGCATATCTGGCAGGTCACCAGCAGCGGCATTAAAAATGAATTTCCGGAAGGTTTGCTCAACTGGCTGGATCGGCTCAACCGTTGGCTTTACTCGCCCCGCTCGCCGCTGAATTGGTTTACGCAACGGCGTGACTTGAGCATCACACCCCGCCTGCCCGATCAACGCCAGCATGGTGAGCGCGTCTGGAATGGGTCAGGGCTGGGCCAAATCTGGCTGGACGATCAAGGTCGTCCAGCGCGCGTACTCCATCACAATGCCAACAAAAAACCGCCTACCGAATTTCTGCCTCCTGAACAGGAGACTGAAGGGTAAGGCGGCCAGATCTGCCCCAAGGGGCAATCGCAGGTTTTACTGTCCTGCTACGGAACTGACGTAGGTCGCGATGGCGTCGCGCTCTTCGTCGCTCAAGGTCTGCGCGAACGAGGGCATGGCACCCATACCCTCTTTCATGACTTTCAGGATTTGCTCTTTCGAGGGCTGCAACTCATCCAGATCAGGGCCGATGGCACCGGCAGAACCGGCATCGGCCAAGGTATGACAAACCGCACAGGCAATAGGTTTGGCACCGCTGCTAAACAGAACTTTGCCTTGCTCATCTGCATGGGCCTGACCTGCAACAGCAAACAAACAGGCAGCAGCAACAACGAGGTATTTCTTCATGATTTCCTTCCGAACCCACCCCGACGTGTCGGGGTGGCTACAACATTTAATACTTAAACAACGGTGACCGCCAACATGTGGTCACGCCAACTATTATTCAAATAGCCATGGCTGTTAGCCACGCGCTCCTCAGGTTGAACCGTGCCGGCTTCACTGGTCGCGCGGCTGGCGATTTCATATTGACCAGGCTTCAGGTCCATGCCCACCACAAACTGGCGCCAGGCATACTTGCCCAGGTCCGGTCCAACGAACTGGGCCTTGACCCAGTTCTTGCCGCCGTCCACCGTCACTTCCACCTCCTTGGCAGCGGACATGCCGCCAAAGGCCAGGCCCTGAATCTGTACGAGTCCTGCCTTGAGGTCTTCGCCAGGCTCGCCGTTCGGGCTGGTGATCCAAGACTTGACCGGCATTTCCCACACCGATTCCTGATTCACATTGGTCTTTTCGCCCATAGGCGTCATGCGGTAGCTGTTTTGCTGAATGCTGGCAGCCGACTGGTCCTTGCTAAAGGCCAGTTGCTTGATGTATTTGACATTATTGACGCCCGTGTAACCCGGCACGATCAAACGCAATGGGCCACCGTGAGCCAGGGGAATGGGCTGACCATTGATTTCCCAGGCCAAAATAGCGTCATCAATCGCTTCCAGCGGCAGTGAGCGCTCCACCATGATGGTATTGGGGTCCAGGCCTTCTGGAATATCCTCCCCACCGGTACCCGTCATGTACTTAGCGCCGGCGTCCATTCCGCCGGTAGCTTCCAGCACAGCCTTGACAGGTACGCCCGAGAACACGACACAGCCTGCTGCACCCACGGTCCACTTGGTGCCGCTGGGTTTTTCAGGAAAGTAGGCACGGCCGTTACCCGAGCACTGCAGCACCATCGGCACGGCAACCAGACCCAGACGCTTGAGCTGGGCCACGGTCATGTCCTGTGGGTTCTTCACCCCCTTGATGGACAATACCCAGGCATCCGGATCAGCCACGATCTGCTCGGACGGAGGGGCTACATTATTGCGTACGAACAAGCGATCCAGCGGTGTAATCAAACCGGAGCCAAAGGCGCTGCGTTTAGTTTCAATCGTATTGGCGCTATGCACGATCAAACTGTCGGCATGTTTCCAGGACGCATAGGCCGGCAGAGCTTTCGCTTGCGTTTTAGCCTTTTCCTGAGCCAGAGCGGCTGACAAAGGGGTCAGACTTGCGGTACCAGCCAGGGCCATCACCCCGCCTGTCGACAAAAGCATGCGCCGACGTGAAAGATTGCTAGGTTCCATGATCGCCTCCATGTATGTTTGTTACTGTAATTAATTTAGGCTTCGATTTTATGGGGGCACCCATTTTATAACTAGAAAATATAACCCTTATATATAACGCTTGGATTGAGATTTAAGGGCAAGGACGAACGCGCGGAAACCCGCGCTAAACAAGGTTCTTTAGAAAATCGAGCAGTCGTTCATCCGTCCGAGGAAGAAGGCTAGACTTTTATCCATCCGCTTGACGTGGCGCGCTGACAGACACTAAACCGACCAGGATGGGAGTCGTATGCTCGACAAAAATGCACACTATCTGACCGTAATGGCAGAAGGTTCAAGAGTGGTCTGCCTTATCAGCACGTACAAGCTGGGCGTGACGGCTTAAACACGGGGAGCAAAGGCTGAAAATCAGCTCCAGACCCCAAGCACTGGTTCAGGCTGGGGTGAATGCCATGGCCAGGACCTGGGCCAGGCGTCAGAATGGGAGTGGGACTGGGGATGAGATTAAAGTTGCCGTCCCAGATGGGGACCGGCTTAAAGCGCATTCCGGGTTCGGTTTCAGGGTCAGGCCCGGGTTCATCGTCCTGTTCAGATGCAGACGTAGACTCGTACAGGATCAAAAAACCTGCTCATGCCCAAGGCCAAAAGAAAGAAACAAAGACGGAGATAGACTCATAGGCCAAGGTAGAGGAGCTTGCGGTGCTCCAGGCACAGAGCATTAAAAAAGCCCCCGTCATTGCGGGGGCCCCCAGTTTGCTATGGCCTGTCTGGCTCTTGCTTAGCTAACCGTATCCAGCTTGGCGATCGCCAAGGCCAGGGTCTTGCTTCCCACTTCGCGAAACTGGATCAAAGCCTGTGCATCCTCCCCCTGACCGGTCAGGTTGATGATGGTGCCTTCACCAAAACGATTGTGGTGCACGCCCTGCCCGACCCGGAAGGTCTGACCGTTCACCTCCAGAACACTGGTGTGACTACGACCGCCATAGGGCTGAGCCGAGTAGCTCTTGTCCTTGGACTCCCAACTTTGGCCACGACGGAACGCACCCGAACTGGCTTCAGACTGCATGGGCGAACTGGTGTAACGCGCCGACAACCACTTGATGTGTTGTTCCGGCAGCTCCTCCAGAAAACGAGAGCGCATGGCGTAACGCGTTTGTCCATGCAACATGCGGCTTTGCGCCAAGGTAATGTACAAACGCTGACGCGCCCGCGTAATCGCCACGTACATCAGGCGACGCTCCTCCTCGATCCCACCTGGGTCAAACAGGCTGTTTTCATGAGGAAAAAGCCCCTCTTCCAGACCAGTGATAAAGACTGCATCAAACTCCAGTCCTTTTGCTGCATGGATGGTCATCAACTGAATCGCATCCTGACCCGCCTGTGCCTGATTGTCGCCCGCTTCCAGCGAAGCATGGGTCAGGAAGGAGCCCAAGGGCGACATGGGTGCCAGTACAGAGGCTGCCGCTTGCTCCGGATTTTGCATTGCCTGTTCGGACTCACCGGACACAGCTTCAGGAACACGGCCTGCAGGCAGTTCGGCAAATCCTTCCTCACCCACAAACACGGTGGCTGCGTTCACCAGTTCCTGCAAGTTCTCAAGCCGTTCAGCGCCTTCACGGTCAGCCTGATAGTGAGCCAGCAAGGTACTGTAGTGAACCACATGCTCAATCAGCTCGGGCAAGGACAAAATCTGTGCCTGGCTGGCCATATCCTGAATCAGCGTGGCAAAACGCATCAAACTTGTTGCTGCACGCCCTTGCAGATAAGGAATGGCCCGCAGCAAACTCGTACCACGTTCACGCGCCAAATCGGCCAGTTGCTCAACAGAGCGGGCGCCAATTCCGCGCGTGGGAAAATTCACGACACGCAAAAACGCCGTATCGTCATCCGCGTTATCCATCAAACGCAGATACGCCAGCACATGTTTGATCTCCTGGCGCTCGAAGAAGCGATGGCCGCCATACACCTTGTAGGGCAGCCCCTGGGAAAAGAGCCTGTGCTCAATGACCCGCGACTGGGCATTGCTGCGATACAAAATGGCAATCTCGCGGCGCGGCTTGCCCTCGGCAATCAAGGCGCGAACTTCATCCACAATCCATTGCGCTTCCAGAGCATCGGAGGCCAGCTCGCTGATGCGCACCAGCTCGCCTTCGCCACTATCCGTCCACAGATTCTTGCCCAGACGGCCACTGTTATTCTCGATCAGCGCATTGGCCGATTCCAGAATATGACCACAGGAGCGGTAGTTCTGCTCCAGACGAATCACATTGCCACGAGCATAGTCGCGCTCAAAGTCGGCCATATTGCCCACGTTCGCACCACGGAACGCATAGATGGACTGGTCATCATCACCCACGGCGAACAAACTGGCCTGCTCACCCGCCAACAAGCGCAGCCAACGATACTGCAGGACGTTGGTGTCCTGAAACTCATCGACCAGAATGTGCTTGAAACGGCGCTGATAATGCTCGCGAATAGGGGCATTACGAGACAGGAGCTCGTAGGCACGCAACAGCAGCTCGCCAAAGTCTACGACGCCCTCCCGTTCGCATTGATCTTGATACAGCTGATAGAGCTCGATCAGACGGCGACGGTGGGGATCGTGGGCGTCCAGGTCTCCAGGACGCTGGCCGTCTTCCTTGCAAGCATTGATGAATTTCTGGATTTCCTTGGGCGGGAATTTCTCGTCATCAATATTATTGGCCTTGACCAGGCGCTTGATAGAGGCCAGTTGGTCAGCCGTATCCAGAATCTGGAATGTCTGTACCAGCCCGGCATCGCGATAATGCATGCGCAGCAAGCGATTGCACAGACCGTGGAAGGTTCCCACCCACATACCGCGGGTGTCGATGGGCAATAAAGAAGTAAGCCGCGTCAGCATTTCGCGCGCGGCTTTATTGGTGAAGGTAACAGCAGCAAGGCCGTGTGGGCTGACCTGCCCGGTCTGGATTAACCAGGCCATTCGGGAGGTCAGGACACTGGTTTTCCCGCTACCAGCTCCGGCCAGCACCAAGGCATGGCCAGAGGGTAAGGTGACGGCGGCTCGCTGTTCCGGGTTTAAGCGATCCATCATGCCGCGTAGCGGCGCAGACGCAAGGCGAACTGCTCAAGACTGTCAATGCCACTTTGCTGAGCACGCTGGCACCAGGCGCGCAGATCCGCGAGCAACTGCTCGCTCGATGCGCTGGAACTCTCCCAGATGCCGGCCAGCTCACGCTGCATGCGAACCAGAATGGACAGGCGCGAGTTACCCGCTGCCACATTTTCCAGCTCCGCACGCTGCTCAGGGGCCAGAACATCGTCGCCACGACCGATCCAGTCGTTGCAGCTTTCCAACAAGGCCCACGAGCAATTGGGATTGTCTTTGTTCACCTGTGGCTTCAAACGGGCGATCTCTTCCGATGCGGTGGTTTTGATGATGTCCGCATAGCGCGCCAAAATTTCGTAGCGGTGCGTGATCACGCCTTGCAGGGTGGACAGACTGATACTTTCCACGGGGGCATTCGACGGCACACTCGGTTCCAGACGCAGCTTGGGAGCCACCTTCTTGACCTTGGCCAACCCCAGTGCCTTGAACACCGTGATATAGCACCAGCCCAGATCAAACTCGTACCATTTGCTGGAGAACTTGGCCGATGTACCGTAAGCGTGGTGGTTGTTGTGCAGTTCCTCGCCGCCAATGATGATGCCCCACGGGAACACATTGGTGCTGGTATCGGGACTGGCAAAGTTGCGGTAACCGATCGCATGACCCAGACCGTTCACCACACCGGCTGCCCAGAAAGGAATCCAGGCCATCTGGATCGCCCAGACAGTCAGACCCAGCAGGCCGAAGAGGAACAGGTCAATACCCAGCATGATGGTAATACCCAGCATGCTGTACTTGCTGTACAGGTTGCGCTCGAGCCAGTCATCGGGGGTACCGTGACCGAAACGCTTGAGGGTTTCCGGATTGGTGGCTTCCTGGCGGTAAAGCTCTGCGCCACGGAAAAACACCTGGCCCAGGCCAAAGACAACGGGGGAATGAGGATCGCCTTCACGTTCGCATTTGGCGTGGTGCTTGCGGTGAATCGCAACCCATTCCTTCGTGACCATGCCAGTGGTCATCCAAAGCCAGAAACGGAAGAAATGCATCAGCGCTGGATGCAGGTCCAGCCCACGGTGCGCCTGACTGCGGTGAAGAAATACGGTCACTGCCACAATAGTGACATGTGTCATCGCCAAAATAACGAGAATAAGCTGCCACCAAGACAGTTGCAGCCATCCGTCAGCTAGAAAAGAAAGAAACGATTGCATAGACCCTTTTAGACCTGATTTTTGTTAAGGGAAACTGGAAAAGTGTAGCTCACCTAACCCCTTAACAATAACATTATTTAAGGACGAACTTGCTTTAAATCAAGCACTTTCCGTGATTCGTTCAAGTGCCGCACCAAAGAAACAATCTGTCTGGTGACGGTCCGTGCGCAGATTTAAATAAGGCCCCTCTAGCGCAAGGGCCGGACATTTGTCCTTCAATATTTCCCGGGCGTCCAGCAGTCGGAACTCGGGATGTTTGTCCAAGAATGCCTGCACTTGTTGCTCGTTTTCCTCGGGCAAGAAACTGCATGTTGCGTAAACCAAACGACCTCCTGGTGCAACACAAGCGGCGGCTTGTTCCAGAATGTCGGCCTGCATCTGAGTGTACTGCTCCAGAGCCTGCGGGTGTTGACGCCATTTAAGATCAGGATTTCGACGCAAAGTTCCCAATCCGCTGCACGGTGCATCCACCAACACACGGTGAGCCTTGCCATGCAGGCGACGAACACGCTGGTCGCCTTCTTCCTGAATGACCACCGGTACCACATTGGACAGACCGGCGCGGGCAAACCGCGGCTTGGCCTTGTTCAGGCGCGTGGCCGACACGTCAAAGGCGTACAGGCGGCCTGTGGAGCGCATCAGGGCTCCCAGGAGCAGGGATTTGCCACCAGCGCCCGCGCAGTAATCGATGACCATCTCGCCCCGACGGGGCTCAAGCAAGGCGGTCAGCAACTGGCTGCCCTCTTCCTGAATTTCCAGCTCACCTTTTTCATACTGTGGCCATACAGCGACAGAGGGGCGGCCTTCAATTCGGATACCCCAGGGCGAAAAAGGCATGGCAACCGGTTTGAATCGGGCCATGGGACCGTTTTGCAACTGGCGCAGCACGGTGTCGCGCTCGGCTTTCATGGGGTTGACGCGCAGATCCAGCAAAGCCTGCTCGTTCATGGCGGCCATCAGTTTGTAAGAGTCCGGAATCTCTTTCAGACGCTCTTCCAGCCACTCAGGCAGGCTCAGGCGCACGCCAACTGGCAAACCGTCTACGTTCAGGGCACGGATATGGCTCAGCCACTGACGCTCTTCTTGTGTCAGCCCCAGCGCCAGAGATTCCTGCCCCATCGCGGTAGACAGGCCAAGAATGGCCAGACGACGGGTGGACGGGCCCACGCCGCTTTCTGCCCAATTACGGTACTGGCGCAAGTGACGCAATACGTCGAAAACAGCTTCACGAATCTCGGCACGGTCACGCGAGCCCATTTTGGGGCGTGTACGGGCCCAGCGGGTCAAAGCCAGGTCGGCGGGATGCTTCCATTGCAAAACTTCACCCAGGGCACTGGAAACCTGTTCCAGACGACGCTGTGCCATCGCTCCCGGCTCGGGTGGGCCCGAGGGTTTGTCACGGCGTGCTGCATAAGGACGACCGCGCGCTCCAGACTCGTTACGTTGGTCCGTCGAGGAGGGGCGCTTGCGGTCCGAGCGGCCGCGAGATTGTTGGTGATCAGACATGAATATTCAAAAATTCCAAATAACCCGCTTAAATCAGGCGGGGAAATAAAAGCCGCGATGCGCAAGACCGGCCACCTCGACACGGCCATCGGCATGCAAACGCACGCGCCCCTCGATCAGCCAGCGTACGGCCTCGGTATAGACGTGATGTTCAGTGGCCAGAACGCGCTCTGCCAAGGTTTGTGCATCATCGTTGTGCAAGACAGGCACAATGCTCTGGGCAATGATGGGACCATCATCGAGCACAGGGGTCACAAAGTGCACCGAGCAGCCATGAAACTGCACGCCTGCGTCAAGTGCCTGTTGATGGGTATTCAAACCGGGAAAGCTGGGAAGCAAGGATGGGTGTATATTGATGAGCTTGCCTGCATAGTGCTGAACAAAATCGGTGCTCAGGATGCGCATGAATCCTGCCAGTAGAACATAATCTGGCTGGTAGCGGTCAATCACGCGCGCCAAAGCCTGGTCAAAGGCCTCGCGTGTTGCAAATTCGCGATGCGAAACGGTCTGGACAGGCAGCCCTTGACGCTGTGCCCATGCCAATCCGGGCGCATCGGCCTTGTTAGAGATGACCGCCTCGATACGGCCATTTAGGCCCGCTGTCTTGATCAGTTCGCCTATGGCTTGCAAGTTGGAGCCGCGGCCTGAAATAAGCACAACAAGGCGACAAGGTACGGTGGAATCGGTCAAAATCCTGTTTCCCGAGAAATAACGAATCCAAAATTGTAAACTCTCGCTTGTGAAATCTGATCTAAAACTCTATCGCTCTCTGCCACGGCGCAACAGCACGGCCCGCAGCGCGGTCACCATTGGTAATTTTGACGGCGTGCATCTGGGCCACCAGGCCATCTTGCACCGCGTCAATGACGTGGCCCGCCAGCAAGGTCTTAGCTCCTGTGTCATGACCTTCACCCCGCACCCACGCGCCTTTTTCGCGCAGCGCGGCCAACGGCCCGAACTGATACCGACGCAAATCAGCGGCTTGCGGGACAAGGTCGAGGCCCTGCACCAGTGCGGCATTGAACAAATTTATCTGGCCCGTTTCAACCAGGCCATGGCCGACATGTCGGCAGCAACCTTTATTGAAGACATTCTGGTTCAGGGCCTGAATACGGGCTGGCTACTGGTGGGCGAAGACTTCCGCTATGGCCACAAACGCGCCGGCGACATTGAGATGTTGCGCGAAGCGGGCAAACGTCATGGTTTTAGTGTCGAGACCTTGCACGACGTGGCCGATGCCGATGGCCGCCGCATTTCCAGCTCGGAAGTGCGCACCGCCCTGGCCGTCGGTCAACTGGACCGCGCCCGTGCGCTGCTGGGCAAACCTTTTCACATTAGTGGTCATGTCATTCATGGCCAGAAGCTGGGCCGGGATATTGGCTACCCGACACTCAATGTCCGTGTCCCTGAGCACTGTGCCGCCCGCTCGGGCGTGTACGTGGTTCGCGTTCACGGACTGGCCGGGCAGGCTCTGCCCGGCATTGCCTCCCTGGGCGTGCGCCCAACCGTCATCGACCAGGGACGGCTGCTCTTGGAGGTGCATTTACTGGACCAACGCCTGGATGCTTACGGTAAACTTGCCCGTATAGAATTTCTGGAATTTGTCAGGGACGAAGAAAAATTCCCTGACCTCATCACAATGATCGCTGCCATCGACAACGATGCACAACGCGCTCGCGACTACTTTGCTTCAAATGGACTATAAAAACTCTCTCAATTTGCCCGACACGCCTTTTCCCATGCGTGGTGATCTCGCCAAACGTGAGCCGGGCTGGATTAGCCAGTGGGAAGAAAACAAAGTCTATGCAGCAATTCGGCAAGCCAGCGCCGGTCGTCCCAAGTTCATTTTGCACGACGGCCCGCCCTATGCGAACGGTGACATTCACATCGGGCACGCGGTCAACAAGATTTTGAAAGACATCATCGTCAAGAGCCGCAACATGGCTGGCTTTGACGCGCAATATGTGCCTGGCTGGGACTGCCACGGCATGCCCATTGAAGTTCAGATTGAAAAGAAGTACGGCAAGAACCTGCCTGTGGCCGACGTTCAGGCCAAGGCACGTGCCTACGCGCTGGAACAGATCGAGAGCCAGCGCAAGGACTTCAAACGTCTGGGCGTGCTGGCGGACTGGGAGAATCCCTACCTGACCATGAACTTCAGCAACGAAGCCGACGAGCTGCGCGCGCTGTCCAAGATCATGCAAAAGGGTTTCGTCTTTCGTGGCCTGAAACCGGTGAACTGGTGTTTTGACTGTGGCTCGGCCCTGGCAGAAGCCGAGGTTGAATACGCGGATCGCACCGACCCATCCGTGCATGTGGCTTTCCCCTTCGCCCAGAAAGACAAATTGGCGAGCGCTTTTGGCGTAAGCAACGTGGACGATGGCGCCATCGTCATCTGGACCACCACTCCTTGGACCATCCCTGCCAACCAGGCGCTGAACGTCCACCCCGAAATCCGCTACGCCCTGGTCAAACTGGACACGGCACGCGCGACTGGCTCCATGCTGATCGTAGCTGAGGATCTGGTTAAATCCTGTCTGGAACAATGGGGGCTGACCGGCCAGATTGTTGCCACCACGACGGGTGAAGCCCTGAACCTGATCGAATTTGATCACCCGCTGGCCAAGGTGGATGCTGGCTATCAGCGCCGCTCCCCCGTGTACCTGGGCGACTATGTCACCCTGGACAGCGGTACTGGCGTGGTTCACTCGGCCCCTGCCTACGGTATTGAGGACTTTATCTCCTGCAAAGCCCACGGCATGAAGGACGACGATATGCTCAAACCCGTCATGGGCAATGGGCACTACGCTGACAATCTGCCTCTGTTTGGCGGTCAGCTGATCTGGAAGGCCAACCCACAAATCGTGGAAACCTTGCAAAACGCTGGCACTTTGCTCAAGACCGAGCAACACCCACACAGCTATATGCACTGCTGGCGCCACAAAACCCCCATTATCTACCGCGCCACCAGCCAATGGTTTGCCGGCATGGACAAGGAAAACAGCAGTGGCCGCACGCTGCGCGAGATGGCGCTGGAAGCCATTGACAACACCGAGTTCTACCCCTCCTGGGGTCGCGCCCGCCTGCATGCCATGATCGCCAACCGCCCTGACTGGACCTTGTCGCGACAGCGTCAATGGGGTGTACCCATGGCGTTCTTTGTACACAAGGAAACGGGTGAGCTGCATCCGCGCACGCCCGAGCTGATGGAACAAGTCGCTCAACGCATCGAAAAAAACGGTATCGAAGCCTGGCAGAACCTGGACCCGCGTGAGCTCTTGGGCGACGAGGCCGATCTGTACGAGAAAAACCGCGACACGCTGGACGTGTGGTTTGACTCGGGCACCACGCACGCCACCGTTTTGGGCGGCAAGGATCACACCACGCACGGTTCGCACGCCGACAAGCTGCAATGGCCTGCCGATCTGTACCTGGAAGGTTCGGACCAACACCGTGGCTGGTTCCATTCCTCCTTACTGACTGGCTGCATGTTGTACGGTCGCGCACCGTACAAAGCCCTGCTCACTCACGGCTTCGTGGTGGACGGCAATGGCCGCAAGATGAGCAAATCGCTGGGCAACATCATCAAGCCGCAAGAGATTGCCGACAAGATGGGCGCCGAAATCATGCGCCTGTGGGCCGCCTCCACGGACTATTCGGGCGAGCTGTCCATCTCCGATGAAATTCTGAAGCGTGTTGTGGAAGGCTACCGCCGTATCCGCAATACCTTGAAGTTTCTGCTGGGTAACCTGGCCGACTTCGATGTCACCCAACATGCAGTGCCTGTTGATCAATTGATCGAGATCGACCGTTACGCCCTGCAAATGACCGCCGACATGCAGGCCGACCTGCTGGAGAACTACAAGCGCTACGAATTCCATCCTATCGTGGCCCGCTTGCAAACCTTCTGCTCTGAAGATCTGGGGGCTTTCTACCTGGATATTCTGAAAGACCGCCTGTACACCACCGCTAAAGAGGGTCAGCCCCGCCGCTCGGCTCAGACCGCGCTGTATCACTTGACCCAGACACTGCTCAAGCTGATGGCCCCTATCCTGTCCTTCACGGCGGAAGAAGCCTGGCGCGACATGCACGGTGGTTCGGTTCCTAGCGGCACCATCTTCACCGAACTGTTCCATGCCTTGCCCGAGCAAGGCGAGCAGTCGGCACTTAGCGCCAAATGGCAGCGTCTGCGCGCCATCCGTGCCGACGTGATGCGTCGTATTGAAGATGTACGCAGCACCGGCGCCATCGGTTCGTCCCTGGCTGCCGAGATCGACATCTACGCCCAAGATCAGGATCTGGAATTCCTGCGCTCCCTGGGCGAAGACTTGCGCTTCATGCTGATCGTTTCCCGTGCCGACGTGCACGCTGGCGAAGGCGACTTGCGCATTGATGTCACCCCTACCGAACAGGCCAAGTGCGAGCGCTGCTGGCACCATCGCCCTGACGTAGGCCAAAGCGCCGAGCACCCCACCCTGTGTGGTCGTTGCGAGGACAATCTGTTTGGCGAAGGCGAAGTGCGTCACCATGCCTGATCAGGACATGGCCTCTTCTCCCGACCAGGCCCGACTGCCCTCCCGGCAGTTCTGGGCCTGGATTGGTCTGGCCGCCTTGATCGTAGGCCTGGACCAGTGGACCAAGCAGTATTTCGACAGCAACCTGTTCTATCAGGAACGTTGGAACATCCTGCCTTTTTTTGACTTCACCCTGCTCTACAACCCCGGGGCTGCGTTCAGTTTCCTGGCCGGCGGCCAGGGCTGGCAACGCTGGTTCTTTGTCGGCATTGCCGCCATTGCCACGGTGTTTATCGTGACCATGCTGCGTCGATCCGCCAAACAGCCCTTGTTCTGCCTGTCACTGAGCCTGATTCTGGGCGGGGCCGTAGGTAATGTGGTCGATCGTCTGATGCATGGTCACGTTGTGGATTTCCTGCTTTTTTACTGGAATCAGTCCTACTTTCCAGCCTTCAACATTGCCGACGTCGCCATTAGCTGCGGCGCTGCCTTGTTGGTGCTGGATGAGTTTCTGCGCATGCGCCGCAACAAACGACAGCGCTCCTGAGTCTGTAAGGATCATGTCCTATGCTTAGCAATAAAAAACTGGTGTTTGGCATCACCGGCGGCATCGCTGCTTATAAAACCGCCGAACTCTTGCGTCGCAGCCAGGACCTGGGCGCCCGGATTGATGTCGTGATGACCGAATCGGCCACGCGTTTTATCAGCCCGGTCACTTTTCAGGCCTTGTCGGGCCGCACGGTCTATACCGATCTGTGGGATGCACGTGTACCTAATAATATGGCCCACATCCAGCTCAGCCGGGACGCAGACGCCATTCTGATTGCGCCGGCCAGCACCAACTTCATGGCCAAGCTGGCCAATGGCCTGGCCGACGACTTGCTCAGCACCTTGTGCATCGCCCGTGGTCATTGCCCGCTACTGCTGGCCCCGGCCATGAACCGGGAAATGTGGCTGCATCCGGCTACCCAGCGCAATGTGGAACAACTACGCCGCGACGGTGTGCATATTCTGGGCCCCGGCACAGGGGACCAGGCCTGTGGTGAAACCGGCGACGGGCGCATGCTGGAACCGGCCCAACTGCTTGCTGAGCTGACGGCGTTCTTTCAGCCCAAACTGCTGGCGGGCAAACGCGTGCTGATTACCGCTGGCCCTACCAGTGAGCCGATTGACCCGGTGCGCGTCATCAGCAACCGCTCCTCTGGCAAGATGGGCTACGCCATTGCACGGGCGGCTCAGGAGGCTGGTGCACACGTCACGCTGGTCTCAGGGCCGGTTGCACTGGAAACGCCTTACCAGGTGCGTCGCATCAACGTGGAAACGGCCCGCCAAATGCACGCCACCGTCATGTCTCAAGTGGATGATGCCGATATCTTCATCAGCGTTGCAGCGGTGGCCGACTGGTACGTCAGCAATGCCAGCGACATCAAGATTAAAAAGACGTCTGAGCAAGCCACACCAAACCTGCAATTCAGCCCCAATCCCGATATTCTGGCCGAGGTTGCCGCACTGAAGAACGGTCCTTTCTGCGTCGGCTTTGCCGCCGAGACAGACAATTTGATCGAGCACGCCCAGGCCAAGCGCCAGCGTAAAAATGTGCCTTTGCTGGTTGCCAACCTGGCCCAGCGCGCCATGAACGCCGACGACACCGAACTCGTGCTATTTGACGAGCAAGGCCATATGCACTGGCCTGCCCAGGATAAACTGCTGGCTGCACGTCAACTGGTACAAGATATCGCCCAGCGGCTTTAACGCTTTTTCTCTTTTATGATTGCGGGCAGCGCCAAGCGGATGCGCTGCCTCTTTTTTTCAGGATACCGTCTATGCATCGCCGTATTGAAGCTCGCATCGTCAATGATCTGTTGGGCACGACCATTGAAGCCCCCAGCTACGCCACGGACGGCTCTGCTGCCATGGACCTGCGTGCTTGCCTGAGCGAAGCCGTCACCCTGCCCGCAGGCGGCCGCACACTGGTTAAAACCGGACTGGCCATTAATATGATGGACCCTGGTCTGGTTGCCATCGTCGCCTCACGCTCGGGCCTGTCCCTCAAACACGGTGTGCGGGTTGCACAAGGCATTGGCGTGATTGATGCCGACTACCACGGCGAGATCGGGGTGATTCTGGCCAACGACAGCGACCAGGACTATGTCATTCAGCCCGGCGAACGTATCGCTCAGCTCATGTTCCAGCCAGTCGTGCAAGTTGCGCTGCAGTTGGTAAGCGAGTTCTCTACTGAGACAGAACGTGGCACAGGCGGCTTTGGCAGCACAGGCAAGCATTAAGCCTTAAGGCGAGAGAAGGACGCGATGCACACCCGCCTGACCACAACAGCAGGCATCGCTCCTTTACAGCCCTGACACGATGCTCTACACGCGTGCCAGCGCCACGATTCAGACTGACCCAAGCCATTTTCGGACTTCAATGCCCTCTCACAAAACAGGTAGTTCCAACGCTGAACGAGCCACATCAAACAAAACAGCGGCTCAACTCCATCCGCGTAACCGCCATCAGGGCCGTTATGACTTTGACACCCTGATCAAAGAGACACCCGAACTGGCAGCTTTCGTTTTCGTCAATCCCTACGGCGATCAAAGCATCAACTTCGCAGATCCGAATGCCGTCAAAGCCCTGAATCGCGCCCTGCTCAAGAGCTTTTACGGCATAGCACATTGGGATATTCCGGCCAATTACCTGTGCCCTCCTATTCCTGGGCGTGCCGATTACGTGCACTACTTGGCCGATGTGCTAGCCAACAGCAATAAGGGGAGCATTCCCCGCGGTGAAGCAGTGCGTGTCCTTGATATTGGCGTCGGCGCAAATGCCATCTACCCTTTGATTGGTCATGCCGAGTATGGCTGGCAGTTTCTGGGCACGGACATTGACGCAAGTGCCTTAACATCGGCGCGCACGATTATTCATGCCAATCCCGGCCTGTCGGCTGCCATCAAGTTACGTCAACAGAAATCGCCCGCCCATATTTTTAAAGGGGTCCTGGGTGCAAATGACTACATTGACCTGACGCTATGCAACCCGCCCTTTCATTCATCGCTCGATGAGGCCTTAAGCGGCAGCCAGCGCAAATGGCGCGGACTGGGCAAGGCGGTGCCTAAACAACAGGCGCCTGTGCTGAATTTCGGTGGGCAACATGCAGAGCTATGGTGTGAGGGTGGTGAAGCACGCTTTATACGCCGCATGATAGAAGAAAGCACGATTGTAGGCCGGCAAGTGCTATGGTTCAGCAGCTTGGTGTCCAAAGCGTCGAACTTACCTGGAATCTTGTCTGCTTTGAGGAAGGCCAAGGCCTTCAAGATACAGACAGTTGAAATGACGCAAGGTCAAAAGCAAAGTCGGTTTGTAGCCTGGACGTTTCTTGACGCTGGGGAACAAGAGGCTTGGCGCAAGGCGCGTTGGCAGTAGGCTCGTAGCAAACGCTGGACGAGATACAGCCAGATAAACAGCGCTTGCGCTGCTAAGGAAGTCTTAGGTGACACAACGCCAACGAGAACACTAGGTCCACACGGTTTCGACCTACCGTACTCTCACGCGCCGCGCCCTCGGAGGCTGCCCGGCTCAATGACGTCACTCCCCCACCACCCAGCAACTCAAGCCTTCAGGCCGTAGGCTTGCCCCTACCGTCCAAATGGCCAGAATTGTCGAGGAATGCTTGATTGCGACCGCTGACTTTAGCCTTATAGAGCGCCGCGTCAGCACGCGACACAAGTGTGATCTCGGGTTGAGGATCGCGTGTGTCGAGACAGGTGACGCCCGCACTGATTGTGACAAACCCGATGGGTGAGTCCGAATGCGGGATGTCCAAGGATCGCACGGTGGTGCAAACGGCCTTTGCCAGCTCCAGGGCTTTAGCGCATGGAGTTTCAGGCAAAATAATCGCGAACTCTTCACCCCCGTAGCGGGCCACAAAATCGCTCGAGCGTCGGCCCACCCTCTTGAGGGCCTGCGCCACAGCTCGCAGGCAGTCATCACCGGCTTGATGACCATAGCGATCATTGAAATGCTTGAAAAAATCAATGTCCAGCAGGATTAGCGCAAGAGGATGAGAATGACGACGAGCGCGTGCAATTTCTTCCAGCAAGATTTTGTCGAACTGGCGTCGATTGGCTAAACCCGTTAAACCATCTGTGGAGGCGAGCGACTCCAGCTTCCTGTTCGCTTCTGTCAGGTCGGCGGTTCGAGCCAGCACCTGAGACTCAAGCGACTGATTCAGGTCTTGTAGCGCTGTTTTGCGCGTTATCAGCGTATGCGTCATGCCAGCAAGCGACAGGCTCAAGGAGTCGAGTTCGCGGATTCCACTGGATTTAACAGAAAAATTGACGTCCTCTTTGCCCGCGTTGATCTGAGACGCGGTTCTTTCAATGTCTTGCAACGGCCTGCTGAACCGGACAGCGGCCCGGTCAGCCAGCACGACCAGCAGCAGGGAAAGACCGATTCCGAGCCATAGCATCTGCTGGTGCAGGATGCTGACGCTGGCAAGTGCAATCTCGCGTGGCTGGCGCACGACAATCGACCATCCAAGGTCTTCCGAGCCTGGGCCGACGATGGCGGCACGAGCTGAAATGTATTCCTTGAACATGTCCTCAGTTAAGGTGAGGTTGAGTGCACCGCTGGCAGATGAGGTACCGAATAGCTCGACTTCACGCGTTCTTGAAAGTGTGTACAGTACTTGCCCTGCCCGATCGACAAGAAAGACATCAATCTGATGACTGGTATGCTCCTGGCTGACACTTTCCTTGATGACCGCTTCGATCCACGTCCAATGCGCGTGTGTCGCAATGACTCCAATTATTTCGCCTTGGCTGTTGCGGACCGGGGCGGCAAAGTCAATGAAACGCAGAGGCTCAGACGGGGATGCGGAGGGCTGAAGATGACGAGCCAGAAGTAGGGCTTCATGAACGTCGCCCGTAAACAAGCGTTCTTTACCCCTGATGAACCAAGGGCGAGCACTGACATCAACGCCTTCAAGCAGACCGTCGGAGGCCACAATGACACGACCGTTGATGTCGCTTAGCCCCATCCAGGCGTAAGGCCGATAGCCTTGTTTAACGGCATCAATAATGGTCCGTACAGACTCGGTTTGCCAGTCCTCAAGAGTCAGGGTTGGCAAGCGGCTGATAAGATCGATCTCACGGCGGCGTTCTACCAAACTCTGGGACATCACCCTGGCAATTGAGCGAGAGATTTCTTCCAGCTTGTCTTGGCCGAGGGATGTTAAGGTCTGTGTGGCTCTATTCTCGATCACGACGGAGGACACAAGCCCCAACAGCAGCGAAACTCCACCGAAAATCATGATCAGCCGCTGACGCAAGCTGCGTGTCACTCGTCGCATCGCGAAGCGTCCCAGCATATAGATTAGGTTTCAAGAATTTTACATTGTAGCCTCGAGCGACGTTTTCAGCTGCTTTGTCACGCCATTTGGATGCATTGCTGCTCATTGCCCCTCAGTGTCAGGCAAAGGGCATACAACTTGAGTTGCAGGGCCACACACATGGCCGGTCTCATAAGCGTGAGGCTGGCGCAACCACGAGCGCACTGGATATTCAGGCCTGCCGCCGCAACGGCCCGCAGTAGCGCGATCGCCGTGAGCAGTTAAAGGTACAACTGACCACCCAAGCACCGTTAGCTGTCTCAACGTCCAAAAACCATGGCTGCCCGAACAATTGAACGTACCTCGTCCCTACCAGGCGCAAGAACCACCGCAGCAACGATGCTGCGCACAGCATCGTTGGCTAGGCTGGGTCAGCCCAAGAGCTTCAGCAAGGCCTGGGCGGCCGGTTTGGACGAGGCCGGGTTCTGACCAGTGATCAGCAAGCCATCGCTGGCCACATAGGGTTGCCAGTCACCGCCTTTGCTGTAATTACCGCCGTTCTCTTTCAACATGTCTTCCACCAGAAATGGCACAACATCGGTCAGGCCGACAGCCTCTTCCTCGCTATTGGCAAAACCGGTGACGGATTTACCCCGAACCAGCGGCGTGCCATCAGGCGCCTTGACACGACGCAATACGCCGGGTGCATGGCAGACCGCAGCGACCGGCTTGCCGGCGCTCAGCATGGTTTCGATCAGCGCAATGGATAAGGGGTCTTCGGCCAAGTCCCACAATGGCCCATGGCCACCGGGATAAAACACAGCATCAAAGTCGGCGGCGGCAACCTCCTTCAGTTGATGCGTGTTGCCAAGCAAGGCCTGGGCGGCGGGATCTTCCTTGAAACGGCGTGTGTCATCGGTCTGCGCCGCAGGATCGTCGCTCTTGGGGTCCAGTGGCACCTGCCCACCCTGTGGCGACGCGACCGTGATCTGCGCCCCCGCGTCCTTAAAGACGTAATAAGGCGCAGCGAACTCCTCCAGCCAGAAACCCGTTTTTTGACCTGTGTTGCCCAGTTGATCGTGCGAAGTCAGAATCATCAAAATCTTCATGGAGCACCTTCTTTGAATGGAGGACAGAGAAACAAGCAATCGCGCCAGCAGGACCTTACTCACTGGTGATGCCAAGTACCAGCTTACCAAAACCGCTGCCGCTGAGCATGCCAATCATGGCCCGAAGTGGCTGTCACCGACGGTGCTGAGTGATACCCCCGACTCACTCCCCTACCACATTCATTCGCTCGCCCACGCGCTAGCCCACCAACAGGATCATGTCTTGCCGCAGTCTTCACAGACTTGTGTATGCTTTGCTTGTAAATAAGTGGTGCAGGGGGGCATGTAGATTCACCACGGTTTCACGCGAAGAACGGCACGCAGACAACCATACTGGCGTCAATATCGCATGACTGTTGATCCTGATGATGGTTAATTACATGCCGGGACTGACAGCGCGCGCTTCATGCTTCACTTAAACAGGCCATACGTCATACGACCGCCACCGTACGCAACCACACACCAATCTGGTGCTATCTATGAGACATACTGAAAGACACAAGACGCACCGTACAGGCTGGCTTCGAGCCGCTGTTTTAGGGGCGAATGACGGGATTGTCTCGACAGCCAGCTTGGTCTTGGGGGTGGCGGCCACAGGAGCAAGTGCCAAGAGCATTCTTGTTGCAGGCGTTGCCAGCCTGGTCGCTGGTGCCATGTCCATGGCGGCCGGTGAGTATGTATCAGTCAGTTCACAAGCCGATACAGAGAGCGCAGATCTGGCCCGCGAGAAAGCAGAACTGGCGAAGAACCCTGAGCAGGAACATGCCGAACTCACAGCCATTTATATCAATCGGGGCCTGGATGAAAATCTGGCGTCACATGTCGCGACCCAGCTCATGGCCCACGACGCACTCGGGACCCATGCGCGAGACGAGCTTGGCATATCAGAGACCTTGGCGGCCAAACCGGTACAGGCCGCACTGGCCTCGGCTGCGACATTTGCCGCAGGTGCCCTGCTGCCTTTGCTGGTGGTTCTGCTGCTGCCGACGGCTGCACTCATGTGGTATGTCGCAGGCAGCTCGCTGCTCTTTCTTGCCCTTCTAGGCTTGATCGCCGCCAAGGCAGGTGGCGCTCCGCTATTCGTCTCGACCGCCCGCGTGACCTTCTGGGGGGCATTGGCGATGGGGCTAACGGCTGGCGTCGGTGCTTTGTTTGGTGTGGCTGCTTAATTGCAGGACCTTCTTTGACAATGCCAGATGGATATCCCCAGTAGAACGATAGCGTTCAGCTCATCAAGGCTGCTTTCGGCCTTGAGCAGTCGCTGGCCATCCAATGCGGATTGCGTTCATCAAGACAAGAGAGGCCTACTGTATGCCAGATTGATCGCATCTACCCCTAAGGCTGTTGACTACAGCTATTCCTGCCTTACTATCCCATCTTGCTCATGTTTTGTTTTTCTAAAAAGACACTTGTTGGGCAAATTCTCAGGCATTCCAATGTTACGCGACGGAGATGTTGCCAGAAAACAAAGTTAGGCAAGGAGAGGCTAATTGGAATATATACCCGTTAGGGTCAGCGACATCATCCGGCAGGTAAATCGGGATATTTACCTGCCGGCCATTCAGCGGGAATTCGTGTGGGGGACCGACCGCATCGAACGGCTGTTCGATTCGATTATGGCGGACTTCCCCATCGGTTCGTTCCTGTACTGGAAGTTAGAGCAAAAGAATAAAGACGAGTGGCCGATCTACGAATTCATCCGAGACTTCGACGGCGAGTCGTCGCACAACCCACTGGCGAACATGGCGGGGATCACCAGGGACGTTACTCTCGTCCTCGACGGCCAGCAACGCATCACATCACTCCTGATCGGCCTGAAGGGTTCGTACCGTTACTTCTACTACCGTTGGCGCCAGACCAGCCTCTATCTCAATCTGCTAAAGCCTCCGACGCCGAACGAGGACAACCCGGAGGAGTTGACCTACGGTTTCGCCTTCCGTGAGAGCGGCGATCCTAGTGGCAAAGCCCCGCAGCTTTGGTATCCCGTGGGCCGCATCCTCGACTTCGAGGACGCTGAAGACGCGAAGGCCGACATGAAATCGAAGCTGGCTGAGCTACCGGAAGACCTGCGTGATAACGCCAACAGGCTGATCGGCCGTCTGCACAACCGAATCCACACAACCCTGGTGGGCAACTACTACCAGGAGAAATCTCAAGATTACGACAAGGTATTGCAGGTGTTTGTCCGGGCGAACTCGGCGGGCCAGCCGCTAGAATACTCGGATCTGCTGCTCGCCACAGCGACAGCGAAGTGGGAGACACTGGATGCCCGAAAAGAAATCCATGAGTTCACCGACTCACTCAACGACATCGGGACCGGCTACGGATTCGGCAA
Source organism: Alcaligenes sp. CHO6 (assembly GCF_037120595.1). Taxonomy (NCBI): domain Bacteria; kingdom Pseudomonadati; phylum Pseudomonadota; class Betaproteobacteria; order Burkholderiales; family Alcaligenaceae; genus Alcaligenes; species Alcaligenes sp. CHO6. The sequence goes on from NZ_JBANCI010000001.1 coordinate 1,447,118, forward strand.
GGACTTCGTACTGAAGGCTTGTCTGTACCTGACTGAAGACCTACCCATCCAATATAGGGTGAAGAACTTCTCTCGGAGTAATTTGCGGAAGATCGAGGAAAATTGGGGCGACATCAAGGAGGCCCTGACAACAACCGTGCGGCTGATCTCCCGCTTTGGTTTCAACTCCAAAAACGTCGTTGCCCCTCTGGCACTGCTGCCGATTGCCCTTTACCTGCTTAAGCGGGGCAACCGGACCTTCGACATGTCCTCAAAGGTCGAGGACGCCGAGGCCCAAATCGCCATTCGACAGTGGTTTATCTTCTCGACCCTGAAGAACGCTTTTGGCGGATCGTCGGACACCACGCTGAACCGCCTTCGGGAGTTGTTGAAAGATGCAGGCCCCGATACACCGTTCCCAGCCGACGACCTTTACAAGTCTCTGGAAATTGAGCCAAGGCTCACCGATGCTGAGATCGAGCGCATACTCACCTACCGCTACCAGGGCCGCTATACGAACCTGGTTCTGTCACTGCTCTACCCCGACCGGGACTGGAAGGACGCCGTATTCCACGAGGACCATATATTCCCTCAGTCGGAGTTTCAGATTCGACTCTTAAAACGACGTGGTTACGCTGAATCCAAAGTGCAATCGTATATCGCTAAGTACAACCTGCTCGCTAACCTGCAATTGCTTACCGAATCCGAGAATTTGTCGAAAAACGCTACGCCATTTGAGGAATGGATCAAGACGCGCGATGCTTCTTTTCAACGGCGGCACCTCATACCAGAAATGACATCCTACGTATTTGATGCGTTTGACGAGTTCTACGAGAAGCGCAAAGACAGCATAGTAAAGGCCCTGCAAAGGCTGACCTGATGCACACCACCACTAAGTGAAAAGCGTTGAACAACAGCTTTCCTGAAAGCTCAATGGCGGCAACGGGTCGAGAGCGGCCCCCTCAAGATTAGTATGCGTGACTTATAAAACCCAGCACAAAAATCAAAAAGCCAATCAGCTCTGAGCTGATTGGCTTTTTTTTTCTAATCCTAAATCCTACTTACGCAGCAAAATCCTCTTCCCCCAGATACGCGGCTCGTACCTTGGGGTCATGCAGCAACTGCGCAGCCGGGCCTTCCAGAATAATCCGCCCCGACTCCATCACATAGCCCCGATCTCCCAGTTCCAATGCCAAGCGCGCATTCTGCTCGATCAGCAAGATCGTCACGCCTTCTTTGGCAATGGTCTGGATCAGCTCAAAAATCCGCTCAACCATGATCGGGGCCAGCCCCATCGACGGCTCATCCAACAGTAGCAAGGACGGCCGTGAAATCATGGCGCGTCCCATGGCCACCATCTGCTGTTCCCCACCGGACAACGTCCCGGCCGATTGTTTTTTACGCTCAGCCAGTCGCGGAAACAGGGTGTAGATACGTTCGATATCCTGGCGTACTTCGTGATGATCCTTGCGGGTGTATGCCCCCATGGCCAGGTTTTCCTCAATCGTCAGTTGAGGAAAGATGCCCCGCCCTTCCGGCACCATGACCACACCACGGCGCACGAGCTGGTGTGATGGCAGGCCGACTATGCTCTCGCCCCGGTGTTGAATCTGACCGGCAGCCGCCGGAACCAGTCCGGTAATAGCACGCAAGGTGGTGCTTTTACCAGCACCGTTAGCACCAATCAGGCAAACCAGTTCGCCTTGCCCGACTCGCAGGTCCAGGCCGCGTACCGCCCGGATGCCACCATAAGCCACGTCCAGGCCCCGAATATCCAGCATCAACGGTTCTGTGCTCATGCCTTTTCCTCTTCAACGGTAATACCCAGCTCTTTGGCAGCACCCGCACCCAGATAGGCTTCAATCACACGCGGGTTATGCTGGACTTCGGCAGGTTTACCTTCGGCCAATACTTTGCCGTATTCCAGCACCAGGACTCGGTCACACAGGCCCATGACCAGCTTCATATCGTGTTCGATCAGCAGGACAGTAATGCCGTCACCACGGATTTTTTCAATCAGCTGGCGCAGGACGACGGTCTCGGACGGGTTCATCCCAGCGGCCGGTTCGTCAAGGGCCAGCAACATGGGATCGGTTGCCAAGGCGCGGGCGATTTCCAGGCGGCGCTGGTCACCGTAGGACAAGGACCGGGCAATCTCGTTAGCGTGCTGGGCGATGCCCACGTAATCCAGCAACTCGTAGGCACGGGCCTCGATCTGCTCTTCTTCCTGACGAGTAGCGCGGTTACGCAGCACCGCGCCCAGCACGCCCGCGCGGGTGCGGACGTGGCGACCAATCATGACGTTTTCCAGGGCAGACAAGCTGCCAAACAAACGAATGTTTTGGAAAGTACGCGCAAAACCGGACTCAGCAATTTGATGAGGCTTGCAATCGGTCAGATTGCGACCCGCAAAGGTGCAGCGGCCCGACTCGGGGATATACAGGCCCGTCATCACGTTGAACAGCGTAGTTTTACCTGCGCCGTTCGGGCCGATCAGACCGTAAATGTCACCTTTGCGAATGCTGAAACTGACATCGGACAAGGCCTGCAAACCGCCGAAGCGCTTGGACAAGCCCTCTGCCTGCAACAGCACCTCGCCCTCTTTTACGTGTTGGTTCATGGTCACACTCATGCTTGCACCTGCTTCATTTTGCGCTCACGACGGCGCACCGCGGAGGGCCATAGCCCTTCGGGGCGGTAGATCATGACCAGTACCAGAGCAAAACCAAACAGGAGCATACGGATGCCGTCCGGGTCCAGAATCACGTCGCCAAACACGCTTTGCTGCAAGGGCACCACGACGGAGCGCAGCAACTCGGGGAAGACGGAAAGCAGCAAGGCGCCCACGATCACTCCGGGGATATGTCCCATCCCTCCCAACACAACCATGCACAGCACGGCGATCGATTCGGTCAGGCTGAAACTCTCTGGGCTGACGAAGCCTTGCATGGAAGCAAACAGACCGCCGGCCACGCCACCAAAGGTTGCACCCATGGCAAAAGCCAGCAGTTTGACGTTACGGGTATTGATACCCATAGCCTTGGCCGCAATTTCATCTTCACGAATGGCTTCCCAGGCGCGCCCAATACGGGAGTGCTGCAAGCGCACGCAGATGAACACAATCAGCAGGGTGATCAGCAAAAGCAGATAATAGTACTTTTCCGGCCCGGTTATCCGTATGCCAAACAGGGTTTCCGCTTTACCGAAGATGAAATCACCAATCTTGAAGGTATCGACCCGATTGATCCCTTGCGGGCCGTTGGTGATGTTGATGGGCGCATCCAGATTGTTCATGAAGATGCGGATAATCTCACCAAACCCCAAAGTCACGATGGCCAGATAGTCCCCACGCAGGCGCAGCACCGGAAAGCCCAGCAAAACGCCAAATACCGCTGCCAGGGCAATACCGGCTGGCAACACCATCCAGAAGGGCAAATGCAATCCAAAATGTGGCGAGGCCAACATAGCCCAGACATAGGCGCCCACCGCATAGAACGCGATATAGCCCAGATCCAGCAGGCCGGCAAAACCCACCACGATGTTCAGGCCCAGTGCCAGCATCACATAGAGCAAGGCAAAGTTCAGGGTACGGACCCAGCTCTGACCGGCCATGCCCAACACAAAAGGCAAAATGGCCAGCACCACCCCGATCAGCAGCGCGCCGACCCAGACTTTGGCGGGTGTTGCAGGACGCGGCTTCGAGCCCGATCCACCCCATGTTTGATTCAGACTCATGCGCGATCTCCCACACGCTCACCCAACAGGCCCGAGGGACGGAAAATCAGCACCAGGATCAGCACGATGAACGAGAACACATCCTGATAGTTGCTGCCAAAGACGCCGTTGGTCAGGTCACCGATGTAACCGGCACCCAAGGCTTCGATCAGGCCCAGCAGCAAGCCACCCAGCATGGCGCCGCCCAAATTGCCAATGCCACCCAGAACGGCGGCGGTAAACGCTTTCAGTCCCAGCATAAAGCCCATGGTGTATTGAGCCACCCCGTAATAAGTGACGATCATCACACCGGCCACGGCAGCCAGGGCCGAACCGATGACAAAAGCGGCGGAAATCACCGTGTTGATGTTCACCCCCATCAAGCCCGCCACTTCCCGGTTCTGGGCAGTGGCGCGCATGGCAGTGCCCAAACGGGTACGATGCACCAGTACCATCAGACCGGACATGATCGCGGCGGCACCGACAATAATCAGAATTTGCAGCAAGCTGATGCGCGCATCGCCCACCTGGAAAACCATGGGCTCAATAATGTGCGGAAAACTCAGATAATTGCGGCCCCAGATCATCATGGCCAAGTTCTGCACAATAAAGGACACACCAATGGCGGTAATCAGCGCCGCCAAACGAGGCGCACGACGCAAGGGCCGATAGGCATAACGTTCGGCGGTCCAGCCTATGCCCATGCAAACAGGGATGGCGGCCAACAAAGCCAAGCCGACCATCAGCCAGGCAGACAAGCCTGCCGGGTCTGCGCCTACCAGCGACAACACCACTGTCGTGGCCAGCATCGCCCCAACCATGACGACGTCACCATGCGCAAAATTAATCAGGCCAATAATTCCGTACACCATGGTGTAGCCGAGCGCCACCAGGGCGTAGACACTGCCCACGGTCAGGCCATTTATTAGTTGTTGTATCAGGATTTCCATAGATTGGGACTCGTGGTCATTGCCCCCTGCCCCGGCGCATGACGATAGAACAGGGAGCGTGGGCCTGCCAGACACAGGCCACGGTAAAGATGAGCCCCGAGGGGCTCAAACTGCAGGCTCAGAAAGGCTTAGTTCGCCTGGCTGACCATGGTTTTCACCATCGTCCACTGGCCATCTTTGACCTCGTAGATGGTGACGGCAATTTCTTTCAGATCACCGTTCTGGTCGTAGGCGATGTTGTTGCTGGTCGCACCATTCCGTTTCAGAGCAGCCAGCTTGGGCAGATAGTCTTCAGCCTTGGACGAACCGGCTTCTTTCATGGCCGTAATCATGTTCCAGGCACCGTCATACGCGTAAGGCGCGTAGACACCCGGCTCTGCCTTGAAGCGCGCCTGATAGTCCTTGGCAAACTTCTCGCCAGCAGCCATGGTGGACAAAGGCACACCAGCCAGAGAGGCGTAGGTCCCGTTGGCCGCCCCGCCTGCCAGACGCAAGAAGGTGTCACTGCGGGTCATTTCACCGGATACCAGTGGCGCTTTGATATCCAGCGTTTGCATCTGACGCTTCATGGGGCCGGACTGCGCATCCAAACCACCAAAGAAGATGGCGTCAGGCTGCTTGGACTTGATGTTGGTCAGAATGGAGGTAAAGTCGTTGGCTTTGTCCGTGGTGTACTCACGCGCCACAATCTGACCACCTGCTTTTTCCACGGCACGGGCCACCTGATCCGTCAGACCCTGGCCATACGCGGTACGGTCGTCGATCAGGGCCACTTTCTTGGCGGCCAGATCCTTGACGATGAACTGACCCACGGCAGCGCCCTGCTGAGTGTCGCTGGTCATCATGCGGAAGGTATTGTCGTAACCCTGCTGGGTGTACTCGGGCGAGGTGGCCATGGCGATCTGGGGGATACCCGCGTCGTTGTACACACGCGAGGCAGGAATGGTGGTGCCCGAGTTGAAGTGTCCCAACACGCCATCCACACCCTCGTCCACAATCTGCTGGGCGACCTGAACTGCCGTGCGCGGGTCAGCCTGGTCATCTTTGGCGACCAACTCGAAACGGGCGGTCGCGCCATCAATTTCAATGTTCTGGGCATTGGCCTCTTCCAGCGCCAGCACCAGGCCATTGCGCATGTCTTCACCGTAGTGCGCCTGAGGGCCCGTCAAGGGGGCGGCAAAACCCAGCTTGATGACCTTGTCAGCGGCCAACGCCGGACCTGCTGCCAATGCCCCAAAAACCGCTGTCGATACCAAGGCCAATTTAAAGCTCATGATGGACTGCATATTGTTCTCCTTCGTTTTTTAATATAGCCGCACTACAAGTGGGCCCGTGCCGTGAGAAAGAACGCAGGGCCGCCGCTCCAGGTGAAATGTGCGACCAAACGTGTGCATAAAAACAGGTGCCTGCCAGATCAACCAACCATCATCAAACTGGCATTACCCCCAGCTGCCGCTGTATTGGTACTGACTGAGACTTCACGCAGCAAACGCTCGACCACGTAGGTTGCGCCCCCCTCCAATTCCTGTGTCAACAAGCCCTGAACCCCGACAATCGGACCGGGGCGCTCAGCCACGTAACCCAGTACCAGTCGAAGTTCGTCACTGTCGCCTTCAAATAAAACAGCATCATAATCTGCCTCACCCAAATCGGACATGGCAATTTGTTCGGCAGGCGCATCCTGCCACGCTCCCAGACCCAGACGATCCAGCAAGACGGGCTGATTACCACTGCGAGTGCAAGCCTCACGCTGCGCCTGCCAGCCCTGCGCACTCACAGGCATGCACAGCACACGCCCACGCGGGTGGAGCTGGTACAGATTGGATTCGCCGGTGGGACCGGGCAAGACCATACCGTGCTGCTGCCAGCTCTGCAAAGGCAGGTTTTGGGGACAGCGACTGAGCAGACGGCGCAGATACAAAGGGCCACCCGCTTTGGGGCCAGTACCGGACAAGCCTTCGCCACCAAAGGGCTGCACGCCGACCACCGCCCCCACCATATTGCGGTTCACATACACATTACCCGCCCGAATGCGTGAGACTACGCGCTCTACGGTTTCGTCCAGCCGGGTGTGAACACCAAAAGTCAGGCCGTAACCACGCTCGTTGATCTGGTCGATCAGGCCATCCAGCTCACTACGCTTAAAGCGCATCACATGCAGTACCGGACCGAAGATTTCGCGCTCCAGATCCTTGACCTGCTCAATCTCGATAATCGTTGGCAATACAAAGGTACCGGTCAGGCTGCGGCTTTGCTCGCTTTGGGTAACACGGAAGCCTGCTTCACGCATCGCCGTAATGTGCTCTTCGATACCGGCACGGGCCTCCTCGTCAATGACGGGGCCTACGTCGGTACTGAGCAGATCCGGATTGCCCACGCTCAGTTCCTGCATGGCCCCGTTGAGCATGTTCAGCACGCGGTCGGCCACATCTTCCTGAATACACAACAAGCGTAAAGCCGAACAACGCTGGCCTGCCGAGTCAAAGGCCGAATTCAGCACATCAAACACAACCTGCTCGGCCAGAGCAGAGCTGTCGACCACCATGGCGTTCAGGCCACCGGTTTCGGCAATCAGCGGTACTGCCCGCCCGTCGGCCGTCAGGCGCTGGGCTAATTGACGATTCAAGCCCAGGGCTACCGCTGTCGACCCTGTAAACATGACAGCGTTAACCTTGTCGCTGGCGGCCAATGGGGCACCTACGGATGGGCCATCACCGGGCAAGAGCTGCAAGGCACCGGGAGCAATCCCCGCCTTATGAAGCAGCTCTACAGCCGCCGCCGCAATCAGGCAAGTTTGTTCGGCCGGTTTGGCCAGAACCACGTTACCGGCGGCCAAGGCCGCCGATACCTGCCCCAGAAAAATAGCCAAAGGGAAATTCCAGGGGCTGATGCACAGCACCACGCCTACAGGACGATACTCATCGTTATCGAAGTCACGCAGCACCTGTCCGGCGTAGTAGCGCAGAAAATCTACCGCTTCGCGCACCTCGGCAATCGCATTGGCGTAGGACTTCCCGGCTTCACGCACCAGCAAGCCCATCAAATCCTGCATATTGTCTTCCAGCAATTGAGCCGCCTGCTGCAAAGCGGCGGCGCGCTCCTGCACCGGCGTTGCCTGCCAGATCGGCGCATAATGACTGGCAGCCTCCAGAGCCTGCTCCACATCCTGCGAAGTGGCATACATGACCTGCCCCACCACGTCCTGATGATTGGCCGGATTGCGCACCCATATCGCTTTGGTTTCGTCCCAGACCGGATTGCCCTGACCCAATACAGGCTGAGCCTGGCGCGGCAAGGCAGCTGTTTGCATCAAGGTGGCAGCCAGCGAACCCAGGCGATGCTCATTGCTCAGGTCCAAACCGGCCGAATTCAAGCGCTGCTCGGCACTCCAGTAAAGCTGGCGCGGCAGGGGAATCTTGTCGTGGGGACGCCCCAATGGTTGCAGGCTCAAGGCCTGGGCCACGGGATCGGCAATCAGTTTATCCAGATCCACATCCGCGTTGCCGATCTGGTTCACAAAGGAGGTATTGGCGCCATTTTCCAGCAGACGACGCACCAGATAGGCCAATAAGGTTTCGTGGGAGCCGACCGGGGCGTAAATACGACATGGACGGTTCAACTTACCCTCTTTGATCGGGCCAACCACTTCCTCATACAAGTCCTCACCCATGCCGTGCAGGCACTGGAACTCATACTGACCCGTGTAATAATTCTGGCCTGCCATCACATAGATTGCCGCCAGCGTTTGCGCATTGTGCGTTGCAAACTGCGGGTATACAGCGTCGGGGGCCTGTAAAAGCTTGCGGGCGCAGGCCAGATAGGACACATCCGTGTGAACCTTGCGCGTGTAAACGGGATAATCTTCCAGTCCATCGACCTGGGCACGCTTGATCTCCGAATCCCAGTAAGCGCCTTTGACCAGACGCAGCATCAGGCGATGGCCACTGCGACGGGCCAGATCAATCAGGTAATCAATCACAAAAGGTGCGCGCTTCTGATAAGCCTGCACCACAAAGCCAATGCCATTCCAACCGGCCAGCGAAGGATCAAAACACAGCTTGTCCAGCAAATCCAGAGAGACTTCAAGACGATCTGCCTCTTCCGCGTCTATGTTCAGACCCACATCGTAGTGATGAGCCAGTTGCGCCAGGGACAATAGGCGCGGATAGAGCTCGCGCATGACACGATCGCGCTGGGCCCGGCTATAACGCGGATGCAAGGCTGACAACTTGATGGAAATACCAGGCCCTTCGTAAATCCCACGTCCCTGACTGGCCCGGCCAATCGCGTGGATCGCCTGCTCATAGGCCTGGTAGTAGCGCTGGGCGTCCTCCGCCGTGGTGGCGGCCTCGCCCAGCATGTCGTAGGAATACCGGAAACCCTGTTCCTCAAACTTTCGACTATTGGCAAGGGCCGACGCAATGGTTTGCCCAGTCACAAACTGCTCGCCCATCATGCGCATGGCAACGTCCACGCCTTTGCGAATCAGGGGTTCGCCACCTTTACCGATCATGCGAGTCAACGCAGAGGACAAGTTCTTTTCGCTATTGACGCTGACCAGCCGGCCGGTCAACATCAAGCCCCAGGTGGCGGCGTTCACAAACAAGGAGGGTGACTCGCCAACGTGCGCACGCCAATCGCCATGGCTGATCTTGTCGCGAATCAGAGCGTCACGGGTGGCACGATCGGGGATGCGCAGCAGGGCTTCGGCCAGACACATCAGCGCCACCCCTTCCTGACTGGACAGAGAGAACTCCTGGATCAGACCTTCGACCCCGCCGCCACGACGCTTGGCACGCAACGCCTTGACCAGACGCGCTGCCAGTTCCTGGGCGCGGGCACTTTGCGATGAACGCGCTGCGCTAAGCAGCAAGGGCAGGCAGTCGGTTTCAGGACGGCGGTACGCCGCGGTAATCGCGGCACGCAGGACACTTTGGGGTTGCACATCTTGGGCAAAACCATAGAAAGGAATGGCCGGCATGACGACGCCATCTTCGGCCAGTTCCGCATCGCCCCCACTTAACAGAGCCAGCTCACTGGGCAGCACACCTCGTTCTATCCCTTCGATATACGACAGCAGCGCTTGTTTATGCAGCCAATGCGGAGTGCATTGCAATTGATCCGCCGCACGCCGCAAACGCTCGCGCAGCTCTATATCGACTTTAATCCCTAAGGTTGTGCTGGCCATGCTTCTTATCCCGGTTACGCTGTATTGACTGCGATATGCCGAAATAATACTGACGGTTAACCTAAATCTGTATTCAGGTTAACCCGCAACAGAACGGGTTAACCTTTTATCTTATGCGGCGCACAGCATAGACTTGCCCAGGTTAACCGGGATAGGTTTACCTTGCATCTGAGCAGCCAACGCATCCGCCCAACGCTGCTGCAATTGACGGTGGGCCGTCACTAATTCAGTAATGCCAGTGGCAGGCTCGGAATCGAGCCAGCGGCACTGCCGAATGGGTGCCTCAAAACCCAGGGGCGTCAAGGTCCAACTCAGTTCCAAGGTGGCACGCTCGCCATACACCGAATCAAAACGTTGAACCAGGACATCAATCTGCCAACGGGGCGTGTTGGTTGCTGCGCTGGCCAACTGGGGCACGCCCAGGCGATTTTGCAGACCGGACACCAGCGCCAAGGACATTTCATCGGGCAAAGGCGATGCCCACTGGCTATCGTTCAGCAGCTTGACCTGCCCCCCTGCCGCTTGCGTCAGCACCAGAGAACGACGGTCCAACTGCGCCGGTACATCCAGGCGTCGCAACTGAAACCCTTTCCAGGGCTGTGCGGAAACCGCCTTGTCTGCCGGGACTGCCTCTGGGGCCTGCAAGGTGTAATAAGTTGGCGTGCTCGAGGCACAGGCGGTGAGCAAACTGGCAATCGCCACAGGAATCAGTAAACGGGACATCATGGCGCGGGCTCCGGCAACACGTCAGGGGAACGACCTCGCAATACGGCAGAGGGCTGACTTTGCAAGGTATCGCTTAAATCACGCAAGGATCGCAAGGAGCGCTTGAGCTCACTTAGCGTTTGATCGACAGAGGCATTGAAGGCGGAATCCGAATCGAGCATGGCACCCAGCTTCTGGACAGCCGCATCCATGGATTTAAGGGCTCCATTCAGTTGCGGTACGGTGGTCTTGTCCAACTGCTTGAGCACTTGTCCCAGCTCGGTCAACCCGCTTTGCAGATTCTTGCCAATCTGGTCAAAAGGAACCGCCGCAATCTTGGTGACAATATCGCTGACCTGCTCTTGCAGGCGATCAAAATCGCCAGCAATAACGGGTACTACCAGGGGTTTGGTGGTGTCATCCAATTCCGCGGCAGGCGCTTTGTCAAAGAACTCCAGAGCAATATATTGCTGGCCGGTAATCAGGCTGGCCGGCCGCAATTGGGCACGCAGACCACGTTCAACCATCGGTTTGAACAAGGCGCTGACCGGGTCCTTGTCGTCCGGACGATTCTCCACCACCTGTTCATACAGATGACCGAAGCGCTGCGGATAAATACGCGCTTTCACCAGGGCAAAGAAACGTTTGCGCTCAAAGTCAAACTCCAGATCCACATCATAGACCTGCCCCAGCTCCAGCCCCCGGAACTCCACCTTGGAGCCGGGCACCAAGCCACGCACGGACTGATGGAAATGGAAACGCAGCTCGACGGCCGGGCCATCAGGCTCGGCCATGGCGCGCTCCTGCGTGGGAAACAGCTCGTATTGAGTGTCCGCCTTCGCCACCTCCAAGGGTTCGCCTTCCATCTGATCAAACGCCAGGCCCCCGGCCAGCGCCGAAACCAGCGAATGCGTACGCACATTGAAGCCAGTGGAATCCAAGGACATATTGACACCGCTAACATTCCAGAAGCGTGATCCCTGCGTCACGAACTTATCATTAGGAGCGTCCACGAATACCTGTATGCGCACCCCATTGCCGTCCTCATTCAGCTCATAGCTGCTGACCTGCCCCACCTGGATGCCCTTGTAGTACAACGGTGAGCCCAAATCCAGCGAACCCAGTTCGGGCGCGGTCAACACATAGCGTTTTCCTGCCCGGCCACTGGTCACCTCGGGCGGACTTTCCAGACCCACAAAATCCAGTTGCTCGGCCTTCTTGTCGACCTCAAAAGGGGCATCCACACCGATGTATACCCCAGACAGCAAGGTGCCCAACCCCGACACGCCACTCAATCCCAAACGAGGACGCACCACCCAAAAGCGTGTTCCTTCCTGAGTAATGAACTCCGAGCCGTCGCGCTCCAATTGCGCCGTCACCAGCACCCCTTTTCGGTCTGGTGATACCTGAATGTCCGAGATTGTCCCCACATCCACTTCGCGGTAACGCAGCTTGGTCTGGTCCACGGCCAGCCCTTCGGCCGAGTCAAAACTGATCGTGATGCGAGGTCCGGTCAGCATCCAGTTACGCAGCACCAATGAGGCACCGACCAGCGCCGCAGCAATGGGCAAGATCCAGATCCAGGAGAATCGGGATTGCTTGGAGGGAATCAGTTTAGGTTGTGCAGGCTCGGTCTGGCCGTCAGGCTGATGTGTTTTTGATTCTTGCACCTTGTTTCCTTCAGGAAGTCGCCTGGGTACCAGGCGGAGACGGCTTTGGTCGCGGTTCTATGAGTAACTCTTCTCGAGGGTCCAGATCCCAGCCCTGGCGAGGGTCATAACTTAACGCGGCCAGCATGGTCAAGACAACAACAATGCCAAAACTCAAGGCCCCCGCGCCGGGAATGATCTGCGATAAGCCCGGAAAGTTCGCCAAGGCTGCCATGAGCACCACGACGAATACGTCCAGCATGGACCACTGCCCGATCAGCTCGACCATATCGTAAATGCGGTTGCGTTGCCGCTGCACCTCATTGCCTCGCCAGCGCCGTCCTATCAGCAGAATCACCAGGGCCAAGAGCTTGGTAATGGGAACGACAATACTGGCAATAAAAACAATCAGGGCCAAGTCCCAGGAGCCCAATTGCCAAAGCTGGATCACCCCACCCAAAATAGTGTGGGCACTCGTGCCCATAATGCTGCGCAGTTCCATGACGGGCAGGACGTTGGCCGGAATGTAAAAGACACAGGCCGTCAGCACCAGCGCCGCCACCCGCGCACGGCTATTGGGTTTGCGTTTGTGAACGGGCGCTGCACAACGGCCACAACGTGAGCTCCGGCTGGACTGGACAAACCCGCAATGGGTGCAGGCGCTCCAGGCCGGATACGCTTTCAAGTCCTGGCGGGTTGCAATCGGAACCAGATCACGATCCTCGGCCCAACGCCAAAGTCGGCCTGCCGTAATACGGCTCAGGCCGGTCAGCAAAAAGGTCAGGGCAAAAAATGCATACAAGCCCGGCGCCACCGTCAAATGCCCTATTCCGGCAAACTTCACGATAGCCACGATCAGCCCCAGGAACAACACGGCTGTCATGGACCAGTGCTCAAGATGACTCAAGGCTCTGAGCCCCACTCCGAAATCCGCGGGCAACGGTTTTTCACGGGCGATCAGACCCAAGGCCCAAAATTGAAAGATCAACTGGAACAAGGGCAGCCAGAACCCCACCAGCCCGGCCATCACGGACAAGCCCCAATACCCTTGCTGCCAGATCAGCAACAAGGCCTTGGGAAAGGTGGGAGCCACCGTTTTTCCCGCCATGCTCAGATGGACGACAGGAAACAGGTTGGCAATCAGAAAAAGAATGAAAACTGCCAAAACCAGCGCTTGCCATTCACGTGGTGAAAAGCGGCTGTGGCGGTACAGTTCGGTATCGCAACGTACACAACGAGCGAGCCCCGCTCCTTGAACGGGGACTCGCTCGTGTACGGTGTCACAATGCGTACAGACGATCAAGGGGCGCGATGCCCTCACGGCTTAGTCGACTAATTCCGGCTCGGGACGCGAAGAAGCCTTGCTGCCGGGCTCATCAGGTCCTGAAGAAGGATATTCCAGTACCACTTCACCGTTCTCGTCCAGATCGACCTCGACCTGTCCCCCATCGACCAGACGGCCAAACAAGAGCTCGTCAGCCAGGGCGCGACGGATGGTGTCCTGAATAAGCCGATGCATGGGGCGAGCACCCATGGCAGGATCAAAGCCCTTGGCAGCCAGATGATCGCGCAAGGCATCCGAGAAGGTCACTTCCACCCGCTTCTCGTGAAGCTGGTTTTCCAGTTGCATCAGGAACTTGTCCACCACGCGCAGGATGATATCGCGCGACAATGGCTTAAAGCCAATAATGGCATCCAGACGGTTGCGGAACTCTGGTGAGAAATGACGCTTGATATCCTGCATTTCATCGCCCGAGCGCTGAGCCTGCGTAAACCCGATACTGGTCTTGTTCAGGGCCTCGGCCCCCGCATTGGTGGTCATGATCAAGATAACGTTGCGGAAATCTGCCTTGCGGCCATTGTTATCCGTTAGCGTACCGTGATCCATCACCTGCAGCAGGATGTTATAGACATCCGGGTGCGCTTTCTCGATTTCGTCCAGCAAGAGCACACAGTGGGGCTGCTTGGTGACCGCTTCAGTCAGCAAACCACCCTGATCAAACCCCACATAGCCGGGAGGCGCACCAATCAGACGCGATACGGTGTGACGCTCCATGTACTCGGACATGTCAAAGCGCAGTAACTCCACGCCCAGCACAAAGGCCAATTGACGAGCCACTTCAGTCTTACCCACACCGGTCGGGCCGGAAAACAGGAAGGAACCGATAGGCTTGTCGGGCAACCCCAGGCCAGAACGGGCCATCTTGATGGCGGCAGCCAGGGCATCAATCGCCATGTCCTGACCGAACACCACCGATTTCAGATCGCGTGCCAAGGTTGCCAGCTTATTGCGATCGTCGCTGGATACGGTCTGAGGCGGAATGCGGGCAATGCGCGAGACCGTTGCCTGGATATCGGCCTTGCCAATAACTTTCTTCTGCTTGGAGCGCGGCAACAAACGCTGCGCGGCTCCGGCTTCGTCGATCACATCAATGGCCTTATCCGGCAAAAAGCGGTCATTGATGTAGCGTGCAGACAACTCTGCAGCCGCAGTCAGGGCGGCCGCCGAATAGCGCACGCCGTGATGCTCTTCGAAGTTGGCTTTCAGTCCACGCAAAATCTGGATGGTCTGCTCAACCGTCGGCTCGGCCACATCGATTTTCTGAAAACGACGCGACAGGGCGTGGTCTTTTTCGAAAATACCGCGGTACTCCGAATAGGTCGTCGCCCCCAGACACTTGAGCTGACCAGAAGACAAGGCAGGCTTGAGCAGATTGGACGCATCCAGCGTACCACCCGACGCCGAGCCAGCGCCGATCAAGGTATGGATCTCGTCGATAAACAAAATAGACTGGGCCGTTTCCTTGAGCTGCTTGAGCACGGCTTTCAGACGTTGCTCAAAGTCGCCACGGTACTTGGTGCCAGCCAGCAAGGCACCCATATCCAGCGCATACACACGTGCCTGGCTAAGAATGTCCGGCACATCGCCACGCTGAATACGCAAGGCCAGGCCTTCGGCAATTGCGGTCTTGCCCACGCCGGCCTCGCCCACCAGCAAGGGATTATTCTTGCGGCGACGGCACAGCACCTGGATGACACGCTCCACTTCCTTCTCGCGGCCAATCAGAGGGTCAATACGACCCAGGCTGGCTTCGGTGTTCAGGTCGGTGGCGTACAGATCCAGCGGCGACTTCTGGGCATCCGAACGAGTATCGGTTTCCGAAGCGGCGGCCGGTTTGGGTGGCTCGGGAGCGGCAGGCTCCGGATTGGCCTTGGTAATGCCGTGAGAGAGGAAATTGACGACATCCAGACGCGTGACACCTTGCTGCTGCAGGTAATACACCGCGTGCGAATCTTTTTCCCCATACATCGCCACCAGCACATTCGCTCCGGACACCACATTTTTACCGGAGTTACTGGACGATACGTGCATGATGGCACGCTGAATCACACGCTGAAAGCCCAACGTGGGCTGGGTGTCGACCTCGCCCTCGCCAGGAAAAGTGGGCGTATTTTCGTTGATGAATTTACGCAGGTTCTGGCGCAGTGCATCAATATCGGCAGCACATGCTTTCAACACTTCCAGTGTGGAGGCGTTATCGAGCAGGGACAACAGCAGATGCTCTACCGTGATGAATTCATGGCGCGCGGCACGAGCCTCGACAAAGGCCATGTGTAGACTGACTTCAAGTTCTTCGGAGATCATGCTTCCTCCTACACGGCAAGAGTAAAACTAGGGGTTAAGGCTATTCTATGACTAATTTGCCTGATCTGAACAATACGGTAAACCATTAAATGGTCAAGCATCAGGCACCGGTTCCATCACGCACTGCAAAGGGTGCTGTCGCGACTGCGCCAGTTGTCGCACAATTTCCACCTTGGTGGCCGCGATGTCGCGCGGATACACCCCACAGACAGCCCGACCTTCGTAATGTACTTTAAGCATAAGCTGTTCGGCCTGCTCCGGGGTTTTGGCAAACACCCGCTCCAGTACATTCACCACAAACTCCATGGGCGTGTAGTCATCATTGAGCAAGATGACCTGATACATGGGTGGTGGGGCAAGCCGCGCGGATTGGCGCTCTACCGTTGTGGCGCCTTGCTTATCGATCTCAATGGCCATAATACAGAACTAGGTGCTTTCCATAGGTTGACTGGGGGGAACAAAATTCAGCATCATCCGACTGATCGTGTCAACTTCATAAAAAAATGGAGTACCGCGATCACAGGCCCAGGGAGGGGCCGCAAAAAGTATCAACCATACACTAAGTTGAGAGGCAGCAAGCATGTCGGAAACTACCACCACCGCAGGCACTGGAGACAATCAAAAACTATCCGGGACCGTTAAGTGGTTCAATGACGCCAAAGGCTTTGGGTTTATTACACCCGATAACGGCGGCGAAGATCTCTTCGCTCATTTTTCATCCATTCAGATGAACGGGTTCAAGACGTTGAAAGAAGGCCAGAAAGTTCTGTATGAAGTTGCCCAAGGCCCCAAAGGCAAGCAGGCACTTAATATTACTTCGCCTTAAGATTTCTTGCGCTCTCGATTCTAACAAAAGCAGGTTCGCAACACACATGCAGTATCGCACGACGACTACGGGGCCTGCGCGCCCTGTTTTTTTTGCCTGTCTTCTGGCCGCGTTTTGCATCAGCGCCCCGGCCCTGGCAAATGAGACTCTTCCCACCCTGACACTGAAACTGGGTTCCAAACAGATCCAGGCCGAAGTGGCTGATCGCGATGAGACGCGTGCACAAGGTTTGATGCATCGAGAAAGCCTGCCCCCCGATCACGGCATGTTATTTGTATTCGAACAAACCGGAATGCCTTGCTTCTGGATGAAGAATACGCCTTTGCCGCTGGATATTGCCTTCATTACGGATGACGGCACCATTAGCAATATCGAGGCCATGCAACCCTTTGATCTTCAATCCCACTGCCCGGTGCAACCCGTACGCTACGCCCTGGAGATGGAGCAGGGCTGGTTTAAGCAGGCCAATAAAAAGGCCGGTGAGAAGATCACCGGCCTGCCTGCTCTAAAACCCTAGCTTAGACGCGCTCAAGAATCAAAGCCACGCCCTGACCGACGCCAATACACATGGTGCACAGGGCGTAGCGGCCACCAGTACGATGCAGTTGATTGATAGCTGCAATCGCCAAACGCGCGCCACTGGCACCCAGCGGGTGGCCCAACGCAATTGCGCCCCCATTCGGGTTCACGCGAGGATCATTGTCGGCCAGGCCCAGCATGCGCGTGACCGCCAGACCCTGCGCGGCAAAGGCCTCGTTCAATTCAATCACATCCATTTGATCCAAGGTCAGTCCGGCCAGGGCCAGGACTTTCTGGCTGGCAGGAGCGGGGCCAATACCCATGATGCGGGGCTCCACGCCGGCAAACGCCATGGCCACCACACGCGCCCGAGGTGTCAGACCATGCGCCTGCACGCTTGCCTTGTTGGCAACCAACAGTGCGCAGGCCCCATCGTTCACCCCAGACGCATTGCCAGCGGTGACGGTCCCATCGGCACGCACGACAGGTTTCAAACGAGCCAGAGACTCCAGCGTCGTAGCACGGGGATGCTCATCCTTGTCCACCACAATGGCATCGCCTTTGCGCTGCGGAATAATTACAGGCGTAATTTCCTCAGCCAGAATGCCGGCCTCCTGAGCAGCGGCCGCACGCAACTGACTGTTGAACGCAAACAGGTCCTGGTCTTCACGCGACACGTTGAACTGCTGCGCCACATTCTCAGCCGTTTCGGGCATGGAATCCACCCCGTACTGCTCTTTCATGGCCTTGTTGATGAAACGCCAGCCGATCGTGGTGTCGTACATTCCTGCGCTGCGGGAAAAAGCTGTTTCCGCCTTGCCCACGACGAAGGGAGCACGGCTCATGCTTTCCACACCACCGGCCAGGATGAAGGAGGCATCGCCGGCGCGAATCGCGCGAGCGGCCGAACCAATCGCGTCCAGGCCCGAGCCACACAGACGGTTCAGGGTCACACCGGGCACGTCCACGGGCAAACCAGCCAACAGCGCAGACATGCGCGCAACGTTACGATTGTCTTCACCGGCTTGATTGGCGCAACCGTACATCACGTCATCGAGCTTGCTCCAATCGACTTGCGGATTGCGCTTCATCAGGGCTGCGATGGGCACTGCGCCCAGGTCATCCGCCCTCACAGCGGACAGCGAACCACCATAACGTCCGAAAGGCGTACGAATTGCGTCACAAATAAAGGCGTCCTGAGTCATGAAAATCACCCTGATAACTGGAATAAAATGAGGTGAGCGCCCTCTACAGAACGCTCCAAATCTACTGTTTTGATAGTAGCGCCTGAGCATCACGGGTATTTTCCCCGTCCCTGCGGCTGTCCACACCGTGGTCATTTTAACAGAGTGACTTCCGATGCCCCGACCAGCCAACTACGCCCCCCTTGCCAGACCGACCCGCCACAAGACCCCGTGACAGGCTGTCTGGTCACCTTGCTCCGCGGCCCCGGCACACGTCCCGCAATTTCGTTGCGCATGGCATACTTGCCACGTCGACACCCCCTACAGGCTCATCATCATGCTAGGCAACCCCGAAGTCATCAATTATTTGAATCAATTGCTACGCGGCGAACTGGCAGCACGCGACCAATACTTTATCCATTCCCGGTTTTATGAACATCTGGGCTTTACCCGGCTCTACGAGCGAATGAACCATGAAATGGAAGAAGAAACCCAGCATGCCGACGCCCTGATCCGCCGGATTCTGATGCTCGACGGCATTCCTGACATGCGACCTACCGCGTTTGAGCCCGGGCATGACGTAGTGAGCATGCTGCGCAAAGACCTGGATCTGGAATACGAAGTGCGTGCCGCATTGCGCAAAGGGATTGAACTGGCCGAATCCGCCAGCGACTTCGTGACGCGCGACATCATTCTGGCTCAACTGCGTGACACAGAAGAAGACCACGCCTATTGGCTGGAAAAACAATTGGGCTTGATAGAGAAAGTCGGCCTGGAAAATTATCAGCAATCACAGATGTAAAAACCAGCAGACCCCTGCCAGGCTCAAGCCGCGCTTTCCTGAGCAGTCTCAAGGCCAAAAAAAACCGCCAGCATGCGCTTGGCGGTTTTTTATTAGTGGGCAGTCCTCTGATGAGCACTGCCCTTCCCTAAAGCGTTTAGCCCAGGTTCTTGGCCGCAAAATCCCAGTTCACCAGGTTCCAGAAAATTTCCAGGTACTTGGGACGGGCGTTGCGGTAGTCGATGTAGTAAGCGTGTTCCCAGACGTCACAGGTGATCAAGGCAACATCATCGGAGGTCAGGGTCGTGCCAGCGTTGCTGGTGTTGACGATATCCAGGGAACCGTCGGCCTTTTTGACCAACCAGGTCCAGCCCGAACCGAAGTTGCCAACAGCAGACTTGGTAAAGGCTTCTTTGAAGGCATCGAAGCTGCCCCATTTTGCATTGATGGCGTCAGCCAGCTTACCGGTAGGAGCGCCGCCGCCATTGGGAGCCAGGCTGTTCCAGTAGAAAGTGTGGTTCCAGACCTGAGCAGCGTTGTTGAACACGCCACCGGAGGATTTCTTGACCACATCTTCCAGGGAAGCATTTTCGAATTCGGTGCCAGCAACCAGATTGTTCAGGTTGGTGACGTAAGCCTGATGATGCTTACCGTAGTGATACTCCAAGGTTTCTTTGGAGATGTGTGGCTCAAGGGCGTTGAGTTCGTATGGAAGAGCTGGAAGAGTGAATGCCATTTCAATTCCTTCTAAAAAAAAACCGTGTTTGGTATCCAACAAGGACGACGCAGCCTAAAGCAGATCGTGCGTGCGCACCACATCCACCGTCACATGACCGCGACTCAACTCGACATCGAGTCGTTCACCAATCTTTAAGTCTAACGCATTTTTTACAACTTTCCCCTCGCTATCCCTGACTATGGCATATCCACGATTGATGATAAGGCGAGGCGACAAGGCCTGAAGCGTTTGCTGGGCCGCCGCCAGACGCTGGCGACGCAGAATCAGGGCATGAGCCAGGCTTTTTTCCAGCCGCTGGAAAAGCAAGTTCAGACTTTGCTCTCGTGCAGCTACCTGAGGAATGCTGCGCACCAGCCGCGCCTTAAGCGTAGCCAGACGCAACGCCGCCGCCTCGGGAGCTCCTCGGGCCACTCGCTGCAGCCTTTGTGTCAAGTGATCCAGCCGCTGTTGCTGTTGAACCAGCCGCTGATGCGGAGAGACCAGCTTGGCAACGGCGCGATCCAGGCGCAAAGAGGCACGATCCAGGTGACGCTGCACGCCATGACTTAAGGCCCCCAGGCGGGCGAACACCTGCTCGAGCAGTTGATCGCGACCCAGACAGGCCAGCTCAGCCGCGGCCGTCGGGGTGGGCGCGCGCAAGTCCGCCACAAAATCAGCAATCGTAAAGTCTGTCTCGTGCCCCACCCCGCTAATCACAGGGATGGGACTGGCAGCAATCAAACGCGCCAGCCCCTCATCGTTAAACGCCCAAAGATCCTCCAGGCTGCCACCACCTCGCACCAATAGCAGCGTATCAACCTCGGAGCGCTCAATGGCCGTTTCCAGCGCCTGCCGCAACCGGCCGGGCGCGTCAGCACCCTGTACGGGCGCCGGGTAAATAATAATGCGTACATGCGGAGCGCGTCGCTCCAGCGCGGTTAATACATCCCGCAGCGCGGCAGCCGCCAGTGAGGTGATGATGCCGATGCTGCGCGGCAAGCTGGCGATCGGGCGCTTGCGCTCCGGCTCAAACAGCCCCTCACTTTGCAATTGGCTTTTCAGACGCAAGAACGCCTCATGCAAGTCACCCAAGCCGGCGCGCCGCATCCCCTCGACCTGAACCTGAAAGTCCCCACGTGCCTCATACAAGGTGACTGAGCAACGAAACTCGAACCGTTCACCCGCCCGCGGCACAAAACCCACAGCCTGGGCCCGCCCCCGAAACATCACCGCACGCACGGCGGCCTTGTCGTCCTTGATGGAGAAGTACCAGTGTCCGGAAGCAGCCTGAGTAAAGTTGGACACTTCGCCACTAACCCACACCACTGGCATATGCTCATCGAGCAGTTGACTGACGCGGCGGTTCAACTGTGCCACTGTCCACACGACAGGCGCTCTAGATTCTTGATAATGCATCATATTCTTTATTTTTGTTTCGCCCCAAACCACTTTTCCACCGATTCGTATCCACAACTGTCATGTGTTTGTCAAATAGACGCCAAGACAATAGCTTCCGTTCAACACTTGATGCGAAACTTTATGGAAATCCAATAAGTCATTGAAAACAAAAAGCATTTGAGAAAACATACAGATGGTCGAAAATTAGCCAGGGAACCTCTAAACCACCGCCCGAGCCACTATGGGACATTTTATACACAGAATTATCCACAGTTTTTGTGGATAGTTTTAGAACTCCATCTATGACTTCACATACATCAGCGGCGTACCTGCGTCGGGGGAAGAAAAGATCCTAAAGTGTACTCCGGTCACACCGGAACATTCCCGCAATCCAAACGGGGGCTCTACAATAAGCACTGGTTTACTTCGCGACCGGAAACTCCACCTGTGCTTACTTTGATCCATGCCGCCGGCTGGCCCGTCTGGTTCTTGCTGGCCTGCTCTATTCTAGCCCTGGGACTGATCCTGGAACGCCTGCTGGCCCTGCGCAGCAAACGTATCTTACCGGACGGCCTGGCCCGCCAGATCACTGAGCTGACCGCCCAAAACCGCATACAGGACGAGTCCTTAGCCCGACTGTATGACAACTCCCCCTTGGGCCGTGTGCTGGCTACTGTGCTGAGCAACCGGCATCAGCCTGCCGCTGTGCGCGAGGCGGCGGTCGAGGCGCAAGGCAGAGAGGTCAGCTACCAGTTGAACAAGTACATCCCGGCACTGGGCACCTTGGCCGTGATCGCCCCGTTGCTGGGCCTTTTTGGTACTGTGATCGGCATGATCGACATTTTTGCCGCCTACGACCCCAGCGGTGCCGACCCCAGTCTGATCGCTCGCGGCATCTCCGTTGCGCTCTACAACACCGCTTTAGGGATTCTGATTGCTGTTCCAGCCATGATCTTTCATCGCTACTTCCGTAGCCGTGCAGACTACCTGCTGCATTGTCTGGAATGTGAGGCTGGCGCACTGAACCGCCTGCTAATTCAGAGGGCTGGCTGATGCGCTTTCGCCGAGCACAAGATCAAGACACCCTGGAGCTGAATCTGGTGCCTCTGATTGATGTCCTGCTGGTGGTGCTGATTTTTCTGGCCGCCACCAGCACGTTTGTTCGCTACCGCCAACTGGATGTCTCCTTGCCCCAGGCTCAGGCCCAGGTGTCCCAGGAAGCCGAACTTTTACTGGCCATCAGCCAGGACGGACGGTATGCCCTGAACGGCCTGTGGCTGGATGCCAGTAGCGGCGCCCCACTTCGCCAAGCCCTGACGGGCGAGAAAATGGATCAAAACACCAGTCTGCTGATTCTGGCCGATGCACAGGCTCCGCACTTTACGGTAGTCCAGGCCATGGAGGCCGCTCGTGAAGCGGGCATCCACCGTATTCACTTTGCCACCCAGGCGCCATGAGTGTGCGCGTGCGCCTGACCAACTGGCTGCATCGCCAGTGGCAGAAGAAAGGCTGGTTCAGCGTTTTAATGCGTCCACTGTCCGTCTTGACCGGTTTTTTTGTCCGACGCAAGCGGCAGCGTTATGAGAACGATCCTCACGCCTCTTACCGCAGTCCGGTGCCGGTGATAGTCGTGGGTAATATCATCGTGGGCGGTGCTGGCAAGACACCCGTCGTAATGGCCCTGACCGAACAATTGCGCGCTTTGGGATGGACACCCGGTATTGTCAGCCGCGGGTATGGCGTAGACATCGGCCCGGCCCCTCGCGTTGGTCAAGGTCAATTAGCCGCAACGCAATTTGGTGACGAACCGGCTCTGCTCGCCACCCAGACCCAGGCACCGATCGCCGTTCATCCTCGCCGCGCTCTGGCCACCCAGGCTTTGCTCCAGACTTTCCCTGCCGTCGATCTGATTATTTCGGACGACGGCCTGCAACATCTGGCCCTGCAACGCGATATGGAAGTCGTGGTCCAGGATGCTCGCGGTGTCGGGAACGGCTTGCTGCTACCGGCCGGCCCTCTGCGCGAAGGCCCCGAGCGTCTGCACCAGGCAGACTGGCTGATCAGCCAGGTTGTGGCCGACCAGCCCCCGCCCGCTATGCCTCAAGCTCCTGAGTCAGGCCGGTCCCTGACCATGAGCCTGCGTCCCTATCAAGTGGAGCATCTCGCCTCAGGTCGTCGCATGGACTGGGCCGCCTGGCTAACAGAGTACCGCCATCAGGATCTGCAAGCGCTGGCAGCGATCGGCCAGCCTGCCCGCTTTTTCACCATGCTGCGCGCCTGTGGTCTGCAATTAAGCCGGACTTTCCCCCTGCCCGACCATGCCGCCTTGCAAGCACAGGACTTTCAGGGCTTGCATGAAGGGCCAGTACTCATTACGCGCAAAGACGCCGTAAAATGCCAGCACCTGAATGACCCACGGCTGTGGGTTGTCGATGTCCAGCCCGTGTTCTCACGCCCAGACTGGATTGCTGAACTGGATAGCCTGCTGCGCGAACGGCGCTCAACCTCACCCTCATTACCCGGAGTTCAATAATGGAAGCTCGCCTACTCGAAGTGCTGGTCTGCCCCTTGTGCAAAGGCCCGCTGCGCCACGACCGCGAACAGCAAGAACTGGTCTGCAAGGCCGACAAACTGGCCTTCCCCATTGTGGACGGCATTCCCACCATGCTGATCAACGAAGCGCGTCAACTAGACGCGCAGGAACCTGCCA
This sequence comes from Alcaligenes sp. CHO6, assembly GCF_037120595.1. Taxonomy (NCBI): domain Bacteria; kingdom Pseudomonadati; phylum Pseudomonadota; class Betaproteobacteria; order Burkholderiales; family Alcaligenaceae; genus Alcaligenes; species Alcaligenes sp. CHO6. Next base: position 1,471,085 of record NZ_JBANCI010000001.1, read on the forward strand.
GCCGCTGATATGACCTTTTCCGTCATCATCCCGGCCCGCCTGGGCTCAACCCGCCTGCCCAACAAACCGCTGGCCGATATTGCAGGCCAACCCATGATCGTGCGTTGTGCTCAACAGGCAGCGCAAAGCGCGGCGCGTCAAGTCTGGGTCGCGACCGACTCGCCGCAGGTGCTGGAGGCGGTTCAGGCCCATGGTTTCCATGCCCTGCTGACCGATGCCGAACACCCCACTGGCACCGACAGACTGGCCCAGGCGGCAAGACTGCTGGACCTGGCCGAAGACGAAATCGTGGTCAATGTGCAAGGGGATGAACCACTGATCCAGCCTGAGCATATCAATGCGGCTGCCCAGCTTCTGGCCCGCAGCGGACAGGCTGACATTGCCACCTTGGCGGCTCCGATCACCAACGCCGAGACGCTGTTCAATCCCAATGCCGTCAAAGTCGTGTGCGACCTCAACGACCGCGCTCTGTATTTCTCTCGCGCCCCCATTCCCTGGGCGCGTGATGCCCTGGCCCAGGGAGACCGGATATTGGCCGACGAGCTTCCCGCATTGCACCATATCGGCCTGTACGCCTACCGAAATCGCTTCTTGCAGCAATACGCCCAGTTGCCGCGTGGGCCGCTGGAGCATTTTGAGTCTCTGGAGCAGCTCAGAGCCCTGGAAAATGGCTTCCAGATTATGGTTCACCGCCTTCGGGAGATTCCTGCTGCAGGCGTGGACACCGAGCAAGACCTGGAAAGAGTACGCGCTCACTTCGCAAATCGGTTATAAAAGATCTTTTTTCTGCGCTTTCCGAATAAAAAATGCGCTAAATATGCTGCAACGCATCATCAAGCGAGAATCGGATCGACGCATTTCCTGGAGGAATTCATGCGACTCATACTGCTCGGGCCCCCTGGTGCCGGCAAAGGCACTCAAGCTGCTTTCATTACCGAGAAATTTGGTATTCCACAAATTTCCACGGGCGATATGTTGCGTGCCGCTGTCAAAGCCCAATCCCCGCTGGGTGTAGAAGCCAAAAAAATCATGGACGCCGGCGGCCTGGTCTCCGATGACATCATCATCGGGCTGGTTCGCGACCGTCTGAAAGAAGCAGACTGTGAGCCCGGCTACCTGTTTGACGGTTTCCCTCGCACGATCCCCCAGGCCGACGCCTTGAAAGATGCCCAGGTCAAACTGGACTTCGTGATCGAGATCGACGTGCCCGAAGAGAGCATTATCGAACGCATGAGTGGCCGCCGCATCCATGCAGCCAGCGGTCGTAGCTACCACGTCACCTTCAATCCGCCCAAGACCCCCGGCGTGGACGATGTGACCGGTGAACCCTTGCTTCAGCGCGACGATGATCGTGAGGAAACCGTCCGCCACCGCTTGTCTGTCTATCGCGAGCAGACCCGCCCTCTGGTCGATTACTACTCGCAATGGTCAGCCACCGGCGACCCACACGCTCCGGCCTATCGCAAGATTTCCGGCGTGGGCAGCGTCGATGAGATTCGCCAGCGTATCCTGGACGCCCTGGCAAGCTAAGCCAATATTCAACCGGCCCCCAGGGCCGGTTGTTCATTATTCAAGGGAGACAAGCTCATGCAAATCAATAACAAGACTTTTATCGTGACGGGCGGCGCATCCGGTCTGGGCGCAGGCACTGTGCGCATGCTGGTGGAACACGGTGCGCGTGTGGTGATTGCCGACATTCAGGATGAAGCCGGGCAGGCGCTGGCCCAAGAGCTGGGCCAAGATTACCTGCATTGTGACGTCACCTCGGAGCAAGACGCCCAGGCCGTCGTGGATCTGGCTTGCCAGGACAGTGCCCGCCCCCTGTTCGGTTTGGTCAACTGTGCTGGCGTGGCCCCTGCCTCGCGCACCGTAGGACGTAATGGCCCACACACGCTGGAGCTGTTTCAGAAAACCGTCATGATCAACCTGGTCGGCACCTTCAATATGTGTCGTCTAGCCGCCGCTGCCATGAGCAGCAATACCCCCGAAGCCTCGGGCGAGCGTGGCGTGCTGATCAATACGGCTTCGGTTGCCGCCTACGACGGGCAGATCGGACAAGCCGCTTACGGTGCCTCCAAAGCCGGCGTCGTGGGCTTGACCCTACCCCTGGCTCGCGATCTGGCCCAGACCGGTATTCGTGTCATGACGATTGCTCCCGGCATCTTTGGCACCCCCATGATGTTTGCCATGCCCCAGGAAGTTCAGGACTCCCTGGCAGCCAGCATCCCTTTCCCATCACGTCTGGGTCGCCCTGAAGATTTCTCCCAACTGGTGCAGAGCATCATCAATAATGAAATGCTCAATGGCGAGACCATCCGTCTGGATGGCGCCATTCGTATGGCACCAAAATAACTTTCTGCATCGGCTCCAATGGGTTTGTTTCGCTCGGCGGCCACGATTAGTGGCCTGACACTGCTCTCGCGCATTACCGGACTGGCACGCGATATTCTGATTGCCCGCGCCTTTGGGGCGGGCCCGCTTACCGATGCGTTCTGGGTAGCCTTTCGCATTCCCAACCTGCTGCGGCGTTTGTTTGCGGAAGGCGCGTTTTCGCAGGCTTTCGTTCCCATTCTGGGGCAGGTACGCAAAGAGCACGAGCAGGACAAGGTCCAGCAGTTGCTGGACCGCGTTGCGCTGCTGTTGACCTTTGCCGTAATGCTGGTGACCATCATCGGTATAGTGGCGGCGCCGTGGGTCGTCAGCGCCATGGCCAGTGGCTTGACCTCGCCCGAGCGGCACACCGAATTTGGCGCCGCCATCACCATGACCCGCTTGATGTTCCCCTACATCATCTGTATGTCACTGGTGGCGTTTGCTTCTGCCGTACTCAATACCTGGAGTCGCTTTGCGATTCCTGCCTTCACGCCTATCTTGCTGAATCTGTCCATGATTGGCGCCAGTCTGTTTCTGGCCCAACACATGGAACCCCCCATTTATGCCCTGGCTATCGGGGTGATGGCCGGTGGTCTGGCCCAACTGCTGGTGCAGTGGGCCGCCCTGGCTCGCCTGGGACTGCTGCCACGATTTTCGCTACGGCTGGGAGAAGCACGCCGCGACCCCATCGTGCAACGCATTCTCAAACAGATGCTGCCCGCCATCCTGGGGGTATCTGTGGCGCAGATATCCTTGCTGATCAATACCAATATTGCTACCTGGCTGCAGTCGGGCAGCGTCACCTGGCTATCCTTTGCCGATCGCCTGATGGAGTTTCCCACCGCACTGCTCGGGGTGGCGCTGGGTACCGTCCTGTTGCCCAAGCTGTCTGCCGCCCATGCCGGTCAGGATGACAAGAACTACAGCGCCCTGCTTGACTGGGGCCTGCGCCTGGTCCTGTTGCTGGGTCTGCCTGCTGCACTGGGCATGGCCTTGCTCTCGGATGGTCTGGTGGCCACCCTGTTTCACTACGGGGCCTTTGCCGCTGCCGACGTCGCTCAGACCCGCCTGGCGGTGGGAGCGTATTCAGTCGGTCTGGTCGGCCTGCTGGCCATCAAAATCCTGGCACCCGGCTTTTACGCTCGCCAGGATATCCGCACTCCCGTCCGTATCGCCATTGCCGTTCTCATCATTACCCAGCTCTTCAATCTTGTGCTGGTACCTGCCTTCGCCCATGCGGGACTGGCGCTGTCCATCGGACTGGGGGCCACCGTCAACGCCCTGACCTTACTGGTGATGCTGCGCAAACGCGGCATTTACCAGCCCCATCCCGACTGGTTGCGTTTTTTCCTGAGAATCATTCCGGCCTTGCTCGCCTTGGCCGCGATCCTCGTGCTGGCAGACCGCCACATCGACTGGATCAGTCTGGGGGCAAGCCCCTGGCTGCGTGTACTGGCCCTGAGTGGGGTGTTGGCTGCCAGCGGCATTTCCTATTTCGGTATGTTGTTTATCGTGGGCATTCGGCCCTCTTACTTTACAAAGCGCACTTAGTATCCTAGAATATTTGTCTTTGCCGATTAAACTTTAAAACTTAGGCTTTATTAAAAATGGCTAATACCGCACAAGCACGCAAGCGCGCCCGCCAAGCAGTGGCTCGCAACAAACACAACGCCAGCATCCGTTCCATGCTGCGTACCGCTATCAAGCGCGTTCGCCAGGCTATCGAAGCAGGCGACAAAACTGCTGCTAACGAAGTATTCCGCAAAGCGACCAGCATCATTGATCGCGTTGCCGACAAGAACATCATTCACAAGAACAAGGCTGCCCGCCACAAGAGCCGCCTGTCTGCTGCTATCAAGGCACTGGCCTGATTGCTGAAGATTTTTAATGGTTTAATCGGCCCTGGCCTAAAAACCAGTTAAAAAGGGGTGCTTAGCACCCCTTTTTTATTAGCCACAAAACCATTGCCTGAACGTGCAGGCCAATCATGCTAAGTTATGGATTTGCGTTTTCATGAGCGAGTCCCCATGACACGTCCCATCGTGCTGCAACTGGCATCTTTGGCCCAGCACCCCTATTTTGACGATATCGACCGTCATTTCGAGCGCATCTCCCTTCAAGACCTGAATCAGCTCTCTGACGAGCAGATTGCACGCGTCCAGGTATTGTTAACCAGCGCTGTCACCGCCACCCCCGCTTCCTTGATGGAGCGCCTGCCTGCGTTGCAAGCAATTTGCAGTGTAGGGGTAGGCTACGACTCTATCGACGTCCAGGCGGCCAGGCAGCGCGGGATTCAAGTCAGCACCACCCCCGACGTTCTGAACGACTGCGTGGCCGATATGGCCTGGGCCTTGCTGCTGGACGCGGCTCGCCGCGTCACTGAATCCGATCGCTATGTGCGCGCTGGCCACTGGGACCGACCAAATGGCTTCGGGCTGGGCACGCGAGTGAGCGGCAAGAAACTGGGTATTGTGGGGCTAGGCCGCATTGGACAGACTATTGCCCGCCGAGCCGGCGGCTTTGATATGGAGCTGCGCTATCACAACCGCCGTCCGCGCCACGATGTGCCCTGGCACTATGAACCGTCCCTGATCGAACTGGCCTATTGGGCAGATTTCCTGGTGATCGCCGCCGTGGGCGGTGATGAAACACGGGGACTGATCAATGTCGACGTCCTGAACGCCCTGGGCCCGCACGGGATTCTGGTCAATATTGCCCGAGGCAGTGTCGTCGATGAAACGGCATTGATTGCCGCCTTGCAACAGGGACGGCTGGGCGCGGCAGGGCTGGATGTCTTCGAAAAGGAACCCCAGGTTCCTGCGGCCTTGCGCGATCTGAACCAGGTTGTCCTGGCGCCGCACACCGCCAGCGCCACCCGGGAAACACGCGAAGCCATGCTCTCGCTGACACTGGAAAACATCTTGCAGTTTCAGAAAACGGGCAAGGTACTGACGCCGCTGACACTATAAAAAAACAAGTCGCCTGCCGTTTAACGGGGGCGACTGAGCAGACTGCGCAAAATCAGGATCAGGACTCAACAGGGTCCATATTCTCGGGATCGATACCGCTGATTTTCAAATTATTGTCTTGCGCAAAGCCACAGACGAATTTCCAGGCCAAAGGCTCGAGCTCTCGCAGACGAGCATCCACCACCACGCAGCGCACGCCGTCAATCAGCCGCGGCACCACATAGGGCGAGTAGGTCAAATGGCCACCCATCGCCCCAGCCGGGCGAAACTGGGACATTACACCGGCCAAGCGTTCTGCCCAGTCGCTGGGACGAAAACGCTGATCCTGCCGGGTCACACCATGGATTACAAGTTGCTTCACTGGCTCTGTCATAACAATTAATCGCTCACCGTGCAGTACAGGTCGGCTGCACTTTTTCCTTTGTCGCTCCGCATTGTATCCGATCGCAGCCGCGCAAAGCCCGGGATTCAATAAATTAGCCACTTGACAATTTATTGCCAAGCATTACTTTGCCCTGCCCTTTTTATCCAAACGCCCACCCCCGTCCTGCCCCCGTCAGGGTCCGACTTTGCTCTAAATAGCCGGACAGGTTAAGATGGCTTTCTTTATCCGCAGGATTTTCTTATGGATGCCATCGTGCAAGCAGGACCGCTTCGGCACTTTCTGCAATTTCGCGACTTTTCTCACGACGAAATTTTATATGTGCTGGAACGCGCACGCCTGATCAAAGACAAGTTCAAACGCTATCAGCCGCACCACACATTGCACGACCGCACCTTGGCGATGGTTTTTGAAAAAGCCAGCACCCGTACCCGTGTCTCGTTTGAAGCCGGCATGTATCAACTGGGCGGCTCGGTCATTCATTTGACCACCACTGACTCGCAGCTGGGCCGCTCCGAACCCATTGAAGATACCGCACGCGTGGTTTCGCGCATGGTCGATATCGTCATGATCCGCACCTTCGAGCAGACCCGCCTGGAACGCTTTGCCTCCCACTCGCGAGTGCCGGTCATCAATGGACTGACTAACGAGTTTCACCCTTGCCAGATTCTGGCCGACATCTTTACCTTTATCGAGCATCGCGGCGATATCAAGGGCAAGACCGTGGCCTGGATCGGAGACGCCAACAATATGGCGTATACCTGGCTGCAAGCGGCAGAAATTCTGGGCTTCACGCTGCATGTGTCGGCCCCTAACGGCTACCACCTGGAGTCGGATCGCACCGGCAACCCGGACTCCAGCATTCTGCGCGAATTCGACGATCCCTTGGAAGCCTGCAAGGGCGCGCACCTGGTTACCACGGACGTGTGGACCAGCATGGGTTACGAAGACGAAAACGAAGAGCGTCGCAAAGCCTTTGCAGACTGGTGTGTGGATCAGGAGATGATGGATGTGGCGGACCCGAGCGCCCTCTTTATGCATTGCCTGCCCGCTCATCGCGGCGAGGAAGTCACCGGCGAAGTCATCGACGGCCCACAAAGTGTGGTCTGGGATGAAGCTGAAAACCGCCTGCATGTTCAGAAAGCATTGATGGAGTTCCTGATTCTGGGACGCCAGCAAGCCTGAACACCACAGAGCCACGCCAACGGCTCAACAATGTAAAAGGGGATACGTTGTATCCCCTTTTTCTTTTTACGCCTGAACTTCCAGACCCGCCAAGCGATACCCTACCTGCAGTTCCGTCAGCAGATGCTTGGGTTGTGCGGCATCCTGCTCCAGCTTTTGACGCAACTGCATCATGTACACCCGCAGATAATGCGGCCGGTCTGAGTAAGCAGGCCCCCAGGTTTCGTGCAACAAATGTTGATGCGTCAATACCTTGCCATGCCCCCGAATCAGGGCCGTCAGGAGACGAAACTCAATAGGCGTCAAATGCACGGCCTGCCCATCCCGCGTCACCTCATGAGACGCCAGATCGACCTGCACCCCTCCAAAGCGGACCCGCGAGGAGGCTACCTGCACGTTTGGCACCAATTGGGAGCGCCGCAACAAAGCGCGTATACGGGCCAACAGCTCCGGCACGCCAAAGGGTTTGGCCAGATAGTCATCCGCGCCGGCATTCAGGGCCGCCACCTTCTCTTCTTCTCGATCCCGGGCAGACAGGACCAGAATCGGAGAATAGACCCAGCCGCGCAGATCGCGAATCAAGTCCTTGCCGTCTCCGTCTGGCAGACCCAAATCCACAATCATCAAGTCGGGACGACGGGTTGCCGCGTCCATACGCGCTTGCGCCAAGGTGCTGGCTTCGATCACGGCCATGCCCTCCTGCTCCAGGGCAATCCGTACGAAACGACGGATATTGGATTCATCCTCCACGATCAGTATCTGGGCTTTGTTCATGTCGGTAGCTCGTCACTCTCCATACGGGGGGCCGCTTTCCAGGGCAGGCGAATCTCAAAGACCACCCCCTGCGGCAAGCGCGGCCTGGCGCTGATCGTACCACCATGTGCAGCAATAATCGTTCGACACAGTCCCAGCCCCAAGCCCACCCCCGCCACGGAGGATTCTTTCTGTCCCCGTGTGAAAGTATCAAACAATCGCTCGGGATCCCCTGGTGGCAAACCGGGACCATCATCGCTGATCAGCAAATACATGGACTGACCCGCCCACACCCCCCTCAGCCAGATCGTGCTGGTATCGGGCGTGTACTTGGCGGCATTATCCAGCAGATTCGTCACCACCCTCTCCAACATGACACCATCGACTTCGACTAACGGCAGGTCCGCAGCGAACTCGGTCACGACCTGACGAGGCTGCAAGGCGGCCGCGCAACGGGCAAGCGCAATCCCCACAATATCGCCCAAGGCATGCCACTCCTTGTGCAGTTTGACTCCTTCATTTTGCATACGGGCCAGGTCCAGCAAGTTGGACACCTGACGACGCAACTCATCAGACTCCACACGTATGGCCCTCGCAATATCGCGCTGTTCTGTTTCACCCAGGCCCTTGGGTTGCTCCAGGGTTTCAGCCAGACCCCGGATCACAGTCAAGGGCGTACGTAAATCATGCGAGACGGCCGACAGCAAGGTGTTGCGCATTTTCTCCCCCTCCATGCGCAGCACCGTGTCTTGGGCGATGGCCACATAGTGAATGCGTTCAAGAGCTTGCGCCAATATAAAGCAGCACGCATCCAGCAAGCGCCGCCCATCGGGTGTTCGTAACGAAGCTGCCGCGCCAGACTGTACCACCAGCACACCACGCGGGGCCATCGGGCCTTTCAAGGGCAAGTACAAGGCACTGGCCCCATTCAGGGTTTCAGTTCCCTTGCCCGCCGCTTCCATGTGGTCGAACACCCATTGCGCGACTGAAAGCTCCACAAAGCTCGTATGGCGAGTTGCGACCAGCTGATTATGCTGATCCGGCACAACCAGCACCATCGGCATCTCAAACAAAGGCTCCAGGGTATCGCGGCACACGGCCAGCACCTGCTCCAATGCCAGCGCCCCGGCCAGATCCCGACTGACACGCGTCAACGCGGCCGCCCGGCGCTCGCCATCGCGCGCCGCTCGTGCCTCGGCCTGCAAACGGGCTGCCAGCTGACCAATAATCAAGGCCACCACCAACATCACGCCAAACGTGAAGACATACTGGGTATCCGTAACCGAAAACGAATAGCGGGGTTCCACAAAGAAAAAATCAAAGAAGGCCACCGACAACAGCGAGGCCCACACACCGGCCAACCGTCCCAAGCGCAAGGCGGTAAAGACCACCGTGATCAAAAACAGCATGATCACATTGGAGAGTTCAAAAAACGGCAACAACTGCTCCGCCAGCAAGGTCGTCACCACACAGATGATGGAGGCAATCGACAGGGCTTTGCCCTGCGCCATGGGGGTCTCCAGCTCAAGGGGGCGGATAGGTCGCTGAACCGTATCCACACGCACGAGCAGCAGGCCAATCTCGGGGTTGCTACGCGCCAGCCGCTCCGACAAGGCAGGCCGCCAGGGCCAGCGCGAACGTGCCGAGGAGTTACCCAGAATCAACTTGGTGGCATTGCGTTGCCGTGCGTAGGCCAGGACGGTATGAGCCACATCCTGACCGGCAATATTGGCAAACTCAGCGCCGGCATGCTGCGCACTGGCCGCCAGGCGCACCAGCGCTTCCTGCGCCTTGATCTGACCGCTTTCCGATGGCGTGTCCACATGCAGCACGATCCAGGGCGTTTGCCATTGCTGGGCCAGCCGCGCCCCCTCCCGAATCAGCGCTTCCTGGGCACTGTCCGCACTGACGCACACCATTAACAGTTCACGAGTAGGCCAGACGGTTCGTATGGCATGGGAGATTCGGTAGACATGCACATCGGCATTGACCCGGTCCGCCACGCGACGCAAGGCCAGTTCACGCAAGGCAATCAGATTGCCCCGACGAAAGAAGTGTTGACGCGCCTGGGCCACCGAGTCCGCCAGATACACTTTGCCGGCATTCAAGCGAGCCAACAGATCATCCGGGGGCAGATCCACCAGCAGCACATCGGCCGCACGATCAAATATCCGGTCTGGAACGGTCTCCCGAACCCGCACCCCGACAATGCCCCCCACCACCTCATTCAGGCTGTCCAGATGTTGCACATTCAACGCGGTATACACATCGATTCCCGCATCCAGCAGCTCTTCCACATCCTGCCAGCGTTTGGCATGACGGCTACCCTCAAGATTGGAATGGGCCAGCTCATCGACCAGCAGCAACTGATACCCCGACACAAGGGCCGCATCCAGATCAAACTCGGTGACCACCCGTCCCTGACGCTGATACTCCTTGCGCGCCAGTACGGGCAGCCCCTGCAGCAACGTCTGTGTTTCCTGACGGCCATGCGTCTCCACAATACCAATCGCAACGGACACTCCCTCGGACTGACGCTGATGCGCTTCCTTGAGCATGGCGTAGGTTTTCCCCACACCGGCGCACGCTCCAAAGAAGATCTTGAGCTGCCCCCGGCGAGGCTGGTGCGGGTCCTCGCCAACCACCTGCAACAGCTCATCCGGGTCCGGCCTATCTTCAAGCGACATGGGTCTGTGTACTCCCTGCAGAAAACTGGTAATGATCTTACGCTCTTATCCAAAAAACGGCGTCAGCAGCAGATCAATCAACTTGATGCCGACAAACGGAGCGATCAGCCCGCCCAGGCCGTAAATCAAGAGGTTTCGCTTGAGTAAACGGCTGGCCGGTTCGGCACGGTATTTCACCCCCCGCAAGGCCAAGGGAATCAGAGCGATGATTATCAGGGCATTGAAAATGACTGCAGACAGAATGGCAGTGGCCGGGCTGTGCAACTGCATCACATTCAAGGCACCCAGAGCGGGATAAGTGACTACAAAAGCCGCGGGAATAATCGCAAAGTACTTGGCCAGATCATTTGCGATACTGAAAGTCGTCAAGGCGCCGCGGGTCATAATCATCTGTTTGCCCACTTCCACCACTCGCAACAGCTTGGTGGGATTGCTGTCCAGATCGACCATATTGCCCGCCTCTTTGGCCGCCTGCGTGCCACTGTTCATCGCCACAGCCACATCAGCCTGGGCCAGCGCAGGAGCATCATTGGTCCCGTCACCCGTCATGGCAACCAGTCGCCCTTCATCCTGATAACGCCGGATCAACTGCAGCTTGTCCTCCGGCGTGGCTTCGGCCAGATAGTCATCCACCCCGGCCTCGGCCGCGATGGCCGCAGCCGTCAACGGGTTGTCCCCGGTAATCATGATGGTCTTGATCCCCATAGCCCGCAGCTCAGCAAACCGCTCCTTGATCCCGCCTTTGACGATGTCTTTCAGCTCCACCACGCCCAGCGCTTTATTGCCTTCGGTCACCACCAGCGGCGTGCTGCCCCGTCGCGCCAGCTCATTGACCAGACCATCCAGTTCAGACGGAAAAATACCTCCCAACGATTCAATGTGAGCGCGCATCGTGCTCGCCGCGCCTTTTCGGATCTGACGACCGTCAATATCAATTCCACTCATGCGGGTATGGGCGCTAAAGGCAATGGTTCGCGCGCCATGCAGCTCACGGCCTCGCAAATGAAACTGTTGCTTGGCCAAGACCACAATGGAGCGCCCCTCGGGAGTCTCGTCCGCCAGCGAGGCCAATTGGGCGGCATCGGCCAGAGCCTGCTCAGACACCTGCGGCGCGGGCAGAAACGCCCAGGCTTCCCGGTTGCCCAGCGTGATCGTGCCGGTCTTGTCCAGCAGCAAAACATCCACATCCCCGGCTGCCTCGATAGCGCGGCCAGAACTCGCCAGCACATTGGCTTGCATCATGCGGCTCATGCCAGCAACCCCCACTGCCGACAGCAAGGCGCCGATGGTGGTGGGAATCAGGCACACCAACAAAGCAATCAGGGCTGTCATCGTGACAGGTGAACCGTGTCCGGTCAGCACCGTCGCAAAGCTGGAAAAAGGCAACAAGGTGACGCACACCAGCAAGAAGATCAGCGTCAAGGCCACCAGTAAAATCGTCAAAGCAATCTCGTTGGGGGTTTTGCCACGCCTGGCCCCCTCCACCATTGCTATCATGCGATCCAGAAAGGCCTCACCCGGTTTGGCGGTCACCCGCATCACGATCCAGTCTGACAGCACCCGGGTACCGCCCGTGACGGAACAGAAGTCTCCCCCGGACTCACGGATCACCGGCGCCGACTCACCTGTAATGGCAGACTCGTCCACCGAGGCGGCACCCTGCAAAATCTCCCCATCGGCGGGGATAATCTCGCCTGCCTCAACCAACACGTAAGCGCCCGGCAGCAGCTCGTCGCTGGGGACCGGCCAGGCACGGCTATCGCGCGCGGGTTCTTTCAATACCCTGGCCATGACCCGCTTGCGGGTGGAACGCAATGCATCGGCTTGCGCCTTGCCCCGCCCTTCCGCTACGGCCTCGGCCGCATTGGCAAACAGGACCGTAAACCACAACCAGGCCGACACCGACCAGATGAATCCGGCCGGAGCCTCACCCTGGCCCAGCAGAGCCTGCATGCCCAGCAAGCTGGTCACAATGCTGCCCAGATACACCACGCACATCACCGGGTTTTTGAATTGCGCCCGGGGCGAGAGTTTTTTGAAGGCTTCCTTGCACACCGTTCCCCACGGTATGGCGCGCAATGACGATGAATGTCCCGCCTCTTGCATGGCTTTCAGATCAGTAATAGACATAATGACACCTGTTCCTAACGCACGGCGGGCTGAACAGGCTTGACCCTGTCCAGTGCCAGATTAAGCTCCAAGACCTGCACACGCGGCTCGCCCAGCACTCCCCATTGACGGGCCTGGGTGTAGCGATCGATCAAGACCTGGACCTGAGCCAGCGGCATGTCCCGCATCCTGGCAATTCGAGCGGCCTGCAAACGGGCATTGGCTACCGAGATATGGGGATCCAGCCCCGATGCCGACGCCGTCACGGCATCCACCGGCACGGGTGCATCCTCTGCCAAACCGTTCATCAGGCGATAGGCCTTGCTGCGCTCCGCCACAGCATCCAGCAAACTGCTGCTTAACACGCCCTGATTGCCAGCCCCGCTGGCCGCGGCGTTATAGGGTTGGGCAATACTTTGGGAAGGATCTGCCGGGTCCACTCCCACAGTCGCGCTGGGGCGGCCGTGAAAATACGCGGGCTGGCTGAAGTACTGGCCAATCTGGCGGGAGCCTACGACCTGGCCATCACGTTGAATCAGGCTGCCCTTTGCCTGCTCCGGGAACAGGGCGGTGCCGATAAAGGTCGTGGCCAAGGGGTAGGCAATGCCCGTCAACAGCATAAAAAACACAGCAGACACCAATACCGGCCGCAACAAGCTTCTCATCGTCGGGGCAGCCAGTGTCGAAACCAAAAAGTGATGGGTAGACATGACGGTCAATCCTCAAAAAGTAATGCCATCGAGCATCAACAGGTGCTCCACAATCGGGCCCAGCGCCAATGCAGGCAGGAACGTCAACCCGCCCACCACCAGAACCACAAAAATCAACAGACCCGTAAATAAGGGGGTAGCCGTCGACAAGGTGCCTGGGCCCGCAGGAACCGCTTTCTTGGCGGCCAGCACACCGGCCAAAGCCAGCAAGGGCAGCAAGGTCAGATACCGCCCAACCAGCATCGCCAGCCCTATCGTCGTATTGAAGAAAGGAGTGTTCGCATTAAAGCCTGCGAAGGCTGAACCGTTATTGGCCGTGCCCGAGGTGTAGGCGTAAAGCACCTCGCTAAAGCCATGCGGGCCCATATTGGACAGACTGTCCAGGGTCGAGGGCTGCAGGCTGGCCAAAGCGGTAAAGCCCAGGATGCTGAAGGCATGCGCCAACATGGCCAGCATCACGTACTTCATCTCCCGCGCCTCAATCTTCTTGCCCAGAAACTCGGGGCTGCGCCCTATCATCATCCCCACCAGAAAGACCGTCAAAATGGCGTAGCTGACCAGACTGATAAAGCCCACCCCGATCCCGCCAAACACATTGTTCAGCATCATTTGGGCAATCGGCACCAGACCACCCAAAGGAGTCAGCGACGAATGCATGGCATCGACCGAGCCAGTGGTCGCGGCCGTGGTCACTGTGGCAAACAGACTGCTTTGCGCCACCCCGAAACGCAGCTCCTTACCCTCCAGGTTGCCTCCACCCTGCGTTCTGCTTTGTGTTTGGTCCACCCCCAGGGAAGTCAGCAAAGGATTGCCTGCCTGTTCGGCGCTATAAATCAGGGCCAGAAAGCCCACGAACATCACCAGAAAAGCGGCAAAAAATGCCCAACCCTGGCGACGGCGGCTCAGCATGGTGCCAAAGGCATAGGTCAGGGACGAGGGAACCAGCAACATGCTGAGCATGTGAATGGTATTGGTCAGCGGGGTGGGATTTTCAAAAGGATGGGCCGCATTCATGCCAAAAAAACCGCCCCCATTGGTTCCCACGTGCTTGATGCTTTCAAGGCTGGCCACTGGCCCCAGAATAATCTGCTGCTTAAGCCCTTCCAGCGTGTTGACCACGACATCAGACGCCAGTGTCTGCGGCATACCCTGCCAGATATAAAGCAAGGCCAGCAAGAAGCTGCACGGCAAGAGCAGGCGATACAAAGAACGAGTGAAGTCCACCCAGTAGTTGCCAATATCAGCCGAACTTTTCCGGCTTAAACCACGGATGAAACCGCCTGCCGCCGCCAGACCTGTTGTGGCACTGATCATCATCAGAAAGGTGATGGCCGCCATCTGGGAAAAATTGGACAGACTGGACTCCCCCGAATACGCCTGCCAGTTGGTATTGGTCGTAAAGGAGATGGCCGTATTAAAAGCCAGGTCAGGAGACTGGGCCACACGCTGCAGGCTGTCTCCCGGTATCCCGCCCTGCACCCGCAAAAGAACATATCCCAAAAGCAACATGGCGGCATTGCTTAACAACAGCGCCAGCGCATATCGCTTCCAGCACATCTTCTCGTCCGGGTTCACCCCCAACACCCGATACGTGCCACGCTCAATCAAACTGTGCTTCGGGCTACAGAAAAAATGGGCAATCCACTTGCCCACCACCACTAACAAGACCGTAGAGACGGCCAGAACCACCAGGAACTGCATCAAATCGTCCAGCATGACAGCCCCTCTTACAGTTTTTCAAGACCGAGCACAAATCCGGTCGCCATCGCAAAGAATGCGAACAGCACCGCTAAGAATAAAAAATCACTCATATGCACACCTGTTCCAAACAATGAACACTTGCCAACCTGAACTTAGAAGTTTTCGGCCTTGAGCAAGGCATAGAACAAATAGATAAACAGCCCCAGCGATACCCCTGCTGCCAGAACCGTAAAAAAGGACGCTGTCATCCTGAACTCCCGATCAATGCTGACTTGCAGCAGACAGAGACAGTCTAGGAGTGACGGCATAAATTCAGAGCAGTGTTTACTGGCCCACGTATAAAGACGGCATATGGATTTGGACCAGGGCGAGGCCGGCACGCTCCATCAACTGGTCTGTCCAGCGTTGATAGGCCTGTCTGGCAATAAGGTGCAAGGGGCTTAAATGCTGATCCAGGCCCCACAAGATATGTTGTGCATCCTGAGCCGCAGGACCGTATACCTGCTCCAGCTCGTGGCGGCCGTGGTCGCACCACTGTCGGATGCTATCGGCGGTCACTTCCAGATGGCCTTGAAAGGCCCAATGCGGACCCAGGCAGAAACCTTTATTCAAGCAATGAGGACCGTATAAAGTCCGGCTGGCCCCCGAGGGAATCTGGAAGGTGTCGTAATGCCAGTTAAACAGCATGGCACGCTTGGGCAGGCCCATGACACGCTGCGCGTAAGGGCTGCTCCAAACCTGGCCCCAACCTATGTTCGGATATGGGTTGCGCTGCACTTGAGCCCCAAGGCAACGAGCCAGCAGTTGCGCCCCAAAGCAATGGCCCAGAACCGGAACATGGCGCCGAACCGCGTCCTGCAATAGTTCGTGCTCCTGCTCTATCCAGGGCAAACAATCATGGACACTGCGATCACTGCCCAGCACGACCACCCCGCTGTAATCACGAGCGGATACCGGCGCCCCGCCCTCCAGCGGCGACATGCACAAGTGATGGGGAAGACCATGGCTCTCCAGATGATCCAGCAGCACTCCCGGCCCTTGCGTTGCCTCGTGCTGCAAAACAAGAATGGGTTTCATGACGTGAATGCCTGACCGCGCAGGCCTGTTGTTCAGGAGAACTCACTGTAGAACTGGCCGTATCAAGACCAGGATCTGTTTGCGATCAGGCTCGTATAAGTGGCATCAAGGGGATGTCTGCTGCAAACAAAAACACAGTTCGTCATTTGCCTGACATATGCCTTTGCTCAAATGTAATCGTTTTCATTTTGACGGCTGGGTGTCATGGCCAATGTAGGAATACTGGATGTCGCCAGAGCAGCCCAGGTATCGGTTGCCACGGTATCGCGCGTGCTCAATGAGCCAGAAAAGGTGGGCGAAAAGACCCGCCTTCGCGTGCAAGCCGCGATCGACGCGCTGGGGTATGAGCCCAATGCCTCGGCACGCAGTCTGCGCAGCCAACGCAGTCGGGTCATCGGCGTCGTCTTGCCTACCTTGCTCAACCCCGTTTTTGCCGAGTGTTTGAAAGGCATCGCCGATACGGCAGCCCGCGGCGGCTATGCCATCTTGCCCTTCTTTACCGACTACCACCTTGAACGTGAATCCCAGGCAGTCGCCTTGCTCCTGGCCAGCAATGTGGAAGGCATTGTGCTGGTGGTCTCCAACCCGGCTCATTCCCCTGCTTTAGTGCGACTGGGCAAGACTCGCTGTCCCTACGTACTGGCTTACAACCAGCACCCCGAGCATCCTTGCGTCACCGTCAACGGCGAGCAGGCCATGATTGAATTGATCCGCCATCTGGCCACACTGGGCCATCGCCGCATTGCCATGGTAAGCGGTCATCTGCATGTGTCTGATCGCGCCCAGCAACGCAGCCATGGCTATCTAAAAGGAATGGACAAGGCGGGTCTGGCGCCCATGCCACTGCTGGAAGTGCCGTTCATGGATCAGGGCGAAGAGGAGCAAACGCCACATTCTGACGGTGTGCATCTTGCCAGCGTCGCCCGACTTTTGCGCCAGCCCGAACGTCCCACGGCCTTGATTGGCTCCAACGATCTGATTGCCATTCGCTGTCTGCGCACAGCGCAACAGATTGGCCTGCAGGTTCCCAACGATATCAGCGTGATCGGCTTTGATGGCATTGCGCTAGGGGCTGAACTGTTTCCGCGTCCGGCCACCATCGCACAGCCCAATGAAGAAATTGGTCGCCAATGCATCGGCCTGCTGCTGGAGGCAGTGGCCCAGCAAAAAACAGTTTCCGCGCAGGCCTCGGTTCTGCTGCCCTACACCTTCGACCGGGGCGAGTCCTGCGCCCCTGCCCCTTGCTCACCAAGGGCCCATACAGGATGAGGCCCCTTTCCTTTGTGGGACTCTTTCCCACCACCCCTGCGTTCAAGCCATTCCCGGCTTTTGCCTGACACCACTTACTAACTGGAGTGATCAACCATGAAACATATGCTGAGCACATTGGCTTGCCGCGTGGCACTGCCCCTGGCCCTGATGACAATGGGAAGCGCAGTCGCCGCGCAGACCGCCATTTGCTACAACTGTCCCCCTGAATGGGCCGATTGGGCCAGCCAGATCGAAGCCATCAAGCAACATACCGGCATTACCGTGCCGCCCGATAACAAGAACTCCGGCCAGTCACTGGCTCAACTACTGGCCGAATCCGCCAATCCGGTCGCTGACGTCACGTATCTGGGCATCACCTTTGCCATCCAGGCCCAGAAAGACGGCGTGACCCAAGCCTATAAACCCGAAGGCTGGGAACAGATTCCGGAAGGATTGAAAGATCCGCAAGGGCATTGGTTCGCGATTCATTCGGGCACCATGGGCATCATGGTCAATAAATCGGCCTTGGGCGATGTACCGGTGCCCACGTCCTGGAACGATCTGCTCAAGCCAGAATACAAAGGTCTGGTGGGCTACCTGGACCCTTCCTCTGCCTTCGTGGGCTATGTCGGCGCCGTTGCGATCAACGAGGCCCTGGGCGGCAATATGGACAACTTTGACCCCGCCATCAACTGGTTCAAGGCCCTGCAACAGAACAATCCCATCGTCCCCAAACAAACCGCTTATGCCCGCCTGATTTCCGGCGAGATCCCCATCTTGCTGGACTATGATTTCAGCGCCTACCGCGCCCAATATAAAGACGGGGAAGATGTAGCATTCGTCATTCCCCAGGAAGGCACGATTGTGGTGCCGTACGTCATGTCGCTGGTCAAGAACGCCCCACATGCCGAAGAGGGACGCAAAGTACTGGATTTCGTGCTCTCCGAACAAGGCCAGGCTATCTGGGCCAATGCCTTCCTGCGCCCGATTCGCAGCAGTGCCATCAGCGAGCAGGCACAGTCACGCTTCCTGCCTGACAGCGACTACGCGCGCGCCAAGGCCGTTGACTACGCACGCATGGCACAAGGTCAGAAGCCTTTTGCTGAGCGTTACCTGGCTGAGGTCCGCTAAGCGGTCCAGACGGAGTTAGCGTATGCAAGCCACCTACCTGCTGCCCCTGTGCTCGGCACCTGCCGTCGCTTTTTTTGCCGCGTTCTGGCTGTTGCCGGCGATACAGCTTCTGGCATTGCCCGCTCAGGAAGGCATAGACACCTACTGGGTCGTGTTGACATCGGGACGGTACTTGCAGGCCCTGCTGCAAACGCTGCTCCTGTCCGCTCTGGTGACCCTGGCCACCTTGGTGCTCGGCGCCATCGTTGGCATCGTGATGGCCCGCCACCGCGTGCCTGCCAAACGCCTGCTGCTCGCCTTGATGACGCTTCCCCTCTCTTTTCCCGGCGTCATCGTGGGTTTTTTCATCATCTTGCTGGGTGGTCGCCAGGGGCTGCTGGCCCAGATCACCCAGGATCTGGGGTTGGGGCGGATCACGTTTGCCTATAGCCTGCTGGGTCTGTTTCTGGCTTATCTGTACTTTTCCCTGCCTCGCGCCATTGCCACCTACACCGCCGCGGCCCAATCCATAGACCGCAATCTGGAGGAAGCGGCCCGCTCCTGTGGTGCCACACGCTGGGATATTGCCCGGGACGTCTGGATACCGGAGCTGGCGCCAACGTCGCTGTCCTGCGGCGCCATCGTATTTGCCACTTCCATGGGTGCCTTCGGGACGGCCTTCACCTTGTCCAGCCGCTACGAAGTCTTGCCCATCACGATCTACAACGAATTTACCAACTATGCGAATTTCACCTTGGCTGCCAGCTTGTCCATATCGTTGGGGCTGCTGACATGGTTTACCTTGTGGCTGGCCCGGCGCGTGGTGCGCGACCCCGCGGTGGTGGTGTGAGGACGTCATGAGCACAAAAATGCTATCCCATCCTCAGCGGCCCGCTCCCCTGCTCCTGGCGCTTACCGGCCTGACCATCCTGTTCCTGCTGGGCCCCATCCTGGTTTCCGTCATGGCAGGACTGGTCAACAACTACCGCATCGGTCTGAAAAGCGGCCTGACGCTGAAATGGCTCGAACAAGTCTGGGCAAACTACGGCGGTACGGTCTGGCTATCGCTGCAACTGGCCCTGCTCTGTGTCCTGGCGGCCATCGTACTGGGACTGCCTTGCGCCTATGCACTGGCCCGTAGCCGCTCCCGCCTGGCTCGCAGTTTCGAGGAGCTGCTGACCTTGCCCGTGGCCGTGCCCGGCATGGCCTCCGCCCTTGCCCTGCTGCTGGCTTACGGTTCACTGCAAGGCTTTCGCCAGAGCTTCTGGTTCATTCTGGTCGGTCACATTGTATTTACCCTGCCGTTTATGGTGCGCACCACCACCGCCGCCCTGCAAAAACGCAGCCTGGTTGATCTGGAGGAAGCAGCCCGATCCCTGGGGGCCAGTTTCACTCAAATCTTTTTCGGGATTTTACTTCCCGCCATCTTGCCCGCCGTTGTCGCCGGCAGCCTGATGGTTTTCACCCTGTCGCTGGGGGAGTTCAACCTGACCTGGATGCTCCACACCCCCCTGACACGTACCTTGCCAGTGGGCTTGGCCGACAGCTACGCCTCCATGCGCATCGAAGTGGGTTCGGCCTATACGCTGATTTTTATGCTTGTCATCTTGCCCGTGCTCTGGGCACTGCAAGCCCTGGCGCGCTTGCTGGAGAAACAATATGGAAACTAAACACGTACCCGTGCGCATTGAACAATGCGCCAAAACCTATGCGGATGGCACACGGGGTTTGCACCCCAGCACCCTGGATATCGCCCCGGGTGAAGTCATGGCGCTGCTGGGCCCCTCGGGCTGCGGCAAGACCACCTTGCTGCGGCTGATCGCCGGTCTGGAAATGCCCGATGCCGGTAGCCGCATCCTGTTCGACGGACAGGACGTTACCCATCTGCCGATTGAAAAACGCGAAGTCGGCATGGTGTTTCAACATTACGCCCTGTTTCCGGCCATGACGGTTGAGGCGAACATCGGCTATGGCCCGAAAATCAAGGGCATGGCCCTAGCGGAGCGCCAGCAACGGGTTGGCGAGCTGGTCGATCTGATGCGCCTGAATGGTCTGGAAAAACGCCTGCCTTCTGCCCTGTCCGGTGGACAGCGACAACGGGTTGCGATCGCCCGCGCCATCGCCAATCAACCCCGTGTCCTGCTCCTGGACGAGCCCCTGGCTGCCCTGGATGCCAAGCTGAAAGTCTCGTTGCGCGATGAACTGGCCGAGCTGCTGCGACGCCTGCGCATTACCGCCGTTCACGTCACCCACGATCAACAGGAAGCCTTTGCCATTGCTGACCGGCTGGCCGTCATGCACGAAGGCCGCATTATTCAGATTGGCGACGGAGAAAGCCTGTACCGGCATCCCGCCCATCCGTTTGTCGCCACTTTCCTGGGGCGCGTCAACGTCCTGCAACGTAACGCACAAAGCCTGTTTCATAACGATGTGCGGCTGGCAGACCTGCGCCTGCCCTGCCCCGAGGCTTTACGCGGGTCACAGGAATTACTATTACGCCCAGAGGACATCCGTGTGTGCATGGAGGCACCGGCTGGCTGGGCACGGGCCCGTGTTCAGCAACGCAGTTTTATGGGCGGGCGGGTCCAGTTGACCCTGGAGGTCGCCGGACAAGCTCCCCTGATTGCCGAGGTAGATCGTGACCATGCCGCCGTGCTCGGCAGCACAGTGGGTATTCAGCTCAACCCGGACTCGCTGATACCTGGCTCGGTGCCGATGTCCTGAGGCAGTCACACCTTCCGGTCAGCCCAGGCCTGGTTCCCTTGGGCCCCCACCTGATAACAACACGGAGCGCACAGCGCGACCTGATACCGATGCTCAACACCCTACTGATTCAAATGACCGACCCGCATATACGGGAAGAAGGCCGACTGGCCTACGGACGACTCAATACCGCCCCCTATTTGCAGGCTGCCATCGACCATGCTCTGGCGCTGCCTCAAAGACCGGATGCCATCGTGCTGACAGGCGATCTGACTGACTTTGGGCGAGCCCGGGAATATGCGCAACTGCGCAGATTGCTCGCGCCGCTGGACTCGATTCCCGTCTACCTGCTGCCAGGCAATCATGATGACCGGCAGCAACTACGGGAAAGCTTCCCCGACCATACGTATTTGGGCAAAACCGGGCCGGTTTGCTACGGCGTCGATATTGGAGGGCTCAGACTGCTGGCGCTGGACAGTGCCGTCGCGGGAGCCAGCGCAGGCAGCCTGGATCAGGCGCAACTGGATTGGCTGGCTGCTGAACTGGCAAAGCACGCTACACGTCCCACTGTCATTGCCCTGCACCACCCGCCGTTCAACACCCTGATCGGTCATATGGACAGGATTGGCCTGCTGCAGGGCGCTGCGCAACTGGAAGCGATTGTTCGTCAGCACACGCAGGTCGAACGGGTCATCAGCGGGCATTTGCATCGTAGTATCCAGATCCGTTTTGGTGGAACAATAGCCAGCACGGCCCCTTCAGTCGCGCACCAGGTGTGTCTGGACCTGGCTGATGATGCCGCCTCTGCCTGGACGCTGGAGCCGCCGGGCTATGCCGTCCACGCCCTCGATAGCCACGGGCAGATTGTCACTCACACCGCTACGGTGGGCCAGTTCGACGGCCCCTTCGCCTTCCATGAACCCAGTGGCAAACTCATCGACTGATTCGCTGCGCAGCACTTTCTCTGGGTAGCGCGGCCTTGCTGCCCCCCTCAACCCCGGTTGAGGATAGATAGATGCAACCCATTGGCCCGGCGCGATCAGCAAACGCTGAAACGCTTAAACAGGATCGTTACCAGACACACCGGGACTCGCCGCATGCACAAAAATACCCCAATGCCTGATCCAACAGGGATTGGGGTATTTTGTTGGCGCTGCCTCAAACCAGGGCGCTCCGTTCAGAGACACCCCGATCTGCAAGGCAGGTCTTACTTCTTGCTGTCTTTCAGCTGAGGCACAGCCGAACCGGCCACAGGAGCCAACAGGCCAGCTTGTGTGTAGGTGAACAGCTTGTCGCGTGTGTCCACGATGTCCAGATTGCGCATGGTCAACTGACCGATACGGTCGCGTGGCGAGAACATGCTATCCACTTTTTCCATGCTCAGACGCTCGGCCTTGTAGGTCAGGTTAGGCGAGACGGTATCCAAGATGGAGTAGTCATTACCGCGGCGCAGTTCCAGCGTCACTTCGCCCGTCACCGCACGAGCCACCCAGCGCTGGGCGGTTTCACGCAGCATGATGGCTTGTGGATCGAACCAACGGCCTTGGTACAGCAGACGACCCAAACGCAGACCGTTGATGCGGTACTGTTCAATGGTGTCTTCGTTGTGAATACCCGTTACCAGACGCTCGTAAGCAATGTGCAGCAAAGCCATGCCGGGGGCTTCGTAAATGCCACGGCTCTTGGCTTCGATGATGCGGTTTTCGATCTGGTCGCTCATGCCCAGACCATGACGGCCGCCGATGCGGTTCGCTTCCAGCATCAGTTCCACAGGGTCGGAGAATTCCACACCGTTCAGAGCAACAGGCTGACCTTCCTCAAAGCGCACACGCACTTGTTCAGCAGGCACGGCCACATCGTCACGCCAGAACGCGACACCCATAATGGGTTTGACGATATTGATGCCGGCATTCAGGTACTCCAGATCCTTGGCCTCATGCGTGGCACCCAGCATGTTGGAATCGGTGGAGTAGGCTTTCTCGGCCGACATCTTGTAGTCGAAACCGTTTTCCTGCATGTACTCGGACATCTCGGCACGGCCACCCAGCTCATCAATAAAGGTCTGGTCCAGCCAAGGTTTGTAAATCTTCAGTTCGGGGTTGGTCAACAAACCGTAGCGGTAGAAACGCTCAATGTCGTTGCCCTTGTAGGTGCTGCCATCGCCCCAGATATGAACATCGTCCTCTTTCATGGCGGCCACCAGCATGGTACCGGTTACAGCGCGGCCAATAGGCGTGGTGTTGAAGTAGGTGACACCGCCCGTGGTGATATGAAAAGCGTTGCACTGCAAAGCGGCAATCCCTTCGGCCACCAGTTGCTGACGGCAATCCACCAAGCGGGCCAAGGTGGCGCCGTATTCCTTGGCCTTGCGAGGGATGGCATCGTAATCGGGCTCGTCGGGCTGACCCAGATTGGCGGTGTAGGCGTAAGGGATGGCGCCCTTATTGCGCATCCACAAAAGGGCAGCGCTGGTGTCCAGGCCACCGGAAAAGGCAATGCCGACCTTCTGGCCGACTGGAAGAGATTCAAGGATGGTTGTCATTATCGCGTCAGTAGTGGTGTGCAAGTACAGTTCCGCCTGTCAGGCTCTCGACAAGAGCCCTGCCCGCGGCCGGATCAATATGTCATTATATCGCCTTGACCGACCCTGGACACCTTTGCGTAGCTGGATTTAATTACCCGATGAACTAGAACACGCTTTTTTACTTGGAGACCTGCCATGCCCGAGACACCCGCTCACGCTGCCATCAGCCGCTACCCCGTCCCTGCCCTGGCCGAAATGCCCGACGATATTCGCAGCCGTATTGAAGCAGTGCAGGAAAAATCCGGCTTCATACCCAATGTGTTTCTGGCCCTGGCTCATCGGCCTGACGAGTTCCGTGCCTTTTTTGCCTATCATGACGCCTTGATGGAAAAACCCAGCGGCCTGAGCCAGGCTGATCGGGAAATGATTGTGGTGGCCACCTCGGCGGCCAATCAATGCCATTACTGTGTGATCGCCCACGGCGCGATTTTACGTATCCGCGCCAAAAACCCGCTGGTGGCAGACCAGGTTGCCGTCAACTGGCGCAAGGCCGACATTAGCGCTCGCCAAAAAGCAATGCTGGCTTTCGCTCTGAAAGTCTCGCAAAACGCCCAGGATATTGACGAGGCCGACTTCCAGGCGCTGCACGAGCACGGGTTTAGCGACGAAGACGCCTGGGACATTGCCGGCATCAGTGCTTTTTTCGGTTTGAGCAATCGCATGGCCAATTTCATGTCCATGCGCTGCAATGACGAGTTTTATATGCTGGGCCGTGTCCCACGCTAAACAATGATGCGCTACGCCCTGTTGTGCGCCGGGGGGATTTGTGTGGCGCTGGCCATTGCCGGCGCTATTTTGCCTTTGCTGCCCACCACGCCATTTGTCCTGCTGGCCGCCTGGTGCTTTTCGCGTAGCTCCCCACGTTTTCACCAATGGCTGCTGAATCAGCGCCATCTTGGCCCTTATCTGCGCAACTGGGAGAACGGCCAGGGGCTGACACGCCAGGCCAAGCGTCGAGCATTGATCATCTTGTGGCTGTCGCTGGCAGTGTCCGCGTGGTTGACCAGCCACTTGGGCTGGTACCGTCTGGGTTTGCTGATTCCCGGCATTTTTGCCACCCGTTATCTGCTCCGCAGCA
This sequence comes from Alcaligenes sp. CHO6, assembly GCF_037120595.1. NCBI lineage: Bacteria > Pseudomonadati > Pseudomonadota > Betaproteobacteria > Burkholderiales > Alcaligenaceae > Alcaligenes > Alcaligenes sp. CHO6. The sequence continues at coordinate 1,495,757 of NZ_JBANCI010000001.1, forward strand.
AAACCCTGGATGACACGTCTTCAGGCCCTGTGCAAAAATAGCCTGCTTGAACCGATCCTGGCTTCCTTTTTTGCTTGAAGATTCCATGTCTCCTCCTGTCATCTTGCTGGCCGCGGCCTATATCACCAATCCTGCCGGACAAATCCTGCTGGTCCGCAAACGTGGCAGCACCTATTACATGCAGGCGGGTGGCAAGCTGGAGGCTGGTGAGACGCCTTTACAAGCCTTGCAGCGTGAACTGGAGGAAGAGCTTGGGCTGACAGCACAGGAAACCGCGCAGGCCCGCTATGAGGCGTACTTTGAAAGTCCCGCCGCCAACGAGCCCGGCCATATGGTTCATGCCCATGTGTTTACCCTATCAGTAGAGCGCGACATCCAGGCGGCAGCCGAACTGGAGGAAGCCCGCTGGGTCAGCCCTCAAGAAATCCGTTCTCTGACCCTCGCCCCCTTGCTGGCCAATCACATTTTGCCGCGCCTGTGCGCTCCGGCAAGCGCCTGAGAGGTGACTGGGTCTGAGGCGAGCTCTCTTGCGCGGCACAAACCACGAGCCGACTATTTTTTGGCATAATGTCGCCCTTGAGTCTCCTCTTGGGGGACGCAGCTATTTGCCCGGCCAGCCCGCCACGGCGGGCTTTTTTTATTGAGCGCTAATTTATGTCCTCTTTGCCCTGTCAAGGCGCAATCGTCACCTTTACCCTTCAGCAACTGCGTGCCGCCACGCAGGCAGGGGGAATTTTGGGTGTGTCCATCAAAGGACAAGGCAATCATTTTTTTGTACAGGTAGCCACGCGTGCCGGACAGGCGGTGCTGGTCACCGCCCGCAGTAAAGATCCACGCAGCTTCAAAAGCCCCCTGCAAGCCATGGTCTTGCTCAAGCAAGTGGGGATTGTGACCGGCCAGTTTGATCTCACCCAATACTCACCGGACCAACACGAAACCGCTCCTCGCAGTCGTCGCCGTCCTGCCAAGCCCAGCAAACTGGGTTTGCGCTGGAACCGGATTGCAGAACGCATCTCCAGCCCGGCGCAGCCATCCTTGGATGACCCCAGCCTGGATATCAGCGAGGAGCAGACACGCCGCCTGATCGCCCGGCAAGAAAACCAGCAATTAAGCCTGCTGGGCAACTAAGCGCAAGCCTACGGAGTTTTCGGACGTTTCCACCGCATAGGCCGCGTCCAGAGCCTGCGCCAGATCCTGCTGTAAGTGCCCGGGCTCCTCCAGCCCGACATGCAAACGCAGCAGTTGTCCTTCGCCAAACAAGGCACGCCCGTTGCGTTTGGGCATATCGATGGGCAAAGCCAGACTTTCAAAGCCGCCCCAGGACAGGCCAATACCGAACAGCTGCAAGGCTTTAAAAAAGCGTGAGAGCTGCTCGTGGCTCAAGGGCTCGAGCACCACGCCGAACAGGCCAGTTGCGCCGGTGAAGTCCCGCTTCCAGATAGCATGCCCGGGGTGCGATTCCAGTGCGGGATGCAATACCTGACGCACCTGCGGATGATGTTCAAGAAAACGCGCAATCTGCAAGGCGCTGGCCTGATGCTGACGCAGGCGCACGCCTAAGGTGCGCAAGCCTCGCAACGCCAAAAAGGCATCATCCGGCCCCGCTGTCTGGCCAAAATCATGTGCCGCACGGCGCAGCAAAGGCCAAGCCCGCTCATTGGCAGTCGCAACCCCCAGCAAGGCATCCGAATGCCCGGTCAAATACTTGGTGGCGGCCTGTATGGACACATCCACACCGTGCTCAAAAGCTTGGAAAAACAAAGGTGTGGCCCACGTGTTGTCCAGCAATACATAGGCCCCGGCTGCATGCGCGCAACGCGCGATAGCGGGGATATCCTGGATTTCAAAAGTGGCAGAACCCGGGGACTCCACATACACGACCTTGGTGTTGGGACGAATCAGACGAGCGATCCCCTCTCCGATGCAGGGCTCGTAAAACTGAACCTGAATACGCATCCGGCCAGCCAGCACCTGCTGCGCAAACGTGCGCATCGGACCATAAATCGAATCAGGCAAGAGCAAATGGTCACCCACTTCCAGCATGCCCAGCAAGGTGTGGGTACAAGCAGCCAGACCGGAAGGAAACACGCTGGCCTGAAATCCCCCTTCCAGCTCGGCCACGGCCTGTGTCAGGGTCTGCAAGGTGGGGTTGGTGAAACGACCATAAGAGGCGTACGGGTTATCAGGCTCTTTGCGCTGGGTCCATTGCTCCAGATTGTCGGCCAAAATGGTCGACCCCCGGCAAATGGGTACATTGACAAAGCCGCCTGACACACGGCTGTCCCGACCCATATGCGTCAAACGGGTATTTTGATAATCGCAATCCTGCATGCTGTTTTCCTGGTCCTGTTCACAAGAGATGAATGGAAACAGTCTACGCAAGAGCAGGCAGGCAATTATTGCCTTTTCACCCTAGGATAGGGAGAATAAATAGAATAAAAATCCTCATCCATCCTTTTTATTGGGAATTTTTTCTTATGCTGGATAAGTTCGACAAGCACATCCTGGAAATACTGCAAAACGACGCCACTTCGCCCATCCAGGACATTGCCGATCGTGTCGGTTTGTCCAGCACCCCATGCTGGCGTCGCATACAACGGTTGGAGCAAGATGGCTATATCGAAAAGCGAGTGGCGCTGCTCAGCCCGGAAAAGCTGAATGTGGGTGTCACGGTGTTTGTGGCCATCAAAACGAATCAGCACAACAAGCAGTGGTACAGCCAGTTTTCCGCCGTGGTCGAGGCCATTCCTCAGATCGTGGAGTTCTATCGCATGAGCGGCGATACCGACTATTTACTACGCGTCGTGGTACCGGACATCAAGAGTTTTGATCGTGTTTACCAGCGCCTGATCTCGGAAATTGAGCTGACCGATGTCAGCTCCAGCTTTGCCATGGAGCAAATCAAGTTCACGACACGCCTGCCCCTGGACTATGCCTGAAGCCTCTTGCCCGCCCCTCAGGCACTCAAGCCCGCCAGCGCCCTAAAAACTGTATTCCACATCCAGGGTCTGACCAATCGTTAGCCTCTGAGCGGGTGACTCGACCAGCATGGCCTGCATGCCGAACAAGGTACCTTGTGCAAACTGGCGACTTTGCGCCAAGGCCAGGCCTGGCTGCGTGCCGATCTCGGCGGTGAGCTGATTCACGTTAGGCATAGGGCAACGAGTACATTGGCGAACGAAGGCAAAACTTAATCCTTCGCTGCTCAGGCCAAGGACATAATCTTCCTCGTAGGCAGGCAGACCCTTGAAAACCACATTGGCACGGAAACGATCGACGGGCACGGCCTGCTCACCGGACTGCTGCACCAGACGATTCAATTCTTCCACGGACGCTTCATTGATAAACAAGAAAGGCAGTGCATCCGCAAAGCCAAAACCCTGTTGCTGATCGCCGATTGAACGCCAGCCCTGTGACTTTTCTTCCCAGGGACGCACACGTTCGGTCAAGACATGACGACGGGCCCGGCTATGCCTGCGCAGCACCCGACATGGGGTTTGCAAAAAATCACTGAACCAGTGTGCGACCAGGTCGCCCTCATCCCGGCCCAAGGTGTCCGAGCTCCAGATACGCACCGACACGGCGACGTTCTCGCCGACCGGCGCGTCCAGAGACCAGGACAAGGTTTCCATACCGGGCGCCTGGACGGTGATTCGCCCATCCTGCACAACAGGGCGAATCAAAGCCATTCGGGGCCAGCGGCGCTGGGTCATGAATACGCCTTGCTGATCGACCACCACCCACTCTCGGTCGTAAGCCAGGCCTGCCACACTCGCCAGCACCCCCTGCGGGTGCGCCTGGGCTGCGCAGGACTTGATGGGATGAGTAAACAAACCGGTAATGGTAATCATGAGTCGCGACAACAAAAGGCAAAAAGACAAGGAATCCATTCTAGATCAGCCAGAACAGGCAGCCCCAAATACCAAGACAAGCACCCCCACGACGTGGGTCAGAAACATCGCCCTCCGATAACTTTGCCGCTTTACATCTTGACAAAGCCATCGAATCATGTCTTAATAGACGACAGATCGCAGCAACACATCCATTAGATTAAAAATATGCGGTCAAATTTTTTTTGGAATGTACCCATCTACTTAGGTCCTGCTGACCTTTTGGCATGTCCCCCAAACATGCGGGTATTCATTCACTACGGCGACGACAGCCACATCCAGACTTATTTTTTGCATCGTAGCGGACTCGCTGCGTCCATTTGCTTGGCAAACGAATAAGGCGCTGTCCATGCCACCACAGAGCTTGTTTGTCTGGCGCATTTGTCGTCCAGTCAGCAAAGATCTACATTGAAATAGTAATGGCTTGGTCTCCGTGTGGAGTCCGGTCCATCATGGTGTCATCAAATCTCAATAAAAAAACGATGTAATGACGCCACACGATAAGGAAAAAAACATGAAAAATATCTATCCAACTGGCTTGATCTCGCGTCCTGAGCATATTGCCCTGAACAAAACCGATATTCGCATTGGCGATACGGTTTATCTACAACCCAAGAACGGCCCGCGCATGGCCGGCACGGTGATCTTCAGTTCACCCGTACATGGCTGCACGACCTACACGGCCGATGCTCACAGTCAGGATGCGAATGTGCGGTTCCGCTTCCGTTTGCAGGACGTGCATCACGTGGCGCCTCGTCATCCTATGCCCGCCTTGAACTAAATCGATGTGTGCCAGATAATGCGGGGTAAGCGGAATACCCCGCATTAATTTCATTTAAGAACATATAATTACAATTTGAAATAAACATTTCCGCTTTCATCCTAAAATAGTAGCGGCTTGAAACTTATCCGACGCTGTAAAGCGTCCACGACGAGCAGGCGCTCCTATGGCAACGGATATGAACCCAAAGCAGGCGTTCTGCTTGCGCCCATCCCGGCGCCACTCCTTTCTCTCTCGTTTTCTTCTATTCAGCCTGGTCTTGGTCTTGACCCTGCTGGGTACCCGCTTGCGCCATTACGACGCTCTGACCATTTTCTGGCCAGCCGAAGCGGTGCTTCTGGGGCTGTTTCTTCGACGCCCGGATTGGGGGCGGCAGGTTCTTAACTGGACCATTGTGGTAGTGGCCTACCTGTGTGCCGAACTGATTGCCGGCAACCCCTTGCCTATCGCCCTATTACTGACCGTGGCCGACGCCAGCGGCTTGGGCCTGGCTTATTGGCTCATCACGCACAACCCTTTGCTGGATCTATCTTTGCGTCGCCCCCAGGCCATGTTGACCCTGGCTGCCTACTGCAGTCTGGCTTGCGTGGTGTCGGCCTTGCTAGGCGGCCTTGCCTTGTATCTGCATACCTCCCAGCCTTTGTCACTGGCCATTTTGTCCTGGATGCTGACGGGCATGATCTCTTACGCGGCGATCCTTCCGGTCATTCTAACGGCCCCTTCCCGTCCCCTACGCCGCTTTCTGCAATACTGGAATGAACCCCACCTGACAAGCCTGGCCCAGTTGGCACCCGCTTTGTCGTTACTGCTGACCAGCTTATTGAGCCTGCTGATTGACGGCCCAGGCTCAATGGCCTTTCCCGTTCTGCCTTTATTGTGGTGTGCGTTGAGCTATTCACTCTTTTCCACCACGCTACTGACCTTGTTCTACGTACTCTGGACACTTTTCGCCCTGAACCCGCCGGTGTACTTTCTGCCCAGCCAGTTACACACATCGCTGGATTTGTTGTCCTTGCGGATTGGAATCGCTTCTATTGCCCTGGCCTGCATTACCTGCGCCAGCCTGATGTCGGCACGCAATCTGGCGGTGGAGAAACTCCAGCGACTGGCGCACCGCGATGCCCTGACAGGTCTGCTCAACAAACAGGCCTTTTACCAGCAAAGCCAGGATGCATTGACCCAATGCCGCCTGAAACATATCCCCGTCAGCGTCATTGTTCTGGATATCGACCACTTCAAGCCCATTAACGACACGCATGGCCATCATGTCGGCGATCTGGCCCTGAGCGCCATTACGCAACGCATTTCCTTGGCGTTGCGCGATACCGACTTATGCGGGCGGCTGGGAGGTGAGGAGTTCGGCATTTTGCTGCCAGACTGCGGGGCCGCTCAAGCGCATGCCGTGGCCGAGCGAGTCCGCAAAAGCATCGCCTTGCTGCCGTTTTCTCTGGACAATCAGCAGCAACTGACCATGACCGCCAGCCTGGGGGTTGCCACTCTGGAGCCTTCCACCCTGGATCTGCATGCCCTGCTTCGCCAAGCCGACAAAGCCCTGTATGAGGCTAAACGGGCGGGCCGGGACCAGAGCTTTTCCTACCCGTTCCCCGAACCCCAAACAGGGACTTGACGTTACCCGTAAGCAAACCGATACTGATGTGTCAAAACGAAACAAACCATCAGGGAGCGGTAATATGGCGTCAGTTTATGCCTCACCTTTGTGCCAGGCGTGTTTGACCTTGCCGCACGGAGTAAGCACCAGCCAAGCGCACGCTGATTTGCGCTTACTCGGTCAGCACCCCCCTTCTGCCGACGGGGCGCACGAAACTCAGTACCGTTGCCTGAGCTGTCAGACTCACTGGCTGTTGCGCACCAACCGCTGGGGCATTCCCGAAGGCTTCCGGCTCAAACCTGTATAGGCAAAGCAGAACACATGCACTACCATGACAGCTTTGTCTGTTAGCGATTGCGTATGTCTGCCCTGCTGTTTGATACTGAAACCACCGGCTCCGCCAAACCACAAGTCATTGAGGCGGCCTGGCTGCGTTTGAGCGACCCTGTCTTCTTGCTGGTCAACGAAGCGTTCGAACAACGCTACCGACCCGATGAGCCCAATACTCTGGGCGCTCTGGCCACGCACCACATTTACGACGAAGAGCTACAAGACTGCCCTTCTCATACCGAGTTCAAGCTGCCTGCCGACACCCAATACATTATTGGTCATAACGTCGATTATGACTGGGGTGTGGCCGCTTACCCGGCGGTCAAGCGCATTTGCACGCTGGCCCTGGCCCGTCACTTGATACCAGGACTGGACAGCTACAGCCAATCTGCCCTGATCTATCATATTGACCGCGCCAACGCGCGTGAGCGTCTGCGTCATGCGCACAGTGCATTGGCAGATGTGCGCAATTGTCTGTCGCTTCTGCAGCATCTGTTGGGCCTGACCCAGAATATTCATACTTGGGAGCAGTTATGGCAGCTCTCTGAACACGCTCGTATCCCGACCACACTGCACTTTGGCAAGCACAAGGGCATGGCCATTGCCGATGTGCCACAAGACTATAAAAACTGGCTGCTGCGCCAGCCGGATCTGGACCCCTATTTAATCAAGGCCTTGAAAGTCTAAGTCTTAAGCTTCGTAAAATCCCTAATGGCTGCCAACCGGCATATGCCCAATGATGAAGGTCCCAACAAGAACTTCATGAGGTGGCAAATGATCGAGGTTGCATACGTCACGAAAGATATGCGTCGGGACCCTTACGAACGAATCACCCATCTTGGAGGCGCAGGCTGGCAACACTCACAACCCGAGGTTGTCCGACATATCGAGCAAGGCCAGCAGGACTACTACATTTTGCTGGATGGCATTCCCGCCAAACTGATCGTGGCGCTTAGCCGTTTTGGTTCCAAGTACCTGAAAACAGAGCTGGAAGTTGAAGAGCCTCACATTTTGCTCAGCCTGCCCAACCAAGCGACTTGAACAGGCTGGCTTGTTCTGCAGTCTTTAACCAGAAAAAACGCGGCCCGAGCCGCGTTTTTTCATCGTAAGGCTTGTTTCTTAGGGCTTGAGCAAACGCCACTGGCCCTCTCGCACCGTAATCAGCTCACGCCCACGCTCGTCAAAGCCACTGTGATCCTCTGGCGTCATCGTATAGACACCTTGCGTAGCGATCAGATCACGCGTTTGCTCCAGAGCATCACGCAAAGCGGAACGAAACTCGGGGGTGCCGGGCTTGGCCTTGGCAGCAGCAACCGGAACCGCCTTCTCCAGCAACAGACCCGCGTCATACACATTGGCGCCAAAGGTAGCGGGAGCCTGACCGTAGCGTTCGGTATAACGCTGGATATAGTCCTGCGCAATGGGTTTGGCTGGATTGCTGTCCGCAATCTCTGGCAAGACCAGCATCAGGCTGGCTGCCAGAATCGTCCCCTCCACCTGTTCGCCGCCCAGACTCAGAAAAGCCGGTAAAGCAGCCCCGTGCGTTTGATAAATCTGCCCTTTGTAACCCTGTTTGACCAGGGTCACCTGGGGCAACACCGCCGCAGCACCCGTACCTGCAACCAGCACCGCATCCGGTTTGGCCGCATAAATCTTCAAGGCCTGGCCGGTGACCGACGTATCCGAGCGCACATAACGTTCGGTCGCCACAATGTCGATATTGTTCGCCTCGGCCAGCTCTTTGAACACCGTCAGCCAGCTCTCGCCATACGCATCGTTGAAACCCAGAAAACCTGCGGTCTTCACACCATTGTCGACCATATGCTTGACCAGGGCCTGCGCAATGATGTCATCATTTTGCGTGGTCTTGAAAATCCACTTTTTCTGCTCGGTCATGGGCAGCACCACCGAGGCCGCACCCACCGGGGCCAATACCGGCGTGCCCGAATCGGCCGCAAACTGAATCAGCCCCATGGCATTGGGCGAGCCTGTCGGCCCGATCAAGGCATCGATCTTGTCCTCGGAGATCATTTTCTTGAACAAGGTCACCGTTTGATTCGGATCACTGGCATCATCCATGGAGATGTACTCCACCGTCAGATCCCCCATCTTGGTCGGCAGCAAAGGAACCGTATTGCGCTGTGGCAAACCGACGACCGCCGTCGGCCCGGTCGCCGAAGCGATAACGCCGATTTTGACTTGGGAATGGGCCGGAGCGGCCAGGGCAGCCAGCGCAACGGATAAAGCAAAGACAGTTCGTGTCAGTTTCATAATATGCAGAGCCAGTTAAGCCCTTCCCCCCTTGATATCGGCGCGCCCGCGCCTATATGGATTGATCTGGACATACGATAGCAAATTCTCCGTGCCGCACGTGTCCTCTTAGGGCATCTCCTTCGGCAGGTCTGCTTACAATTGTACGCGGGCTTACCTAATAAAGTAGTTTATAACGAAGCTACTGTTTACCTCTGATAGAGCGAATCCATGTCACTACAGCAAATGTTGCAACAAATTCTGCAAAGCGGCCAAGGCGCGCTGAAACAGGGCCAAGGTCAGTTGAATTCTTCCGGACTGGGGAGAAAACTGAGTGAGCAGGCCAGCGGTTTTGGCGGCGGCGCCGTAGTTGGCGGCGTTCTGGGCGTACTGCTGGGCAACAAAAAATTTCGCAAAATGGGCGGCTCCATGGCTGCCTATGGAGGAGCAGCCGCGCTGGGCGCGCTGGCCGTCAAAGTCTATCAAAACTGGCAGGAACAGAATGCGGGTAAGCAAGCGACACCCGCGCCAGTGCAAGCTGTTCCGGCCGCGCCGCTACCAGTGGCAGCCACTGGGCAAGCCGACACGCACGCCATGGTCATCCTGGCCGCCCTGGTGTCCGCCGCCAAGGCAGATGGTCATATTGGTGATGCCGAGCGTGAACTGATCGATGCAGAGATCAACAAGATGCCCGCCCCCGAGCAGGCCCGTCACTGGTTCTCGCAAGAACTGCACAAACCTGTCGATCCTCAGGCCATTGCCCAATTGGCTCAGACCCCCGAGATGTCGGCCGAAATTTATCTGACCAGCGCTCTGGTGATTGACGAACAAAGCTATATGGAACGCGCCTATCTGGACGAGCTGGCACGTTTACTATCCTTGCCAGATTCCTTGCGCGAAAGTCTGGATAATCAGGTACAGGCTTTGCCTCAATCTTGAACCAGCAGCGGGGACTGACCGATCCGGCCACTCCCACCCTGACTGCCTATTTTCAACCCAGGGCTACCCCATCCGGTAGCCCGATGACTCATCAAGGAAACCACCCATGACAAAAACCCTCAAGTTGACGATTGGTTCACTGGCCTTAATGGGTCTGGCCGCCTGTGCGGCTCCAAACAGCAGCAATACCGCCCCTTCCGAGCGCCAGATGGACAAAGAAAACTCTTTACAGGCTTACCACTGGCGCCTGTTTGCGACCGCCGACAAAAGTGGCCAGCAAGCCCCTGGAATAACGGGTGCCAACGGAGAGCCAGTTACCCTGAATTTCACCGACAACATGATGTCAGTAGACAATCTGTGCAATGTTCTGGGTAGCGGCTACACCATCAAGGGCTCCAAGATCACGTTTACCTCGCCCGTGAGCACGATGAAAATGTGTTCAGACCCCGAGCTGATGCGCAATGAGCAGGCCGTGGGCAAACTGCTTCCGACGGCAACAGATTGGAGCATGGCCAAGGCGGATTCCGCCCCGGACAACCCCGCCCCCGTTCTGACCCTGAACTTCAAGGACGGTACCAAATGGCGCCTGAAGGGTGAACCGACAGCTTCCACCCGTTACGGCAGCGAACCCACCCGCGTGTTTCTGGAAGTGGCGGCTCAGCGCGAGGCATGTTCACACCCCATGATGCCAAACTATCAGTGCCTGAAAGTACGAGAAATTCAATATAACGATGCAGGCGTCAAAACCCAGACCGGTGAATGGATGTATTACTACGGTGATATCGAAGGCTACACCCATACCCCTGGCGTGCGTAACGTACTGCGCATCAATCGGTATGAACTAAAGAATGTGCCCGCCGACGCCTCATCCAAGGCCGACGTGCTGGACATGGTCGTGGAGTCTGAGCAAGTCAGCCAGTAAGGGGCTCGCCCCGACTGAACGAGCCAGAAATCGGTTCACCTGCCCCAAGGCTGGAGTTTGCTTCGGCCTTGGGGTTTATTGTTGAGGCAGCTTCGGAACTTGTGATGGAGCGGCATGCTTAGACCCAGACCCATTCCCCTGGGTCTGACAACGTTATGCGCATGAGCCACAAATAGTTACTCACTGCTATGCTTTGAACCTAGTCAGCGCCCCCGCCCGTCCGTAGTATGGAATGACCGGATAACATTTTTCACCTCCCTATTTATCCGGTTTGGGGCCTTGCATCATGCGAGGCTTTTTTTTATGCCACAGACACGCCCCCTATGGGCTACTTCAAGGGTCCGTAAAAAATAAAAAATGCCCCCGCACCAATCAACGTAAAGCCCAGCAGATGGTTGAGTGTGAAGCTCTCTTTGAGATACAGCACCGAAAACACGACAAAGACCAGCAAGGTAATCACCTCCTGCATGGTCTTTAACTGGGCTGCGCTATAGACGGTGTGTCCTAAACGATTAGCCGGTACTGCCAGGCAGTACTCCACCAGGGCAATGCCCCAACTGATCAGCACCACTTTAAGCAGGGGGCTGTTGGGATACTTCAAATGCCCATACCAGGCAATCGTCATGAACACATTGGAGACGACCAACATCAAGATAGGAAGGATCTTAGCCATGATGGACACAAAAAAGTAAAAACGGCCGGTGCCGCGACCCCAGCAGTGTAGCGTCACATTCAGACAGCGGATATGGGGATAATCAGGCAGCCCTATTCGCAAGCCGAAAGACTTTTGTTCAACCTACTCTTTTTTTGCACCATGCTTTCTCTTGAACAACTGGGCCCGCGCATCTGCATATTGGGCCCCTCCAATAGCGGCAAATCCACCCTGGCTAAAGCCATCGAACGCAAGCTTGCACTTCCCGCCATCCACCTGGATCCGCTCTACCACCTGCCGCACACGGACTGGGTACCGCGACCCGACGCTGAATTTGCCGCCTTACATGCTGCCGCAATTGCGCGGGAACAATGGGTGATGGACGGCAATTACACACGCTACCTAGCCCCTCGTCTGGAACGGGCCACCGGTTTTATCGTGCTGGAAATATCCACGGCAGCTAGTTTGCTGCGCTATTTTCGGCGCACCCTGTTGGAACGTAAACGACAGGGTGCGCTGCCAGGTAGCAAAGACCGTCTGAAATGGGACATGATCCGACACATCGCCATTGTCACCCCGCCCAATCGCCATAAATACCTGACTGTTTTCGAGAAAAGCAGTTTAGCTAAAGTCAGGCTGCGCAACCCGCGCGAACTGAGCTTGTTTTATCAGGCTAACGGCTTGGAGCGTTAAGGAGATGACATCACTTCGATTCGAGCACACGATGGATGACCCAAGCTAGCAATCGGGTTAAGGCGGGGGAGAGAGGGCCAGACAAAGCACAGACAGAGCATGGGTTTGCATTTCGCCACCCTACTTGTAAGCCCATAAAGGGCCTAGCGTTTTTTCAACTGCTGATCGACCTGCTCCATCCATGCCTGATCACACGGCACGGGGGTTTCAGCTATCTGGCCATACAAACGGAAATGGACTACATTGCACCATTCCTGCGAGGCGTAATCCGGCCCATGTCCCTGGCCATCGGACACGGCCAGTTGACGATCCACCTTTTCCAGCCAGGCGTAACTGCCCACCTTCTCAGTGGGTACGGCACTTTGGCAAGCGGCCAACAAAAATGCGGGAACAAGCATTAAGATTCGCATGAGCTCATCCATGAATAAAAATCTGCTTTATCGCAGAGCATAACAATCATTACTGTATCCGTGTCCTGCCAACCGCCATTGCCAGGGCAAAAAACGGACTTCCAGCGAGAGACAAGTATGAAGTGGCTATTCTTGTGCCTGATCCTGACCCTACTCCCTCTTGATACGCAGGCAAGAAACACCCCTTGTTCGGGAAAAAAAGGCGGCATTTCTCATTGCGAAGGGGAAGTCTTTGTTTGTCGCGATGGCTCAGCCAGCGCCAGCAAACGGTCTTGCCCAGCGTACACAGGTACTGCAGCAAGCAACACCAGGCCCGCCCCTCAAACCCTGCGCTCCACCAGCAGTTGCCCCTGCTCCAGCCAGACTTATTGCACAGGACCGCGAGGCGGACACTATTGCGAAACCAGCACGGGCAGCAAACGATATCAGCGCAAATAGCGCAGCAAACGCGGCACCGTTTACTAGCAATTGCCTTTTTTCGCTTGGCCAGGCGGGCAGTGACGTTGTCCATAGCCGCCATAGCCATCGGGATCGACAATGACAGAGCCTCTGGGCGTATAGACGGCACAGGCAGATAAAATAGCCGTCAAGGTCACGGCCACAAGAAGGGTTCTCATAATTTTATTTCCCCGGGTGAAAGACGCGCTCATTGTGCTACAAGGATCGACAACAAGGTGCTACCAATCGCGAGAAAATACTGTTCATTTTACAAACAGTTGAAAGTCCGGCTCGACAACTGGCCACGCTAGGCACAAACAAGGACTTTATGTAATAATTGCGGACTTGTTGCCCCTCTAGCTCATGCTTGGTTAGAGCAGCGGACTCATAATCCGTTGGTGCCGTGTTCGACTCACGGGGGGGGCACCAAAGAACTTGCGGGTTTCATGAGAATTTGGAATCTCGCGCAAAATAATAGTGGGGGAAAATTTGACGCCCTCGCCGGTAGCCCGCCATCGCGCGGGCTTTTTTGTTGGTACTCGCTCGCTCTGGACAAAAAAAGGGGCCAGGCAAGGCCTGACCCATAGGAAACGTGAACGCGGCACGGGTTCTGTCAGAACGGCGCCAGATGACGTGCTCATCGAGTAGGTTTCGTGTGTTTGGCAGGCGTGTGGCTGGTGGGTTTATGAGCGGCACGAGCCGCGGTCGCCTTGGGAGCCTCCGGAGCTTTGGCCTTGGGGGCCGTCGTCGTGGCAGTATGGGCGGGGGCATGGGGCATGGGCGCTGGCTTTTGGGCCATCGCGCTTGTACCGGCCAAGGCACCCGTCACGCTTATCAGTGCAGTACAAATCAATGTCGAGCGTTTCATGATAAAGCTCCTTGAGTAGGAAAGTCAGGCTTGTTCATACAAGCCTGGCCTTATTATGAGCACCACTATCTGAACCTGTTCTGAGATTTTCATTCAGACTGCGTTCATGAAAAACAGGGTAACGTCGTCGGTATGCAGGCCCCACAGGCTCAGGCCCCGATATTCTCGCACCACTACCTGCCGGGCTTGGCACCCAGTGCTCCTTCAAACCCCGCTCCCATCTGGTTCAGCGCCCATTCCGGCCCTGGCCGGAGGCACTGAAAACCTCATAAAAGCCTTATTTATCCCTTGGCACCAACGAGGAATGGTGACTGACAATTAACCACTGCTTGCCATCCCATTGGTAGGTATAGGTGTAGCGCGCTTTGACGTCCTCGCCGCTATTTCCCATATGGAAGGTATAGGAGCCCGAATCCACGGCCATGTTGCAGCCCAAGGTAATTTGCCTTTCGGTGACCTTACCCTGCGGTCGAGCGGCCAAGAAATGCTCAAAATAGTCTTCTTTCTCTGCGCGGCTGATACGGTTCACCCCAGACAAAGTTGGCAGCAAAATCGAACGCTCTGCGTAATTCTCAAGCACTTCCTCGGGCTGGCCGGTTTGCAGCGACGTGTTCCAGCGCTCAAACAAGGCGGCAACACTGGCCTCGTCAATCGGCGCGCAACGTTCACTGGTCTGGACAGCCGCATGCCGCTCCTGACGGGGTTGAGTCGTACAGGCCGTCAGTGCCACAACCCCTAGTAAGACTATGATTTTTTTACTCATTTACTTGTCCTCCCTGTCGTTTTTGTGAGTTTGATAGTAGCACTGCCCCCTGATAGGCAGCGTTTAAATTCACTCGGATCTGGCTCGCCGAAACTCAAGGAGGTCAAGGCCTGTCATGGTCAGGCCGATCCCCGTGGCCGGCATCACATCAGCCTGCCGGGTACGTTTCAGCGTCTCCTTTCCTTTGTGTAAGCACACCCGGAACAATGTTAAATATTGTTTTATAAGCCACTCCTTAGCCACCTCATCATTAAAATTCCGTCTCTTTGCATAAACAGAAGGGGAAGTTGATGATGTCTCGTATCGGAACATTGGCCGCAATGCTGGCCCTCGCTGGTCTGACAGCGGGCTGCCAAACCATGGACATGGGCGGCATGGTAGGCGCTGGCAGCAAGGCCGTGCAGGCATTCAGTCTGTCCGATCAGGAAGTGATCGCCTTGTCTGATCAATCTTGCCAACAAATGGACGCTGAACATAAAGTGGCCAGTGCCAACAGCAAGTACAACCAGCGCCTGCAACGTGTCGTCAAGCCGCTGACGAAACCGTTAAATGGCCAAACCCCGAGCTTCAAGGTCTACCAGACCCAGGAAGTCAACGCATGGGCCATGGCCAATGGCTGCATCCGCGTCTACGCGGGTCTGATGGACCAAATGAATGACGATGAACTGCGCGGCGTCATCGGCCACGAAATGGGCCACGTGGAACTGGGCCACAGCAAGAAAGCCATGCAAACAGCCTACAGCCTGTCCGCGGCTCGTGATGCGGCCGCCGCCACAGGCAACACCTTGGTGACTCAATTGAACGCCAGCCAGCTGGGCGAGCTGTCTGAAGCTTTTCTGAACGCACAGTTTTCCCAATCGCAAGAGTCCGATGCAGACGACTACTCGTTTGAACTGCTCAGCGAGCGCCAGCTCAAGACCCAAGGGCTGGTGACGGCATTTGAAAAACTGGCTGCCCTGGACGGCGGACAAAGCAGCGTCATGAGCTCTCACCCTGGCTCCAAGGAGCGTGCCCAACGTATGCAGCAGCGTATTGACGCAGCCCAATAAGCCGCTTTAAGGTGATCTGACATCTCGCCCTGACCCGTCCGCTTTTGCGGGCGGGTTTTTTGATACCGGGCTCCGTTACGTTTGGTCGCTGCCATTGCTCTAAAGCCACCGCTGCTTTCAGGTATGCTTGTGCCATTGTTCGATCTTGGCAGTAACGCCCTTGAAAAAGACTTCCTTTTCGAAAAACACCTGCCCTTGCGGCAACCCCAAACCCTACGAAACCTGCTGTGGTCCCTGGCACCAAGGCCCTCTCTATTTGCAAGCCCCGGATGCCGCTGCTTTGATGCGCTCGCGTTACAGCGCTTTCGTACGCGACGACCTGGACTACCTGCTGGCCACTTGGCATAGTTCCACCCGCCCGCACTCGCTTGAGCCCAATGCGGAAGGTTTGCAATGGCTGGGGCTGGAAGTGCGCCGTCATGAGCGCATTTCCGACACGCACGCTCTTGTGGAGTTTGTCGCCCGCAATCGGCTGCACGGACGGGCTAACCGTCTGCACGAGGTCAGCCGCTTTGTGCTGGAGCAGGGGCAATGGTTTTACGTGGACGGTGAGTTCTCATGAACCCGTCCCGCAAGCCGGGCCACCCACAGCAGGTACACGGGTCCAGCCTGCCCCTGTCGTTGCTCTTGCACGCCGACCCCAGCCCGCGTCTGATCGAGACATATCGACACACACCCCATGCCTGGCGTATCGACGATCAGGAGCACACGGCTGCGGCCGCCATTGTGCAGCCCCAGAATGCTCAGAGCTGGGAGTTGATGAATATCGCGGTAGCGCCGTCGCATCAGGGCCGGGGTCTGGGTGCGCAACTGTTATCGACTGTCATTGATTATGTACGTGCTCAGGGTGCCCATACGCTCACTGTTGCCACTGGGACCATCGGGTATCCGCTGTTTTTCTATCAGCGCGCCGGCTTTCGGGTCGTGGCGGTAGAACCTGATTACTTCCTACGCTATTACGACGAGGCTCTTTTTGAGGATGGTTTGCAGCACAAGGACCGTCTGATCCTGAGCCTTGCCTTGAAATAAAGAACGGCCTGTCGCTGTCACCTCTCCCTGATTGATATGCTGAGCACTTTAAGTAATTTTGCAGAGCAAGCCACGGCGCTGATCAGCGCCAACCCCCAATGGGTTGCCCCCGCCGTATTTGCCCTGTGTCTGATCGAATCCCTGCCCTTTTTGGCTTTGGTCATACCAGGCACCGCCATTCTTCTGTCCGTCGGCGCCTTGGTCGGTGCCGGTGAAATGAGCTTGCTGCCGGTTTGGTTATCCGTCACCTTGGGGGCTGGTGTGGGCAACGCCATCTCCTTTTACCTGGGCCAGCGTTACGGCGGCAACCTGTTCCATTTTGAATGGGCGCGCAAGCGTTTACATCTGTATGCCAAGGCACAAGCGTTTTTTGCCCGCTGGGGATGGTTTAGTATTGTGGCTTGCCGCTTTATCGGCCCCTTGCGCTCGACCGTGCCCCTGATTGCCGGCACCTGCTCCATGTCGCCCCTCAGCTTTCATATTTCTTCCTGGGCCTCGGCCGCGCTGTGGGCCAGTGTGCTGCTTTTGCCCGGCTGGCTCAGTTTTCAACCCTGATTTTCAATGACTCCCGCCAGCCTCGCCTACTTGCATTTGTGCTTCGCGATTATTTTTGAGATCATCGCGACCAGCTTGTTGCAGCGCTCTGAGCAATTCACCCGTCTGATGCCCAGCGCCTTTACCATTCTGTTTTACGCCGCTGCCTTTTATTTTCTGTCCCTAAGCCTGCGGGTAATGCCCGTGGGCGTGGCCTACGCCATCTGGAGCGGCGTCGGTATTGTGCTGATTTCCTTGATTGGCTGGGTGTTCTTTAAGCAGAAACTGGATTTGGCCGCTATGATTGGCATCGCCTTTATTGTGGTGGGCGTCTTGATCGTGAACCTGTTCTCTGAAACCGTCGGCCACTGATTTTACTGAAACACAATGATTGCCTTGATTCAACGAGTACGGCGGGCCCAGGTCGATATTGACGGCCAGACTGTCGCAAAAATCGGTGCCGGCATGGCGGTTCTGGTCTGTGCAGAGCACGGGGACACCAGTGAGCAGGCCGCGCGTTTGCTGGACAAACTACTGGCTCTACGCATCTTTTCAGATGAGCAGGGCAAGATGAACCTGAATCTGCTGCAAGCCGGGGGGCAACTGCTGCTGGTGAGCCAGTTCACCTTGGCCGCCGATACACGCAAAGGCAACCGCCCCGGTTTTAGCCGCGCCGCGCCACCGGCCATCAGCCAGCCGCTGTTCGATGAACTGGTGGCGATGGCTCGCGTGCGCGTGCCCGATACACAGTGCGGTGTGTTTGGCGCCGACATGCAGTTGAGCCTGATCAATGATGGCCCGGTCACCATTCCCTTGCATATCATCCCCGAGACCCGCCCAAGCTGACATTTGCCTTAAAGAAACTCCCTCCCTATAATTGCGCAGGGTGTTTTGCTGGCATGGTGCAGCAGGGCAGGTTAAATGCTTACGCAGGGTCGGGCCGCCTTGTGGAGAATTGCCGACCATGTCTCACCCCTCTTCCGGCGCGCCTTTACCGCGCGCCCATGTCCTGACCCGCCAACTACAGGCCCAACTTCAGCGTCTTTTGCACATTGAAGCCCTAGGCGGCGTCATCTTGCTGATGGCCGCCGCTGTCGCCCTGATCTGGGCCAACTCCCCGTTTGCTGACAGTTACTCGGCCTTATGGCATACCCAAATCACCCTGGAGCTGGGTAGCTGGCGTTTTTCGCAAGATCTGCATTTTTGGGTCAACGATATCTTAATGACCCTGTTCTTTCTAGTGGTCGGGATGGAGATCCGTCGTGAGATCCATGACGGGGCCTTGTCCGACTGGCGCTCGGCCATGCTGCCAATCTGCGCCGCCCTATCTGCCATCACCCTGCCCGCACTCATTTATGCGGCAATGAACCCCGAGCCGCAGGTTCTGATGGGCTGGGCTATTCCGACCGCCACCGATATTGCCTTTGCAGTAGGCGTATTGGCTCTGCTGGGTCGCTCCCTGCCCCCCAGCCTGCGCGTCTTTTTGCTGGCTCTGGCCATCATTGATGATCTGGTCGCCATTCTGATCATCGCCTTCTTCTACTCGGGTGGGCTGGACTACAGCGCTTTCCTGATCGCCGCCGTGGGCATTGCGGCAGTGCTGGGCTTACAGAAAATGGGAATAGGTTCGGCCTGGGCCTATGTGCTTCCTGGCGCCATTCTCTGGTTTGGGCTCTTGAAAACGGGTGCTCACCCCACGTTGGCCGGCGTTGTTCTAGGCATGATGAGCCCGGTGCGCACGCTGCCACTGCCGCGCAAGGCTCGCCATCTGAATCTGGAGCTGGCGACCAAGCTGGAGAGCCAGCATGACACACAGGAAATCATGCATACGCTGCAAAAAATGCAACTTGCTCAACGTGAGATCCTGCCCCCTGTGCAGCGTATTCCCGCGCTGCTGCATCCGTGGGTGGCCTTTATCATCATGCCGGTTTTCGCCCTGGCCAATGCCGGTGTCAGCCTGAACGGTTTAGACCTGAATGCAGCCGGTGCACATAGTGCTCTGTTTGGTGTGGCGATTGCCTTGATTGTGGGCAAGCCGCTGGGCGTCTTGCTGGGAACCTGGCTGCCTGTACGCTTGGGGCTATGCACTCTGCCAGCAGGCATGAGCTGGGCCGGCGTCACCCTGATTGGTTTGCTGGCCGGTATTGGCTTTACCATGTCGATCTTTGTTGCCAACCTCGCGTTTGCAGAGCCCGTTTTGCTGGATGCGGCCAAGCTGGGCGTGCTGTGCGGCTCCTTAGTCTCAGCCGTGCTGGGTCTGCTGTGGGGACTGATGGTACGTCGCCGTTATCAACGCTCAGCCGCTGAGCCGGTATACAGTCAGGCGTAAAACACACAGGCCCACGCAAGCGTGGGCCTGTCTGCAGCTTGATCAGGCAGCTTAATCAATCGTGAGAATTCGCTCATTCAAAATACGACGACAATCCATTTCGTATTCCAGATCCTTGACCGGAGGTCGTGCCAAGTGCCAGCCCAGACCATGATTGATCGCGCCGCGCTGGGCCAGCTCACTGGCCATGAAAGGATGCAGATTATGCACGGTGTAAGCATGAGTGGCCGTCGTATCGGCCCACTCATGACCCAGCACTTCCAGGCGACGCTCCATTTCATCGAGCACCCACTGGGCCTTTTTTAACAGGCCTTCGGGCGAGACGTCCTGATACGCCACAATGCTCTCTATGTAATCGTCCGGGGTTTCGGGAACCTCGCAACTGCCGGCGATCACAAAGGTGGCCTCTTCAATATCGGTTTCCACCGTGTAGCTGAAGGCATAAAAGCTGGGCTCGGCCGGAGCCCCCACCAAAGGCGACACATTGCTGCGCGCAACCGGATTATGTTTGCCTTTGAGCAAACCCCACTCTTTCAGGGTTTCCAGGTACAACTCATTGAATTTATTGAAGTCACTGTCGCTGACAGGCTCAGGCGAACGCAATTCACACGCGCACAAAGCCGTCAAAGGACGTTCTTCGGCTTCCAGCACGGCCTGAATCAAATCAAAACCCTCTTTCAGAGGGACGGGCGCGGAGAACACGACCCGACAGATCTCGTAGCCGGGCTGAGCGGCGACCCCGCCCGAAAAGCGATTCACGCCAGTCGGAATGAAGCGGTAGTTGCCTTTATCAAAATTAATTGCGGTGCTCATGGTGGTTCCTGGTCTTGTAGCGGACAAAATCGCCGTGTCCTGAACTTATCCTTTGAGTACAGGGGGCGAGAGCGGGCACTATAGCATCGCCGGCACCATAAAAAAGCCCGCGAACCGGGTCGGCGGGCTTTTTTACATTCAAGATACGCGTTTACCGAACGATAGTGATTGTCTTGACATCCACTTCATTGGTGCCAACGATGGCCTTGTCCATCTCGCCAACGATCTCGACGGTTGTGTTAGCATCCACCGGCTCTTGGGGGAAAATCTTGTCATCGATCTCGACCTGAATTTCGCCGGTTTCATCGGCAAAAAGATACGTTTCATCGGACAGTTTGCGCAGCAATTTGCCCCGCAAGGCGACCGGATCATCGTCCTTGGCGTTGTTCACAAGCTGTTCAACTTTAGTGAATGTTTTCTGGCTGGAGGGACCCACATATTGCGCTTGAGCCATTGGAATAACGGCTCCGCCCATCAATACCGTGATTGTCAGGGCTGTCAGTTTGGCCTTCATGTCCATAAGATGCTCCACTGGTTAACACTATTCGTATCCTAGCACCATTCTGGCCCAGGACAATCAATCCTGGCAGATCGTTACAAGAACCCCGCGCCCAACAGTCACCACGCCAAGCCACGACATTCCGTACTTGCACGTCCACTGGAGTATTGCATGCCCAAGCATCCATCTATTGACCTACTTGGCCCCCCCACTCCGATTGCCGATATTGTCCTGGCCTTGAACCAGCTCGAGCGCGGCCCCGCCCTGCTCGCTGCCCAGGAGCTGGACAATGAGCGACTGCAGGCTTTGCTGGAACGACCCGAACTGCGCTGGGCCAGCGCCATTGCGATGGAGCTGCGTCGGCCAGAACGCCTGCCTGTTCTGGAAACACTGGCTGAAGACCGCATGGCCGACCTGCTGCAAGACCTGGACCCGCAGGATCAGGAGCAGATTCTGAGCCGTTTGAGCCAGCCCACCCGTACCTCCGTCATGCGGCTGATGCACTACCCCGCCGATACGGCCGGCGGCATCATGACCACGGAGTTTCTACAGGTTCCCATGAGCTGGAACGTCGCCCAGACCCTACAGTACATCCGGGAGGTGGAAAGCACGCGCGAGACGGTCTATGCCATTTACGTCGTCAATGACAAGCAGCAGCTCCAATTTGTGGTGCCTTTGCGCAAGCTGGTGTGTGCTGCGCCCCAAGCGGCCCTGACCGATCTGTGGAGCGGTGACAGCCCCATCACGGTGCAGGCACTCACTGACAAGGAGGCTGTGGCCCAGCTTATTCGGCGACACGACTTTCTGGCTATTCCGGTGGTCGACGAGGCCCAGGTCATCATCGGCATTGTGACGGTAGATGATGTCATTGACGCCTTGATGGACGAAGCCGATGAGGACATGAACCGGTTTGGCGGCGCCGAGCATATAGGCAAACCCTATTTGCAGGCCGGCTTCAGCACCATGATCCGCAAGCGGGGGGGCTGGCTGGCCATTTTATTCCTGGGCGAAATGCTCACCGCCAGCGCCATGCAGTATTACGAAATACAGTTGGAAAAGGCTGTGGTGCTGGCCATGTTCATTCCCCTGATCATGAGTTCAGGAGGAAACTCCGGCTCGCAGGCCACGTCCTTGCTGATTCGTGGCCTGGCGCTCGGTGAGGTGCGGGTACGAGACTGGTGGCGTGTGCTATTGCGCGAGCTGCCGGTCGGTCTGGTGCTGGGCACCCTGCTTGGGGCCATCGGCTTTGTGCGTATTGAAGTCTGGCAACATCTGGGCTTGTACGATTACGGCGAACACTCCTTGCTGATTGCTTTTACGATCTGGCTGGCTCTGGTGGGCATTGTGACCTTTGGCTCCTGCATTGGCTCCATGCTGCCCTTTATCTTGCAACGCGTCGGTTTTGACCCGGCCAGCGCCTCGGCTCCCCTGGTTGCCACCTTGGTGGATGTGCTCGGGCTGGTCATTTACTTTTCAGTAGCGGCGCTGCTGCTGACCGGAACCTTGCTTTAAACATGAATATTTTTCGTCAATCCATGTAAAAAGCTGCACAGTAAGAGACAAACTCGATAACCTATCCGGGTTTCATCGTTACATTCCCTCTTGCTATGCAGAGGGAGCCTGACACATTTCGTCTAACTTGGCCCCGTGGGCCGCTTCGGACATCAGCACCTATGCGGATACTCGACCAGTTCTTCATCAGTGCGGACCCCATGGCTCCCTTGTTGGTTGGCAGCTATAACAGTGGCCTGGTCATCCTGTCCCTGCTGGTTGCCATCTTTTCGTCGGGCATGGCTCTGCATACCGCGCATATTGCCCGTATGGCCGATTTGCGTCTGCATCGCCAGATCGCCATTTGCACAGGCGCCATTGCCCTGGGCGGTGGCATCTGGACCATGCACTTTATCGGCATGCTGGCCTTCGAGCTCTGTACCAGCGTGCATTATGATCCGGCCATCACCATGTTGTCGGTGCTGCCCAGCGTAGGCGCGTCCTGGGTGGCCCTGCAGATTCTCTCGCAAGCCCGCGTCCAGCGCTCGCACCTGATTATCGGCGGGGTTCTGGTGGGGCTGGGCATCGGCACCATGCATTACAGCGGCATGGCCGCCATGCGCATGGCTCCCCTGCTGCGCTATGAACCCGTCACGTTCTTCCTGTCGATAGGCGTCGCAGTCATTCTGGCCACCCTGGCTTTGTGGATACGCTTTCGCCTGCACCGTACGCGCCTGACCTTGCTGCAGCGCGTGGTCATCAGTGGCATCGTCTTGGGGCTGGCCATCTCTGGCATGCACTACACCGGCATGGCGGCGGCCCGTTTTATCGGCCAGACTACCCCGCCCGATGACCTGATCATCTTCAACAGCACCTTTGCCTCCATGGTGCTGTCCACGTTCACCATTACCGTAACGGTGCTGGTGGCCGCCGCCAATGGCTTGCTGCGCTACCGTCAACTGTTCCTGAAAATGGAAGAGAGTGAATCGCATAACCGCGCGATTGTAGATACGGCCATTGACGGCATCATCACGATCAGCAGCAACGGCACCATTCTGGATTTCAACCATTCGGCAGAGCGTCTGTTTGGCTGGAAAGCGGGTGAAGTATTGGGGCGCAACGTCAATATGCTCATGCCCGAACCTGACCGCTCTCGCCATGACAGCTATTTGTCCAATTATCTGCGCAGCAATGACCCTAAAGTGATCGGCGTAGGCCGCGATGTCACCGGCTTGCGCAAGGATGGCAGCCTGATGCCCATGCGGCTGGCGGTGGGTCGGGTGCGCCAGCCGGGGGACCCCATTTTTGTCGGCTTTGTGACCGATATGAGCCGCTACAACGCCTTGACGGAATCCTTGCGTCAAAGCGCGGAGAAAGCCGAGCAGGCAGCCCAGGCCAAGAGCTCTTTCCTGGCCAATATGAGCCACGAAATAAGGACTCCGCTCAATGCGATTATTGGGTTTAGCGACTTGATGCTCAACGACGCGCTCACTGCCCAACAGAGCAAACACCTGAACATTATCAATCAGTCAGCGCGCTCCTTGCTGGCCTTGCTCAACGATATTCTGGACACCACCAAACTGGAGCGGGGCTCGGTCGAACTGGAACAGGTGGACTTTTCTCTGATCGACCTGTGCCAGCAGGTCGTCGCTTCTTTACGCTTGGCGGCCGATGCCAAGAACCTGGAGTTCCTTCTGAGCTGTGCGCCCGAGCTGCACCCTTTTTACAAGGGCGACCCGATGCGCATCCAGCAGGTGCTCAACAATCTGATCGGCAATGCCATCAAATTTACTCAAAGTGGTGCAGTGCGGGTCGAGGTCAACCCCGAGCCCGGACGCAATACAGTCTCCATCCGTGTCACCGACACCGGCATCGGCATGAGTCCTGAGCAGTTGCGTCATGTATTTACCCCTTTCACTCAGGCCGACGTTTCCATCAGCCGTCGCTTTGGTGGAACGGGCCTGGGCGTGTCCATCGCCCGCCAGTTGGTAGACCTGATGGGCGGCACGCTGGAGGTACAAAGCACCCTGGGTGTGGGCAGCGTCTTTGAAGTCCGCATCCCCCTGGAGCCGGGCAACGAACCCCGCCCGAGCCCGGAAAACCAAGCCGTGCCCCACCTGCCCCCTCTGCGAATTCTGGTAGCCGATGACATCAACCTTAATCAGGAACTGCTGACCCTGACGCTTGAACAGCACGGCCATTCGGTCACCGCCACCGACAGCGGCCACAAGGTGCTGGAGCTGCTGGACAAAGAAGACTTTGACGTCGTTTTACTAGACGTTCACATGCCTGAACTGGACGGACTGGAGACCGCCCGTCGATGGCGCGAACAGGAACGTCGTGAAGCACGCCTGCCTTTACCGCTGATTGCGCTGACAGCCAGTGTCATGGAGTCCGATCGCCACGCTGCACAGGAAGCCGGCATCAACGGCTTTGCCACCAAACCGCTGGACCTGCCTGCCTTGATGCAGGAAATTGCACGAGTCATGGGCCTGGCCACAACCAGCTCACCAGACGACAGCGTCGAGCCCCAGAAAAGCGGCCTGATCGACTGGGACCTGGGTCTGAGCCTGTGGGGCTCGCCAGTGCGTTTGCGCCGTGCGCTGCTTAGTTTCTTGTCGGATCTGCATACCCGCTACCCACTCGATGAGATCAAACAGGCTTCACCAAACTGGGAAGTTGTCTTGGGCAGTCTGCATGGTATTCGCGGCACGGCAGGCAATCTGGGCCTGCCACAGGTTTCCTTACTGAGCGCCGAGCTGGAAGAAAAAATCCGTCGTGGCCAGACGCGCCAGATGCGCGGACGCATCGAGCAGTTGCAAGACATGTTCAACCGCATTGCCCAGGAGCTCAGCCACCATGGTCCACCGGCCCCCTATACAGATTCACAAGCAGGCGTGGTACACAGCCCCGACGTGGTGTTGAATTACCTGCACATTCTGCATAGCAGCGTGCAACTCAATGAGCTCGATGAGCCTGCCTTGCAGGCGATCTGTCAGTACCTGGAAAGTACCGGACAAAGCGAGACGCTGAATAATCTGAATAAAACCATTGATTTGTTTGACTTTGTGCAGGCAAGCAGCATCTTGACTGCGCTAATCACGGAATTGAGTGCCAGCCTGGCCAAGGATCCGCCACGCCATGAATGAATTTAGCTCGCCACGCCAGACACTGTTGCTCATTGATGACGAGCCGGCCAATCTGCAGATTCTGCGCCACACCCTGCAGCAGGACTTCCGCCTGCTCTTTGCCAAAGAAGGCGCCAAGGCGCTGGAACTGGCTCAACGCGATGTGCCCGACCTGATTTTGCTCGATATCATGATGCCGCAGCTCTCGGGCTACGACGTGTGTCGGACCTTGAAAGCCGACCCCAGAACCCGCCATATACCCATTATCTTTGTCACGGCACTCTCGCAACCCCACGATGAGCAAATGGGCCTGGACCTGGGCGCAGTGGACTATATCTCCAAGCCCTTTAACCCGGCCATTCTCAAAGCACGCATACGCAATCACCTGTCCCTGGTACAGATGCAGGAGCTACGCGACAGCCGTCTGCAAATCATTCGTTGTCTGGGTACGGCCGCCGAGTACAAAGACAACGAAGTTGGCCGGCATGTGATCCGCATGAGCCATTACACCCGCATTCTGGCCCACTGGCTGGGGTATTCCAACGAAGCGGCCGACGAGATGCTGCATGCTGCGCCCATGCACGATATAGGCAAAATCGGCATCCCTGATTCCATTTTGCAAAAACCGGGCAAACTGACCCCCGAAGAATGGGACATCATGCGCACGCATACCCTGATTGGCGCGCGCATTATCGGCCAGCATTCACATGGTCTGCTCAAGCTGGCTCGCACTATTGCCCTGTATCATCACGAAAAATGGGATGGCAGCGGCTACCCCTACGGCTTGAAAGGCGAGAACATTCCCCTGCCTGCCCGCATCGTGGCTGTTGCAGATGTATTTGATGCACTGGCCAGCGAGCGGCCCTATAAAAAAGCCTGGAGTGTGGAGACATGCGTCAGCTATCTGCGTGAGCAGTCCGGTCAGCACTTTGATCCTCAACTGATTGCGCTGCTGGATAAGTGCCTGCCCGAAATGCTGCACATCAAAGAAAAATGGGCGGATGAACCGCAGCACACCACACCCTAGAACACCCAGCCCTCACTAACACGACCCTGACACCCTGGGCACCAGGCCACCGACCTTCTCTGACGTGAAATCCAACGTGCGTGCCCGGACAGGTAACGACGAGCAAAAGCGCGCCGACTAGGTCTGTACCGGATATCAGCGATAGCCTGCACGCCGACAGCCCCGAACTGTCGGCGCCTCAGCTTGGCGAGCTTGTCTTACAATACCGTCTTTCTCACCTATCGCTCGCTTTTCCATGGCCGCATTGCGTATTCGCCAGGTCCGACTTCACAAAAAACTGTCATTGCGCAAGCTGGCCGAGCTGGCGCAAGTCTCCCCTGGCCTGATCAGCCAGGTAGAGCGAGGTCTGACCCAACCCAGCCTGGACACCTTGCGCCAAATCGCCCGCGCACTGGATACGCCCCTGTTTTCCCTCCTGGAAGACGATGTGGAACAAGTGGCCGTGGTGCGTAAGAACGAACGCATGAGCATTCAGTCCGCCTCTGGCGTGCAATACCAGCGGGTGTCGCCGGGCTTTGGCAGTATTGAAATGCTGGCGGGCTTTTTACCGCCGGGCGGCAGCTCGGTTGGGCAGCGCTGGAGCCACCCTGCCGAAGAATGTGTGCTGGTCACCGAAGGCCAGTTACTGGTTGATGTCGGGGATGATCAACACTGCTTGCAAACAGGCGATAGCTGTTACTTCAATTCCAGTCTGCCTCACGCCTATCGCAATCCTTACGAGCAGGATGTGCGTTTTATTGTAGCGATCACCCCGCCCAGCTATTGAGCGCGAGGATCAGCCCCCGCGGTGCAACTGGGCCTGGATCAGATCCAGTTCGGTTTCGTGGCAACGCTGCAAACGCAACCACCGATTTTCATCCATATCCGTAGCGCGTGTGGCCAGCAGGATCAAGATGCAGGTCTGCTCATCCAGCGCCTGCACCATGGCGCTGATGCGCGGCGTACGTTGTATCGCGCTGCCCACCCAATAGCGGATCAGGCCTTGCTCAGCAAGAACCTCGACGCTGACGTGCGTCTGCCCACCATCAAACAAGGAAGTGCCCACCACCAGCCCAGGCCCCACACCTTGCGTATTCAAGCATCCTAAAGACCAGCGCCCCAATGCATCCAGATCGGCCATATAGTCCATTACGACCTTGGCTGATCGCTCGATACGACGGCTGGCCTGATGCGCCCAAGTTTGACTATCCATAGCCCTTCCTCCTTTACCAGCCGGCTTGCAAGGTGTCGCACAAGCGCAGCACATCCTGCTCGGTGCAGACATTGCCGGGGGACAGGCGCAAAACGCCATCACGCTGATCGCAATACAGTTCCTGCTCGCGCAACCGATCAACCATGGCCTGCGCACGCTGGGCACTGCTGGCACGCAACATGATGCTGCCGCCACGTTCACTTTCGGCCAAAGGCGTCAGCACCGGCCACTTGGCCTTGGCGGCGCGATCCAGCAAGATAGCCGTCAATGCCCGGTTTTGTTCCAGCAATTTTTCCACGCCGGTTTCCAGCACGAAACGCAGGCCGGGTAACGAGGCAATACTGCCCAAAACAGCCGGTGTGCCATGGTCGAAACGACGCGCACCGTCAGCATAGCTGAACTGGTCCAGATTCCAGTTAAAGGGATTTTCCTGGCTGAACCAGCCACGAAACTCGGGCTCGCACTGCTCGATCAAATCCGCACGCACGTGCAAAAGGCTGGCTCCCGACACACCACAAGCCCACTTCAAGGAAGCAGACAAGGTAAAGGCGACGCCTTCATGCACGGTAAACGGCACCAGACCTGCCGCTTGCGTCAAATCCAGCGCCATCAGGCTGCCATGCTCTGTCGCACACTGCGCCATACGGTCCACATTGACGCGGTGCGAGGAGGTAGAGCTGACCCAGGTCACCAGGGCCAGGCCCACGTTGTCATCCCAGGCATGGATGAAATCATCATCGGTCACATAGGACAGACCGGCGCTCAAAGGCACGGTGCGCAAGGTGAAACCCAGACGCAGGGCCAGCTTTTGCAGCAGGAAATGCAGGCTGGGAAAGCAATCGGCCGCCACCAGCACAGTACGTCCTTTCAGCACGTGCGCTGGCAAGGAGCCCAGAATGCTGTACAGGCCGCCGGTCACGTTTTCACTAAGCGCAATATCGTTGGAGTCAGCGCCAATCAGGCTGGCCCAGGCATCCATGAAAGCCTGTTTCTGGCCCAAGGCGTAGCCCCACTGCGCATCATCCGGTGCCGACCAGACCTGACTGAACTGATCCAGCTCGGCACGCATGGCGGCTTCCTTGCCCTCGAACATACCAATGGAGTGATACAAAAAATACCCAGACATCGTTTACATCCTTGAAAATCAATCAGCCAATTGGCGACCCGAGGTTTCTTGCACCGTGCTCAAGGCAACCATCCCGATCAATGCCACCACCATCACATAGAACGCAGGTGCCATGCTCGAACCAGTCAGACCTGTCAGCCAGGAGGCGACAAAAGGGGCCGTCGCTCCACCCAGAATGGTGGCGATGTTAAAGCCCAGCGACACACCGCTGTAGCGCACTCGTGTAGGAAACAATTCGGCATACAGGGGGTAACCCACGGCCTGGACCACAATGAACGGCAGAATAGACACGGCCACCGCAATGACGGCCAGCGGGAAGCTGCCCCAGGAGGCCACCCACATCGTCAAGGGAACCAGCACCAGATAACCGAGCAGGCCAATCGTCAGCAAGGGCTTGCGACCGAAACGGTCAGACAGGCCGCCGGCAAAAGGCATGATGAAGGCCGAGCACAAGGTGACCAGGGAAATCAGCCAGAACACCGCGGTGCCGTCGTATTTCAGGGTATGGATCAAATGGGTGCTCAGATACACCACGCCAACATAGCCGGCCGCATTCTGGGCAAAGCCAATGGCGATCACCTGCAATAAGGGGCGACGGTAATCACGCACAATCAGGGACAAGGGCGAATGCTCAGGGTGATGGCGCTTGAGCATCTCTTTAAATCGCGGTGAATCCTCAATACGCGAGCGAGCCCAGACACACAACACGATCAGGGGAATGGACAACAAAAAGGGGATCCGCCAGCCCCACTCCAGCATGGCGTCCTTGCCGACGATACTGGTGACCAGGCCCGCCACCCCCGTAGCCAGGGACAGACCCAGAGTCGCCGCGGCCGGATTGAATGCGCCGAAAAAACCGCGTTTGCCCACTGGCGAGCATTCCGCCACATAGGTGGCGGCCCCGGTAATCTCTCCCCCGGCAAAAAAACCCTGCAGTAAACGGCACAACAGCAACAAGGCGGGAGCAGCCAGCCCCAAGGTGGCATAGGTCGGCAGCATGCCCATCAAGGCGCTGGCGACCCCAATGCCCACAATTGTGAACATCAGAGCAGCGGTACGGCCATGCTTGTCACCAAACCAGCCAAAAAAGATGCCCCCCAAGGGGCGGGCCAGAAAGGCGCCGCCAAATACGGCCAGCGTGGACAGCAAAGCAGCGCTTTCATTACCCGTCTGGAAAAACAGCACGCTAAGCGTCACGGCCAGCACGCCATAGAGCTGAAAATCGTAGTATTCGATCATGGTGCCCAAGCCGGCTGCACTGGCAGCACGCCAGGGCGAAACGGGGGCCGTACCCTGAAGGGGCTGTTGCTTACTCATGTCTCATCCATCCTGATGCGCGTCACGCGCTTTTTTGTTTAGTGTGGCTAAACAAATTATACGGATGAATATTTCAGCTTTCAATCACTGGGAAAACCCTAGAAATCTGGCTCTTGCGCCCTGTCTTTATCCATGGCCTGTTGCACCCAGCGTTGTGCAGGGTGCAAGGTAATGCCCTGCTGGCGCAGGCGACGCAAGATCTCCAGCATCAGGTTGCTCCGGACCCGGCGCTGTACCCGCATGCTGTTGATGAAACAGCGCATGCTAAAAGCCAAACCATCGCCAAAAATCCCGTCACACGACAGGACGGGGGCCGGCTCGTCCAGAATTTCCGGTTCGGACATGACGGCTTCACGCAGAATCTGCATGATGGCATCCGCATCCACATCCAGCGGGAACAGCAGCCGGGACTCAATCGCCCCCAGGGAGCTAGGGGTGTAGGTCAGATTGCGAACCTGCTGACCCATCATCTGAGAGTTGGGAACCATCACCATCGTGCGATCAAAACGTTCCACATAGGTGGCCCGCAGGCGAATCTGGCGCACATTGCCTTCACTGCCCTGTACTTCCACCCAATCCCCCACTTTCACGGGGCGCTCGACCATCAGCATCAGACCCGACGCGATATTTTGCACAATGCCGCGCAAACCAAAACCCAGGCCCACCGTCAGGGCGGTGAAAACCCAGGTTACGGACTCAATCGGCACCCCCAGCATAGACAGGCAGATCACCAGCAGAACAAAATAGGCGATATATCCCACCACACCGACAATCGCATTTTGCAGGCCGGGCTCCAGCGTGGTGTTAGGCATGTAGCGCTGACGCAGCCAGACCCGCAAGCAGTGGATCAAGACCGCACCCACCAACATGACGCCCAAGGCAATCAGCCACAAATCCAGGCGCCACTGCACAGCGCCCAGTCGCAGGACATCGCGTGAAACGCCCAGGCCGGACTCCAGCATCTGTTTGGGTTCGTTCAACCAGTCCCCACTACCCATCCAGATGGCCAGACCCAGCACGGTCATACGCGCGAGCGCAAAGAAGACCACAACGAGCTGGCTTTGCACGCGAATCGGCGCCGCTTCCGGGTCACGACTGCGATTGCGCAGATAGGCCAGCAAGGAATCGGACATGTCCTGCAAACAGACCATGAACACATAGGCAAGCAGACCCAACACCAGCGGCATCGTCATGAAATGAGTCATCAAATCATCAGACAGGACTTGCCAGCCGCCAATAAACAAGCCCAAGACCAGAACATAAACCACGACAGCGCCTTTAAAGGCCAGACGTGCCCAACTGCGCCCCGTGCGAACCGCGCTTTGCCCCTGTATCTCGGTACGATCAAACAGCTCATCGCGCATGACCCACAAGCCATAGGCATACAACAGCAGATAGAGCACACTGCTCACCCCATCGAGCAGGGCCTGAAACGCATCCGACACGCCGATGGAACCGCGAAAGAAGCTCTCCGCCACATCCAGATAGGCGACCAGAAAAAAAGCGTAGGCAAAATAACGCAAGCGACCTTGGGTTTGGGCCGACACGGGTATCAAGCGCCAGGAAGAGCGAGGCTGTATGACAATGCCCTTGATCGATGCCAGCACCACCGCGGCAAGCCATGCCGCCAAGTTGAGATAGGCCAGCAGTTCATACTGTATGGTCGACAGGCCAGGCCGCTCCATCACCAACTCGACCAGTTGATCGACCAGAACCCAGCTGAGAATAAACCACAGAAAAAAATTGACGATCGTCAGACTGGATCGACGTAAACGTCCGGCTGGCAGGTAACGACTGATCCAAATGGGCGTCATGCGAAACAGGACCATCCCCAGCATCAAAACAGCAGCCACCAGCCACAAGGAGGCGCTGCTTTGCTGCCAACTGCTGTTTTTCCAGGTTTGCCGCCACTGCCCGGCCAGATCGGACAGCTTCTGACGATCCTCGGGCCAAGCCGCCCTTAGCTCGGGCAAACTTTCCAGCAAAACCAAGGAGGGACTGCGTTGCCAGCGTTTTTCTTTGGCATAACGAGCTGTCGCCTCATGCAGCAACTGACGGGTCTGTTGAGACTCCAACTGCACCAGGCGGGCGACACGCAAGTCCGCGCGCAAGGCGGCATCCGCACGTCGCAGGCGCATACGCTCATTGTGCAGTGTGAGTTGATCGGCCTCATCGCCGGCGTCCTCGCCCAACTCCTGAAGACGGGCCTGCAACAAGCGACTGCGCCGCTCCAGCGATTGCACCACGCGGCTGGACAAGTCCTGCGTTCGCTGCAGTTTCTGATCCTGCTCATAACTGCGCTCAGGTCGTATCGAGGCCTGATTGCCTTCCAGGCCATACTGCATCAGGCGCAGCTCGTCCTGGGCCTGCTGCAACTCGCGCATCATCTGACGCTCTTGCTCGGACTCGGACAGGGCTTGCGCCTGGACCATCGGCACCCAGCCCACCATCAAGCTCAGCAAAACGAGCAAGACCTGCGCACATCGTCGTAGCGGCTTCATGGCTTTTGCCTCCCGGGGACCGATCTGTTTTTTTAACGTTCAATTATTGAACAAGGGATTGCCGCCCTCGGTCTGGCTGGCCACCGGCAGGGTCGGCAATACCGTCATGGTTTGAGTGTGATGCAGCGCCAGACCTTCTTTTCGCAACCCATCCAAAATGTCGAACATCAGGACGCTGCGCACCCGGCCACTGACACGCGGCGAGGATACATAACAAGTGGCGGTGAACTGCAAACCGTTGGCATCAAATCCGTCCAGCGTCACTTCTGGCGCAGGATCGGCCAACACATCGCTGTAATTCTGCATCACCTCCAGCATGATAGAACGCACCCGTTTAGCGTCTGTGTCAATGGGCATATTGATCTTGACCTTCACCACACCCAAGGGGTTGCTCAAGGTCACATTGCGCACGGTCTTGGTGATGAACTCCGAGTTCGGCACAATCAGGGTCGAGCGGTCGAACATCTCAATTTCCGTGGCCCGCGCATTGATCTTGCGCACATTGCCCTCCACGCCGTTCAAACTGACCCAATCGCCAATCTTGATGGGACGTTCAGCCAGCAGGATCAACCCCGACACGAAGTTCTGCACGACTGCCTGCAGGCCAAAACCAATCCCCACCGACAAGGCAGAGATCACCCAAGCCATCCGCTCCAGGCCAATGCCCAAGGAAGAAATGGCCGTGGCCACCACCACAAAATAGCCCACATAGCTGAACAGATTCGCGGTCGAGACCCGCATTCCAGGGTCAATACGGGTGGCAGGCAAAAGCTGGTTAGCTACCCAGCGCTGCAGGGCTTTGACAAACAACACACCCAATACCAGAATCATCCCGGCCAGCAGCACGGAACTGGGCTTGAGCTGAACCTGCCCCAACGAAAAACCCGTGACCAAAAAGCCCAAACGGCGTTGCAGCCACTGCGTGGGGTCTTCGCCAAACGGTAGCAATACAAGGGTAACGGCCATAATGATCAGGCACAGGCGCAGCGCCCCCGACAGAACAATCACGATCTGGCTGCTGCCCCGCACCTGGGCGCTGGTCCACTCGTTGGAGGCCCGCTTTTCCTTGAACTGCAGCAACAGGCTCTGGCCAATATCGGCAATCAGCGCCACCAGCACATAGCAGGTACAAATGACCAGACTCAGCCACAGGACTTCCTGCACAATCAGACTGCTCAACGCGATGTACCCGAGCAAGAAGGCGATCATTCCCAGCCCGATCACCACTCCCAGAGTGATGGGAATGGCACGCAGCCAGGTCGACCCTTGTTGTACCGGGACGGTTTTCTGCGGGTCGTCACCCTCTTGAGGCACAGGGGGCTTTTCGCGCCCTTGACTCAAATTCCAGGCGGCGATGGCAATAAAAATGCTCAGGGTCAGCGTATTGAAGCTGTTGACCAGCAAGGTGGTACTCAGCGTCGCATTGACCAGCCCCAACAATTGCTGTGACATCCAGGTCAGGGCCACCATTACGCCCAGCGCAAGCGGCAGCCAGGCCAGTTTCAGCGCCACATTGCTGGGGATCGGAGGCAAGCGCCAGCTAGGCCGCTGTGCGGACAGCAGCACCCGCCCCATGCCGGTCACGAAGCCGCCCAGATACAGGGCAAACACCGATTTGGACACGAAGCTGGACAAGTCGGGAGCCAGATTTCCGTTCCAATAAAACAGGCCCGCCGCCAAGGAGGCCAGAACCCCGGGCACCAGGCTATAGAGCACAATCAGGGCCGCAGCGTAGAAAGAACGCCGCAAACGTGAGGGTTTGGTATGGCTGATGGTAAAGCGCTCCAGCCCGCGCACCGCCCAGACCGCCAGACCCAGCCAAACCAGCGCCAGGCCTGCTGCTGACCACAGCACATACGTGGGCAAGTCCAAGAGCCGTTGTGCCAGATCCTTGCGCATGCGATCGACCCGGGCCAGATCGCCGGGCAGGTCGCGCGACACATTGCTCCAGAAACGCGGCGTCAAAACCGACTGTGACTGCAGGCCCAGCTCGGCCTGAAAGATCGCCCGACGCTGCTTGGACACCAAATCCAGCCCTTGGGTGGTTTCTACGCCGATCAGGCGGGCCAGCTTGATCATGCCATCCAGCTCGGTGACCGACTGCTGCAGCTGCGCCCGCTGGCGTGCGATGTCATCGGACTCGCCCGCCGGGTCGTCCACCGGCCCCAACTGATTCAAACGGGCCGTCACACTGAGCAGTTCAGGCTCCAGCCGCACGCTCATTTCCTGGGCCTGTTCCTGTGCCGCCAGCAACTGATTGCGCAAGGCGACCAGATCAGAATCTCCCAAGCCGTCCTTTTTCTGCAAACGCTGCTGCACCGTTTGCAGCGTGTCCCGCAATTCATTCAGGGATTCACTGGCCTGTGCAGGCGTCCAGGCCGCAGTCTCGGCTGCTGCAGGGATAGGGGTAACAGCCAGCACCACGGCCAGCAGCCACAAGGCCAAAAAGGCACACAGGCGCGAACAGCGAAAAGCGCGCATTAATAAAACTCCGGCTAAACAATCAGGCCACGCCCCGACAGGGATACGGGCAGCACAAACATGCACAGAATACCGAAAGAATCATCCTCTTGGCACAAAACACAGAAGGGACAAACGAAAAATCCCTCTCTCTCAACCGGCTCAGATCGCCTTGCACTGCATGCCCTACCCATTCTGCCACGGTCAACTTCGAGTCGCCCCGGACAACAGACCGCTCAGTACGCGCAACCAAGCTCAAAAAACCACCCTTAAAACCAAGCGCAAAAAATATGAAACCCAAAAAAATAATCAAGGAAAATTAAAAAAACAAAACCCCCATAAAAAAAGAACTATCAACAATCATTATTTTGATTAAAAACCAAGTTATTCTTCTAGCATTTCTTAACTATAAGACGGCAAGAAAAAACACAGGACACAAGGAAACAGGCAATTAGATAGCAAACAGCAAAACGAAGATTAAAAAATTAGCCCTTAAATAATCAGGAAATGTGAAATAATTTTCTTAAACACAAAGAAAGAAATCATTGCGCCCCCTCTCGAACACAGCAACGCAACCAAAATGACATTCATCGTGTTTTTTAAGACCGTCACTTAGCCTCACTCTTTTATCTGCGGTGGCAGACCGCTTCGGGAGTTGGGGGACACTGAATAATGTCGATATCACCTGGGGCGGAATGAACCGGTTCCATCCAGATGTCGCGACCCTGACTGCCTGGCTTCTCTTAAGCGCCATTCTCACGCCAAGCTGCTCAGCCAGCACCTTTCTGTTACGGCAACTCGAAAACTACCGAACCTGCCCTGACGATAGTAAAACCCAAGGCTAAAACCGGCGTATTCACATGCTCGCCCCGACCCTTTTCCCACTGACAGGAGATCCCGTGTCTAAGACTCGACTTAACCCATCTAATTTGTCCCCCAACATCTACAAGACCCTCGTCAAGTACGACGCCCAGATCTACAGCGAGACTACGCTGAACAAAGAGTTGATCGAGCTGATCAAGGTCAGAATCTCGCAACTGAACGGTTGCGCATTTTGCATTGATGTCCATAGCAAACATGCACTGAGTCTAGGCATTTCCGAACGAAAACTCCTGCTTTTAAATGCCTGGAAAGAAGCCCCCCTGTTCACCGAGCAGGAGCAGGCGGCGCTGCGCTGGGCTGAGCAAGTGACTTTTATTCAGAATCTGGACGATAAGCAGACGCCACTGCATGAACTCAAGGCCCACTTCAATGACAAGGAAATCGTCGATCTGACGTATCTGGTCGGTTTGATCAACGTCTGGAACCGCTTGGCTATCAGCATGAACTACGAAATCAGCCTCTAACTAACGGAGCATTTTCCATACGCGACGCTGTGCTAGCACCTGGCGACCGTATTTCCAAAGCAGGTTTGAAGATGATCCTGCTGACCTGGCTTGCCGCCGATCCCGAGCGGCACGCCTTCCTGAGCCGGGAAAAAATGGCTCCGGTTGTGACGCGGTCCAAATCTGAGGCCGGCCAGGGAATCAGTCTGGCTGCAAAATTGCTGTGGCAGGAAGGAGCCGGACACTCGGCCGTCATCCACAGCAAAGATCAGGACGAGATTCATCAGTTTGCCAGCACCCTGCCCGCCGGACGCATTCTGGTCAATATGCCCGCTACCCAAGGCATGTTGGGCATCAGCTCGGATATTGCGCTCTCATTCATGCAAGGGTCGGGTTTTTGGGGAGGCAATATTTCCGAACCCGTGCATTGACGGCATCTGGTCAACATCAAGCGCGTGACATTCAAGCCATAAGCCTCAGGGCTGCAAGGCGCCCGCTTCTTCGGTGATCCGGCGATCGCCTTTCGGGGAGGATACGATGCCTGGACCGCCAAGCCTACCCCATGCAAACAGGCCAGACAGACCGCACGACGGTCTGTCTGGCCTGTTATGTTTTCCGAAACGTGCTTCCCTAACGAATCTGCTCCGCCACCATGAATCCGGACGCCCCTGCCAAGCCTGGACCTGGGTGAGTAGACGCACCGATGTGGTAGACGTTTTTGTACGGGGTTGCGTGGGAGCGCGCACCGTTACTGGCCGCAAAGGGGCGCATCCAGAAGAACTGGTCGGGCGAACAGATGCCCGAGTACGGGTCGCCGCCCACCAGATTGCAATTGATGGATTCCAGGTCGGCGGGCGAAAGCACTTTCTGGCCCACAATTTGTTGACGCAGACCGGGCATGACGCCTTCCAGTTGGTCGATAATGCGCTCGGCCACGGCCTTGCTGACTTCTTCGGACCATTTTCCGTCTTCCGGCACGTCGATCTTGCCAGCCGCATCGCCACGCAGCTTCGATGGCATGTCCTGCATCTGCATCCACAAAATCCATTTGCCTTGGGGTGCTCGGCTGGGGTCCACCGCGCAAGGCTGACCAATCGCCACGGTGAACCTGGCCGGAATCAGGCCGTTATTGGCCTGGGCCACGCTCATGCTGACGTCTTCCAGGCTGTCGGACAGGTGCAGCAACGGTACTTTCAGCAGCTCCGGATCGCTCCAGTTCGGCATGCTGTCCAGCGCCAGATGAATTTGCATGTCGCCACGGCCAAAGCGGTAGGCATTGGCTTGCTTACGCACTTGGGCAGGAGCGCCCGGCAACAGACGGCCATAGAGCTGTGGCGGAGTGACGTTACACACCACATGGCTGGCTTCGTAGACTTGGCCACCGGCACGCACGCCACGGGCTTTTTGTCCTTCCAGCACAATTTCTTCTACTTCGGTGTTCAGTTGAATGCGGCCACCGGCTTTTTCAATAATGGCGCATAGCGCACGCACCAGATTCTGGCCACCGCCTTTCACCACCGGCATACCACCGGCCACCACGGCGGCAAAGGTCAGCTTGCCGATCAGGGCCGAGCAGGCGTCGTCAGGGCCCAGGCCCGAGTGCAAGACCCAGGGAGCCATCATGCCGCGCACCCGGTCATCTTTCAGTTCACGATCGGCCCAGCGGCGGAAGGATTCCAGGGACTCACGTCCGTACTGAACCATGCCGTCCATGCGACGCTTGCGCCATTGCGAGAACAGCAAACCCAACAAGCCACGGCTGTAAGGCTCGGTGCCCAGCAAGCCAAAGGTCAGACCGGCATCGCGCTCGAACAACTGGCTGCACATGGCACCGAAGGCGTCGCCATCGCCTGCTTGCAAAGCATTGATACGTTGAATCGAATCGCCCACATCGTGACGCAGGGCCATGCCCTTGCCATCGCTGCCCACCACGCCGGTGGTATAGCCGTTTTCCAGAAACTCGACCCCTTGGGCAGCCAGATCATCCTTCAGGCGTGCATACGCCGCCCCGGAGGTAAACAAGGGATACCAGGATGACAGCAGCTCATGGGTAAAACCGGGGAACAGTTCCTCGGTGCGGATACACCCACCCGCACGGTCGTTACGCTCCAGCACCAGAACCTGCTTGCCTTTTTGCGCCAGCAAGGCCGCACACACCAAGGAATTAATGCCACTGCCCACCACAATGACGGCATATGACTTGTTATTTGTTGAATCTGTCATCCCACACCTTTTTGTAAATTGCCCTGAACGGGTTCAGGGCTTGTAAACATGCCGCAAGAAACAGCTGTCAACAAGCCCTGGGCATCTTTTACCGCACTTTTCTATTTATGAGCCAGACGACTGCGCCTGCCAGCGTTCAAACCAGTGACGGGGCGACTTGCCCTGCTCTGGCCCAAGCACGGAAAAGCCACCGTCGACGGGCAGGTCGATCCCTGTCATCCAGGAAGCGGCACCCGACACAGCAAACAACACCACCTGGGCAACCTCTTCGCCGGAACCGACTCGGCCCAACGGATGAACTTGTGCGCCCACCTGATTGGCCAGTTCACGCGAGCCACCGCTCATGCGCTCAACGGACGGCGACCAGGTCCAGGCGGGCGAAACCGTCAGGACACGAATCCCCGATGGAGCCAATTCCACCGCCAAGCTTTTAGTGAACTGCAAAATGGCCGCTTTGGACGCTGGGTACAGCGCGCGTCCGGCCACGCCAAACTTCCCACCGGTACTGCCCATATTGATGATGACCCCGCCTGGGCCCATATGCGGCGTGGCTTTCTGGGCCAGAATCGCGCTGGAGATCAGGTTCACATCCAAAGTCTGATGCCACAACTCGCGGCTGGAAGCCAGCCCTTCGTCCCCGTAGGAGCAGGCATTGTTCACCACAATGTCGATGCGTCCGGTTTGTGCCAATGCGGCCTGCACGCAGGCATCGAGCTGCGCATCATCACAAATATTGGCAGCCAGAAACTGGGCCTTGCCCACAGCCTGCAGGCGCACTTCAGTGCGCTGTCCCTCTTCCTGACTGCGACCCACCACCAGCACCCACGCACCGGCGGCACACAGAGCCAGAGCGATATCCGCTCCCAGCCCTTGGGTAGCTCCGGTCACAATGGCGACCTTACCGTGTAAATTCACCTGCATATCCTGTTGCATGGGCTTCTCCTACTCTGCTTGTGGCGCGCCAAAGACGGCTGCCCAATCTTCGTCACGATCAATATGCGCTATCAGGCTCATGCTGGCCAGGGAGGCTTCATGCGTGGCGGGCGGTGCGCCGCAGGCGCTGGCCACCACCGCCACTTCATAGCCCATATCCACCGCATGGCGCACCGTGCTTTCCACCACGGAATGGGTGGCCACACCGGCAATCACCAAACGCTCCACGCCCAAACGACGTACCACCGGCTCCAGCGCGGAACCAAAGAAAGCGTTGATGCGCGTGTGATGGACTTCAAACTCGTTGGGCAAGGGAGCCAGCCCGTCAAAGAACTGAGCTCCCCAACTGCCAGTCTGCATGGCGCCGATGCGTTTCACATTGTGCAAAATCGGGGCGTTGCACAGCAGATCGGCATAGTCTGGCCGGTAGCCCACCCGCACATGCACAATGGGCACGCCCTGTGCACGCGCCTGTGCCAGCAGACGGCCTGCGGCCTCGATCAGCGCCTGACGCTGGGGGCTGTCAGCCTCCACCCCCACACGAATCAGGCCATCAGCATGCAGGACGTCGTTTTGGTAATGCAGGGCCAGCAAGGCGGTGTGATGGGCTGCCGACATCAGATGTACACCTGAATGGCGCCGTGGACCGCATCACGATCGACCAGATTCACCTGCTTCATGCGCAGTTTCCAGCCACCCCCCTCCTGGGCCTGCAGCTTGTGAATCAGGCTGCCCACCCGGTGGACCGGATCTTTGCCGCGCCATTCCATGGAGTGAAAGCTGGAACGCACCACCAGATAACCTTCAGGATCGGTCCCGTCTATCATCACATTACCCAGCACGCGGCAGGACTGGGTAATCGGCTGCTGGGACCAGTTGCGGTGGTTTTCCAAGCGACGAATACGCAATTCACGCAGCAGCTTGTTTTCCCAGCACAGGGAAATGTGCTCGTACGGGCTTTGCTGATCGTAGCTGTGAGGAATCCAGTACATGCCTTCCTCGGTCCACAGATCCAGCCATGCTTGCCAGCGGCGCTCGTCCAGCAAGCGGGCCTCGTGATAGATGAACTGCTCCACTTCGCGGATGGCTTCCAGGCTCAGGTTCACAGGTGTGACCTGATCCACGCTGACGTCAAAATCAATATCAAACAACATAAGAATTCTCCTTGGCTCGGACAGCAGCCCGCTTAAGCCTGTGAGGCGGGGGCGATAGGCTCACCGGAAGCCGAACGCACCGTGGCTTTACCACTGTCTTCCGACTGCGCTGGCGCGTCGTACAGGCTGGTAGTCATGAAATGCTTCCAGGCGCGGAACTGGTTACGCATGGGCAGTTCACTGGTGCCATTGGTCGCCACCATACCGCCTTCAATTTCCTTGTCAGTGCCGTCATAGCGATGCATGCTGATCCAGTCGCCACCGTTGGTTTTATTACCTTCCTGGCAACGACCATAGACCTCAATGTCGTCCGGCATCACGTTGGACGAGGGGGAGTTGATCAGGTTGGCATACATCAGGCCGCGTTTGTAAATTTCATCCGGCGCCCCTTTCAGGCGGAACAACTGAATTTCGACATGTGTGCGATCCACCGCCACAGGACGAATCACGCGAAACTGCTGGAATACGGTATGGGGCGAGCCACTGCCGTAAATGATGCTGTTGTGGCGGTTCTCGCCCAGAATGTTCAGGGCTTTTTCTTCGCCATAGGCTTGTTTCAGGGTCTCGTAGTGCGCCTTGGTGACAGGATCAGTCTCAATGGCACCGGGATTGAAAATGCCTTCCATGTAGCCATGTCCGTTATCAAAGGCGTACAAGTCCAGCTTTTCCCAGAAACCGTAAGGCTCGCCGTTGCCGTCCATGATGTGCAGCTCCAGCGGCATGGAGCCATAATCTTTGGCCTGCTCGCGGGCCGCCACGTAGGATGACTCATGCGTGACATTCGCGTGCATGGTGTCGTGCAGATTCTCGTAGAACACTTTCCAGTTGGACGGCTGCCAGACCTTGAAGCTGCCGCCGGCCACTTCCACTTCCCCCACCGGCGAGCGATCGCACAGATTATCGATGGAACTAATGATGGGCCCCAGAAACTCCTTCAAATCCGGGCCGTGGGCACTTTGACAGG
This sequence comes from Alcaligenes sp. CHO6, assembly GCF_037120595.1. Taxonomy (NCBI): domain Bacteria; kingdom Pseudomonadati; phylum Pseudomonadota; class Betaproteobacteria; order Burkholderiales; family Alcaligenaceae; genus Alcaligenes; species Alcaligenes sp. CHO6. The sequence continues at coordinate 1,537,396 of NZ_JBANCI010000001.1, forward strand.
CAAACACAAAACCACGGTACGTTTCCACACGAGCCACACGGCGCATGGAAAAGTCCGGATGTTTGGGGTCGAAGCAGGTGCCCTCAAAGCCATTTTTCATGGGCGCAGCCAAATGCTGACCGTCCAGCTTGAACGTCCAGGCGTGGTAGGGGCAACGGAAGAACTTGCCGGCATTGCCACACCCATCGGCCACCACTTTGGCACCCTTATGGGGACAGCGGTTGTACAGCACGTACACCTTCTTGTCGCTGCCGCGAACCATGATGACGTCCTGACCACCCAACAAGGTCGTGTGGTAATCGCCCGGATTGGGCACCTGGCTGTCGTGACCAATGTAAATCCAGGCACGGCCATAAATGCGTTCCATCTCCAGACGGAAGATTTCAGGGTCGGTATAGACCGATTTATGTACGCTGTCTCCCCGCACCAGTGCGGCCAGCTGTTCGTTGCTATAGCTCATCATTAACCTCCTTGCTGCCGGATGCTTGACGCATCCTCTTTATGACTTTTCCATCTTGCACTGCGGCGCAAAATGATCCTGGAATTGCTCAAATACGGTGGACACAATCTTGTTGCTCATCTGGCCCTTGTCATTCGGGGCCACTTCGCGCATGTAATAGGTCTGCACCGGATATTGGTTGTTGTTGAAAGCAAAGGCCCCGCGCACAGACTCAAACGGTGCGCTGCGCAAGGCTTTACGCAAGGCCTCACGATCGGTTGCCGCTTTCGGGTCGGCCTTCAGTGCGCCATCGAGCAACAGGGCAGCGTCATACCCCTGAGAGGCATACATGGACGGCAAGCGGCCATAGGTTTTTTCAAAATCCGCTACAAAGCGTTTATTGACCGGATTATCCAGATCCGGTGACCATTGGGCGGCATTGGCCATGCCTTTCATGGACTCACCGATGGCAGCAATGGTGTCCTGATCGGCCGAGAAGCCGGGGGTGTACACCGCCAATTGCGTGGACAGGCCCGAGTTGATCAGCTGCTTGATAAAGGACACACCCATGCCACCGGGCAGGAAGAAGAACACCGCATCCGCGCCCGACGCACGCATTTGCGCCAGCTCGGCCGCATAATCCATCTGACCGACCTTCACATAGACTTCGTCGGCAATCTCGCCCTTGAACAAGCGCTTGAAGCCTTCAATGGACTCACGGCCACCGGGATAGTTGGGGGCGATCAAATAGACTTTCTTGTGCGCCTGATCGGTCACGTACTTGCCCATGGCGGCGGGAATATCCTCGTTCTGCCAGGACACGCTGAAAAAATTGGGGTGGCAACGCTCGCCTGCGTAATCGGCCGGGCCGGTGTTGGCGGAAATGTAGACCGTGTCACTGTTCAAAATCGTCGGCATCACGGGCAGCAGCACATTGGAGAAGGCCATGCCGGTGATCACGTCGACCTTGTCGCGCTTGACCAGACGGTCCACGGCCTGACGGCCTTCCATCGGTTTTTGCTGATCGTCCAGCACCGTCAGGGCCACATCCACGCCACCGAGCTTGCCGCCCGAGTGCGTCAGGCCCAGCTCGAACCCATCGCGAATTTCTGCGCCAATGGCCGCTCCGGGACCGGACAAGGTCGTGAGCAAACCGACCTTGAATACTTCCTGACTGGACACCGGGCTACAGGCCAGGGCCAAGGCCAGCGTGCTCATGCAAAACGCCACTTGCTTTTTCATGTTTGTCTCCGTCCTCTGTCTTTCAAAAAACTGGACTTTAGGTCTGCCTGGGATCACCCCCAATACGCCGGAAACTGTGTATCACTGACGCCGGTGGTTTGTGCGGCGCTTGTCCTGCAGGCCTGGGGAAACGGGCCCAATAGACTACGTGAATACAGCAATTCCCAGTCGTATCCCAATCTGCTAAGGTGCCGGGACAGGATTACTGTTTTAGGTTTGAAATACATTAGACCGGCTCAGAACAGGCGGCTATCCAGATATGGCAAGCCTTATCCCTAACCGGCAAAAATTTGGAGACACCCATCATGCAAGCGTGGTTTATGTCAGGCTTGGCCCCCTTGCAACACAGTGCGCCGCGTTTTCAATCGCGCTGCCCAGACCAGACTCGCAGCGAGACTGCCGGCTTTTTGACCGAGCATCGCCTGACCTGGAATGACGGCCCGGTCGATGCCTCGCTGCGCTATGCGAGCAGCCACAGCTTTTCCTTTGTCTTGCTTAAATATGGTGCGGCCGTGCAGGTGTCGCCGGGGATTCTGGAAGATTTCCTGCTGTTTCAGGTGCCGATACAGGGACGATCCTGTATCCGGGTTGGTCGGGAGTACGTCCAGGCCAACCCCAAAGTCGCCAGCGTCATCTCCCCTTCTTTGCAAGTCGAGCTGGACTGGGAGCAAGGCTGTGAACAGTTTTTGGTGAAGATCCCGCGCTACAGGCTGGAAGAGGTGGCCCGCCAAACCTTGGGCCTGAGCCTGGACCGGCCCATTGAGTTTGCCGCTGGCATGCCCTTGGACTCACCGCAAGGCTGTGCCTGGCAGCATCAAATTGGCAGCCTGCTGGCTTATGGCGGACATCTGCCTCCGGAAATGGATCAATGGTCGCGCCAGGCCGAGGACAATCTGTTGCTGCATCTGTTTCATACCCAACCCGGCAATTACAGCCGGCAGTTGCAGCAAACTGTGCGCCCGGCCAGTTCGCGCCGGGTACAACGGGCGGAAGATTTCATGCGCGCCAGTCTGGACCAGGCCCTGACGCTGGAACAAATCGCTACCGCAGCCTGTGCCAGTGTCCGCAGCCTGACGCTGGCATTTCGTACGGAACGGGGCCTGAGCCCCATGCAATTTTTAAAGCAGATTCGTCTGGAAGCGGCCCAGCAGGCTATCCGCACCGCCACACCTGGCACCCAGGTCAGCGAGATTGCCTTGCGCTGCGGTTTCAACCATTTCGGCCGCTTCTGTGCCGACTACAAGTCCCGCTTCGGGCGTTCGCCCTCGCAGGACTTGCGCATCATCGATTAGTCTTTCAAGGCCTTGCCGGGAACCCAGACACGGCCATCAAACAGACGGCGCGCCGTACGGTAGAACGAACCGGCCTTGGCAAACCACTGTCCGTCTTTCTTTTCCACTTCCGCGCCTACGGTCAGCACGCCGGAAGGCATGCCCAGACGCAAGGGGCCTTGAGGAGCGACGGAGTCGGACAGACATTGTGAGGGCAGGCTGCCCGTCAGCCGAGCGGCCACCGCGGTACACAGCGAGATCGTCAAGGGCAAGGCGCGGTGCGGCTGACCATTGGAAATCACACGGGCCACCAGATCAATATCCTTGGCAGGCACCACCTCACCCGACAGCGTGGGGTTGTCCTGGGCAGGCGACACAATGCAGACAAACGGCACGATGCGAATCTGACGCGCAGCTTCCACATCGGGCGCAATGCCCATGCGTACCGAAGCCTGCACGCGGATGGCGTCCAGACGCTCCAGCACGTCAGGATGCGCCTCCAGCCAATCAGGCAGTTCCAGACCAGTCAGACCCACATCGGCAGCGCGTACAAAAACAGCGGCATTGGCAGCATCCACCAGCGAGACTTCAATACGGCCCACGCCCGGCACATCCAGCCATTCGGTCAATTCACCGCTAGGCAATAGGGAGCCGGTCGAGGCACCGCCCGGTTCCACAAAGTCCAGACGGATAGGCGAACCGGTACCACCTACGCCGGGAATGGACAGATCACCGTCATACCGGGGCTGGCCATCTTCGACGGTGAAATGCGCATGGATGATCTTGTTGGTATTGGTGTTCAGGATGCGCACACACGCTTCGCCATCCTCCACCTTGACCATGCCTTGTTCAACGGCATAGGGGCCGACTGCCGAGCTCATATTGCCGCAGTTGCCGCGGTAATCCACCTTCTCTTCCTTGATCGCCACTTGTGCAAAGGTGTAGTCCACATCGGCGTCCGGATGGCTGGACGGGCCAATAATACACACCTTGGACAGTGAGGAGACCCCGCCACCCATACCGTCCAGTTGACGACCGTACGGGTCGGGCGTGCCCATGGCCGCCGCAAACAACGGTGTCCAGTCCTCGCGCTTGGCAGGCAGATCTGCGATATTGAGCATCAAGGCTTTGCTGGTGCCACCACGCATGAACACGGCGGGAAGGGATTTTTGTTTCATCACGTCATTCCTGGTTCTTGGCTTGCGCCATTAAAGAAAACTGCGCCGTCTCCTGCATGGGTTCGGCGTGAGAGACTATCGGTTCACTAACAAAGTCTGATCGGATCGTGCGCTGTTGTCGTTCCAACTGCTGCACTTTTTCCTCACTGGCATTGCCCAGATGGCGGGCTAGCAAAGCTGAGGCCTGGGCGCGTTCGCCCTTTTCCAGCAAATCCAGAATCGCCAGATGCTCCAGACACTGACGACGAATACGTTCCCGATCCAGCGTTTCCTGGTATTCCAGCAGGCGCCGCAACTGGTTCTGACGGGTGACGGTCTGAGCGATAAAACGATTGCCCGACAAGGAGGCCAAAGCCTCATGGAACGTCGCATTGGCCTGATACATTTCAGCATGTCCCGCATATCGCCACCCCCCATCGGCCAAGGCTTGCTGTTGCAGACGCACCCGGCGCAAGACGGCCGAGTCAATTGCAAAGCTGGGCAGCAGCATGGCCGCCGGCTCCAGCATCTGCCGCAAGGTATAGCTCTCCTCACAAGCCTGGGGGCCGTCAATCATGGGTAGAAACGACCAGCCCTTGCTGGCACGCTGTTCCATCCAGCCTTCATTGGCGGCGCGGGCCAGAACACGACGCACACGCTCACGCGTCAGGCCATAACGACGCATGGCATCGTTTTCCGACAAGGTGTCGCCCCAAATTCCGGAGAGCTTGTCTCGAGCCAGCTGCAAATAGATCTGGTCATCCTGGCTGGTGCCCAGCTCTTCTTCGATCACACCGAGCTGATCGGCCCCTTTCAACAGGTACAAACCCCGCCGGGGCGGCTGGGCGCCCACAATGCCTTTTTCCGCCAGATAGGCCAGCGCTCCCCGTATGGGCGAGCGCGATGCACCCAGCGCGTGGGCCAGCGATTGTTCCGTCAAGTGATGCCCGGCCTGCAAATGCCCTGCCCGCACGTAGTCCAGCAGGCGATGCGCCAAGGTGACATGCAAAGAATTGGACTGGCCTTTCATGCCGGTTTTCCTAAAAATCAACGCGATTCTCGATCATTTTATTGTACTATATACAAACAAAATACAATTCAATTGTTTTTTCAAGGCCCCAGACGCATAACTTTATTGATTACTCTTGCCCAGGCGGGTCCTGTCTGTCTGGCTACTTACTACGGATGAATCGTTTGCCATGTCCCAGTCTCTTGCCCTACAAACGCTGTCCCTGAACGGACGTTCCGTGCGTTACGTTCCCATTGCCGACATACCCGGTATTGAAAAGCTGCCCTATTCGCTGCGTGTCTTGCTGGAAAACCTCTGTCGTCAAAAGGCCGTGCGTCACGCCGACGTGGATCAGGAAATCGATTCCCTGCTCCAGCGCAAGGTGGGCGATGGCATCACCTTCTACCCTGCCCGCGTATTTGGTCAGGACATTCTGGGTTTGGTAATGTTGCTGGACATGGCGGCCTTGCGCGAAGGCGTACAAGCGGCCGGAGGCGACGCCAGCCGCGTGCGCCCCCAAGTCCCTATCGACGTCATTATCGACCACTCCCTGCAAGTGGACAGCTGGGCCAACCCCAAGGCAGCCGACATCAATCTGGCCCGCGAGTACGAGCGTAATGGCGAACGCTTTGCCTTTTTGCGCTGGTGTTCGAGCAACTTTGACGGCGTCAAAGTGGTTCCGCCCGGCAAAGGCATCATGCACCAGTTGCACATTGAGCATATTGGTCAGGTCGTCTGGACCGAAGAAGGCAAGGATGTGGATCTGGTCTACCCCGATAGCTGCGTGGGCACCGACAGCCACACGCCCATGGTCAACGGCCTGGGCATTCTAGGCTGGGGCGTGGGTGGCATTGAAGCTGAAGCGGTGATGGTGGGCCTGCCCGTGGCGATTGCCTTGCCAGCGGTGGTCGGCATTGAACTGAGCGGCAAGCTAAATGACGGCGTATTGCCTACCGATCTGGTGCTGGTCATTACCCAGAAACTGCGCGAGCTGGGGGTAGTGGGCAAGTTTGTCGAGTTCTTTGGCCCCAGCGTGGACGAGCTGTCCCTGGGCGACCGCGGCATGATCGCCAATATGGCACCAGAATACGGCGCCACTGCGGTGTTTTTCCCGATCGATGACGCGGCACTGCATTACATGCACATGACAGGCCGCCCACAAGAGCAGATTGATCTGGTCGAGCAGTACAGCAAGGTACAAAAGCTGTGGCGTGATCCGGCCGCTCCCGCTCCCGTGTACGACACCGTGCTGAAGCTGGATCTGAGCAGCATCAAACCCAGCTTGGCCGGCCCCAGCAATCCTGAAGATCACCTGGATCTGGATACCGCGGCCCAGTCCTTCCCCGCCCATCACCAGAAAATTGCCGGCCGTCCTTACGATCCGCAACGCGCAGTGCCCGTGGAAGGCGAGGACTTCGTGTTAAATGATGGCGATGTGGTCATTGCCGCCATTACTTCCTGTACCAATACGGCCAACCCCGCCAATATGATGGCCGCCGGCCTGCTTGCGCGTAACGCTGTCGCTCGTGGCCTGCGCAGCAAACCTTGGGTCAAGACCTCGCTGGTGCCAGGTAGCCAGGTGACCGCCGACGTGCTGGAACGCGCCCAGTTGCAGGATGATCTGGACGTGCTGGGTTTCAACATTGCCGGTTTTGGCTGCACCACGTGTAACGGTGGTTCGGGACCGCTACCTGCCAATATCGTCAACGCGATTGAATCGGAGAAGCTGATCGCCACCGCCGTACTGTCCGGCAACCGCAACTTTGAAGGCCGCATTCACGCCAACGTGCGTGCCGCTTACCTGGCATCGCCCGCTCTGGTCGTGGCCTACGCCCTGGCCGGCAATCTGAATGTGGACCTGACCCGCGACCCGCTGGGCAAAGATCAGGACGGTAAAGACGTCTACCTGAGCGACATCTGGCCCAAATCCGCCGAAGTGCAAGAAGCCATCCACGGCGCTTACGACCGCGATCTGTTCATCGAACGCTACGCCGAGCTGTACGACGGTGGCGAGCCTTGGGACGCCCTGGCCCGCGAAAGCAATGGCGGTCACTACCCCTGGGAAGCCGACAGTACCTACATCCGCAAACCACCTTACTTTGACGGCCTGCAGCGCGAGCCTGCCCCCGTGGCCAACTTGCACGGTATGCGCCCACTGGCCATTTTGGGTGATTCCATCACCACGGACCATATCTCGCCCTCCGGTTCGATCAGCCTGGGCACGCCTGCCGCTGACTTCCTGCTGTCCAAGGGGGTGGAGCAAAAAGACTTCAACAACTACACCACGCGCCGTGCCAACCATGAAGTGGTCAAGCGTGCGACTTTCGCCAACATCCGTCTGCGCAACAAGATTGTTCCCGGCGTGGAAGGCGGGGTCACCAAGGTGATGCCCGAGGGTGAAGTGATGCGCATTTTTGAAGCTGCTCAAACTTATCAGGAACGCCAGGTTCCGCTGCTGGTCATCGCCGGCAAGAACTACGGTTGCGGCTCGTCCCGTGACTCGGCGGCCAAAGGTCCGGCACTGCTGGGGGTGAAAGCGGTGGTTGCCGAAGGCTTCGAGCGTATCCACCGCACCAACCTGGTCGGTATGGGTGTGCTGCCCCTGCAGTTTCAGGAAGGCACCAATGCCGACACATTGGGCCTGGATGGAACCGAAACCTTTGACGTCAAGGGTCTGGAAGAAAACCTGGGCGTACGTTCGCAAGCCCAGCTGATTATCCACCGTCTGGATGGCAGCACCCAGTCCGTACCGGTCACTGTACGACTGGATACTGTCGAGGACATGGAGTATTGGCGTCACGGCGGCATCCTGCCCCGCGTCTGGCGCAAGTACCTGGAGGACTAAGCCTACCCTGGCTTAGGCCAACAGGCTGTCGCTTCTCTCAAACGCCAGGGCCCACGCCCTGGCGTTCCTGTTTGGCCAGCCCCAGCCAGTGTTCTATGCGGCCCAGGGCATAGCGCGCGCTTTGCTGACGGATTTCATCCCGTGTGCCGTCAAACACAATCGTCTCGGTATACACGACCAAAGGATCAAACTTGTCCTGCGGCTTGAACAGCCACGCAAAGCACTGCGTTCCGGCGGGAATCTGTGGCTCGGCAATATCATCGGCCACGCCGGTATTGGCAATGATCAGATTGGCCGGAGTCAGTTGCGCTGCGCCTTTGGCCATGGCTCTGGCTACCGCTTCACTGCACAGATTGTTTTCCGACAGCACGCTTTGGTCCACGCCCAGACAACGATACTTGGCTTGTGGCGAATAGGTCACAAACGCGCAGTCGAGTACGGCTGCCGCCCCCTTCTGGTCGGCCAGGGTGGATGCAATCAAACCCGCCGTGCATGATTCCGCCGTTGCCAGCGTCAGCTTGGCATCGCTCAGGATATTGACCAGGCTAGCCAGATCCAGATCTTTCATGACAAACCCTCCTTATCAGGACACAAGGACGGTTTATTCAAACATAAAGAAATACGGCAGGAAATAAAGTTCCGCGTTCTCTCACCATCTGGAACATGCGCTTACGTGTCAGCAACCTGCCCTGAATGCTGTCCAAACAGGCTGCTCATATCGCTGGCTTTCAGGCCCAGATTGCTGGCCAACATGTCAAAACAGCGCAAGGCCGCCTTAATATCCTGTTCGGGAATGCCGGCAAACAAGGGGGCGCGCGACTGGCGCAACAGTTCCAGCAAATGCGCATGAAAGTCACGTCCTTTGTCCGTCAGACACAATAGCCGCGCCCGTTTGTCCTGCTCGTCGGGCACACGTTCGAGCAAACCCGTCGATTCCAATTGATCAATCAGACGAACCAGTGTCGGGCCCTCCAGACGCATCATGCGCGCCAACTGGCCTTGACGTATGGGTTCGCCCAGCTGAGCCAGATAACGAATAGGCAGGATGGTGGCCTCGGACACACCGTAACGCCCCAGCGTCTGGTCCAGCTCACGACGGTAAAGACGCGCCAGCACAATCATGGACAAGCCAAACCGTTCATACAGTTGGTGATTCATCAGGTCGACTCCACAGCACGAGGCACCGTATTAGGGGGGTAAGCATAAACCAGAACGGGAGTAGCCCCCAGCAAGGACTGAGCAACATCCCGGATCGCCTCTGCCAGCACAGGATCGGCACAAGATTGACTGATACGCAGCAACTGTTGAGCCAGCTCCTGCGGCTGGCTCTCAAACCCCTCCAGCAGTTCACATACCAGACTGACGCAAGTCTGCTGCGGCGCGCCCCGCCTGCCCAGACGCTTCAATGCCACAATCCCATGCCCCAGATTGATCAGCGACACCAGACCCTGCGGCGCTTGCTCCCCCATCCAGTGCAGCAGGCGCACCCACTGCCGGGCCACCCGTGCCCGCCAGACGCGAAACAGGCGTGGCCGGGAACGACGGATCAAGGGATACAGCTCGCGCACCACCCGCCGCACCAAAGCCTGCCCACGCGGGTGGGTACGACGCGGCAACAGAAAAAAGGCGCTGCATACCACCGCAGAACCCGCCAGCAAAGGCACGGACTCCTTGATGATGAGCGGCCAGCTAACGGCTGCCATACCCGCCTGACTGGCCAGTTGGAAACACATATTGGCATCCAGCGCCCAAGCAGATGTGGGGCGATTGGCCCGCAACAAACCACCCACCACCACAAAAGGCAGCACTGAAACGATGACCTGCCAGTCCGTCACCAAATAGCCCTGAATCAGATAGCGATAGAGGCTGGCCACCAGCACGCCCACCGTAATTCCGGTGAACATGGTGCGACTCATCAGCTGCGGACGTGGCATGGAGCCCAAAATAATGGAGAAAGTACATACCCCCATCGCCATCAGCTCCAGTGCCGGACTGGACAAGGCAAAGGCAAGCGCCCCTGCACTGAAGGTAGCCAAGGCGCTAATCAAGCCGGTACGTGTTGCCAGAGGCCAGTCCACCGACCGTGCCGGGGTGGCCAAGAACCGGTGAGGGCCCCGACGGGCTGGTGTCCGAGCGGCAAACAGACCCGTTTCAGCCCGCCGAATCTGCCCCATGGCTCGACGCAACCGCGCCAAACTGATTTGCTCGGGCGGCCTGACGCCGGTTTTTTCCAACACCGTCAAAGAATGCCCCTGCTCCAGACGCTGCGCCTGCTCCAGCAAGAACTGCGCCTCATCGGCGGCGGGCAAACGACCCCGCTCTCTTTGGCGCACAATCAGCTCACTGGCGGCCAACAGCTCGATCACGGCATATAAAAACGCGTCCACATAGGGCAGGCGACGATAAGCATCCCAGGAACCGGCAGCCGTAATACGGGCCTGAGCATCCAAGTCCACTATTTCCTGCCTTATCCGTGCGGACAGGGCCGGGTCCGACTCTTTATAAGCAGGGCCCAGCGCATGCGCCGCCAGACGCAAAGCGTCCGCCGCCAGAACACGCACCCGTTGGTAATACGTTTGGCGCTGGCTATGCGGCGTCGTGCGGGAGCACAGGACGGTAGTGACCACTACCCCGATCAGGGTGCACTGCACGCGCGACAACGCCAGATCCAAGGAGCTGTCTGGCGAGAGCACCGAGGGCAGGACCACCACGCCAATCGTGATGCCCGCCAACATGGGCAAATATGACAAGGCACCCCGCAACACATGGGTCAAGGCGGAGGCCACCCCGACTACCAGGGCCATGCCCAGCAATTGCCAATAAGGGTGGGGCAAATGCAGAAAGGCCAGCCCCAGCCCTGCCCCTGCCAGGGTTCCCACTATTCGCCACAAGGCGCGCTCATACACCAGTCCCCGATAGGGCTGGGACAGAACCCACACTGGCATGGCGGCCCAGAACGGGTTGTCGACAGACAGCAAAACCGCAATCGCAAACGACAAGCCGGCAGCCAACGCCATGTTTAAACCATGCAGCAGCGCAGGCCTGTCCAGCTGGAGCCAGGGAAAAGAAACAGACATAAAAGAAAGGGACGTCTAAACGAGCGAAACTTCAATTATATAGATAGCTCACCTATCTATTCAATTGTCGAGTCGTGGCGCAGAGTGCCACTTGCGCTACGGCTTGTCTCAAGGACCTGGCGCTCGAATGCAAACCGCTGCTCGCCGTGGCGGCACAAGCCTGTCTGCCCCGTTTCCAAGGCTTTTTCTACGTCAACCCTTTGCAGCAAATCGGGACTTTTTCTGCAAGGTCGCCTTTCATTGTCAGTTTTCATTAACTATCGCAGCCCAGGCATAGTCAAACCGTACGGGGCCGTTCTATGATGTGGGCATCCTGATGGGCAGGTACCCGAAATCCTGTTCCCTCACCCCGTTTTTATGGCAGGAGTCTTTATGCAAAAGTGGCTGACACGCTACACCGCCTTCTACATCATCATTGGTCTTACCGCCTTTTTCTTGCTGTTGTCCCTGTTCAAGAGCGCGAGCTGGTTATGGCTGGCCATTCCCGGGCTGGCCCTATGCGTGCAAGGTTTGGTCGATATCACTCAGACTCGTCATGCCATTCGTCGCAATTACCCGGTTATTGGCAATCTGCGCTTTATTTTTGAAGCCATTCGACCTGAAATTCGCCAGTACTTCCTGGAAGGCGATGAGCAGCAACTGCCCTTCTCGCGTGCCGATCGCTCCTTGGTGTACCAGCGTGCCAAACAGCAGATCGACAAGCAGCCCTTTGGCACCCATCAAGAGGTCTATAACAACGGCTACGAGTGGATCAACCACTCCATGACGCCCAAACACATCAAGGACTCGCAGTTCCGAGTGCAGGTGGGCGGGCCAGACTGTACGCAGCCCTACTCGCTGTCTGTGCTGAACATCTCGGCCATGAGTTTTGGGGCGCTGTCGGCCAATGCCATTCTGGCGCTGAACAAGGGCGCCAAAATGGGCAACTTTGCCCACGATACAGGCGAAGGCGGAATCAGCACGTATCATCTGCGCCATGGCGGAGATCTGATCTGGAACATCGGGTCGGGCTATTTTGGTTGCCGCGATGAGCACGGCAACTTCTCACCCGAGCGTTTCGCCGAGCGTGCGACCCAGGATCACATCAAGATGATTGAAATCAAGCTGTCGCAAGGGGCCAAGCCTGGCCACGGTGGCATCTTGCCCGGCACCAAAGTGACGGCCGAAATCGCGCTGGCGCGGGGCGTCCCGGAGGGCGTGGATTGCAACTCCCCGGCCAGTCACAGCGCGTTCCGCACACCCGTGGAGCTATTGGAGTTCGTCGCTCAACTACGTACCTTGTCCGGCGGCAAACCGGTGGGCTTTAAACTGTGCATCGGACACCCCTGGGAATGGTTTGCAATTGCCAAAGCCATGCTCAAAACCGGCATTACTCCCGACTTTATCGTCGTCGATGGGGCCGAAGGCGGAACCGGAGCTTCTCCCGTCGAGTTCATTGACCATGTGGGCACTCCCTTGCGCGAAGCCTTGCGTCTGGTTCATAACACCTTGGTCGGCATCGGCCTGCGTGAGCAGATTCGTCTGGGCGCCTCGGGCAAGATCATCAGTGCTTTTGACATGGCACGCATCATGGCCCTGGGCGCGGACTGGTGCAATAGCGCCCGCGGCTTCATGTTTGCGGTGGGCTGCATCCAGGCCCAGGCTTGTCATACCGACAAATGCCCGACAGGCGTGGCTACCCAAGACCCGCAGCGTCAAAAAGCGCTGGTGGTTGACGACAAATCCTTGCGCGTGGCCAGTTTCCACGGCAATACGCTCAAAGCGCTGGCCGAGCTGCTGGGTGCTGCCGGGCTGGAGCACCCTGACCAGCTGCGCCCCCACCATATTGCCCGCCGCATCAGCAACGGCGAAGTCCGGGTTCTGTCGGCCCTGTTCCCCGATTTGAAGAAAGGTGAGCTATTGCGCGGCCACTACCGCCAAACCATTTTCCGGGTGGGCTGGCCCATGGCCAACCCCGACTCTTTCGAGCCGGCTTACAGCCTGAGCAAAGCCTTGTCGTACCTGAACGATGAGGCCGAGCCGGACGACATCATCAAAAAACAGGATATGGCTGACAGCGCGGGCCAGGCGCTGGCCTGAGCAGCGATGGCGGCAGTCTCCCTAACGAGACTGCTGCACTGTCCCTATTCCGGCATCCACTTCTCCATACACCTGCACGCCGGATGACCGACTCCAGCCTGTGTCAGAGGAACGATCCGCAGTTGAGCACGCCATCAGTCCGCCGACCATGAGCAAAGCGCCCAGCACTCCATAAATCTGTCGCATATCAAGCTCCTTGATGATAGGCAAATACTGTGCCACAGAATCTGGGCAAACAGATTTCCATCTGTACTAGAATGCTGAGATCATGATCAGGCACTGCGCACTTTCCTTCTCGGGTACTCGCAGCCGGTTTTTACTGGTGCTGGCACTGTGCGCCCTGCTGCTGCGCGGACTGATCCCCAACGGCTACATGCCGAGTGCCAATCCGGACAACGCCGCCGCCCTGAGCCTGTGCGTTCAAGGCGGCCCCTTCCTGGCGCAATGGAGCGCTCAGCTCCCCGACCCAAAACACGATGAGCAGCACAGCCTGCATGCCGCCTGTCTGTTCGCGCAGGCCCAGGCGCAAAAAGCCCTTAACGATGGGCCCAGTCCCGCCTGGGATCTGGCACCCACGCTCCCTCATACCTGGGACACTGCCCAACAGGCGGCGGCTCCCGTTCTTCCCCTAACGGGCCCGCCCCTGAGTGCGCGCGGCCCGCCTTCCTCGCTCGCTTGCTGACCTGCCCCGGCTGCCCGACGCGGCCACCTTATGTTGTCAATTAGCGGGATATTTCTATGAACGCCTCCTTCTCTCGCCGCCAGCTTTTGCTTGCCATGCTGGCGACTCCTTTGGTCCTGAGCGCCTGCGGCGACAAGACCCCCAAGCAACCAGCCTTCCGTAACCTGGAAGGGGTGGACATGAGCAGCGCCGACTTTGCCAAGGATTTCAGCTTGCTGGATACCGAAGGCCAACGTCGTACGATGGCGGACTACCGTGGCAAGATCGTGCTGATCTTTTTTGGGTTTACCCAATGCCCTGACGTCTGCCCGACTGCACTGACTCGTGCCGTCGACATCAAGGAGCAGCTCGGTGAGGATGGCGACAAGCTGCAGGTCTTGTTTATCTCCATTGACCCAGAGCGCGACACGCCCGAACTGCTGCGTGCCTACATGCAGGCTTTTGACCCCGGTTTCGTGGCTCTGCGCCCCACCGAAGAAGAGCTGGCCAAAACCGCCAGCGACTTCAAAGTCTTTTACCAAAAGGTTCCGACCGGCTCCAGCTACACCATGGACCACAGTGCCTTGACCTATGTGTATGACACCCAAGGCAAGCTGCAAATTGCCCTGCGCCATACGCAAACGGCTGACGAAGCCGCGGCTGATATCCGCCAGGTGCTGGCTTTGAGCAAGTGAACCCCAACAGGATAATCAATATGAAACGTACGATTGCGAGCTCTCTATTCTCCCTGGCCGCTTTGTTGAGCCTGCCCACTCTGGCGCAGGCCGAAGTCACTGTGACTGATCCCTGGGTGCGCGCCACCGTTCCTGGCCAACAGGCGACCGGCGCCTTCATGGTGCTCAAGTCCACTGACAACGCCCAATTGCTGGGTGCCAGCAGCAGCCTGAGCAAACAGGTTGAAGTGCACGAAATGGCCATGGAAAACGAGGTCATGCGTATGCGTCAGGTTGAGAAAATCGACCTGCCCGCGGATACAGCGGTGGACTTGAAACCGGGCGGCTACCACATCATGCTGCTGGGTTTGGACAAGCAGCTTGAAGTGGGCAGCTCCGTGGATCTCACTTTGGAGATCCTGAATGCCGCCGGCCAGAAAGAGGAGCTGAAGGTTCATGCCCCCGTACGCGCCTTGAACAGCAAGGCGGGCCAAGGCCACCACGGCGCGCACGGCGGCCATTGAGCCCGTGTCATCCGGCCCGATAGCCGCTTCGTTCATGGAAGAAAAGGCCGGGTTTCACATTTGCGGGTTTTCCATAATTGGCAGGTTTTGATTAGCTGACGTACAGTGAAATCACTGACAAAGTGTCAGTAAGCTGCCTGAAACGCAGCTTTCCAAAACTGCCATCATGGTAGTTCACCGCCGCCAGAGCGGCCACAGGCCCTACCGCAACGGTAGGGCCTTCGTCTTTTGGCCGTCGCCCTTCAGACACAATGCCCCCTGCCTTTGCGTATCACTAGGCCCCTGCCCGGGTCTGGAGTACAGTTAAAACCGTAGCGCCGGTTTAACCTTGCAAGGAGTATGCAGATGGCCTCACGTCCTCATGACACCAATCGCTCTGAATTGCTACGTCAACTACCTTTGAAGCCAGGATGGTTTATTGGTCTGGGCATCGCCCTGATTATTCTGGGTCTGGTCGCCTTGATCTATGTCGTAGGTGCCACGGTTGCCAGCGTCGTTTACATCGGTATCCTGATGAGCATAGGCGGGGTGCTGCATCTTATCCATGCCTGGAGCTCCAAAGGCTGGCGTGGCTTTCTATTCTGGAGTTTGAGTGGCATTTTGTACTTGTTCGCCGGTCTGATTGCCATTAGCAATCCTCTGATGGGCGCAACAGTGCTGACCCTGGTTTTTGGCGCTTTCCTGATCGCATCCGGAGCATTCCGGCTGTGGATCTGGTTTCAGAATCGCGCCCAGGCTGGCGGCGGCTGGATGGCCTTTTCCGGACTGATCACGCTGGCGGCGGGGCTGATCATTGCTGCTGGCTGGCCAGGCAATAGTGTCTGGATTTTAGGCCTGATCCTGGGGATCGACCTGCTCACTCAAGGTTGGGCCAGCCTGTTGCTGGGCATGGCCATCAAACGCAACGAAGCCTGATGTCACCTGAGCCGACCCTGAGTGCTCGCCGCCCTGAACACGACGAGCGTCTTTGACCTGACTGACTCATCTCACCATGCCCGTCCCGCAACACATGTGGGTCGGGCATTTTACGATCTCGCCGTGGGCACCTAGATTGTCGGCCCCGAAAGCAGCCGCCTCTGTTCAGCCCTCCAGTCTCGGCAGTGCCGCATCACGCCCCCGCAACCAGGGCTGGCGCGTATGCGCCAGCATCGGTCCGTCACCTGGGCTGTCACCATAAGCCATGTCCAGCTCCACGGGCTTGTCACCCAGCCATGCCTGAAGGCGACGCACTTTTTCCTCTCCCCAGCAATTAGCGCTGGCCAGGCCCCTACAACCTTTGTGCTCATCAAATGCCAAATCGGTCGCCAGCACCTGAGCCATCCCCTGCTCGTGCGCCCAGAGCTGTAAATATATGGACGGCGAGGCACTGACCAACAACACCGTGTCCCCTCGCTCACGATGCGCACGAACCCGTTCCATCATCTCCAGGCGTAGAATCCGTGGCAGATAATCCCGTACATAAACGTCTGCCAAGGCCTGAACCTGCGCACGGCTCAATCCACCCAGGGCACTGCGCAGAAAACAATGCTTGATCGCCTGACGACGCAGCGGCCCCCGATCCCAAACGAGAAAGCGCGGCACACAAGCCAGGTAGGCCCGAATACAGACCGGCCAGCCTCGCATGCGACGGATGAAGTCCTGCAAGCTGTCCCGGTCTGTAATGGTGCCATCAAAATCAAATGCGACCAGCACACGCGCCCCTTTCATTGTGGAAAAAAAGAGCTAGTGTACGGGGGAAAGCCATGCTGCCCAAGTCAAGCTTTACAAGGCCCAACCACCCAGATAGAAGACGGCCAAGGCAAGGGCAATCAGCACGGTACCTACATTGAGGCGGCGCAGCTCACCTGAAAACAGGCGCCCCAGCACCAACGTACAAAAACCCAGCATGATGCCCGTGACAATATTGACAGTCAGCACGATAAACACCGCGCACACCAGGCCTGCCATCGTATCGACCGTATCGTCGGTATTCAGATGACGCACGCCACCCAACATCAGCAAGCCCACATACATGAGGGCCGGTGCCGTTGCATAGGAGGGTACCAATGCAGCCAGAGGCGAGAGGAAAATCAGCATCAAAAAGCCCAGCCCGACCACCACCGCGGTCAAACCAGTCCGCCCCCCTGCCGCGGTACCGGCAGCAGACTCAATATAGGCAGCAGCGGGCGACGCCCCCAGACTGGCCGACACCAGGGAGCTGAGGGAGTCCGTTGTCAAGGCACGACTGCCATTGATGATCTGGCCGTCCTTGTCCAACTGTCCGGCATTGCCTGCCACCGCGCGAATCGTCCCTGTCGCATCAAACACCGCTGTCATCACCAAGGCCAGCACACTGGGCAACACAACCGCGTTCAAAGCGCCGCCAATATCCATGGTCCCAATCAGAGAGTGCTCCCCCAACAAGCTGGGCATGGCGAACAGGCCTGTAAAACGCACATTGGGATCGAACACCAGGCCGATGGCAGACAAGCCCAGTATCACCAGCAAAATGCCCCCGGTTACGCGGCGTCGCTCCAGTCCAAAAATCGCTGCCAGACCCACGACGCTCAGCCAGACTGGCATGGAAGTTACATCCCCCAAAGCAACTGGCAAACCGGCGCCCGTATTGCGAGTGACCAGGCCCACTTCATTGGAGGCAATCATCAATAGGAACAGACCAATGCCTATGCCCGTGCCGTGCGCGATTCCCAACGGCAGATTGCGCAAGATCCAGGTACGAATGCCAGTGGCCGAAATCAGGGTGAAGATCAAACCCATCAGAAAGACCGCGCCCAGCGCCACGGCTGGACTGAGCTGCTGCCCCAGAACCAGATCGAAAGCCATAAATGCCGTCAGAGACAGGGCGCAGCCCACGGCAATAGGCAGATTCGCCCAGAACCCCATCAGCAAAGAGCCCAGGGCGCTGGTCAGACAGACCGCCACGAAAACAGCGGAAGTATCAAAACCCGCCTTACCCAGCATGGAAGGCACGACAAATACGGAATACACCATTGCCAGAAAGGTGGTCAGCCCTGCCAATACCTCCTGACGCAGGGAACTGCCGCGCTCTGTATACGCAAAATGTTGTTGCAACCAACCACCCGTAAGCGGCGGAGCCAAGGCCTCCTGCCCTGGCCGCAATGCGGATTCTTGCTCAGCCATACTCCATGCTCCTTTATCAGTATTGTGATGTCTGAAACGGTGCGTTGCCGTCATCAGGAATCAGTAATGGACAGGTCCCGCCCCCCCAGGGGCAAGGCGCCTCTCACGACCTGAATCAAAAGCGGGCGTTGAGCAAAGACAAGTCCTGCCCCTGCCCGCAACAGAATGCAGACATGGGCAGAAAGAAGAGGTATACGGGGGTGTCTCCGACCGAACCGAGGCCTTTGCGGCGCTTCTTTTGATCCCGATAATGGGAAGTGAGGCTCATTCTACGAGCCGTCCGGGACAGGAAAATCACCTCTGGGTAATGAGGGTTATCAATCGCTTTGCCGGTCCGATACCGGCACATACGCCTGGCCGATGAACTGCTGTCGCAGCTCCTGCCACTGGGCCTGCATCGCCTGAATCTGCGCGGGCTCGGGGCGCAGGCGTCCCGGTTCAAGCTGCATGAGGGCCAGCCCATATTTGGCTGCCGACAACTCCTGGGCCACGCTGGCCGACTGCTGCACGGCCTGGGCCGGGCGCGTTTGCCACATGGCTCCCAAACCCACCAGACCTTCCGCTGCCTTGCCCAGGCGCTGACGCACCGGCCCCGCGATACTGACAGGCCAGACCTGGGTAAACATCAGATACATCACCGCATTGCCCAGCAAAATACCAATCACCCGGTCACGGGCCGAGTCCAGATCGAAGCTGGGGCCAAAGCCCTGCAAAACCACCAGATAAAAGGCAAAAGCAATTTGAATACCGGCATAAGAAATACGTTCGGGCCCGTAAAACACCCAGGCACCCAGCAAGGACACCAGAAACACCAAAGCCATCAAGGCGCCAATATCCTGCAAATACGGCATGATGAACAAGATCGTCACAAAGCCGAGCGCCGCCCCAAGCAGGCATCCTACAATCCGCAAGGCCAGCTTGTGAACGGTTTCCCCGGTCGAACCCAAGGCAGCCACATAACAGGTAATCATGGCGGTATGAATGCCCTGCCAGTCCGCCGCGCTGTAGATCAAATAACACAATACAGCGGCTGCCGTCGCCTTCAGGGCATGATGCTGATAAACCGGGTTGCGGAACGCATCAGGGACCATGAACGACTCCTTCTCGGGTTCCGCCTTGCCAATGGACACGGCTCCCGACAAGGCCAACAAGGCATCGCGCAAGTCCTGCACGGCCAAGGCACTGGAAGCAGACAGCTCGGGCAAGTCCTGACCTGACGGCAGGCGCCCCTGCTCGATGGCTTGAGCACTGCGTTCACAATACGGAGCAAAGACGGCCGACTGCTCCGTATCCAGACCTTGATCCCGCAAGACAGCCACCGCCAGCAAGGCTCGGTACACATTGAGAATAGCTTGCTCCAGCTCTGCCTGCTCATGAGCAGGCCGCAAGTGAAACAATCTGATCCATCCCAATCGCTTCTGTTGGGCGCTGACGCCCAACGCCAGTTCATCCCACAAATCCTGTGTATCGGCCTGCCCCTGCAAGCCCTGCGCGGCCAGTCGCAAACGAGCAGCCAGTTCGCGACGCAACACCTTGTGCGGGTACAAACCAAAACACAGATTGAAGATCAGTACCAAGGCCATGGGCGAGGCGGTCATCAACCAGGCATAGAGCACCGCACGGGTAGCAATTTCGCCAAAAGGCACATAACCGAGCAAGGTCAGTACAAAAGCGATGACCAAGGCAATAATGCCCCCCAGCGGCCCCAGCTTGCTGGCCACGCCCAGAAACAGCAGCACAAAGGAAGTGAGCACCATGGCCAGCAGACGCCAGGCCGGGAACTGGATCGTGACCTGAATCAACGGCACCATCAACAGCACCACCACCGACACCAGCACGACCAGCGCCAGGGCCAGCACCGAACTTTCACCCGCATCGGACTTCATCACAAAAAAGATGACGAAGCAGCTGACGGCCGACTCGGGAATGCCGTAGTTCATGGCCAACAACACCATCAGGGCGCACAAGACTGCTACGCGCCAGCTCAGCGCCAAACGGCCGGGAGTGGGCTGCAGATCCTGCCAGACCAGCCGGGCCAGACCCAGCGAGCCGGTTTCAGCAGTTGCCATCGCGATGAATGATGGTGGTGGCCGAGGCGCCCATGCGCATCAGATCCGCAGGGGGGGCATCCAGACGAATGCGCACCGGGAAGCGTTGCGCCACCCGTACCCAGTTCAGGGATTTTTGTATGTAAGGCAGGCTGCGCGGCAGGTTGATCTGCTCCTGACTACTCACGCCCCAGCCGATTTCCTCGACTTTGCCCGAGAGCTTGCGCGAAGGGTCCGACAGCACGTAGACCGTCGCGCAATGGCCAGGCTTGATCTCTTTCAGGTCGGTTTCACGGTACATGCCAGTGACATACCAGGAGTCGGTATCAAGCAAGGTGAACACAGAAATGCCCGGCATCAAATGCTCTCCCGACCCGACACGCAGACCGACGATACGGCCATTGTGCGGAGCCTTGACCTGGGTATGTTCCAGATCGCGCTGGGCCATCGCCAAGCCGGCCTGGCGCGCTTGCACCATCGCTTCCTCGGCCTGGGTATTGCCCACCAGCGCCTGGGCAGCACCCGACTGCTCTGTGGCCTGTTTCAAGGTGACCTGGGCATCGCGCAGCAAGGTATTGGCCTCATCCAGCTGCTGCTGAGAAACGTAGCCTTTGGCCGCCAGGTTCGCCAGGCGGCGCTGGCTTTGCGCAGCCATGGCCAGATTGGTCTTGGCGCGGGTGATCTGGTCGCCGGCAATGACCGCATTATGTCCTTCTGCCCGCACGGCCCGCTGCTTCATGTCCAGCGTGGCCTGAGCCAGCGCCAGCTCTGCCTGGGCCTGCTCCAGACGCAGCTGATAAAACACCGGGTCTACGGTAAAGAGCAAGTCATCGCGGCTGACATACTGTCCATCCTGCACCGCCATGCGCTCAATGCGCCCGGGCAGGGAGCTGGAAATGTGAACAACGTCAGCGCCAATCACCGCATCTTCAGACAGGGGATTATTGGCCAAACGCTGCAAGTACCACCAGGCCAGGATAAGCGCGGCAACAACAATCAGCACGCTCAATACACGGGCGAGGCCTTTACGAGAAGAAGATGTCTGTGCCTGGGTCATGGCTCAGTTACTCGAAGAAAAGAAGAAGTGCGGCAAACGTCAATGCCAGCGTCAGACAGGCGTAGACGGGCAGGCGCATGGGCAGGGCATCGTCCACACCCACACGGATCAACCCCCAACGAATCAACACGGTCAACAGCACGGCAAGCAACACGCACACCAGCCAGGCGGGGAAATACGAGCCTGCCATATAGACCGAAGGCGCAAGAGAACATCCGCCCAACAAAGGCAGCACTGTCAGACTGGCTGTAAGCGCACGCATGCGTGGCACCCCCCCGATTATTTTTAATACGATCCCCGTATCTTGCTCAGATAACTGCGAGGAATTGTACCTGAGCCCTTTCAGGCATAGACCTTTTATTCCTGCCGGATCGTACATCTGTGTCTCTCGCATTTTTACGCGTATAGTGACAAGCAACTTTCTGATAGGGCCTCAATGACCACCGTCATTTATACAGAATCGCCATGGACGACGTAAACCTGACCTTGAGCATGCTGGCTGCCGTTTTAATCAGCAACAGCATGGTAAAGATGATTCCCGTTGCCATCCCTGCCCCTTTGGTGCAGATCCTGATCGGCTTTTTGATCGCAGGTTGGTTCAATCACGGCATCACCCTGAATCCGGACCTGTTCTTTTATCTGTTTCTGCCGCCCCTGCTCTTTCTGGACGGCTGGCGCATTTCCAAAGAAGGTTTAATTCGAGATCGGATCGGCATTCTGGTTCTGGCCTCCATCCTAGTATTTTTGACCGTGTTCGGCTTGGGGCATGTTTTGCACTGGCTTATTCCCGCCATGCCCTTGCCAGTCGCTTTTGCATTGGCCGCCATTGTTTCGCCAACCGACCCGGTCGCCGTTTCCGCCATTACCCGGCGCGTGCCCTTGCCGCCACGACTGCAAGCCCTGCTCGAAGGTGAATCCCTGTTCAATGACGCCAGCGGACTGGTGGCGTTTCGGCTTGCTGTCGCCCTGGCTCTGGGCGGCTCTTTTTCAGTCACGGCAGCCAGCCAGAACTTCCTGTGGCTAACGCTTGTCGGCCTGGCCGTGGGTGTGGCAACCACGCGCGCCCTGCTGCTGGTGCGCAATCTCTTTGTGCGCCGCTGGGGCGAGGAGCCCGGGGCCGAAGTCCTGTTCAGCCTGCTGCTGCCCTTTGCGTCCTACTACCTGGCCGAGCAATGGGAAGCGTCCGGCATTCTGGCTGCTGTAGCGGCGGGCGTTACCATGAGCTATGCCGAACTCTCGGGCAATGCGCTGGCCGCCACCCGCATGCAGCGCAAGACCGTGTGGGACACCGTGCAACTGAGCTTGAACGGCATGATGTTTGTCCTGCTGGGCGAACAGTTGCCAGCCATTTTTCGGGGCGCGGTACAGGTGGTCCAAGAAACCGGCCACCACAATCCTGCCTGGCTGCTGGTGTATGCGGTGGCCATGTGTACCACCTTGATTGCACTGCGGTTTTTATGCGTGTACGGCTATTTATGGCTGCGACGAGGCCTTTCACTACTGGGGCTGCGTCATCACGACGAAACCGCTCAGGCCAATCCGCTGCTGGTGCTGGTCCTGTCGGTTGCGGGGGTGCGGGGCGCCGTCACCCTGGCCGGTGTCATGACCTTGCCGCTGACCTTAACGGACGGCAGTCCCTTCCCGGCCCGCGACCTGGCGATCTTTCTGGCCTCGGTCGTCATTATCGTCTCGCTGCTGACCGCCAGCCTGGTTTTACCTCCCCTGATGAAACGCGTCTCCTTTCCGACTTTGCGACGCCGCCAGGAGCAGGAAGAACTGGCCGAGCAGGCCGTGCGACACGCCAGTGCGCAATCGGTCGCGCAAACACTGAATGAACTGATTGCCCACAATCCCGAGTCCTCCGGAACGCGCTACACCGCCATGGCCGACCGGGTCCTGAGCGCCATTGCCCATAGCCCGCCCGCCGAAGGGGTTGACCAGGATCTGGCCGAACAGGAGTTGGAGAAAAACATGCAAATCCAAGCCATCCGCGCGGCTCGCAACGCCGTTTACACCCTGGCGCGTACCCGTCAGATATCCGATGAAATCGCTCGCGAACGGGTCCGATTACTGGACCTGATCGAATTGCGCATGTCTTGAGTCCGCTCTTTCTCTTTCCCCTACCTTTGATTTTTCAGGACGCCATGCAGACCTATTCTTACCTGGGCCATTCCCCTGCTCTGCGCCAACAACGTCTGGCTTATCGCCACGGTGTGCCGGCCTGTGTTTGCGCGCACCCCTCCATCCCTTTCATTCACAAGCGTCTGAGCGCAGCGGCCAGCTTTGCTCCCAACGCCACCCCAACAGGTCCGGCCTTCCAGTCCAACAATGCCTTGGAGCAAAAGCCGCTCGCCCTGTCCCCAAAACTCATTCTGAGCAATCTGCGCCTGTTCGATGGCCAGAGCACCGAGTTGAAAAACGGTCTGGCCGTTCAGATTGATCAGGGTCGAATCACAGCGGTCATGCCGGTAGCCGAGATTCCCGCCGATGCCACCGTCATGGATTGTCAGAATAAAGTGCTGATGCCCGGGCTGATTGACGCACACTGGCATAGTCTGCTGTGTGCAGTAGACCAGATGACCGCCATGATGGCCGACCCGGCTGATCTGCATTTGATTGCCAGCAAAGAAGCCGAGCGTACCTTGCTGCGCGGCTTTACCACCGTGCGCGATGCCGGTGGCCCCAGCTTCTCGCTAAAACGCGGTATTGATATGGGCTTGCTGCACGGTCCCCGCATCTACCCCAGCGGGGCGATGATTGCGCAAACCGGGGGGCACGCCGACTTCCGGATGCGTTACGAAGTCCCCCGGGCGCAGGGCGATCTGAGTCACACCGAACGGGCCGGGGTCACCTGTATTGCCGATGGGCCCGACCAGGTTCTGCGTCGCGTGCGTGAGCAACTGATGTTGGGGGCCAGTCAGATCAAGCTGATGGCTGGGGGCGGAGTAACGTCCTTGTACGACCCCCTGGAGGGATTGCAGTTTAGCGATGCAGAGCTGCGCGCCGCCGTCGGCGCCGCCAGCGACTGGGGCACCTACGTAATGGTGCACGTTTACTGTGCGCGCGGCATCCAGCGTGCCATCAAGGCGGGAGTCAAATCCATCGAGCATGGCCAACTGGCAGACGACGAAACGGCCCGCATGATGGCCGGCGAAGGCGTGTGGTGGAGTTTGCAACCATTCCTGGCCGACGAGGATGCCAACGTCCAGCGCGACCCACACAGCAAAGCCAAGCAGCAGCAGGTTGCCGTGGGCACTGTACGTGCCTACGAACTGGCCGACAAATACCAGATCCAGACCGCCTGGGGCACGGATATTTTGTTTACCCCCGCTCATCTTCCCCATCACGGCCGGATGCTGTCCAAACTGACCCGTTTTTATGAACCGCTCAAGGTGCTGAAAATGGCGACAGGAGACAATGGCCGCCTGCTGCAACTGTCCGGCCTGCGCCAGCCATATGAAGGCGAGCTCGGCGTCATTCGCCCTGGCGCTCTGGCCGATCTGCTGCTGATCGATGGCGAGCCCGAACACAGTCTGGACTTTCTGGAACAGCCCGACCAGAACCTGCTGCTGATCATCAAGGATGGCAAAATCTACAAGAACGCCCTGCCCGCCTGACCCTCACCCCCAGGAGATCCCATGCCAGACGACATCATGCAGCTATTCAAACTGATCGGCCTGGGGCTGGCATTTTTGCTGCCCATGGCCAACCCCTTAACCGCCATGGTGATGTACTTGTCTTTAGGCGAGAGCCTGAGTGCAGAGGAAAAAAAACAGCAGCTGCGCCAGGCAACGCTATGCGTGATCCTGGCCCTGCTGGTGACCTATTACGCCGGGTTGTGGATTACATCGGCCCTGGGCATTTCCATGGTGGACATACGTATCGCGGGCGGCCTGATCGTGGCCTACGTCGGTTTCCGCATGCTGTTTCCTCCCGCTGTCAGTGACATGGTGTCCCAGGCCAACGATCAACATACGGCCTCGCACAACAATATCGCGTTTGTGCCCTTGACGCTGCCATCCACTGTGGGGCCCGGCACCATGGCTCTGGTCCTCAGTGCCTCGTCCCAAATGCATGGCATGCGCGGACAGTATGCCCAATGGGTCCTAATGGTGGCCCCTGTGATTCTGGCGGTTCTGATCGGCCTGATTTTTTTCATCTGCCTGCGCTCCTCCTTGAGCATCGTGCGTGTCATTGGTCATGGCGGCGTCGATGCCATCTCACGCATCATGGGGTTTTTATTGGTTTGCATGGCCGTGCAGCTGGTCCTGGAAGGCGGTCAGCAGTATGCTGCCACGCTGCTAACCCATTCTGCCGCCTCCTGAGTGTATGTTTATGTCTTGTTTGCCTGCTCTGCGTCTTAGCCTGAGCGTGACCGCCGTCCTGATCCTGACGGCCTGTGCGGCTCCGGACCACCGGTCCGTCGCTTCACCCGCCTCCGGTCAGGATGCCCCTGAGCCGCCCCGACTGACACTGGCCAACGAGCCGGGCCCCGACTCCAGCCAGCCCATCCCTACGATCCGGGCGGGTCACGAATACAGCCTGCCTGAACTGATCGATCTGGCGCAACGCCTCAATCCCAGCACCCGTATCGCCTGGGGCGAGGCCCAGCAAGCTGCGGAAGCCGCCGGCATGGTGCAAAGCGCCTACCTGCCGCTTATTTCTGCCAGTGTGGTGGGCGGCTATATACGCAGTGATCGGGATGACAGTGTTCACATTCTGGGCAGAGAAATCGATGTGGACTACGACACCCATTTAAGTGGTGCCGTCCCTTCGCTTACCTTGAAATGGCTGCTGTTCGATTTTGGCAAGCGGGCAGCCTTGCAAAAGGCGGCGGACAAACTGGCCATGGCCAGCCGGATCACCTTCAGCGGTGTCCACCAGGCCGTTATTGCCGAGGTGTCCATCAGCTATTTCAACTACAACTCGGCCCGTCAGCGCGCGCGCATCTCTGCTCAAGGTCTGAAAAATGCCACCTTGATCGAAGACATTGCTCTGGAGCGGCAACGCAATGGCCTGGGCACCCAGATCGAAGTGGCCCAGGCGCGGCAACTCAAGGCACAGGCCCGTTTGCATCACGTCAATGCCAGCACACTGGCACGGCAGTCCTATCAGACGTTATTGGGGGCCATTGGCCTGTCGCCCGAGGCGGAGCTTTCGGTCGCGGACAGCGCCTCGCGGCCCTTGCCGGAAGACCTGGACATTCCCGGCAACGCAATCCTGAAAAAAGCCATTGCACAGCGCCCTGATGTTCAGGCATTGCAAGCCGCGCATCAAGCCAGTCTGGCGGGCATCGAATCTGCCGAAGCGAGCTTCATGCCCAAATTGGCACTCATGGGCTTCATGTCCAAGCGCATGGGCTCACTGAGCGTCGGCAGCCTGCCAGAGATCAGCCCCCAAGCCTCCTCCCGGGGGGCCGTGCTGGCCTTAAGCATCCCGCTTTACGATGCAGGATTGCGCAACAAGCAAGTGCGCGAAGCCCAGTTACGCGCTGACACTGCGCGCGAACGTGTCGTCAAGACCGAGCAGGATGCCTACAAGCAACTGATCATCGCCGCCGATGCCTTGCGCGCAGCTCTGGAATCCCACCAGGCCGCCAGCAGTCTGGTCGAGGCCGCCCAGATCACCTACCAGGGCGCGCTGGAGTCTTATCAGGAAGGTCTGACCGGCATGACCTTGCTGACCGAAGCCCACACGGGGCTGCTGGGCGCCCAGGAGGCCCAGACTCTGGCCCATACGGCAGGGCTGGTGGGCTCCGTCAATCTCGCTTTTGCCATGGGTGAACTCAACCAGGCGCCCAAAGAGCCCTAAACCCTCAATCTTAAGCAGCGGCGGCTGGCCAACCCTGCCATCCGGCTGGGCCTGCCTCGAATGCCGGCCCAGTCAATCGGGGCAGGGGCTCCGGCCGAGCCCAGTCATCCACGAAGGGAGCCTCTCGCGGCTCCCTTTTCATGGGGGCAAAAAAGGTGTGCACCCACGCCTTACAGCGCCTCAATGGCATCCAGGGCTTGGGCCAAGCGTTCTACAGAACGCTCGATATGAGTCAGCTTGTCCAGGCCAAACAAACCAATGCGAAAAGTCTTGAAATCGGCAGGTTCATCACACTGCAAAGGCACGCCCGACGCCGCTTGCAAGCCAGCCTTGGCAAACTTCGCCGCCGAATGAATCCCGTCGTCCGTGGTGTAGCACACGACAACGCCCGGGGCCTCAAAACCCGGCGCGGCCACGCTGCGAAAACCGTGCTCACTCAACAGAGCGCGCACTTTGCGACCCAGCTCAAGCTGACGATTGCGGACCCAGTCAAAACCCAGCGCTTCGGTCTCGGCCATCGCCTCTTGCAGAACCTTCAACGAATCCGTAGGCAAAGTCGCGTGGTAGGCGTGAGCCCCATTTTCATAGGTTTCCATAATCTGCAGCCACTTGCGCAGATCGCAGACAAAACTGGTGCTGGTTGTACTGTCAATGTGCTGACGAGCCCGCTCGCTCAACATCACCAGGCCGCAACACGCTGAACCGGTCCAACCTTTTTGTGGCGCGCTAATCAAGACATCCACGCCCACATGCTTCATATCCACCCAGACGGTGCCAGAGGCAATGCAATCCAGCACAAACAGTCCGCCGACCGCATGCACCGCATCTGCTACCTGACGCATATAGTCATCTGGCAGCATAATGCCCGAGGCCGTCTCCACATGCGGGGCAAACACCAGGGCCGGCTTTTCAGCCTGAATCGCGGCGATCACTTCCTCGACAGGCGCAGGCGCGTAGGCCGCCTGCGTCCCTGGCTCGATCGGACGAGCTTTCAGAACCGTCGTGCTGGCAGGGATGGAGCCCATATCGAAAATCTGCGTCCATCGGTAGCTGAACCAGCCGTTACGAATCACCATGCACTTGCGATTAGTCGCAAACTGACGGGCGACCGCCTCCATGCCGAACGACCCGCTGCCCGGCACCACAATCGCCGAGTGAGCCTGATAGACCAGCTTGAGCGTGCGAGAGATTTCGCGCATCACTTCCTGGAAGGTTTTCGACATGTGGTTTAGCGCGCGATCGGTGTAGACCACCGAATACTCAAGCAGGCCGTCCGGATCAACAGGCGTATTGGTGTGAGACATGAAAACCTCGGAATTCAGAGAGAAAAAATAGTAAGCTCCAGGGATTTTAGACCAAGCCATCCAACACGGTCTGCTTGTCCCATCGCGTAGTCTGCTCAGACTAAGGTTTATCGGAAGCAGGCCGATCAACCCTGACGCTACCCGGATGCCTGGCGGGCGTGACCGCTTGTCCAACACGCAAGGTTACGCCAGGCCGTGCCTTTCTTGACTCCAGTCCCGGCTATGAGTACCGTGATGGGCACGTATCACCCAGCCCGAACATGACAATGCATGTAGCCCGCTTTAAGCCAAATACCTTGGGACGCGATATTGCCGTGGGAGATATTCACGGTTGCTTCACCAAGCTGAAGAAGTCTTTAGAACGGATTCGGTTTAATCCCTCCAAGGACCGGCTTTTTTCAGTGGGGGACTTGGTAGATCGCGGCCCGGAGTCGCACCAGGTTCTAGACTGGCTTGACCTGCCCTGGTTTCACGCAATTTGTGGCAATCACGAACAACTGACCTGGCGGCGGGCGATTGGACAAGCGATTCAAGAAGTAGACCATCGTGTGCATGGCGGGCTATGGCTGGACGACTGCACACCGGACGAACAATCCCTTATCGCGCAACGCCTGCAAGCCCTGCCTTTGGCAATGGAAATTGAAACGCCCCTGGGTTTAGTGGGTATGGTGCATGCCGACTTCCCCTACGAAGACTGGCAACACATCCATACCCAGGCTTTCGATGCCAATGACCGCTATGTTTGCATGTGGTCCAGAGACCGCTATGTGACGGGCTACGACGGTCTGGTCGGTGGCGTGCGGGCCTTGGTGCATGGGCACCAGACAACGCACAAAATGCGGCAATTGGGCAATGTGTTTTTCATTGATACCGGCGGGTGGCTGGATCATGGGCATTTCACCTTGCTGGACTTGAAGCGCTTGGTGGCTTTGTAGGCGTTTTTCGTCAATGCTGGTGCGGGCTTCTTCCCTCACGCTGTCTCTGCACCGGCTTGAACATCGGTCATCCCCCAGAAAAGAACAGGCGGATGACCACCCCATCAAGACATCGCCCTAACTCTGCTGTCTGTAATGATGTCTCTAACGCAGAGGATCTTTGAACTGCAGCAGAAAGCCGGGTTTGTAGGCGCTGCCGTCCAGATACGATTCCATTTTCCGGCATTTGGCGTTGCGGGTTTTATTGACCTGGAAGTCGGTCACGATTTGCGTGGCTTCGTCATACACCACTACCACAGAGCACTTGCGAGGCAGTTCGCGTTCATAAAAATACAGGCCTGTGGTCATACCAGGCCGATCGGTGTTGTGATAGGCGTAGCTATCTGTGAATGTCACCGTTTCAACTTCGTCAAATATCCAGTAATAGTAGGGTTTGCCATCGTTGGTTATTCCAGACTGTTGCAAACGTTTGGGCATGGCGTTCACGGCTTCCGATACAGGTTTGCCCTCAAAGCGGGAAGGAGCCCGATGTGCGGCACAGCCTGCCAGCACGAGAGCAAAGGCGCAGATGCCAAGTTGTTTAAAGGGAATCATTCGAAAAAAGAGGTCAAAAAAGTTGGAACAGGTCGGCGAGTGCCAAGCAGATAAGGTATGGTTTTTATCTCTTTATGATATTAATAACAACCATATGCTGGATAATCCGCCGTTTAATGGGGTGCTTTTCAGCCCAGTCCATCAAGGTCACTGGACAGCCGGATGCTGCAACTGCCGATAACTGCTTGTGCATAACATCCATCGACCTGATTTCATTGGGTGTTTACGGCACAAACCGCTGCCCAATTACTTTGCTTATGGGTCCAAGGAAGCAATCAATCGGCAAATCCCCAGTACCGGCGTCCTACGACCTCGCTTTCCAACAGCCCAACATTTACTTGTCCACGCCCCCACCCAACACAAGGCCGTTCACTTTCTTGCCGTAGTAGCTTTCCTCTCCATCGTGAAATTCCACGCGAGCCTGCTCCAGCGTCCCTGTCTGACGGGGATCTTTGGGACGCTCATGACTGTTGATGTAAGCGGCAACATCCCAGGTTTCTTGATCGGTCA
Organism: Alcaligenes sp. CHO6; assembly: GCF_037120595.1. Lineage (NCBI taxonomy): Bacteria > Pseudomonadati > Pseudomonadota > Betaproteobacteria > Burkholderiales > Alcaligenaceae > Alcaligenes > Alcaligenes sp. CHO6. Next base: position 1,567,774 of record NZ_JBANCI010000001.1, read on the forward strand.
GGGAAAATGGTTTACCCAAAGGCATATTGGCCTTGATGAAACCCGCTGCCGTATCAATACGTGCCATCCCCGCTCCCCAGTTGTAGGAGTTATTCCCCCATAAAGGCGGGAAGACCACGCCACTTTCAGCATCCTTCTGTCCCTGACCATCCACCGCGTGACACAGCACACAGTTATTGGTGTAAACCTCTTTACCCCGCGCGACGTCATAGCCCAGCTCCGTCTTTTTCACCTTGGGAAAGCCGGCGCCAGGCAACTTCTGACCGGTCGGCGCCCCGTCAGACATCCAGTACATATAGGTCATCAAATCACGGTAGACGTCGCTGCCTGCCGGTGGCGCCACGCCCGTAGAAGAAGCCTGGGCATTCATCGAATAGGTAAAACAACCAATAATGCGATCTTCCAGGGTACTGATGGCCTTGGTCTTGGAACGGTACGCCGGGTAGCTGACATAAGCCCCCCACATGGGCGCTGAATGCTCACGGCGCCCGGCATCCAGGTGGCAGTTCACACAGGCCAGTGTGTTGCCCACGTGATCCGACACTGTCGTGGAGGTTTCCATAAAAATCTGTTGTCCACGCCGAACGGCTTCCCCGTATGGTGTGTCGGGAATGCTGCTCTCGGCAGGCGGCACAAAGTAGCCGTCCGGGCCCACCGGCATTCCCGCCGTGACCGCGAGCTTGTCCTTGCTTTGCGCCTCTCGATCGGCTTGCATGGCCTCACGGCTGTAACCGACATCGCCCACCTTAATCGTCGCCGAATCGGGCGAGCCCAGGGAAAAAGACAACCAGCCCCTGGCGTTCAGACCATATCCGATGGCAAACAGCAATACCCCTATACCGGCCCCCCAGGCCAGTCTGCGTCCGCCCGACATGACGGGTTTGCCACGACCCTGCTCTTGCGTATCTTTCATAAAAAACTCTCTGTTCTGATCTTATTTCGCCTGCGTGCCAGGGGCTGGCAAGGAGGCGGCGTAGTAGGAAACCGCATACAGGTCCTCGTAGGACAGGCGCGAGGCAATATCATCCATCAGCGTTTGCGGCGAATTGTGACGATGACCGCCTTTCCAGGCCGACAGCTGACTGAACAGGTAGTCCGCCTGTTGAGCCGCCAGCGGCGGGAACGCAGCCCCTACCCCTTCACCTTGGCTGCCGTGACAGCTGATGCAGGCGGGCACGTTCTGCTTCCAGTCTCCTTTCTGGAACAAGGCCTGCCCACGCGCCAGATCCGCGTCCGAACTGGGTACTGCAATAGCGGGGACAGGCAGCTTGGCGTAGTAGCTGGCCAGCTCTTTCATATCCGCCGGTTGCAAGCCACGAGCCACATACTGCATGGACTCATTCAAACGTGCGCCACTGGCAAAATCCTCGAGCTGCTTGAGCAGATATGCCTCTGAAATACCGGCCAGACGAGGGGTGATACCCGCGCCTTCACCCGCCTCACCGTGACAGGAGGCGCAGCTCCACACACTGCCCTGCCCCGAATACACCAGCACCGGTGCATCCCTTGAAGCAGCCATTGCCGGCACGACTGGCGTACCACCGCCGTGAGAGCCGATGACAGTGGACTCATCTGGCGCGGCATGCGGGGCCAGATCATGCAGATAAAGGCCCACGCCCGCCAAGGCCAGCGCCACCAGCACGGCCAGCAGAAAAATCGGAATGGGACGCGGTGGCTCCCATGGCTCAAAACTAGGGTCAATATTCTCGACCAGAGGCGAACTCGAATCTTTTTTCTTTGTCATGACATGTCCTATTGAGCGCCCGAGTCCATCAAGGTCTCGCCAGGGCGGCGGTCGTAGCCGCGGTCGCGTTTATCCAACTCCTGGCTTGTAGTCGCGTAGGTGCGATCCAAGGCCAGCAAATACTCGACCAGATCCAGGGCTTCCTGGCGGGCAACCACATGCTTGCCCTCTGGCTGCAAGGATTCGGGAAGACGCACAAGCACATCGCCCGGTTCGAGCTGAGCTTTCAGTTCGAACATATAAGGGTAGGATGGCATCAGGCTCCAGTCGAAAATCGCACGCGGCTGGTACAGGTGAGTCAAGTGCCAATCCCGACTTTTCATGCGCGCTGCGACGTTGAACAGGTCCGGACCGGTACGCATCGTTCCCAGCAAGTGGGGCGAGTCGTAAAAATAGTCACCGGGCGTAGAAGCACGCCCCCAGCCACGGGCGGTGTCAAACAGAGTCTGACCGCTCGAGCGGGGCTGCTGGCTGTGACAGTACAAGCAGCCGTTCGCCACGTACTGATCACGGCCCTGCAACTGCTGGACGGTATAGGGCTTCAATGGCGCAGGAGGCTCCGAGGTGCGCAATTGCCAAGCCGGCAGAATCACCAGCATGAGAGTGGCCAGCAGCAAAACGCCAATGGCTCCGATGAGTAAAGGTAAGAGTCGGTTCATGATGCATCTGCCCGAGCAAGTGGAGGAGTCGCATTAACAGCGGTGTCTTTGCGCAACAACAGCAAGGCAAAGTGAGCCGCAAAAATGAAATGACCCAAGGTCATCATGGTGCCGCCGATCGAGCGGGCCTCCAGATACGGAACCATCTTGCGAGTGATCTCGCCGAAACTGGCGCCCGGGTCCATCAGACCCATGCCCTGCACGACCCCGGCAACGCTCAAGGCCAGCACATAAATCGTGAAGCCTGCCGTCACCAGCCAGAAATGGGTCTTGATCAGCGCCGGAAAGGGCCAGCGACGTCCCAGAATGTGCGGCATCATGTAATACAGGGTGCCAAACATCACCATGGACACAAAGCCGTAGGCGCCCAGATGGGCGTGACCGACGGTGTAATGCGTAAAGTGCGTCACCGAGTTCACCGAACGGATGGCCTCCAGCGACCCCTGGAAAGAGGACAGGGTGTACATCAGTGCGCCAATCCAGACAAAACGCAAGGCCATGGATTGCTTGAAGGCCCACAAGTTCTGCGCCACCGTGACGTGCTGGTTGATGGCTACCGCAATCACAGGCACAAACATCATGATGCTATGCACCACGGAAAGGGTGACGGCCCAGGTCGGCACCGGCCCCCCCATCAAGTGATGCATGCCCACCTGACTGTAGAACAGCGCCAGGCTCCAGAAACCCAGCAAAGACACGTTGTAGGAATACACGGGCTTGCCAATGATTTTAGGGATGATGTAGTACGCCGCCCCCACGCCCATCGGCGTCAACCACAGACCCAGCACATTGTGAGCAAACCACCAGTTCACGGTAGCTTGCTGGGCACCGATGTGCAGGCCCGGGATATTCGATACCAGGAAAAGGAAGGGAAACCACACCATGCCAGCCAGAAAGTACCAGCCTGACACATAGATATGGCGCGACTTGCGCTTGGCCGCAGTTTCAATAGCCGGCCAGGCCAGGAAAAAACCGCCTACCGCCAGCAAAATATCGATCTGCCAGGGGAACTCCAGCCACTCAATGCCATCGGACCAGCCACTGGCAACGGCCAGCGTGCCGCCCAAGACCCCCAGGGTCCACAAGGCCGCACCGAAGTACACCATATTGGGCCGTCGCAAGGGCGTATGAAAAATGCGTGGCAACAGCCACAAGGCCACACCGATTCCGGTCACCGACAACCAGCCATAGGCCACAATATTCAGGTGCAAGGTGCGCGCCCGTCCAAACGTCACCTGGGCCACATCGGCCAGCCAGTCGGGCCAGTGCAGTTTGAGCGATGCCATCACGCCAAACACCGAGCCTATCAGCAGCCAGGTAATTCCGACCGTCACCAACAGCAAAACCGGCCCTCGGCCACTGCGATCAATGCCGGCACGCAACACGTCAAAACGATGCGCCTGCGCCTCGCTCTTCTCCCCAAAGGAAGCGCTATCGTCAGGCTGGCCCAACTCCCCTTTCATGAAGATGGTTTCAGCCTCGTTCTTGCCGACGAAAATCAGTTTGTTTGCAACGGCCCAGACAAGAATGCCCAGTGCCACCAAAGAGGCGACAAAACTGGTCGCCAGTAATATTCCCAATATAGGAGTCATGTGAATAAATGCCCGAGATCGATCATGCGGCTAAGCCTGGAGAAACGTCATTGCCCCAGCCGGTTTTATTAAAAAAGTAAGTACCGAGATGCAAATGCAATGCAATCTAGCTCACAGTAGAGGATCAGGATTAAGGCCAAATTAAGAGAGAGGCGCCTTTTGCCGCCCGCCTCTAGACTGCTAACATGAACGCCGAAACGTAATGAACATCAGGCTTTGCCTGAACACGCCGCATTCGCGACAAGGGGGGAGAATGCACGTCTTACTGGTTGAAGATGACGCGCTGGTCGCCAGCGGAATTGTGGCCGGCCTGCGATTGCACGGCTTGACGGTGGACCACGTAGGCACCGCCAGTCTGGCCGATACGGCCTTGCTGTCCTCGCACTTTGATGTCTGTATTCTGGATCTGGGCTTGCCCGATCAGGACGGACTGACGCTGCTGCGCCGCTGGCGCGATCAGGGCCGCAAACTGCCCATTCTGATCCTGACCGCCCGCGATGCGCTGCATCACCGGGTCGAGGGCTTGTTGGGCGGAGGCGATGACTACGTCATCAAGCCTTTTGACCTGGACGAGCTGCTGGCGCGTCTGCATGTGCTGACACGACGCTTGGCCGGTCACGAAACCGACTGCATTGAATATGGACGATTAAGCTTCTGTGCGTCGACCGGCCATGTCACTCTGGATGGCAAGCCAGTCAGCCTGGCCCGGCGCGAACTGTCCCTGTTGCGCGCCCTGCTCAACAAACCCCATGCCATTCTGAGTGCCGAACAGCTGTGTGACAGCGTCTACGGGTACGACCAGGATCTGGAAAGCAATGCCATCAATGTCCATATCTACCATTTGCGGCGCAAGCTGGGCAGCCATATCGTTGAGACCGTTCGCGGTCTGGGCTACCGACTGGGGCCGGCGGGCTAGGAAAGAAACAACATGAGTTTGCGCCTGAGGTTGCTGCTGGTGATCGGCATTTCCCTGACCGTGCTATGGAGTGCCGTGGCGGCCTGGATGCTGATGGATGCGCGCCATTCCCTGCGTGAGGCGCTGGACAGTCGTCTGGCGGCCTCGGCGCGAATGGTGGCCGGGCTGGTGGCCCAATTTCCGAATCTACAGGAGCTGGCCCAGTCAGCCGAGCGCCCCTTGGACATCATTGCCCGCGACGGGGTTGCCTGCGAGATCAGCGTGGTGCGCAGTGAAGTGGAGATTCAGGCAGTCAGCCGTACCGCCGGCAGTCCGGACATGTCGCAAGTGGCCTTGGGCTTTGGCACCCATATCCATGGCGGCAAGCGCTGGCGCACCTTTGTCCTGCGCGAGGGGCATATCCAGATTGCCGCCGCTGACAGCATCGAGATACGCGAATCCCTGGTACGGGAAATCATGCTCTCGGCCGGGCTGCCTTTCGTAGTGGCCCTGTTTGGCAGTCTGCTCCTGTTGTGGATAGGGATCGGTCACGGGCTGGCCCCTCTGGAGCGGATTCGGGATTTGCTGGCCCGCCGCCGTCCCGGTGACGACAGCCCGCTTCCCCAGGTCAAAGCCCCGGTGGAGCTACAGCCGCTGCTGCGTACGATTGAGGCGCTGCTGGAGCGGCAACAGGCCGCCATCATGCGTGAACGCCGCTTTACCGATAGCGCAGCCCACGAATTGCGCACCCCGCTGACAGGCATCAAAACCCACCTTCAAGTGGCTCATCTGGCGGCCCAACGTCCTGGCGAGCGTGACACGCTCGATGCCGCCTTAAGTCAGGCCGATCAGGGTGTGCAGCAACTGCAAAATATCCTGCAAAGGCTGCTGGAGCTGGCTCGGCTGGACGGCCAGGGTGCGAGTCAGGAAAGCAGTCAGGCCGATGAAGCCGTCTATGCAGCTTTACATGCGCTCAAGGCCATCCATGGTGACACCATCGACGCCATCACGCTGGACACACACACTCAACCCGGACCGGTGCAAATTGAAAAGTCCTTGCTGACAGTGGCCATACAGAACCTGATCGATAATGCCCTGCGCTATGCCAAGGCCTTGGCAGCCATCAGCCTGCGAATTGAGGCGGGAGAACCGGGTTACCTGCGTATCAGCGTATTGGATAATGGCCCTGGCTTGAGCGAGAGCGAACGCGATCTGGCTATGAACCGCTTCTGGCGTGGCTCACAGCAACAGGCCGGTTACGGGCTGGGCTTGTCCATCGTGAACGCCATCGCCACCCAGCATGGAGGAACGCTGGAGCTGCTGAACCGGCAAGGTGGCGGTCTGGAGGCTCGGCTGACCGTACCGCTAAGCGCGTCAACGCCGCTCTAAAGCGACGTGTCGCTCCAGTTGCCCGACATCGGACCTACTGCTGGTAGAGCACGCAGCGCCCATCTCTGGATTGCGGGTGGCAACTTGCCAAGCATTAAAAAAGGCCGGAACCTTGACGGGTTCCGGCCTTTTCAGTTTGACGCGGTGCTTGCCGGTTCAGGCAAGCCCATCATCAAAGAATTTGGATTTTAGTTGCGCATGGGCCTTTTTGGCCTGCACCTTCGATGAAGGAAACGCGTTGGTTCTCTTCCAATGTTTTGAACCCGGTTCCCTGAATTTCACTGTGGTGTGCGAAGAGATCCTTGCCGCCGTTCTCCGGCACGATGAATCCGAAGCCTTTTTCGCTGTTGAACCACTTCACAATACCAATTTCTGTCTTCAAAATAAGTCCTAAATGTAAAAACGAACAGAGAAAAAATTTCTCTCCCTGCACTATCCTCCGATTTTGTGCACAAAGATAGCGCCGTTACGTTTTAATCCAAAAAATCCGGTTTTTCTGTTGTTTCCTGAGCATTTCCGAGTGTTAACCCTTACCCGCAGTCCGACGTTTCCACCGCACGACCAGCCCTCCCCCCCACTTCGTTCTTCCCCCACCCGCACTGAACTGCGCTGCTGCACCGTGCCTGAGCGGCCTCTAACCTTGGTTTCAACGCCTTGGCCCGGCAAAAAACCCCACGCAGCCCCGACAGTCTTGGCTATACTGGCTCGCACCAAGCGGTCTACTTACCAGGATTGACGTGTGTCATGTCATGATCACGAGGAACATAGCAATGAATCGTAGAAATTTTCTGCTGGCCACCCCAGCCGCCGCACTCGGAACAATTGTTCTTCCTTCCACCAGCCTTTCAGCCCCCGCCATCATCACCAACACCAGTCAGATCCTGCCGCGCCACACCAAAGGCCCGCGCATTGTGATTTGTGGCGGCGGTTGGGGCGGGATGACCGCTGCCAAGTATCTGTCCAAGCTGGTTCCCCAAGCTCAGGTTGTGCTGATCGAGCGCAACCCCACCTTCTGGTCGGGGCCCATGAGCAACAAGTGGCTGATTGATATCGTCAACACTGATTTCCTGAACCATGACATGCTGGCGCCTTCGATCAAGTATGGGTACAGCCTGGTGCATGCCGAAGTCACAGCCATCGAACGCGACAAGAAAACCGTACGTACCACCCAGGGCGCGCTGGAATACGACTACCTGATCCTGTCGGGCGGCATACGCAATGCCTATGACGCCTGGTTTGGCAATGACACCTACGCCGCGGAATACACACGCCAGCACTTTCCCAATGCCTACATCCCGAACGCCGAGATGTTTGCTTTGAAGAACAAGCTCAAGGCCTTCAAGGGCGGCACCATTGTCATGACGCTGCCCCCGCCGCCCCACCGCTGTCCGCCCTCGCCCTACGAACGCGCTTGTTTGATGGCCTGGCACATCAAGACCAACAAGATTCCAGGCAAGATCATCATTCTGGACCCCAAGCCCAATATCGCCCCGATTGGCGAGGGCTACCGCGCCGCGTTCCAGGAGCTGTACCCGGACATCATCACCCATGTCCCCAATGCACGGGTGCGTGAAATCGACCCCTTCAAAAAACACATCAAGACCACTGCAGGCGACTTTGATTTCGACGATGCCGTGCTCATGCCTCCGCATCAGGCGGCCGACATGGTCTGGAACGCGGGTCTGGTGGGCACAGGCCCTGACGGCAAACCCACCGGCTGGGCCAATATTGATCCGCGCCTGTTCACCGCACGCGACGACGACAATGTCTATGTGGTGGGTGACTCGATGGGCTTTATTTCCGATCAGTTCGGCCACTATCCCAAGAGCGCGCACGTTGCGCATGCCGTGGCGAAAATCGTTTCCCAGAACCTGGCCGAACGGATTGCAGGCAAGGAAGTCGTGCCGGTACTCCCCGACAACCTGTGCTACATGATGGTGAATGGGGACCCGCAAGAAGAAATTTCGGTCAAGTTTGAGTACGAGCTGGATGCCAGCGGCAAGGTGCTGCAAACACAGATTGATATGGATGTTCGCACCCCCGACCTTGTTCAAGAAGATTTTCAGTGGATCCAGAGCCGTTTCAATGACTTCCTCTAAACTTCCCTCCCGTTTCGTGCGTCGTCGCCAGCTGTTGCTGGGCAGTGCGGCAGGGCTGGGCGCCGCCTGGCTGCCCGTCAATCTGCATGCACAAGTCGCTTTTGATCAATTGCTCAAGCCGGCCACCGCCGCCCAGGTCCAGGCGGTGGTGAACGAGTTCCTGGACGGCGCGACCCCTGAGGAAAAAGGCTTGAAACTGGACATGCCCGCCCTGGGAGACAACCCCGCCGCAGTGCCCGTCAAGGTCGTGCTGGACCTACCCGTCAATGACGAGCTGTATTGCCAGGAACTGATCATTCTGGCCCAGGGCAACCCACACCCCCTGGCCTGCCGCTTTCGCTTTACCGCCCTGGCAGGTACAACGGAAGTCGCCGTGCGCCTGCGTCTGATTGAAACCCAAACCATCCGTGCCCTGGCACGGTTGAGCGATGGCCGCGTTCTGAGCGCCCAGCATCACATCACCGTGACCGCTGGCGGCTGCGGCATGTAAACAAGAGCCCCTCATGAGTAAACCCCGTATCTGGATCAGCAACGCCACGCCCAAGACAGGCGAGATCGTGCGCGTGCGTGCGCTGGTAGAACACCGCATGGAAAGCGGCCTGCGCCTGAACAAAGAAGGTCAGGTTGTGCCACGCAACATCATCCACGACTTCAAGGCCACCTTTAACGGTGAACTCTTGTTCAATTGGCAACCGGAAACCGCCATTTCCCAAAACCCCTACCTTGAATTTACTTTTGTCGCACGACGCTCGGGGGTTCTGGAGATGAGCTGGACGGACGACCAGGGCGCTGTCATCACCGGCCAGACCGAGCTGAGCATCAGCGACTGATTATTGCTCGGTTCCCGTCAGACTCCCTACCCCCATCTCAGCGCCCCTATTGGGCGCTGAACTCATAACAGCGTTCTATATAGTCATACAAAGTGGGCGTAAGGAGAATGCTACGCTGAGCGTCTTTTCCTGCAACGAAGCACATTGACAAGAAGAATGCCCATGTCCCTCTCTCTGGTAGGTCGTCTCCTTTTCGCCCCCGCCTTGCTGGCGGCCAGCAGTGCCGCGGCACCGGCCTGGGCCAGTTCCACGCTGGATATCAAGACCGTAGCCAGCTCCTGTGCGAACTGTCACGGCTCGGATGGACGTTCCACCACCATCATTCCCTCGCTGGCAGGCCGTCCCCAGGCCGCCTTGCTGGAACAGTTGCGTGCCTTTGCCTCTGACAATCCCCCGGCTGGCACCACCATCATGAACCGTCTGGTCAAAGGCTACCAGGATGCGGATCTGCAAGCTCTGGCCCAGTACTTCTCGACACTTCCCTCCACCCCTGTCAGCATGGCGCAAGGACGTTAAGCATGAGCACACCCGTAAACTCCTCCCGTCGCCAATGGCTGAGCCGTGTCGGCAAGACCAGTGCCGCTGGCCTGGCTCTGAGTGCCTTGCCGGTGTATGCACGCAGCCGTTCCGCCCATGTGATTGTGGTCGGTGGCGGCTTTGGCGGTGCCACTGCGGCCCGCTACCTCAAGCGCGGCGATCCATCCCTTAAAGTAACCTTGATCGAACCGGCCACCACCTTCTACACCTGCCCATTCAGCAATCTGTATCTGGCCGGTCTGCGCCGCTTTGAACAGCAGGGCCACGGCTTTGAGGACCTGCGTGCAGCGGGTATTGAGGTGATCCACGATCGGGCAACGGCAGTGGACTCCCAGGCCAAAACCCTGAGCCTGTCCAAAGGCCAGACGCTGTCCTACGACAAGCTGCTGCTCTCGCCTGGCATTGATTTTCGCTGGAACACCCTGGAAGGGTATGACGAGGCCGCCGCCTTGTTGGCGCCGCATGCCTGGAAAGCCGGTGAGCAAACCCGGCTGCTCAAACGCCAGCTCGATGCCATGCCCAACGGCGGCACTTTTATTATGGTGGCCCCCGAAAACCCATTCCGCTGCCCGCCTGGCCCCTACGAGCGCGCCAGCATGGTGGCTCACTACTTCAAGCAGAACAAACCCAAGTCCAAGATTCTGATTCTGGATGCCAAAGACAGCTTCTCCAAACAAGGCCTGTTTCAGGACGGTTGGAAACACGTCTATGGCGACATGATCGAATGGGTGCCCTTCTCCAAGGATGGCAAAGTCACCCGCGTGGATGCCGCCAAGCTCAGCGTGGAAACCGAGTTTGGCGAAATCCACAAGGCCGATGTGCTCAACGTGATTCCGCCTCAGAAAGCGGGAGCCATTGCCGAACAGGCCGGGGTCACCAACGCCAGCGGCTGGGTGCCCATTGACCCGCATACCTTCGAATCCGAGCAGGTCAAAGACATCTATGTGGTGGGCGATGCCACCATTGCCTCGCCCATGCCCAAGTCCGGCTTCTCGGCCAACACACAAGCCAAGCTGGCAGCGGCTGCCATCATCAATGCCTTGAACGGCAAGCCCGTGCCACAGGCGACCCTGAGCAATACCTGCTACAGTTTGATCGCTCCTGACTATGGCATTTCCGTGGGGCATTTGTACGCCTTTGCCGATGACAAGTTGGCCGAAGCCTCCGGCGGGGTCAGCCCCAAAGAAGCCAGCCCGGCCTTTCGCAAGCAGGAAGCCCAGTATGGCGAGGCCTGGTATGCCGCAATCAGTCGCGACATCTGGGGCACCCAAGGCTAAGTGGTTTCAATCCCGTTCCCTCTCCAGCGCACATGATGAATACAGAACTTGTACTGTGGGTCAGCTTGGCCATTGGTCTGCTCTTTGGCATGAGTGGCCAGCTCAGTGGTTTTTGCTTTTATCGTGGTTTAACCGAGCGCTGGTCCGGGCGCAGCGGCTACAAGCTCCAGGGCTTTGCCCTGGCGCTGGCCGTGGCCCTGGCCGGTACACAACTGGCTGCAGGCAGTGGGCTGATCAGCCTGGACAAGGTCTTGTACCTGAATCCGACCTTTTCCTGGCTGCTGGTGCCGGTCGGTGGCGTGCTGTTTGGTATAGGAATGACCTTGGCCAATGGCTGCGGTGCCCGCGCTCTGATTCTGTTGGGGCAAGGTAATTTGCGCTCTTTTGTAGTGCTGTTATGCCTGGGTATCGCCGCTTACATGACCTTGACCGGACTGCTGGCCCCGCTACGCATGAACCTCGCCCAAGTCAGCAGCATCACCCTGCCTGCCGTCACCCTGCCCGCAGGCCCCGTACGATCCATCGTCATTGCGCTGCTCGTTGCCGCTTTAATCGCCTTTTCCCTGCGCCCCCGTCTGGACGGCCAGCGGCTGAGTGATCTGCTGGCAGGCGCCTTTATCGGGCTGCTGATCGTAGCAGGCTGGCTGACCACCGGTTGGCTGGGCGATGACCCCTTCGAGCCTGTGCCCGTCAGCTCGCTGAGCTTTGTGGCCCCGATTGGGGAAAGTATTCAATACGCCATGATCTCCACCGGCATGAGTCCACGCTTTACCATCCTGATGGTGGCGGGTGTGCTGGCCGGTTCCTGCCTGAGTGCTCTGCTGCGCCGACGCTGGAAACTGGAAGGCTTTGAATCACCGCGCCACATGCTGCGTGCCATGACCGGCGGCACCCTGATGGGCGTAGGCGGTGTGCTGGCCCTGGGCTGCACCATCGGCCAGGGCTTGAGTGGCCTGTCTACCTTGTCCGCCACCTCCTTGCTGGCGGTGCTGGGGATCGTGATTGGCTCGCGCCTGGTCTGGGCACGCCCCAACTCCTGAGCCCGTGTTTCAATAGGGGTTTGATGGACCACCCTGCAGGCTGCCCGACGCTCCTGAGGCTAGCATTGCTGCAGGCGCTTATTGAGGCTCGTGCAATGCGACAGATCCTGCTTGTTGTCGATGTGCAAAGCTGTTTTGCTCCTCCCTTGTGGCTGATCGAAGGGATTAATAGGCTCAGCCGCCGCCTGCCCTGTGTGGCGCTGATCGAGCAGCATGACGAGTCCCAAACCCCTTTCCTCAGTCAGCTCGGCTGGTGTCCGCCGCGCGATGATTGCTGCCTGATCGATGCCGACGCCATCTTCATCAAGCATGGTTACACACCCAGCCCTGCTGCAATGGAGTATCTGCGGCAGTATCAGGCCGATCGCATTCTGGTCTGCGGTATTCAGACCGATACCTGCGTGCTGGCTGCGGGTTTTGCCTTGTTTGATGCTGGGCTGCATCCCACCCTGATTACCGATCTAACCGTGGGTTCATCGCTGGATCGATCCGGCGCGATGGGCATCAAGCTGTGGAAACATCACTTCGGTCGCACGATTCATAGCCGCGAGCTGCGGCTTGAGCAGGACCCGCCATAACCTTAGTCACTCCCCTTGCGTTACGCCTTGCTTGTCATTGACACCCGCTTGCTAAACGCTCTTAAGCCTGTCGACCCTCTGATGCATCGCATCGGCCCGCTTCAGTGCCCAGCTGCCAAGCGTTCTGCGCCTCATGTCTGCGGTCCCACATAGCCACAAAACCGGCCAAGAAACAAGAATTACCCGTCTTAAAACACTACAGGTTAACGCTAGTAGTCATCGCTTTTTGCCTGTCTATACAATAGCGGCGTCAATAACGGTTCAGGTGAGAGTCTTCACATTGATGAAGCGCCGACGGAGCAACGACCCCGGAATCTCTCAGGCAAAAGAATCCTGAACCTTTGACCATCTGGAGAGAGGCACACCCGTGCCCACCGAAGGGGACCATCGCGAACCGATGGATAAGCTCTCAGGTAAACGGACAGAGGGGGTACAGAGACCATATGGTCTTTGTTCACCTATTTGTCCGGAGTCTATCTATGAGCAGATAGTCAGGTGCCTTTTCTGGACGCCTGACCCACCACTACTTTATTTCTATTTTTAATCGCACACAGGTCTGTTCTGACATTTCATGTCATCAGAACAAGGAGGACTGTTGTGCGCTCCCCATCATATTTAGATCGGTATCAAGAAAACCGTCCTTGAGGACGGGTTGTACCCTTTGTTTTCTCGCAGCACAGTCATAATTACGCATTTGAACGAATAAAAATCAGGAGAACAGTGTGTCTCAGCAACATTCATCTGGACTGCAGCGCTCGTTGAAAAACCGGCACCTGCAACTGATAGCAATTGGAGGCGCTATCGGCACAGGGCTATTTATGGGATCAGGCCGCACGATCAGCCTGGCCGGCCCCTCGGTCTTGTTTACGTACATGATCATCGGGTTCTTTTTGTTTTTTGTTATGCGGGCAATGGGAGAATTGCTTCTGCATAATCTGGAATACAAATCTTTTGTCGATTTCGCCGCCGATATTCTAGGCCCGACCATGGGCTATTTTCTGGGCTGGAGTTATTGGTTTTGCTGGGTAGTCATTGGGATTGCAGATATTGTGGCCATTACCGGCTATACCCAATTCTGGTGGCCGGATATTCCATTGTGGTTACCAGGACTGGCCTGCATTGCTTTTTTGCTGGTCTTTAATCTGCTGTCGGCCAAATTATTTGGTGAGCTGGAGTTCTGGTTTGCACTGGTCAAGATTATTGCCATTGTGGCCCTGATTGGCGTGGGTGCGTATCTGCTGTTTACCGGCTTTGTGGGCCCAACCGGTGAAAAAGCCAGCCTGACCCACTTGTGGGATCGGGGCGGGATGTTCCCCAATGGCCTGGGTGGCTTTTTTGCTGCCTTCCAGATCGCCATCTTCGCATTCGTGGGTATTGAGCTGGTGGGTACGGCCTCGGCTGAAACAGCGGACCCTGCCAAGAACCTGCCCAAAGCCATCAACAAGATTCCCGTTCGCGTGATTGTGTTTTACGTGCTGGCCCTGACCGCCATCATGACCGTCACTCCCTGGGATATTGTGGCCCCCAACAAGAGCCCCTTTGTAAACATGTTCTTGCTGATCGGCGTAGGTGCAGCCGCTGCCATCATCAACTTCGTGGTGTTGACCTCGGCCCTGTCCTCGGCCAACAGCGGCATGTTCTCGACAGGCCGCATGTTGTACGGTCTGTCCAAGAACAAGCTGGCTCCTGAAGCATTCAGCCAGCTGTCGCGCAATGGTACCCCCCGCAATGGCCTGATCTATTCTTGCGCCCTGTTGCTGTCCAGCCTGTTCCTGCTGTATGCAGAAGGCGATGTCATGCGTGTGTTCACCATCGTGACCACCGTGGCCAGCATCTGCTTTATCTTTGTCTGGGCCGTGATCCTGATCACCTACCTGAAGTACCGCCGGGTTCGCCCCGAAGCCCATGCCGCATCGAGCTACAAAATGCCCTTTGCGATTCCCATGTGTTACCTGACCCTGGCTTTCTTTGCCTTCGCGCTCTATCTGTTCAGCCAGGAAGAAGAAACCCTGATCGGCCTGATTGCCACGCCGTTCTGGTTCCTGGCGCTGTTCATCTGCCTGCCTTTCTACAAGAAACGCATGAAACAGCATCTGGCCCTGGGCCTGGCGGCGCAAAGCGTCCGTTAAGATCCCCTGCGCCCAACACGGCCCTGCCAGGGGCCGTGTTGCCGCAGCCAGGGGCTGGCTCCACAGGCGTAGGTCCGCACCCACAGACGACCTCTCATCCTGCAATCGTGGGAGAGTAGACCTGGAGCAAGGGCTGAAGCCCGGCACTCGAAAGCCACCCTTTGGGGTGGCTTTTTCTATGTGCAGACAAGCGGTAGCCGCGAGCCCCCAACCCTTTAGGCCCCCGATATTTCACGCCAATAACACAGATTCAGACGGAAAAACCTTTTACACGCCCTCATTTACACCTTATTACCCTTAATGCCTTCTCTCAGGTTGACGTAAGGGTAAACCCAAGTTGTGACGCGGCAAAGCTTACTCATAGACTAAACCCGATGTGTAGCCAATAAGAATGTACAAAAGGGACAAGCATGGTTTTACGTCTAATCGACTCGCTCAATGAATGGATAGGGAAGCTTATTTCCTTTATCGCCATCATTTTTTCCACCATCATTATTTACGAAGTCTTCATGCGCTACGTGATGAACCAGCCCACACGCTGGACTTTTGACGTCACCAAGCAGCTATATGGGTTTTACTTTCTGATGTTGGGCGCCTACGCACTCAAGCACCAGGCCCACGTCCGCGTCGATCTGCTCATCCAGCGCTTTTCTCCTGCCGTCCGAAAATGGACGGAAATTGCAGGTTACCTGATTTTCTTTTTCCCCTTCGCCTGGGTTTTCCTGACCCGCAGCTATGACTTTGCCATGCGCTCCTGGGCTCAAGGCGAGACCACCTACGGCGCGGTCCAATTACCTGTTTATCCACTCAAACTCTCCATGGTTCTGGCGGCCGCCTTGCTGCTGCTCCAGGGAATTGCTGAAGTTATCCGTTTGCTCAGTCAGAAGGACGCCCCCCGCCATGACGCCTGAATTGATTGCACTTGTCATGGGTGGCCTGCTGTTGCTGGGGCTGTTCATGGGACACCCCTTGGCCTTTGTTCTGGGCAGCACGGCTGTCATCGGCGCGCTGGTGGCGGGCAAACCCATGGTTCTGGGCATTGTGGTTAACCGCATTTACGGCGATGTCCTGGACAACTACACGCTGATTGCCATCCCGCTGTTTATTCTGATGGCACGTTTTCTGTCCGACTCCGAAGTCACCGACAAGATGTTTGAGGCCTTGCGCCTGCTGATGTCTCGCGTTCGGGGTGGGCTGGCGCTGGCTGTGGTATTTATCTCCATCTTGCTGGCAGCCACCACCGGCATTATCGGCGCCTCGATTACGGTTACCGGCATGATGGCACTGCGCCCCATGCTGCGCTATGGCTATTGCCCCAAGTTGACCACCGGTGTGATTGCCGCTTCGGGCTGCCTGGGCATCCTGATCCCGCCGTCCATCATGCTGATCCTGATGGCCAGCTACTCCCCACTGTCGATTGGCGAGCTGTTTGCCGGCGCGCTGATTCCTGGCGTGCTGCTGGGCCTGCTCTATGCCCTGTGGGTCGTGTTTGTTGCCTGGCGTCATCCTGAACGCGCCCCTTCCGTGGAGCCCGATGAAAAGATCTCCAGGCCCGCCTTGATCCGCATGCTGCTGGTGGAAGCCGTGCCACCCATCTTTCTGATTCTGGGCATTTTAGGTTCCATGCTGGCCGGCATTGCCACGGCCACCGAAGCCTCCGCTATCGGGGTGCTGCTGTCCTTGCTGATCGTGATTTTCCGGGGCAAGTTCAAATGGTCCATTTTTCTCAATGCCCTGTATGAAACCGGTCGCACCTCCTCCATGATTCTGTTCATTGTGGTCGGTGCCACGGCCTTTACCGGGGTCTTTAACATCACCGGCGGTTTGGGCGCTGCCCAGGACATCATGCGCGGTTTAGACATGGAACCCTGGCTGCTGATCGTCGTCATGCTGCTGATCATCTTTATTCTGGGCTGCTTTCTGGACTGGACCGGCATCGTCCTGCTGTCTTTCCCCATCCTGCTGCCGATTGTGCAGGAGATGGGCATCAGCCTGCTCTGGTTTGTGATTCTGGTTTCGGTTGTCCTGCAAACGTCCTTTTTGACCCCGCCTTTTGGTTATGCCCTGTTCTATTTGCGGGCCATCACACCCAAATCGGTCAAGACCATGGAGATCATTACCGGCGTCATCCCCTTTATCGGCCTGATTATTTTGATGTGCATCTTGCTGGCCATTTTCCCTGGTCTGGCCACTTGGTTACCCACCGTGCTGTACGGAACCTAATACAACAAGGAGACATAATGAAACTGACAAAAAAGGCAATTGGCGCCTTGACCGGTCTGGCTTTGCTAGGCATGACGGGCCTGAGCCAGGCCGCCCAGAAATGGACCATGACCAGCACCTGGCCAGCCTCGATCGAATTGGTGGAACTGGACAAAAAATGGGTCGATCTAGCCAATAAACTGGTTGGAGATGAACTGAAAATCGAGTTCTACGAAGGCGGCGCCCTTGTCCCTACCGGCGAGGTCTTTAGTGCCGTTGAGTCCGGCACCATCCAGGCAGGGGCTGATTGGCCAGGGTACTGGGCAGGCCGCAACCCGGCCTTCTCCCCCTTGGGGACTCACTCCAGTCTATTCAATGCGGTGGACTACGCCAACTGGATCAAGGAATGGGGAGGCGCCGAGCTTTATAACGAGATTTATGGCAAATATGGCATGGTCTACCTCCCCTACGCCATCACCAATAATGAATCCGGTTTCCATACCAACGTTCCGATTCGCAACCTGGAGGAAATCAAGGGTAAGCGCCTGCGTCTGTCCGGACTGGAGCAAGGCAAGGTACTGGAAAAAATTGGCGGCACTCAGGTTTCCATGGCTGGGCAAGAGCTGTATCAGTCACTGGAGCGGGGGGTGATCGAAGGCGCCGAATTCTCCACTCCTAACGTGGATGTGTCTGCCGGCCTTCATCAAGTCACCAAGCACTGGACAACGCCCGGCTGGCACCAGTCTGCATCCGTCTTTGGCGTCATGATCAACAAAGCCGCCTGGGATGCCCTGAGCGACTCGGCCAAGGAAAAACTGAAAATCGCAGCCGATGCCACCATGATGTGGTCCATCGC
The DNA here is from genome assembly GCF_037120595.1 of Alcaligenes sp. CHO6. NCBI lineage: Bacteria > Pseudomonadati > Pseudomonadota > Betaproteobacteria > Burkholderiales > Alcaligenaceae > Alcaligenes > Alcaligenes sp. CHO6. The sequence goes on from NZ_JBANCI010000001.1 coordinate 1,585,601, forward strand.
TTTTACTGAAAAGAAAGCGACCGAAGGCTTGCGCACCTTTCAGAAAGCCGGGGTGGAAATCCACCGCATGGACGATGAGAGCCTGAAAACCATTCAGCAAGTCACCAATGAAGTCATGATTGCCATGGCTTGCAGCAACCCGGATGCCGCCAAGGTGTATGCCAGCCAGATGGAGTACCTGCACGACTACAAAGACTGGCGCGAAACCTCTATGCCGTTCAATCTTGGCCGTCCCATCGAGGGGCCCGATCTGGACAAAATCAAAGCCTGCCTGAAATAAAGCCGACGTCCTTGCCATGGCAGAGGAACCCGGTCCTGAGATCAATCGGAACCCCTCGCCGCGGCAACTACCTCCAAACGATAGTGGTCTGCCACTATCGTTTTTTTATGGGCCCACGGCTCGCTTCTTGAGCCACACGTGTCACAGCACCTGTAAAAACGCCAACAAAGCCTGGATTTCCGCCTCACTCAAATTCAGCTTTCGTATGCGTGGTGACTTACGTGGTATCAACGGACCGGCTTGCCCAGCGTCAGGGATCATGCCCGCATCGTACATGCGTACGACACCCTCCAGACTCGGGAACAAGCCATTGTGCATCCAGGGTCCCGCCCGCGCGACGTTGCGCAAGCTGGGGGTACGAAACAGCCCCAGGTCGGCCGGGTCGCGAGACCACTCAAACCGGCCCAGGTCCTGCAGGCGACGTCCATAGAAAGACAGGCCTATATTGTGAAAGCGGTTGTCCGTCAGCAAGGGGCCGTTATGGCAGTTCATGCAGCGCGCCTTGGTGCGAAACAAGTGCAGGCCAGTGAGCTCCTGATCATTCAAGGCAGCCACATTACCCGCGAGAAAATCGTCAAAACGCGTTGCGGCCGGTCGAAGGGTGACCACATAGGCGGCCAGCGCCCGTGCCAGTCCTTGGGCATCCACCCCAGCGTTCCAGGCCGGTCCAAAGGCCTGTTGAAACGCCTGGGGATAATCGTCCAAGGTACGCAGGCGCACAATCAGATCGCGCAAGGCATGATTCATTTCCACCGGGTTTTCAATCGGACCGAGCACCTGATCCTGCAAAGTCTGCACCCGACCATCCCAGAACAAGTCTTTGGCAAATGGCGCAGCGAATAAGGGTGGCGTACGACGCTTGCCCATCAGACCGTCCTCCCCAATCGCCAATGCCTTGCCATCGCTAAATGATTTGTCGGGCTGATGACAGGATGCGCAGGAGATCTGTTGCCGACGCGAGAGCCGCTTATCAAAAAACAGGCGCGCGCCCAAGGCCACAATCTGCTTGTTACTGGCATCCTGGGCTGCCTCATGCTGTGCGTCCGAGCCTGGGCCTGGTATCGGCCCCCACTCCAGCCACCGCTCTGCCTCATCCATATCAGGGGCCGGCCATTGACGCGGAACATGCTCATAGCGTGTGCGCAGGCAAGCGGCATCAAGTTCGCCCTCCTGCCAGCAAGATGGGGACGTCGCTTCCAGACCGGGCGACCAGCGGGCAAGCTCCACCACGGGATCATCGCCCCCTGCATTGGACGTAGTCGTAACAGAGGCCGCGCAGGCCGCACCGGACAACAGGGTTCCCAGCGCCACCCTCAGCCAGACGACGCCGCGCCGTTTGATCTTCAATAACGGTACGAAGCGCGCAACCACAGCTCTCTTCCTGTCCGATAAAGGTTCTGGCTGCTTGCCGAGTTCGGCGTGCTGATCACCAAAGGCGCTTGCTTGTCCAGCACATTCAGCACATCCAGCCCCACGCCCAAGCCTTTGAACATCGTCGGCTCCCAGTCCAGACGCATATCCCAGGTCCAGTAAGAACCTACCCGGCCAGACTCGTATTTTTCCCGCCCGTCACTCCGATTCAGGCCCAGATAATGCACATCCTTACGGGCGCCATTCCAATGAATGCGGTTACTAAGTTGCAGACCATACGATGCCCACCTTCCTGTAAGGCCCGCACTGACAAGCCACGGCAGGTTGTAATCTCCTACGGGACGGTCACCTCGACGGATCAGGTCGCCATTGTAGTAAATGTCGTCGTCCATCTCCTCGGCGGCGCCCTCATAACCATCGGCCAGTTTGGTATTGCGCTTGCTGCGCTGATGGGTGATATCCAGATGCGCCGTCCATCGACTCGGCCCCACCGCCCAGGGTGCAATGCTCTTTACACTCAAGGTGAAGGCATCGGTTTTGGCGTGTCCCTTATTGGTGTAGAGGTAGCCAGTTTTGCTCGTGCCTTCGATAGAGACCTGTTGGCGGCCATAACGACGCACATAGCCCAACTCGGCGACCACCGTGCTTGACAACTGTTGCTGCACACGCAGAGCCCACTCGTCGTCATAGGGCGTGCGCAAGCCGTCAAGCGTATAGGCGGTATGGGAAGGTCGATCTACCCGATTACCTCCGGTGATTAACAAGGTGTGCAATTGGCTCTTGCGCTCACGCATGGCGGTCCCAAGAATGTCCATGCCGTAATAACGGGACCAGCCGCCCGACAAGCGCGTTTCCCCTGTCCCGAGCACATCCCACTCCAACAAGGTACGTGGCGCCACATTGGTGTTGCCGAAATAATTGTCCCTGTCCACACGCAAACCGCCGGTCAGGGCCAGCCGCTGCCATGACAAACGATCAGACAGGTAAACCGACGCAGCGGTATAGCTGACCCCCACATTGCCGGCCTGGTAGTAGTTCAAGGTCTGCAGCTTATCGGGCTGACCATTGCTGAAATGGCGAGTATTACCGCCGTAAGCATCCTTCTGACGCACGAATTCGCCCTGGGTATGGGCCAGCTCAACACCGGCATACGTAGCATGTTCAATTGCCCCGGTCTGAACCGGCTTGAACTCCAGTCGGGACTTCAAGGTCAGATTGCGCTGTTCGGTCGATTCCTGTCCAAAGCCACCGGTGATATAGGTGTAATCCAGGCGACCCGTGGGCTGATACATCATGTGGACCATATAGTCGGTACCGTCAGAATGGCGGTAACTGTTCATCTGGTCATAACCCAGTTGCACACGCGCCTGCCCCCAGCGCAGATCATGGTTCAGATCAAACCCCAGACCGTAGGATTGTTGCTGGTGCTGCCACTGAATCTGGTCGGCCAAACTGCCCGAGTCCACCAGATCCTCACGACGATCCGCATACTTGAGGGTCAAGGCGGAGTCGGTGTCGGCACTCCAGCGAGTATGAATTTTGACAAACCCATTATCGACCCGGTCTATGGAGCGCGTCTTCAAGTCCGTGAAGACCGTATCGTGGCGCACACGCATGGACCGATCAATCGTGGACTGACGTCGGGAGAGATGGATCAGGGCTGCCGTATCCTGTGTCCATCCCACGTCAAGCATTGCCGAGGTGAACCGTTTGGTCCAGACCGGAGAAAAACCGGGTTTGCCCGCCTCAAAATTCTTCTTTTGTTCGGGCGCAATCTTCTGCGCAGTCAGCCCCGAGGAGTTGTAGCTGAAATCAAACCGGACACTATTGTCGCCTTGGGGATTACGTACCCTGGCATCAACCACACCCCCCGTGAAACGACCATAGTCCACAGGGATACTACTATCGAGTACCGTCACGCTTTCCAGCAGGTGCGTATCCAGGTTGTAAGCCTGGGCATAGGCCGGTACATTGCCCACCTGCAGATTCAAATTGCGGCTGGCAGGGTCGATCTGGTTGGTGGCGCTAATGCCGTCAATCTGGAACTGGTTCTGAAAAGGGCTGGCCCCGTAGAAACTGATATCTTGCAGCGCCAGGGAACCTCGATTCACACCGCTTTGCGCGGCATCATCCTGACGCACCGCGGGGTGATCGGCCAGCAAACTGGACACGTCCCGATTGCCGGCGGGCCGCTGATCCATATCCCCTCGGGAGTAAACACGTTCGCCGATGCGCTGGCCCTGAACACGCACAGGTTCCAGCACCGACAAGCCCTTGGGCACCGTCGCCGTCACTACCGTATAACGACGCGCCCCCTGCTGGCGCGCGGCCAGCCCCCAGGGGGCCAGCAAATTGTCCAGTGCCTGCTCGACCGTCAGCTCACCCTGCAGGGCCACGGCCTGTTTCTCCCGAACCTGCCCAGGTGAGAATGCGATTTCCACCTGAGCCTGACGCCCTATCTGCAAAAGCGCGTCTGCCAGCGCTTGAGGGCTCATGTTCAACACCAAAGCGTCGTCAGCCCGCACCTGTGCAGGTGGAAAAACCAGCAGCATGCTGGCAATCCATAACACCAACGGCCCTGGTTTCAGACGTCCTGGCCGATGTGAGGGACCGAGGTCGGCCGCCATCTCAGCAAGCGTTTGCCTGCGCAGGGCAAGAACAGACGGCGTGTACTGCAAAGCGCACTTCATGATTGAGCATCCTATTTAAACAACTATTATCAGGACGCTGTGCTATCCGTCTCCCCTCACCCCGGGTTGCCATCGTATTTTTTAATTGATAATAACTATCATTAGTAAATAACTATGACTCCCGGCAATTCCCTGATACTCACGTCACTGCCGGCAAGCAACAGACTCAAGGCGGCGGCAGGTTGAGCAGCTCGCACCACCCCGGACACACGGGTGGAACCCGCACGCTCATTCACCACCCAGATAAGGCGCTTCGTGTACTGGCCCAACTGACGGGCCAACTCATGCACACTCATATCATCAACACTGAGCAAGCCGCGTGTCCAGGCCGGGGCTGTGTCCGCCTGTCCCGGCGGTGAACTCAGCGTCTGCAGCCGTCTGCCAGTCACGGTGGCACGCTCACCGGGCTGCAGGATCACAGCTTGGGCGGTGTCACAAACGTGGCACTGCACACGTACCGTGTGTTCGTAAACCGCAACGCGGCTGAGCTGGCCGTTCAGACTGACCTCATACTGTGTACCCAAGGCCGTCGCCTGCGCCGGGCCCGCCACCACCGTAAAGGGACCTGTCTTGTCATTGCTCGGCACTACCTGGAAAAAGGCCCGGCCCGCCTCCAGCTGAACGTGTCGCTGCCCCTTTTCAAAGTGCAAACGTACACGCGTGTGCGCGTCCAGAATCGCTAAGGAACCATCTGGCAAAGTCAGCCGGGTCAACGCTATCCCGCTGCTGATCGTTCCGTGTTGCTGCCAGGTTTGCCAGGCAAGCAAAGACGCAGCCACCATTGCACAGGCCCCCAACAAGGCCTTGAAACCAGGCTTGCCTCTCTTGCGCGCCACCGGCAACACCTTCAACTGCCCCAGTCGTCGCCAACTTGCCGCCAGGGCATCGTAGGTTCGCGCGTGCAAGGGATCGGCCGCGTACCAGGCCTCAAACTCGGCCCTGCCCCCTGGCGGCAGCCGGTCCTGGGCGTTGCGCAATACCCAACGGGCCGCGTCCTCATCGACTGGGCTCCAGGTCGGATCAGGCAGCGCGCTCATGCCGTCGTCATCAGAACATGATGGGCCACCAGCAAGATGCGCATCATATGCTTCTCAATCGTACTTTCGGAGACGCCCAGCTTTTGGGCAATCTGGGCATAACTCAGCTCCTCGCAACGATGCATCATGAAGATACGCACGCTGCGGGGGGATTGGGCCATCAAAGCGTGCTCTAAACGCTGCAAGATCTCTTTGGCCAGCACTTCCTCATAGGTATCAGGGGCATGGTGATGGGCGATGCTCAAAGCGTACCCGTCGACAGCACGCTGCTCACGCGTATGGCGTCGATACCAGTCTGCAGCGATATTGGCCGCCACTTTGAATACATACGCGCGATGGTTATCGGCCTGCACCTGCTTGCCCTTTTCGAGCAAGCGCAACCAGGTGTCATGCGCGCAGTCCTGTGCCAGTTCAGGACAATGCGTGCGCCTGCGCAAATAGCGGATCAGATCCGGATAATGGGCCAGAAAGGCCGCCGTCAGCTTGGACATGAAAAGGCGATCAATTTATACAATCAATAATCATTCTCATTATTATATACACGCCAGGCATCTGATTTACCGCTGTCAGAACTCCTTGAATGTGCTGATCGCTGTCACTCCCTTGGCGATCAGGCATAAAAAAAGCGCCGCATTACAATGCGGCGCCTGGCGAAACCCAGCCTGAATGCTCAGGCTTTCTTCAAATACATGGCTTTCAGCAAATAGCTGATGCCATCAATTTTGCAATCGACCTCATGGTCACCTCGAACCAGACGAATGCCTTTGGCCTTGGCACCCTTTTTCAGGGTATTGGAACCTTTGACCTTCAAATCCCGGATCAGAATCACATCGTCGCCCGCAAGCAGCACATTGCCGTTGCTGTCTTTGACAATCAGCTCGTCCTCGTCCGTTTCGACATCCGTCGTTTGATGATTATCTTGCCATTCATAGCCACAATCGGCACAGACCCATTGCTCGGTGTCATGGTAAGTATTTTCCAAGGTGCACTGAGGACAGGGAAGCGGTGTGCTCATATTTTTTTCCTGTAAAAAGCTGGGTGCTACCGCACCAGAAGTGCGGCCAGTGTAGCCCCTCGCATCAGGAACACCAAAAACACCCCACGCAAGACCAGCGCGATACTGCGCCAGCCTCGTCGCCAAGGCACAGTCCGGCCAAGAACCGGTCAAATGAGCGGCGCGTCAGGCAAGTCAATTAATAGCCTATGCAAACACCAGTCCCATACCGCCTCGACCGACTTTCGGGCGGGGGTCGAACGCTTGCGCAGCAAATAAAAGTCCGCGCCCACGGTCCCCGCATGCGCCACCTGCACCAAACGGCCGGCCGCCAGATCCCTGGCTACAAACGCCTTGCAAGCCAATGCCACCCCTTGGCCGGCTAATGCGGCATCCAGTGCCAGAGTGGTCTGATTGAACACCGCACCGGGCAGTTTTCTAGGGGTTTTCAAGAAAGCAGCCCAATGATTCTGCGCATCATGCAGCAGCGGCAAGGCATGCAACTGCTCCATGGACAAAGGCAGTACGGCATTCCCTACCAGTCCAGGGCTGGCTACCGCGACCACATCTTGACGAAACAGCAACTGCGCCTCTAGATCCGCCGCAAAGGGAGGACGAGTCAGACGCACCGCAATGTCGACCTGGTCGCGCTCAAAATCCGACAAGGCTTCCGTTGCCACGGTGCGCAACTCCACATCCGGCAGCAGGGTTTGCAAATCTCCCAGCCGTGGAATCAATAGCTTGGCCGCAACGGTGGGCGTCACACTGATGGTGACGGTATCCGGGCGCGTCAGTAAACGCCCTGTCGCCTCGCTTAGCGTATCAAAAGCACGGGTGACATCGGCCAGATACGCCGCCCCCCTCCCCGTCAGGTGCAGTCCACGCGGCCGACGTTGAAACAACACCACTCCTAAATGCTCTTCCAAGGCCCTGACTTGCTGCGCCACCGCCCCCTGCGTCACCCCCAGCTCCTGAGCCGCTGCTCGGAAACTGAGCCTGCGCCCCGACACTTCGAAGGCGCGCAAGGCATTTAAGGAAGGCAGGGAACGACGTGAGGAGCTCATGGTATAGGCAATAGTTTTTCTACAGTCTAAGACGTTTATTTAACGCCTGATTTTTTTCTATCAGACTGAAATAATAACGTTAATTACTTAACAAGGAGCCTTATATGACTATAGAAAAAGTTGCTCTTATCAGCGCTGGGGGATCCGGCATGGGGGCCGCGGCCGCACGTCGACTGTCTCAAGATGGCTATCAGGTCGCCATCCTGTCCTCATCCGGCAAAGGGGAGGCACTGGCCAATGAACTAGGCGGCATCGGACTGACGGGATCCAACCAGTGCAACGAGGACTTGAAACGACTGGTCGACCTGGCCATGCACCGATGGGGACGCATTGACGCACTGGTCAGCTCGGCCGGGCACGGCCCACGCGGCCCCATCCTGGACATCAGCGACGAAGACTGGCACACAGGCATGGACATCTACTTCTTGAATGCTGTGCGCCCCGCCCGACTGGTGGCCCCCATCATGGCAGCGCAAGGCGGCGGCGCTATCGTGAACATCTCGACCGCCTGGGCGTTTGAGCCTGCGGAAATGTTCCCCACTTCGGCGGTGTTCCGCGCCGGATTGGCAAGCTTCACCAAGATTTTTGCGGATAGCTATGCAGCCCAAAATGTACGCATGAACAACGTGCTGCCTGGCTGGATTGATAGCCTGCCAGCGACCGACGAGCGGCGCGACAGCGTACCGATGGGGCGCTATGGCAAGGCCGAGGAAATTGCGGCGACCATTGCGTTCCTGCTGTCAGACGGCGCCGCTTACATTACGGGTCAGAACATCAAAGTGGATGGAGGGCTGACACGTTCGGTGTAAACCGCAAGCCGTGCAGCCCACTGGACCCGTCTTATAGAGGGCTTATCCTGACAAGAAAGGCGCTCATGCGCAGCAGGAAAGGCCATGCGCATTGGCATTGAGGGATTAGGAGCCAGACGCTGTGCGGCAAAAAACAGAGCTAATCGCCCTCTCTCCGCACCACCCAAACTCTATGAGCCCAGAGTCCATCACCGACGGTTTGAACACCAAAAAAAACGGCCACCCTTGCTGGGTGGCCGTTTTCTTTATCTGAATGCCGCATTACTGATTCACCTTGCCGCACTATAGCGTCGTCTGGAACGGCGGGCGGACAAGCGTAAAAAACTGGGGCCAGTGGCATCACCAAGAAGGCATAAGAACACCAGTGACGCCCCCCAAGACATTACCCCGAATGTGCGCGCTTGCCAGGATTTTTCTTGTTGCGAGTATGCGCACCACGCTCCTGACTAACACGTTGACCCCGGCACTTTGTGCTAAGGGTGACACCCTTGGGAGCGGCGGGGGCCGGAGTACGCTTACGATCAGCTTCAGTCACAATTTTAGTACCCATGTCTCTCTCTCCAGTTTGATTAAATTTGCACTTGTTTCCCATGTTCCCGGTTTATGCGTGGCAACAGGAAACAGACAAGAGGATATTCGGCAGTGCCTTAAGGTATAAAGGCACAACTGAAGGGTCAAATCATCACGAACAAGCCCTCAGCCAAGTTGAGCATAGCAGGGATTGAGCAAACCGGCTCGAATAGGCCCCGAGCAGACACCCAGGCAAGCACCCATGCCTACCCCACAACAAGGCCACTGCCGGACGGGCCACTAAAACCATACGTCCCACACGGCGAGAGCCGTTTCTCAAAGAGGGCAGCCTTCCCTGCTCATTCTTTGACCCAGAAAAAGACATAACTACAGCGATGAAATACGCAGTGCAGCCCAGCCGCATCGCATCTGCACATGTAATCGAATGAGCAATACGGACAACCCCAGGGCCACGAGTCTCCCGCTCATCGCTGACGCGAATGGTCATCCATTAGGGACGGGAGCTTAAGCGTTAGATTTGTCAGAGCATGCGACGCTGCCAGCGCCCCGAACAGCAAATTGCAACACCGTGAGCTACCCGCCAAAGCGGACACAGTCCAGGCAAAGAGTATCGGCCACATCCACCAGACACAGCATCAGCCTGGGCACTAGTCGGCAAGCAGAATGGCGCACTAGGCCCAAAACCGTGGCGGCGGCAAGATAAGCCCTACCAAATAGATTGCGCGCAGCACGACCAAAACGGCGGAACAAAGAAAAAGCGGCTCACATTGCTGTGAGCCGCTTAAATTTTGGTGGCGCATCCCTGATTCGAACAGGGGACCTGCGGATTATGATTCCGTCGCTCTAACCTGCTGAGCTAATGCGCCGAAGAAGAAATTATAGCAAGGTTTCTTCTTTTGGCAAGCACTTCTCTCGAAATTTTTTACTCTTTTTGATGTCTTCCACCCATAAAACTGCTAAGCCCTTGTATTTACTAGCTTTACCCATTTCCCGTAACCCTAGCCCGTTCTCATCATCAAGAAACAAGATGTAAGAAACCCGATGCAACTCCGTCTTTGGGGCCCGGTCCCCGTCTTGCGCGCTATCAAGCCGTTTTGTCATTGCCTGTTGCTACACTGCCTGCTTGGCGTTCGACCCCACCTCATTTATTGACGTCCGTGATCCGGACCTTGCACAGGAACTTTGTTTATGGCCAGTACGCTTGCTATCGTTGTCTCGCTTTTACTGCTGATGTTTTTTGCTTATCGGGGGGTGACGGTTCTGTTGCTGGCTCCCTTGATGGCCGCTTTGGCCGTGCTGCTTTCGGGGGATTCCGGGTTTTTGCTGCCCATCTATACCTCCACCTTCATGAGCGCACTGAGCGGCTATGTGCTGCAGTTCCTGCCCATCTTCTTGCTGGGCGCCCTGTTTGGTCAGTTGATGGCGGACTCCGGAGCGGCGCAGGCCATTGCCAAGTGGATCACCCATAAGCTGGGGCATCGCCACGCGATTGCCACTATTGTGATGGTGTGTGCTGTGCTGACCTATGGCGGCGTGTCCTTGTTTGTCGTGGCCTTTGCTATCTATCCCATTGCCAAGGATCTGTTTCGTGCCGCAGGCATTCCCAAGCGTCTGATTCCCGCCTCCATTGCCCTGGGCTCCTTTACCTTTACCATGACCGCCCTGCCCGGCACGCCCGCCATCCAGAACGCCATACCTATCCCTTACTACGGCACCAACGTGTTTGCAGCGCCCGGACTGGGAATTATTGGTGCCTTGATCATGGCCTTCGGTGGCTTGTGGTGGCTGCAGTCACGGGCTCGCAAGGCCATTGCCCAAGGCGAGACCTACGGGGATCATGGGCAGGATAAGTTCGACGCCAGCACCCCCGATAGCACGGAAGGTGAGAAACCCATGCCCATCTTCCTGGCTTTGCTGCCTTTGATTCTGGTGATCGGCGTCAATGCCCTGTTCACCTATGGCATTTTCCCCGACACAAACTTCGGGTTCATGGCCGAGCGCTTCCCTCAGCTGGACCCGGCCAAAATTACCGGTCTGTGGGCGCTGATTATTGCGTTGATCACGGCCATTCTGGTCTTGATCATCAGCCGTCTGGGGCATTGGAAAAACCTGCGCGAAAGCATCAACAAAGGGGTATTCGGTTTTATGCTGCCCTTGTTCAATACCGCCTCTGAAGTTGGTTACGGTGCGGTCATTGCCAGCCTGGCAGGCTTTGCGATTATTCGGGACTTTGTACTGAACGTGGCACCGGGCAATCCACTGATTTCCGAGGCAGTCGCCATGACCACGCTGGCCGGTATTACCGGCTCATCCTCGGGCGGCTTGAGCATTGCCTTGCAGACCCTGGGCCCGGACTATCTGGCCATGGCTCAACAAGCCGGCATCAGCCCCGAACTGCTGCACCGTGTCGCCGTGATGGCCGCAGGTGGCCTGGACACCTTGCCCCATTGCGGTGCCATCATCACCTTGCTGTCCATCTGCAAGCTGAACCACCGCCAGTCCTACGGCAATATCGCCATGGTGACGATGGCAGCCCCTATTGTGGCGCTGATAACCGTGATTACGCTGGGTACGATTTTTGGCAGCTTTTAAACCGTCTGCCTAAAATGGCCTTGTCCACAGCGGTGTGCCCCTCGCACATCGCTGTTTTTTTATCCAAAACCGGTAACGCTTTGCTATCCGTTGTTGAGACTGAGCATGCTAGGATTCACGCGTAGGGGCCCGTATTATCATTAGCCATAATCAGGAGCACGCCATGAACTACACCTATACCCTCAATGAGTTAGGCGCGGAAGCCATTCGTCAGTTTGTGCTGGATCGTGGTCAGCCTGAGCTGAACCTACAGGCGTATATGGCCGCTGCCGAAGTCGAGGCCGACAACTTCAATGAAGGTGGCAGCCAGCGCGGCCAGATCGAGATTGACTCTCACTGCAGCAAGGACGGTTTGACGCATACGCTGCTGTTGGAGAAACACTGGTTTGCCACCCAGCCTGTTCCTGAAACGCCTGAGGAAGACAGCTTCTTTTAACCACCTGCAGGCCGTTTTCCGCGTTCCGCCTACGTCGCTGACACGCTGCTCGAGCCCTCTTTCTGTGCCCCGACGATGTTTAGCCTCAGCCAGGCAGCCTGAAACGGCTGCCTGATTCTGACTCTGCGTGCATGCGCGGGCAAGGGGCGATCCGCACCTGAAAAAACGGCCTCGCACTCAAGGCCACACCGCTGCCGCATCAATCCACCTGCAAGCCTATTTTGGACGACAGGGCCCCGAACCGGTCGATATCGTTCCAGATCATGGCCTTGAAGCCGCTGGGCCGGGCAGACTCGTTTCCTTCTTGCGGCGTATAACCCAATGCCAGCAATTCCGCCTGCAGGGCGGGGTCCGTCAAGGCTTTTTGCACGACACGATTCAGCGTAGTGATGATGGGTTCGGGGGTGTGGGAAGGAGCCAGCAAGCCATGCCACTGATCCAGTTCAAACCCTGTCTTGCTCACTTCAGCCACCGTCGGCACATCAGGCAGTACCGGACTGCGCTGGGCAGAGGTGACCGCCAGAGCGCGCAGATGTCCGGATTCGATCAAGGTAGCTGCGCTGGACAAGGTGACGATGCCAATCGGCACCTGCCCGGCGACCACATCGTTCAAGGCCGGGCCGCAGCCTCGGTAAGGGATATGCAATAAGGCCGCACCACGCAGATCGTAGAGCATTTCTCCGGCCAGGTGCTGCGGGGTGCCATTGCCACATGACGCATAGGCCAACGCCGGTTCGGACTGCTGCAGCAGGACTTGCTGCAGACTCTGAATATCCGAGCCGCTCCCGGTCACAATGACGGAGGGCACAAAGCCTATATTGGCAATGGGTGCGAAGTCTTCTTTAGGCTTGAAACCCAGGTTGCGGAACACACCTGGATTGATGGCAAAGGAACTGTTGGCCATCAGCAAGGTATGCCCATCGGCACGGGCATAAGCCACGGCACGCGCACCAATATTGCCACTGGCCCCGGGCCGATTGTCGATGATGACCGGCTGGCCCAGGGCTTTTTCCAGACGGGGGCCCAACTTGCGAGCCAGCAAATCGGTTCCCCCACCCGGCGGAAAGGTCACGATCACGGTAATGGGTCTGAGGGGATACTTTGCAGTCTGGGCGACTGCTACCTCGCTGGCCCGCCCCGTCAAAGGGCTTGCGCCCCACGCCACCACCCCCAGCAAGGCGGCCGCTGCCACCCGCTTGCTCACCTGAAAACCCGCCATGACCGCCAGCACCTTGTTACTCAAGCATCCAGACCAATATCGAGCACACGGGCGCTGTGTGTAATCCAACCCACCGCGATCCGATCCACGCCACAGCGGGCAATTTCCACCGCGGTCTCGGGCGTGATACGACCCGAGGCTTCGGTCTTGGCGCGGCCACCAACGCGGGCCACAGCCTCGCTCAAGGTCGCAATATCCATATTGTCCAAAAGAATGCTGTCCACCCCTAGCTCCAGCACTTCATCGAGCTGCTCCAGGGTATCGACTTCCACCTCGATGCACACCAGATGGCCGATATAGGTGCGAGCCGCTTCCACGGCCGCTTTCACGCCCCCGGCCACAGCGATGTGGTTGTCTTTGATCAGCACCGCATCATCCAGACCAAAGCGATGGTTGCTGCCACCGCCCACGCGCACCGCATATTTCTGCACTGCGCGCAGGCCGGGCATGGTTTTGCGGGTGCAGGTAACCTGGGTGCCGTAAGGCGCAATGGCCCGGGCGATGGAGGCCGTTGCCGATGCCACGCCACTTAAATGCCCCAGAAAATTCAATGCGCTACGCTCTGCCGTCAGCATGGAGCGGGCCGAGCCACTGATGACGGCGATCTGGGCACCCGGCATCAGGTCATCCCCATCTTGAAGCTGGGCCTCAAAGCGCAGCGTAGGGTCCAGCAAGGTAAACGCCAGACGAGCCAGATCCAGACCAGCCAACACGCCTTGTTCGCGGGCTACCAGGCGCATTTGCGTACGAGAGTCGGCAGGCACAATGGCGTCCGTTGTCAGATCACCCGCACGACCCAGATCTTCCTGCAAGGTGGCGCGCACCAGAGGCTCAAGCATCACGTCGGGCAGGGAAGGAATACGGTGCGCGCGTGTCTGCGCAGCTTGCGCTGCCGGCGCAGGGGCATTAATTATGCTCATTATGAGTATTTAAATCGCTAAAAAATAAGGCCTAATGGCACGGTGCATTTATGCTATTCCTGAGCATAAGCACTGTCAAGCCATAGGCCCAGTTTTTAACGCGCCTGTTTCGCCAAGGGCAACTTGCTACCCGAGATAGCCCGCTCAAACAACACGTCACCCCGAAAGCGGAACAGCTTGGCAGGCCGCCCCGAGCCGCCCATGCTCATCGCGCCGGTTTCCTCGACCAATGCCTGCTGCTCAATCAAGCGGCGGAAATTCTGCTTGTGCAGGCCACGGCCAGCCAGCGCTTCGACCGCCTGCTGCAATTGCAGCAAGGTGAACTCCGGGGGCATCAGCTCAAACACCACGGGGCGATATTTGATTTTGGCGCGCAGGCGCGCCAGACCCGTAGCCAGAATCCGGCGATGGTCGTGGCGCATGCCCAGTCCCAAGGCATCCTGCTTGCCCTGCGCTTGCTGCTCCTGCTGGCGACGGCGACAGGATTCGGGTAACAGGCCCGCTTCGTACAGCAGCTCGTAGCGCTGCAAGACAAAATCTTCGTTCCAGATGGCGCCCTCCAGCCCAAAGCTGTAATTGACGCGCTGACGTCGTAATGCACGCAAGGACTCGTCCTGCTCGCACCACGTCAACAAGGCCGGCACGATGGTCTGCTGAATGATCGAAGGAGTACCCTCACGCCAGTCCTCCCACGGAAAGTAACGATAACAATCCTGCCAGATCACCTGAGCCACATCCGGCTGACCCACTTCCCGCGTCAGCCCCACATAGCTGACTGACACGATACGCGTTCCCTGAGCGTCAAAACGATCGCGATCTGCAAAGGTATAAAGCTGCTCCACATACCCTACCGGGTGATGGGTTTGCGTTTCCACCCAATCGCGCAGCCCCGTTTGCAAAGAGCGATGCGTATGCTGAAACGGCCCGGCGGGCAAGGCCTGCCCGCCATCCGTGGTCAAGACACGGGGCTCGCCGTCGCTGACAGCGACTAACACAGCGACCAGCTCAGCGCTGACTACAGGTTCCTGCGTATCGATCACATATTCTCCTTCTGAATCTCGCCCATGAGCGTGTGGCCGATTATAAGCGAGCCCTGAGCCGCCCCCACCCCGGAGCGAGCACGTACGCCACGCAATACAGTCCGTACATTATTTTCAGATGATCAAATTATGATCCATGAACATCTAAGCCTAAAGAATTTTGTTTGGCAGCCGTTAAGCGTTTGAACTGTATGTGTTTGCCATAAATGACAAGCAAGCGCTCAGTCAAAGGCCGGATCAGTCAACAGTTTCACGCTTTGTTCTGCTCCGCCATTCGCAAAAATAGAAGGTTTCTGACAGTTCAGAGCAGTCAGTAACCGGGCGTAGAAACCTTTGCTTTTTTTGCATGGCCCCTGCGGGCTTGACGGCCCCTCGCGTCCCCTTTGTTGCTCCCCTCCAGGATGATGAATGCGTAAGAATTTCCCCATTACCCAGGACGAGGTTCGCGTCCGGGCCGATCAGTACCTTATTTCAAAAACCGATCTGAAAGGACGGATCACCTACGCGAACGCGGCCTTTATCGCCATCAGCGGCTTCACCCGGGAAGAGCTGATCGGCAAGGCGCACAATCTTGTCCGCCACCCCGACATGCCGCCCGAGGCGTTTCAGGATTTCTGGGACACCTTGCAAAACAAGCGCCCCTGGATGGGGGTGGTCAAGAACCGACGCAAGGATGGTGGCTTTTACTGGGTCTACGCCATGGCGGTGCCCATTTATGAAAATGGCACGCTAGCCGGCTATGCCTCGGTCCGGGTCAAACCCAGCCAGGAACAGATTGACGAGGCTGAGCGCCTGTACACCGCCATCAATGAGGGACGTGCCCACGGCGTGCGCTTGCATGAAGGTCGTGCTGTGCCGACCGGCTGGCGAAAGGCCTTGAGCCAGTTGCGCCGCCCATTCAGCAACTCCCTGCGGGCCAGCCTGTTCCGTATGGGCACACTGGCGCTGGCCACCACCGGAACTGCGCTGTACTTCGCCCTGACGGGAGGGGTTCCCCAAGGCTCGGGCCTGTGGCTGACCGGTGGCTTGTGTCTGGCCAGTGCGGTCATGATGGGCTACGGCTGGCTGATTGCCCAGCGCGTCATCCGCCCCCTGGATCAGGCCTCGCTGATCGCCCAGCAAATTGCCACCGGCAATCTGCAACTGGACATTGATGTCAGCTCCAGCGAAAGCAATTCGGAAATTGGTCAGCTCTACTTCTGCCTGGACCTGATGCGCAAAAGTCTGGTGGGCATTGCCAGCGATGCCCGAGCGGGAATTGACGCCTCGATTCATGCCGCCCGCATCCTAGAGGTGAACAATACCAATCTGGCCTCCCGCACTGAAGATCAGGCCGCCTCCTTGCAGGAAACCGCCGCCAGCATGGAAGAGCTGACCGTGACGGTGCGCCAGAACGCCGACAATGCCAATCAAGCCAGCCAACTGGCCGATGCCAGTATGCAGATTGCCCAACGTGGCGGCGCTGTGGTGAACGAAGTGGTGCAAACCATGCAAGGCATTCACGACAGTTCACGTCGCATTGGCGATATCGTCACTGTTATTGAAGGCATTGCCTTTCAGACCAATATCCTGGCGTTGAACGCAGCGGTGGAATCGGCTCGCGCCGGCGAAGCGGGACGCGGGTTTGCGGTCGTGGCCGGTGAAGTACGTAGCCTGGCTCAAAAGAGCTCGCAAGCTGCCGGAGAAATCAAGAACCTGATCGACGCCTCTGTCAGCCGCATGGCCATCGGGGCCGAACAGGCGGCCCGCGCCGGCGCCACCATGGGCGAGGTCGTCGATTCGGTCAAACGTGTCACGGACATCATTGGCGAAATCTCGACCGCCTCGATCGAGCAGGCCAGTGGCCTGGACCAGATCAATGAGGCCATGGCCAAAATGGATGGTGTCACCCAGCAAAACGCCGCCCTGGTGCAGGATCTGGGCAATACCATGAGCGATCTGGCCTCGGAAGCGTCCGAGCTGGCCGATGCAATCAAGGTTTTGAATACGGGCTCGGTGGAATCGGCCCAGGGTGCCCCGGCGGCCCTGGCTCAGTTGAGTCAAGCCTCTACCGTGCAGGTGCTGTCCTACCAGAACACACCGGCCTTCCAGGCTCACAGCGCCAAAACGGCGAACGCCAGACTTGAAGCGATTCGTCGCTAAGCAGGCCCTTCAGGATCGGCAGCCCCCTTGCCGATCCTGATACTACTGACAGCTAGACAAAACATTTAATCTGGGGTCGGTTTTTTACCGCCAGACCAGCAAAAAAACAATAATTAATAAAATCAACTGCTTATAGAGATCAGATCACGCTTTTTGAACCGGTTTTTCTCCGTCATCACGGTGACACATTTAGACTTTAATACAAATACCAAGTAACAAAATTAAGTCGATATGCAACATAATGATCTGTCCTTTTCCGCCTACGTCTTTAACAGGGCCAGATCATGCGTGAAAAACAAGCCATTACCTCTCATGAAACACAGGTACCCGAAAAAACCTATTTAATCTCCAAGACCGACCTGAAAGGGCGCATCGTCTATGCCAATCCCGCCTTTATCGAGGTGAGCGGCTACAGCCACGACGAGCTGATCGGAGCACACCACAATATTGTGCGCCACCCCCACATGCCGGCCGTTATTTTTCAGGATTTATGGCAGGCACTCAAACAACAACGATCCTGGTCAGGGCTGATCAAGAACCGCCGCAAAGACGGCGGCTTTTACTGGGTCAAAGCCCGCGTCATTCCTTTATTTGAAAACGGCCGCGTCAGCGGCTACGCCTCGGTTCGGGTACGTGCCCAAGCCAAGGACATCAAAGAAGCGGAGTATCTGTACCACTCCATCCAGCAACAAGGATTGCGCGGTTTTCGTTTACACGAAGGTCAATTGCAGGCCAGAGGCTGGCGCTCGGTTCTGAACACCCTGCTCCAACCCTTGAATCGCAGCCTGCGTGCCAGCTTGTTGCGATTTGGGTTTCTGACCACGGCACTTGTAAGTTTGAGCGCCGGCTTGCTGGTGGGCAGTGGCGCGTCCGGCACGTATCTGACTGTCGGGCTGAGCAGTCTGGGGCTGGTCAGCCTGGTAACCTTGGCCTACGGCTGGATGGTCACCCAGCGCATGATGCAGCCCCTGCACAGCGCCACCCATATCGCCCAGCAAATTGCCACCGGCAACCTGTTGATCGATCTGAACCCCCAGCACACCCGCAGCCAGGAAATCGCACAGCTCTATTTCTACATGGACATGATGCGCAAAAGCCTGCTGGGTCTGGCTTGCGACGTGCATCAAGGCATCCAGGCCTCGTTGGATGTGTCCACACAGATTGAAGAGGGCAATCGCCAGCTTTCCCATCGTACCGCCGCTCAGTCGGGCTCCTTACAGCGCACCGCCGCCAATATGGAGCAGTTGACCATGAATGTGCAGCAGACCGCGGACAATGCCCGTCTGGCTAACCAATTGGCCGACCAGAGCCTGTCTACCGCACGGCGAGGTGGTGAAGTGGTTCAGGACATGGTCAGCACCATGCAGGACATACACAACAGCTCTGAGCGTATTGGCGATATTGTGTCGATTATTGAAGGACTGGCCTTCCAAACGAATATCCCGGCCCTGAATGCCGCTGTAGAATCGGCCCGCGCGGGTGAAGCAGGCAAGGGCTTTGCCGTGGTGGCCGGTGAAGTGCGCAGTCTGGCGCAAAAAAGTGCCCAAGCCGCCGGGGAAATCAAAAACCTGGTGGAGGATTCGCTCAAACGCATGGCGACCGGGGCGCATCACGCCAAGCGGGCAGGTTCCACCATGGACGAGATCATGCAATCCGTCTCAGATGTCACCCATCTGATCAGCGAAATCTCCACCGCCTCCAACGAGCAAGCCAACGGTTTAGCGCAAATCAACGATGCCGTATCCACCATGGACAGCGACATCAACGACAACGCGGATCTGGCTCGCAACCTGGGCGAGACCGTCAACGAACTGAGCCGCCAGGCCAAGGAGCTGAAACTGTCGATTCAATTGCTCAATACCGGCACGACGAACCGCTCGACTTACGTGCCCGACCCAAATGCTACCCAGAAGCCCGTCCCCTTGCTGAAAGTGGCCTGAGTGAAGGGCTGGGTGGCAAAGGCCCCAGCGGCTCGCTGCCCCACCCGCTTATGCCCTGGCCCGCTCCGCCCTGAGATCTGAACACATTCTGACTGGCAGCGACGAACATATTCGTTCGCCGGGCACGGTTTGCATCTTCGCCTGGCACCACTCTGACTGCTATTGTCAGACCAGCCCCAACAGCAGGATGGCGTGCAGGCCCACGCCCACCAGGCCACCTACGACCGTGCCGTTAAAGCGGATGTATTGCAGATCGGTACCCACCGTCAGTTCCAGCTCGCGCACCAGTTGCCTGTCATCCCACTGACGAACGGTGCGCGAAATATGATCCTTGGCCCCTTCGCGCAACTGCTCGGCCAGCCCGGCCGCCGCCGACAACATATGCTCATTCAAGGTGGCCCGCAACGTGGCGTCGGTATTCAGGCGGGCGCCAAGGTCCTGAGCCACCTGCCGCAAATGGGCGGCAACCGAGGAGTCCGGTCTGGCAAGATCGCTGCGCAGCACACGCATGACATCAGTCCAGATGCCATCGATGTATTCGCCCACCTCTTTGTGATGCAAAAACCGCTGCTTGATGGCTTCGACCTGTTCTCTGAGCTCAGAGTCCTGGCCGAGGCGCTGAATATAATCGAGCACCCACTGCTCATAATCCTTACGCAAGGGATGCTCGGGTTCACTCAAAATTGTGTGTACCTCGTCCACCAGCGCACGCGCCAAGCGGTCGGCCATCTTGCCTGACAATTCGTCCACGGAGGTCACCACGCCCACCATCGCCAACAGTTTGGGCCATTCGCGCTGAGCGTAACGCACAAGCACAGCCGCCACGCGTTGCTTGACGGCTTCATTGGACAAATAAGTGCCCAATTGCTGCAAGACCTCATCGAGCAGGCGCTGATGCCGGGCATTACGCGTCAGCAAGCCCAGAATCTGGGAGCTGGTCCCCGCCATATCCACCCGCATCAGATAGCTGCGCACCCCATCGGTCAGGGCCTGTTTGACGCTACGCTCGTCCAGTAAACGCAGGGCCTCGCCCAGGGCCGTTTGCAAAGCACGGCTCACACGTTTGCTTTGCTCAGGTTGCGACAGCCACTGCCCCAGGCGAGCCGCCGGGTCCAGACTGCGCAGTTTCTCCAACAACATCGCCGAATCCAGAAAGTGGTCGCGCACAAATACGCCCAGACTTTCCCCCAGACTGTTTTTCTTATTGGGAATAATGGCCGTATGCGGAAAAGGCAGGCCCAGGGGATGCCGGAACAAGGCCACGACGGCAAACCAGTCAGCCAGCGCGCCCACCGTGGCCGCTTCACTAAAGGCACGCAGCCAAGGCCACAGTCCAGCAACCGGCGCAGCCTCGCCCCGGCCAATCATGGCGTGACTGAGCAGGAACAGGCTGATCGTCAGGCCCAGCAAAGCCAGGGCGCCGCGTTTCATGCGACGCAGACGACGTTCAGGCGAATCGGGGCGAGAGGGAGATACAGGCATGTGCACAGTCTATGCGTCGTTTAGCGACCCCCTTATTGTCACCCTGTCTTTTTCTGGCTGTCCAGAAGCAAATCAGCCTGGGGCAATCCAGGCTGATTCAGGCCCAGCCACATGCCGGGGGTTTACTGGCAAGCCTGTTCGGCACGCTTCACAAAGTCGGTTGTAGCATCGCGCAAGGCCTGGGCAATCTGACCCGCTTGCTTGGGAGCCAGCGTGACACCGCCCGTCGCCGTAGCCGCACAGGCGGACAGGCCTTGACCGGTGATATCCACCACATTGATCCGCAAGCGCGGCTTGGCGCGTGCAATACTGCGGGACACAGCGCAAATATCCTGCTCGCAACCGTCATTGCCATCAACAAACAAGACAATCAAAGCATCCCGTTTAACGCCATCCACCCGACTGGCCGCCAGATTCAGGGAATGAACCAGATTGGTGCTGTCCTTGGCCTCGATAGTCTGAATCAGGTTTTTCAACCGTCCCCGCTGAGCCGTCGTAAAGCGGCCCTGGTAATTGGGTGCGGCGCACTGCTGCGCAAAGGTTATCAAATGCAGGTCCTGCCCCGCGGGCAAACTGTCCACCATGCTGGAGAAAGCGCTGCGCGCCGCCTTGATGCGCGACGTCCCTTCAAACAGGGTTTTAGCCCGTTGGGTCGCGTAATCGCTCCAGGAACCCATATCGCTCAAGTCCTGGCTGAAAAACCACTCCTCGTCCTGAATCTTGGCATCCACGCTCAACAGCATGGACATGGACGTATCAAAAATAAGGTAGACCTCGGGTTTGAGCACCTGGCCCTTATCATCGTGCGCACACACAAAATTAGGGTCTGATGACACCTTGGGGGCAGGCTTGGGATCGGGCTGGGGTTTGGGCGCAGGCGATGGCTCAGGCACGGGCGGCTCCGGTACCACAGGCTCGACCTTGGGCGGTTCGGGGACCGGCGCCAACGGCTCTTGAGCAGGCACAACCGGGGGCAGGACAGGCTCCTGCACCGCAGGCGCTGGCTTGACCACTGCGGGCGGGGCCACGGGCATCCCACTCCTGTCCCAACAGTTGGCAGGCCACTTGAACCACCAGGACAAGAGCAGCACCAGCAGGAGGGCCAGTAGCGCGGCCAACAGAAACCACAGAAGCGGGCGAGCCTTGGCAGCAGGCTCCCCCATGACAGCCGCGCCAGCCCCAAAAGCCGCTGTCGCCGGTGGACCCGGCGGCACAGCCGCTGCTCCGGCCATCCGACGTCGGGCAGACGCGAACAAAGGTTCGGGCGACAGCGCCGGATTCTCGCTCATCACCAGCAACGGCTTGCCGCCTACGCTGTAGATCGCCCCTTGGGCCGCCCCGTCTTGCAGCAGGGCTTGTAGCGCCTGCGCATCTTGGCTCGCCCCCTGATCGTGCAACTGGCGAATCAACAGCTCAATCCGGTCCAACGCTTGCTGATAACGCGCGTCCAGTGCCTGTTGCTGAGCAGCCGGCAAACTGCTTTTGGCCACAGCCTGGCCCTGCAGGCCCGTCCACCAGGCCGTCGTCTGCGAACCATCGGCCTGATAAATGGAAAACAGATGCGTCAGGGGTTCATCCTGACGCTTCAGGATATCCAGCGCAAGCTGATGCTGACGATAGGCCCCGGAGGGCCCCACCGAATCAAGTATGACGCGCTGCATAGGCCTTTACTCGTCGTATCCCAAACTGGACTGCAGGCGGCTGACATCTTTTTGCAGCTGTTGCAACTGCTGCTGCTTTTGGGCTATCGCGGCCGGGCTGTTGTCTTCGGTGGAACGGTTTACGTCCTTGAGCCCTTTATCCAGATCCTTGAGCTGATTCTGCAAGCCGGCTTGCTGACCTTTACTGGCCTGCAAACTACGCAACAACTGCCCCATGGAACGGTTCAGCGCAGTCTGGGCCTGACGCTGCCGGGCCAGACTGGCGTTGCTCAAGCTTTGCTGAGCCTGAATATCCTTGTAGACCTGATGAAACAGCGCATTGGCTTGCTGCGCGCTCAGCAAACTTTGCTCGCGCGTGTCAATGTGCTGGCGATAGGCGCCCGAGGTGTCGCAACTGATCTTGGTCAGGAAACCGGCGTTTTGATCCGACGGATCACACTCGCTCATGGTGGTGGCGCAACCTGCCAGCACAAGACTGGCCGCAACGGGTGACCAACGTAGAAATACTCGCATGAAAAATCCCTTTTAACCCAAGGTCACTGCAGAACGCATGGAATACAGGTCGTCCACTTCTTTTTGCAGCACGGCCACTTTGACATTCATCTCGTCAATCTGACGATCCAGACGCTGGACTTCCGCCTTCTTGCCTCCGTCCTTGCGCTCCGCATCGGCCACATCCCGATATAGGCTGACTTTTTCAGTCATGTTTTTCAGATCGCGATTGAGAACCTCGATATTCTTATCAATACGGGCCAGTTGCTTTTCAGCCTGTTTTTTCTCCATCGTCTTGGCCTTCATGTGCTTTTCAATGTCGGCAATCTGCCTTTTATCGTCAGCAATCACCTGCTGGGCCGTACGGGTTCGCTCAAGAATATTGGCAGTATCGGCCTCGACGTCACGTTGCATGGCGGCCAGACGCTCCGTGGTATTGGCGTATTCGGTGCGACGCTGATCCAGATAGTAGTTGGTCCCCATGGCGACCCCGCAGGCCGCCACGCCCGCGATAATCGCGCAAGCCGCCTTGTTGCTGGAGTTCGACAGCATGCAAGCCAGCACGCCCACCGCCGCCGCGCCGGCGCAGGCCTGAAAGCCAGAGCGGCTGAAGAATTTGGCATCCTGACCACTGGTGAGACGATCATCGGCCTGAGCACCACTGAGCAAACTACTGCCCGTGCTGGCACAGCCCGAAAGCAAAGCCACACCCAGCATCAGACTGCCCAGTAAGGTTCTAGGGGTAAAACGGCGCACGTGTTGCATAACTTCCTCTTCCAATTGAAGTACGTCTATTTTTTATTGACCCGCTCTTTACGAGTTGGGAATCGATTTGCAGTTGTTCTTCCAGGCACTGATATCAATCGAATCTGTTTTCAAATAGTCTTTTTGATTCTTCCAGTGCACGTCCAGATAAGGTTTCAGGGCGCTGAGGCTCTTGTTCTGTTCCATCATCTGGCGTGCGACTGGCACCTGTTTTTCCAGCAAGGTGAGCCCGTACAGGGACGAGGCGTCAATCAAGTTGCTGGCGTAATAACGCGCCAGTTTCGCAACACGATCGTGCTGTTCATCCAGCTTCAATTTGCGGCTGACACACTGTTTGTCGTCCGGGCTGGCCTGACACAGCGCCTCGTAATTTCGTTGCAGCAGCTCCACGAACAAGACGTCGTCTTTAAGTTTGGTGCACAGAAAAGAGCCCAGCTCCAGATTGGCGCGAATGGCTTGGTCGCGCATTTCCTCCTGTCGCAAATTGGCAGCGCGCAAATCCCCTTCCAGCTGCTTGAGCTGCGTCTTGAGCGTGTCGTCCTCCAGACTGCTGGCCAGGGAGCCCAAACGCTGCACGGCGGACTCTTGTGCCGGCGCATCCGGGTTGACAGCGCCTTGCTCGGTCCCCAAGGCCTGCCAGCTCTTTTCAATGGCCTGCACCCGGTCGCGCGAAGTCAGGGCAATTGACACCAGAGCCAGCCGCATACCCGTCGTTTTGGCCTGGGTAGGCCCTTTGGAGCCGTAATAGGCTAATTCCTTGCGCGCCGAAGCGCGCAAGGCTTCGGGCTTGGACAGAAAATTGCCGCCCCGCACCACAAAGCCGCCAGCCTGACCATGCTGACGATCCAGCTTGTTCAAGCGAAACGGCTCCAGAATCATCTCGTCCACATTACCCAAGATGTCGTGCAGCCCCAGCGGATTGGGCTTGAGCCGCCCCATTAGCTGAACCGCCCCATTGGACGACTGCGACCCGGCATACCACTCGTAGTCGTTCATGCCTTCAGGCATGGGATAGCGCACGTCACGGAACTCGGCCGAAGACAAGGACGAGCCACCACGGGCCGCGTATTCCCACTCGATTTCCGTTGGCAGACGCACAAACCCAGCCAAGCCGTCTTCTTTGGGCAGCTTGTCGGCGGCATTGTCGCGCAACCACTGGTTGTACAGGTCGGACACACGGATCGCGTCCATCCAGCTGATTTCGGTCTGCGGCACCACCAAGGTATTTTTGGGTGTCGGGCAGGTGGCTTCAGTCAGGGCCTGGTACTGCAATTTGTTCAGCTCATACTTGGCCATCAAGTAGTAGCGCGATGAACCGGCCTTGCCATCGGTAAAACTGCCCGCAATAAAGTCAGGGCGTTTGTGTTCGATATAACCCCATTCTTGCGCTTCCTGCCCTACCACCACACGCATATCATCCAGAGGGCCGGCCACCGGCACCGCGACACGGCGAAACACCATGGCACCCTCACAGGGCATGGGCAACACCACATCGCCTTCGGCAGGTTTGGGGTTGTAGTACTTCTCCTCCCAAGGTGCCGCCTGAGCAAGCGCGCTCATACCCAGCAGCGCCGTCGCCGCACTGAACCACAATTTACATTTCACGCAGACTCTCCGCAGGTTGAACGCGAACGGCACGCCAGGCTCCGATCGCCGCCACCACACAGGCCAGGCTCACCACCATCAATAAGGCGTACAAGGCATGGGCCGGGGTGATACGACATACGAAGTCCGTCTGGAGGCCATCTCCCACTAGTAATTGATTAAATAAAGCACTGCCCAGGCCATAGAGGCCCAGCCCCAGGGCATAGGCGATCAGGCTCAGTACCAGTGCCTGAATCAGCACATAACGAATGACACCGCCACTATCAATACCCAGCAGCCGCAGGACCGCCAGATCTTTACGTTTGCGATCCACATTAGCCAGAAAGGCACCGCCCAACGAGGCCGCGCAGCCCACCATGGCCGTCAGAGCAATCACGCCAAAAATCAGGCTCAGCACACGATTGATGGCGCGAACGTTTTCAATGTCGGCATACCGGCTGGCCACCGGAATACCCTGCTGTTCCAGCCTCTTGGCCACCGCCCCGACCTGATCGATCGTGCTGGCATAGACCCGGGCGCGGGCATACAGCACGGGCATATCAGCGGCCAGGGGTTTGCCGCTGAACAGGGCAAAATCGGGCACTTGAAAACCATCGCGAGCGTATTCCAGGGCCAGCAGGGTTTCCGGGGCCACGAACACGGCAGGACGCGAATAGCGATGTTCAGCCAGCACATCCACCACGGTCATGGCTTTATCGCCCTGCTCGCGCTGCCCGTCCAGACGACGGTCAACACGAATATGAACCAACTCGCCCGCCTGCCAGTTCAATCGGCGCGCAGCCTCCTGCGTCAGAATGATTTCCTGGGGGGACAGATCACGAGCCTGGGTCTGCAACAAAGGATCGCCCTGCGCACTGGCCAGCACTTCAACGTTTTCCAGAAAACGACGTCGGTCCAGGCGCAGATCCGCCTGCGTGTTCAGCGAACGCGTCATGCCCACGGCGTATGCCACACCGGGCATCTGTCGCAGCCGGTCCAGCCAGGCCTGATCAAAGCTGCCGCTGCTCAGCATCTTTACTTCCAGATTGCGCGGATCATGCAGCAACGCTTGCTGCAATTGAGTGACAACTCCGTGCTTCAGACCGAAGAGCAGCAGCAAAGGCGCGACCACGGCGACCATGGCCGCAACCATGCAAAAAGAGATGCGCCAGTCAAAGCGCAAGTCAGCCCAGGCCAGTCGACACACGCTTAGCAGCATGTCGCATCCCCCTGAGGAAGGAAAACACTCAAACCGGGCTCCAATCTGGCTTGCAGGCGCGGAATGGCGAACTGGCTCAGACTGTCCCAATCATGCGAGACCAGCAAAACCGCCAGATCCAGCTCCCTGGCCAGGCTGAAAAACAGCTGGAACACATCATGAGCGGTTTCGGGGTCCAGGGCTGCGGTAGGCTCATCGGCCAGCACCAGGCCGGGAGCGTGGGCAATCGCGCGCGAAAAAGCAACTCGCTGGCGCTCGCCAATCGATAAGGCAGAGGGGTACAGATTCAGCAGCCGCTCCAGCTTCAGGGTGGCAATCGCGGCATCCAGATGATCGGCCTTGATCGGCATGCCTAACAAGCGCCGTGGCAGAACCATGTTTTCCCAGACCGACAGGTAGGGCAGCAGACCACCATTTTGCAGCACAAAGCCCAGGTTTCTGGCACGCCATTGCGCCAACTCGGATTCACGACCATCGGCATACAAGGCCTTGATATCCATGGCCTGCCTGCCCAAACGAAACGCTTTGACCTGTTTGGGCTTGAGCAACAGCCCCAGGGTCTCCAGCAAGGTGCTTTTGCCGCATCCGCTGACGCCGGTCACGGCCACGATCTGCCCCGCTTCCAGAGCGAGCGCAGGCAATTGCACACGAAAAGCCCGGGGGCCTTGCCCCCGGGAAACCTCTAACTGCTGAATGCGGAGCATGTCAGGGCATCATCTCCAACGGCACGGGATACACGTCATCCCGCGCATCTGCCCCTTCGGCCAATGACACCCAGCGATCCGCATCCGCGTTGTAACGTTCGTAATGGCGCAACTTGATGCCCAGATCACGAATGAATTTCTCCTGGCTCAGGGCATCCCAACTGCTCCAGGTATCTTCGTCCAGACTCAGTACCGCACTTTGGTAGGGCAAGTCGTCCAGATACTCGCTCATCAGGCCCAGCTCGGCGAGCTTGGTGCCCTTTTCCTGCTTCAAGGTGCTGGGGTCCGCCCCCATGGCGGCGGCCACGGAACGCAAGCGGTTAAACATGTCGGTAGGCGAAATCATGCCTTCGTTGGCCGCCTCCAGAATCTGTTTAACCACAGCGCTCAGATCACTCAACTGGGCTTTGGTCAACAGAACACGGACATCCGTTGTGGGAATGTTCTGGCGCACCAGGTCACGATCGCTGATCCAGGCATGAAATACCTCGGGCGCGGTGGTGCCGGTTGTCTTACCCAGATAGGCCAGGCGCATGGCATGGCCGATCAACTCGGCGTCCGAGAGCATCTGGTCAGTCGTGCTATCGCCCGTTTCCTCGGCGCGGGCCGCGCTGCCAATGGCATCTCCGCCCTGATAGGCCACTTTGACCTGCTCCGTCAGCGCCGTGGCCAGGTTATCGACCATCTTGCCAAACTGGTTCACATCACCGGCATTGACGGGGTAGTACAGCGAAGTCTGCGTGCCCCCATACGTGGACAGCTCGCGGTACTGGTCTTCGGCTTTGGCGTGGTTGTTCTTGCCCGAGGGCGTCTTCAGATGCAGGGTGTAGATCGCCACCCCCGGCTTGGCCGCTTCAATACGCAGTTGCGGCGCATCCAGGCCGGTCGAGGAGTACGTGTTATTGCCTTCCAGCGCCCCGGCGTCGGTAATCAGCACCACGTAGCGCGCGCCAAAATCATTCCAGTTCACCTTGTCCAGGGCTTCGAGCACCCCGGCGTAGGCGTCTTCGTCATAGGCAACCGTCGAGACCTTGGCCTGCTTCAGATCGGCCACTTTAGCCAGGAAGTCTTCACTGCTGGTGACGGTATTGGGATCTGCATACATGCGCGTCAGATACTCAATGCCCGGCGCCGCGTCCAGATTGGAGCGAAACGCGATCAACCCGAACTTGACCTGCTCTGTCAGGCCCTGCTCTTCCACCTTGCTATAGACCTTGCGTACCGCCTCGCGGGTACGTTCAATGTAGGGGTCCATGGAAATGGTGGAGTCAATCACAAAAA
Organism: Alcaligenes sp. CHO6; assembly: GCF_037120595.1. NCBI lineage: Bacteria > Pseudomonadati > Pseudomonadota > Betaproteobacteria > Burkholderiales > Alcaligenaceae > Alcaligenes > Alcaligenes sp. CHO6. The sequence continues at coordinate 1,613,854 of NZ_JBANCI010000001.1, forward strand.
CGACTGCCGCACTAAAGCCCTTGATCTGGGACGTGCGAAGGGCATCCTGATCCGGCTGCGGCTCGTTCTTGGCGGCGTCCGGCTCGTTCTGATCGGCTGTCTGTTTGCTGACCGAGGCCACATTGAGCAAACGCGTACGGAAACCGTTTTCAGTCATCACCTCTTCGCCACTCAAAACGGGCAACAGGTAGAACTGCTCTTGCACATCCACAAAATACTCAGGTTCCTGGGCCAGCACACCCTCGGCCTGCGCGTCTTTACGCAGCGCCTGACGGATAGGAGCCACCAGGGTTGCCGGGTCAGGCGTGTCCAGGACTTTTTCCAGCAAGGTGCGCTCCTGGAAAAACAACATGCGGTCACGGTTGGCCGGGTTGGTAAAGGCCAGGGTCAACTGCATTTTCCAGTCCACCGTGCAGGCCTTGTCCAGCCAGCCCACGGTTTTGCCCTGGCTGTCCGGGCCCACCTGCAAGCGCTCTGCCCCGGCCTGCTCGATGCGCTGATAAATATAAAAACGGCTAAAGGCGGGAACTGGCTTGCCCTGTTGATCCGTTGCCGAAGAAAACAGACGGCAGGAAGGCGTGGTCAGGACGCGTTGATAAAGCGTCTTTTTACCCTCTTGCAGCAAGGGGGCGGCCGCCTGTGCCTGGCCTGCCCCCAACAAGAGCGCAGCAAGCAAACTGAATCGAACCAGCGGACGGATCATCATTGGCTCAGCTCCTGAAAGCGGGCCTTGGCGTGCGCATTATCGGGATCGGACAGCAAGACGGTTTCATACCAGTACGCAGCGGTAGCCGGATTGGGCTTGCTAAAGCAGGCATGCGCCGGGTGATCCTGGGGATCATATTCACGGGCATAGGCCAGGGCAATCTTCACATCACCAGACTGTGCCTTGTTCACATACAGGCGTTGGGCGACGTCGCATTGCCCCGCCTTTTTGACTTCCTCAATCACAGCCAGCCACTGCTCGGACGTTTTGCTTTCCTTGACACACTCTTGCACGAACTGCAGCCCAGGCCGATCTGCCAGCTTGTCCATGGTGCAGTTGTCAGTCTCCACCACGGCGGGCTTGGGCTCGGGTGCCTCGGGGGCCGCCGGGCTGTCGTCCTTGGCGGATTGGCTGTAGAACCAGTAGGCGGCTGCGCCCAGCAAAGTCAGCAAAAGGACAAGCAAAACAATCCATTTGGCCATGCCACCTTTTTTGGCGGGAGGCTCGACAGGAGCCACCGTGTCCACGTTGGGGGCGGGCATCTCTACCTTGACGGGTTCCGGCGCTGGAGGAGCCACCGTCTCAACCACAGGAGGCGTTTCCACAACAGGCTCGGGCGCGGGTGTTTCGGGTGCAGCGGCTACCGGCATGGTCAGTTCCATTGCCTGGGCATGGCCACCCGCAGTAGAAGGCAAGATGGCCTTGTCCAGTTTCAGCGGGCTGCGACCCAACTCTTCACCACCGCTATCCGCCAAGGTGATCTGATACGCATCGCTGGCATTGGCCAGCAGCGAATCCACAATGTCGGCGTTCAGCAGAACCGCGATACCCTCTTCATGCTCGGTCCAGCCTTGTTGCGGCAACCAACGCAAAGAAGCATCCCAGCTTTGTGCCGAATGCAGGTAATAACTGTTTTGGCTGCGCTGAATGGCGATCGCATAGTCCCCCAGCTCCAGCTCATCATCCAGATCACGCACATACAAACGAGCGCGGCCCGGAACAGCAGGCTCCAACGCCTGCAAACTAAATCTTAATTTCATGCCACGCTCTTATCGGTAAAACAGTCCAAAATGCGGCCCAAGGCCTGATTTTGCTCCAGGCTCAGTTCGCGCCCGCCCTCATAACCCGCGTTATGCAAGGTGGTGTGCGCCAAAGCGGCCAGCCATTGCTCAAAAAAGAGAGCACCGTGATCCTGGGGCTGGGCGGGCAGTGCCGGCATGCCATCGGGGGCAAACGTCCTGGGGGTCTTGAAGAAATCCTCGGTGCCGCCTTTCAGGTAGAACCAGGTCACAAACTCGCTGATCGTCATGGACACATTGCAGACCTGACGATCAGCCAGGCGCTCGCGCCGCACACCGCTTTGACGACGCTTGGTCAGCGCGGCCAGCAGCTTGTCGCGCAAGGCCCAACGATCCGAGGCCACAATCAACTCCTCCACCAGGCTGGCGAGCAAATCGACCGGCATGCGCAACACATTCTGATTGGTGCGGCTGGCAGGAAGGTCACGCAACTGACTGACCCAACTGCGATAAACCAGATCGGCATACTGCTGCTCGAAAGGCTGCTCCTGAACCAACACGCCCGGTTCATCGGGCTCACTTTTGCTGGAACCCAGGCTCAAGAACAGATCTCGCAAGGTATCTTGCGACAGGTGCAAGGCCGCCAGCAGTTCGCCCACAAGGGCACGATAGGCAGGCAATTCTTCACGGAACTGTTTGGCCAGCGCCTCTTTGACTACCGATTGCTGATCGCCATCCTGGCTGTACCAGGAATACAGGGACTTCTTGACCAGGCTGTCATGCAAACTGCGAAACTGCTCTTGCAGGCGCATCAGCTTGAAATCCAGGCCGCCGATCTGGGCCACATAAGCGCGCAAACGCTGCATGCCACCATCGTTCAAGGCGAGCATGGCATCCCAGGCCTGGGCTGGATCACTCAGTTGCTGCGCCAGCAGCGGGTTCTCAATAAAGCTGCCGCGCATGCGCCCCATTTTCTCGGCCACAGAGGCGGTAATGGAGAGCTCCCGGCTCTCTGTATCCAGATCGATAAACGGCGTGGGCATGCCGGGCTTGCGCACCAGGAAGGTGTTGGAAAACGGCTGATCGGGACGCCATTGCTGCAACCATTCGCAGTGGCCAAAACGCTCCTTGAAGCTCATCTTCATCAAGCCATCCCAGCTGTCACGCACCTGAGCATCATCCTGAATCAGGGAGGCGCCAATACGTTTGTCAAACATGGTAATGGCCCACATCAGGCCCACTTTGCGGTTCTGGCGCTCCTGCGGTGTGGCCCCCTGAGTGCGATGCACCCACCGTGTCAGCACGGGTTCCACGTCCTTGACATCACTTTGCTTGTCCGAGGCCGTACACATGACAAGGCCATTCATCTCCTGCTGGTCGGTATAGCGCTCAAACAGATAGGCCACCTTGCCGCGCAGAATCAGCTGCGAGGCAGGATTGCCACCGCTGCTCTCCGACGCGGCACCGGCCTCCTGCACCGAGCGAATGTTCAGGCGACCGCGGTAACCGGGAAAATCCAGCAGGTCTACCTTGTCCACACCGCTGGCCTGGGTTTCACCGATCAAGGGAAAGGTCAGCTCAACGGTCAGCGCGGCCAGATGGGCCAAGGGCACGTCCACCGCCTGGGCAGCAACAACGGTCTGGCCATCGTGCTCGCGCACGGGCAAAACGCTCAGGCTTTTCTCGGCGGGACTGCCCAAGGATTCGAGCACATCCACGTTCATGATGCTGTCCTGCTGCACAAAGCCATCGCCTTCGCGACGGATCAGGGCGGTCAAGGGTGCATACACCTTGCTGGGATGGCCCAGGGCCTGCAGCACTTTAGCCAGGCCGATATAAAGTTCACTCAACTCAGCCTGTTCACCCCACAAGATGGAGAACAGCTGTGCCCGATCTTCCAGACGCAAAGCGGGGGCCAGATTCATGAGCTCGGGCCAATAAACACTATCGAGCAAGCGGGTGGAATTGCCAAAACTGCCGCGCACGTAATCCCACAAGGACACGGCATCATCGGCGCTAAAGCCGGTATCGGTGAGGCCCGCGCGGCCTTTGAGCGAGTCGATCAAGGCCTTGATACGATCAGGAGCAAAGGTATAACCGACCTGCTCCTTGTCAAAGTCATTGAAATAACTGTTGACCAGGATTTTCACCATATCGACCTCAGAGAAAATCTGCAGTTCGACAGGGTAGGCCTCGGGACCTGCGCTCGCATTACGGCTGAAACGCGTCACCAGACCCGTGGCTTCTTTACCGCCTCCCGGTGGGTTCACGTGGCGCAAGAAGTCGATGGTTTCACCACCGTAACGGGTTTCCAGGCGTCCGTTGCCCCCCGCGGCAAGGCTGGAAATCAGATAGGATTTGCCCGCTTGCGACAGACCAAAAAACCCAATCGTCATGGGGCGCCCCGACACCACGCTCAGACTGCGGGCTGTATTACGGGCACGGCGCAGCTCCAGCACCAGACTGTCGGCTTGCGCATTCAGGCGTTGCGACGAGCCACGCGCCTGCATGACCCACTCAATCGCCTGTCCTGCACCGTGATATACGTTCTGCCAGTCCTGGCACAAATCCTTCTGTAAGGTCGTCATGTCCGTCATTTGAGCACTACGCTCCCGCTATCGAGCCAATATGGAGAATCACCCAGACCTGCTTCCAGCATGGTGTTGAGCTGGATACGCACAGCCTTGGGCACAGGGCTGGACAATTTGAAGTCGCGCGGATTGGAGCGACGCACTTCCAGGCGGTCGCTGATCATGCGGCGACCTTGCTTGTCACGCACTTTCTGGTTGACCTGCAAACTCACTTCCATGGAAGGCAGTTGCCCATCATCGTCAGGCGCATCCGCCATCTGGCGACGCACCTTCTCGTTCAAATGCAGGTAATACAAGGGCGAGGCGGGCCAGCGTTCGACATCCAGCTGTCGATAGCCCAGACGCAGGTAACTGCCCTGCATCAAGAGGTGATAGCCGTCCGAGTCCTCGCTGCTGACGCTTTCCAGCGTCACCATTTCCTCGCGGGTATCCGGGTCAATCTGGAGCACATCCTTGTAGACCAGATCCTGATCCTTGATCTGATTATTGGAATCGATAATCCCGATATGGCGCAGGGTGGAGCGCGGCCGCAGATTCGATACTTTGAAATTGAACTGGTCAATATTCATGTTGTAGCAAAGCAGGCACAGCATGGCGCCCACCGAGGCCGTACTCTTGGGATCATCGATCCGGCCATTGGTGTGGAAGGGATACCAGCTGCCGGTGCGGTAATTGTGCAAAGGCAACAATCGCGCAGGCGAGACAGGCATCTGTGAGCGCACATAGGCCTGCACGCCTGGCAGGCGCGAAGGACGCCCGGCCATGAGCACAATGTCGCAGTCGTAATAGTTCAACACTTCGCAAAAAGCGCGCAAAGGGTCGTTAATGTTCAGCGAACCCGTGACCAAACCCTGGTGCAAATGGGCCAGATCAAAGGACTGCTCAACATGGGCCAGCTCCAGCTCCACGCGCTGACCGACATGCTTGTGCAGTTCGTCCAGCACATACTGCACCACTTGGCCGGAAACGCGTGGCAGGGCATCGGCCGCCCCCGCCGAGGCATGGGACAGGGGAACATTGCCCTGATCGCCATGCACATGTTCAAAGTCCAGCAACTGGCCCCAGGGCACCGACTGAACAGCGCGCGGGTCCTCGTGCGGATCGTAGGCTTCATAGCGTTTCAGAAACTCCAGCCCCAGCGGCACAAAGACCTGCAGGGCCAGTTGCTGGCGCAAGACGGCTTTATTGGCATCGGCTTTTTCATTGCCGCATAGACGCGACAGGAAGACGTCCGTATCCTGCACACCGGCATGACTCAGGGCGTGTTCAAACGCGGGCAGGACATAACGCTGAATCACATCGAGCAAGATATCGTCACCGGCCACGCGGAAGCTGTCGCGAAAACGCTGTTTGGGCGAGATGGTCAGGTTGCTGCCACCGCCCGCCCCTGCCGGGCGACGCAAGGTGTAGTCGCTGATCACGATATCGGTGGTGCCCCCACCAATGTCAATAATGCCCAAGGTCAGCGTTTCCCGATCTTCCTTGTAGGGGGCCGCAACGGCATCAAAGAACTCATCGGCATGGCCGGCAAAGTTCTGGGTAATTTCGGTAAACAGATAGACCAACTGCGAACTGGTTGCCTCGTCCCATTCCACCCGGAATTCGGGCAAAGGCACACGCAGGCTCTCTGGCATGCGACCCGATTCGACAGGCTCGAGCGCATAAGGATCTTCTTCACCCTGATACCAGTCCAGGCTGGTCCACAGCAGACCAATGGCCTGACGCAAACGCTCAGACAGGAGGCTGCGCTCTACCAAAGGCATGCCGGGCGGTACCGTCAACACGATGTTGCTCAGGCGACGCGGCTTGTTGGAATGCCCCTGACGCACCCGTTGGGCCGGACTGTTGATTTGCAACAGCGCCTGGGCCAGCACTTCGGTCAGCATGAATGTCATGACCGAACTGCGCGAATAGAACGGCTCAAACACCGGCAGGCGGTCGTCTTCTTCCAAGGTGAACAGCGCTTCGCCCCGCTCGTCAATGTGCAGGGAGAATGGTGCCGCCAGGGCACGCGGCTCTGCATCGGAACGGTCGTACTGCTGACTGAAACGCCAGCCGTGCTTGTATTCGTTTTCGTCCCACAAGTAGCGTTTAGGACTGGACAGGCCGGTGGTGCCTTCGGTGCCACGACGGCGCGCAGCCAAACGCGCAGCCTCATCGCCAACACGCACCAGCGTAGGCCAGGAAAAGGCGGTGGGACGGCCACTTTTAAGGGACAGATGATTCTTGCCAAAGTCCGTCTGCGCAAACTCGACACGACTTTCAAATGGCTTGCTGTACACCTGATGCGGGTGGGACAAATCGCGCAACTGCAGCACGTAATTTTGCCGCAGCCCCGAATCGTCCTGGCCATGGTTTTCAATCAGAATCCCGCAAGTACGCGAGTTCCCTACATCCAGCACCAGATCTACCGGAATGATCTGCTCGCTTTGCCAGTTGGCCGCCAACACCTTGATGTCCGGCAAGCGTACCCAGGCTTCCGTACGCTCTTCCACACTCTCATGCGGGGGCGCGAACAGACTGAGCAGGTTCAAAAAGTGCAACTGAGCCGAGCGCAAGGCGCTGACCTCTTCGCCAAAGTCGATGTTGCGCGTTTTGTTGACGTTGTCTTTATAAACTTCCAGCAGCCATTCCTGCACCCAGTCGCGGTTCAGGAACCAGTCCATATGGGCGCTATCGCAAGCAAGGCGAAACAGGGCGCCGGCGTTGATGTCCTCTCGCAAGGGGGCCAGATAGGCCGCGCCTTCAGTCAGGTCCACCACGCTGGTGTCGCAGGCAAGCGTAATACGGTGCGTGTTGCCGTCCCGATCGGGCGTTTCCAGACGCACCACCCGCAGGCGGCTCCAACTGGCTGGCCCATGATCGAAACGATGGGGGGCGACAAAACGAACATAGGGCACCGGTAGCCACAGGCCATCGAACAGGTCCAGGGTACGACTCAGGGACACATCGCATTCCTGATCATTGCGCCCCCCTCCCTGATAGACCCCCACCTCGCCTTCGGGCTGGTGAAAGAGGGTCTGCTCCTGGCCAAACTGCAGACCTTCAAACAGCAAACGCCAGTTCTGGCCATTTGTGCTGAAAAAAGAATGGTTCAAGGTGCCCAGCTTCTTGCTACCCAAAGTGGGAGCGTTGATGTCAAAACCGAAGTCCATGAACTGGACTCCGGTATTTTCAATCAAAGTAACCAAGCCATCGTGTTTGAGTAATTCAGGCAACATAAGATTCAGGCACTCATCATTCGGATTGCTGCAAGATCAGAGGAAAGGCATTGGAGCCGTACATGCCCGCGCACTGGGCGGCAGCTCCTGCGGCACCGGGATCACACACAATCTTGGGCATATCGTAGGCCGCATTGTCAGTACATTTGGCGGCGGAATTAGCATTCAAGATCAGACGGCCCTGATCGGCCAAGGCCGACACAGGAGCCTCGCACTGCACGCCGTCCCCGCGCTTGATCTGCACATGGCCTGCACCGTCTTTCAATTGATATTGCAGTTGCACGGGTTTACCGGTCTGACTGTCCTGCACTCCCATGCGGGCGGCCCATTGGCCGTTAAGGAAATCCATCTTGCCCGTTTGCAAGGCATCGGGCGGCACCACCAGAGAACCGGGGGGAACTGCCGCAGACGTTGCAGGGCTAGTCGGATTGGCATCCAGAGTCGGAGGCGCGGCAGGATCGGCAGGCGGGTTGGCAGGCCCGTCTGGCAACTGCGGCGGCTGGGGATGGGCATGCGCGTTCGCGGCCGGATCAGTTGGCGGCGCAGCATCCAGAGCCTGGCCTCCCTCTGGAGCACCCGGCACGACAGGAACGCCCGTTCCCGGAGCAACAGCGTCAGGCGCCCTTACCCCTGGAGCCATACCCGAGCCTGGCGCGCCCGGTACCACGGGCACCGAGCCTGCCGTAACACGCCCCGTCGCATCGACACGAGCATTGGGCAGCAGAACGCCCGTATCCAGCGTGGGCAAGGACCAACCCAGCCAGTTACGCACTTTCTCGGGCAGGTAGCTGCCGACACTGGAACTCAACGACGCCACAGGGGTATTGGGCACAAGGGGCGTCGAACACCAGCGCAAGCCAAACAGGAGCAAGGCCAGCAGCAGCAATAAGGCCAGCAAACGCCACCACCAGCGGGACCACCAGCTTGCAGCCACGGGAGCCACCACCGGAGGCACGGCGGGCTCGACTGGCGGCAGCGGGGCAGGCACGACGGCAGGCGCCACCTGAGGAGCGGGTCTCAAGGGTAGCAAGGGATCTTGGGTTTGGTCCGCTCCGTGGTGCAAAAAGCCCCAGAAGGTCAGAACGGGCTTGCCGTTGACCAGATAGACAAAGTTTTCATCCGGGAAATACAGAACACGGCGCAGCAGACTGGAGAACAGGGCCTTGTCGCCCAAGGCGTTCTTTTCCTGCTCATCGGCGTCCACAGCAGGCGTCATCTCGTCCAGCCTGGCCTGAAAAGCCGTTAATTGTTTCAGGCCTTCCTCACGTTCCTGCGCCGTTGCTGCCGTCCAAGGCACCACCTGACCTGGGATCGGGCTGTACCAGTCCAGTGTGGAGCCTGTTTCATTGCTTTGCGGAATCGCCATATGATCGGCAACATGGCCGGCCCGACGGCGCAAAGCTTCTCGTAACTGTAAAGCGGAGCGAAATACCGGTCGGCCGCCCTCACCTAAAGCCATGAAAGCATCGGCACGGCCACTGCGCAGTAAAACCCCTTGCTTCATTGAGTTCCCGAATAAAAAAAAGAAACATAGTACAACAAATAGCTACTTCCACCGCCTCAGGAAAATGCCCAGTCATAGGGCGTGCCCAGGGAGAAAAAACCCCTTTAAGGGTTTTGAAAAAACCGGAACCAAAAAGAACGGAAAGTCGTTTTGATACTGAGCGACCAATTAAAGAGGGTAATAAAACCGCCTACCTTTCGGCCCTGCTGATAAAAATGTACGCCGTCGTACGCAAATCAACATTGACCCTGCAGAAATAAGCGCCGCCTTGACTTACTAATCAGAATTAGACCCTGCCGCCCCCAGTTTCAGTCCGTGGAAAAAGGCCAAAAAAAAGGACTGGTCACGCGCATCCAGCCCGCCAACCCGCGCTATGACCCGATCTGCGGCACGTTTGCCGGCCAGACCCCGGCAACATTCCGGCCTTTGTCATAGACCTTTCACGTTGACCGACTAGGATGAGCGCTACCCCCTAACTCAGCCTTGGCGCTATTCATCACTATGAGCAAACATATCTCCGACAAGACTGTACGTAACGCCAGTCAGAACACCCCTTTTAGCGAAATTCTGGAACGAAGCCTGTCTCGCCGTGCCGTCATGCGCGGAGGCCTGGCCGCTGCGCTGGCCACCATGACCGGCTTTGGCCTGGCTGGCTGTGACAGCAACAGCACCGGCAGCAGCTCGTCCGATAGCGGCAGTGGCCAGACCCCTACCCCAAGCCCCAATCCTGATCCAGAACCACCGGCAAAGCTCAAACTGGGGTTTGAGTCCCTGCCCACTTCCATGACAGATGGCTGTGTTGTGCCTCCCGGCTATACCGCCCATGTGCTGGCCCCGTGGGGAACGCCCATTAACGACAACGCCTTGCCCTGGGACCAAAACGGCAACAACAGCTCCAGTGATCTGCTCAACTCCATGGGCATGCACCATGACGGCATGCACTTTTTCCCACTGGAAGGCAGCTCCACTGAGGGCTTGCTGGCCGTCAACCACGAATATATTGACGCCAATGCCCTGCACCCCAATGGCCCGACCCTGGTCGATGGCAAACGGCCTGCCGAGGAAGTGCGCAAGGAAATCAATGCCCATGGCGTAGCGATCATCCACATTCGTCGCGACCAGGGCCGCTGGGACATCGTCCAGAACTCGCGTTACAACCGTCGCTTCACCTCCGCCACCCCCATGAAGCTGGCCGGCCCCATCGGCGGCACGGACTGGACCAAAACGCCTTTTTCGCCCAACGGCACGCAAGTGCGTGGCACCAACAATAACTGCGGTAACGGCACGACCCCCTGGGGCACTTACATCACCGCCGAAGAGAACTGGGCCGCCTGCTTTGTAAACACTGGCAATCGTGATGCAGCCCAATTACGCGTGGGCGTATCGGCTGGTCCAACTGGCCGCTACAAATGGGAAACCGCCGCCAAGGACCCTTCGGAAGTCCTGGGCGAATTCGCCCGCTTTAACGTGACCGCAACAGGCGCCAGCGCCACCGAGGACTGGCGCAACGAAGTCAACGGTTTTGGCTATCTGGTCGAGATCGACCCTTACGACCCCAGCAGCATTGCCACCAAGCGCACCTCCATGGGTCGCTTCGCCCACGAAGGCTGTGCCTACAGCAAGCCTGAAGCCGGCAAACCCCTGGCTTTCTATAGTGGCGACGATTCGCGCTTTGAATACGTTTACCGCTTCGTGTCCGAAGCCAACTGGGACCCGAAAGACGCCCAGCGCACGGATCGCCTGGCCGTGGGCGCCAAGTATCTGGACAAGGGCACCTTGTATGTCGCCCGCTTCAACGAAGACGGTTCGGGCGAATGGCTAGCCCTGACAGGAACAACGGTTGGCAAAAATGGGCGCACGCTGGCTCAAGAGTTTGGCAGCCTCGATGCCATCCTGATCAACACACGCGGTGCCGCTGACTTTGTGGGTGCCACCCCGATGGATCGCCCCGAGTGGACCGCCACCCACCCAAGCAACGGCGACGTCTACCTGACGCTGACCAACAACACCAGCCGCAATGCCTCTACGGGCACCAACCCGGCCAACCCACGTCTGAACAACGTAAACGGCCACGTGATTCGCTGGCACGACGAGGCAGACTCGAACAAATTCAAGTGGGACATTTTTGTGTTCGGCTCGGATGCCGGTGCGGATGCGGACACCAACCTTTCTGGCCTGACGGATCTGAACCAACTGGCCAGCCCGGACGGCCTGGCTTTTGACAGCCGGGGCATCCTCTGGATCCAGACGGACAATGGCATCGATGGTGGACGTAAAAACAATGTCGCCCGCGCCACCAACGACCAGATGCTGGCCGTTATCCCCGGCGCCCTGGCTGACAGCACAGGTACCGGTCCGGCCATCAACGCCTCCAATCAGGCCGAGCTGCGCCGCTTCTTTGTGGGGCCCAATGAAGCCGAGATCACCGGTTTTGCCATGACCCCGGATCACACCAGCCTGTTCCTGAACATTCAGCACCCCTCGAACTGGCCCGCTTATGACACGCAGGACGCCACCGTCGTCAGCATGAACACGGTACGTCCACGTTCTTCGACCGTGGTGATCCAGCGTACGGACGGCAAGCCCATTGCCGTGTAAGCACCAGGGCGGATCAGGGGTTTGAATCCGCCTGATTGAGTGTCATGCTCAATTTTTTCCATGCGGGGCCGTCAATCGATGGCCCCGTCTGCTTTTGAGCACGACGCCATTCAGACAAAACCACGGGTTTGGATGCTGGGGCACGGAGCCAGTTGCTCCATTTTCGAGCAGCGACCAGGGAAAAATCGGGCTTGAGGGCCAGAGCACGACAGCAAGCCGGCTGCTCAGCACACCGGAGCACCCTGCTTGAAGCCGCGGCAATCAAGGCGTGAAGGCCACGTGAAGAAAATTTTCTCAACAGGCCCCTAAAGAGTTTTTCACCCCTTCCGTTAATGTTGCTGTACAGGAAGAACGCAGTGTGTCGAATGCGCGATCAGCCCCCTGGGGCCTAGCAGAACGCCAACGCTTTCCTGGGCAAAGGGCGAAACCGTTTCGCCGCTCTACTCAACATTGGGAGTTACCATGTCTGTTATCAATACGAACTCGCTTTCCCTCGTTGCCCAAGGCAATCTGAGCAAATCGCAAGGCGCACTGGGTCAAGCCATTGAGCGTCTGTCCTCCGGCCTGCGCATCAACAGCGCCAAGGACGACGCTGCTGGTCAAGCGATTGCTAACCGCTTCACGGCCAACATCAAGGGTCTGACGCAAGCTACGCGTAACGCCAACGATGGTATCTCCATCGCTCAAACGACTGAAGGTGCACTGAACGAAATTAACAATAACTTGCAGCGCGTGCGAGAACTGTCGGTTCAAGCGGCCAACGGCTCCAACTCTCAATCAGATCTAGATTCGATTCAAGGCGAAATTACGCAGCGCCTGAAAGAAATCGATCGTGTGTCTACCCAAACGCAATTTAACGGTGTACACGTATTGGCTCAGAAAGATCGCAATCTTGATATTCAAGTAGGTGCCCATGACGGTCAGACGATTACGCTGAAGTTGGATAAGATTGATTCGAAGGAACTCGGCCTCTCAGCGCTTGCAATCAACGGCCCTCAAGGCGCTGTCAGCACTGCTACTGCATCTACCATCAATGCTGTCAAAGGCACAAACAATGCTGGGACGGTAACGGTTACTGCACCTACCGGCGTAGCGGATCTGGGTACTACTCCTCCGGCTGCTGCAACCCTGATGCAAGACACCAAAGGAAATCTTTGGGCAGAAGTTACTGCGACAGCAGGTGCTACACGCGATGGAATCGCTTCAGGCGACAAACTTTACGTCGCGGTGACTGCAGCTGACCTCACTGTTGATGGAACCACTGGAGCAGTAACTGTAGCTGCAAAGAATTTCACTAGTGCAGTAAAAGTAACTGCTAAGCCGCTGGACGCTATTGATACAGCGTTGCAAAAAGTGGATTCGCTTCGCAGTGACCTCGGTGCAATTCAAAACCGCTTCCAGTCCACCATTGCTAACCTGAGCAACACGGTCACCAACCTGTCCGCAGCTCGGTCGCGTATCGAAGACGCCGACTACGCAGTCGAAGTCTCCAACATGACTCGCGCTCAGATCCTGCAACAGGCTGGCACGTCGGTACTGGCACAGGCTAACCAAGTGCCACAAACTGTACTGTCGCTGCTGCGTTAATTGACGCTGCCGAACCATTCACTTTGAATTAACAAGCGAAGTGAATGCACGACAAAAAGCCAGCCCAATAACGGGCTGGCTTTTTTCCATCTGAATCAACACGACAGGACATCACAGAGAAGTCAGACTGCAATTGCCGCCTGCTCGACACTTAGTCCAAATCCTCACTTTATCGCTGAATAGCAGCGCAGTACACTGCCATGCCCTCCCTCCTGTTTACCGCCAAGAACAGAACCACCAGAACATCATCCTCAACGGTATAAACAAGACGATAGCCCTGCTTGAGGCAGCTTGATTTTGTAGCAGTTCAACAAATCGCCTCGCAAGGCGGACCCGACACATGCACTGTATCCAGTCTTTTGCGAAGCAGACTTTTGAAGGTGGTTTTAACGCTTCCATCCAGCCGCTCACACTCCCGCAACGCTTCGGGCACGAACTTTAAGTTGTATTTATGGGCTGTCTCTCAGAGCTGCTCAAGACCAACCTCGACCGCCGTATCTTTGACCGCCAGCCATTGACGCACCAACTCATCCAAATCCCGGTTAGCCATTTCCTCGACCAACGACTCACACAAGCGAGGCGTCACCATATAAAAGGCGGGTCGGTTATGGCTCAATACGGCAACAGGCTTTTCTCCAGCCGTGCGCAATACCTGTGCCGGGTTCTTCTTGAACTCGGACATGCTAATAGAATAATCAGTCAAAAAAGTGGAAGATTAGCAGCCGGTAGGCGCAGGCTTACAAAAGTACCTGAAACTCCGCACTGTCAGAAATAGCGTCCCACTTGTCTTTTGCCAGGCAGGCACGGATACGGGCTACGGCCTGGCTACGAAGTTGAGACACCCGACCTTCGGTGACCCCCAGCACCAATGCAATTTCTTTCTGGTTCAAGTCTTGCTCAAATTGCAGCGCAAAAAGCAGTTTTTCACGCTCGGGCAGTTGATCGATGGCGGTAATCAAGGCTTGTCGTAGTCCCTGGGAGGTCAACAGGTTCAAGGGGTTGTCAAAGTATGCCTGCTCCCGCGAATTGTCCTCCAGAAACTCCAGCGCATCGGCTGATGGGTCAGCGTGGCGTTTCAGGTCTTCGTAGTGAATCACCTGAACCCCCACTGCCTCGTCCAGCAGCTCGTAGTAATCGTCCATGCTCATGGACAGGGCTTGGGCAATTTCCGACTCGGTGGGCTCACGCAACAGTTCCTGACGCAAGGTGCTGACGGCTACTTCAATCTGACGAGCTTTGGTGCGCACACTGCGCGGCAACCAGTCCTGACTGCGTAATTCGTCCAGCATGGCCCCGCGGATACGGGTCACGGCGTAGGTTTCAAATTGGGCCTCGGCCACCACCTGGTAGCGGCGTACGGCATCGAGCAGGCCCATCATGCCCGCTTGCATCAGATCATCCAGCTCGACACTGGGAGGCAGGCGCGACACAAGCTGAAGCGCCTGGCGGCGCACCAGTGGGGCGTACTGCTCAACCAGGACGTCTTCTGAACGAGGCATGGACAGGCACGAATCCGGACAATAAAGATGGGGCTATTTTGCCTGCCACTCCTGCCACACAGTCCCCAAATCAAACTGTCTTTCGCCATCTTGTTCAGGCTTTAAACGGGCCTGACCGGGCCAAAAGCCAAAATACCTCCTAAAGATACGCGCGTGGGTGCCGTAATTGGAGCGTTACAGGTGCCAAGCCCTGCCATGCTCTTGCGGCCTGCCACCAAGCCCCTTCTGGAGTGATGTCATGATCAACTCAGTTTCATCTCAAACGACGGCCTTGGTGCCCCTGGCTTCCCCGGTGGAACAAAACCCTGGCACCCCCCTGCCGTCAGCAGCCACGACAGTGACGCCTGCCAAGGAAACCGGTACGGATACCCAGTTGCAGCAGCGCTGGCCCGACAAGCGCGAACCCCTGCCCGGCATGGTCAACACGCTGGACGACACGCTGGAGCAGATCAACAACTCCCTGCAGGCCTGGTCCACGGGCATTCGCTTTGATATGGATGACGAGGCGCAGCGACTGGTAGTTTCGATCGTGGACAACACGACCGGCGAGGTACTGCGCACCGTGCCGTCCGACGCGGTTATCCAGATTGCCAAAATGATCGTTCAGTTGCAGGGCAACGCCGTCAGCGTGAAGGTTTAAAAACCAAACTGGCATCGAAACGTCCCATTGACATGGGCTTTGCGCGCGGCATATTCGCGACAAAATAGGACACTACAGGAGTATTTGATATGGCTATTTCTTCAATCGGTATTGGCTCAGGCCTGAAGCTGGATGAGTTACTGGAAGACCTGCGAAAAGCAGAGAATGTCTCCCTGACCGCTATTCAGAATCGCCAAATCGAAAATGTGAGTCGGATCTCCGCTTACGGCAAACTCAAGGCGTCTATTACTGCCCTGCAAAGCGCAGGAAAAACACTCAATGACCCAAGTCTATACGGGGCAGTAAAAGTCAAGGCCGCAGGCGACGGTATCTCTGTCACAGGAAACAACAAGGCGACCCCTGGCCAGTACAGTATTGTGGTCGAACAGCTTGCCAGCAAACACTCACTGAGTACTGGCAAAATAAGTGATCGCACAACCCCACTCGGTATTGATGGAAAAGTAACCATTACCCTGCAAAATGGAACAGCACATACCTTGGATTTGACTGGCAAGGACACCTCTTTGCAGGGAGTCATGCAAGCGGTCAATGCTGACCCTAAACTAGGCGTTACGGCGACTATCATTAATAACGGTGATCCCGATCGCCCCTATCAATTAGTTTTAACCGCCTCCGAAACCGGAGAGCAGGCTTCTATCCAGTCTATTTCTGTAGACGAAAATGCTAATCTGGACGGTCTGCTTTCTTTTACAGCAGCCACTGAAAGCAGCCCTGCTCAAGGGATGAAACAACTGAGTGAAGCCGTCAACGCCAAAGCCACTATTAATGGCATTGACATCATCAGTCAAAGCAATACCCTGAAAGACACTGTAGAAGGTCTGGAGATCACTCTCAACAAAGCCAGTTCAGACGCGATCAGCCTGGATGTGACACGAGACGACAGCATCCCAAGCAAGGCTATTTCAGACTTCGTTGGAGCTTATAACGCCTTAAATAGTACGATTCGCTCACTGACCTCCTACGATGTCGAAAACAAAAAAGGCTCTGCCTTAACGGGCGACTCCATGCCCCGCCGGATTCAGTCCAGCTTACGTTCCACATTGAACATTCCAACTACTGAGGGAAATTTACGCTCCCTAGCCTCCATGGGTATCACGGCTGACCCAAAGACAGGAGACTTGGTCGTTGATGACAAGAAACTGGCAACTGCGCTGAAAGATAATATGGCCGATGTCCAACGCCTGTTTGTTGGTGAGGATGCTCTTGGAAACCGTATTAACAAAGCAGCGGATGAATACGTCAAAAAAGGCGGTTTTATCGACAATGCAACCGACGGCGCTGACAAAATTGGGAAAACCCTTGAAAAACAAGCCATTGCCACTGCCGAACGTATAGACAACAAGATTGAGGCTTATCGTAAGCAATTTATTCAGTTAGACAGAATGGTGAACCAAATGAAAGGCACCAGCGATTACCTCACCCAGCAGTTGTCCATGCTGGGCAATATGAACAGCAATAAATAAACCCCTATGAGCTATCCTGCCCCTTCCCGTCGCTTTGGCCAACAATCGGTTCGCACCTACGCCCAGGTAGGCCTGGAAACCGAGGTCCTGAGCGCCAGTCCCGAACATCTGATTACCCTGTTGTTCAACGGCGCGCGCACAGCCATGTTGCAAGCCCGTCTACACATGGAACAAGGCAATATTGCCGGGCGGGGGCAATCCTTATCGAAGGCCATCGATATCGTCGATAGCGGGCTGAAAATGGCTGTCGATACCGAAAAGGGCGGAGAGCTGGCTCGCAATCTGGTCGCAACCTATGACTTGATCCTGCACAACCTGATGCTGGCCAATCTTCGCAATGACGCGGAAAAGCTGACGCTGGCCGAACGTATGCTGACCGATATTGCCGATGCCTGGCGCAGCAATGTTGACACCCAACGTGCCAAGCAGCCAGCTTGACTCCGGGGCTCGCAGACCAGAGCGCGTCTCTGATCCGCACCTCCAACCTCCTTTGCGCCTTTTGCGCCTGGTACGAACATGAGCGATACCTCTAACCCGATCGTCGACCAATATCAAATAATCGCCGGCATCACCCGTCACATGCTGGAGCTTGCCCAATCAGCACGCTGGGAGGATGTGTTTGAGCAATCCGAACACTATCAACTCGCCGTGGAAAAACTCAAAAACATGGAAGATCTGTCTGCAACCGAAAAGCAGGCACGTCGTCAGCTGCTGACGCAGATTCTGGCCGATGACGCCCAGATCCGTCACCTGGCCACCCCGGAACTGAGCCGGCTGGGCGCCCTGCTGGGCAATATGAAACGCCAGCAAACGGTATTGCAAGCGTACTACAGCCCTAGCGTTCATCCATGAGCATTGGCGGCCCCTCCCCCTTGGGGACGCTGCTTATTCAGCGGCTGGATGCCGTTCTGGGTATCAGCACAGGACAGCAAAGCAATATCGCCACGGGCGCCCGACCGGATGCGATCAGCCAGACACCGGGCAGTCAACGCGCCGAGCGCCTTGAAAATCAGACCGCGCGAGATCAACGCCAAAGCGTAGATCAGGCTCGTGCCCACACCCAGGGTCGCGACAGCCGGAATCTGCGTACACAAACCGGTCAAAGCCTGACCGATCCGGCCCTGACTGCACGCGGCCCCAATACGAGCACCACCAGTTCAGCCCCGACAACGTTGGGACGCACCGCTCAACTGATTCTTTCCCTGCTGGAGCGCTTTCCGGATCGAACGCCCGCCATTCAGGGCAGACAGGCCTTATTGTCCAGCCACCCTACACTGCAAGCAGACGCCAGCGAAGCCGCCCGCCCCGGCACCGATGGTCAGGCAGGTGGACGCGCCGGCATGGCACAAACGGCCACCAGCACCACGGCCACCCTGACTCAGCAAGGGCTGCCCTTGCCCGGCAGCAGCGCAACGGGAGGTGCCCACACGGGGCCAGGCGCGACGGCTGGCGGCACGGCCGGCACACCCGCAAACCCCGCAGGCCTGTCCGGCACCGGGACGGCGGCCACGGGCACGACGGCCACCGGAGCCCTGCCCACCGGCAGCACGGCCGCACTGGCGCAACACTTCGCCCAGGCGTTACCCCAGGCCCTGCAACACAGCGGCTTGTTTTACGAGTCTCACCTCAGTGATCTGCACTTTGGTCAACGTAGCGTCAGCGAACTGCAGCTGGAACCACAAAATCAGCACCGCCCTTCGGCCGAACCGGCACCCGCCCACAGCCCTGCCAGCCAAACGCCCTCCTCTGCCCCGGACCCGGCCAACAGCCTGCTGCTGCGCCAGCAACTGGACACACTGGCCCACCAGAGTCTGCAATGGCAGGGCCAGGCCTGGCCAGAGGCGGAGATGGATTGGAGCGTTCAGCGTCACGAAGCCCAATCAGACGAAGAGACAGAGCACTGGTCCAGCACCGTGCGACTGGACCTGCCCACCCTGGGCCCGATCACCCTGCGCCTCAATCTTTTGAATCAGCAGTTGCTGGTCCATATCCAGGCCGAGCAGTCCGCTCCCTACCTGGACGAGCACAGCCTGCCCTTGCGTGAACGCCTGCAGGGCCAGGGCCTGATTCTGAGCCAGTTGCAGATCGAGGCTGACCCGACCCTGCCGCAGGACCTGCCCGATGAAGCCTGATTCACCGACCCATCGTCCGCAGGCCCTGGCCTTGCGCTACGACCCCAAGGATGGGGCTCCGCGCGTAGTCGCCAAAGGCTACGGCACCCTGGCTGAAAAAATCATCGAAACGGCCCGGGAGCATAACCTGTACGTCCACGAGTCCCCCGAGCTGGTGGGCCTGCTGATGCAAGTGGACCTGGACCGTCATATTCCTCCCCAGCTCTATCAGGCCGTCGCCGAATTGCTGGCCTGGCTGTATGCGCTGGAACAAGGCCATCCCCAAGCCACACAAGCCTTGCAGGCCTTGCACGATGCCTCAAAACCTTGATGCCCTCGTTTAGAAGGGCTGAAAAGCCCCTGTTTTTGGGCTTAGATACCCTGCTTAGCCTCGCGTTCAAAACGTTACATTAAGCACGGCAAGCTGCCCGCACCTGTGCGTGCAGCCCATCCTGACTTTCTGGCAAGCGAACATGTCGATTTCCAATCTCTCCAGCATTGAAAACCTTTTGGCCCAGATGCGCGCTGTCGCGCAGGCTGCCGGGGCTTCCAGTTCTGTGTCCTCCCCGGCCAGCAGCGCTGCGCCTGGGGGCTTTGCCGCCGAGCTGGCACGCTCCTTGAACCGGGTGTCACAGGCGCAAAACGAGGCCAGCGCTCAGGCCCAGGCCTTTGAAATGGGCGAGCCCGGAATCTCCTTGAATGACGTGATGATTGACCTGCAAAAAGCTAGCGTTGGCTTTCAGGCCACCGTCCAGGTACGCAACCGCTTAGTGGCCGCCTACCAAGAAATTGCCAGTATGCCGGTGTAAGCGCCTGATCCTTTCATGCCCGCCGCCCTTTCCCTTAATGCTGCCTGAGCACGTCCTGATTTGAACTCCCCTGATTCCATGCAGAACCCTGCCTCTGCCTCACCAAGGTCATCCATGAGTCAGACAGCACAGATGCTGAATAAAATTCCTGGCTACGACACGCTGCGCACCCTGCCCAAGACGGCATTGATCGGGCTGGGCGCGGCTCTGATCGCCCTGATTGTCGCCATCCTGATGTGGAGCCGTGGCCCAACCTACCAGGTTCTGTTCTCCAATCTGGACGACCGTGATGGCGGCGCCATCGTCTCGGCCCTGGGCCAGATGAATGTGCCTTACCAATTCAACACGAACGGCACTGCGATTCTGGTTCCTGAGGATCGGGTCCACGATGTGCGCATGCAAATGGCCTCGCAAGGTTTGCCGCGCAGCGGCAATGCCGGTTTCGAGCTGCTGGATCAAAGCCGCTTTGGGGCCAGCCAGTTCACGGAGCAAGTCACGTATCAGCGGGCGCTGGAAGGCGAACTGGCCAACTCCATCAAGGCCGTGCATGCCGTCAAGGAAGCCCGGGTTCACCTGGCCATGCCACGTGAGACCTTGTTTGTACGCGATCGCCAGTCGCCCACCGCCTCGGTGGTGCTGTCGCTCTACCCCGGCCGCGATCTGAGTGAGGGTCAGGTCTCGGCCATCAGTTGGCTGATCTCCTCCAGCGTGCCCAATCTGCAAGCCGACAAGGTCTCCATCATCGACCAGAATGGTCGTTTGCTCACCGCACCCGCGGGAGAGATGGGCGCGGACAATCAGCAGCGCAACTTTGTCAACGACATCGAGTACCGCGCCGTACAACGTATTCTGACCTTGCTGAACCCGCTGGTGGGCCCGGGCAATGTGCGTGCACAAGTGACCGCCGAGGTGGACTTCTCACGGCGCGAACAGACCTCCGAGGTCTACAAGCCCAATCAGCAACCTGGCCAGGCAGCGGTACGCAGCCAGCAGACCAGTTCCTCCCTGCAACGCAATCCGCAACAGCCCCAGGGCGTTCCCGGTGCCCTGAGCAATCAGGCCCCCAACAATGCCACGGCCAATCTGGTCAACCCGCCAGCCGCTCCCACTCAGCCACAAGCGCCCGCTGCCGCCGGTAATGACACGGCCGCAACTAACACGACACAGACGGCCGATGCCGCTGCCAGCACGGACCCTTCACTGGTTTCCCTGGCCGAGCAGGCCCGTCTTTTGCAAAACACCGGTAATGCGCGCAACGACTCCACCGTCAACTATGAAGTGGACCGCACGATCAGCCACGTCAAAGGGCCCATGGGCCAGCTAAGCCGTCTGTCGGTGGCCGTGGTGGTGAACTATCGCAACACCGACAAGGACAACCAGCCGCTGGACCAGGAAGAACTGGACAAAATCCGCGATCTGGTCAAACAGGCCGTAGGCTACTCGGCTGAGCGAGGCGACAGCCTGAGCGTGGTGAACGGTCAGTTCAACGAGCAAGGCGATATTGATACCCCCTTCTGGAAAAATCCGGAGTACCGAGAGCTGGCCATGGAATTGATCAAGTATGTGGTCTTTGCATTCATTCTGTTCATGGCGTGGCGCATCGTCATCAACCCCATCGTCCAGGGCCTGATTCAGGCCAAGGCGGTGGCGGATGCCCGCGTCGAGCGTCAGAAAGAGGATGCCGCTCGTGAGCATGCCGCTGAACAGCGCGCTGCTGAAATGAGCCGTTACGAAGAGAATCTGAACACCGCCCGCAAGCTGGCTCACGACGATCCACGCGCCGTGGCTATGGTGTTGCGCTCCTGGTTAAACAAAGATGAAAAAAATGAAAACGGCTAAACCGGACGACTCCATCGAACGCAGTGCGATTTTGATGATGTCCTTGGGGGAAGATGCCGCTGCCGAAGTGTTTCGTCACCTCTCGCCCCGTGAAGTGCAGCAGCTCAGTACGGCAATGGCCTCCTTGAAGCAGCTGACCCGTGCCGATATGGACGAGGCGCTGGAGAGTTTTCGTCAGGAAGCCGACCAGTTCATGGCCGTGGCGCTGGATTCAAACGCCTATATCCGCTCGGTATTGACCAAAGCGCTGGGCTCGGACCGTGCCGCTGGCCTGATCGAGGACTTGCTGGAGAACGGCGAAGGCGCCAGCAGCGGTATTGACGCCCTGAACTGGCTGGACGCCTCCAGCGTGGCCGAGCTGATTGCCGACGAGCACCCGCAAATTATCGCCACCATTCTGGTACACCTGGAACGTGACCGTGCCGCCGATATTCTGGGACACATCCCGGATCGCCTGCGTGACGATGTGGTCTTGCGCATTGCCACCTTTGGCGGCGTACAGCCTACCGCGCTGAACGAGCTGACCGAAGTGTTGAACGGCATCTTGTCCGGCCAGGGCGCCAAACGCAGCAAGATGGGCGGGCCGCGCACGGCAGCAGAGATGCTGAACTACATGAACGCCAGCCTGGAAGAGTCCGTACTGACCAGCCTGCGCGGCATGGATGCCGACCTGACCCAGCGCATCGTGGACGAAATGTTCGTGTTCGAGAACCTGGCCGATGTGGAAGACATCGCTATCCAGTTGCTGCTCAAGGAAATCGAAACTTCTGCACTGACTATCGCCCTCAAAGGCGCGCCCGAAGAGCTGCGCGACAAGTTCTTTCGCAACATGTCCAACCGTGCCGCCGAAATGTTGCGCGAGGATATCGACGCCCAGGGCCCGATCCGCATGTCCAAGGTGGAGCAGGAGCAAAAAGCCATTGTGCAGGTGGCACGCCGTCTGGCCGAAGCCGGCCAGATCACACTGGGTGGCCTGAGCGGGGACGAGTATGTCTAGGATGGCCGTGTCTGAACAGGCCCGGCTGGCGTGGGCCGTTTGTTTTTTGCGTCCGGCCTTGGCGCACGGCGCTGGTCAAGGGGGCCTATAGATGCCCAGCCATCGCAAAGCCTCGGCGTACTCAGAGCTGCAGGACAGTTGGACCCGCTGGCAGATGCAAGGGCTCGATGACCCGGCCCCTGCCAACGAGCCGCAAGAACCAGAATTTGTGCCTCCCACCCAGGAAGAGCTGCAACGCGAACTGGACGAGCAGCGCAGTCAGGCACAGGAAGAAGGCCATCAGCAAGGCTATCAGGCTGGTTTCTATCAAGGTCACGCAGCAGGACTGGCTGCGGGCCAGGAAAGCGGCCATGCCCTGGGTTATGAGGCCGGCATCAGCGCCGGCATGGCCAAGGCGCAAGAACAAATCGATCAGTACATCAAGGAATTTGTTGCCCTGAACCAGAACTGCGCCCAATCCATCGAAATGATGAATCAGGAAATGGGGCAGGCGCTGATTCAGCTGGCCACCCGCATTGCCGAGCATGTCTTGCAAAGCACCATCACCTCCGAGCCCGGCCGCATCCGCGATCTGGTCGCCGAGGTGCTGCGCAGCGATCCCGGTGATACCAGCGCCCTGGAACTGAGCCTGCACCCGGACGACATCAGTCTGGTGCGTGAATTTCTGATTGAACAGGGCGAGCCCCGCGCCTGGCGCCTGCAGGAAGATGCCCAGCTGCAACGTGGCGAATGTCGAGTGCGCTCCAGCTACGGCGATATCGACGCGACCTTTGCAACCCGCTGGAAACGGGCACTGGCCAGCCTGGGCTTAGCGGTCCCCTCGGAGCCCTGAATGGTCCCTGCCAAGCTGGCCCCCACCCCCGAACGCTGGCGTGCCCAACTGCTATCGGCGCAACAACGGGTACAAGCGATCGAGCCCAGTTTGCGCAGCGGCCGTGTCGTGCGCGCCACCGGTCTGGTGCTGGAAGCCACAGGTTTGAAACTGGCAGTAGGTGCCGCCTGTAAAGTGGAGCTGTCTGCCGCCCAGAATATCTGGGCAGAAGCCGAGGTTGTGGGCTTTGAGGGCCGGTCCCTGTACCTGATGCCCCTGAGCGAAATTTCAGGCCTGCCGCCAGGGGCACGCGTGGTGCCCGTCGAGGCCCAACTGCAGCCCCCCGTTCCCCTGCCCGACTCCGATCAACCCGACAGGCTGCCTGCCCAGGCCCGCTCTCGCCACGTTCCGGTTGGCCCGGGGCTGCTGGGCCGGGTCGTGGACGGCAGCGGCAACCCGCTGGACGGCCTGGGTCCGATCGACGCCCAATCCTGCGTCCCGCTCAGCCACACCACACCCAACCCGCTCAAGCGCAGCCCGATCGACACGGTGCTGGATGTCGGCGTGCGCGCCATCAATGGTCTGCTCACCGTCGGTCGTGGTCAGCGCATGGGGCTGTTTGCCGGCTCCGGTGTAGGCAAGAGTGTGCTCCTGGGCATGATGGCGCGCTACACCCAGGCCGACATTATTGTCGTCGGCCTGATTGGCGAACGGGGCCGAGAAGTCAAGGAATTCATTGAGCACAACCTGGGCGAGGAAGGTCTGCAACGCTCGGTAGTGGTCGCTGCCCCGGCTGACGTCTCTCCCCTGCTACGTTTACAAGGCGCGGTCTATGCCACCCGTCTGGCCGAGTTTTTTCGCGATGAGGGCAAAAATGTCCTGTTGATCATGGACTCGCTGACGCGCTATGCGATGGCGCAGCGCGAGATCGCCTTGGCGATCGGCGAGCCGCCCGCTACCAAAGGCTACCCCCCTTCGGTATTTGCCAAACTGCCCGCACTGGTGGAACGCGCCGGTAATGGCGAACCGAATGCGCAGGGCCGTTGCGGCTCAATCACGGCGTTTTACACCGTGCTGACCGAGGGCGACGACCAGCAGGACCCGATTGCCGACTCGGCCCGAGCAATCCTGGACGGCCATATTGTGCTGTCGCGCAGTCTGGCCGAAACCGGCCACTACCCTGCCATTGATATTGAAGCCTCCATTTCGCGGGTCATGCCCAGCATCGTGGACCCTGAGCAAGTCAAGATGGTGCACCGTTTCAAGGGTCTGCTCTCCAGCTATCAACGCAACCGCGACCTGATTGCGGTGGGCGCCTACACCCGGGGCAACGACCCGGCCATTGACCAGGCCATTGATCGCTACCCTTGGCTAGAAGCCTACCTGCGCCAGGGCATGCAGCAACGTGTGGATATGCCACGCGCCTTTGATGAGTTGAATGCCGTTTTAAATAGCGAGCAATAAGCATGAAAGCCAACGCCTCCTTACATACGCTGGTCGATCTCAGTCAGAATCAGGTTGACGACGCCGCCCGTCAGTTGCAGGAACTGCGCACGCAGCGCGATGCGGCCCAATCGCAACTGGAAATGCTGCAAACCTATCGACAGGACTATGCCCAGCGCCTGCTCAATGTGGGTCAGGCGGGGGTAACCATGGCGAACTATCACAATTTCCGCCGCTTTATCGTGACATTGGACCAGGCCATTTCCCAGCAAAATAGTGTTATCCATGCGCTGGAAGAGAAGATGGAACAGGGACGACAGATCTGGTATGGCCACCAGCAACGCCTGAAAGCCTATGAAACCCTGATCGATCGTCGTCTCCAGACTCAACACGTCCAGCAGCAAAGAATGGAACAACGAAACAGCGACGAAATCGCTGCTCGTCTCTTTACCCGCAGCCAGACCGCCTATTAAACAAGCGCCGCCATGACTTCGCCCACTCTTTCGGTTTTACCTGCGGCTCCTGCCGCACCCTCGGCCCCCGTCGCCCCTACGGCCGGGCCTGCGGCTGCGCACGCGCCCAAGGACGAAGGCTTTGCCCAGCATCTGCAAACTCAACAGCAACACGTGCAAGGCAAAGGGGCTGGCAAGACAGGGACCGCTGCCAGACAGGACCACACTCACACCCAGGCTCTCGCACGCAGCCCCAAACAGGCTGAGACAGTAGCCGGGCCAGCGGGGGCCAGTGAGCTGGACACCCTGAACACAGACCCGGCCTTGATGATCGCCGATCAGAGCGACCTGGAGCTGGACACCGAGGCACCGGCCGATAGCGGCCTGCCCGCAATGGCCTTGTCCATTCTGTCGCAAGTGCAAGCCATCAAGAACAGCAAAACCGAGATCAAAGCAGCGCAGACAGAGCGCACGCTACCTGTGACCGCCGCCCACACGCGCCAGACTCTGGCCGCCGAGCTGAGCAGTACCCGCGCCGCAGCCGTGGCGACCCCCTTGGAAACCACTGCGGCGCAAGCAGATGTTGACCTGAGTGCTGAACTGGCCTTGCCCAAATCCCTTGAGAACAGTAATCCGCTGGCTGCCACCCCCGTCCGCAAAGCGGCTGTCAATGCGGCCCACGTCGTAATCGACACCGCATTTAACACCAAGCTCGTCGCGAGCACAGCGTCGTCTCAAGCTCATCTGATGGATGACGCTTCAGCGTCTCTGGTGGCCCTGGGTCGACACATGGCGGAGGATGCTCGTGCAGGCGTGAACCTGAATCTGCCCGCTCTGGATGCGTCCTTGCTGGCCCAACTGAGCGCCACGCCCGGCACGCTCCCGGCTAACAGTCCCGCCGCCTTACCCAGCGCAATGACGCTGGCCATTGCCACACCGGTTCAATCCCCTGAATGGGGCGCTGCCATGGGACGCCAGATGATTACACTGGCCCAGCAAGCCCAAGGCAGCATTCAAAGTGCTGATATCCGCCTGGACCCGCCGGAACTGGGCCCCCTGCGCATTACTTTGCAGATGCAGGACGGCATGGCCCACGCCATGATTACCTCACCCCACGCCCAAGTGCGTCAGGCCCTGGAGCAGTCCCTGCAACAACTGCAACAGCAGTTCGCGGAAAACGGCCTGACTCTGGGCCAGGCGGACGTGGGTGACCAGCACGCCTCGCATGAGGCCTTTCGCGAGCAATTGGTAGCCCAAGGCAGCCAGGGCGAGCAAACCGCCTTCAGCCTGAACACGGTGGCATCCCCAGAGGAGACCGACCTCTTGGTGAACCGCAGCGCTACCCGCTCGCTGAACCCGGATGCGCTGGTTGATACCTTCGCCTGACTCCCAGCCCCACGGACCGCCCGGCAAAAAGCATGATTAAGCTCGAAAAGCAGCGTCTATTCGCCGGGCCTGTCCTGTCTGACCTCCGGCACAATAGCTCAGGCATGCAGTCAGGCTCAGGCCAGACATGCGTTTGTCTGTTTGTCATACGCTAGAAAATACATCGCTCACATCACATGGCCCGAAAAGCACCCACCAAACTTGCACGCCTGATGAAAACCGGTCTGCTGGTTCTGTTTATTATCGCCGCTAGCGTGGGCGCAACCCTGTACTACTCCTGGCAACAAAGCAGCCCGCCTGCGTGGTTGGCCTGGGCAGAAAAAGGCCAGTCGGTTGAAGCCGCTCCTGCCCCTGACGAGCCTGCCGCCGTCAAGATCAACGCTAAGCCCATTTTTGCGCCGCTGGACCCGTTCACCGTCACCCTGAACGAGAATGGCCGCTCGCGCATTCTGTATGTGGGCATCACCTTGCGCGTTCAGGATGATGGTTCGCGCGCCATGTTGGTGGAGTACATGCCCATGGTTCGTGACCGGGTGCTCAAGATCCTGGCTGAACAGCGTCCCACCTACATCCAGACTTCCGAAGGGCGTCAAGCCTTGGTTGCACAGCTGAGCGCGGGCCTGAAAGAGCCCTACCCGCCCAATCCTGCTGTTCCGCACATCAATGATGTCCTGTTCACCGCCTTTGTCATCCAATAAATGTCGTATCAGAGCTTCTTATCCCAAGACGAAGTCGATGCACTGCTGGCCGGTGTTACCGGCGAAGGCGCTGACACCAAGCCCCTGAATGAAAACCTCTCTGGCGTGCGGGCCTATGACCTGACCTCGCCAGATCGGGTGGTGCGCCACCGCATGCAAACGCTGGAGCTGATCAACGAGCGCTTTGCCCGTCGGCTGCGCTCGACCATGCTCAGCTTCATGCGCCGTAACGCCGACATTACCGTCGGCTCCATTCGCATTCAGAAGTACTCGGACTTCGAGCGCAACCTGCCCGTGCCCAGCAACCTGAACATGGTTGCCTTAAAGCCCCTGCGTGGCGTGTCGCTGTTCACCTACGACCCAAACCTGGTCTTTCTGATTATCGACAGCCTGTTTGGTGGCCATGGCCGCTACAACACGCGTGTGGAAGGTCGCGACTTCACCACCACAGAACAACGCATTATCCAGCGTTTGCTGACCCTGACCCTGGAGAGCTATTGCGGCGCCTGGGAGACGATCTACCCGCTTGAGGCGGAGTACATGCGCTCGGAAATGCACACCAAGTTTGCCAGCATCAGCAGCAGCAACGATATCGTGGTGGTGACCTCGTTCAATATTGAATTCGGCGCCCAAGGCGGCAATCTGAACATCTGCCTGCCCTACTCCATGATCGAGCCGGTGCGCGACCTGTTGACGCGCCCCTTGCAAGACAAGGGCACCGATGCCATCGACCAGCGCTGGACCCAGCAGCTCTCGCGCCAGGTGCGCAGCGCCGAAGTCGAGCTGATTGCCAACTTTGTCAATATCGACATGACCATTGCCGAGCTCACTCAGCTCAAGGTCAATGATGTGTTGCCCATTGACATCCCCACTCTAATTGAAGCCCACGTGGATGGGGTGCCGGTTCTGGAATGCCAGTATGGCACTTCCGGCGGCCGTTACTCCCTGCGGGTAGAAAACATCCTGGCCACCAACGACAGCGATTTGACTAAAGGTAAGTCCCTATGAGCGACCCTCACAACCCTAACGACCGGTCTGCGCCCGAGGACGACTGGGCAGCCGCGATGGCTGAGCAACAGGCCGGCACCCAAAGCAGCACCCAGGCCCAAGGTCTGGAACAGCCCCTGGAAGATGACTGGGCCTCGGCCCTGGCCGAGCAAAGCGCGGCTACGCCGGTGCACGAACCCAGCCCGGCCAGCAATCTGTTCCCCCCCATGGAACCGGCCCAGAACACGGCAACCACCGATATCGACATGATTATGGACATCCCCGTCCAGCTGTCGGTAGAGCTGGGTCGCACCCGCCTGACCATCAAGAATATTCTGCAACTGGGCCAGGGCTCGGTCGTGGAGCTGGACGGCCTGGCCGGCGAGCCCCTGGATATTTATGTGAACGGCTACCTCATCGCCCAGGGTGAAGTGGTGGTCGTAGACGACAAGTACGGGATTCGCGTCACCGATATTGTGACGCCCTCGGACCGTATCCAGCGACTGAACGGGCGTCGCTAGAACATGGAACAAGCCCAGCTCGTCAGAATCATGCTTAGCCTGCTGCTGGTTGTGGGCCTGATTCTGGCAGCAGCCTGGGTGGCCCGCCGCGGCGGGCTGCTCAGGAATCAGAATCAGCAACGCATCAAGATTCTTGACAACCGGCGTCTGGGCCCGCGCAGCAGCGTCGCCCTGATCCGGATTGACGAGCGCGAAATTCTGATTGGCATCACTCCCCAGCAGATCAGCCTGTTGCACACACAGGCGTCTGCCAGCCCCGAGGCAGATTTCCAGACCCATCTGGACCAGCACCGTGCGCCCCGCTGAACGCATCATGACTGCATTTTCATCCCCTGCCCGAGCACACGTCAGTATCGCTCTGCTTCTGGCTCTGATCTGCCTGTTCCTGCCTTCCCAGGCCGTGGGGCAGGCCATTCCGGCCATCACCAGCACCGCGGGCCCGAACGGTTCGCAAACCTGGTCGCTCAGCATCCAGACCCTGGCCATGCTGACCATGATGTCCTTTCTGCCGGCGGCCCTGCTGATGATGACCGGCTTTACCCGTGTCATTATCGTGTTGGGCCTGCTGCGCAATGCCATGGGCACGGGGACAGCGCCACCCAATACGGTGCTGGTGGGTCTGGCTCTGTTTCTGACCTTCTTCGTGATGTCGCCGGTGTTTGACCAGGTGTATCAGGACGCCTACAAGCCGCTGTCGGAAAACAAGATCAGCTTTGAGGCGGCCCTGGAGCAAGGCGCTCAGCCCCTGAAAACCTTTATGCTGCATCAGACCCGCGAAGCCGACTTGAAATTGTTTGGCGATATGGCGGGCGTGGGCGAGCTGCAAACGCCCGAAGAAGTTCCCTTGCGTGTGCTGGTGCCCGCCTTTGTCACCAGCGAACTGAAAACCGCTTTCCAGATCGGTTTTACGATCTTCATTCCCTTTCTGATCATCGACCTGGTCATTGCCAGCGTGCTGATGTCCTTAGGGATGATGATGGTCCCGCCCGTGACCATTTCGCTGCCCTTTAAGCTCATGCTGTTTGTACTGGCCGACGGCTGGCATTTACTGCTGGGTTCGCTGGCCCGCAGCTTCTATCAATAAAGGACCGCCATGACTCCCGAAACCGTCATGTCCATGACCTATACCGCCTTGAAACTGGCTCTGTCCATGGCCGGCCCCATGCTGATCGTGGTGCTGGTCGTGGGTCTGGGCATCAGTATCTTCCAGGCGGCCACCCAGATCAATGAAATGACGTTGTCGTTCATCCCCAA
Organism: Alcaligenes sp. CHO6; assembly: GCF_037120595.1. NCBI lineage: Bacteria > Pseudomonadati > Pseudomonadota > Betaproteobacteria > Burkholderiales > Alcaligenaceae > Alcaligenes > Alcaligenes sp. CHO6. Next base: position 1,644,011 of record NZ_JBANCI010000001.1, read on the forward strand.
GCTGCTGGCCATGGGCATTACCGTAGTGCTGCTGGGCCCATGGTTGATCAACAATATGGTCGACTATATGCAGGGCCTGCTACGCGGCATTCCCGGCCTGGTCAATTAGGACAGGCCGGAGCGAGGAGGCTGCCGTGAGCCCACCACCATGTGTCTGGCAAGGCGCACGGCCTTGTCAGACCCGCAGGCCCCAGGCGCACCGTGCTTGACCTGAACTCCGCCCAGCTCCATGCCTGGCTGAACGCCTTTCTGTGGCCGTTCATCCGCATTCTGGCCACCCTGGCGACAGTTCCTTTTTTCAGTGAATCCGCCATTCCCAAACGCGCCAAGATCGGGCTGGGTTTTATCCTCGCTCTGATCGTAGCGCCCTCGCTGCCCCCACTGCCTGATCTGCCCACCGCCTCGTACGAGGCTTTGCTGATTGCGGCGCAACAAGTGTTTATCGGCGTCGCGCTGGGGCTGACCATGCGCATCGTATTCGCAGCGGTACAGACAGCGGGCGAGTTCATCGGGCTGCAGATGGGCCTGTCCTTCGCCTCCTTCTTTGATCCGGCCACGGGCGCCAATACCGCCGTGCTGTCGCGGCTGCTGAACGTGATTGCGGTGCTGACTTTTCTGGCCCTGAACGGTCATCTGCTTTTGCTGGGTGTGCTGGTGCGCACGTTCCACGTATTGCCCATCGGTGCAGACCTGAACATCAATGGCTGGGGGGCATTGCTGGATTGGAGCAGCGAGTTGTGGGTGTCAGGCATGCTGCTGGCCCTGCCGCTGATTATTGTGCTTCTGACCATTAACCTGGCCTTCGGCATCTTGAACCGTACCGCCCAACAACTGACGATTTTTGCGGTGGGTTTTCCGATTACGCTGACCATCGGCCTGACCTTGCTGGTCGTGGTGATCCCGCAAACCACGCCCTTTCTCGCCCAGTTGTTCAACTCCGGCTACGAAGCCATGATGCGGGTTGCCCTCGGGCTGGCTGGCCCTTAAAAGGCATGGGCCTGGCGCTGCTTGTGCGCCTGCATCAGACGCCGGGCCTGGCCCAGCGTCAGGACACCTTTTTGTTTGGCACGTCCAATCAACAACTGCATCAACTGGGCGCTGATCAACGCGTCTCCCAGGGCATCATGCCGCTCACTGACCGGCAGACCACAATACCGCAGACAATCATCCAGGCCCAGTCGACGACCACGCCATTCGGGCAGCAGACACGCTGCCAGTTCAGCCAGATCCAGGGCCAGAGGCCGGGCCTGTTGCACACCGGCCTGAGGCCAGGCACGGTCCAGAAATGCCAGATCAAAATCGGCATCCCAGGCGACCCAGACCGAGTTTTCCGAATAACGGGCAAAGTCACGCATGAGCTGCGGCAAGGGTTCACCTTTTTCCTGCAGCTGCGGACTGATCTCATGAATCAGCAGACTCTCTGGACTGCGTTCGCCGTGTGCGCGCACCAGACCGGCCCACACATTGCCCAGGGCAATCGAGCCCCGCTCCAGTCGTACTGCGCCCATTTGCACAATATGGTGGCGTTTGGGTTCCAGCCCGCTGGTTTCCAGGTCCAACACGGTAAATGCCGCTTCGTCCCATGTGAGCTCATCCACCCCGCTCCAGGACAGGGAGGGGCTACGGGCGGCGAAGGAAGCGCGTCGCCAGGGGAGCCAAGAGAGCAATTTCATAAGCGGTACCGGAACGCCAGAATACGCTGGGCACGACGCACTTGTGACAAGGCCTCGCGCAAGACGCGGGCATCCAGTGCGCCCAAGCTGCCCAGACGCACCAGATTGTCCGGCTCCTGGCCTTGTTGCAACTGCGTCTGATGATGTTGCAAACGCAGCAACTGCAAATAACGGTAGGCCTCGCGCAGGCCCTCCGACTCCTCTGCGCTAAAGACGCCACGCTGGGTCAACACCGCCAACCTGTCCATGGACGAAGGCAACTCACAGCCGTGGGCCAGCGCCAGCACGCGCAACACATCCACCATCGGGGCCAATGCCTGCTTCTTGATATCCAGCTTGTCATCGCCCTGCCCCATCAAGGCCTCCAAACGACTGCGCTTTTTGCCACTGGGAATGCGGGTTTGACAGGTGCTTTGAGCCAGCATGCGCTGAAACACCGGATTATCGTTCACCATGCCCAGCACGCGCCGCTGCAGACGTTGCAACAGGCTGGTCTGCCCCCAGATGCTCCGGCAGTCAAAATAAATCGTGGACTCAAGCAACTGCTCGGGTGCCGGCCGCTCGATCATGATCTGAAAACGATGTAACCATTCCGCTTCGGAAAGACATAGCTCAGGGTTGCTGGCCATGATATTGCCCGTACACCAGGCCATGCCGCAACGGTCCAGAGCCTCGTTGACCCGACGCGCAAACGGCAGGAGCAAGGCCCGGTAGGCGTTGGCCTGCTCCGGCGAGCTGGCGCTAAATAAAATGCCATTATCCTGGTCGGTGTGGCGGGTCTGCTCACCCCGGGCCTGGCTGCCAAAGGCCAGCCAGCAAAACTCGATGCCATCCAGCCCCGAGCCGGGCAAAGACAGTTCGATCGTGCGCTGAACCGTATGGTCATTCAAACGCGTAATTACGGCTGTCAGTTGCTCAGAGCGCGCACCGTGGGCCAGCATGGCATCGACCAGTCGGCCAATATCGGCTTGCAAGCGCACCAGCCCGGACACATCCTGGGCGCAACGCAAGGCACGCGACAGGTGGACCAGATCGACGCGCTGCAAGGAGAACACATCGCGCTCGGACACCATGCCCACCACTTTATGATCCTGAACCAGGCAGACATGACCGATCTGATGCTCGACCATCAACAGCGCCGCATCAAACGCCGAAGCCTGAGGCGCAAGCCAGACCGGGTCCGGCGTCATGATTTCCGACATGGCCTGACCTGGATCGTATTGGCCTCCAGCCACCAGACGGCGCAGATCGCGCAAGGTGAAGATCCCCAACAGATGCTGATCGGCATTGACCACGACCATGCTGCTGACCTGCCGCTCGTGCATGTCTTTGACGGCCTGCTCGACCGGACAATCAGGCAGACAACTGAGCAGTCCCCGTTCTGTCAGGGACTGCAGACTCATGTCCAAGGTATAACTGGCCCCCAGATCGGCACTGGCGCTTTTCTGAGCGCTGCGCCAGACCGAAGCCAGCAAACTGCTGGTGCCGCGGAGACAATAATCCCGAAACGGTTCGCTGATGCTCAACAGATGCGCAACGGCCTCACCGGCCACACACAAGGTGAAACAGTCTTCCTGTACCTGGTAGGCGCTCTCCAGCGCTTGCCCGGACACCAGCTCACGCACTGGCAGCAGGTCTCCTTCCACATACTCCTGGGTTTCGCCGTGCGCCTGGGTGCCGATCTGTCCCTGGCGAACAAGATAGAGCTGATCGACGCGCGCGCCCTGCTCCAACAGCACCTGCCCGGCCGAGAAAAACCGGAGCTCACTATGTTCGATCAGGTAATCGCAGTGCTGCGCCTGCATCTGATCAAAAGGTGGGTAAGCAATCAACCAGGCCAAGATGCCGGGCGCTTTCTGGCGCACCGCCGTCTTGGCCACGGATTCACCGGGAATCGCGAAGGACATGGGCGTCTCTGCTGGCTAGGGGCAAAGAATTATTGTGCCATGCAGCATCGCCCTCGCGGACCCTGATTTTCTAGGGGATTTCAACTATAGGCACCCGCCCGTTTTTCCCCCAAAAGGCTTAGCGCAACCGGTCGTAATCGCGTTCGGCCATATCAATCACATCCCCTTCCTGAACCTTGAACTGGGACACGGCCTCTGCCAGGGTCTCGGATTGTGCCTGCAAGGAGCCTGCCGCAGCCGCCGCCTCCTCGACCAGCGAGGCGTTTTGCTGCACCACAGCATCCATTTGAGCCACTGCCGTGTTGATCTGCTCAATACCGGCCGTCTGCTCCTGCGAGGCCGAGGAAATCTCGCTCATCAAGGTGGTGACGCTATTGACCGCACGCACCACCTCTTGAATGATGTCGCCCGCACTGGCCACCTGCTGCGTTCCGGTCTGGACTTCGTTTTGCGAGGCTTCGATCAGACCTTTGATTTCCTTGGCGGCCTGGGCGCTGCGCTGTGCCAGGCTACGCACCTCTCCGGCCACCACGGCAAAGCCCTTGCCCTGCTCTCCCGCGCGAGCCGCTTCCACCGCGGCGTTCAAGGCCAGAATATTGGTCTGGAAGGCAATACCGTCAATCACGTTAACAATGTCGGCTACCTGTCCGGAACGAGCGGAAATCTGGTTCATCGTGTGAACGACCGCGCCGACCGACTCACCACCCTGCTGTGCCACTTTGGCGGCGTTATGCGCCAACTGATCGGCCTGATGGGCATTGTCGGCATTCTGACGCACCGTACTGGCCAATTCTTCAAGACTGGCCGCCGTTTCCTGCAAAGCGGCAGCTTGCTGCTCGGTGCGGGAACTCAAGTCGGTATTACCGGCAAAAATCTGCGAAGAACCCGAGGCGATCTCGTCCACACCTTGGCGCACGGTCAGCACGATCCCCTGCAGGCTTTGTTGCATGCGACGCATGGCGTCATACAACACCCCGACCTCATTGGCCGAGCGGTAGGTAATTTTCTTGGTCAGATCGCCGTTGGCAATATGGTCAAAATGCATACCGGCTTCACGCAAGGGGGTCAACGCGGTGCGGCCCAGCACCAGTCGCAAGGCCACAATAATGGCCAGACCCAGCAACAAGGCCAGGGCGATGACGATATTGGCCACACGGGTTTGCAGTTCTGCCTGCTCCAGCAACACGTCAGTCTGCTCGTTGTAGAACTTGCTCAGCTCCTCAATGCGGAACTGGAAAGTGGCAGCGCGCAAAACGCCAAAACCTTCGCTGACAAAGTAAAAGGTACTGTAATCACGGGTTTCCAGTGCCTGAACCATGGGTTCAATCCCGTCATCCAGATAGGCCTGATAGGACGCAACCAGTCCCATGGCCAAACGGCGCAGCTCAGGCTCGGTCGGCATATTGGCACGAATATCGGCAAAGGCCTTGCGCACCTCATCCAGCTTTTGCGTGGCCAACGTGACAGAGTTCTCGGCACTTTGCAGCAGGTTCTGATCATCATCAATACCGGCTTCCTGATAGAAGCGCGCCGCGCTCATCAAGCTGACACGGGCTTCCATCATATTGTTGTTCAACTGCAGGATCTGCATGGCACGCTGATCCTGACGATTGATCGTACGCAAGGCCTCGCCACTTTGCTGCAGGTAATAGGCGGCCAGCCCCCCTACCGCCACAATCAGGACCAAAAACAATCCCATGCAAATCATCAGCATGGTGCTGATCTTCAAGCCCGACGCCGACTTCAGGCTGGGACGAAACGATTTGGAGGAACGACGTTTAGATGCGCGGGACGCGGACGGAAGACTGCTTTCAATACCCAGCATTTGCTAAATCCAAAGAAAACTCTAGTGGCTGACCGGCAAGATGGTAATCATCTCCGTGCCAGGGTGCTCAATCGTGACCGAGCCTGTAGTAGCGCTACGCGCTTGCTCGCGGTACATGGAAGGAATATGGCTGCGTTTGACCACATGCTGGAAACGCCCCTGGGCATCAAACTGAAGCCACAACTCCTGGCGAAAATAGACCGCGTCCGTTGCCAGGGTTGTCCCCTGGAACCACACGGCCATTTCACTGCCGTCGAGCTGTCGGTAGACCTGGTGTGGACGGCCTTGCAAGGACTGCTCAGCGTCAGCACGCGTGCTTTGGCCCAGGACCAGATCATTCAGCCCCGACGCCTTGAAAGACGAGCCCTGGGTGGCGCAAGCAGCCAGGGTCAGCAAGCACAAACCGATCAGCGTCTTACGGCCCCGCCCGACCCAGATACCCAGTCGGGAGCAAGGCATTAGAACTCCTCCCAATCATCGTCCGAAGAGGCACTGTGAGGCTTGCCGCTCAAGTCGGGACGCAACAGACGCTGACTATCTTCCTGAGTAGCGGCGGTGGCCTTGGCAGCAGGCGGCGAGGTCTTGGCGGGAGCCGACAGCCCCCTGCTCACGCCCGCAGCAGGTTTGGCAGCGTTCGCTACACCTTTCAAGGATGGCGTGCGACGTGTCTCGGCGTCCGATGAGGATGCACTGGCACTGCGGCGGTTAGCGACGCGGCGGGCGCTGACGTCGATCACTTCCGTGCCCGGCGAGCGAAAGAACGCGATCGCCTGGTTGACCTTGGTGACCTGCTCGCTCAGCCCCGAGGAAGCCAGAGCGGCCTGCTCCACCAGACGGGCGTTGTACTGCGTCGTCTCATCCATCTGCGAGACAGCGCGATTCACCTGATCGATACCGGAGGACTGCTCAATCGTTGCGGCCGTGATCTCACCCATGATGTCGGTGACACGACGCACGGAATCCACAATTTCCTGCATAGTGGCGCCCGCGCGTTCCACCTGCGAGGAACCTTCCGTGACCTTACGCACCGAATCCTCGATCAGGGCCGTGATTTCACGCGCGGCCTGCGCACTGCGTTGTGCCAGAGCGCGGACTTCAGCGGCCACCACGGCAAAACCCTTGCCCTGCTCACCCGCACGAGCCGCTTCAACCGCCGCGTTCAGGGCCAGAATATTGGTCTGGAAAGCAATGCTGTCAATCACGCCCACAATATCGGAGATCTTGTTGGAACTGGCCGAAATCCCCTGCATGGTGGCTACCACTTCATTGACGGCGCTCCCCCCACGATGTGCTACATCCGAGGCGGTCGCGGCCAACTGATTGGCTTGCTGGGCGTTATCGGCATTTTGGCGAACGGTCCCAGCCAATTGTTCCATGCTGGCAGCCGTCTGCTGCAAGGAAGCAGCCTGCTCTTCGGTACGACTGCTGATATTGGTGTTGCCCTGGGCAATTTCCTGTGCGCCGGCATGAATCTCCTCCAGTCCCAGACGCACCGCCGTGGTGGTCTTGACCAGGGACTCCTGCATGCGACCCAGCGACTCGAACAAGTCACCGATTTCGTTGGAGGTCAGAACATGGATACGTTGGGTCAGGTCGCCTTTGGCAATGGCATCAAAGTACGCCGCAAAGTCACCCAAGGGACGCACCACCCGACGGAGAAAGTAGCTGATGGCCGCCAGCCCCAACAACACGGCCAGCACCAGCACGACGGTCAAGACAATGTTGAAGGTGCTCTGCTGCTCCTGCAAGGTGCGCAACACCGCGTCACCGGAGCCCAGGGCCAACAGACCATGAAAGTAATACAGCACCCAGGCTGCCATGGCCACTGTCAATGCCATCAGAGCAGCAATACAAAAGGTCATGCCGACCCTTAGACTCAAATTCTTAAAAAGCATAGAAGATTCCCGCACGTGGTGCTTGACTGCCGGTTAAGGAAAAACCACCCAAAAAAGGAACAGCGTCCTAGCGATTCAAATTGAACAGGCTCATGCTCTGGATCGTCTGAAATGCCATCGCCGACATTTCCAGCGCAGCCTTGCGCAGCTCCAACTGAGTGGACGCATCAAAAATATTCAGATCTTCCAGACGCGAGAGCTCATTGGTGTAATTGAGGGCTCGGGCAGCCCCATTGGCGCTGAGCGCATCAATTTCATTCATGCGCGTACCGACCGACGAAATTACGGTCTGCACATTGTCGAAGTTCTCCCCGATACGCTGTATGGCTGAGTTCATCGCGTTGCGAAACTCGGCCTGGGCAACCGGGTCCCCACTGACAGGCTTGCGCAAGGCGTCCACCACCGACTGCAAGGTGTTGAACATATTCATGTCAGCCGGGCTGGTGCTGTCCACCGAACTGATGGCAAAGCTGTCACCTACGGCGGGCTTGCCTTCGATCTGCACGCTGACCCCGCCAGGCAGGCTGATGCGCTGACGCTCGTTCTCATCCAGCACACCTTGACTGACCACCGCCCCGTTCACCTCGATGTCGTAATCCGTTTCCGAGGTAAATCGGATGGTGTAATTGGCCTGCGCGCCAGGCAAGGACGAGTTGCCGTTGGGGGCGCTGAGCACAGCCGAGCCACTGTTGGCGTTGGCCTGGGTGAAGTAGGCTGTCGATCCGGGGTTGGCCCGCTCGAAGATGGTGCGACCATGATCGGCCGAGTCCATCTGGCGGGTTTGCTCAACCTGAATATCACGGCTGTTGGTGTCACCCGTGTAGGTAAAGGTGTTTCCCGTCCGCTCAAACGCCTGAGTCGTCCCTTTAGCCCCGGAGAACAGATACTGGCCCGAACCATCCTTGGTGTTGGCAAAGCCAAACAGGGTATCCAGCGCACTTTCGATCACGGTAGCCAAGGTGCTGCGATCGGCATCCGACATGGTGCCCGTGGAAGCTTCCACCAAACGGGTTTGCACGCCCTGCAACTGCAGGTTGACGGCATTGAGCAGGTTTTCTTCCTCACCCAGCGAACGCATGGCCACTTCGCGGTTTTCACCATAGCGCTTGTCCATGGCCTGCGACTGCGCCAGATTGATGGTCTGGGCCGACGCCAAAGGATCATCCGAGGGGGTGATCATCCGCTTTTGCGAGCCCATCTGCTGAAAAACACGCATCAGATCGGACTGCTGCTTGTTGATCGAGTTCAGGCCTGTCTGAAAAAAAAGAGAAGAACTAATACGCATAGCAAGGTTCCAATTTCAAGACTGAATCGCCGTACTTACGTACGCAGGCCCAACAGGGTGTCAAACATCTGGGAGCTGACATCAATCAAACGGGCGGCCGCCTGATACTGTTCCTGAAAACGCTGGAGCATGATGTATTCCTCATCCTTGTTAACGCCCGACAAGGCCTGCTGAGCGGCATAGTTCTGCTCGATCAGCTTGAGTTGCGCCTTGGCCGCGGTGCCGTTTTGCTGCGTTTGCACCGCAATCCGGTTCACGATCTGGCCAAAGGAGTCATTCAGGCTCAGGGAGCCGTCCGCCAACACTTTGGTATTGCGCAGATCCGCCAGTTTCTGAGCGATCGTGCCATTGGCCGAGCCGGTATCCGGGTTGGCCGCGGCAATATCCTGGGGACGCTTGATCTCCACCTGTAAATTGCTGCCAGCGGTGGCGGTAGGCTGAACCAGCCAGGAATCCCCATCCTGCGACTGGGTCTTCAGGCTGGACACGTCGATTTCCAGGCCATCCACCCGCGTAATGCCGCCGTCCTGGTCCGGTCCATTGAGGGGCGTAATGTCGTTGCTGCTCAGATTGCGCAACTGAAAGCGTCCGTCCACACGCTCGATCCGGTAGTTATCGCCGGTCAGCTTGTCCACGGGTTGGGTGTAACCCTTGCTGGGATCAGCCGGATCAATCGGGTCCTTGTAGAAGGACACACCGGGTACGCCACTGCTGACGGGATTGGTGCCATTGGCCACGACTTTGGGGCCACTGACGCTGAATATGTCTTTGCCCGCCTCCCCCTTCAAGTCAATGCCTTGACGGTGAATATCGTTCACGGTGTGGGCCAGGCCCACGGCCAGACGCCCCAGGGCGCTGATGGCGGGCTCCAGACTTTCCTGACGGAACTGCAGCAGGCCACCGAGCGTGCCGCCTTTGATCGCGCCTTCACGAAACTCGGTCACCACCATCTTGCCGTCCACGTTCAGGGCAGACGTAAACCCGACCACAAACCGCTCAGGGTTTTCTGCGGAACGCACCGCATGCAAGGGATAGACCCGCTCGCCACCCAACAACATCTGGCCACCTGCGGTGGTCACGCTCAAGCGCCCGTCCTGCTCGACGGTGCGAACGTCAATCAGTTGTCCCAGTTCGGCCACCAACTGTTCGCGCTGGTCCAGCAGATCATTGGGCTCGTGTCCGGGCGTGGTTCCCTTGGCCGCCACAATCTGCTTATTGACGTTGTCGATCCGCTCCAGATAGCTGTTGATCTGGGTAACCGTGGTTCCAACCTGCGTGTTGATGTTCTCGTTCACGCGGTTCATGTAGGAGGTGGCGTCACGAATCTGGGTGGCCAGACTTTCGGCGCGGCCCAACAGTTCCTGGCGTGCCGAAGGATCGGCAGGCTGCGAGGCAACCGCTTCCAGCCCGTCAAAGAAATTCTGCAAGGCTGGGCTGACACCGACCGTACGATCCGAGAACAGATTGTCCAGCTGGGCAATTTCGGTGCCGTAGCTGACCAGAGCCGCTCCGGCGGTCTGGGAACGCACCAGCTGTTGATACAGAAAATTGTCGTAGGAGCGCTGAACCGTCACGACCTGCACACCGCGGCCGTAGTAACCGGCACTGCCTCCTACCGAACCAGCCGTCTCAACCAGAACCGATTGGCGGTTATAGCCAGGGGTATCGATATTATTAATATTGTGGCCCGTCACCTGCATGCGCTTTTGAGCGGCATACAAGCCGGTAATACCAAGGTTGGCGAGATTCATATCAAATCCTTTCTGTCCTGCCCGGCCCGTTGTGTCCAAGGCGAAAAATGAACATGCTGCTTTTTAACGACCACCTTGGTGCATTATTTAGACCTGTAACAATAATTAAGACTTGCCACCATCAAAGTAGGCCATGATGGCAATCAGTTTTTTGGCGTAAGAAGGATCCGTGGCGTAGCCTGCATCCTGAATACGCTGCGCAGCCTCTTGCGGCGTTGCGGCGTGCTTGACGCTTTCATAGCGCTTGTTATTGCCGATCAGACGCGCGTAGTCGGCAAAGGACTCGGCATAAGAGTCATAGGCACGAAAGGTTTGCGTCATCTTGCGCGCCACACCGTTTTGGTATTCGGTGGTCATGACCTCTACCGTTTTTCCTTTCCAGGAGGGGGTGGCCTTGATCCCAAACAAGTTGTGGCTGGTGGAACCGTCGGCATGCATGATTTCACGTTTGCCCCAGCCCGACTCCAAGGCCGCCTGACTCAGGATCAGCTTGGCGGGGACACCACTGTCTTCTGCGGCCACTTTGGCTGCGGTATTCATGCGGTCTACAAACTGACGGATGTGGTTGGGCGCCCCCTGAATGGAAGAGTACACGCGCTGCACCGTGCTGTTATTGCTGAGCTTGTCGATCAGTTCGGCAATGGAGGCCGCATCAATGGAGCGGTCATTGGGCATGCGCGAGCGCAAATCCGCACGACGCGAAGACGCGGTTTCCGGGTCATAGGACGCAGCGCCAAAGGGCTCGCTGTCTTGCCCGCTCATCTGAGCCTGCAACGCCTTGGCCAATCCGATGCCCGGGTCAGCCAACTGCAGGGCCAACTGCTCATCGCCCAGGCTTTGCGCCATGCGCACGGACTGGGTATCAAACATGCCGCCTTCAGGATTGGCGGCTCGCGCCTGCTTCAAAATATTCTGGATAAACAGGGACTCGAACTGACGGGCCACTTGCAGTTGAGTCGCTTGATTCTGATCGTCCTGCCCGGCTTGCCGACGCAGCTGAGCCAACTGTTGCGGGTCAAAAATTGAAACCTGCGTTCCCGTTCCTGGACGAGGAAAGTACTGCACCGTCATTAGATGATCTCCAGATCTGCCCGCAAAGCGCCCGCGCTTTTCAGGTTCTGCAAAATGGACAACAAATCTTGAGGGGTAGCGCCCAAGGCATTGAGCGCCCGCACCACATCGGCCAGATTGGCACTGGTCTTTACGCGTTGCAGCGAACCACTGTCACTGCGCATTTCAATCTGCGTGCTGTCAGCCACGACCGTCTGGCCGCCACCGAACGGGGTATCGGGCTGGCTGACCTGCGGTTGACGGCTGATGACCACCGACAAGTTGCCATAGGCAATCGCGGCCTCATCAATGGTGACGGTACGATTCATGACCACCGAACCCGTACGCGCATTGATAACCACTCGTGCGCGCGCTGGCGGCAGATTTACTTGCAGGTTTTCCACATGGGAAATAAAAGCAGTCTGGGCCTGGGGGTCCAATGGACCCCGTACCTGAATCAGGCGCCCATCCAGCGCCGTGGCCGTGGACGGACCGAACTGTTTGTTCAGGGCAGCCACCACGTTCTGGGCGGTCCCAAAGTCCGAGGTGTTCATCTCCAGATTGATCACCCCGTCCCGCGCATACGTTGTGGGCACGCTTTGCTCGACCGTGGCACCGCCAGGAATCGTGCCGCCATTTAACTGGTTGACCTGGACACTGGAACCGCCGGCTTCGGCACCGGCGCCGCCTACCAGCAAGTTACCCTGTGCGATCGCGTACACCTGACCGTTCGCACCTTTCAAGGGCGTCATCAGCAAGGTGCCGCCGCGCAGACTCTTGGCGTTCCCCATGGAGGACACCACCACGTCCACAGACTGGCCAGGACGGGCAAAGGCGGGCAGGCGGGCTGTCACCATCACAGCCGCCACGTTCTTGAGCTGCATATTGCTGCCCTGGGGAATAGTCACCCCCAGTTGCGACAGCATATTGGTCAGACTTTGCTGCGTAAACGGCGCTTGGCGAACCTGGTCGCCACTGCCGTCCAGACCCACCACCAGACCGTAACCGATCAGCGGATTGTCGCGCACCCCCTGGATGGACGCCAGATCCTTGATTCGCTCGGCCTGACTGAGCGGAGCCAGCAACAGGCCTGCTGCCAGCATGGCTGCCCGCAGCATGTCGCGGTAAGAAGAGAAAGGAGTACGACTCATGGAAAATGCCATAGCAAGCAAAAGGCTCAGAACGGGGAAATATTCAGGAAAAAACGCTGTAGCCAACCCATGGTCTGGACTTCGTCCATCACCCCTTTGCTACGAAACTCGATACGGGCATCGGCCACCTGCGTGGACGACACCGTATTGCTGCCGGTAATGGAGCGCGGGTCCACAACGCCGGAAAAGCGGATGTGTTCACTGCCCCGGTTGATGGCGATCTGCTTCTCCCCGGCGACCTGCAGGTTACCGTTGGGCAGCACGCCCACCACCGTCGTGGTCAAGGTGCCGCTGAACGTATTGTCGGCGCGGCTGGAGCCCTTGCCTTGTGCCTTGTTCGAGCCGGACACCTCAAAGTTCTGCTTGCTGCCTATTTCATTGGGCAGGAAAGCCGGGACACCCGTAAAGTCCAAGCCGCCGCTACCGGTCCGGTCCGTGTTGGTCGACACATTCTTGGCAGCGTTGGTGCGCTCCTGAATCATGATGGTGACAATATCGCCCACATTGCGGGGCCGTCTGTCCTCAAACAGCGGATAGTTGCCATACGCCGAGGGCTGATAGATGGAGCCATTTGCCACCACAGCCGCTGGAATGGCGGGAGGCGGAGCCGCGGTCAAGGGGCCGGTGACTACATCTTCAGGGGGCACCAGCGCGCAACCGGACAAGACAAGCAGCGCACACAGGGCAAGACGGCTCAACAGAGCTTGGAACATTGTCACGATCTCTTCAGGTTTACAGCTGCGTCAGACGAGCCAGCATCTGGTCAGCGGTGGACACGGCCTTGCTATTGATTTCGTAGGCACGCTGGGCACTGATCATATTGACCAGCTCCTCGGCCACGTTGACGTTGGACGTTTCGTTGTACTTGTGCATGACCAGCCCTGCGCCATCCATACCTGGCTGCAGAAAGTTTGCGGCCCCCGACGCATCGGTTTCGATGTACAAGTTCTCGCCCATGCTTTGCAAACCGGCCGGGTTGACGAAGGTGCTCAGTTGCAGTTGCCCCACCTCCACACTGGCGCCCGCGGCACCGGGCTGAGTAACCGACACGGTCCCGTCGCGCCCAATGGTCAGTTCCAGGGCGTTATCCGGGATATTGATGGGAGGCTGAATGGGGTAGCCGCCGGCTGTTACCAGCTGACCATTCTGATCGCGTTGCAAACTGCCGTCACGCGTATAGGCGAAGGTGCCATCCGGCATTTCCACTTGCAAAAACCCACTGCCCTGAATGGCGATGTCCATATTGTGGCCGGTGTGCTTCATATCGCCCTGACTATGGATACGCTCCGTGGCCACCGTGCGCACGCCCGTACCGATCTGCAGACCCGTAGGCAACTGGTTGGCAGCGCCGACCTGAGCACCAGGCTGACGAAGGGTTTGGTACATCAGGTCTTCAAACACCGCACGGGTACGTTTGAAACCGGTGGTATTGACGTTGGCCAAGTTATTGGAAATGACATCCATATTGGTCTGCTGGGCTTCCAGACCGGTCTTGGCAATCCACAGAGAGCGAATCATGTGTGTGTAATCCTTGAAGCTAGCGCTCGCGTCATGCGCGAGGCTTAGCCATTAAATGAAAGTAGAGAGTTGGCCCGGTCCTCGCGTACGCCGGCGTCCTGGATGACCTTCATCTGGGTTTCAAAACGACGGGCATTGGCAATCATGGCCACCATCGCTTCAGCCGGGTTCACGTTGCTTTTTTCAATAAAGCCCGACACCATCCGCACCGACGGGTCCGCGGGAGCCGGTGCACCGCTGCTCATACGAAACAAACCATCCTGGCCCCGCAACAGGTCGGCGGCGGGTGGGTTGACCATTTTCAACTGCCCCATCACCTGAATGTCGCGCGGATTGTCGCCAGCTCCCAGGGCAGTCAACTGACCGTCGCTGGAAAAAGTGACGGTTCCCCGATCGGGAATCTCGATCGCCTGACCGTCGGCGCTCAGCACGGGCAAACCGGACTGCGTCACCAACTGGTTCTGGGCATTGACGACCAGATCGCCTGCCCGGGTATAGGCCTCCTGGCCATCGAGCGCACGAACGGCAAACCAGCCCTGACCTGCAATCGCCACATCCAGTGCATTACCGGTTTCGGCCATTGTGCCCGGTTGAAAACGACTGCCCGGCGTCACCGTGGCGGTGCCCACACGGGTCTGCGCACCGTCCTCACTGGTAACGGGCACCGAGCGGTAATACGCGAGCTGTTCGCGAAAACCGGACGTGTTCACATTGGCCAGATTGTTGGTGATGACGTCTTGCTGCTCCAGCGTGCGCTGAGCGCCATTCATGGCGGTATAAATCAGGCGATCCATGACAGCTCTTAACGCAGGTTGACCAGGGTTTGCAGAACCTGATCCTGTGTCTTGATGGTCTGGGCATTGGCCTGATAGGTGCGCTGGGCAATGATCATATTGACCAGTTCCTGACCCATGTCCACATTGGAGTCTTCCACGGCCTGACCCTTGATCGTGGCCAGCCCGTTCTCGCCAGGACGGCCCAAAATGGGTTGACCCGACGCGCCGGTCTCTGCCCAGGCGTTGCCGCCCACAGGGCTAAGGCCTTGCAAGTTGCTAAAGTCGGCCAGAACCAGCGAACCCAGGCGTTGAGTGACGCCGTTGGTGTAGGACGCCACCATGGTGCCGTCCTTGTCAATGTTCATGCCAGCGTATTCACCGGTGGCGTAGCCATCTTGGTAAGGCTTGCCTTTGGCGAACTCGCCACCGAACTGGGTCGTGCCGGTATAGCGCACATCAAAGACCAGATCGTCAGCTGGGGAGGCATTGCCGCCGGGGTTGGCCAAGGTCAGGTTGACCGTTGCAGGGGTCGGGCTGGTCAGCACCCCGGCGCCGTTGAAAGTCAGTGTCGCTTTGGCGGGCGACAAAGGCGTGCTGCCTTCCATGTAGTACACGTCCCATACACTTTCACCGCCCGCATTGGCAGGCCGCTTGACAAAGTACTGAGAGATTTCGTGACTGTTGCCCAGAGAGTCGTAAACGGAGTAGCTAAACGATTCGCTGTAGGTGGTGCTGTCTTTGGGGTCAAAGATATTGATGGGATTGCCATTGGCATCCTGGGCTGGAATTGCTTCGGCACCACCGGGCAGGTTGGGCTTGAAATCCAGGGACGTCGTGGCTTTGGGCGGCACGTTTGCCGATGGCACCTGCAAGCGCTCAAGCTGGCTGCTGCCCACGCCATAGCCAGTCAGGTAGTGGCCCTGGGCATTCACCAAATAGCCTGCCTTGTCGGGATAGAACTGGCCATTGCGCGAAAACAGCACGGCACCGTTGCTTTGCTCCAGACGGAACAGGCCATTGGCACCGTCAATGGCCATGTCAAACATATTGCCCGAGGAGCTGATGTTACCCACCGAAAAGCGCTGGCTGACGCGCGATACTTGCACGCCCAGACCGACGCGCGAGTTCGCGTAAACGTCCGCGAACTGCACACTCGACGCTTTATAGCCAACCGTTCCCGAGTTGGCGATATTGTTACCGATAGAATCCAGGTTCTGGGAGGCGGCGTTCAGGCCGCTCAATCCTTGTCCGAAGCTCATGAAATTTCCTTTTAATGTCGTGTTGGCCCAGCGCGCTCAAGAGGCCAGCAACGCTTACATAATTTTGCGTATATCCAGCAGGGAGAATGAACCTGCCAGACCCAGATCCAGCATCAGGCCGCTGGAGGTATAAGCCACACTATCGACCTTGCCGTGCGTCAATGGACTGGCTGTCACAGCCGTGCCATCATTGCTGGCCAACACACTGACGGTGTAGGAACCGTCGGCCAGCGGGGAGCCCTGGTTGTCCAGGCCATCCCAGCTCAGCGAATACACCCCGGCCTCTTTGGGCCCCAGCTCGTACTCGCGCACCACCTTGCCACTGCTGTCTTTGATATGCACCAAGGTGGTACTGCTGCCACTGACCAGGTCAATCCCAAAAGGCATGGCAACTTTCTCGCCGTCCGGACTCGTGCCCAGGGACACTTTCGCACCTGGCACCAGCACCTGCTTGCCAATCAGGTTGGCAGCCTGCATGGACTGGCTGACATCCATCTGTCCGGCCACGGCCAGCAAGGTGTTGTTCAATTGCTGAATCCCGGCCACCGTGGACATTTGTGCCATCTGGCTGGTGACCTGGGCATTGTCCATGGGGTTAAGTGGGTCCTGATTGCGCAGCTGTGTAATCAGCATGGTCAGGAAACGGTCTTCCGTTTCGGCCATGGCGCTTTTGTTACGGGCATCTATCCCGGCCATCGCCCCGGCGGTGGGGTCCAGGGCACTGCGATCGTTGGTGACTGTGCTCATGCTCTCTCTTTGCGTAAACCGGTTTACTGGCCAATGGTCAGGGTGCGCAACATCAGGTTTTTGGAGGTGTTCACCACCTCTACATTGGCCTGATAGGAGCGCGACGCGGCCAGCATATTGACGGTCTCGGCCACCACATCCACATTGGGCAAGGTCACATAACCTTGGGCATCGGCATAGGGATTGCCGGGGTCGTACTGCAATCGACCCGGCGCATTGCTTTCCTGCACCCCCAGCACCTGCACGCCACCGACAGGACTGTTGCCCTGCGGAGTCATCTGAAACACGACCTGGCGAGCCTTGTATGGCTGACCATCGGGCCCGACCACGCTGTCGGCGTTAGCCAGGTTGCTGGCCGACACGTTCATGCGTTGGGACTGCGCTGTCAGGGCAGAGCCGGCAATCTGGAAAATACTGAAACTGGACATGAAGACTCGCTATTACTGTTGCAAGGCTGCCATCAAGCCTTTCAAACGCTGGGACGCCAGGTTGATGGTGCTTTGATAGTGCAAGGTGTTATCGGCAAACTGCATGCGCTCGACGTCCATCTCAACCGTATTGCCATCCAAAGATGGTTGTACGGGGACGCGGTAGAGCAGCTCGTCCGTGCTGGGCGGACGGCTGGCCTGGGCGGGTATGTGACGGACCGATGTCAGGGACAGGCTGGTATTGGGCAATGCCATCTGGCCCTGCCCCCCTAAAGCAGCTTTCAGGGTGGCCGTAAAGTCCATATCCCGTGCCTTGTAGTTGGGCGTGTCGGCGTTGGCAATATTGGAGGCCAGAACCTCTTGGCGCTGTTGGCGCACAGCCAGTGCCGTCTGGTAAAACTTCAGGTGCTCACCGATGCGATCAATCATGGAGTCAAGCCAATATTCTGTGTTCAAGTTCAAAATACAGTGAACGCGCGCACGCCTTTTCACCGACATGACAGAATGGTAGCCAGAGGCACGGCATCACAAACCCGGGAACAAAACGCAATTTATCGGCCAGTTCAGCTCTTGACCCGGCGACTGAGCCCGTAAAATTCAGCCATGACCTTGTATAGACTCCTGCTTTGCGTATGTCTGTTCGCCCTGGGGGCGAGCGTCACTGCGCGCGCCCAGGAGCCGGCCAACGTACTCAGTGTGCAAGCCATGCAGGAGCAGGCGCAGGAGTTTTTACATAAACAGGCGCAGATGTATCCTGGTGTCGCCACGATCACGCTGGATACCTCGCGCCTTGACACTATGCCGGCCTGCGCCCAAAACCAGATCTTCCTGCCCAGCGGCCAACGCCTGCGCTCGCGCATGAGCGTGGGCGTGCGCTGCCTGAGCCCGCACAGCTGGAGCACGTCGATAGGCGCTACGCTATCGATCCAGGGCAGCTATTACGTGAGCAGCCGGCGTATCAACCCAGGCGAGACCATTCAGCAAGATGATCTGGTCGAGCGCGAGGGGGACTTGCTGGCGCTGGCCAATGGCGTGGTCATTGATCCGGAGCGGATCATCGGCTATGTCGCCAGCCAGCGCATTCCGTTGGGCAATGCGATACGAGCCTCGGCGCTGCGCGATCCACAATCGGTAACACGCGGCCAAATGGTTCGCACCATTGCGCGCGGCATGGGCTTTGTCGCCAGTGGAGAGGGTCAGGCTCTGCAAAGCGGAGCACCGGGCACCCAAATTCAGATCAAGGCCAGTTCAGGGCAAATCATTTCGGCCACTGTCCTGGATGCCTCCACGGTCCAGGTCATTCTCTGAACGAAATCCGATGAGCATGCTAAAGTTTGCGTCCAGAGCGCCGTTACAAGATCAACGCAAAGAACAGGCCGCACGGAGAAAAACGTGAAGATCAGCCCCTCCTCCCTCAAGACACCTCTTGCTGAAACCTCTGCCACAGAACGCAGCACGGCTCCCAGTCGTGCACGCCAGGCATACAACAGCACCAGCACCAACGAAGTGGATTTCAGCGCCGCAGCCCGCCAGCTCAATTCGCTGCAAGACAGCAGCGCCGATGTGAACATGAAAAAAGTCGAGGCCTTGCGCCAGGCTATTGCCGCCGGCGAGCTCAAAATTGACACCAGCCGGATTGCCGACTCCCTGATCGCCTCCGTGCGCGATCTTCTCAAGTAACTCACCCCAAACGGCCATGCCTTTGCAAACCTGCCTTGCCGATCAACACCAAGCCCTGCTGGATTTCGAGCAGTTGCTGGTCGAAGAAAATACCTTGCTGCTGCGTCGCTTTGAGCCTCAGGAACTGGCCCAGATCACCTTGAGCAAGTACCAGTTGCTCGAACGCATTGAGCAACTGGAGCAGACCCGCGCCCAGCTGCTGCAAGCACGCGGACTGGAAAACAGCAATCAGGGCCTGCGCTACGCTGCCGAACAGGACGAGCTGGAACACGAGCTGGAGCAACTGATCGAGCTGAGCCAAAAAGTGCGCAACGCCAGCGACAACAATCGCATTTTGGTTGATACTTTTCTGGCCGACACCCAGCAAAACCTGGATGCGCTAGAAGCCTTCACGGGGCGCAATACGTTCTACGATGCGTCGGGCAAGACGCAAAATACGCAGTCCTCTTTAAGTCTGAAAGTCTGACACCTCGCCCTGACAGCCTGCGAACGTCCGGTCAGGGCAAACCCCACCTCCACCCAAGACAAGCTACGGTGTGCCGGCGCTTCCTGCACAAGGCAGGAACTGCTCATGCATCATGCGCTCTGGCGGCGCAACGAGCTGCCCGAGCATCAGTACAACGCATCTCACTGAGCGCCCGGCCATCTGCGACGACGCTGGACAAAAAAAGCCTGCCGTTTGGCAGGCTTTTACACAGGGCTGGACGGCTGGGCTTAACTCATCGCTTCTTTCAACACCAGCATCTTCACCAGCGCATCGACCGACTGACTGGACTTCAGGCCCGGTTTGCCCAGCAGGCGGGCACTCAGTTGCCGCACACCACGATTGTCGGGGGCCTGCAGCAAATCCCAGCAGGCCAGCGTTAACTGGGCGGCTGCCAGCAGATGAAGTTCTTCTTCAAACTCAGAGTGGCTGGCTGGCAAAATGCCGCGCACGGTGTTGAACAAGCGTGCCATTTCCTGCACTTCGCTACGCAGCATCATGTAGCAGGCCAGACTGGCCGGAGCGATCGGCTCGGCACCTGCATGTTGATGCATGAGCGCAAAACGGGTCTTCAACACCTTGCCATCATGCCGACGTACGGTACGCAGCACAATTAGATCCAGATGAACAGGCTCGCCCTGACGCTGGCGCAACTGCACCGGCTCAACGGCATACCACAGCGCGATTTCACTGAGCCTGACCCGGCCCAGTGTTTCAAGGTGCAGGCGAGCAGCCAGATCGGGAATGGCATGAAAGGCCAACTGTTTGCTCAGGGCATTCGGCGTGGTTTTACCGTCCTTGTGCCACAGGGAGGTCGCGCCGGGGATCAGCGCCAGCCAGTCTGCAGGCATGTCGGCCCACTGACGCCACATGGTGGGCGATCCGCCTTCAAAAATATGCAGCAGATTCACCGGCTGGGCCTGGGTGTTCAAAACCTGCATGGCCTGGTTAAGCGCTTGTGTGGGACTGGGCCGTTCCATGCTGCGCACCCCACGTACATCCGACCACTGTGACGGTGTCTGACGCTGATAGTAGGGAACGCTGAGAGCCTGACCTTTGGGGCTGAACAGGAAACTGAACGAACACTGCTCCTGACTGCCTGCAGGCTGATGATCTGCGTGGATCACCAGCAAACGAGACACATCGCCTTCGCTCACTTCCTGACACGCGGCGCGCATCAAGCCTTCGGCTCGTTGTGCAGCCGCCCCATCCTGCACAGCAGCATGAGGGGCGTGCAAGTCACGCCAAAAGTCATAAGCTTCGGCGCAGGCCAATCGCTCGTCCAGATCAGCGGCGGCACGCCGTGCCTGCTCCAGGCCGACGGGGCCACCCGCCGAGGCAGCAGACAAAAGACGCGGCAAGACACGCGCCCGGCGCTCTTCCTCGGCCTGATGTTCCTGAGCGGACTGCCCGCCACTTTCCAGCAAGGCGGCCAGGTCGCCAGAGCTGGCCGCATACAGAGGGCGCTGACTTTCGCGAACCTGCAAGGCAGAATCGACCAGTTCACCCGCACTCATAAAGCGCAAGTCCTCGGGCACTTTCTGGCCATTGGACACATAATGGATTGGCAATTTGAAACGAATGGCTGTATCCAGGGGAGCACCCAGCTTGATGGCCTCATCCACTTTGGAGATGATGCAGCCGCTCAACGGCGTGCCGCCGTCCTGGGTATAGCTGCGGGCCACCTCATCCAAGGTATCCCCCTGGCTGGCGGCGTTAAGCACCAGCAGGCGCTGTACGCGGCGACCGGCACCTGCCAGCAAAGCGGCCTGTTCGCGCACATAGCGATCCCGCTGGCTGATCCCCATATTGTCGATCAGGATCACCTGATCGGGCCGCACGCCCAGCATCACGCTGCGCAACTGCGCCACATCCTGAACAATATGTACGGCCACTCGCATGAGGTCGCCATAAATCTTTAATTGTTCATGAGCACCAATCCGATAGGTGTCCGTGGTCAGCAAAACCACTTTATCCGGGCCGAAACGACGTACGGCGCGGGCCGCCAGCTTTGCCAGCGTGGTGGTCTTGCCCACCCCCGTAGGACCGACCAGCGCCAGGGCCAGCCCCGGCTGCCACAGGGAATCCTCAGCCCGCAACACGGGCAAATGGGTTTCCAGTTCGGTACGCACCCACTGCAAGGCAGCACGCGCGCCCAGCTCGGGCGGCAGGCGCTTGAGCAGCGCACGCAATAACGCGGTGCTAAAACCCTGCGACAACAGGCTCTGGAACAGATTGACCGCAACCGGAGAGCGGCGCATCTGATGGCTCCAGACCAGATCATCCATCCGGCCTTCCAAGGCACCGCGCAACGCACCGATTGCCCCCATCACATTGTCGGCAGCCGGTGGCGCAGCCATGTCCTGCTGACGTATGCCCGCTGCCTGATGCGCTGTGCCCGTGGGCATGGGCGCACGCTCGGCCGCAGCACCGGGAACCGAGCTGGAATCCGTGGCCAGAATTTCCACCCCGCCATTGACTCGACGGTTGGACACAATCAATGCATCCGGGCCTAAAGCAAGGCGCACCTGACGCATGGCCTCACGACTGGTACTGCCAAAAAAGCGACTTATATTCATTCAGACTGACCAATAATGGTGGTGACCCGAAGGATGCGTTCTTCAGGAATTTCAGCGTTAGACAAGACACCCAACTGGGGAATGTGGTGACGCAGGAAACGAGACAGGGTCGCCCGCAAAATGGGCGGCACAACCAGCACGGGTGGGTCGCCATGCTCTTCCTGGAACTGGGCGGCCCGCATGGTATCGGTCAGCACCGACTCGGCCAGACCGGGCTCCAGAGCGCCGCTGCTGGTCAAGGCCTGCGTCATGACACGCTCCAGACGCGCATCCAAGCCAATCACGCGCAGTTCGCCCTCGCCGGGGAACCACTGTTGTACGATGGCCCGGCCCAGCGCCACCCGCAAAACGGCCAGAAGCTCGCCTGCCTCTTGCCCGGGCTGGACGGCACCGGGAGCCAGAATGCGCGGCGCATGTTCGGCCAAGGTCTCCACAATGCTGCGCATATCGCGAATCGGCACATCTTCCGCCAGCAGACCTCGCAAGACCTTGAGCAAAAGGCTAAGAGACAGGGTCTGGGGCACAAAATCCTCGACCAGCTTGGGAGCCTCGCGCCCCACATGGTCGAGCAGTTGCTGCACTTCCTGACGGCCCAGCAATTCAGCCCCGTGGCGATGCAGTAAATGATTGATGTGCGTGGCAATCACCGTGCTGGCATCGACCACGGTATAGCCCGCAATCTGGGCCTGTTCACGCATACTCACGTCAACCCACACAGCGGGCAGACCAAAGGCCGGATCGCTGGTCGGGGTGCCCGGCAGCTTCATGGTGACACCGCCAGGATCGATGGCCAGCCACTGCCCCGGCGTGGCGGTACCGCGCCCGATCTCCACACCGGCCAACAAAATGCGGTAATCATTGGGCTTGAGTTCGAGGTTGTCCCGGATATGAACGACGGGCGGCAAAAAGCCCACTTCCTGCGCAAACTTCTTACGCAAACTGCGGATACGGTGCAGCAACTCGCCATTTTGAGCGTGGTCCACCAGCGAGATCAGGCGATAGCCCACTTCCAGCCCCAAGGGGTCGACCATGGACACATCATTCCAGCTGGCTTCGCTGGCCGCTGAATCGGCTGCCGCCAAGACCTCATCATTGGGTTCACTGGTCTGCTGTGCCTGTTCTGCCTGATGTTTCTGCATCAGCCAGGCCCCCGCTCCCAGAATGGCCGCCAACAACAGAAACACCAGATTGGGCATGCCGGGAATCAAACCCATCAAGCCCAGAATCCCGGCAGTGATATACAGCACCATGGGATTGCGGAAAAGCTGGTTGACCATCTGCTGGCCCACATCCTCATCAGTGGCCACCCGCGAGACCACGACCCCGGCCGCTGTGGAGATAATCAGGGCGGGAATCTGCGCGACCAGCCCGTCACCAATGGTGAGCAAGGTATACACATGGCCGGCTTCCGAGAAAGACAGGCCGTGCTGCAGCACGCCGATAATCAGACCGCCGATGACGTTGATGACCATGATCAGCAGACCGGCCACCGCATCACCGCGCACAAACTTGCTCGCACCGTCCATGGAACCGTAGAACTCGGCCTCCTGCGAGACTTCCGCCCGGCGACGTCGCGCATCTTCCTCGCCAATCAGACCGGCATTCAGATCCGCATCAATGGCCATTTGCTTGCCCGGCAGGGCATCCAGGGTAAAGCGGGCTCCCACTTCGGCAATACGGCCCGCACCCTTGGTAATCACCACAAAGTTGATGATGACCAGAATCACGAACACGATCAGACCCACGGCAAAATTGCCGCCGACCAGAAAGTGACCAAAGGCCTCAATCACCTGCCCCGCCGCATCCGGTCCTTTATGACCGTTCATCAGCACCACCCGCGTGGAGGCCACGTTCAGGGCCAGACGCAACAAGGTGGCAAACAGCAGCACCGCCGGAAAAGCCGCAAAATCCAAGGGCTTTTTGGTGAACATGGCCACCAGCAAAATCATGACGGCCAGGGCGATATTAAAGGTAAACAGCAGGTCCAGCAGAAACGGCGGCAAGGGCAAAATCATCATGGCCATCACCATGAGAATCAGCACCGGGCCGGCGAGAAGCCGGGCGTGTTGTCCCCCGTTTTGTTTCAGTAAGGCAAAAAAATTGTTCATTGCTTTTAATGTTTGCGCGAACGCAGTGGACCTTCATCCATGCCCGTGGGCACGTTCAGTCGGGTGGGCATGATCGGACGTTCGCCCTGGCCCTTGTTCCAGTTACGAAGCTGATAGACCCAGGCCAGCACCTCGGCCACCGCCGAGTACAGGTCCACAGGAATCTCACGCTCCAGCTCAACATTGAAATACAAGGCTCGCGCCAGCGCGGGTGCTTCCAGCATCGCCACCTTATGCTCTGCCGCCAGCCCGCGAATCTTGGCGGCGATCAGGCCCGTTCCTTTGGCCACCACGCGTGGCGCGCCACCTTTGCCATCCTGGTACTTCAGCGCGACCGCATAATGCGTGGGGTTGGTGACCACCACATCGGCGCCCGGCACCTGGGACATCATGCGCGAACGCGCCATGGACCGCTGCTGCTGCCGGATGCGCCCTTTGACATGCGGATCGCCCTCACTTTCCTTATGTTCTTCCTTTACGTCCTGACGCGACATGCGCAGCTTCTTATAAAAGCTCCACAGCTGCCAGGGCGCGTCAATCAACACAATCACCAGCAGGCTGGCGGCAATCAGGGCGCAACACTTGATGATCAAGGTCATTCCCGTGGCGATGGCCGCTGTGGGATGCACATACATCAGTGCTGTCATCTGCTCGCGCTCGGTCCAGATGACATAGACCGCCACGGAGCCGACCAGACCCGCTTTGGCCAGGGTCTTGATCAGTTCAATCACCGTTTGCATGGAAAACATGCGCTTGATGCCCTTGGCCGGATTCATGCGTTCGAACTTGGGTTGCAGCGCCTTGCCGCTAAAACTCATCCCACCCAGTGCAATGGAGGCCAGTATCGCGACAAGCACCAGCAGTGCAAACAAGGGCGCCAGCCCCTTGAGTGCTTCGCCAGCCAGCCCCGCCGCCTGGACCACCATGGCATTGGGGTCATGGGCGACACGGGGATCGAACCAGACGCTGCGCCGCACGATACCGCCGAAGGTTTCATACAGATACGCAGCCCCGACCCAGATTCCACCAATGCCGGCCAGCAGCATCAAAAACGTGGTCAGCTCTCTGGAACGGGCCACCTGCCCTTCTTCCCGCGCCTTCTCCAGGCGCCGGGGCGAGGCCGGTTCTGTTTTTTCGAGATCGCTGTCTTCTGCCATGGACTGCCAAGACGCAGGAATTGAAGGAATGAATCAAGCGCCCAGCACAAATGTCGCGCTCGCACTACAGGTCGCGGGGTCATTCTAAAAGAGCACCGCCGCTCTGATAGCGCGGAGAAAGCCCGATAAAAGCAGGCTGTTCCCCACAAGCAAAAAGGCGCTGCAGTGCGCAGCGCCTTTTTAATGTCGACACAAGCCGTCTCGAAGGGACAG
The DNA here is from genome assembly GCF_037120595.1 of Alcaligenes sp. CHO6. Taxonomy (NCBI): domain Bacteria; kingdom Pseudomonadati; phylum Pseudomonadota; class Betaproteobacteria; order Burkholderiales; family Alcaligenaceae; genus Alcaligenes; species Alcaligenes sp. CHO6. Next base: position 1,669,497 of record NZ_JBANCI010000001.1, read on the forward strand.
GTTCAAAAGCCCAGATTGGCCAGCAAATCGTCCACCTGATCCTGGCTGGTGACCACTTCCGAGGCCACCGGCGAGACCACTGGACCATTGATAAGGCTTTGAGTTTCTTCGCGTTTTTCCGTGGGCACATTGTCGACCAGCACCTGGACCAGCTCGGTCTCGATGGTGCCGACCACGCCCAGCATGCGCGTGATCACCTGCCCGGTCAGATCCTGAAAATCCTGGGCCATGATGATCTCCAGCAGGTTGTCCTGGGTCTGCTGGGCCTTGACGGGCACATCGCGCAAAAAGCCACGCGTGCGCTTGACCAGCTCGCGGGCCTGATCCTGGTCCAGGGGCTGCTCAAACCATTGCTCCCATTCCACATCGAGCGCCTGGGCGTCGGCTTGCAAAGACTCTTGCAAAGGACGCACCTGCTCGGCAGCATTGAGCACCCGGTTGGCGGCTTGCTCGGTCATGCGAGCCACATAGTGCAGACGATCGCGGGCATCCGGAATCGCGTGCGCGGCATCTTTGATGGCTTGATCCAGACCCAGTTCGCGCATGCTTTCCCGCAGCAGGCGGGTCAGATTGGCGATGCGGTAGACCAGATCAACCGGTACGCTTTGGGAATCAGGATGAGTCGGTGTTTGCTGTGGGTCCATGACGTACTCCGTATTAACCGCCCATTTTCTCGAAGATCTTGTTCAGCTTTTCTTCCAGCGTTGCGGCGGTAAAGGGTTTGACCACGTAGCCATTGGCCCCTGCCTGGGCGGCGGCAATAATGTTTTCTTTCTTGGCTTCAGCCGTCACCATGAGCACCGGCAACGAAGCCAGGTTCGCATCAGCGCGAATCTGTTTGAGCATCTCCAGCCCGTCCAGATTGGGCATGTTCCAGTCCGAGACCACAAACTCAAAATTGCCATTACGCAATTTCTCCAGGCCCATCTGGCCATCTTCAGCTTCATCCACATTCTCGTATCCCAGATCCTTGAGCAGGTTCTTGATGATCCGGCGCATGGTAGGAAAGTCATCGACGACGAGAATCTTTATATTTTTTTGTACCATTTACATTCTCCAAATGAGTAGCATGCCAGTGCGTTCAGGCCCGTTTATACACGGTGCCCAAAGGCCCCCACACTGGCTAGAATTCGTTCGCTGATCTGCCCCAACGGCAAGGCGATATCCGTTGCGCCAATTTGCAAGGCTTCACGCGGCATGCCAAAGACCACACTGGTGGCCTCATCCTGGGCAAAGGTCAAGGCTCCTGCCTGTCTCATGGCCAGCAGGCCTTGTGCGCCATCCTTGCCCATGCCGGTCAGAATCACCCCCACGGCATTGCGTCCGGCCAGCTCGGCAGCAGAGTGAAACAGGACATCGACCGAAGGCCGATGACGATTGACCGGTTCGCTATCGACCAGCTTGACCACATAATTGGCCCCTGAACGGGCCAGCTTCATGTGAGCGACCCCGCCTGGAGCCAGATACACGTGGCCGGGCAGCACGCGTTGACCGTCCTCAGCCTCATGCACCTGCATGGAGCACAAGCCATCGAGTCGGTTCACAAACGAGCGTGTGAAACCGGCAGGCATATGTTGGGTAATCATGATGGCCGGACAATTGGCCGGCAAGGGCTCAAGCACTTGGCGGATGGCTTCCGTGCCACCCGTGGAGGCGCCAATCATGATCAGTTTTTCAGTCGTTGAAAAATTATGCGTCAGGCGGCGCGCCGGGGCCGCGCCTGGCACGGCCGGAACAGCACGGCGCGGACGGGCAATGGAGGCCGCACGGATCTTGTCGGCAATCAGGTCCGAGTAATCGAGCAGGCCATCGCGCAGGCCCAGCTTGGGCTTGGTCACAAAGTCCACGGCGCCCAGCTCCAGTGCACGCAAGGTGACATCCGAATTGCGCTCGGTCAGCGAAGAGACCATCACGACCGGCATCGGACGCAAGCGCATCAGGCGCTCCAGAAAATCCAGGCCGTCCATGCGAGGCATCTCCACATCCAGCGTCAGGACATCTGGATTGTGTTCTTTGATCAGCTCGCGCGCCACCAGCGGGTCCGGGGCTACCGCCACCACTTCCATATCCGCATGACTGTTGATAATTTCCACCATCAGGCTGCGCACCAGGGCGGAATCGTCTACACACAAAACTCGAATTTTCTTCATGCTACTCATAATCCCGATTTCAAGCGCCGACAGAGCCTGGCGCTTGGCAAGAGGCGGTCAGGCCCTAATTGCGGACATATACCGTCTGACCAAGCAGGCGAAATGCCTTGGTCAGGTAAGAGAAATTCTCCGAATGCCCGACAAACAGCAGGCCGCCCGGTTTGGTCACGGCGGCAAATCGCTCCAGAATGCGCGTCTGGTCATCCCGATCAAAATAAATCATGGTGTTTCGACAGAAGATCACATCAAAACGACTGGACGAGGGCCAGGTTGGCCCCACCAGGTTGAACTCCTCGAACTCCACCATGTTGCGCAACACGGGCTTAACCCGTGCCAGCCCTTTGCGCGCGCCCACGCCGCGCTGAAAATAGCGGGGCAACCAGAGATCGGGCACAGGCTGGATGCGCTCCAGGGTGTAGACCCCCTGCCGGGCCTTGTCCAGGGCAGCCGAGTCAATATCGCTGGCCAGGATGGACACGTTGACATCAGGCGAGGGGCAGTGCTCGCGCACAGTCATGGCAATCGAATATGCCTCCTCGCCGGTCGAGGCCGCACTGCACCAGATATCCAGCGGCTTGCCGCGTGTGCTGACAAATTTGCCCAGAATATCGAAGTGATGCTGCTCGCGAAAAAACGCAGTGTGATTGATGGTGAAAGCGTTAACAAAATCCTGCCATTCCTGGCTGTGCGTGTCCTGCTCCAGAACGTCCAGGTACTGACGCACTTCCCGCAACCCCGCACCTTGGCTGCGCATGCCCAACGTGCGGGCCACCATGTCTTCTTTGTGGGTACCTAAGATGATGCCCGCATACGACTTGAGCAAGCGCGCGGCTCGCTCACAGTCGGCCCTCGAGGCTTGCGGGATCGAGGGCAATGTATAAACAAAAGGTTCCACAGATGTGCTCATATCGCTACAGGCTGGCCAAGGTCCCGCTAAAAGGCCCCGTCGACAGACGCTCGGTGGAACGCGAACGCTCCGGTCCGGACGACTCAAACGGATCATCAATAATGTCGTGCGCGCTCACCTTGAACGCCGACACCGCATCGGACAGACGGGTGGCCTGATCCTGCAAAGACCCGGCCGCTGCGCTCGCCTGCTCCACCAGAGCCGCATTTTGCTGCACAACCACATCCATTTGTGCAACCGCCCGGTTTACCTGCTCAATCCCCTCGGACTGCTCGTTCGAGGCGGAAGAAATTTCTGCCATGATGGTGGTCACGCTCTGTACCGAACTGACCACTTCCATCACCACCTTGCCCGCCTCGTCCACCTGGCGGGTCCCTTCCTTGACCTTGGCCAGCGACTGCTCGATCAAACCCTTGATCTCGCGGGCGGCCTGCGCACTGCGCTGCGCCAAGCTACGCACTTCCCCGGCCACCACGGCAAAACCCTTGCCCTGCTCGCCAGCGCGCGCTGCTTCCACGGCAGCGTTCAAGGCTAGGATATTGGTCTGGAAAGCAATGCCGTCAATCACGTTCACAATCTGCGCGATCTGCCCCGAACTGGCAGACAGATCCTCCATGGTCTGCACCACGGTAGAGACCGCCTGACCGCCACGCAGCGCCACTTCCGATGCGTTCTTGGCAACCTTGTCGGCCTGCTGGGCATTATCGGAGTTCTGGCGAACCGTACTGGCCAATTGCTCCATGCTGGCCGCCGTCTCCTGCAAGGAGGCAGCCTGCTCTTCCGTGCGACTGCTCAGATCCGTATTGCCCACATAAATCTCATGTGAGCCAAAGGTAATCTCCTCCACCCCCTGGCGCACGGTCTGCACCATCGACTGCAGGCTGTTTTGCATACGGCGGACCGCATCGTAGAGCACGCCGATCTCATTGGTGGACTTGACCTCTACACGCTGGGTCAGGTCACCACTGGCAATCCGGTCAAAATGTTCTCCAGCCTGACGCAGGGGACGCAGCACCATGCGATTCAAGAACACATACACCGCCAGGGAAATAAACAGACACAGCACCATGGCCAGTCCGACCAGACGGATTACCAGGTTGTATTGCTCGTTCTCTTTCTGGTACTGGGTATCAATCGAGCGCTGCTGAGCCTCTTGCAAGGAGTTCAAGGCGCTGTACAGATCTTCTTCCAGGAACTTGGTGGTCGTGGCGACATAACTGCGAAAACCTGCAATATCGCCCTGCTCCAGATAGGCAATCAAAGGCAGCACCCCGCCTTGCATCAGCGACATGAATGCCGCATCTACACGCTGATAATAGTCATTGGTGCCTTCCAGCTGCGTGGCCACGCCCTGATACTCAAAAAACGCTTCCTGGGCACGCTCGAACTGCTTGCGCGTCGCCTCCAGCGCATCGCGGGTTGCCGAACTGATCGCTGAGGTTTCAGGCGCCGCATCGCTCCACTCGGCCATCAGGTCCTGGTTTTGCAGATCGTTGCTGACCACATAGCTGATGGCCGCTCGTCCAATCAGGGTTTGGGTCTCTTTGTAGTGCTCGATCGCCTGATACATGGCCGAGCCTACCCGCTGGTTGACCACGATGCTTTGCAGCGCACCGTTATTGGCACGCAGGGACAAAATCCCCAAAGCCGCGCCCGCCACCAGCATTGCCAGAAAAAACACCAGTACCAGAATCAGACTGGTCCGCACCTTCAGATTGGCCAAACGTAATCCATCCAGCATCGCAAGCACCTTGTCTAGAGTAGATCAGAACATCAGAGGCGCTTGTGACGCCTCCCCCGACCCGAACAATCCTTGAAGGACCTGCTCAACAGGCCCCGCTTTGCAAGTCTTTGCAGACTCGGGTGATCAGGCCACCGCGCTATCGACCAGTGCCATCTCTTCGCTGGTCATGAGTTTTTCAATATCCACCAAAATCAGCATGCGTTCACCCAGCGTGCCGATCCCGGTCAGGTACTCGGTCGAGAAAGCTGTGCCAAAGCTGGGGGCGGCACTGATCTGGGACGACTGCAAAACCAGCACGTCCGAGACCCCATCCACCACCACACCTGCTACGCGGTCGTGCAGATTCAGAATCACCACCACGGTCTGGTGGTCGTACTCCACCCGCTCCATGTTAAAGCGCACCCGCAAGTCGGCGATAGGCACAATCACACCGCGCAGATTGGTGACACCCTTGATGAAGTTGGGCACGTTGGCAATACGCGTTACGGTCTGAGAGTCGTAGCCGCGTATTTCCTGAACTTTCAGAATATCGATGCCGTATTCCTGGTCGCCCAGAGTAAATACCAGATACTCCTTGCCGCCAGCCTCGGCAGCTTCGGAGTGGGAAGTAAAGTCGTTGGACATAAAGATCTCCGAATAATCAGGCCCACGTCGAGGCGGGGTCCCGCGCCAGACGTTGCAAGGCAAAAACATCAACAATCAGGGCTACGCTGCCATCGCCCAAAATGGTGGCAGCGGAAATACCCGGAATTTTTCTATAGTTGGCTTCCAGGTTCTTGACCACGACTTGATGCTGCCCGATCAGGTGATCGACCAGCAAGGCAAAGCGCATGTCTTCAGCCTGCAAGATAACGGCAATCGCGCGCGTCACATCGGTCTCGGCCCCCTCAACCGAGAAGATGTCACGCAAGGAAATCAGGGGCAGATACTCGCCACGCACAAACATGACGTGATCGGTATCGGTTACGCGGCGCAACTGCTCTTCAGTAGGCTGCATGGATTCGGTTACATGAGCCAGCGGCAGGATGAACACTTCATTGCCCACCTGTACCGACATGCCGTCCAGAATCGCCAGCGTCAGCGGCAGAACAATACGGGTGGTTGTTCCCTTGCCCGCACGCGAGTACAGCTGCACATGGCCACCCATGCTTTGAATATTGCGTCGCACCACGTCCATGCCCACGCCACGCCCGGAAATTTCCGTAACCTTGTCGGCGGTGGAAAAACCGGGGGCAAAGATCAGTTGCCAGACTTCGTCGTCCGGCATGCTCTCGGTTACCGGCAGGCCCGAGGACATGGCTTTCTTCAGAATACGTTCGCGGTTCAGGCCGGCACCATCATCCACCACTTCAATAATGATGTGGCCACCCTGATGCTGGGCTGACAAGGTCAGCACGCCCTCTTCTTCCTTGCCCGCTGCCAGCCGATCCTCGGGCATTTCAATGCCGTGGTCGATACTATTGCGCACCAGGTGAGTCAGCGGGTCGATAATGCGTTCGATCAGGCTCTTGTCCAGCTCGGTGGCCTGCCCCTTGGTGACCAGACGAATCTTCTTGTTCATGCGTGCGGCACTTTCACGCACCACGCGCGGAAAGCGGCTGAACACATAGTCCATGGGCATCATGCGAATGGACATGACCGACTCTTGCAGATCACGCGCATTGCGCTCGAGCTGCTCGATACCGTTGAGCAAACGGTCGTGCACCACCGGGTCCAGCGTAGAGGCCGTCTGCACCAACATGGCTTGCGTGATGACCAGTTCGCCAACCAGATTGATGATCTGGTCGACCTTCTCCACGCCCACACGAATGGTGCCGGACTCCTTGGGTGCTGCCGCCTTGGCGGGTTTATCGGCCGCTTTGGGAGCAGCAGGAAGCGTCGTTGCGGTTTTCTCAGGCTCAGCGGCAACCGGAGCCGCTGCGGGCGCCGGAGCGGCCGGCGCGACAGCGGGGGCAGCAGGCTCGACAACCACTGCAGCCGCGGGAGCCACGGCGGGTGCCGCAGTGGACGCAGACGTCACCGCTTGCCCAGGCGCGGCGGCCGGTTTTACCGACACCTGATCGGCATTCAGAATAAAGCAGCACACGGCCAGGATATCGTCAGCCGAACCCGTGGTTTCCACCCAGATATCCAGGCGATCACCTTCGCGAGTTTGATGGACGATGGTGCCCATCAACTCCATTTCCTGTTGCAAGGCCTCGGCATCCTTATCCGAGACCGGCCCCATGGACACCCACAGCGGCAAGCCTTCCGTATTGGCGGCCGGTTCCGGCTCGGGCTCTGCTTCGGCTTCAGCTTGCAAAATCGCTTCTGCGCCTTTCGTGTCCGTTGCCAGAATGCCCTTTTGTTCCAGGGCCAGTTGCCTTAACTGCGCGCAGATGCGAGTGTAGGCTTCCTCGTCAGGCTCCTGTTCCTCGCGATAGGCATTGACTTGTCCGGTTAGCACGTCCTTGGTTTCCAGAAAGAGGTCAATCATGTCCTTGCGCAATTGCATCTCGCCATTACGGACCAGATCGAGCAGATTTTCGAGTAAATGAGTCGTCTCAGCCAACTGACCGAAACAGCCAAACGTGCCCGCCCCACCCTTGATGGAGTGCGCGGCCCGAAAGATGGCATTGAGCTGGTCACGATCTGGCTCATCCAGATCCAGCTCCAGCAGCAAGCGCTCCATGTCCGCCAGCAACTCATCGGCTTCATCGAAAAAGGTTTCGTAAAACTGACTCAGATCCACGCCGGAGCTCATGAACACTTCCTTCTTGGTTATGGCTTAGAACAACAAAACAAAAAGCACAGCCCAAACCCGTGGGCCATCCGGGCCTGAAAACAGGTCCTAAGGCACTACCGGCAAAGCAGAAGGCATGGCAGGCAAACCGGGAATATGAATACTGATTGGCCCGTCGGTCTCCTGCATGGCTTCGCGCAAATCAAACTCTTGCGAACCACTTGCCGCCTGCTCGTCCATGCGTCGTTCCGCCCGGCTATTGAGCACGAGCAGGCTGATACGCCGATTTACGGCTGCGGCGGGGTTATCTTTAACCAGGCTGACAGTATCGGCCAAACCCAGCACCTGCTTGACCTTGGCCTCGGCCAGACCGCCGGCCACCAGCTCCTGGCGAGCCGCATTGGCCCGGTCAGCGGACAGTTCCCAGTTGCTGTAGAGGCGCTCGCCACTGGCGTAAGGCAGCGAATCGGTATGACCGGAAATCAGAATGCGGTTGGGCATTTCGTTGAGCGGGGCGCTAAGCGAGCGCAAAATCGCCCGCATATAGATCTGCACATGCGCACTGCCCGTGGAAAACATGGGGCGGCTTTGGCGGTCAATGATCTGAATGCGCAAACCGTCCTGAGTCATGTCCAGCAGCAATTGCGGACGAAACTCGCTCAAGACCGGATCGATGCGGATCAACTCCTCCAGAGCGGACTTCAAATCTTCCAGACGCTCGACATCCTGACGGTCGTCTGCCGCCTGGCTGGAGTTGACTCCAGAATGGGGGTTGGGAACCAGACTGGGCTGACCGCCTGGAATCACACTGCGTGAATAGTCGGCCTGATAACCGCCGGAGATCGCATCCATCAAGGGCATGCGAAAATAATCGGCGATTTCCTTCAAGTCCTGCTTGGGAACCAGCGAAAGAATCCACATCACCAGGAAAAAGGCCATCATTGCCGTCATGAAGTCGGCATAGGCAATTTTCCAGCTGCCGCCATGGTGTTCGGCATGGGCCATCTTCTTGCGACGGATGACCACGCGATCCTTGTGATTGCTCATGAACGCATCCGCTTAGGCTTTGCGACCGCCACCCGAACGGGCCTGACGGACATGCTCTTCCAGTTCCTGGAACGAAGGGCGATCGGAGGAAAACAGCACCTTGCGACCAAACTCCACCGCCAACTGGGGAGGATAGCCGTTCAGGTTGGCCAGCAAGGTCACCTTGATGCATTCAAGCACCTTGACCGAATCCGAAGTGCGGCGTTCGATGGTCGCGGCCAAAGGAGCCACAAAACCATAAGCGAGCAAAATACCCAGAAACGTCCCGACCATGGCCTTGGAGATCAGATCGGCCAACACAGCAGGCGGCTGATCCACCGATGCCAGGGCTTTCACCACGCCAAGCACTGCCGCCACAATCCCGAAGGCGGGCAAGGCATCGGAGACCTCTCGCAAGGCGCGCGCGGGCACATTGCGCTCGTGCTGGTGGGTTTCAATGTCCTGATCCATCAGGGTTTCGATCTCAAACGAGCTCATATTGCCGCTGATCATCAAACGCAAGTAATCGGACACAAAGTTCATCAAGGCCGGATCTTTCACCACATTGGGGTAATCGGCGAAGATGGGACTTTGTTCAGGGTTTTCGATATCGGCCTCGATGGACATCATGCCATCGCGACGAGCCTTGTTCAGCAGTACGGACAGCATGCCCATCAACTGCATGTACAACTGCTTGTTGTAGGGGCTGCTGCGAAAGGCAATCGGCAAGGCTTTGGCCAGCAGCTTGATGGACTTGCCACTGTTGGACGCAAAATAGGCCCCCAGGGCCGCGCCACCAATCAGCAGTAATTCAAAAGGCTGGTAGAGCGCACCCAAATGCCCGCCCAGCCCTACAAAGCTCCCGAAAACGGAGACGAAAACAATGATATATCCAAGGATAATAAGCACGGATACGCCTTCTTCAAATACACGCTGCTAATGATGGCGGCAAGCAACCGGGCTAAAACGACACGTTAACGGCCTTTTTCCAGCCTAGATCAACGCTTCCGGTTGCCTTGACACATTCAGATTGGTATCAGATCCACATCAAAAACCAGCATCCATCCGGCTTTGCTGCATACTGACGACAAAAGCTATTGCTAAACGGGCACGTCTGCCTGAACGGCGACGTGCCCCGGGACCCCGGCTTGCGGCTCTCTGGTCGAGTCGGATTTTCGACTTTTGCCGGCAGGCGATTTCGCTGTGCTGCGCGCCTTGCTGGCACGCGTCTTGCCAGCTCGCGGAGGCGGGCGACAAATAGCGCAAATAAAGCCGGCTTCGGGATCGTGCGCATGGGCCACAAACCCCCCCTTGCAGCGCTCGCATTGGGACAACTGCAACAGGCCACTATCAAAAAAGCGCAACAGCATCCAGGCGCGGGTGAAGCTCAGCACCGGTTCTTCATCTGGCCCCACATCCAGACGACCTGCCGAAGACTGCTCCAGATACAGGCGATACGCCTCGACCAGCGCACGGCTTTTGTCGCAAGGCGTATGCAAGGCCATGAACTGGTAAATGCTGTAGAACAGACTGGAATGAATATTGGGCAGCCAGGTCATGAACCAGTCAACCGAAAAAGGCAGCATGCCTTTAGGCGGCGAGCAGCCTTTGACTTCGCGGTACAAACGGGCCAGCCGGTCGTAACTTAACGATGTTTCTGCTTGCAGAACCTGCAAGCGCGCCCCCAGCTCAATCATGTCGGAAGCAAGCCCAATTTCCTGGGCCTCTTTGGCGACGCTTTTTATAGCCATAGTTCTTGATGTAATAAGTTCGGGACTGGCTCAGCCAGCCTGTTCTGCCGTCGCCCGCTGGGACAGGAGAATGGTGGAGTGAGCCTGCTGCAATACCCCTCCCAGCACATTCTGCGTCAACGTGGTGAGCAGGTCGTAGTCGTTGAAGCGAAAGCCGCAAATCAACGAGCTGGAGCTGGCCAGTTTGACCAGTTGGGCCGGTGACAGACGCAACAAAGTCTCTGCCACATCGGTGTCGAAGCCCAAACGGAACATACCTGCCGAAAAATTCTCCCGCAGCAGACGCTGCGCGAGTAACAAGTACGACAAATTGACTTCCTGAATATCATTCAGCAGCGAATTTTCCGATACGGGCATGTCAGCCATCCTTGTAAATCTGTTAATCAGCTAGTTTCTTGTAACAAAACACATTTAAAACATATAAAGTTACATAAATATGTATCATGCCTGGCAATCTATTGCGTGAATATACTTTTTACATTATCGACGCTTCTGACACACACTGTCTATAAATGCTCTTAAAACATAGAAAACGTCGTATATATGCAATAAATGCATCAAGGCACAGCAGAATATTATCAGATGCTCACTTAATGTTGTAGATATAAACTAGATGTAACATGACAAAAATCAAAACGCTTGTATCAAAAATATGTTTTGTTGCAGATATTGGTCATTAATTAATGCATATTTCGACGATCCCTCTCAGGCTTGGCCTAAAAAGCGACGAAATATCGGATAATCTGCGAGTAGCCCCCCTGCCCGCTGCGCCCTCATCCGTTTTGTAACAGCCCATGGTTCCTGCTGCTTTTACGCAACGTCTGTTCGCCTTATGCCTGAGTTTGGTGCTGGCGGCATGCGCCCATAGCCCCTCCTCCCGTCTCCCTACGGGGCAATCCATCAGCCTGGATAATCAGCGTCGCTCGGCCGTCGTCCTGTCGGCGCTGACCCTGCTGGAGACGCCCTACCGTTACGGAGGCCGTGAACCCTCCACCGGTTTTGATTGCAGCGGACTGGTGCACTATGTCTTTAGCCAGGAATCGAGCTCCCCCATTCCGCGCCGCACCCGCGATCAGGCCAGCGTTGCCCGTCGCGTCAGCCGGGCACAACTGCGCCCCGGTGATCTGGTGTTTTTCAACACGCTGGGCACACCCAACTCACATGTAGGCATTTATATCGGCAAGCAACAGTTCATCAACGCCCCCTCCAGTGGGGGGCGGGTACGGATTGATTCACTTGATAATCCCTATTTCGCCAAACGCTTTGAAACCGCCCGCACCTTTTTTGATTGATGCCCCGGCAAGCCGGCATAAAAAAGAGCCTTGGTCAGCAAGGCTCTTTTTTCATTGACGTTCCCTCAGGCAAGGGCCTGTCAGCAGCAGAACAGGCGCTTATGACGTGGGCACCGTGGCGTATTGCTCGGCCAACTGCAAAAAGGCATCCAATTCCGGCGAACGCCCTGTTTCTTCCAGCATAATCGCCGCCACCGCCGGGGCGATCGACTGCGCCAGACGTGCGTCCAGAAACAAAAGACGCGAACGACGGGCCAGCACATCCTCAACCGTCCGGGCATATTCAAAGCGACAGGCAAAGCGCACCATGGCGACGCTCAAACCAGGAGCCAGCTCCTGATCGGCTCCCGGCAGCGTCTGCACCCAATCGGCCTCGCTGCCATAGGCATCCAAGCCGGGCGTACGGCCCAAAACGCGCCGATCCCCCACATAGGAAGCGCCCACCAGACGCTGGTCCTGCGTTCGACAGGCCGGCAAGGGCCCCAGCAGGCCGGACTGCTGACAGCGTTCCAGCACGTCTTCAGCCATGGCCCGGTAGGTTGTCCACTTCCCCCCCGTCACTGTCAACAGGCCATTGGCGCTCACCGTAATACTATGTTCGCGGCTGATGGACTGCGTCTGTCCCGCGGCCGACTCAGCAGCCGGACGCACCAAGGGTCGTAGCCCCACCCAGATACTGCGGACATCCTGTACGGTGGGCGCTTTTTGCAGATAGTTCGCGGATTCCTTCAAAATAAAATCCACTTCCTGAGCCAAAGGACGCGGCTCCAACGGGATATCGTCTCGAGGCGTATCGGTTGTGCCCAGAATCAGTTTGCCCAGCCAGGGCACAGCAAACAAGACCCGCCCATCCTGGGTGCGTGGCACCAGCAATGCATGCTCACCCGGCAAGAATTCCTGGTCGACGACCAGGTGTACGCCCTGACTAGGTGAGACCATGGGCCGCAGTTCGCGCCCAGCTTCCTGCGCATCCAGCTGCCGAATCTGGTCGACCCACACTCCAGTGGCATTGACGACACAAGAGCTCTGGATCTCATAAACCTGACCGCTTTCCTTGTCCTGGCAACGCACGCCAGAGACCTTGCCCTCCCGGTGCATCACCTCCACCACCGGGCAATAATTAATCAGCAAAGCCCCCTTTAAGGCTGCCGTACGAGCCAGCGCCAAGGCCAGACGGGCATCGTCAAACTGACCATCCCAATATTTGACACCCCCTTTCAAGCCACTTTGCCGGGCTCCGGGCAAAAGCTGCCGGATTTTGGATGCACTCAGAAACTGGGTATGCCCCAATCCCTCGCGTCCCGCCAAACCGTCGTATGCCATCAAGCCCACCCCATAGAATGGGGTTTCCCAGCACTTGTAGCTGGGCATGACAAAAGGCAGGCGCTGTGCCAGATGCGGCGCATTGCTCAGCAAATGCATGCGTTCGCGCAAGGCCTCCCGCACCAGACTGACATTGCCCTGGGCCAGATAACGCACCCCACCGTGTACCAGCTTGGTGGCCCGCGAAGACGTGCCCTTGGCAAAATCCCAGGCTTCCAGCACCACCACACTCAAACCGCGCAGGGCGGCATCCAGGGCCACGCCCAGTCCTGTCGCGCCACCCCCTATCACGACCATATCCACCTGCGTGGTGCGCGCCAGGGCACCCAGCATCTGGGCTCTATCGGTCAATAAGGGGGAACTTAATGTAGTCATAAATAAAAGTTGGACCTGAAATTAGCAGACACCCGAAAAACACTGACTGGCTCGGGATTTACCCTGATTTTAGCCCCTGATCTTTTACCGTCCAGTGAAACTTGTCCGCCTCCTGTGCTCACCCCCCCGAGTAGCACACAGAGCCAGTACACTGTGGACTGCTCCGCTTTTACCGCCTCATTCGCATGACATTCCTACTTGCTCTCGATCAGGGAACCTCCAGCTCGCGCAGCCTTGTTGTAGCGGCAGATGGCCGCATTCTGGCCAAGGCGCAGCAGGAAACTCAACAATACTATCCGCGCACAGACTGGGTGGAACACGACCCCCAGGAAATTCTGGACACTCAGTTTCGGACCGCCCGACAAGCAATCGAGCAGGCAGGTCTACGCCCCCAGGACATTCACGCCATCGGCATTACCAATCAGCGTGAAACCACCGTGCTATGGGACCGGCAAACCGGACAAGCCCTGCACAAGGCCATCGTCTGGCAAGACAGGCGCGCCGAGGACTTCTGCGCCCAGTTGCGCGAGCAAGGGCACGAAGCCCGCATTACCGGAAAAACTGGCCTGCCGATTGATGCCTATTTTTCCGCTTCCAAACTGCGCTGGCTGCTGGACACCGTGCCCGGCGCCCGAGAACGGGCACAGCGTGGCGAACTGGCCTTTGGAACCATCGACAGCTGGCTGATCTGGCACTTGAGCGGCGGCAAGGTGCATGCCACCGATGTCAGCAACGCCTCACGCACGCTGCTCTACAACATTCATCGTCATCAGTGGGATCAGGAGCTGCTGGAGCTGTTCAACATTCCTGCCAGCGTCCTGCCCCAGGTCCAGCGCTCCGCCTCGGAGTTTGCCCGGTGCAGCCCGGATGTCCTGGGCAGCCCCATTCCTATCTGCGGTGTGGCGGGCGACCAACAAAGCGCCCTGTTCGGCCAGGCCTGTACCACACCAGGCATGGCGAAGAACACCTATGGAACAGGCTGCTTTTTGTTGATGCACTGTGGCTCGCAAGTGCCCCATTCCCGGAACGGGCTGATCGCCACCAGCGCGGCCCAGTATGAAGACACACCCGCCTATGCGCTGGAAGGCAGCGTGTTCATCGGCGGCGCGGTTGTCCAGTGGCTACGCGACGGTCTGGGTGCTCTGGAGCACAGCGCTCAGGTGGAAGCGCTGGCGCGCAGCGTTCCCGATGCCCAGGGTGTGCGACTGGTGCCTGCCTTTACCGGCCTGGGAGCGCCTTATTGGGATGCGCAGGCGCGTGGGACCATAACCGGTTTGACACGAGCCTCGACCATGGCACACATTGCACGCGCGGCCCTGGACAGCATCGCCTATCAAAGCGCTGCGGTATTGCAGGCCATGAATCGTGACGTCCAAGCCAATGGCGGCCCGGCCCTGCACGAGCTGCGCGTAGATGGCGGCGCGTGCGCGAATAATCTTCTGATGCAATTTCAGGCAGACTTGTTAGGCCTGCCCGTCGTGCGCCCCGTTACTATTGAAACCACGGCCTTGGGCGCCGCTTACCTGGCGGGCCTGGGCAGCGGGCTGTACGCTGGTCCAGCCGATATCGCATCGCTGTGGCAGTGTGACCGGATCTTTGAACCGACCATGTCGCGCGATGAAGCGCAAAACCTGATGCTCAGTTGGGAGCACGCCGTGCGTCAGGCCCGCACTTATTGAACCTGCTGTTTTTTTGACGGAAACACCATGCTGCAAAAAATCATTCTGGGCATTGCCATCTTTTTGATCGTCATGCTGGGCCTGACTTTTGGCGAAGCCATTCTCCGCTACCTCGCGTCCTACCTGGGGTTTCTGTTTCATGACTTCGTCGACCTGATGCGTGAAGTCCAGCAATACCTGACAGTCCACTGGGGCAAGGCATTGATCGCCCTTCTGATCACCATCCCGCTGGTCATCTGGATCTCAACCAGCAAGAAAGACGAGCTGACCAAACCCAACAGCCATCGCAAGATTGCCATTGTTCTGGCAATTTTCCTGGGCTGGCTGGGCGTACACCGTTTTTACCTGGGTCAGATCGGCATGGGCCTACTGTTCCTGGTTTTATTTGCCATCTGGTCCCCGCTGGCCTACTTTCTGGCCTTGATCGACGCCCTGCGCTATGCCTTTATGGGTGACGATGAGTTCAAACTGCTCCGTTAAGCCTTCTGCCATTGCCCACAGCCAGCGGTGACCGAACCCGCTCTCCAGGCCTACGGGGCCGCTTGCACGTCCGAGCTTGCCGCCCCGTTGTCCTGACCGGACCGATGGTCCAGTGTCGCGCTGACACTGTCCCAGGCCGTCTGCAAACTATCGAAAACACGCTGGGCATGGATTTGTTTGAACAAGCCCATGCGAATCAGCTTGCGAGTCACTTTCTCATTAGCCTCGCACAAGGCGACCATGACATTGCGCTGCTCCAGCTCTGTCAGAGCAGACTCCAGGGCCTGCATGGCAGTGGCGTCCACAAAAGGCACATAATTCAGGCGCACGACCACCGCTCGAATTGGGTCTGGCACGGACAGCAGTGCGCGATTGACTGCTTCAACACTGGCAAAAAAGTAAGGACCTTCCAGGGTCAGCACCCAGATATCCTGACGCAGCTCCTGGCTAAAAGACACATCCAGTGCCCGCTGCAAACGACGGCCTTCCAGCGCCCGTACCTGCACCCCGTCAGAGGTGCGTTTGAGCACGTACAACATGGCCAGGATCACCCCGATATTGACGGCCACCACCAGATCCGCGAACACGGTCAGGGCAAATGTCACCCACAAAATGAACAGGTCAGCCCGGGGCATGCGCCGCTGCAAACGCAGCAGCAACTTGGCCTGACTCATATTCCAGGCCACCATGAACAAAATGGCAGCCAGTACCGTCAAAGGAATATATGCGGCCAAGGGCGCCAAGAGCAGCAGGACCAGCACCAGAAAAATCGCATGCACCACACCAGCAATGGGACTGTTACCGCCATTGCGAATATTGGTGGCGGTACGGGCTATCGCCCCCGTGGCGGCAATCCCGCCAAACAAGGGTGAGAGCACGTTGGCAATCCCCTGGCCGACCAGCTCCTGATTGGAGTCGTGGCGTGAGCCTGTCATCGAATCGGCCACCACTGCGGACAGGAGAGACTCGATCGCCCCCAACATGGCGATGGCAAAAGCCGGCCCGATCAACTCCACCACACGGGTCAGCGTAATCTGCGGCCATTGGAAAGCGGGCAAGCCACTGGGCAAGGCGCCAAAGCTGGAACCGATGGTCGCTACAGACTCAAACCGAAACACGGCCTGCAGCAGGGTGATGAAGACCAAAGCCACCAAGGGCCCAGGCAAGCGCGCCAGGGACGGAATCTTGGGCACAACGATCAAAATAGCCAGGGACAACATCCCCAGCAGCGTGGTTGCCCAGTCCAGAGACGGCAGATTATGCAGCAGGAACCAGAGTTTTTCGTGAAAGTGCTGGCCTTGAACGGCGGGCAGACCGAAGAAATCCCGCCACTGCCCTACCCAGATAATCACGCCTATACCGGCCGTAAACCCCACAATGACCGGATCGGGGATGAAGCGGATCACCGCCCCCAGGCGCAACAGGCCCAGCAGCAGCAAAATCACCCCGGCCATCAAGGTGGCAATCTGCAGCCCGGCCACGCCATGCTGCGCCACCACGCCGGACAAGATCACAATAAAAGCGCCCGTAGGCCCTGCAATCTGAACCCGACTCCCGCCAAATAATGAAACCGCCAGACCGGCAACAATGGCGGTATACAAACCCTGCTCCGGCTTGACCCCGGAGGCAATGGCAAAGGCCATGGCCAGCGGCAAGGCCACCACGCCCACCACCAAACCGGCCAGCACATTATTCAGCCAATATTTTCGCCCTAGAAATCCGGCTCGACCCGCTTCCAGCAGTGCAATCATCGCGCGTCCTTATCATGCCCAGCCTGCTCGACACAGATGAGAAACAAGCGGGGCCTACACTCAAATGGAGGCTTAATGATACTACCGCGCACGCCACAACCTTCACGTTAGTGATGGCCTTATTTGATGACGCTTAAAAGAAACCCCATGCTGCGCCCGCGGCTTGCGCTCCAGCTCGCGACCTGCAGGCCGTTCAAACTGGCCTGGCACACAGCAGTCTGTGATGCATTACTGGGGGTTAGAGCTCATCCCCAAGGAGCCCATTTTGACCGAGAGGGGGAGCCGAGTTGGGGGGCAGCCCGGCAATAAAAAAACTCCACCTCAATCAGGTGGAGTTTTTTTAGCAAACAAGAGGGTTACGCGTTCCGGGCACGCAGCAGACGCAAACTGTTCAATACCACCAGCAGGCTGGCCCCCACGTCGGCAAACACAGCCATCCACATGGTGGCCTGACCGGTCAGAGCCATCACCAGGAACACAGCCTTGATGCCCAAGGCCAGGCTGATGTTCTGCCACAGCACAAGGTGTAAAGCCCGGGACTGACGCATCAACACGGCAATCTTGCCCAGATCATCGTCCATCAAAGCCACATCGGCCGTCTCGATCGCAATGTCCGAACCCAAAGCACCCATGGCGATACCCACATCCGCACGAGCCAGGGCGGGGGCATCGTTGATGCCATCGCCCACCATGGCTACCAGGCCTTTAGCCAGTTTTTCCTCGATCCGATCCAACTTGTCTTGTGGCAGCAAACCACCTCGAAAATCCTGAATTCCGGCTTGCTGGGCCACATGGCGCACGGCTTGCTCATGGTCACCAGAGAGCACCTCCACCTGCACACCCAGCGCCTGCAAGTCACGGATCGCCTGTGTGGTGGTGGGACGCAGCGTATCGCTCATCGCGAACCAGGCCAGCAAACCTTGCTCGTCCCCCAGATACACCATGGTGGCACCACTTTGCACGGCCTGCAGCTCGGCCGGGCTGGTCTGGGCCTGATGGGAGCCCAGCACCCAACTGCGCTTGCCCAAACGCAATTGACCCGTCACACCTTGCGCCTGCACACCGTTACCCGCTATCGCCTCGAACTGATCCAGGCTTAATGAGCCCGAACTGACACGGCCTCGTGCAATCGCCTGAGAGGCCGGGTGGTCAGAACGCTCGGCCAACGCAAGCGCCATGTCCAGCACATCACCATCCGACAGGCTCTGACGCAGGCTGCCATATTCGCTCAAGGAAGGCTCGCCCAGGGTCAATGTGCCCGTCTTGTCCACAGCCAGATACCGCAACTGTCGGGCACGCTCCAGATACACGCCCCCCTTGATCAAAATACCGGCGCGTGCGGCGCTCGCCAAAGCACTGACCACCGCCACCGGGGTGGAAATCACCAGAGCGCAAGGACAGGCAATCACCAGCAAGACCAGAGCCCGATACACAGACTCCGTCCAGCTCACCCCCCCCATCAGGGGCAAGGCCAAGGCCATCACCACCGCGGCAAGCACCACCAATGGGGTGTAGACACGCGAGAATTGATCCACAAAACGCTGAATGGGCGCCTTATTGGCTTGGGCTTCCTGAACCGAGCGCGTGATACGAGCCAGCAAGGTTTCATCGTGCGCGGACTGCACCTGATACACCAGCTCGCCCATGCCATTAATCGTCCCGGCAAACACCTCGTCGCCGGGGGCCTTGTCCACGGGCGCACTCTCGCCCGTGATCGGAGCCTGATTAACCGTGCTTACACCTTGCAAGACCTTGCCATCCAGGCCGAAACGCTCCCCGGGCGCCACGCGCACCTGCCAACCCGCCTGAACCTGATTGGCCGGCATCCGTTGCCATTGGCTACCATCCGTACTGACCAGCACCTCATCGGGTACCAGCTTGAGCAAGCTGTCGACCGCACTACGAGCACGATCCAGAGAGCGGGCCTCAATCCATTCTGCCAGGCTGAACAAAGACATAACCATGGCTGCTTCCGGCCACTGTGCCAGAATCACCGCGCCGGTTACGGCAATACTCATCAAGGCATTGATATTGAGCTGACCATTGCGCAAGGCAATCCAGCCCTTTTTGTACACCTGCACGCCGCCGGACAGGATCGCCGCCCCAGCCAGAACCACAATCAGCCACTCTGGGGCCGCCAGCCAATGGCTAATCTCGGCGCCCAAGGCCAGCACCACCGCAGCGACAATGCGAACCAGTCCCTGGCGGGGCGAGGCTGCTGGCACCGGCGCCTCGTCAGCCATGCGAGGCTCAAAGCCCAAACCGCGCAATGCATTCAATACCTTGTCGCGTGCCCCTTCTGCATGCTCCACGGTCAGGACACGCTGCATCAGGTCAAAGCCCAGACTCTGTACCTGGTCCAGACGTTTCAGACCCGAACGGATCATATTCTCTTCGGCCGGGCAGTCCATATCGGCAATATGAACCACCAGCCGCGTGTCGGTGCTGGCCGCCAGCGCCACCGTAGGGCCAACAGCCGGGCTCGAGCAGCACGCTCCTTCATGGGCCTGGGAGTCTGGACAAACCTGATCATGCTCATGACTATGGTCATGACTATGATCGCCCACGGCGTGTTCATGATCGTGGCTATGCGCATGGTCGTGCTCAGCCGGACGAACATTGGCTGCGCCCTGCCCTTTGTCGAACCTTGATGTCTTGTTAGCGGATGTCATCGCAATTCCTCGCTGCTTGCATGAGCCCAGTAGAAAGCCTAAAGTAACTACAAGGTCAAGCCCCCTGGAGGCAGAGCAATGAAAATTGGTGAACTGGCAGAAAAAAGCCACTGCAACACGGAAACAATCCGCTATTACGAGAAGGTCGGACTACTGCCCGAACCTGAGCGCAGCGAAGGCAATTACCGCTTGTATCGTCCGGTTCATCTGGAGCGGCTGCGGTTTATCCGCAATTGCCGCAGCCTGGATATGACCCATGAGGAAATCCGCAGCCTGCTGGCCTTTATGGATGGTCCAGCCCAGGACTGCGCCCCCGTCAACGAGCTGCTGGATGAACACATTGAACATGTGGCGGTGCGAATTGCCGAGCTGGAGCATCTGCAACAGCAGTTGACCGAACTGCGTCACCGTTGCGGACAAGCCGGGGGCCTGGAGCACTGCGGTATTTTGCAAGGCCTGGTCAATATGGAGCCGGATCACGTTCCGGCTCCCAGCACCCACTTGGGTTAACCCGCGTGGGCCGCACATGTGAGCCCGACAATTAAGTGCGCACCCGGCCTGCCACCCCCATACCGATCAGCATCGCGACCAGAAAGACAAGCGCCAAGGGAGCGCCGGAGGCTGCCAACACCACTGCCGGCCCTGGGCAAAAGCCGGCAATCCCCCACCCTGCCCCAAAGATCAAGGAGCCCAATACCAGTGGACGATCGATCTGCCGTTGCTTGGGCAGGTTCATGGGCTGGCCCGTCACGAACGCGCAAGGACGACGACGCGCCACGCTGAAAGGAATAATGGCCACGGCAATAGCGGCTGCCATCACCAACGCCAAAGACGGGTCCCAGGCTCCCGCCAGGTCCAGAAACGCCAGAACCTTGCTGGGGTTCGCCAAGCCGGAAATCAATAAGCCCAAGCCAAAAATGAGGCCGGAAATCAACGCGATGAAGTAATGCATGGCGGCTCCTTAAAGCACGTGACGCAACACAAACACAGTCAAAAAACCGCTGGCCATGAAAGCCAGGGTCGCCACCAATGAGCGCGGTGACAGGCGTGACAAACCGCACACGCCATGCCCGCTGGTGCAACCCGAGCCCAAACGGGTGCCAAACCCCACCAGCAAGCCTGCCACCACGACCCACATCCAAGGCTGGGCTTGTACTGGGGGTACGGTCTCGCCGATCAGGCGATACAGCCAAGGGGCCGCCGCCATGCCCAGCAGCGCCATCCAACGCCAGGCCCGGTCACCAGCCTGCCCGGTCCAGGTGCCCGACAGCAGCCCGGAGATGCCGAACACACGGCCATTAAAAAGCACCAGAATGGCCGCTGCCAAACCGATCAGGGCGCCCCCGAGCAGGGCGCTCCATGGGGTAAACGAAGTCCAATCAATGGTGATCATCAGTGCCTCCCGGGGCGCAAAAAATTCCATACAACGTCTGCATGACAGCCAGTACCGCCGGATCTTCCAGGCGGTAATACACGTATTTGCCTTCTTTACGGCTGGCAATGAGATTTTCCCGCCGCAATACCGTCAATTGCTGGGATAAGGTAGGCTGTGCAATACCGCTACGCTGAGCCAGCTCCCCCACATTGCATTCCCCCTGCACCAAGGTGCAGAGAATCATCAGACGGTCGGGGTTGGCCAGGCTAGCCAGCAGACTGCTGGCACGGCCAGCCACCTGCCGCAAGGCTTCCAGTTCAGTTTGATTCATATCATTCTACAAAAACACAATATATATTATTATATAATATCTTTTAATATTTTATAAGCACCACGAGGTCTGACATGCTCCAACCCCAGGTCGCCAGCTTCTTTCATACCGATACGGCCACTTTCACCTATGTGGTTTATGCGCCCGGCCAACGTGAATGCGCCATCATCGATTCGGTGCTGGACTATGACGCGGCCTCGGGCCGCAGCCACACCGCCACCGCTCAACAGGTGCTGGACTTTGTGCAGCAGCATCAACTTCAGGTGCAATGGATTCTGGAAACCCATGCCCATGCCGACCATTTATCTGCCGCGGTCTGGCTTCAGGAGCGAACCGGAGGGAAAATTGCGATTGGTGAACATATCAAGCAAGTGCAGGCCACCTTCAGCCGTATCTTTAATATAGAGGCCGAAATTCAGGCCAACGGCACGCCGTTTGATACTTTGTTTCGCGACCAGGAGTATTTCCAGATCGGTGCCCTCCAGGTTCAGGCCCTGCATGTCCCTGGTCACACGCCCGCGGACATGGCCTATCACGTCCAGGGACTGGGTGTATTTGTGGGCGATACCTTGTTCTTGCCCGATGTCGGCACCGCCCGTTGTGACTTTCCGGGTGGCAGCGCCAGTCAGCTTTACCAATCCATTCAACGCCTGCTGGCACTGCCAGCACAGACCGTCCTGTTCATGTGTCACGACTACCCGCCAGAAGGGCGCGAACCTCAATCCCATTGCACGGTGCAAGCGCAAAAAGAAGGCAATATCCATGTGCGTGACGGCATCAGCCAAGAGCAGTTCTGCGAGCGGCGCACGGCACGGGACAAAACGCTGGGCATGCCGCGCCTGATCCTGCCCTCCATCCAGGTCAATATCCGGGCGGGGCACTTCCCCGAGCCCGAAAGCAACGGTCAGGTCTATCTGAAACTGCCTGTCAATCTGCTCTAAGTACGGCGGACTTTTGCGTCGGGGCAAGTGTGAGCCCCGACACAGAAAAACTTTTGAGGCCCAGCCTGCGTATACTGCCTTTTTCTGCACCCTGAACTTCAGAAGGAAACAACAGGCATGACATACATGGTCCTCAAACACCTGCACATGACAGCCGCCGGGCTGAGTATTTTGTTTTTCATCATCCGGGCCTATTGGTCAGTCAGTGGCTCTGCCTGTCTGCAACATCGTTTTGTACGAATCGCCCCCCATGTGATCGACACCGTTTTGCTGGTCTGTGGCCTGGCATTGGCGGGCATGCTGGGTGCCGCGGCCAATCAGCCCTGGCTCATTACCAAAATCGTGCTGCTGATCGTGTATATCGTGGTGGGCAGCTATGCCATCAAGCGTGGCAAGACGGCTTTCAGCCGGGGGGTTGCGGCACTGATCGCGATTGCGATCTTTGCCTACATCGTGGGCGTGGCCATTTACCGCAGCCCTGCTTCCTGGTTCGTCTGAGCACCAGCCGGCTGCTCACAAAAAAAACCTGGTCGTGGCAGATTAAACCACGGCCAGGTTTTTTTCCGGTTGCTTTTTACCAGACGCCAATCCAGCGCTGAACCAGCAAACTGCTGACGGCCACCGCTATCCACACCCCCAGTCCCAGCAAGGCAGGTCGCACACCGGCTCGGGCCATCACACGCAGGTCTGAACACAGTCCAATAGCGGCCAATGCCAGCACCATCAGGAACTCAGCCATAAAACGCAGCGGTTCCAGCCATTGCACGGGCACCCAGCCCATCGAGCGCACAGCTGAAGCCACCATGAACCAGACAATGAACCAGGGGAACACCCGCATCAGATCAAAATCCCGACCGGCCTGACGCGAGCGCCATACTTCCAGCCCGGCCAGAATCAGACAGATCGGAATGATCAGAGTCGCGCGAGTAAGCTTGACGATCGTGGCATGGTCGCCTGCCTGACGGCTGTAACTGTAACCAGCTGCCACCACCGAGGAGGTATCGTTGATCGCCGTGCCAGCCCATACCCCAAAGCCCGCATCCGACATATTCATCATGTGACCGGCCAAGGGGAACACCAGCACTGCCACAATATTGAAAATAAAAATGGTCGAGATCGCCAGCGCCGTTTCATGCTCTTCAGGCTTGAGAATTGGAGTGACCGCCGCAATCGCCGAGCCGCCACAAATCGCGGTGCCCACCCCGATCAGGGTACGCAGCTTGGACGCAATCCCCAGAGCGCGGCCCAGCAGCAAAGCCGTCACAAAGGCCACTGTCAATGTCACCAAAGTCACCGCCAGAGAATCCAAACCGGTACGCATTACTTGCGGCAGGCTCAGTCCAAAGCCCAGGCCGATAATTGACCACTGCAACAACACTTTGGACGAAAAGCGCAAGCCGGGCTGAAACAGCGTCGCCACGCCCATCGTGTTACGCAACACCATACCGAGCACAATGGCAAAGACGGGGCCACCAATCAAAGGCCAAAGCTTGCCCAGGCCCATGGCGGCGACACCCACCGCCACCGCCAACAAAAAACCCCACCAACGCGACGGCTTCAGAGAGAAACCCGATGTGTCCGGCGCCTTCAAGGCGGTAGGGGCTGCGGGTAAATCGGTCACACTGCTCATCGTGTCATTCCAGATAGGGTAATAAGTAAAAGTAATTTTAGGTTGACCCCGAGTATTAAAAAATTCATTATTACTTATCGTAAGTATCAATTTTATTTATCATGAACGCGATCAGCATCAGACAACTGGAAGTCTTTGTCGGTATAGCCACCTTAGGCACCGTGCGCGCCTGCGCGGCCCAGATTCACCTGTCCCAACCGGCGGCCAGCATGGCGCTGGCCGAACTGGAAAAGCAACTGGACAGCCCCTTGTTCGAGCGCACGCCGGGGCGTATGCAACTGACCAGTCGCGGCAAACAGTTGCTACCGCATGCACGTGAAATTCTGGAGCGCTTGCGCGAGATGCAAAGCCAGCAGGAAGAACGTGAGTTGCGCGGTGAAATCCGCATCGGAGCCAGCAATACCGTGGGCAATTACCTGATTGGCGATCTGGTGGGGTCGTTTGTACGCCAGCACCCGCGCGTGTCTTTACATGTATCGGTCGACAATACGGCCAATATCATCAGCCAGTTACTGGAACACCGCTGCGATATTGCCTGCGTAGAGGGGCCGGTCAACCACCCCCAACTGGAGACCTGGATCTGGCGCGAGGACGCGCTGGTCGTCTGCGCCGCCCCCGATCACCCACTGGCAACCCGGACCACCCTGCACAAACAGGACTTTGCAGGCATGAACTGGATCATGCGCGAACGGGGCTCAGCCTCGCGGGCACTAACCGAACAAGCCTTGAATACACTACCCGGTGGACATGTATTGATGGAGCTGGGCCAGGTGGAGGCCATCAAACAGGCGGTCATCGCCGGACTGGGCTTGGCCTGCCTTCCCCAGGCGGCCACCCTGGATGCGGTGGCCAATCAGCGACTTCGTATTCTGGATACCCCCTTTCTGGATCTGAAACGTCGTCTGTCCCTGGTGCTGCATAAAGAGCGCTACCGCAGTCAGGTGTTAAGCGCCTTTGCACAACACCTGCACAACCCGCCAGCCGGCTCCTCGTCCCCTAAGAATTGACGCTAGTTTGCATTCTGGTCCGCGTTCTGACACACAGCAATGGTATTCTTGCTGCAGTGCAGCACAAACAGATGGGATCACCAGTCCCGATCTTTTGCCCCTCTTGAACCGAGCCCTGTCATGAACCTTGCCCCCATGCCGCAAGCGCAAGATACCCCCGATTTTGCCCGCCCATCCTATCTTCCCCCTTACGAGACTGTCGCCTTGGTACTGCAAGGAGGCGGTGCCTTGGGAGCCTATCAGGCCGGTGTGTACGAGGGATTGCTGGAAGCCGGAATCGAGCCCGACTGTCTGTCCGGCATTTCGATTGGCGCCTTGAACACGGCGATTATTGCGGGCAATCCCCCCGAGCGCCAGGTAGAGCGTCTGCGCGAGTTCTGGAACACCATTTGCGAACCTTATTTCGGCTGGTCTGGCCCAGCCTGTCTGGAGCGTGCGCTCTTTGGGATTAACGACATGATGCGTGAGGCGATCAGCGCCTTCAATGCCAGCAATGCGCTCGTTCTGGGCCAGCGCGGGTTCTTCCGTCCCCGCTTCCCCCCGCCTATGCAGGCCACGCCGGGCGTACCCGAAGGAGCCAGTTACTATGACACCAGTGCCCTGAAAGACACGCTGGAGCGTCTATGCGACTTTGATCGCATCAACGACAAGCGTCAGCGTATTTCAGTGGGCGCGGTCAATGTGGGCACGGGCAACTTTGTCTATTTTGACAACCATCGCACCGTCTTGAGGGCCGAGCACTTCATGGCCTCGGGCGCTCTGCCCCCCGCCTTTGCCCCGGTGGAAATTGACGGCCAGTACTACTGGGATGGGGGTCTGGTCTCCAATACCCCACTGTCTTATGTGCTGGATCAGTCGCCCCGCCGTGACACCCTGGTCTTTCAAGTGGATTTATGGAGTGCTCGAGGACCGGTCCCAACCAATATGGGTGAGGTCAGCGACCGCTTGAACGAAATCCGCTACTCCAGCCGGACACGTATGGTGACCGAGGACATGCGCCACTCGCAGTACATGCGTCATATCCTGACCGAACTGCTGGCGCTGATCCCCGAGGACCAGCGCAAAGAGCGGCTACCCTGCCGCCTGGCGGAAGAACTGGCCAGCAACAAGCGCTACAACGTAGTGCACCTGATTTACCGCAACCAGCCCTACGAGCAGCATTACAAGGACTATCAGTTTGGCCGCACAACCATGCGCGAGCACTGGCGCAGTGGCCTGGAGGATATCCGTCAAACCCTGCTGCATCGGGACAAGCTGAATATGCCGCAAAACCTGGCCGGCTTCACTACGTATGACGTGCACCGCGAAGACATTGAAAAAAGGCTGACAGGCGGGAAATAAGCCCGCCCCGGCCTGCGCCTAGCGGCGGCTCAAAACCATCGCGCCGCTCAACACAAAGGCCGTGCCCAGCAATTGCATGAGCGTAATGGGTTCACCCAAAAACCAGTTGGCCAGAAACAGTACCGATACCGGCCCGATCAAGCCCATCTGCGCACTCATCGGTGCGCCAATGCGCTCCACGGCCCACATGGTCATGAAGGTGGGCAAGACCGTATTGCAGACCGCATGAATCATGGACAGGCCATAGACCGGCGCAGGCTGCACCAGCCCCTGCCAGCCCAACACGGCGAAAAAGTGAATCAGGGTGTAGACCGCCGAAAATGACATGGCGTACGCCACCAGACGCGTGGAGCCAATGGATTTGAGCAGCTCACCCGAGCCAATCAGATAGATGGCATAGGAAATAGCCGAGCCCAGCACGCACAATGCGCCTAGCAGAACGTCGTCACCTGTCAGGCTCAGATCCTGTATAAAGACCAGCCCTACCCCTAGATAAGCTAGCGCCAAGGCCAACCATTGCTTGGGCAGAATACGGCGCTTGAGGAAAATGGCCGAGAACATCAGCACAAAGGTCGGCGACAAAAACAGAATCAGCCGCTCCAGTCCTGCCGAAATGTACTCAAGCCCGATAAAATCCAGCAGACTGGCCAGGTAATAGCCCAGAAAACCCAGCACCACCAGTTCCAGCTTCTGACGGCCGGTTAACGCCGCCAGCTTGCCCTGTCGTACTTTGCGGATTTGCCAAACGGCAATGGCCAGGAAAAAAGGCAAGGACAGGAGCATCCGAAACCCAATGACGGTCAGCGCAGTGACATCATATTGATACGTCAGCTTGGCCACCACCGCTTTGGCCGAGAAAAGGATAGAGCCGCCCCCTGAGAGCGCCAGTCCAATCAAAAAGGAACTGCGCTGCGCACTGGGGCCTTGACGAGCTTGCATGGAGATTCATCACTTTGCAGGGCGACACTGTCAGCAAAACAGCCGCTGGCCCCGACAGAAAAAAGAGTCAATAAAAGCAAGAAGAATTCGATTCTACTCTTTGCCCTGTGCAGCGACCATGCTGCCCCACAAAGCGCACGCGCGTTCAGAGGGCTGAGAGGCGCCCCACGGCGGCCTGCGAGCAGCAAAAAAACAGACCGCCAGCCATCCCGCCCAGATCCTTGCCATTTTCCCCTCTGAAAACTTGCACACTTTTCAAAATACGTGCTATATTCTTTTTCTCTGGTCCCCGATAGCTCAGTCGGTAGAGCGACGGACTGTTAATCCGCAGGTCCCAGGTTCGAGCCCTGGTCGGGGAGCCAAGAAAACCGTCAAAATCAGCCCATCGCGTTTGCGTTGGGCTGATTTTTTTTGTGCATGTCTTTGTCCGTTACGCGGCACGCGTAGACCGCGTCATTAACATTTGGACAAACAAAACCCGATCCCAAAAAAGACAGCGGGCCTGCATCTCATGCAGGCCCGCTGTGGCTCTTTCCCCTGACTTCGCTCCTGCTTGAGCCGGCGCCGCCGCTGCTAACGCACTACCCCGGCTCAAAATTGACCGAATCAGTCAGAAAGATCAGAACCGGTGCGTCACACCCACCGTGGCAACCGTGCTCTTGAGGTCGCTGTAGTAGCCGATGTTGCGAGCGTAAGAGCCAATTGCATACAGGCTGGTGCGCTTGGACAAATTGTGCAAATAGCCCGCGCTGAACACATGTTGGGTCTTGGCATCATCCGTGCTGCGCGGTGTCGAACGTGGATCAGCCATCGTCCAGGAAGCCAGCACAGAACCTGCCTTGCCTGCCGGTACCGTCACGCCCAACGCATAGGAGTTGACCTTGAGGTCTTTATGCAAGCCGGGACCAAACTGCTCGGTTTGCAAGGAGCCGCCAATATACCCATTGCGGCTCTGACCAAAAGCGGCATGCAGCGTCGCAAAGCTGAACTTGTAGCTGGCAGCCAGGTTCCAGGCACTCACATTCCCGCTTTGGGCCGCCACCAGATTGCCGCCACGCTCGCGAGCAGAACCATAACGGGCCTGGTCAAAGCTCAGCGCGGCTTTCAAGGGACCATTGGTATAGCGCATGGCCACGCTGACGGCTTTCACGTTGGCCTCATCGCTGTTGATGGCATTGCCACTCAAACCACTGCGATCCCACTGCTGAGGTCCATTGGTGTTGAACGAGTAACCCGCACCGAACTGAAAACCGGAGAACTCGGGGCTCTGATAAGCCACCATATTGTCATAGCGAACCGTATTGGCCGAATCAAATGCCGCCCCGACGCCGTACTGATAGCCATTGCCACCAAACGGGCTGGCTACCCCCGCCACATACAGGGAAGTGACCGTCGTCTGACGACCCAGGTCAACACGCCCCCAGGACTCACCGCTCAAACCCAGACTTGCCTGACGGCCGAACAAGCGGCCTTGGCGCAAATTGCCAGTGCCCAGATCAAAGCCGCTTTCCAGCATGAAGTTGGCCTTGAGCCCGCCGCCCAGATCCTCGCTGCCCATCAGCCCCCAGCGGTTACCCATCCAACCCTGGTCATACAAGCCAAAACGACTGCGTTTGCCTGCCCCTCCCTTCATGTCGTCCCCTTTCCATTGTTCGTACCCCAGGCCCGTATCGACCACGCCATACAAGGTCACATTCGATGCAGCGAAAGCGGGAACTGCCAGTGCAGGCATCAGCAAAGCTGCCAAGATAGTTTTTTTCATGTTCTCTGTTCTCTGTAAACGTCTGAATGCCGGAGGACTTATGATTTTTTCCGGCCTTGTTATTCAAGTGCTGAGCCAGCCTGCCGACAAAAAGTCCCGGCACGAGCTCACTGCACTCCCTCCTCTGTCTTGACAGCAAAACACCCCAACCGGCACATCTTGAGACGCGGCTCAAAACAGGCTGGATAGTTGAGACTCATATACTGCAAGCATTTATATTTCAGACATAAACAATATTGATGTCAATCAACTGGAACTCGCATATTTGCTGGGTTTTATCCGCATTTTCCCTAGTTTTCTCATCTGTCGAGAATTTCCCAAAAGCCAGCCAGCAAGCCGCAAAGCCTTTAAACAAACGGCTTGCAACCATATGCTACAAATCGGCTTGACTGATTTATTGACCGGACGGTATGTTCCAGCCGAAAAACTCAGGATTTACGCCTATTGCCAAGCCTGCTCCCCAGTTTGCGTCGATGAAATTCACTTTTTCTAAAAATAACGCTTTACAAACCCGCAACCTTCACTCTATAATTATTTTCTTTGCTGGTCCCCGATAGCTCAGTCGGTAGAGCGACGGACTGTTAATCCGCAGGTCCCAGGTTCGAGCCCTGGTCGGGGAGCCAAAAATACCAAAGCCCAGCTACGCAAGCAGCTGGGCTTTTCTACGTCTGGCCTGAACCAAGCAAGTTCCTCGTTCATTCAATAGGGCCAATCACAACCATCATCAGCCGTGCCTACTCGTGCGGGTGATAGACCGACTCCCACAGATCCCGCTTTATCGACGCTGCGCAACCCGTGGATTGACGCACCGGCCATCCCGCAACGCGGTTTACCCCATGCCAGGACCCGCAGCTCTTGAGCGCAGGCGATCTCCTTTTGTCAGTTATCAGGAGTAAAACGCTCGGCTCCCCCTCCATCCTCTACCTCAATCGCGTACCCAGCCACTCTTTATAATCTTTCTTGATCAGCACCGGCGTATGCACCGTTAAGTCCTGAGCTCGTTCCAGTTAGGCATCAAGGATAAAACTCGTCGTGCGCAAGCGCTGATGCGCCAGGACGGCATAGACATGCCACCTATGAACTCCCTATACCTGCCCAGCCCTCAAAGCGCCCTGCCGTCTGCCCCTGCAAGCTGGCTCCCCAACGTGTTCGAACCTGCGCTCTTTCCTAAGCACTAAAAACGTCAACGCTCTTATTCAATACAAAGAGCCTGCACTGCGTATGCCCTCTTCGTCGTCAGGAACAAGCCGTGTTCATCACTGGAGAATTTCACGCCATCTGCGAGCGTAACTGGCGATAATGCAGCATCCAACCTTTTGTCCGGGTTTGTCACACCTGGGCCTATCGATTATTCCGTTGTTCGCACGCTTCTATGCTCGATACTCTTTTCCCCTTTTTAGGGGGACTTGGCCTGTTCCTGATTGGCATGATGCTTCTGTCCGAAGGACTGGTCGCGTTTGCAGGCGGCTCCCTCAAACAGATACTGCTGGCTTTTACCGGTCGCCCCATCAAAGCCTTTGCCTCTGGGGCGCTGATTACGGCACTGGCCCAGTCATCGACAGCCACGACCGTCACCTTGATCGGGTTTGTCAGTGCCGGGCTGATTTCCTTTACACAAGCCATTGGCGTGGTTATTGGTGCCAGCCTTGGCAATACCGCTACCGGCTGGATCATTTCTGGCCTGGGGCTGAAAGTGAATCTGGGTTTTTACACCCTGCCATTAATCGGTCTGGGGGCTTTGCTCAAACTGCTGGCTCCCGGTCGTCACAAGGAACTGGGCCGTGCCCTGGCCGGCTTCGGCACCCTATTTCTGGGCTTGAGCATGTTGCAGGATGGCATGCAAGGTCTGGCGGCCAACTTCAGCCTGGCCCACTTGCCTGCCGGCGGTTATGGCGCTCACTTGTTGATCATGTTGACCGGGCTGGCCCTGACCGCGGTGCTGCAGTCCTCGACAGCGGCCATCGCCATGACCTTGACCGCGCTGGATGCAGGAGCCATCAGCTTTGACCAAGCGGCAGCCATCGTCGTGGGAGCCTCCATCGGCACCACCCTGACTGGCGTTCTGGTCGCTATTGGCGGCACAATCTATGCCAAACGCACAGCCATTGCCTATATCCTGTTCAACGTCATTGCCGGTTTGCTGGGCCTGCTGATTCTGCCGCTGTTTCTCAAAGCCATGTACGCCACCGGCTCTTATATCAATACCCCTCCCGGAGCCCTGGGCCTGGCGGCCTTTCACAGCCTGTTCATTGGCTTGGGCGCCGCCTTGTGCCTGCCCTTTACCCAGCCTTTTGCCCGCTGGGTACAAAAGCTGGTGCCTGACCGGGCTGCTCGCCCCCCGCATCATCTGGACGACAGCCTGCTGCAAGTGCCTGCCCTGGCACTGGAGACCACACAACGCACCTTGCAAGAGCAGGCACAACGTTTGCTGAACCTGTATCAGCACAGTCTGGCCATGAGCCGCCCCGATACGGCAGCAACCGATCTGCAGCAGATCGGGACTGTACTCGATCAGGCTTACGAGTTTGTCTTGCGCATTCCCAGCGCGGCGGATGATCCAGCAGTGGCCGCCCACATCAGCGCGCTTTTGCATGCCATCGATCATATGCAGCGCCTGCGTGGCCGCTTACAGTACCAGCCGGGCACGGATCTGCTGGACCAACGCTACCAGCACGCCCGGAGCCTGGCGTCAGAACTGACTACACTGGCTCAGCAAAGCCTGCATGCACAAGCCCCCGTTGACTGGCAGGAGCAAATGCAGATTCGGGCGCAGTCTCAGGCCCAATTGCTGGATACGGTACGCGGCCAGCTTCTGGCTGCCCCCCAAGGACAGGACGATGTCTCGCGCACGTTGCGAATCACAGATACTCACCGCTGGTTTGAGCGCAGCAGCCAGCACATCTGGCGCGCCAGCCATTACCTGGAACTGGCCCGTCAGGCCAAGCGCTGACCTCAGGGGCCCAGCCCCTGCACGCCGATTTGCCCCCGCCGTGACAAACAAGAAGGGCGCAGGCGTGTTTTAACGCCAGCAGAAACCCAATAAACAGATACCAAGATTCACTCCGGCAGTCAGGATTCCCCCTTACAATCGCCTCAAATTCACGCTAATGGAAAACTTCCATGTCCACCCGGCCAAATCTACAATTCCATACTTTTTTGCTTTTGCTGGCCGCAGTCTCCGCCGCCTTTGTCTGGATACTTCTTCCTTTTTATGGCGCGGTATTCTGGGGAGCGGTGCTGGCCATTTTGTTTGCCCCCCTGCAGCGCAAACTCCTGGCCAAAACCAAAGGCCGCCGTTCCCTGTCAGCCCTGATCAGTCTGCTGATCATTATCCTGATTGTCATTATTCCGGTCATCCTGATCTCTATATCCCTGGTGCAGCAGATCGCCTCCTTATACGATCTGATGAACAGTGGCCAGTTAAATCCCGGAGCCTATCTACAAAAGATCCTCAGTGCCCTCCCCCCCAGCGTCCTTGACTTTGCCGCCCGCTTTGGCCTGCATGACACCGCTTCCCTGCAAGAAAAGTTTTCGCAGTTCGCCGTTCAGGGCGGCCAGTTCCTGACCAAACAGGCGCTCAATGTCGGCCAGAACACCTTCCAGTTCCTGGTCAGCCTGGGCATCATGCTGTACATGCTGTTTTTCCTGCTGCGCGACGGGGTAGAGCTAGGCCGTCACTACCGTCAGTTGATTCCACTGAGCGAGAACCAAAAGACTCATCTTTTCCGCAAGTTCACCACCGTGGTACGCGCCACTGTCAAAGGCAATATTGCGGTGGCCGCCACACAAGGCGCGCTGGGCGGCGTCATGTTCTGGTTCCTGGACATTCAGGGCGCTCTGTTCTGGGGTGTCCTGATGGCTGTGCTTTCCTTGCTGCCCGCCGTGGGCGCATCGCTGATCTGGGCTCCCGTTGCCATCTACTTTTTCGTCTCGGGGCACTACGTCCCCGGGATTATCCTGACTACTTTTGGCATTATGGTCATTGGGCTGGTCGACAACCTGCTGCGCCCTTTGCTGGTCGGCAAAGACACCAAGATCCCGGACTACGTGATCTTGATCTCCACCCTGGGCGGCTTGTCGATTTTCGGCCTGAACGGCTTTGTGATCGGCCCGCTGATCGCCGCCATGTTCATCGCATGCTGGGATCTGTTTCCCTCGGCCATCAGCGCCCGGATTGAAGCAGAAGACCAGGAAAGCACCAACAAATAAAAACAGGCCGGCCTTATGGCTGGCCTGCTCGTCTTCACCATCAAGCATCTCAAGGGCGTGCTGAACACCGGTTTCATAAGGTGCCCAGCATGCCCAGCGCCGTATCTCAAGTCCGCAATACGGGCAAAAACACAATCCAGATATTGACCACGACGGCCAGGAACCAGACCAAGGAGCGCAAGGCTGCCTTGTTCATGATGTACATCAGCAAATACAAAACACGCAGCACAATCCAGGAAATCATCAGACTTTGCACACGCAGAGGATCGGCTCCTGACCACAACGCCAACAACACCGCCGCAAAAAAGAAAGGCAAGGCCTCAAACGCATTGGCCTGAGCCGCATTGGCGCGCGCCCGCCAGCCTGTCAACCCCGCCAGCCAGGGCCGCGGGTCATGATTATCAAAACCTGAACCCCCCGCCTTGGCACAAATGGCGGCCAACCAAGGCAAGAAAGCCGCTACCACCAAACCAATCTTGATCCCTAGCATCATCATCCCCTTAACAGGCTGAAAACGCTCAACATAGCATGTTGCACCTTTCATGCGCACAGAGAATTTACAAACCAGAAAAAAACAGGATATACTTATCGTCTTAGGTTAGCCGATGTAGCTCAGTCGGTAGAGCAGCTCATTCGTAATGAGAAGGTCGAGGGTTCGATTCCTTTCATCGGCACCAGCTAATCTAAAACCATTGAAACCCAACAATCATACTCATAAAATCAATGGTTTCGCTTTCCCATACCGAAAGCAACTGATAGGCGCACTTTATGAAGCCGCTTGCGCTACTCAGATTAAGTTCTCGATATATCCGCCATACATGCCTGGGGTTGCAACCAAGCCTGCGTGCACCCTGCATCGTGCCCAAACGGCTAGCAGATGCTGGATGGCCTCCAGAACCTGGCTACCCCCCGTAAATTTCGACACGTTCATGCGGTGGAGCCTCTCAAAAAGAAGATTCCACGTCTGAGCTCATCGTTTTTACAGAGGGTTCACCGCGTCAAGTTAGTGATGAAAACCGCCAGACTCGTCCTGCTGCCCCTGTACGGCAACGGGATGGGAGGAGAAATAATCCAGGCAACGACGGAAGTCATCCAGCAATAGGGAAGCCAGGTCACGCGTCACACCATGGCGCACCAGGATGCGTTGGATCACCAGGTCCTGGCGATTGGCCGGCATGGAGTACGCAGGTACTTGCCAACCGCGCGAACGTAAGCGATCGGCCAAGTCATACAGATTGAAACCCGGGTTCGCGCCGTCCTTGATCTTCCAGCACAAGGCTGGAATACCTTTATCAGGGTCACCGTCAAACAAGATCTCAAACGGACCCAACTTGCCAATCTCGCTCGCAAGATAACGTGCCGTGTCATAGCAAGCGTTCTGAATACGACGATAGCCCGCTTTGCCAAGACGCAAAAAGTTGTAGTACTGGGCCACGATCTGGCCGCCAGGCCTGGAAAAATTCAATGCAAAGGTCGGCATGTTGCCACCCAAATAGTTCACATTGAATATCAACTCTTCAGGAAGATGGGCGGCATCACGCCAGAGCACCCAACCTACCCCCAGGGGGGCAAGCCCAAACTTATGACCCGAGGTGTTTATCGACACCACACGAGGAAGACGAAAATCCCACTGCAATTGAGGGGCACAAAAGGGAGCCAGAAACCCGCCACTGGCACCGTCAACGTGAATCGGGATATCCAGCCCCGTGTCTTGCTGCAATTTATCCAAGGCATCATGAACCTGCTTGACCGGCTCGTACTCGCAGGTGAAGGTGACACCCAAGGTGGGCACCACACCAATGGTGTTTTCATCGACGCGTTTTAATACTTCTTCGGCATTCATAATGAGCCGACCTTCTTCCATGGGAATTTCACGCAATTCCACATCAAAATAACGCGCAAATTTATGCCAACAAATTTGCACAGGACCGCAAACCAGATTGGGCTTATCGGTCGAAAGTCCTGCCGCACTGCGTTTCTTGCGCCATGCCCACTTAAGTGCCAGGCCTCCGAGCATGGCGGCTTCGGAAGAGCCCGTGGTCGAGCAGCCCAAGGTGTTCTTGGCGTCTGGAGAGTTCCACAAGTCAGCGAGCATGTGCACGCAGCGTGACTCGATTTCAGCCGTCTGGGGATACTCATCTTTGTCAATCATGTTTTTGTCGATTGACTCGTCCATCAGCTTGTGGACCTCCTCCTCAACCCAGGTCTGGCAAAACGTCGCCAGATTCTGACGGGAGTTACCGTCGAGCATCAGCTCATCGTGGACTACCTGGTACGCGTGCCTGGGAGCGTGCTCATGTTCGGGCATTTTGTACTTGGGCATGGAGACCGACAAATCGGTGGACGCGTAAACGTCATCGAGAAGGTCATTGCGGATATCATCCTTGGCGTGTAGAGGCATGGATTCCCTTTAGTAGTCGGTTGAAACAAAAGCTATTTATAAAAAATAGATACAGCAACGGTCGCGAACATTACCGGCATGACATTCGCACGGCTGGCCAATGACCTGAGTCCCGGCCCGGCCAGCGCATTCATCACATGCCGCACTGATCTCTCCAAGCCGCATGGCGATCGATAAGTACAAGGGTCTTATTTCATCAACAGCACGATCACCATGCCCCAAAGGGTCAGTAAGGTATTGCTGATCGCATACGGCACCGTATAACCGAGCATCGGCACATTGCTTTTTGCGACATCGGCAACCATCGCCACCGAGGCAGTGCTTGTGCGCGCACCGCCGCAACACCCCAAATTAATCGCAGGATCAAAGCGAAAAATATATTTACCGATAAAAGGAGCAAGAATCATCGGGGTTGCTGTCGCGAATATGCCCCAGAAGAACAGCTCTATGCCCACCTGCTTTACGCCGTGAATAAACGTCGGGCCAGCTGTGATCCCCACGACAGCGATAAATACATTCAGCCCTACGGAGTTCATAAACCAGAGCGTGGCGCTGGGGACGCTGCCTAATTTGGGCTTAAAGCTGCGCAGCCAGCCAAACACCAAACCGGCAATAAGCGCTCCGCCCGAGGTGGACAGTGTGATGGGCACCCCTGCCACCGGTACCACAATGGCACCCACAAGACCACCAATGACGATGCCAAAGCCAACAAACATCATGTCAGTGACACTGGTCGGGCGATCCGCAAAGCCAAAAGCGTCAATAACCGCCTCCACGTGCTTGCGGCTACCACTGATGCTGACAATATCGCCCCGGTGCAGCTTGGTTTGCGCCTGTACGGGAATATCAACGCCCATAGAGCCTCGACGAATACGCGTCACATACACACCCCGTGCCTCGGGTCGTTTGGAGAGCTCCAGTAATGTTTGATTGTTTGCCGCCTTGCTCGTGACGACCATATCAATCGACTCAATAGGAATTTGCAGCAACTCCCTATCGGCCACTTCCTCGGCGCGGTTGGACCAGTCAACCAAGGCCTCATGACGCCCTGAAACCGCAACGATATCGCCCACTTGCAATAAGGTATTGTCGTCAAACGGAATAATCTTTCCATCGCGACGAAGATTCTCTAAAAAAAGTCGCTCACCAGACAGGGCTTCCGCTTGTTTAACGGTCTTGCCAGCAATAAAGTTCGGTGTGCTCAGCTCGTAAGCACGAACAATGTGCTGATGCCATGCCGATTGAATGCCACCCTCGGGGGCTCCGGCCGACATTTCTTTCTCATAACGAGCACACTCTTTTTGCAGGTCAATGCCAAGCAACTTGGGCCCAAGGTAAGCAATGACCCAGCCGGTGCCCAACGTGCCGAACAAGTAGGTGACCGCATAGGCTACTGGGATGGCATCCAGTTGGGCCTGTATCTCCGTTGGCGACAACTCCAGTCGATTGATCGCGTTGGTGGCCAAACCGATGGAAGCGGAGATCGTTTGTGAGCCGGCCAGTAAACCGGCTGCCAGGCCGGGGCCATAGCCCGACAGCACCGCGGCCAGATAGACGAACAATAAACACAAGCACGACACGACAACGGCAAACACTGCCTGAGGTAGACCATCGTTGGCCACCCCCCGCACAAACTGCGGCCCGACGCCAAAGCCCACCGAAAACAAAAACATAATGAAAAAGACGGATTTGATCTGCGATGAGATCTCGATGTCGAGCTGTCCAATCAGCACGCCCGCCAGCAAGGTTCCAGTGACCGAGCCCAGACTAAAACTGCCTAGTTTTCTTCCGCCTACCCAATACCCAGCTGCCAATGCCAAAAAAATGGCCAACTCAGGGTAGCTACGCAAGGTTTGCTCTACCCAGTTCCAAATCAACATATTGAGCCCCTTAAGTGCACGAATTCAGGTCAGACCGGCCATAGCCGGGGCTGACCTTCTGCCCGGTTTAAGTCGTTAAACTTTCAATAACTGCAGGCCACGGCTCGCTTCATAACCGTGCACTTCCTTCACATCGAGCTTACGCATGAACTCAATGGTTTCGGCACTGATGACTTGTCCAGGCACCAGAATAGGAAAACCGGGAGGATAAGGAATCACCATCTTGGCTGACACCATAGGAGGCCCCTCGCGCAGCCGACGATCGCACTCCGGACTGTTCAAACCCACGTACTCGCAATTGCTCTCTTCCCAGCTCAGGAAGAATGCATCACGAATCCTGCCTTCAACGGCTACATCGCCATTGCTGTCTTGACGAAAACTTTCATGAAAGTGACTGAAGTTTGGCAGGTCAGGAACATCGTTCATCAGGCTATCGACACGCTGTTGAAAGTGCTGACGCCCCACGTCTCCGGTTTTGTGTAATTGATGATCCACCTCACAGGTAATTTCCAACAAAACACGAATTAAATGCGCGACGTCACTGCGCGTATTGTTGATGTTGGACTGCAGCAAGACCGAATTGCGGGATGTCTTGTTCAGCTGGATATCAAAACGATCCGCCAATAACTGCTTCAGTTGAGTGCCATCAAAACCCGCCGTTCCACACACCAAGGTGATGCGGGTGGGGTCAAGGAAAAACTCATCGTCCCGGATACTGGTGACGGCATCGTCCCAGTTCGTGCCCGGCGCTAAAAAGTCCTTGAAATTGCTCTGGCGGTACTCGGGCGGAATCATGTCGTCTGCGCCCAGCACTCGAAAATAACGCGAAATCATCGGGTGCTTGTTCACCTGGCTGCGAATGTCCAAGGCAATTTGAATGGCATTGTTCACCAAGCCATAGCCTTCCAGCTCCATCTGGCGGCGAGCGACATCAATAGAGGCGATAAGTTGCTGATTGGGGCTTGTTGTAGCGTGCGTGAATATCGCCTCGTGCAGTTGCGGCTCAATGCGATAAAAGTCCACATCCTTGACCAGCACCATGGAACCTTGGCGAATGGCCGACATCGACTTGTGTGTGGAATTAGTTTGATATACCCGCAGGCGAACCAGTCGAGGATCCGGAACCAGATTGGCCTGCATCAGCTCATCATCGCTTGGAGTCTCGCCCAGCTCTTGCTGCTGACGCTCGTAGTGCTGCAGCGACGCCGGATCTTCCAACCAATTTTCAATGTAAGCCGCCGCCCCCATGGCCGTTCTGGGACGCAGGAACGGCGACCAGTGCGCAAATCCAAACCAGGCCTCGTCCCAAAGAAAGACAAGATCAGGCTTGATCGCCAAACATTCCATCATGACGCGCCGGGTGTTGTAC
The DNA here is from genome assembly GCF_037120595.1 of Alcaligenes sp. CHO6. Classification (NCBI taxonomy): domain Bacteria; kingdom Pseudomonadati; phylum Pseudomonadota; class Betaproteobacteria; order Burkholderiales; family Alcaligenaceae; genus Alcaligenes; species Alcaligenes sp. CHO6. The sequence continues at coordinate 1,708,554 of NZ_JBANCI010000001.1, forward strand.
ACATGACCATCAAAGGTGCAGTTGGTCAGATCAACAGCACGCACCCTGTCCAGCTTGCCCTCTTTTTTCAGCTTCAGTAAGGCGCGCTTGATGTTCTTGAGCGGAACCGCACCATACATGGAGTACTCCCGCATCGGGAACGCTTCGACATAGTAGGGCAACAACCCGCCCAGAACCATGCCGTAGTGGTGCGATTTGTGGCAGTTTCGATCAACGATAATGATGTCGCCGGGCCGCGCAATCGCCATCAATACCATCTTGTTGGACGTGCTGGTTCCATTGGTAACGAAAAAACAATGCTCAGCGCCAAACGCCTTGGCAGCGCGCTCCTGGGCTTTTTTGATATTGCCCGTAGGTTCCAGAAGGCTGTCCAGGCCGCCAGTCGTGGCAGAGGACTCGGCCAAGAACAGATTCAGGCCATAGAATTCGCCCATATCGCGTATCCAGTCCGATTTGAAGACGGATTTACCGCGGGCAATGGGCAAGGCATGAAAAGTGCTGACAGGCTTGCTGGCATAGCGCTTGAGATTGTCAAAAAAAGGAGTTTCGTACCGATCACGAACCCCCTCTAAAATTGACAAATGCAGCTCCATGGGCTCCTCGACCGCATAGAGTACGCGGCGCAGACACTTGGCACGCTCATCACTTGCCACCTCCTCGGGACGCAAATCGGAGAGCAAATAAATATCGAGCTCCGGACGGTAGCCCGCCAAGGTGACCGCCAGTTGCAAGGCCAAACGACTGTCGTCGAAATGAACATCAAGCTCTTTCATGGCTTGATCCAGGATAGGAACTGGCTGTTTGCTCTTAAAGCCAATGCCTTCAAAAATGGCAACCGCACAAATATTACTGTTTACCGCAATAGCACAAAATGCGTCCTGGAAATTGTCGACGACCACAGGCTCATACACAAAGTCGTCTTCTTTACGACGCTGCGCACGCAAAAGCTGAACATTGCGCTCGACGCGAGCACTATTGGCTGGTGCCACAATCAACACTTCAAAGTAAGGACGCCCACCGCCCAAACCGTCTACGTCCTGACGAATATCCCTAAAGTGGTCCCCATCAGGCGTGGCCTCCCACTCGCGCGCATCATCTTTGTAATAGCGCGCCAGGATGGCGAATGAGATTCGGGTCGCCAACTCCAGAAAAGCATCCAAACGTTCGAATTCAAGATGGCCAGACAGGGTGTCCATAAGATGACGCCCCGGATAAGCATGCAGCACTTCCAGATTTCGCAAATGAAGAAACTTTTCACGAACTTCTTGTCCGTCGACTTCCTTACGCGACCATCTTTTAGTAGCAAACAAGAGTTCACGCCATAGATCGGAGCGCACAGTACCCAAGGAAAAAATCTGGTCAATCGAGGATGGGGCTGGTGTGACATCTAACTTCATGTGTTGGCTCCTGTGCCGTGGTTACTAGCAGGTAGATGAGATAAATGTGACCAAAGACGCTTGAATACTATTGTCAGATTCTTATTAAAAAACCCGGTTGTTAAAGGAGTGTGATCACTATGTCTGAGAGCCAAAAAAATTTATAAATACAAAACAAAAAATCAATTATTTAGGTGAAAACCATTACCCAGCACCTCCGAGTATGAGCAATGAGAACCATTCGAACCTGATGCTGAAAGCTGGCTGATGCTCGTTCGTGTTCTCATCCTGAGAGCCTGACCTCAGAACACAAGACTCGGGTGGACAAGACAAACACCTTAAAGCCCTAGAACACGCCTATTTACGGGCGTTGCGCAGATATCGGCACAACACTCATCAAATGGACGAAAGTCTTTTTTGGTGAAACAGGCAGACCCGGTGAGCACGTCGCCCTCCCATCAAGCACGATGGTGGCTCCGGCCTGTTTCAGGAACCTGAGGCCTGCGGTGGGATATTGAATCGAAAGTGGACTGAATCTCACAGGTCGCAGAACGCAACTCGCTAGCTCTCGCTGGGGGAATCTGCTTGGGAAATCCAAGCGTCACGCCCCCCATTTGTGCATCGCTTCAGTCGCTCAGGGAGCCGTTACGCCGACCTTACCTTTGGGGCGCGAAATGAACTACGCCAATGCCCCGCCTGTGAGGATGACCGTTCAAATGGCGCGCTCTGTCTCGCTCACCGACCAGGACGTCCCGGCGATGTTGAAATGCAACGCCCGCCACCTAAACGAGCAAGTCCACCTTATGTTGGCGGCAGATCTGCAGCCCAACGGTCTTACACAGCAGTGCCTACGGCAACATGCAGTTTGCCGTTCGCCCCCTTAACGGAGGGAACGGCACCTGGCTTTGAGAAGAAACTGCTTCACCCGCGCCCTGAATGCTGCCCTGAGCTTGTCAAGGCCACCTTGCTGACGCGAGCAATACGCTGGCCGGCTTATTCGGTAGCGCCAATGGCTTTGAGGCCTTCGGCTGCGCAGGCAGCATCAATATCACCAGAAGGCGCTCCGCCTACACCGATACCACCCACCAGCACCTGATCCACCTTGATGGGCAACCCGCCACCCTGAATAACCATACGCGAGTCCATATCCCGCAAACCATCGTTGGCCGGTTTGCTGGCGATAAACTCGGCCAGACCCGCTGTGCTGCGGCCCATAGCCGCAGAGGTAAATGCTTTACCTTGCGCGCTGCTGACCGTGTGTGGGCCCGAGTTATCGGCTTTCAACAACACTTTGGTCGCCCCGTCTCGGGCGACAACCGCCACGCTGACCTGATGACCTTGTGCTGCGCAGGTCTTCAAGGCGGCCTGCGCGGCCTGGGTGGCCAGTTCCAGTGGCAGGTATGGCGCGCTGGGCAGCGCTGGGGCGGCAGAGGCCATGATAGGAGCAAACAACAGAGCGGCGACAGAGAATGTACGAATCATGTGATTTCCTTTCCTGGTTAGAACGAACAAGCAAAGCTTACCGCTCAAAAAAGAAGAAACCTATTCGTAGACCTCACACTCCTCTACGTAGTTATACCGAGTGGTTTTTTTCGCCCTTATCCTTTAGCGCTTCCTTCCAACCATAGACGAGTGAGCTCCGCCTGTGATGTGGTGCCCAGTTTGGCGCCAATAGAAACACGGTGGGTATCGATCGTACGCGGTGAAAGGCACAAGGCCTCTGCAATCTGCCGGGTCGTAAAGCCTTGGGCCACCAACTCCAGTATCTGGCGCTCGCGCGGAGTAAGTGAAGCCAACAACTGCAATGTTTCCGCTTGCTGTGCCTGTTCTCGCAAATGGCGATCGAGCACATCATGCCCTTTTTGTATGGCGTCGATCAGATCCTGCTCATCAATAGGCTTGGATAAAAAATCGACGGCCCCATTTCGAAAAGCACGACGACAGGCGTCGATATCGCCATGGCCCGAGATCACAATCGTTGGCCAATCGATACCCCTGTCACGCAATTGCTCCTGCAGTTTCAAGCCCGAGATGACCGGCATACGGATGTCAAGAATCAAACATCCGGGGGCCAGTTTGGCTACCTGCGCCAGAAATCCCTGGGGGTCTGCAAACTCCGTAACGTGAATATCGACGGTAGACAAAAGCAGGCTCAAGGCGCGACGCACGGCCTCATCATCGTCAAGCAAATAAACGGGATACCTCATCCAGCAGACTCCATAGGCTCATGTTTTACCGGCAGGATAATCCGGAATGTCGTCTCGGGCGCATCCTCGAGCAAAAACACCTCACCATGAGCACGCTCTATCAGCCGCTGGCTCAATGCCAAACCAAGCCCAGTCCCATCGGGCCGACTGGTCGTAAAGGGCGTAAACAGGCTGTCCCTGAGTGCCGGCAGAACACCGGGGCCGTTATCAGCAACATCAATAATCAGCTGCGTATCTGTTTGATTAAGGCTTACGGTCACCTGGCCTGCTTCTTGCCCGGTCACGGCGTCCAGACCATTACGTACAAGATTGAAAATGACTTGTTCCATTTCCACAGGGTCCGCCTCAACCAGCACCGGATAGGAGGGCAACTCAAACATCAGCCGTGTCTTGCTCAGGGCTGCCTGAGATGCCAGTAAGGCGCGTACATTATGCAAGGCGTCGCGAATATCAAAGCAGCCTACACTCAGCGCCTGGGGACGCGACCAGTTGCGAAACCGCTCCAGAATGGCCGATGCTCGCTTCGCTTGTGCAACCGTCTCATCGAGCACCGGCAACAAGGGCGTGCTGCTTGACTGAGCAACAATCCGTCGACTGGCTTGAGTCTGCGCCAAAATAGCTGTCAGGGGCTGGGTCAGTTCATGGGCCAGGCCACTGGCCATCTCTCCCAGTGCATTGACTCGTGATGCGTGGGCCAGACGAGACTCCAGGGCGCTTAATCGCGCCTGCTCAAGCGCCAGCCGGGTGCGCACGCGCTGACGCCAGGCGGCCAAGACAACAAGATATGCCGCACTTAGCAGCAACAACACCAGTGTCGTTTCCGCCATAGGAAAAAGATCAGCGGGACCCAGTGCCATCCCCGTCGCAAGAATCAAGGGCTGGGAGGGACTGGCCAGCGCCTTGGAAAAGTACAGCTCAGCGTCTGATCCTGACTGGCCCACAAGCAAAGGGCCCTTGGGCAGTGACAGGCGTAGAAACACGCCCGGCTCCGACCAGAAATGACTGGCATCGGCCAGCAGTTGTCTAGCGTCAATCACCAGCATCAGGCCATAGCGCGCATCAGCAGTGTTCGGGCTTCGTTTGCCCAATATATAAAAGCCGTGACGCTCAGGGTCCGCCATCAGCACCATCTGTCCCTGTGACCTCAACACCGACTCACGCAACAAGGCCGTCGTCTCGGGCGACAAAGCGCCAAGCCCGACGGGCTTCTTGCCCACTGCCAACGGGATCAGCTGTATGTCGACGATACGCGGGTAAAAATGCGCAATCGTTGCGGCAACATCCAGGAACAAGGTGTGCCCCGGATCATCCGTGGCGTTGGCAACAGCGGATAAAGCAGTTAAATGGGCATCATGCTGATCTGCCCGTTGTGAAGCCAGCCTGTAGAGAACATTGCTTTCGGTCTCCAGGGTACTGAGCAAGGATTGATAGCGCCAGCTCGCCAGGGCACCCGCCGCGAGCACCACTAACAAGCCCCAGACAAGCAGAGCGCGAATCGCAAATCGGGAGTTTAAAGGGCGCAGCAATGCCATAAACGAAGTTCAGTTGTCCTGGAGAGCAATCTGTAGAGGAAGGGCAAAGGGAGACACGGCCCCTTTGGAAGCGAGCCTACAAAATACCTTAAAACGGCACGGTCAGGCGGCTACATTGCATTTTGCATGAAAATGCATGGCTGCTAGTACCGGGGCAATCTCATACCGCACTATATTGGTGGAGAAAAATCCGAACTCGGGTGGCGAAGAACAGAAAGAATCCAGCCGGTTTGCAGCTGGGGCCAATCTGGGCTCGAAACCGTATGGACTTGAACAATCCCGTTTGAACTTTTTCTATTTATCCGCAGCATTGCAGGAGACATGATGAACACCTGTCAACTACTGATCAATGGCCAGCTTCGTGACGCCAGCGGTCACCAGACTTTTACACGTCAGAACCCCGTTACTGGGCAGACCGCAACGGTGGCCGCAGCCGCTCAGCCTGAGGATGTGCAGGCTGCCCTGCAAGCGGCCGAACAGGCCTTTGTGCATTGGTCAGCCCTGGGTCCGACCGAGCGCCGCTTGCGCCTGCTCAAAGCAGCGGAGCTGCTGGACGAACGTGCCGCCGAATTCATCGCCACCGTACGCCAGGAAACAGGTTCTACAGACTCTTGGTATGGTTTCAACGTGCAGTTGTCGGCCAACATCTTGCGTGAGGCTGCGGCCATGACCACGCAGATTGACGGGGCCGTCATCCCCTCGGATCTGCCCGGCAGCCTGTCGATGGGCTATCGCGTCCCCTGCGGCGTGGTGGTGAGTATCGCCCCGTGGAATGCACCCGTGATCCTGGCCACCCGGGCCATAGCCATGCCCCTGGCTTGCGGAAACACCGTCATTCTCAAAGCCTCCGAACGATGCCCGGCCACGCATGTCTTGCTGGGACAAGTGCTCAATGACGCCGGTGTGGGAGCGGGCGTGATCAACGTCATTACTCACGCTCCCGACGATGCGGCGGCGGTGGTCGAGCAGCTCATCGCCCACCCGGCCGTCAAACGCATCAACTTCACCGGCTCCACCAAAGTTGGCAGGATCATCGCCGCCACCGCCGCCCACTACCTCAAACCCGTCCTGCTGGAGCTGGGAGGCAAAGCACCGGTCATTGTGTGCGAAGACGCCGATCTGGAGCAGGCCGTCGCCGGCGTCGCCTTTGGCGCTTACTTCAACCAAGGGCAGATTTGCATGTCCACCGAACGCCTTATTGTGCATGAAGCGATTGCTTCTTCTTTTCTGGACAAACTGGTGGCCAAAATCAAGACCATCGCCGTGGGCTCGCCCGACCAGACAGACACACGCTTTGCCTATCTGGAAAGTGCCGAGTCAGCACAGCGCATCAAGTCCTTGGTAGAGGACGCGCTTGCCAAGGGGGCCACCCTGCCCTTGCCCCTGAAAATCGAGGGTGCTCTGATGCATCCGCTGATCGTCAATGACGTTACCCCCGAGATGCAGCTCTATGCCACGGAGTCATTTGGCCCGGTCGTCACCATGACCCGCTACCGCGAGGACAGCGAGGCCATCCGATTGGCCAACGACAATGAATACGGCTTGGCTGCTGCCGTATTTACGCAGGACGTGAACCGGGGTCTGGCCATCGCCAGACAGATCCAAAGCGGCATCTGTCATATCAATGGCCCCACCGTCCATGATGAGGCCCAGGCTCCCTTTGGGGGCATGAAAGCAAGCGGCTATGGCCGTTTTGGCAGTAAATCCGCCATCAATGAGTTCACCGAACTGCGCTGGATTACCGTCCAGACCACACCTCGCCAATACCCGCTGTAAGTCTGGCCCCGCAGGCTCGCGCCTCCCCCTGAGCGCGCTACGACGCTTGGCTGGCCCTTGGCTTTGAACCGATACCAGCGCAGGACCGAGGGCTACTGCGGCCCCCGGTCCTGCGGTTACGCACAAAGATACTGATCCACCAGTTCTATCCAATGCTTGACCGGCGTGCGCCCTGCTCCATTCAAATGATTCCCACAGGCCATATTGGCCGTAACGATCAGATCTGGTTTGCTGCTCTCCAAGGCATCCATTTTGCGCTCACGCAGGCGTCCCGCAATCTCGGGCTGCGTCAGGGAATACGTGCCTGCCGAACCACAACATAAGTGGCTATCGGGCACTGCCCCCAGATCAAAGCCCAAGCGGGTCAACACCGCTTCGACTCGCCCGCCCAGTTTCTGCGCATGCTGCAAGGTACACGGACAATGAAAGGCCAGACGCGGACGGGTTTGCGTATTCAAGCACTGCTCCAAGGGCAACTCGTCGAGCACTTCAACCAGATCCTTGGCCAGCTCACTGACGCGGCGGGCCCGTTCCGCATAGACCGGATCATGCTTGAAGAGGTCTACGTACTCTTTCACAAAAGCACCGCAGCCGCTGGAGGTCTGCACGATTGCCAAAGCCCCCTGCTGGATCTGGGGCCACCAGGCGTCGATATTGCGACGTGCCTGCTGCAGACCCTGCTCTTGCGCACCCAGATGAAAGGAGGAAGCACCGCAACAGCCTGCCTGAGCAATCGGTGTCACACTGATGCCCAAGCGATCCAGCACCCGGGCGGTCGCCGCATTAATGGAAGGAGCCATGGCTGGCTGCACACAGCCCTCCAGCATCAGAACACGTTGGCTATGCCGGGGTGCGGGGCGCGTCAGATCCGCCGTTTGCTTGGGTGGAATTTTTTCCTGCAAGGATGAGGGCAGCAAGGGGCGCATGGCTCGCGCCACCCCGAGCAGGGCCCCCACCCGGCCCGGCTCGGGCAGAATTTGCGTCAGGGCCACACGCATGGCACGTGCTTTTAAAGAACGCTTTACTTTGGGTTCCAATGCCGCTCGCCCTATGTCCAGCAGGTTGTGATACTTCACACCCGACGGACAGGTGGTTTCACAGTTGCGACAACTCAGGCAACGGTCCAGATGGTGCTGGGTCAGTTCCGAGGTGGCATTGCCTTCCAGGAACATTTTGATCAGATAAATGCGGCCTCGCGGACCGTCGAGCTCGTTGCCTTGATCCAAGTAGGTCGGACAAGTGGCATTGCAAAACCCGCAATGCACACAGGAGCGCAAAATGGCTTCAGCCTGCTCGGCTTGCGGCAGTTGCTGAGCCCATGGTGTCAGTTGTGTTTGCATGTGGACTCCGCAGAGCGAAATAAACGGCCTGGATTGAATATATGAGCGGGGTCTAGTTGCTGTTTTAAGCGCTGATGCCACTGCAACAACGCAGCGGGCAGCTCATCATTCCCGGCATCAGGCCCGCTCCAGCATCGCGCGTACCCCTGCAGGGCCCGCGCCTGTTCGTGAATCAGCTCGGCTGGAGCCTCAGACTTGAGCCAGAGCTGAGTTCCACCCCAATCGAGCAGTACCTCACCCGGCCAGCTTTGCACGGGCGCATCCACCGGTACGGCAATACGCCACAAATTCCCTGCCTGCTTAAAGAAATCCAGGCGCTGTTCACATAAATCATCCCAGTACGTCAGGTCGAGTTCCTCGCCCCCTATTTGCTCCTGGGCCAACTGTACGGAACTGTCTCCGCCTTCCAGGCGCAGATGCAGACGGCCATCCTGCCAGGCCGCTCCCATGACAGGACGGCTTTGATCGCGCCATTGACGCAGCAAACCCGCCACATCCTGCTGTGCCACCTCCAAGACCCGTGCCGCTCGGCGTCGTGGACGTGGCAACACCTTGAAGGAAACTTCCGTAATCACTCCCAGACAACCCTGAGCGCCCACCATCAAACGTGACACGTCGTAGCCAGCCACGTTCTTCATCACCTGACCGCCAAAGCGCATGTGAGTGCCCATTCCACTAATCAGACGACAGCCCAGCACATAATCACGCAAGGCTCCCACCCAGGGACGGCGCGGTCCTGACAAGCCGCAAGCCGTTGCTCCTCCCACTGTCGCACGACCGTCAAACACGGGGGGCTCAAAGGGCAGACACTGCCCCTGTTCATTCAGGACGGCCTCCAGAGTCTTCAAGGACGTTCCCGCACGCACCGTCACGACCAGCTCGGCCGGGTCGTAATCGACCACGCCCTCATGGCCAGCCAGGCTCAAGGCCTGACCCTGTACTGCTTTGCCCAAAAAGGCTTTGGAATCTCCGCCCACGATACGCAAGGCCGTGCGATCTGCCAGCGCCTGCTTGACCTGATCGAGCAGCTCGGCACTGCGATCCTGATTGTTCTGTTCTACGGTATTCATCAGAAACGCTCCAGCTCAGGAAAGGGCACTTGTCCGTGGTGAATATGCATGCCGCCCATTTCCGCGCAGCGATGCAAGGTGGGGATGTTCTTACCGGGATTGAGCATGGTCTTGGGATCAAATGCCGCTTTAATGGCATGAAAGAATTGCAGCTCATCCTCATTGAACTGCACGCACATCTGATTGATTTTTTCTCGACCCACGCCATGCTCGCCGGTAATGGTGCCGCCCACTTCCACGCACAGTTCAAGAATCTTGCCGCCCAAAGCTTCAGCCCGCTCCAGCTCGCCTGGCTGGTTGGCATCAAACAGGATCAGCGGGTGCATATTGCCATCGCCCGCATGAAAAACGTTGGCGACGCGCAAGCCATATTCCTCGGACAACTCGGCCGTTTTTTTCAGCACATACGCTAGCTGGCGACGCGGAATCGTGCCGTCCATGCAGTAATAGTCCGGTGAGATGCGCCCCACGGCGGGAAAGGCATTCTTGCGTCCGGCCCAGAAACGCTGTCGTTCCTGCTCATCGCGTGCTACCCGCACTTCTTGCGCACCGGCTTTGAACAACACCTGTTCAACCCGGGTCACATCGTCCTGCACATCCTCGACTGCACCATCGATTTCACACAGCAAAATCGCCTGGGCATCGACAGGGTAGCCAGCGTGGATAAAGTCTTCGGCAGCGCGAATGGACATTTGATCCATCATTTCCAGTCCTGCTGGCACAATGCCTTGAGCGATGATCTGTGCCACCGCGTCAGCGGCTTTTTCGACATCGTCGAAACTGGCCAGCAGCACCACCGTACACGGTGGGCGCGCCAGCAGCTTGACCGTGATTTCCGTCACAATACCCAGCATGCCTTCAGAGCCGGTGAACAGGGCCATCAAGTCAAAGCCGGGGCTATCCAAGGCTTCCGAGCCCAGAATCAGTCGTTCGCCCGTGACGGTAATGACTTCCAGCCGCAAGATATTGTGTACAGTCAGGCCGTATTTCAGGCAGTGAACGCCGCCGGCATTCTCCGCCACATTGCCGCCAATTGAACAGGCAATCTGCGAAGAGGGGTCCGGCGCATAATACAGTCCAAAAGGCTGCGCGGCCTGAGAAATTGCGATATTGCGCACGCCGGGCTGTACACGGGCAATTCCGGCTACCGGGTCCAGATCCAGAATCTGGTTCAGCCGGGCCATCACCAGCAAAATACCCTGCTCCAGCGGCATGGCACCACCGGACAAGCCCGTACCCGCACCGCGAGCCACTACGGGCACGCCAACCTCATGGGCCAGACGCATCACCGCCTGCACCTGCTCCACATTACGGGGCAGCACCACCAGCAAGGGTTTACTGCGATAGACGCTCAAGCCGTCACACTCGTAAGGGTGCAGTTGCTCGTCGGTATGCAGTACCTCCAGGCCGGGAATATCATCACGTAAACGGCTAAGCAGCTGCATCTTGTCCACGCGGGGCAGCACGCCGTCCAGTTTTTCGTCGTAGCGCAAACTCATGACGCCTCCTGTCTTTAAAGTCTCCTAAAGCCGATGGTCTTTGATGACGATGAGCTTGTCCAGCCACTTGCCTACTGGTCCGACCAGTTTTTACCCTAAGCAGCTCTCAGGGTTTATCTTTACACTTAAAAATCAGACAGATAGATAATCAGCTTGCTATCATTGACTCAGGCACACAACTGGTCCGACCACGTATGAAAATGCAGGAGTCCCGACGTCTGGAGGCAACCGCGGAACTGGTTGCCCAACGTATTGAAACCTTGATCATGGACGGCGTCCTCAAACCGGGGCAAGCACTGCCTTCCGAGCGACAACTGACGCAGAGACTGACGGTATCTCGCTCTGCCCTGCGTGAAGGGCTGCAAGTACTACGAGCACGGGGGCTGATTGAAACGCAGCATGGCAAAGGCTCTTTCGTCGCCAATCTGATCGACTCCAGCGTCAGCACGCCGTTGGAACACCTGCTGCAAGCACAGGGACGCACGCTGTACGATCTACTGGAAGTACGCGAACTACTGGAGAGCGAAGCAGCGCAACTGGCTGCTGCCCGAGGTACGGAAGCCGATCACATCATGATTCGGAGGCGCTTTCAGGAACTGGAAGATCTGCAAATGCAGGATGCTGCGCCGGAACAAATTGCTCGGGCTGACCATGCTTTTCATTCAGCGATCTGTGAGGCGTCACACAACCCGGTGCTGGTACACATGATCAGCCTGTTCAATGAACTGATGCTGTCCACGGTACGCGTATCCGTGCAGCACCTCTATCCTGATCATGACTCCAAACGCAGGCTGGACAGACAGCATGCCCGGTTATGCAATGCCGTCACGCAAGGTCAAGCGGACTTGGCCCGGCGAGCGGCTAAAGAACATATAGATGGGATACGGCGGCAACTACAGGAGATGGAAGCCAAACAGGTGCGCCTGGAGCATGCCCGGCAACGTCTGAATGGCCTCTAGGTTTATTTCGCCAATAGATTGGCCAGCATATAGCCCGATCCAGCCCCAGTCCCCGCACCGGGCCAGGTCGAAGCTCCGCACAAAAACAGATCCTTGATCGGCGTTTTGTATTTGGAGTAACCGGCGACCGGGCGGAAGAAGAAGTTCTGATCCAGGTGATGGCTACCCGAGAGATTATCACCCCCAATCAGATTCGCATTGAACTGCTCCAGATCCTGGGGGGACATGACATGGCGGGCCAGAATCTGGCTACGCAAACCAGGCGCATAGCTTTCAAGCAGATCCAGAACCCGTTCGGCGTATGCGTCTTTCAGCTGTGCCCAGTCACCTGCAGCCATCTTGCCGGCAGCGTCGCCCTTGACCTGAGCAGGCAGCACTCGCACTTGAATCCACAAGGTGTGTTTACCCTCTGGAGCACGAGAAGGATCAAGAGCCGTACCTTGTCCAACCACCAACACAGGCTCGGCAGGCAACAAACCGGCGGCTGCTTCGGCATAGACACGACTCATCATGGCCAGATCGGGTGCCAGATGCACGTAGGAGAAACGCTGCAACTCGGCACCAGCTTTCCAGTCGGGCAGGCCATCCAGTGCCAAATGGATCATCATGGTCCCCAGCCCCGGCCGGAACGCATCCACTTTCTTCTGATATTCCTTGGGAACAGCAGCAGATTGCACCAGGCGACCAAAGACCAACTGAGGATTCAGATTCGCGATCACTGCCTTGTCTGCTTTCAGATGACGCCCATCGGCCAGAACAACGGCCCTAGCACGACCATTCTCTTGCTCAATTGTTTGCACAGGGGCATTCAACAGCAACTCCCCACCCAGCTCCTGCAACAAGCTCGTCATGGCGCGGATTATCGTATCAGCACCGCCCTGCCCGATCACCATACCGAAGGCTTGATTAGCCATGGATTCCAGATAAGGGAACAAGGCACCGCCGGCGGTGTCTGGGGTGAAATCCACATGCAGCCCCCAAGCTGCCATCATGGCTTTTAATGAGTCGCTCTCGAAATGGCGGTCCAAAAAGTCACGGGGTGTCGCCAGCAGCAATTGCATCAGCTCCGCAACACCATCCTTACCCAGCTCACGCCAGCTTTTCCACGCGCTTTTGAACAACGCCAAGGAAGGCATAGGACTACCCAAGACCGCAAACAGATGAGGAGCTTTGCGCTGAAAGTCCTCCAGCATGCTCTGCCAGGCCTGCGCGTCTTTTTCAGAGACGGCTCGAATCCGCTGTAAAGTCGTTTCCAGATCCGTGCTGACGCCCAAATAGCGTTGATCCCGGAACACACTGGCAAAGCAGTGTTCTGCGGGGACGAAGGCCAAGCCATGGCGGACCAACGCATCCTTATGACGTTGAAAAAATGCAGAACCTGCAAAGGAGGACAGGTTCATGGCGCACACATCATGCTTGAAGCCTGGCAAAGTCAGTTCCTGAGTGCTAACCGCACCACCTGCCGAGCTTTTGGCCTCCACGACCAGAACCTTCCAGCCTTTGCTGGCCAACTCCACGGCAGCCGCCAATCCATTATGCCCCGCGCCAATTATGATCGCGTCTACTGCTGTCTCTCCACCCACGGGCAACTCCTTTAGCTCTAAAGTATTTATCCGTATTCTACGGTGCAACGGGGAAACTGAGTAGGAATTTCAGAGCGCATCAAGGGTGGATCGGCAGAACGAACTTAGACAGTGGTCTGGGCACCTTCTACAGACAGACGGGCGCCAGAGCCTGCAGCTGGGAGGCGCTGCCTTGGTCTGAGCTGACGCTGGTAAGCAGCTCAGCAACTAAGACTGAGGCTGAGACTAAGCCTCACGGAGCGCCGGAGCAGTAGCTTGTGGTCAATAGCCAGACAGACAGACAGACAGACAGATAGATAGATAGATAGATAGATAGATAGATAGATAGATAGATAGATAGATAGATAGATAGATAGATAGATAGATAGATAGATAGATAGATAGATAGATAGATAGATAGATAGATAGATAGATAGATAGGCCGACTACGGAATTGTGAATAAGCTGCTAGCAGTCAACAACTCGATGAAGCCAGCGGCTCAAGGCGTGTTTGGATCACCGAACGCCAAACATCGTCACTACCCGAGGTGGGCAGCAGAAGAAGAAGAAGAAGAAGAAGAAGAAGACAACAGCCGCACAAAAGGGGAACACCAGTTACTCGCAACGCACGCTAAGAGGAAAAAGCACTAAGCGTAGCGCGATCACCCGGCAGATGGACAACGGCTTGATGCGAGAGGCTGAGGTTCAGCAAGCCGCTAAGGCTGAACCCGCCCCTCGCAGGGCTGCCATCGTGCAGGTAGCACCCGCAGAGGACTAAACATCAACTCTCAAGCCCAGGAAGCATACGCAATGACCAACCCCCTCGGCTTGGGCCAAGAGGCGTAGTCTGCAACAAGAAGGGATAAGCGGTGCCCAGAACGGGCTTTGGGGAGGGGGGTGGTACGTCTGAAGTCGTAACCCAGGGGCCAGACGATCAGCATCGTTCCGGTGTATCCGTCACCGATGCGGTGGCGACCCATAAAACAAAACCCCCGCAAGGGATGCTTGCGGGGGTTTTGAGCAATAAGAGCTTGACGATGACCTACTTTCACAGACGTCCGTCCACTATCATCGGCGCAAAGGCGTTTCACAGTCCTGTTCGGGATGGGAAGGTGTGGGACCACCTTGCTATGGTCGTCAAGCGTAACTGGTTGCCAGGCCGTCTTTAGGGGACGTCCCAGCCAATTGGAAGAAGCACACTACCAGCGATCAGTACGGATCAGCTAGCAGCGGTTACGAAGGTGTCAAGCGCGGGTTGCGCTGCACTTCAATATTACGTTCTGTGGTCAACAACTTAACTCACTACAACCTCAAGGGTTATAGGATCAAGCCACACGGGCAATTAGTACTGGTTAGCTACATGCATTACTGCAC